>NZ_JBVIZH010000004.1:0-21119 GCF_055591765.1 Streptomyces sp. NPDC041205 | reverse complement strand
CAGTGTGTGTTTTCTGCCTCTGTGTTTGGGGTTACTGGAGGTTAGGGGGGTTTTTGGAGTGGGACTCCCGGGTGCCGGTGGTAGCAGGTGCACCTGCCACCCCCGGCACTCGGGCTGCCAACGTTCCATGCCGCGTTGAACGTCGCCCAGACGGTCCACTCACTCAAAACGACGTGTCGGGCGTTGTGGTCGCCGCCGCGGGCTCGGCGGCGAGCAGCAGGCCGTCCATCGCGGCCGCTCCAGCAGGGGTAGCGGCGTGTGCACATCACGGCGTCCACATCCGTGTCGGTGACAGTGCGGGGGAGCATGTCCACTTGGTTCATGCCCGCCCCGCTGGCGCGTACGACGCCCTCGGAACGCGATCGTTCCAGGGCGGCGCACGCCGTCGACGTTGAAGTCCCACATGCGGCTGTGAGTGGCCGGCAGGCCGAAACCGCTGGCGAGATCGTCACCGCCGCCGGTCTACGGCTCGAGCAGCTCAAGGAGGCGGTCCGCCTTCGTCGAGAGGGTGTACGCGGCCCTCGGCCTCCCGCGCAGAGACTTGCCCAGGCGGCGCTCGGACAAGCCGAGGCCGTAGTGCGGGGCGGTTTTCGTAGTAGCGGATGTCGGCCTCCCACGCGGCTTCGACGGTCAGGGCGGCGTGCTCCTCGCTCACCGGCACGTAGGGCCCGCCGAGGGAGGCCGCGCCGAGTCCCGGTGTCATGACCGGGACGCCGCTGCGGCCCAGGGTGCTCCGGGGTGGCAGCGGCAGAGCTCCGGAGCCGGAACCGCGGGATATGTCGCCCCGCGCCCCGTTGGGCAAGGACGAACAGCATCCCCTCACTGCTCCACCGGAGGCAACCGCAGGCCCTGCATGCCGGAGTCCACGGCCAGGGCCGTGCCCGTGACAGTGGCGGCGGCCGGGCTTGCCAGATAGGCGATGGCGGCGGCGACTTCGTTCGCGCTCACCAGCCGGCCCATGGGCTGGCGAGCGTTGAGTGCCGCGCGCTCAGCAGCTGGGTCGTCGGCCCGGGCGAGAAGCCGCCCCACCCACGGCGTGTCCGCCGTACCGGGGTTGACGCAGTTGACGCGCACGCCTTCATGCACGTGGTCGGCGGCCATCGCCAGAGTCAGGGAAAGCACAGCGCCCTTGCTCGCCGAGTACAGGGCGCGCTGCGGCAAGCCAGCGGTGGCCGCGATCGAGCAGGTGTTGACGATCACGGCGTGCTTCGACTCCCGCAGGTACGGCAGGGCGGCACGGGAGGCGCGCACCATGCCCAGGACGTTGATGTCGAACACCCGCTGCCACTCGGTGTCTTCGTTATCTTCGACCGTGCCGATGGCCCCCACCTCGGCGTTGTTGACCAAGATGTCGATGCCGCCCAGGTCCTGTGCCACCTGGCGCATCGTGGCCCGCACTGAGGCGTCGTCCGCGATGTCCGCCCGGTAGGCCCACAGGGGAACCTGAGCCTCATCGGGCTTCAGGTCGAGCACGGCGACCGTCACGCCGCGGGCGGCAAGCAGACGTGCCGTGGCCAGGCCGATACCCGATCCGCCCCCAGTGACGACGGCTTTCAGGCAGCGCCGGTCGGCACTCATGCGACCACCGCCTGCTGCGACGCCGCGTCCGCCATCCAGAACGTGCCGTCGGGATAGCGGTACGTCGTGATCGACTCGGTCCGCATACTGGCCGAGAAGCCGGGGGCCGTCGGGGCGGCGTAGCGTCTGCCCACGACGCGTACCGGGTCCTCGAAGTGCTCGTGCAGGTGATCGACGTATTCGATGACCCGATCCTGGGCGGTCCCGGACAACGCCACGAAATCGAACATCGACAGGTGCTGGACGAGCTCGCACGGGCCCACACCGCCCGCGTGCGGGCACACGGGCACGCAGTATTGGGGAGTGGGAGGCGCGGGAGGCGGCGGCCCGGGCCGGGTGCGGTCGCCGCCGTCCTCGACGAGTGACGGAACTGCCGGGGCTGCACCGTGCCGGGGGCCGAGCGGGGCGGGCCGCCCACCGACTAGCATCGCCGAGTTCGTGCCACCTACCGGCCCGGGCATCGCGGGACGGCGTACAGGGGGCTGACACGGCATGAGGACGAAGAGCGCAGCGGCGTGGGCGGTAGCGGTGCTGATGCTCGGCGCAGCCGTCGGCGGCTGCACCGAGCAATCGGACAAGGGATCGTCCACCAGCAGCGCGAAGCACACGACGTCCCACCGCGAACCCGAGGACAAGCCTGATTCACGGGTCGTGGAGCACGACGACGACCACACCGTCCTCGAACTGTCCGACGGTCGGCAGGTGTCCCTCCGCTTCACTCGCCGCGGCCTGGAGGCACAGCATCGCCACGCCTCTGACGACGCCTGGTCCGCCCGGAAGACGGTCTATGAGACCGGCACCGAACCGTGCCACGGCATCAGGGCAAAGGCGTACCGGGACACCGTGTGGCTCGCGGCCGGCTTCGGCGCGTACTGCGGGGACGGCGAAGAACCGCAAGAGGTGATCGCGGCCGTCGCCACCGGGGACCTCTCCTCCTGGACCACCGACCCGACCAACAACACCGTCGCCTGGCCGAAGGCCCGCATCCGCGACGGTGGTGCCCGAGTGGACTTCGTCGATCCCGGCATGCTGGAAACCACCACGCTGACCTGGCGCAAAGGCTCCGGATTCGCCGAGGTGGCCACGGAGTACAAGCCCATCCACCCCTGGTTCGTGGGCCGGTGGCGAGCCACGGACGGCAGCCAGCAGCTGACCCTCCACCAGGTCGAGCCGGGCAGACGCGCACGCGTGGTCATCGAGTCCCGCACCGGCCCGCGATGCGAGGGCAGCGCCACTGTCTCCGGCATCGACCAGCACGACCTGTCCATGAGCAACTTCAAGCTCGATCAGGGCACCAGGACCGTCAACTGCCCGCCGGAGGAGACCAAGTACTCCTTCGACGTGAAGTCCTCGGACGGCCCGCTGCGCCTACGCAAGATCGGCAACCACCCGAAGACCGTCCTTACCTATGAGCGGGCGGGCTGACGTACGACTGCGCATGAGGGGCGGCGGCGTGGTCAGGTCTCCACCGTGTGGGTGGAGGAGGCGACGCTGATGGGGTAGTTGATCGGGAGTTGGAGGCGCGGGAGGCGGCGGCTCGGGCCCGGGTGGAGGCGCTCGAAGCGGAGCTCGCCCGGCTGACGGCCCGTCTGGAGGACGAGCGGGAGACATGGTCGCGGCTGCGGATCGCCCGGGAGACGGTGGCCGAGGTGATCATGGATCTGGACGGGTCCGGAGCGACCGCACCGGTGGCCGGCCGCGCGGAGCCGGAGAACCCGGTGCACCCCGGGGTGCGGGTGGTCGGGGCGATCACAGTGCCGCACTGGCGCCAAGGGCTGTCGGCTGCGGTGCTGCCGGATGTCTACCGGGACATCATCGAGGTCCTTACCGACGCCGCGAAGCCGGTGCAGGCCAAGCAGATCGTGCCGCGGATCGAGCTGCGGTGCGGGAAGGTCCTGGGCAAACGTCAGGCCGAACATCTGGTCGCCTGCGCGGCCGTTGACATCGACGGCTTCCACGCCCGTCGCGTCCCGACGCCGTCGACCGCTCCCACGACGCTGGTGATCCAGGTCGACGGCAAGGGCATCGCGATGCGGCCGTCCGGTCTGCGGCCGGCCACGCTGGCCTGCGTGTTCGACGCCGACCCCGCCCCCCGGCGCCCGCACGACATCATCGCCCCGCCGGAGGGCCGCAGCGGCCTCCGGTCTCCGCGCCAGGGACCGAAATCGCGGGCGAAGTGGTTGACCGGCTCGGTCATCCACCCGCCCGAGCACACCATCGCCGCGGCCTTCGATCAGGCCCAGGCCCGCGACCGCGTGCGGAACTGGGTCGTCCTGGTCGACGGCACCCGCCACCAACTCGACCTGATCCTCGCCGAAGCCGACCGGCGCGGGATCACCGTGCAGGTCCTGCTCGACATCGTGCACGTCAGCGAGTACGTCTGGGCTGCCGCGCACAGCTTCCACCGGCCCGGCACCCCGGCAGCCGAAGCCTGGGTCGCCGGGCATCTGACCACGATCCTCCACGGCCGAGCCAGCCGCGCCGCCGCGGAGATCACCGCGCAGGCGGAGCGGGCCGGCCCGCGCGGAGCGAAACGCGAAGCCGCAGACACCTGCGTCCGCTACCTGGCCGGCCACCTTGACCAACTCTGCTACGACACCGCGTTGGCCGAGGGCCGGCCGATCGCCACCGGCCCGATCGAGGGCGCATGCAGGCATCTCATCGGCGACCGTCTGGAGATCACCGGGGCAAGGTGGGGGCTGAGCGGCGCCGATGCCGTCCTCAAACTTCGGGCGGTGAAGGACAACGGTGACCTCGACGCCTACTTCGCCTTCCATCTCGCCTGCGAGCACGAACGGCTCTATTCCACCTCTGACCAGCACGACTACGACCTCACGGTCTGAACCGCAGGCGTCCCCCGGGGAGAGCTACACCCACTGCAGATTGGCACCATTGCGGCAGGTCGAGATGATCAATTTAATGGGGCGATCATGAACGTGGCCTCAGCGTCCGCCGTTCCGGCCCCGCCCTTCCCGTTTCGGGCGTCCGACACCAACGACCCACTCGAGCGACGGGCGATCCAGCGCTGGACCGGACTCCTTGTCCCGCCCGAGCTGATGGGCTGCCACATCGGCGCGGCGCCCGACCCCACCACCGGCCGCACCACCTCGCTCGCCTTCGCCCGGCGACAGCGCTGTTCGGACACGCAGGCATCGAATGGAACCTCACCGCCTGCACCAACACCGAACTCGCCCAACTGACCGTCTAGGTCAGCCTGCACAAGCGCCTCAGGCCCCTGCTGCACGGCGGGCGAACCGTGAACGCCCACCACCCCGGTCCGAGCGCCTGGCTACGCGGCGTCGTCTCGGCCGACCCGCGCCACGCCGTCTTCAGTCTGGTCCAGCTCACCCGCTCGACCGTTTCTGTCCCCGCACGCCTCCAATTCCCCCGGCCTGGACGGCGACTTGCACTACACCGTCACCCCGTGCCCGGAGATCGGCATACCCATCGGCTTCCCTCCACGGCCCGTCCCCTGGCTCACCCGTGGATCGGTCCGCCTCCCGGGATCCGCCCTGTCCGCTGTCGGCCTCGCAGCGCCGCTGCTCGATCCGGCCCAGGCCGTGGTCCTGGAACTGCGGGCCCACCGTGCCGTCGGATGAGGATCAGCCGGGCACGACAGTGCGAGCGGTCGAGGGACGGCACGAGGCACGCCGGATAGCGGGGACTGGAAAGGTGGCGTGCCTCGTGCCTGCTTGGTGGGTGCCGCAGCTCAGCCGCTGCTGACGGTGGAGGTCTCTCGGGACGGTGGCAGGGTGCTCACCTGCAGCGGCGCCGATGTGTCGACGCGCGCCGTGCCGCCCGCGGCGACGGAGATGGACAGCGGGTGCCCGGCGACGCTCAACCCCGAGACGCTCAGCGGCAGCAGCTTGCTGACTGCGGGCCGGATCTTCAGGCGTCCCGCCGGAACGTCTGCCTCAAGGCCGAGGAGGGCTTGCAGCACAGCCACCGAGGAGGCGGCGGCCCACGCTTGGGGGCGGCAGGACGCCGGGTAGGGCGACGGTCGGGCGGAGGCCGAGCGGGCGATGCCCGCGAACAGTTCCGGCAGGCGGGAGTCGAATGCGGGCCCCGCCGCGATCAGGTTCTCCGCGAGTCGGCGGGCGTGATCCGGGTATCCGGCGCGGGCCAGGCCGTGTACGGCGATGGCCGTGTCGTGGGGCCACACGCTGCCGATGTGGTAGCCGAGGGGGTTGTAGCCGCCGTTGGCGGTCGAGTACGTGCGCAACCCATAGGCATCGGCCAGGTCCGCGGCCAGGAGCCGGTCGGCGATGAGGCGTTCCTCCTCGGCGTTGAGCAGGCCAGTGTTGAGGAGATGGCCCATTCCCGAGGTGACGGCGTCGACGGGACGCTTGTCCGCGTCGAGCGCGATCGCTGTGTAGGGGCCATGCTCGTCGGACACCCAGAAGCCGCGCCGGAACGCTTCCCGCACCCGTGCGGCCCAGGCGCGACAGCGATCACCGCCGGGACGAGCGAAGGCGTCGAGGAGCGCGGCGCCGTCCATGGCCGCCTGGTGCGCGTATGCCTGCACCTCGCACAGAGCGATGGGGGCGGTGGCCAGGGAGCCGTCCCTGAAGCGGACCGAGTCGCCGGAGTCCTTCCAGCCCTGGTTGGCAAGGCCGGTACCGGTGGAGTCGATGTACTCCAGCAGACCGTCGCCGTCCGGATCTCCGTGCTCCACAAGCCAGTTGAGGGCTGCTTCGAGATGCGGGAGCAGTGCTTCGACCTCTTCGGGAGGCATACCCCAGCGCCACGCGTCGTGCAGCAACGAGATCCACAGCGGCGTGGCGTCGATGGTCCCGTAATACTGCGCGGGCAGACGGCTGCCGTCGCTCAGTTGCTGCGCCTCGGCGCGCACCTCGTGCAGGATCTTGCCGGGTTGCTCCTCGGTGGAGGGCACGGTGGCGCGGCCCTGGCGGCGGGCCAGGGTGCGGAGGGTTCCCGCCGCCAGGTCGGTGCCCAGGGGCAGGAGCATGCGGGCTGCCCAGAGGGAGTCGCGGCCGAACAAGGTGAGGTACCACGGGGCGCCCGCGCCGACGAAGAGGTCTTCGGGAGCCTGTGGGTCGGCGAGCAGCAGGCGGGTCAGGTCCTGTTCGGACTGAGCGATCAGGCGTGTGAAGTCACCGTCCGCGCAGCTCAGGCCCAGGTCTGCCCAGGGCCGGGCGTCCTGGGCCACCGGGCTGAACAGGGTGGGCGAGTCCGTGTCCGCCCGGCCCAGAAGCTCGCACGTCCAGGTCTCGCCGGGGGCGAGGGAGACGTCGAAGGCGAAGATGCCCTGAGTCCCGGACACCGAGAGACCGGAGTGGGGGACGCCGGCGGCCTCACTACCGGCAGTCCGGGCTGACAGCGACATCAGGCGTCCGCTCGAAGCCCAGGTCAAACGGCTCTCGTCAAGGTACGGCGCGACGAGAGACGTCGTCGCACCCTCCTTGACCGCGTCCATGGCAGCGAAGTCGCCCTCGGCTGTGACACGCAGGGTGAACCGGGCGGGAAGCGAGCCGTTGTTGGTGAGGGACAGATTCTCGGTGAAGCGTCCCGGAACAACCGTGCGCTCGCGACGCAGGGTCACCGCCGGGTCGGCGGTCTGCTGTGCCACGCCGCGGAGCACGGCGTCGTACGTGACTCGGCTGGCGGACTCGGCGGCGTAGCTCGTCGAAGCGAGGTGGACGCCGTCGACGGTGACGCGCAGGGAACGGAGGAAGCGCCGGTCACCGTGGTAGAAGCCGTCTACGGGCGCTGTCATGTTCCCGTCCGGCCGCGACGCCACGAAAGAGGGGGCCCAGATCGCCAGAGTGGCGTCGTGGACGAAGGGCTGGCAGCCGGGCTCCGAGGCAGGCGCCGGACGGTCGCGCTGCTGGTCAAGTACTCCTTCGACGCCCTGGGGCTGCGGCGTGGACTGCGTCGTGTGACGGATCTGCTGCGACATCTAGACGGACCCTTGGCCTTCTTTTTTGCCGGATGTGGTGTGTACAGTCAGGATCACTTCAGGGATTGGATCGATCCAAGCAAGTATTGGATCGATCCAAATGTCAACATGCAGACACCGTACCCGACCTTCCGTGTGGACCGAAATGACCCATGACAGCCCTCAAGGGGCTTCCCCGTCGCGATCGCGGCCCCCGACGATGGCGGACGTCGCCCGCCTTGCCCAAGTCGGCAAACAGACGGTGTCCAACGCGCTCAACAACCCCGAGCTCCTCCGGCCCGAGACGCTGGCCCGCGTGAACGCCGCCATCAAGGAACTGGGGTACCGGCCGCACACCGCGGCCCGATCGCTGCGCCGCCGCGAGTCGCGGACCATCGGCTACGCGCTGGAACGCAGCGTGGCCGGCCGTTCCAACGCGGTGCAGGACCGCTTCCTGCACGCGCTCGCGGCCGCGACCGGCTACCGGCTCCTGGTCTTCTCCGCCGACTCCCCCGAGGAGGAGGTCGAGCGATACGACGAGCTGCTGCGGGAGCGGGCCGTCGACGCGTTCGTACTGGACCGCACGCGGAAGGACGACGCGCGCCACCGCTGGCTGCACGACAAGTCCGTGCCCTTCGTCGCCTTCGGCCGGTCCTGGAGTGAACAGGACTTCGGCGACTGGGTGGACGTCGATGGCGCGGCGGGCATCGAAGCGGCGACCGAACACCTGGTCCTCGCGGGGCACGAGCGGATCGGCCTGCTGGGCTGGCCCGCCGGCAGCGGCACCGGCGACAACCGAGTCGCCGGCTGGCAGCGCGCCATGAAACGCCACGGTCTGCCGGTACGCGGGCTGCGCGGGGCCGCTTCGAACTCGACCGAAGCCGCCCGGCAGGCCGCGGCCACGCTCCTCGACGAGGACGCGACCGCAGTGGTTTCTGTCAGTGACGCGCTGGCGCTCGGCTGTTACGACGCGCTGCGGGAGCGTGGACTGCAGCCCGGCACCGACGTCGCGGTCACCGGTTTCGACGACTCCCCCTTCGCGGAACTCCTCGCGCCGACCCTCACCTCCGTTGAGCAGCCCCTGGAGCAGGTCGCCGGGGAATGCGTGCGGATGCTTCTCGCGCGGATCAGCGAACCCCGGCGCCCCACCGAGCACCTCTTGCTGACGCCCCGGCTCGTCATCAGGGACAGCTCCGGCCCTTCCGGAACGGGGGTCGTGACGGACATCTGATCCAGCCGGCCGAGCACGCCTTCGCCAGAGGCGCACTCCCCTCGCACCACGGCACTCGCACTCACAGCTAGGAACGATCATGAGCCGCACCAAACTGCCCCTCGTCGCCTGCGGACTGGCGGTCTCTCTGCTGGCCACGGCCTGTTCGTCGGGATTCGACCAGGGATCGAGCCAGGACACCTCGGGCAAGCAAAAGATCAAGGTTCTCATCGCCACCTCCGGCAGCCCCGAGACTGCTGCGGTGAAGCGGGCCGCAGACGCGTGGGCCAAGAAGACGGGCAACTCCGTCACGGTGGACGTCGCGCAGAACATCGACCAACAGCTCGGCCAGGCCTTCGCCGGCAACAACCCGCCGGACGTCTTCTACACGTCGGGGGAACAGTTCTCCACGTACGCCCAGCGTGGCTCCCTCTACGCCTACGGAGACAAGCTCAAGGACAGCAAGGCGTTCAGTCCGCTGCTGACCAGGGCCTTCACGTACGACGACAAGTTGTTCTGCGCGCCCAAGGACCAGTCGACGCTGGGGCTCGCCGTCAACACCGACCTGTGGAAGAAGGCCGGGCTCACCGAAGCCGACTATCCCAAGACGTGGGACGACCTGGCGAAAGTGGCCAAGAAGCTCACCAAGAGCGGCGTCACCGGCCTGACCGTCAACGCCGACTACAACCAGCTCGGAGCCTTCTTCAAGCAGTCCGGCTCGTGGCTCACCAGCCCTGACCAGAAGAAGATGACGGCCACCGACAAGGCGAACGTCAGGGCTTTGACGTACGTGAAGAAGCTCCTCACGCAGGGCGTGCTCAAGTTCCCCAAGGCCCTGGACTCCGGGTGGGGCGGCGAGGCGTTCGGCAAGGGCAAGGCCGCGATGACCATCGAGGGCAACTGGCTCGCCGGGATGATGGAAAAGGACTTCCCCGACACCTCGTACAAAGTCGTCCCGCTTCCCGAGGGGCCCGGCGGCAAAGGCACGATGGCGTTCACCAACTGCTGGGGCATCGCCGCCAAGAGCAGGCATCAGGCCGCCGCCGTCGACCTCGTCAATCACTTGACCAGCGACAGCAGTCAGCTGACGTTCGCCAAAGTGGTCGGCGTGATGCCGTCGAAGCAGACGCTGCTCGACAAGTACAGGCGCCAGAATCCCGAGTCGGCGGCGTGGGCGAGCGGAGCCTCGTACGCCCAACTGCCGGTCTCCGCCCCCGGCATGCGGCAGGTGATGGCCGAGTTCAACACGTCCCTCGCCGGACTCGCGGACAAGGACCCGGCGCAGCTCCTGGACGACTTGCAGAAGAACGGCGCATCGGTCCTGGGCGGGAACGGGCGATGAGTACCACCACGGAATCGGAGCCGGGAACAGGGTCCGAACCCGGCGGGGAACGTCGTGCTCCGGGTCGTCTCGCCCGCCTCTGCAAGCCACGTCGAGACGGCCGTCAAGGAGTGTGGGGCTGGATCTTCGTCAGCCCCATGGTCCTGGTCCTGGGCCTGTTCCTGGCGGTGCCGGTCATCATGGCTCTGTGGGTGAGCCTGCTGGACTGGGATGGCCAGTCGAACCCGTTCTCGGGAGCGGCCGACTTCGTCGGCCTTGACAACTATCAGGGTCTGTTCGCCGAGGACGGTCTGACCCGGACGCTCTTCATGACGTCCTTGCGGAACAACCTCTACTACGTCCTCCTGGCAGTGCCCCTCCAGACCGCGCTCGCACTGGGCCTCGCCCTCGCCGTGAACCAGCGTCGCCTCAAGGGCAAGGGAGCCTTCCGAACGGCTTTCTACTTCCCGTCCGTCACCAGCTCCATCGCCGTCTCCACGGTGTTCCTCTTCCTGTTCCAGAGCAGCGGAGCTGTCAACAGCCTGCTCAAGTGGGTGGGCGTCCAGGGCCCCAACTGGTTCACGGACGCGCGAGGACTGGTGTGGGTGGCGCTCGACGGAGTCGGCCTTGTCGACCCGAGCTCTCCGCCCGCCGCATTGGCCGACCACGGCGTGCTCGGCCTGTCCTGGTGGGAGTGGCTCTCCGGGCCCTCCATCGCGATGTGCACCATCATCATGCTCGTGGTCTGGACGACGTCCGGCACCTTCATGCTGATGTTCCTGGCCGCGCTTCAGGACATTCCCGAGGCGCAACTGGAGTCGGCGCGGCTCGACGGCGCGAACCGCTGGCAGACGCTGCGCCACGTGATCCTTCCCGCGCTGCGCCCCATCCTCTTCCTGGTGATCACGCTCGGCCTCATCGGCACCTGGCAGGTCTTCGACCAGGTGTATGTCATGAGCCAGGGACAGCCCGCGAACACGACGCTGACCCCCGCGTTCCTCTCCTACAGCGTGAGCTTCAAGGACGCGCAGTACGGGACCGGAGCTGCGATCTCCTTCGTCCTGCTGGCGATCATCCTCGTGATGACCGGCGTGCAGCGCCTCGTGCTGCGGGAGCGGGACGGCCGACGACGGCTGCGTCCAAGGAGGGCCGCCCGATGACTGCTTCGAGTACGTCGAGTACGACAACGCAGGGGCACGCGACACGACGAGACCCACGGGGCAGGCTCCGGCTCGTCGCCACGCTGGTCATGTCGCTGGTGGCGCTCGCCTTTCTGATGCCGTTCGTCATTCAGGTCGTGACGACCTTCAAGACCGACCCGCAGGCCGCCGCGTCGCCGCTCAGCCTTCTGCCCAATCCGTTCACCGTGGCCACCTACCGCCAGCTGTTCAGCGGCTCCGAGGGCGCGGCGTTCCCGACGTGGCTGGGCAACTCCCTCTTTGTCTCTTTGGTGGTCACGGTCGGTCGGGTCGTCTTCGACTCGCTCGCCGGCTACGCCCTGGCCCGCCTGCGCTTCCGCGGCCGTGGCCTGCTGACCGTACTGCTCATCTCCGTGATGGCCGTTCCCGGCGTCGTCCTGATGATCCCCAAGTTCCTCGTGGTCCAGTACTTGGGCATCTACGACACCTACACGGCCATGATCGTGCCGCTGCTCGTGGATGCCGTCGGCATCTTCATCATGAAGCAGTTCTTCGAGTCCGTACCGCGCGAGATCGAAGAGGCGGCCCGGGTCGACGGTGCCGGTGTGCTGCGCATCTACTGGTCGGTGGTCCTGCCGATGGCGAAGCCCGCCCTGATCACGCTCACCATCCTGTCCTTCCAGGGTTCGTGGAACGAGTTCACGCACTTCGTCGTCACCACGCAGTCCTCCGAACACGCCACCCTCACCACAGGGCTCGCCCAGTTCGTCTCCGGGGGCCTGGGCTCGGGCACCCGATACCCGCTGAAGCTCACCGCGGCGCTGCTGGCCACCATCCCGGTCGCCATCGTCTTCTTCGTCTTCCAGCGCCACTTCGTGCGCGGCGGAAACGCGGGAGCGCTCAAGGAGTGACGGCTGCGGCGAGGCCCACTGCCGCCAGTCTCTTTCCCTCACCACCACTCCGCGTCGTCCTTGACACCCCCCTGCACACCCTTCCCGGAAAGCCAAGCGCACCCGCATGACCACCACCGCACCCCATACCGTCACCGCCCGGCTCACCCTCCCCGCCACTCGCCAAGACCCTTGGTGGCGCACGGCGGTCGTCTACCAGATCTACGTCCGCAGCTTCCACGACTCCACCGGCACCGGCACCGGCGATCTCGGGGGACTGCTCCAGCGCCTCCCCTACCTGCGCCGCCTCGGAGTGGACGCCATCTGGCTGAGCCCGTTCTACCCCTCGCCCCAGCACGACCACGGCTATGACATCGCCGACTACCACGACGTGGACCCCCGCTTCGGCGACCTGGACATGATGCGCCGCGTCATCGCCCGAGCCCACGCGCTGGGCCTGCGCGTCCTCGCCGACATCGTCCCGAACCACTGCTCCGTCGAGCATCCCTGGTTCAAGGCGGCACTCGCCGCTGCCCCGGGAAGCCCCGAGCGCGCCCTGTTCCACTTCGCCGACGGCCGCGGCCCCGAGGACGCCGAACCGCCCAACAACTGGCGCTCCATCTTCGGCGGCTCTTCATGGGCCCGCACGACTGACGACGACGGCACCCCAGGCCAGTGGTACCTGCACTCCTTCGCTCCCGAACAGGCCGACTTCAACTGGGCCGACCCGCGCGTCGGCGACTACTTCGACTCGGTCCTTCGCTTCTGGCTCGACCTGGGCGTGGACGGCTTCCGCATCGACGTCGCTCACGGCCTCCACAAGCAGCAGGGACTGCCCGACGATCCCCACGCCACACTCGACGAGATCACCGGAGACCCCGTCAACTCTGCCGCCTGGAACCGCCCCGAGGTCCATGACGTCTGGCGCCGCTGGCGAGCCCTCACCGACGCTTACGAGCACCGGGACGGTCGCGCTCGTGTTCTGGTCGGCGAAATCGGCGTCCTCGACCCGCGCCAAGTGGCCCTCTACCAACGCCCGGACGAGCTCCACCAGAGCTTCTTCTTCGAGTTCCTGCGCACCGAATGGAACGCCGCGGCCTTCTATGACGTCATCCGCCGCGGCCTGGAAGCCGTCACCGCCGCCGGCTCCGCCGTGAGCTGGGTCCTCAACAATCACGACATGCCACGCGCCGTGACCCGCTACGCGGGCGGCGAGCCCGGCGGCCAACCCGGTGACACGGCCCTCGGTGAACGCCGAGCCCGCGCCGCCCTGCTCATGATGCTGGCGCTGCCCGGCTCGGTCTATCTGTACCAGGGCGAGGAGTTGGGCCTGGCCGAAGTGGTCGACCTGCCGACATCGGCCCTGCAGGACCCGATGTACCACCGCTCCGGCGGAGCACGCCGAGGGCGGGACGGCTGCCGCGTCCCCCTCCCCTGGCACGGCAGCGAACCCACGTACGGCTTCACCGACGCCGACGCCGCGTGGCTGCCCCAGCCGGACTGGTTCAGCTCGTACGGAGCCGCCGAGCAAGACCTGCGCGGCGAGTCCACGCTGAATCTGTACCGGGCCGCCCTCGCGCTGCGCTCGGCCATCCCCGACCTGCGAGACGGCGGCCTGGTCTGGGACAAGGTCCCGGACACCCCCGACGGTGTGCTGTCCTTCCGCAGGGGCGGCCTGCTCTGCACGGTCAACTGTGGTCCATGCACCGTCCCGACACCGCCCGGGGCGACGCTTCTCCTCTCCTCCGCCCCCGAGTCGCCGGACGACAAGCAACCGACCGAATCCGCCGCCTGGTGGATCGTTTAGCCGCTACTCGCGTCCGCAGCGGTGCAGGGGCCCGTCATCTGATCGTCCAGTGCTGCCGGGGCGAGTCGACGTTCGCCTCCTGGGTCACCGGGGAATTATCGGACGTCGAGGCGGTAGTGAGCAGCAGTCCGCTCCTTGCCGAGGCATTGGTGTACGCGCCGTTCGCCGGCCTGGTGACCAGCCAGCGTTGGTTGGCGCCTCCGTTGCAGGTTCACTGGGTCGCCTTGACCCCGGTCGTGGAGGAGGCGCCGGAGACCTGGGCGAGCACGCGGCCGTTCCCGGTGTCGATCCGGTAGGTCTAAGCCGGGTCGAAGGGCGGCTTGGCAGGCTCGCTTGAGTCGACGGTGACGTTGGCGTACTCGCCGTGCGGGCAAGCGACGTTCGCCGAGCAGGTCGACGGACTGACCATCCGGTACGGAAGACGCAGCTCCGGCCCGCGAAGGGTGCTGGAGCGTGTGACGGTGATGCTCACCGGCCGCCTCGGCGCCCGCCTGTCCCAGGATCCGGCTGCCGGAGTGAACAGGTCGACGCTGCTGCGGTTGATCCACCGCCTGCCTGAGCCGCCACGTCGACACTACGGGTGCCTGACGCGATCACCACCTGCTCGACGCTCCTCAGGTCACAGGTCAGGACCGCACCCGGTCGGCGGCGGTGACGACTCCGTCGAACGAGGACGGAGACTCGGTCCGATGTGTGGCCGGTCAGAGCCCGTACTCCAAGGGTCGGGCCCGCAGCGCACCGAGCACCTGACGGGGCCGCATGCCCAGGACGGTGGAGGCGACCTCGGCCAGTCCCTTGGCGGCCAGCGGCAGTTGCTCGCGCAGGCCCTGGCCGTTGGAGTACAGCGCGGACCGCGCGACGGTGTCCTGCTTGAGGCGGGTGAAGGGGCGGAGCCGGTCCTCGTAGGAACGGAGGGCCGCCACATGGTCGCCGCCGGCCCTGCGGAGTTCCCCGGCAAGGGTGTAGGCGCCGAGCAGTGCCGTGTTCAAGCCCTGGCCCGACCTCGGGTCCATGCAGTGGGCGGCGTCTCCGGCGAGGACGACCCGGCCGCATGACCAGTGGTCCAGGCGGACCTGGGAGAACTCCGACATGTAGATGTCGTCGCTCGCGGCCGCGGCCACGGCTTCGGCGAAGGGCCGGATCGCCTTGCCGCCGGCCCGCAGCACCTTCAGCACATGGGACCGCAGGGCTTCACTGTCCTCGCCGGGATGTTCGGGCGTCGTGGTGGCCACCATGTGCTGGTCGCCCCCGGGGTAGGCGAGCGTGAGCAGCTCGCCCTCCGTGGCCATGGTGGCCTCGTACGAGGTGAGCTCTTTCGTGGCGGCGACGTTGATGAAGATGTGGTAGAGCCCGCGGCGGATCAGGGCGGTGTCGTCCTCGCCGAAAACCTGGCGCCGGGTGCGCGAGTGCAGGCCGTCGGCGCCGACCACTAGGTCGTACCGGGCGGTGGCACCGTCATCGAAGGTCACCTCGACCCCATCGGCCCCGTCCGCGATCCGGGTGGCAGTGGTGCCGGTGACCACGCGAATCCCCGGCTGTGCCGCCGCCGCGTCGTGCACGAGCTGGGTCACCGTGCCCCGGCGCACCACCCGGTGTCCCTGCGACTTCGACGAGGACATCGGAATGTCCACGGTGCGGTTCCGGGTGATGCCCACACGCAGTGTGTGAATCGGCACCGACGCCTCGAACACGGCGGTGAACAGCCCCATCCGCCGCAGGACTTCCACTCCGGCCGGTTTCATGTCCGTCAGGTATCCGAGGTGGGAGTCGGTGGTGGCGCGCTTCTCGATCATCGTGACGTCGAAACCGTTGCGGTCGAGCCAGTAGGCGGCAGCGCTGCCCGCGACTCCGGCACCGATCACCAGCACGGTCTCCACGGGGCCCACGGCGGCAAGGTCAGTGGTCATGGGATGCGTCTCCTCTGCATTCGGATACGACGGCGGACCAGGGCAACCCCTCGGTGCGCATCCGGCGAGGGCAGAAAGTGCCGGGGCGGCGTACCTCCGCCCCCCGCCCGGCGCAACGGCCCGTCCCGGAGGCCCTGGAGAGGTGCCGCACCTTCACCGTAACAATCCGCCTGGTCGGTTGGTAACGTGTGCCGTAACTTTAGGGAGTCGGTCATGGGACAGATCAGAGACGCCGAACGCACCAGGCACCAGATCCTGCTCGCGGCGGCAGAAGCCGTGCGTACCAAGGGGCAAAACGTCTCGCTCGACGCGATCGCACGCGAGGCCGGGGTTTCCAAGGGGGGACTGATGCACCACTTCCCCTCGCGCGAGCGGCTGCTCGTCGCCCTGGCGGAGAGCCTCTTCGGCAGCTTCGAGGCCGACGTGGCAGCCGGTGTACCCAAGGAGGACACCGGCCCCGGGCGCCTGGCCCGCTCCTACATCCGGGTGGCGTTCGCCGCGATCAGACCTTCAGACGAGGCGAGCGACGCGCACTTGCTCCTGGCACAGCTCATCGGCCTGCCCGCGGTACGGCTCTACCTCGAGGAGACCGACTCCCGCTGGCACGCGGCCCTGGTCGAGGACGGCTTGACACCCCGGATGGCCCGCCTCATCATCGCGGCCACGGATGGCGCGGCACTGGGCGAAGTGATGACACGGATCGATGTCGACGGACTGCGGATGCTGGAGCGGGACCTGGTGGCACTGACGCGGGTGGGTCCGCAGGTCATCGCGGTCCTGGACGCCGAAGGCGTCGATCCGGTGCGCTCGTAGGCCACGCTGTCCGCCGACGTGGGTGCCGTCAAGGAAGCTGACATGCGGGGTAAGTAGCGAGTTTCGCAGGTGAGCCGCCTGTGATGGCCCTCCGAGAAGCCATCCCTCGACGCCCGCTCAGCCAACGTGACTCCCCGGAGTCAGTGCAGGCCGTCGGAGGAACTGCGTTACGGACTGCCCACGTTGGCGGAGCTGCAGCGGGCCGTTCCATCCGTGCGGCCGCTGATCCTCACGACCTTCGGGGAGCGGGAGAACGTGCTGCGCACGCTGAGCCATGGCGGTGCCGGGACCCCGATGAAGGACTCGGCACAGGGCGAGCTCATACGGGCGGTACGGGCGGCCGCTGCGGGAGACGCACACCTGTCGCCGGGCGCCACTCGGCATGTGGTCGACTCGCTCTGGCCCCTCGCGCATCTCGCCCGGCGTCCTGACGTGCCAGGCGAGATCCACGTGGTGAAACATCAACAGGTTCTGGCCGACGTGCGCGTGACCGAGTGGCCGACCAAACGGCGGGCTAGTAGTCGATGTCCAGAGCGACGAGCACCGAACCGTCGCCTCGGTCGATGATGGCCGCGCCGGCATTGCGCGAGGAATCGTAGGTCAGAGCCTGTTTGTGCGCAGGGCTGCTGAACCATGCGTCGATGATTGCTTGCGGGTTGTTGCCTCCCGCGTAGAGGACCTCGTGGCCACAGTGCCCAAAGGTTCCGGCGTCCACGTTCCCCTGCGCGCAGCGGCGGGCGGCTTCCACATTGGCGGGGTTCTCCCGGACTTCGGGTATCCCGAGCGCACGACGCTTCTCGTTGAGCAAGGTCACCATGAGGGATTCCGGTGACTGCTCCTTCCCCTCCTCGGCGGATGGCGTGGGGGAAGGGCGCGAAGGGGTCGACGGTGTCGGCTTGGGACGGGGCGGTGTGGGCTTCGTGGGCTTGCGCGGCTTCTGTGTCTTCGGTGCCTTCGACGCCTTGCGGGTCGCCGTGTCCTTCGGCGTCTTCGTGGTCGGCTTCGGCTTCCGCGCCGTGTGATCCGCCTTGGGCGAAGCCGATGAGGCGGCCACCGGCTGTGGCTTCGTGACAGATGACGAGGGCATCTCATCCGCGGCCTGCACGGCGGGGGCACCTCGGTCGTTGCCTTGGCTGACGGCAACACCGGCCCCGCTGGCTATGCAAGTGGTAGCAGCGGCCAAGGCCACCCACGCCCTTCGGGCTTCGAGGTAGCGAGCGATTTTCGGACTGCCCAGAAGCGGGCGGAGGCGAGCACGGTGCTTGCCTGCTGAGTGGCGTGCCATGAAGGGCTCCGGTACGGCGAGAGGAGCCACTGCACCACAGTGAGCGGCCAGGGGCTCCTGATGGACCTGTCATCGCCAAGGAGCGTGGGCACACAGGCTCCTCCCGCCGTGTTACTCATCCGTTATCAAGCCATCTACCGGGTGCCTCTGAGCTTGTTGCGGGCGTAGGCGTCGCGCGCGGTGGCATCGTCGGTGAGGCAGAAGATGAGCTTGGGCCGGCTCAGGCGAAGACCCCCAGGGAGTAGAGGGAGTAGCCGTATCCGGTGCCGCGCGTGATGCCGTGCATGCGCACGTAGCGGGCGGTGGCGGTGGAGAAGGACACCGTGTCGGTTCCGGCGGTGGTGCGGCCCCGGCGTTCGGCAACGGTCCGCCAGTCGCGGCCGTCGCTGGACACCTGGATGTCGTAGTCCTTGCCGTACGCGACCTCCCAGTTCAGGCGGACGGAGCTAATGCGCCGTTCGCGGCCCAAATCCACGCTCACCCACTCGTCGTCGCTGTACTGACTCGACCACCGGGTGGAATCGTTGCCATCGACCACATGGGAGGGCGGAAAGGCGGACGTCTCCACGGAGGACGCTGATACCGGGCGCCGGTATGCCAGGTCACCCGGGACGCGGTCGGGACTGAGGTAGGCGGTGCCAGGGCCTCTGCCGACGCGGGCCACCCTGTCCTGGAAAGCGGCGTAGTCAGTCCCTGCCGTGCCTCCGGACCACATCTTCTGCGCCAGGGCGTCGAAGCTCTTGTCGATGAGGCCGTGCATCTGCAGCTCGGTGTAGTCCGCGCGGACCAGGTCGTTCCATACGGCGGGCATGGCTCCGAGGAGGTTCGGGTCCTGGGCCGCGAGGTTCTGATCGCCGCCGAAGATGTTCGGCTCCCAGTTCTTGAGGATGTCCGCGCCGTCGAGTCCTTGGCCGTGGTAATAGTCCGCGAAGGGCACGACGTAGAGCAGGTTGTCGTTGGAGTTGATGACCTTGTACCCGTCGGCGATGGCGGCCTTCGGCGAGTACCAGCCGTTGTTCCAACTGTTGATGGCCATGCCCTTGTCGTAGCCCGCGCCGCCTCCCGACATCCGGGTGAAGCTCCCCCAGGCATGGACCTTCTTGCCGAGCGACCGCACGTACGGAGCCATGGTGTTGACGTACTTCTTGAACTGCTCCGCCTGGTTCGCGGGGTACTCATCGATGCCGATATGGACGGCGGGCCCTCGGAACCAGGGGACGAATTCGGCGAACACGGTCTTCATAAAGTCGGCGGTCTCCGGCTTGCTCAAATCCAGATGGTCGGAGTTGCCGTTGTTCAGGCCCAGTTCGGGCTTGAACTTGATGAAGGCCCGGGAGTGCGCCGGAGAGTCGATCTCCGGGACGATGGTGACGCTATGGGTGGCAGCGACATCCTCGAAGGAGTCCCAGTCCTGACGGGTGTAGCCCTCCTCCGCTCCGAGACCGGCGAACTTCGGGTTGGTGCTCTTGAGTCGGAACGCGGAGATGGCCTTGGACCAGTCGCCGTCAGGTGCGTGGATTTCGTTGTCGTTCAGATGCAGTTGCAAGGTGTTGAGCTTGAGCCAGCCCATCCAGTGTAGGTAGGACTTGATGAAGTCGGGTGTGAGGTAGCGTCGACCCACGTCGAGCATGAAGCCCCGCACCGCATAGTTCGGATAGTCGACAGCGGTGCCGACCGGCAGGCTCGCGTGATCGGGCGAGGCAAGGACAGCCTGCAGGAGCGTACGGGTGCCGTAGTACAGCCCTTTGTCACCGCCGCCCACGATGTCGACGGAGCCGTCGGCGACCTTCAGCCGGTACGCTTCGGCGCGCAGTGCCGGCTTGGCGGCGCCGAAGTCGGCGTCGGCATCAATACGTAGCGCGATGTCACCCTCGGCCGGACCGCCCGTGGCAACTCTGAGTCGCAACGAGGTCAACTCGGCGAATTCCGCGACCACTTGAGATGCCTGCTTCTTGACTGCCGCCGGGGCTCCCGCGGGCACAACCACGCGGCTTGACGAGGTGAGGGTGAGTTGACCGGTCCCGCCGGTCCACTGCTGAAGGGCAGGCACGACTCCAGGCGGTGCGTTGTTCGCAGCGGCCGCGGCGCCAGGGGCGCCACGCAGGACGATCAGACATGCGGCAAGGAGGGCCAGTGCGACGACCCCAGTGACGGAACGCCTTAGTGCCATATCGACTCCTCAAAACGGCATGGCGGGACCCCGCGCTTGCGCCTTTCGGGACCGCCCCGCGCCAATGATCGTGAGGGGAGGGAGAGTTGCGACATGAACTGTTCAGTCAGCGCCCCTTACCATCCTCCGGCTCACCAAGAGGGTCAAGAGGTTTAGACCAGTTACCTTCTGGTATCAATAGGTCTACACCAATGAATCCTTCGCCTTCGTGAAGCACCGTCGGCTGGACCGTCCGGCACCCGCCGTGCCGACGGAGCCGACGTCGTCTCTTCCTCAAGGAGACCCATCAACGACATCCGGGCACGGGCCACGCGGGACCGGACGGTCCCGATGGGGCAACCGATGAGGCGGGCGGCCTCGCCGTAGGGCAGCTCAAGCACCTGCGTCAGGACGAAGGCTTCGCGACGCCCATACGGCAGCGCGGCAAGAAGGTCGGCGAGCGCGATGCCGTCGTCAAAGCCCGGCAGCCCCTTCGGTTGGGCTCGTTCAACGAGTGCCTGCCAGTTGTCGGTGTCCGAAATCCTGGGACGAGCGGCCCGGTGGCGCAGGCTGTCGATGACAGCACGACGCGCTATGGACAACAGCCACACCCGTGCGGAGGAACGGCCTTCGAAACGGTGCAGGCTGCCGAAGGCGCGCAGGAAGGTGTCCTGGGTCAGATCGTCGGCGGCCTGGGGGTCGTCACTGAGGTACACGACATAGCGGCGGACATCTTGCTGCACGCCGCGGATGAAGTGATCCGCGGCGACGGCGTCGCCCGTGCGGGCGGCGAGTGCCCAGGCGGTGATCGCCGCGTCCTGGGCTTGCGGGTGTCGCTCGGCCGCGAGTGTCGACTGCGACTGGCCTTTGGTGTCGACGGAGCGGATGGCTGTCCTGGGGACGCTCACGATGTGTTCCCTCAGTGCAGGCCGGCGAGGCGGAGCAGGAGTGATTTCACTTCGGTGGCCTTGATGTGGCCGGTGACTGCGTGGGGGGTGGAGCAGAGGATGAGCGGTCCGGAGTCCAGGTCTTCGCTCGTGGGGAGGCGGCCGTGGCTGCCGCGAATAGGTGAGGGGTCCAGGGGCACCACCGCCATGCGGTAGCGCATGCCGAGTTTCTTG
>NZ_JBVIZH010000003.1:1347058-1358464 GCF_055591765.1 Streptomyces sp. NPDC041205 | reverse complement strand
GCGCGCGGTCCGCTCCGCGGACACGACGCGCCGCCGCTACGCGGCGGAACCGAGCGGCGCTCCGCGCCGCTCGGTCGGCCCTCCGGGGCCGACGCCGGTCAACTCCGTTGCCCGGCAACCGAATCGCTCCGCGATTCGGTCCAGGAATTCGCTCCGCGAATTCCTGCGGCTGGCTGCGGGATGAGGACTGTCCGTTTTCGTCTTTCCCAATCAATCTGACAGGTAGTCATATGAGCTTGCTCTCGGGTTTACCCGTTGGAATTGAAGGACCATCAGATTCTCTACATTCCCCCGTTGTTGATATCCTGTCAATTTCTTCCGCAAGGAATTTTCGAACGGCGTATGGTCAGTTGACTCCCCGTCTCATCCCGCTCTTGCAAGGTAGCGTCCATTGGATAAGTGTCCCGGGGGTCGGTTTTAATGGCCAGCCGCCCGAGCGGCCCCCTTCTCCCACCAACGGCACCCGACCCCAGCTCCGCATGACCGCTGTCTCTCAGCTCCACGGTCCGCTCCGACCACACAGCCCGTGCCGGATCGTCTCCCTCGCGGCCCTTGCCCCCGTGAGTGCCTCGCACGGCTTGCCGGCTTCGCCGTGGCTGCTCTACCTCACTGTTCAGGCCTGCTATCGCGCCGAAGATCGGCAGGGTCCGAGGGAAAGCATCCTCACGTAATGTTCGCTTTTGAGCAAAAAGAGGCTCTTTCTGGTATTCATGGCGTACATGAAATATTGTCTCTATTGCGCAATGTGTGTACGAAATAGCATGCTCTGATACGTCGCCGAGTCGCATTCCACCCTGTATCCCATTTGGTGAAATGAGTCACACAGCGGATAGTGGCTCCGGGATCCGTTGAGCACACTTTCGTTCTGCGCAAAGAAAGTTGGGCTATTTGATCAAAGAGGGTGAGGGATTATGTTCGTCGGGGATGGGTCTCACTCATCACCGAGTTGAATTCGGGTCTTGTTCCGTCCTGGCTTCCTCGCCTAACGTCACCGTCAATCCGGATGGAACGCCGAATCCTGCCGCTGTCCGGAAACCTTCCCACCCATTTACTTGCGCACGGCAGGAGCGGGGGACCCAGGTAAGACGCCGGTCCGGATTCCGGAGCGGCTCGGGGTGAAGTCGCGCGCGCAGTGCGACCGGACATCTCCCGTCCGAACCCGACAGCTCACCTCGTAGGCGACGGAGAGGAATTCGTCATGCCTGCAAAGGGAAAGCACCGCCGCCCCAAGTCCAGCCCGCTCAGCCGGGGCATCGCTGCCGCAGGCACGGGCGGGGCCGTGCTCGCGCTGCCGGTGCTCGGCGCGACCGACGCTGCCGCGGCGCAGTCCGGCGCGGTCGTCCAGCCCGCTGCGGCGCCCGGGACGTACGTCGTCGAAGTGGGTGACTCTCTCTCCAAGATCGCCCGGGAGCATTCCCTGAGCGGCGGGTGGAAGAAGCTCTACCAGGACAACCGCGGCACTCTGGGCGATGACCCGGGGATGATCCGCCCTGGTCTCAAGCTCACTCTCGGTGAGAAGGGTCCGGCCGGGCCCGCGCAGAAGCCGGATGCCTTCAGCGAGCGGGCGGATCGGTCCGAGCGTGACAACGCGGTCGCCGTCGAGCCCGTCGTTGCCCCGGCGGAGAAGTCCTATACCAACGATCTTGACGGCTGGATCAAGGAGTCGCTCGACATCTTGGCGCAGCATGGAATTCCTGGTTCCTACGAGGGCATCCACCGCAACATCATGCGTGAGTCCTCCGGTGACCCTCTGGCCACCAACAATTGGGACTCCAACGCTGCCGCGGGAACGCCGTCCAAGGGGCTTCTGCAGGTCATCGACCCGACTTTTGCTGCCTACCGTCTGCCCGGGACGTCGTTGGACAGTTTCGACCCGGTCGCCAACATCACTGCTGCCTGTAACTACGCGGCTGACCGGTACGGGTCGATCGACAACGTCAACGGTCCGTACTAGACCCCTCGGCCTGGCTCGCCCGCCGTGAGTGCCTGTTGCCGGTTGAGGGCGCTGCTTCCCTGGGTGGGTCGACGGATCCGTCGCTTCGGTGGCCGGTGCAGCTCGCTACAGCGTCGGGTGCGTTGCCGGGGTTGCAGAGTGGGCTCTGTCTGGGCCTCGGTGTATGTGACGGCCGTGGCGGTGTGCGGTGTGGTGGTGGAGTACGGTGCGTGCGGCGTTTCTATGTCGTCGTTGTACTGGCGTAGTTGGGGCTGTGGGGCGTGAACGGGTGTGGTCGGGGTGGGTGGGGTCGGCTGGGCTGGGTGGTCGGATCCGAACCTGCGTTCTCGCGGTTGCGGTCCGTCTGTGCGGGTTGTGGTGTCGGGGGGAGTTCGGCGAAGCGGTCGCGGTGCTGGGCGGCGGAGCGGCCCAGGTGGGTGGTGCAGCGGTAGGCGATCGTGTCGATGGGGTCGGTGGAGGTGAGGATGTCTTCGCGGATCTGGTCGAGGCGCGGGTTGCGGACGTAGGACGTGGTGAGAGGCCGAGCCGGTTGCGGAATGCGGAATGCGGAGGTGAGGGTGCGTGGGCTGCAGTGTGCGGCGTCTGCGATGGCGTGAGGCTGATGGGCTCGGTGAGGTTCGCTTCGGTGAACGTCAGGGCTGTCTGTAGGGGGTGTGGGTGGCGGGGTTGCGGGCTGTGGTGCAGTTGGTTGGTGTGTGAGTGTGGTTGGGCCAGGGGCAGGGCGGTGGCGGGGCAGTGCCGTTGGCTGTGCTGCAGTTGCGTGTGCTGGAACAGGAGGGTCTTGTGAGTCCAGTTGTTCGAGGAGGGGGTGGATGAGGAGTCGCAGGGCTCGGCCTTTGGGTTTGGTGAGGTCGAGGGTGAAGTCGAAGCGCATGGTGGGGGGTGGGGGGCCGGTCGGTGCGGTGAGTTCCTGGTCGACTAGGGCGGCGTCGATTCGCAGGGCCAGGAGTTGTGTCTTTATGGTTGTGCAGGGGGCGTAGTTTCTGGGTGTCTGTGGGGTTGGCGACTCCTGCCGTCGTTTTGTCGAGGGTGGTTTGCAGGCCGCCGCAGGGTGCCGCGGACGCCGATGTTGGCGAAGTAGGAGCTGGGGGCGCGGGCAGTTTGGCATCGGTGGGGCGTTCGGTGGCTTGTTGCAGCCGGGGGTTGGCCTTGGTGTCGGGGGCTCTGCGGGTGATGTGGGCGGGGGCGGAGGGGCCGACGAGGCCGAAGTGCTTGGTCGGTCCGTAGCAGTTGCTGGCGGTGGCGCCCGGGCTGATGGCGGCGCGTTCCGCCAGGGCCTTGGTGTGAGGGAGCTGGTAGGACTCGGTGCGGGTCTGGATGATCGCGCCGTTGAAGGTGGGCCGGGCGATGATGGCCGCGCAGGGCCGGGGTCGGTGAGGGTCTTCGTCCAGCGGTTGAAGGATCCGCTTGGAGGAGAAGGTGACGCTGTTCTTCTTCTCCCGTTCAGTCAGCACCTGAAACTGCAGTTCGGTTTGATCTCCTTCAGGTTGTGCCTGGGGCGGTTCGCTTTTCCTGGTTGTGTGTGTTGTCTGTGCTGGCTGTCAGGAAGTCGGTGATCCGGTGGTTCGTCTGGGCGGGTAAGGCTGTGGGCATGGCGAAGTGGGTGAGCTCGGGGAGGATCTCGATCTGGGCGGCCGGTACGGCTTTGCGGGCGCGGGCTGCGGCTTTGGTGGCATCGTGGGCGGTGCTGCGGCCGGCGAGAAGGGTCAGGAGGGGAATGCTCAGTGTTGTGGGGTCCGGGCGGCGGCCGATGACCAGTTTCCGGTTTCCGAAGCCCGAGACCGCCAGGGCATAGAGCTGCTTGAAGCCCGGGTCGGTGTCGGTGCCCGCGGTCTCCCGGTCCAGGTAGGCGCGTGCGCGGGTTCGCGTCGGGCGGAGCAGCACTGGCAGCGAGCGCAGCAGGAAACCCGGGCGGAAGCCGGTGAAGCACTGGGTTGGGTCGAGCAGTACCAGTCGATCGACCCGCCGTGGAGCGTGCAGGGCGTAGGCCAGAGCCATCCAGCCGCCGTAGGAGTGGCCCAGCAGGTGTGTGCGGGGCACGGCGAGGCCGTCGAGCAGCGCGTCCAACCAGGTCATCAGGTCGGTGGTGGTGCGCAGTGGGCGTCCGCCGGGGACGCTGTGTCCGGCATCGCCCAGGATGTCCACGGCCAGCACCCGGTGGCGCGTGCCGAGAGCTGGGGCGTTGGCGAACCAGACCGTGCCGGTGGAGCCGCCGCCGTGCAGGAGGAGGACGGCGGTGGCGTCAGCGGGGCCGTAGGCGTGGATGCGGGTGGTCCCGTACGGGGTGGGAACATCGATTTCGGTGGTACCGGCGGGCCAGCGGGCCAGCAGTGCGTCGTAGGCGGCGAAGAACTCTTGGGGTGAGGACACGGTGAACCCCCCGGGGGAATTGTCTCGTTGACCTAGTATCTCGCTTGGCGAGATACTAGCCGGGTGAGTGAAGACATCGGCCCCGCGATGCGGCTGGTCCATCTGCTGCGCGCGGTGACTGTGGAACTCGATCTGCGCGGCGCCGAGTTCGCCGCGCGAAACGGCCTGCACCCCACCGACCTGCGGGCCCTCATCCACCTGCTTGACGCCGACCGGGCAGGCGCCGACGTCACCCCGGGACGGCTCGGCGCGGCGCTGCGGCTCAACTCCGCCGGCACCACTGCCCTGCTCGACCGGCTGGAACGTCTGGGGCTCCTCCGCCGCGAGCGCGATGTAAAGGACCGGCGACGCGTCGTGCTGGCGGTGGAGCAGGAAGCCGTGGAGCTGGGCCGGTCCTTCTTCGGCCCGCTCATCACCAACCTGGTCGAGGCAGCAGAAGACTTCACTTCCGGCGAGCTGGACTCCGTCCACCGCTACCTGGCCGCCGCGCTGCGAGCAGCCATCCCCGCCCCCGACCGGCCGGCACCCCCCACCACGACCGGGCTACCGCCCGCACCACAGCCGCTCTCTCAGCAGCCGTCCTCTCAACAGCCCCCTCAGTAGCACTCTCAGCAGTCCAGCCGGCCATGAAGGCAGCGCAGTCCCAGCACCTCCAGCAGCACAGTCCCAGCGCCTCCACCGGCCCCAGCGCGTCACAGCGCGCCGCAGCACGTCACACCTCCACGAACACGAAACCGTGCCCGCCCCGTCACCCGGCAGCCACCCACCCGCCCCTCTGCGCGGCCCCTCACTTCTGCAAGGTCGGCCGCGGCCCCCAGAACAGCTGGTGGTGACCGAACGCCCGCCACGGATGCGGCCCCCAGGCCGGGTGCCCGCCCGGCAGGTCCGGTCGGCCGGTGGAAGGTGGGGGCGGTCTCTCGCCCGTGGCCGTCACGACGGCTGGACCCCGTCGAAGAGGGCGAGGGCTTCGCAGGGGGCCGTGCTGGCGAGGCGTTCCGGACCGGCCATCGTGAGGTTCGCCCACCTGCCGGCCCGTGCCCGCATCCGTTCCTCGACGACGCGGGCGGCCTCGTCCAGACCTCCGGGCGCGCGGGCGGCGGCGTTGGACTCGGCGAGTTCGGCGCCTTCCAGCATCGCAAGGTTCGCGCCCGTCCCAGGCGGGGCATCAGGTGGGAGGCGTCGCCCAGGAGCGTCACACCGGGGACGTGGGTCCAGGTGTGGGGCACGGGAAGGGCGCAGAGAGGGCGGTGGACGAAAGCGGTGCCGCGGCGGAGGAGGTCGAGGGCGGGAGCGGCCCAGCCGTCGAACAGAGCCAACGGGCTCGATCGCACGGCCTCGACGTCGGCCGGGCCCAGGCCCGCGCACTGGTTCCGGCCCCCCTGCCGGCCCCCCTCCCCCCTCTGCCGGTCCGGGTCCGTATGCCGGTCCGGGCCCGTATGCCGGTCCGGGCCCACCCGGAACTGGGCGTACACCTTGACGTGGCCGCCGCTGTCGCGCTGGGCGACGAGCGCGCGGTT
This sequence comes from Streptomyces sp. NPDC041205, assembly GCF_055591765.1. Classification (NCBI taxonomy): domain Bacteria; kingdom Bacillati; phylum Actinomycetota; class Actinomycetes; order Kitasatosporales; family Streptomycetaceae; genus Streptomyces; species Streptomyces sp. NPDC041205. The sequence continues at coordinate 1,352,623 of NZ_JBVIZH010000003.1, read as the reverse complement.
CACCCCGTACACGGCCACGGAGCCGTCGCCGACCAGCCGGGCGAGGCCGGGGCGGCGGGTGTCGGCGTCGTCCAGGGAGGTCTCGGCCAAGGTGACGCCGGTGTACTGCGGCGTCGCGGATGAGACTGCCGGGCGGAACCCCGGACCGGGCACCGTCCGCGCCGATCACGAGGCCGGACGTCTCCTGCTGCCCGTCGGCGAAATGCACGCGCACGCCGTTCCGGCTCTGCGGCACTGCCTGCGCCACGGCCCGCCCCCACCGGACGTCCAGAGGGCCGAGCAACAGGTCACGGAGTTGCCCGCGGTCGATTTCAGGATTGGCCCGCTCGTCCGGGCAGGGCCGCCAGTCGCGCAGGACGCTTCCGTCCGTGGCCAGGATCCGCATGGCCCGCCCCTCGGCCGGGACAGCTCCTGAAACTCCGCCGACAACCCTGCCTTCTCCAGCGCCACTTGGCCCAGCCCCTCGTGCAGGCCCAGCGTGCCGCCGGCGGGACGGGCGTCGCGGGCGCCACCGCGTTCCAGGACGGTGCCAGGGTGCCCATGACGGTGCAGGACTCGGGCGAGAGCGAGGCCCCCGGGACCGCTTCCGGTCACAGCGATACCGGCTCTCAAACCGGCACACCGTACGGCGGCGAGGAGTTGAGCCACGAGGATACGGTGGACGGCGTAGCCGGGACCGAGGACCGCGTGGTCGATACCGTGGGGTATGGCCCCGAGAATGCCCTGGCCCGGGAACGCACCCGCCCACCGGACATCCGGGCGAGCGCCTCGGCCATGGACCGGTCCAGCCGGCCCTCGACCACCCCGTCGAGGTCTTCCTCGTGAACTCATACCTGGAAGTGCGACATCGGACTCAGAACCCGATGGTTTCACGCAGCAGCAGGACGATACCGCGCCCCGGGAGATACTCCACATTCAGAATGAGAGGCCCGGGGAGATACTCCGCGTTCAGAACAAGAAGCCGGTTGACCGCACTGGCCCATCCGTAGGCTTCCCGAGTGCGGGCGCTCTCCAAGACGCAGACAGTGACCGCCCACGCGCCCCAGCGCGCCGTCCGGATCAGGGACCACCTTCCGCACCCCGACCACCCAGACCGCACAGGCGGCACCACCGGCACTCCCGGGCAACTGGCTTCCACCGCCCGAGACGATCACAAAAGAACCCGTTTCCATGACCACCTGGACGCTGCCCACGATGACGTCAGCCCCAGCCGACACCCGCCGGACCTCATCTCCCTCGATGACACCGTCCATGGCCAGGATGCGCACCTCGACAGCGTCGCAGCACCCGCTGTCATTGATCTCCTCGGCGATACCCAACAAACACAGGGCCTCACCAGCCCCCGTGAACACACAGACACCCTCCAGGACCAGGCCCCCGACACAAGCCCACACAACGGAGAGCCCACCAAGGACCTCCACAGTGAAACCACGCCTCACAAACCCGGCAGCGGCAGCACAGCCCAAGCACTACACAGACACCCACGCGGTCAGGAGCCAGCAGCGTCCGCTCATCAACCTCGCCCACCGCATGCTGGGTTCCCCGGCCAAGGCCGAGGACACCGTCCAGGAGACGCACACCCGCTCGTACGCCATGCCCCGGACCCAGCAGGACGCCATCAAGCCCCCCGGCGCCCGGCTGACGACGGTCCCCAGCCAGATCTGCCTCAACCTCCACGACGCCCTGAAGCGCCCCCACCACGACTAAACCAATTGATAAATACACTTAGATTGGCGCTTAACTTAGGATGTGGGGACAGCCCGCACAAGCCCCCGAGCGGGAAATTACGCTGACGATCACGCAGCCCTGTCCGCTCGTCGGCGACCGGGCAGTACGGGACCAAGGGAGCGCGGAGCGCCGATGGCAGCAGAGCGACGCACGAAGAAGCTGGCAGCATCCCGCGAGGAGTCAGCCGATCAGGCAACCGGTTCGGCCAAGAGCACCGAATCCGTGGGGCGCCGCGTACACCGCCTGCGTACCGGCCGTGGCCTGACCCAGCGCCAGGTCGCCGAACCCGCCTACACCGCCGCCTACATCTCCACCATCGAGGCAGACAAGATACAGCCCTCGGAGAAAGCCCTGCGCCACATCGCCGAACGCCTTGGCTCCACGTACGAGGAACTCTCCAGCGGCCGCCCCGCCCACCTCGCCACCGAACTGCGCATGCGCCTGGCCGATGCCCAGCGGGCCCTGGCCACGGGAGACCCAGACGAGGCCGTCACCCGGTATGCCGACATCGCAGCCGAGGCCCAGCGCCACGACCTGACCGCCGAACACGCCGCCGCACTGACCGGGCTCGGCCAGTGCACCTTGGAGATCGGCGAACTCACCCCGGCGCGCGGCCACTTCGAGAGGGCCGAAGCCGTACTCGCCGAAGCGGGAGCGCCCCTCACCCACCGGGTGCCGGCGATCCGCGGCCGCGCCCTGACCCACTTCCTCGCCGGTGAGCTGCGCTACGCCTGCTACCTGCTGGAAACCGCCCTCGACGAACTCAACACCACCGGCCTATGCGACCCCGAGGCGCTGGTCCTGCTCTACACGGCGGTCATCGCGCCCTACATGGACATGGGCGCCCACGCACGGGCGGCCCAGGCCGCGGAGCTCGCCCTCGCCCTCGCCCCGGACGTCTCCGACCCCGCCCTGATCGCCAGGATGCACCGAGGTGTCGCCCGGACCCTGCTCGCCGAGGGCCGGGCCGCCGAAGCCGACGCCTCGCTCCTCAAAGCGGCGGAGTGCTACCAGCAACTGCAGATCCGTACCGAACTCGCGCACTGCCACTGGATGCGCGGGTACGTCTTCGCGCAGAGCGGTGATCTGACGCAGGCCGAGTCCGCGCTGCGCACCGCGCACGAGGTACTCGTCTCCCGGCACGCGGCTCTCTACGCCCAGCAGGTCGGCGTCGAACTGGCCGACGTACTGCAACGCCAGGACAAGGACACAGAGGCCGAAGCCCTGCTGCGGCAGGTCCTGGCCGGCCTCGCCTCCGGCAGGGGGACCGTGCACGAGGCCGGTGCCCACCGCCTGCTCGGCCTCATCGCCGAGCGGCGCGGTGACCACGAGCAGGCCGAAGAGCACTACACACTTGCGCTCAGCCTGCTGGAACACGCGGGCGCCGCCGGTGACTTGGCGGACATCTGCCGCCTCCTGGGCGACCTGCTCGTCCGCACGGGCCGCGTCGACGCGGCGATCGACGCCTACCGGATCGGCCTCGGCCACCGGGCCGCGCCCGGCACGACGACCCTCGGGCCCGCCCCCGCCAAGCCGTTCTAGGCCCCCCTTCCTCAGGGGCGACGAGGACCAGGGGCAGCACGATCCAGGGCCCGCTCACTCCTCGGTCCAGGAATGAACCACTGAGAGACCTTGTCAGGTCCGGACCACTCCTCTAACTTAAATCCGCGCGTAGGTGTACTTAACTCTTCACTTATGCGTCGCATTTCGTTCAGGACGTCCTTGTGCCGGTCGACCGTGCCCCCGTACGTGGCTTCCGCATGCCTCACCCCCACTTGAATCGGCCGGTTCACGCGGCCCGTACCGCGTGCCACACCCGGCCCGAAGCCTCAAGGAGACGCCCATGCGCCGAAGAGTGTCCGCTCTTCTCGCCGCAACAGCCCTTCTCGCGGCCGGACTTGCCGCAGCCCCCACCGGCAACGCGGCAGCTGCCCCAGAACCCACGGAATGGCGAGAGGTCTTCCAGCCTGACGGCACGATCCGCCAGGTCCGAATACCGGTCCAGAAGGTGGCCGCCGCCGGGCGCCAGGACCTGCAGGCCGCCGCTGCCGCAAATGTCGTCGCCCTGCAGAACACCGGCCCTTCCAGCTCCCGCTTCGACATGGTCATCGTCGGTGACGGCTACACCGCCTCCCAAACGGGCACCCTCCGCCAGCACGCCCAGGCGAAATGGAATCAGATAGCGGCCACGGATCCGTGGCGCAAGCACGCGGGATCGGTCAACGTCTGGCTCGTCAACGTCATCTCCAACCAGTCCGGCGTGGACAACGACCCCTCCCCGGGCGTCTACCGGGACACCGCGCTCGACATGTACTTCAACTGCGGCGGCCTCGACCATCTGCTGTGTCTCAACGAGTCCAAGGCCCAGGCCTACGCCGCGCAGGCTCCCGGCGTGGACGCCATCGTCGCCGTCGCCAACTCCACCAAGTACGGCGGAGCCGGCTACCCCAGCCTCTCCACCGTCTCCGGCGGCAACACCCAGTCGGGACGCGTCGCCATCCACGAGCTCGGCCACTCCGTCGGCGGCCTGGCCGACGAGTACTACACACCCGGCACCACCTACCCCGGCAGCGAGCCCCGCGAGCCCAACGTCACCAACGACCCCAGCGGCGCCAAATGGGCCGCATACCTGGGCCGTTCCACTCCCGACGGAGGCCTCATCGGCGCCTTCCGCGGCGGCCACCAGTACGAGTACGGCATCTACCGGCCCTCACAGGACTCACTGATGCGCAACATCAACAAACCGTTCAACCTCCTCGGCCTGCAGATCATGGACCGAGCCATCGCATCGAAGATCAGCCGCTGACCCCGCCCATACAAGAACGACCACGGAGCCCCCTGATCGGCAGACCAATGCGGTCACCCAACCCGCCCGGCCAGGAAGCTCCGTTCAAACCGGCCGTCCAAGTCGATCCAGCCGATGGCCGGGCGGCTGCCGGACAGGAACATGCAAGCCCCGCAGCCGTTCGCCAGCCAGTCACCGCGGGACTGGACGCCGGTGCGGCGATGGATCGCCGAGCGATTGTGCCCGGTGGTCCGTCTGGAGGTGTGAGTGTTCGACGACGTCTCGTTCCCGAAGTGCGGGAAAGCATCGGTGGAGGTGGCCCGCCAGTACTGCGGAACGGTGGGCAAGCGTGTTCCAGCCCGAGGAATGGACTGACGACGCCCAGCAGCGTCGGGCCGCCGGGGTGCCCGACCGCGTCGGACGTGTGTCCAAGTCCCACCTGCCGCTGGACCTGTTGGACCGGACCGACTGGCCGACTGGCTCACGTCGGTACCGGTGATCGTGGAGGATGCCGGTTGCGGCCACAGCGTCGGCTTCCGGCAAGCGCTGGAGGAACGCGACTGCTCCTACACGGTGACCGCCGACCCCAAGGAGATCATCCAGGCAGAGGCGGCCGAACCGTACCAGCCCCGCTAAGGCGGGCTAGGACCGTCCATCCGGCCCTGCTACCGCACAACGCCTCGGCCTCTGCCCGCTCAGATCGACGCGGCCGCTTGGCTCGACGAGATCACCTGACGCAAGGACAGGCCCCCATAACCCCCTGCTTCACCGCGATCCGGTCAGGATCCATCGACGGCTGATCGTCCACGGTGGCGGTGTGACCGTCGACCTGTTCCCGGGCCGCGGTGGCGATGATCCGGCCGGCCAGGGCGATGTGGCACAGACGCCAGTCGACATCGGCACGAGCCTGGTCATCGAACGGCGCCTGGGCGGTGATGGCCTCGGCCTTGGCGATCACGTCCGCGTACACATCAGGTCTGCGTACACATCACGTCCGCGTACACATCAGGTCTGCGTACACATCACGTCCGCGTACACATCACGTCTGCTAC
>NZ_JBVIZH010000003.1:0-1346962 GCF_055591765.1 Streptomyces sp. NPDC041205 | reverse complement strand
CGTACACATCACGTCCGCGTACACATCACGTCCGCGTACACATCACGTCCGCGTACACATCACGTCCGCGTACACATCACGTCCGCGTACACATCACGTCCGCGTACACATCAGGTCTGCGTACACGGAGGCGAGTTCGGTGACATTCATGATCTTGTCCATTGTTCTCGAGAGGAACGTCAGGACGGTGAGGGCACGGCCCGTTCAGGCGATCACGCGGCGCTTGCGGGCCAGCGCGAGCATGCCCAGCAGGCACAGCACGGCCACGACTGCGGCGAACAGCTGTACCGCAGTGAGCAGGCCGGTCCCTGTGGCCAGGAAGCCGACTCCGATGACGGGGACGCCGACACCGAGGTAGATGACGACGTAGAAGCCGGAGAGAACGACGGCGCGCCGGTCCTTGGACGCGACACGGTTGATCTCGGTGATTCCTCCGAGGAAGGCCAGCCCCTGACCGACGCCCCCGATGACAGTGGCGACCAGCAGCAGCGCGAGCGAGGCGATGCCGCCGACCACGACGAGCAGGACCAGCCCGGCGGCAAGCAGGACCAGCCCGGCGGCAAGCAGGACCAGGCCGGTGACCTGGATGCCGAGCGCCTGGCGGCCCGAGACGGCGATCCGGGCGATGACGGAGCAGGCCAGCATGAGGGCGACGGCTCCGCCGACCAGGGCCAGGTTGTCACTGCCGAACAGCTTAGTGACACAGGCCGACACGAGGACGAGAAACAGCCCGACCACGGAGAAGGCCAGAAAGCTGGCCGCTCCGGCCGTCAAAGCCGGGGACGGCCGGGTCCCCGTCCGTGGCGGTCGGGTCGTGGCGCCTGACGCCACAATCGCCGAACGCACCGTCCTAATCGAGTCCGACAGCTTCGAGCAAGCCGTCACGGCACACGAAAGTACGGCCTACCAGGAAACGCTGCTCGCCCTCTCCGACGCCATCGAGCGCGACTTCCACATCGCCGAAGACATCAACTAACCGAGATCCAGCATGACGCCGACCAAGCCTGCTGCCCGCGGTCGCGGCCTGGTACGGCATCACGGCCCGCGAAGTGGCCGTACTGCGCCAGGCCTCGGAGGGCCTGCCAGCGAAGCAGATCGCCCGCTGTCTCGGCGTGGCCCCCACACGGTCAACGACCACTTCAAGGCGCTCTACCGCAAGGTCGGTGTCTCGGCCCGGGAGGAGCTCCTGGCCGCTCTCGCGCACTGAGGGCCTTCCGGACGGGCCGCACTCGTCCTTTGACGCCGACGAACGCGTGCGGCCCAGAGCGCCCCGCGAGGAGCGCTGTCAGGTGGCTGTGGAGATCACGAGCATCTTCGTCACCGACCCGTCGTCGCCGACCACGTCCCGTACGTGGTGGAAGCCCAGGCGTTCGGCCATCGCCAGGCTGGCGGCGTTCTCGGCGCCCACCATGCCGTAGACCTCCTTGAGGCCCAGGTTGTCGGAGGCGTGCCGCAGCAGGACGCGGATGACCTCGCTCCCCAGGCCCTTGCCCCAGTACTCGGGGGCCAGGGCGGTGATGAGTTCATGGCCGTCGACATTGCCGGTCTTCTTGGCCTCCGCGTGCCCGATGTACCTCCCCTCGTGCCACAGGCCCCACACGTCGAACAGGCCCTTCGGGTAGATGTCGGTGAGGATCATGCGGAACGCCTTGCGCAGGTCGTCCTCGGGCACCTCGTCCTGACCCATCCAACGGCGCACCTCCTCGTCGCGCAGGAGGGTGACGAAGGCTTCCTCGTCCTGTGACCGGTACGGCCTGAACTCCAGCCGTTCGCTGTGCAGTGTCGGCGTCATCGGCGAACTCCTCGAACAGAGCTTGGAAACAGAGTGACGGCGTCAGGACCCTGCGTTCTCCATCCGCTCGCGCAGGCTGCGCGGGCGCATGTCGGTCCAGACCTCGTCCACGTAGGCGGAGCACTCGGCCTCCGAGCCTTCCTTTCCCACGGGGTGCCAGCCGGCGGGTACGTCGACGTCGACCGGCCAGAGCGAGTACTGGTCCTCATCGTTGCGCAGCACCTGGTAGCGGGTGTTCTCGTCCATGTCAGGGTCTCCGTGGTCGGTGGGGCGGTCGCGGTCCTCCGGTCGGACCGCGTCGTCCGCGGTGGGGGCCGCGGAACGGGTTCGGGGCGAGGGCCGCGGGCCGGTGGTCCGCGGATGCCGGGGCGGCGCGGACTCATCGGCGGTCCCGTGCGGGGGAGGCAGCGCTGCCCCGGGCGTGCGCGGCGATGTACCGCAGGCCGGTGGCGAACTCGTCGGCCACGCGGCGTACGGTCTCCGTGTCGTGCAGGCCGGGGCGGTGGTGCCAGGTGAAGGCGAGGCGGCCGTTCTGCACGGCTCCCACCACCTCCAGGGGGTGCGATCCGCTGTCCCGGGGGTCGTGGTCCTGGCCGAACGAGCCGTGCTCGGTGCGCACAAGCCCTGCCTCGGACGCGGTCGGGCGGGCGTCCCACTGGCCGAGGTAGTTGAACACCACCTGCCCGTGCGCCACCGAGCCCAGCCGTTCGCGGACCTCGGGCGGGCCGAACGTGCGCAGTGCGCCGAAGCCGAGCCCGTTGCCGGGAACGGCGCGCAGTTGGCGGCGTACGGACTTCACGAGGCCCCGCCAGTCGCGGGCCGGGCCGAGGTCGTCCGGCTCTGGCACCGTCAGGGCGACCGGGTGGACGGTGGTGAACCAGCCGACCGTGCGGGACAGGTCGATGTCGTCGAACACGTCCTCGCGGCCGTGTCCTTCCAGGTCGAGGCGGACCCGGTCACCGCCGGTCCAGCGGGCGAGGGCCAGGGCGAGTGCGGCCAGCAGGACGTCGTTGACGCGGGTGCGGTACGCGGTCGGGGCGGACCGCAGCAGGGCCGTGGTGTCCTCCTCGCCGAGCTCGACCGAGAGGGTGCGGGTCTCCCCCGCGTCGGGTTCCGGCCGGTCGGCGGGTGGCAGCGGCTCGGCCGTCACCGCCTCCTGCCAGTACGGCAGTTCGTGGTCGAGGCCGCCCTCGGCGACATGGGCGGCGAGGCGCCGGGACCAGTCCCGGAAGGAGGTGGTGCGCTCTCCCAGCGCGATCGGCTGCCCCTGGACGGCCTGGTGATAGGCGGCCTCCAGGTCGTCGGAGAGGATCCGCCAGGACACGGCGTCCACGACCAGGTGGTGGGCGACCAGGAGGAGGTGGACAGGGCGGTCGGCGCCGCCGGTGAACAGGGCCGCCCGCAGCAGCGGTCCGTGGCCTAGGTCGAAGCCGGTGTGCAGGTCGTCGGCGGCCTTCTCCATGGCCGCGTCGGCCTCCTTTGCCGACAGACCCGTGAGGTCGTGCCGGTCGAGGAGGCGCTCGGCCTCGTCGCCGTCGAACGGGGGCCGGTTGAACTGGCGCCATCCGTCGGCGTCGTGGGTGAAGCGCATGCGCAGGGCGTCGTGGTGCTCTAGCAGGGCGCCCAGGGCCGCGCACAGCGCCGTCCGGTCGGGCGCCGCATGCAGTTCCAGGAGCGCCGACTGGTTGAAGTGGTGGTGACCCGCGCGCGGAGTGGTCAGGAACCACTCCTGGATGGAGGTGAGCGGCACGTCGCCGGTGACAGGGCCGTCGCCGGGGCGCTGGGGCGCGGTGCGTACGACGGTGGCGAGCTCGGCCACGGTCTGGTGGGTGAACAGGTCGCGGGTGGCCAGGTGCAGGCCCTCGCGACGCAGCCGCGACACCACCTGCATGCTCAGGATCGAGTCGCCGCCGAGGTGGAAGAAGTTGTCGTGCGCGCCGATGCCGTCGACGCCGAGGACGTCGCCCCAGATCCGCGCGACATGGCGTTCGGTGTCGGTGCGCGGCGGAGTGTGCGACGCCGTGCCGGTGTGGGCGGGTCCGGGTTCGGGCAGGGCGCGCCGGTCCGTCTTGCCGTTCGGAGTGAGCGGCAGGCGCTCCAGCGGCACGAACACCGACGGGACCATGTGCGCCGGGAGCAGTCCGGCGAGGTGGTCGCGCAGTTCACCGACCGGCAGGTTCTCGGGATCTCCGGTGGCGGGGACGACGTACGCGACGAGGCGGCCGTGCTCTACGGCGCCCTCCCGGGAGTCGGAAGCTTCCTCGTCCGCCTCCCCCACGGTGTCGTCCCGGTGTGGTGCCGTGCGGACGACGACCGCCGCGTCCCGCACCTGCGGGGCACCGCGCAGCGCGCTCTCGATCTCGCCGGGCTCGATGCGGAAGCCGCGCAGTTTGACCTGGTCGTCGGCCCTTCCTACGAACCGCAGTTGGCCGTCGGCGGCCCACACGACCAGGTCGCCGGTGCGGTACATCCGCTCCCCCGGCCCGCCGAACGGGTCGGCGAGGAACCGCTGGGCGGTCAGACCCGGCTGGTTCAGATAGCCGCGGGCGAGGCCGGGGCCCGCCACGTACAGCTCCCCGGTCACTCCGGACGGGACGGGGCGCAGGGCCGCGTCCAGGACGTAGAGGCGCGTGGCGCCGGCCGGGCCGCCGATCGGCGGGGCGGCGGCGCCGGGGCTCAGCGGGCCCGTCCAGGTGGCGACCACCGTGGCTTCCGTCGGCCCGTACGAGTTGATCATCCGGCGTCCGGGGGCCCACTCAGCCACGAGGTCGGGCGGGCAGGCCTCGGCTCCGACGATCAGGGTGCGCAGGTGCGGCAGGGATCCCGCGGTGTGGGGCGGGACGGTGGCCAGGGCCGCGGGCGGGATGAGGGTGTGGCTGACGCGCTGCTCGGCGAGGGCGTCAGCGAGGCGGTCGCCGACAAGCGGACCTTCCTCGCCCGTCACCAGCGTCGCCCCGCTGAGGAGCGAGGAGCACAGTTCGAGGACGGAGGCGTCGAAGCTGGGTGAGGCGAACTGCAGGACGCGGTCGCCGGGGCCGACGGCGTACTGCGCGGCGGCGGCCGCGGCGAAGCCCGCGAGGCCGTGGTGCGGGACGACGACGCCCTTGGGTGTGCCGGTGGAGCCGGATGTATAGATGACGTAAGCCGGGTGGGCGGGCGTCAGGGCGGCCGTGCGGTCGGCATCCGTGGGCGCGGTGTCGGGGCCCTCCTGAACCCACACGTCCGCCGGGTCGCCAAGGACCAGCGTCGCGCCCGCGTCGCGGACCATGAACTCACGCCGTGGTTCCGGGTAGTTGGGGTCGACGGGCAGGAAGGCGCCACCCGCCTTGGCGACGGCGAGCTGAGCGATCACGCTTTCGCGGGCGCGCGGCAGGGCGAGGGCGACGATCCGCTCGGGTCCGACGCCCTGGCCAATGAGGCGGTGGGCGAGACGGTTGGCGGCGCGGTCCACCTCGGCGTACGTCCACTGCCGACCGCCCTCGTCGAGGGCCACCGCGTCGGGCGTGCGTGCCGTCTGCCGCTCGAACAGCTCCGGCAGGGTCACCGCCGGGACGGATCCGGCCGCGCCCCGGCCCTGGTCGAGCAGGGACTTCAATTCCGCCTCCGCAGCCAGCGGCAGGGTGCCGAGCGGGCGGTGCGGGTCGTCCGCGACGGCTGTCAGGAGGGTGGCGAGTTGGTCGGCCATCCGCCGGGCGGTGCCCGTGTCGAACAGGTCGGTGTTGTACGTGAGTACGCCGTGCAGGCCTCCGGAGTCCGTCTCGGCGAACTCCAGGGTGAGGTCGAACGCCGCGTGCCGGAGTTCCGACTCGACGTCTTCGACATGCAGTCCTGGCAGGTCCAGGTCGGCGGCCGGGGTGTTCTGGAGGACGACCATGACCTGGAACAGCGGGGTACGGCTGGTGTCGCGGGCCGGCCGCACCTCGTCGACGACCTGCTCGAACGGCACGTCCTGGTGGGCGAAGGCGTCGAGGACCGTCTGCCGGACACCGTCGAGGAAGGCCGGGAAGGCCTGGCCGGGGTCGACGTGGGAGCGCAGGACCAGGGTGTTGACGAAGAACCCGATGAGGTTCTGGATCTCGGCGCGGTCGCGGCCCGACGTGACGGTGCCGACGGCGATGTCGCGGCCGCCCGACACCTTGGCGAGGAATGTCTGCGTGGCGGCGACGAGCGTCGTGAACAGGGTGGCGCCCCGCTCCCTGCCGACCTGGGTGAGGCGCCGGGCCGTGTCGGACGGCAGGACCAGGCGGGCACTCGCGCCGTTGCGGGTGCGTACGGCCGGGCGTGGCCGGTCCGTGGGCAGGTCCAGGGGTTCGGTGTCGGCCAGGTGCTCCTTCCAGTACGCGAGCTGCGCTTCGGCGCCGGGCGCGGTGCGCTGCCAGTGGGTGTAGTCGGCGTACTGCACCGGCAGCGGCGGCAACTCGCCTGCGCCCTCGTCCAGTTCGGCCCGGTAGAGGTGGGCGAGGTCGCCGGTGAGTACGGCTGTGGACCAGCCGTCGGTGACGATGTGGTGCAGGGTCAGGGTCAGGACGTGCTCGTCGTCCGCGAGTCGCACGAGGCCGGCGCGCAGCAGCGGGCCGCGCCGCAGGTCGAACGGGCGGGCCCGCTCGGCCGTCAGCAGGTCTTCGAGGCGGGCGGCGCGCTCCTCCCCGGGCAGCCCCGTCAGGTCCTGAAGCGGCAGTGGCACCACGCCTGGCGGGTGCACGACCTGCACACCGCGGCCGTCCACCGCGTCGAAGGTGGTGCGCAGCGACTCGTGCCGGGCCACCAGGGCGCGCAGGGCCGCGGCGAGGGCGCGGACGTCGAGTTGTCCGTGCAGGCGCAGCGCGAGGGCGGTGACGTATTCGGCGCCGCCGGGTGCGAACTCCTCCAGGAACCACATGCGTTGCTGTGCGTACGACATCGGCGCCGTCGCGTCGCGTTCCACCGGGACGACGCCGGGGCGCGCCCCGCCGAGTGCCCGGTGGTCGCCGAGCAGCGCGGCGAGCGCGGCCGGCGTCGGGTGGGCGAACACCTCGCGCGGCGACACCTCGGTCCCTAGCTCCTCGGCGAGACGGGAGGCGAGGCGGATGCTGAGGATCGAGTCGCCGCCGAGGCGGAAGAAGTCGTCCTCCATGCCGGGGAGATCGATGCCCAGAACTTCCGCGAAGACCTCCGAGGTGCGGCGTTCGGCCTCGGTGCGGGGTTCGGTCCGCGTGCCGGACTCCACCTGGGTGTCCGGGGCCGGGAGCGCCGCCCGGTCCACCTTGCCGTTGGCGCTGAGCGGGAGCGCCGTCAGGGGCACGAACGCGGACGGGACGAGGTAGTCGGGCAGCGCCTGGGCGGCGTACTCCCGCAGCGCGGCCAGATCCTCGCAGGCGGGGCCGACGACGTAGGCGACGAGGCGCCGGGTGCCCGGCCGGTCCTCGCGGGCCACCACGGCCACGTCCCCGACCCCCGGGTGGCCGGCGAGGGCGGCCTCCACCTCGCCGGGCTCGACCCGGAATCCACGGATCTTCACCTGGTCGTCGGCGCGGCCCAGGAACTCGACCGTGCCGTCGGGTTGCCGCCGGGCCAGGTCGCCGGTGCGGTACATCCGGGTGCCGGGCGGCCCGTAGGGGTCGGCGAGGAAGCGGGCCGCGGTCTCGCCCGGGCGGCCCAGGTAGCCGCGCGCCAGGCCCTCGCCCGCCACGAACAACTCGCCTGCGCAGCCCGGCGGTACGGGGCGCAGGCGGGCGTCGAGCACGTGGACGCGCATGTCGTCCAGCGGGCGGCCGACGGGCACGGTGTCGGGGACGCCGTTCGCGTCCGCCAGGGCGTGGGAGGTGGCGAAGGTCGTGGTTTCGGTCGGGCCGTAGCCGTCCACCACGGTCAGTCCGGGGCAGGCGGCGAGGACGCGGCGCACGGCGGCGGCGGGGACGACGTCACCGCCGGTCCACACCTGGCGCAGCCCCGCGAAGCAGTCGGGGGCGTCCTGGGCGAGGAGCCGGAAGACACCGGCTGTCAGCCACAGCGCGGTGAGTCCGCGACGGCCACCGCCACCGACATCAGCACCGGCGTCGGGGCGGGCCAGGCTGCGCAGCAGTGCCGCGTCCACCGTCTCGCCCGCGGCCACGACGACGCAGCCGCCGGTCAGCAGCGGCCCCCACACCTCGAAGGTGGCGGCGTCGAAAGCGACCGGTGAGTGCAGCAGGACGCGGTCGCAGACGCCGTCGGCGAAGCGGCCGTCGGTGGCGAGCGACGCCACGTCGCGGTGGCGTACGGCGACGGCCTTCGGCTCGCCGGTCGAGCCGGACGTGAACATCACGTAGGCGAGACGGTCGGGATCCGCCGCCGGGGCCGTCAACGTCTCGCCGGGCGCGGTGTACGCGGCGGTGACGTCGGCGGCGGTGAGTCGTGCCGAGACGCCTGCCCGGTCGAGGAGGGTGCGGCGGCGTTCGTCAGGGGCCCGGGTGTCGACGGGCACGTAGGCGCCGCCCGCCTTCAGGACCGCGAGCTGCGCCACCACGAGTTCGGCGGAGCGGTCCATCAGGAGCGCCACACGGTCCTCGGGTTGCAGGCCGTCGGCGAGCAGCCGGGAGGCCACACGGTCCGACCAGGCGTCGAGTTGGCAGTACGTCAGCTCATGCTGGTCGTCGTGCAGGGCGGCCGCGTCCGGGGTACGGCGGGCCTGTTCGGCGAACAGGCCCACGGGGCTGCGCGGCGCCACCCGGCGGGCGGTGGTGTTCCACCGGCGCAGCAGGTCACGGTCGGCGGCGGTGAGCAGGTCGAGGTCGTCGACCGTGCCGGAGATCCCGTCGGCGAGCCGGGTGAGGAGCGCGGCGAACCGGGTCGCCACGCGTGCCACGGTGGCGTGGTCGAAGAGAGCCGCGTCGTAGGCCAGGTCGAAGCCGAGCCGGTCGCTCACGTGGGCGCGCAGGCACAGCGGGAACGTCGTGGCGTCGTCGGCGCGCACCTCCGCCACGCCCACCCCCGTCCGGGCGGTGGCCGCCTCGTCGACGGGATAGTTCTCGAACACCACCATGCTGTCGAACAGGGCCTGGCCCGCCGGTACGTCGCTGAGCGCCTGGATGCGGGACAGCGCCATGAAGTCGTGCCGCCGGGCGTCGCTCTGCTCGTCCTGGAGGCCGCGCAGCCAGGACAGCACGCCGTCCCCGGGCAGCCGCACGCGCGTCGGCACGGTGTTGATGAACATGCCCACCATGGACTCCACGCCAGGCAGTTCGGCCGGGCGGCCCGACACGGTCGTGCCGAACACGACGTCGCGGCGGCCGCTGTAGCGGGCGAGCAGCAGGGCCCAGGCGGCCTGCACCACGGTGTTGACGGTCAGCCCGGCGTGAGCGGCCGTCTCCCGCAGCCGCCGTGACACGGCCACGTCCAGTTCGTGGTGGACGGCGTCGCCGGAGCGGGCGCGGTGGGCCTCGGCGGGGGCGCGGTCGTACGGCAGCGGCGTCGCGGCCGGGAAATCGGCGAGCGCGTCGGTCCAGAACTGTTCGGCCGCGCCCTCGTCCTGCGCGCGCAGCCACCGTACGAAGTCCGCGAACGGCCGCCGCAACGGCGGTGCCGCGTCCGTGCCTCCGGTCAACGCGGCGTAGCGCTCGCACACCTCGGTGAGCAGTTGCCCGGTGCTCCACCCGTCCAGGATCAGGTGGTGCGAGGACCACAGCAGCAGGACCTCGTCGCCGGGGAGGGCGGCGAGCGTGATCCGGGTGAGCGGCGCGGCGGTCAGCTCCATGCCCGCTTCACGGTCTTCGGCGAGCAGCCGCTCGGTGGCCGACTCGCGCTGCTCGGGCGTCAGGTCGCGCCAGTCGAGGTGGGTGACGGGCAGGTCCGCGTGGTGGTGCACCACCTGTACCGGGTGCGGCAGTTGCCGCCAGTGGACGCTCGTGCGCAGCGCCGGGGTGCGGTCGGCCACCTGCTGCCAGGCGTGCGCGAACGCCCGCGGGTCGGCCACCCCGGTCAGCCGTACCGCGGTCCGGTCGAAGTACGCGCCCGCGTCGTCGACGAGGCCGTGGAAGAGCATCCCGGCCTGCAGGGGTGTCAGGGGCAGCACGTCCGCCGCGTGCCGGCCGTCACCCACCAGCCGGTCCAGCTGCTCCTGGGTCAGGTCGGCGAGCGGGAAGTCGGACGGGGTGCGGCCGCCGACGCCCGGCCGGGCGCAGTGGTCCACGATGTCGCGCAGCGCCGCGCAGGTCTCCTCGGCGAGGCGGCGGACCGTGGACTCGTCGTACACGGCGGTCGGGTAGGTCAGACCGAGTTCGAGCCGGCCGTCCTGGACGACGCCGGTGAGGTCCAGGAGGTAGGGGCGGGGTTCGTCGGGGTCGGTGTCGCGCCCGGCCGACGGGAGCGAGGCGCCGCACAGACCGGTGCCGGTGCGTGCGCCTGTGCCGCTGCCAGTGCCCGTGTCCCACTGGCCGTGGTAGTTGAACCCGACCTGCGGCGACGGGGCGTCGGCGAGCGGGCTGTCCGGGAGCAGTCGGCGCAGGGCGCCGTGGCTGAGCCCGTGGTGCGGGACGGCGCGCAGCTGTTCCTTGACGGAGCGCAGGGTGTCGCGCCACCCGGCGTCCGGGTCGACGGTCAGGGCGAGCGGGTACTCGGCGGTGAACCAGCCGATGGTCCGCGACAGATCGACGTCGCCGACGGCGTCCGCATGGCCGTCAGGGCCGTCAGGGCCACCGGCGCCGTCGAAGAGGTCTTCGCGGCCGTGCCCCTCTACGCCGATGAGCACCGTGTCGTGGGCGCACCAGCGGCCCAGCGTGCGGGCGAAGGCGCTGAGCAGCACGTCGTTGACCTGGGTGCGGTAGACGTCGGGGACCTGGCGCAGCAGCGCCTCGGTGTCCTCGGGGGCCAGCGTGACGACGACGGTGGCCGCGGTGCCGTGGGTGTTGGGTCCGGTGCGGCCCGCGGGCAGGGTGGCGGGCGTGGCGGTGTCGGTCCAGTACGCCAGGTCGGCGTCCAGGCCGCCGGAGCGGGTGTGCCGGTCGAGCAGGGCGGCCCACTGGCTGTAGGCGGTCCCCACCGGGGGCAGGGCGACGGTCCGGCCCGCCGTGGCGGCACGGTGGGCGCTCTCCAGGTCGGTGAGCAGGATGCGCCAGGACACGCCGTCCATCACCAAGTGGTGCACGGTGATCAGGAGTTGGGCGGGCAGGGCCGGGCCGCGGTCGAAGACCAGGACGCGGACGACCCGGCCCTCGGTGGGATCGAGGGAGGCCTGGGCGGCGTCCGCCGTCCGCTGCGCCTCGCGCTCCACACGTGAGTCGTCGAGACCGGTCACGTCATGGCGCGTGACCAGTCCGTCGGGCGGTTCCGGCAGGACTTCCTGGCGCCAGCCGTCGCCCGTGCGGCGGAATCGGGTGCGCAGGGCGGCGTGCTGGCGTACGACGGTGTCCGCGGCCTCCGCCAGGGCGGACAGGTCGGTGCCCGGAGCCAGTTCGAGGCGCTGGGTCATCGTGAAGCGCAGCGGGTCACCGGGGCGGCGGCCGTCGAGGTACCAGCGCTGGATGGGCGTGAGCGGCGCCTCGGTCGGCGCGACGCCACCCGTCGCCGCGGGCCGGGGCGCGGCCTCCCTCGCGCACAGGGCGAGTTCGGCGACCGTGCGGTGGCGGAAGACGTCCTTGGTGGTGAGGGCGAGTCCTGCCTGCCGGGCGCGGGAGACGATCTGGATGCTGAGGATCGAGTCGCCGCCGAGCGTGAAGAAGTCGTCGCGCGCGCCCACCCGTTCGACGCCCAGGACCTCCGCCCAGATGGCGGCGAGCCGCTCCTCGGCGCCGGTCCGGGGTGCCACGTACGGCGTGGAGCTGTCCGGTTGTGCGGGCGGGGCGGGCAGCGCGCGCCGGTCGGTCTTGCCGCTGCTGGTCCGCGGGATCCGCGCCAGCGGCACGAAGGCCGCGGGCACCATGTGGTCGGGCAGGGTCCGCCGCAGCCGTATGCGCAGATCGTCGGCCGACGGGGGGTGTTCGCTCGCGGGCACCAGATGGGCCACGAGCATGTCGCGGCCCGCGTGTTGACGGACCGTCACCACGGCCTCGGCGACGGCCGGGTCGGCGAGGAGCGCGGCCTCCACCTCGCCGGGCTCGACCCGGAAGCCGCGGATCTTCACCTGCTCGTCGGCCCGGCCCAGGAATTCGAGGAGGCCCTGGGCGTCCCAGCGGGCGCGGTCCCCGGTGCGGTACATCCGCTCCCCCGGCCCGCCGAACGGGTCGGCCAGGAAGCGGGCGGCGGTCAGGCCGGGCCGGTTCAGATAGCCGCGGGCCACCTGGGCGCCCGCCAGGTACAACTCGCCCGGCACACCGGGCGGCACCGGCCGCAGCGCGCCGTCCAGGACGTAGGCGCGCAGGCCGCGTCCCGGGCGGCCGATGACCGGGCGTCCGGGCTGTTCGCCGCAGCGGCCGTACACGGCGTCGACGGTGCACTCGGTGGGGCCGTACATGTTGTACGCGGTGACGCCGAGGTCCGCCGCCGCGCACAGCTCGCGCCAGGCGTCCGTGCCGACGGCCTCGCCGCCCACCAGGAGCACGCGCGGGTGGTGACGGCCGGGGGCGAGGAGCCCCGCGGCGGTGAGCTCCCGCAGGAAGGACGGGGTGACGTTCACCACGTCCAGTTCACTGTCCGCGACTTGGGCACAGAACGCCTCCGGGTCCAGGCGTACGTCCTCGTCGACGAGGTGCACCTCCTGGCCGAGGGCGAGCAGCAGCGGGCCCTCCCACGAGGTGTCGAAGGAGAAGGAAGCGCTGAGCGCGGCCTTCAGGCGCCGTCCGTCGGCGGTGTGCGGGGCGACGAGCCCTTCGCGGTGGTCGTGGCAGAGGTTGATCAGGTGCCGGTGTTCCACGACGACGCCCTTGGGCCGCCCTGTGGAGCCGGAGGTGTAGATGATGTAGGCGCCGTGGTCGGGGCGCAGCGGCGCCCGGCGGTCGGCGTCGGTCGGGTCGTGCGCGGGCAGTCGGTCCCACGGCACCTCGCGCAGCGTCTCGGCCGTCAGGAGCGTGCGCGGGGCCGCGTCCGCGAGGAGGAACGTCACGCGCTCCTCGGGCAGGCCGGGGTCGACGCAGAGCAGGGTGCCGCCCGCCTTCAGGACGGCGAACACGGTCACGAACAGGTCCGTGGTGCGGGGCAGCCGGACCGCGACGACGTCCTCGGGGCCGACGCCGAGGGTGATGAGGTGGTGGGCGAGGCGGTTGGCCCGGTCGTTGAGGGCCGCGTAGTCGAGCGTGGTGTCGCGGGCCGTCAGGGCGGTGGTGTGCGGGGTGCGTGCCGCCTGCGCCTCGAACAGGGCCGGGAAGGCGCTGTCCGCCGCCGGCAGCCGGTCGCCCTGCCACTCCCGGACGACCTGACGGCGCTCGGCGGCCGTCATCAGCGGCAGCGCGCCGGCCTTCTCGTCCGGGTCGTCCGCGGCGGCTTCGAGGAGCGACGTCAAGTGGGCGGCGAGGCGTTCCGCGGTACCGGCGTCGAACAGGCCGGTGTTGTACTCCAGGTGACCGGTGACGCCGCCGCCGTGTTCCACGAAGTCGAAGGCGAGGTCGAAGGTGGCGTTGCGCACCGGCGGTGTCACGGGCTCGACGTCGAGGCCGGGCAGGCGGGGCGCCTCGCCGCCCAGGTTGTGCAGGGCCACCATGACCTGGAACAGCGGCGTACGGCTGGTGTCCCGCTCCGGCTCCAGAGCGTCCACCAAGCGCTCGAAGGGCACCTCCTGGTGGGCGAACGCGTCCAGGACGGTGGTGCGCGCCTCGGTGAGCAGCTCACGGAACGACGCGCCGGGGCGGACCCGACCGCGCAGCACGAGCGTGTTGACGAACATGCCGACCAAGTTCTCGAGTTCGCGGCGCTCCCGACCCGCGGTCACGGTGCCGACCGCGACGTCCTCCTGGTCGGCCCAGCGGGCCAGCAGGATCTGGCAGGCCGTGAGCAGCGTCATGTAGAGGGTGGCGTCGGCGCTTCGGGCCATGGCACGGAGCCGCTCGGTGAGCTCGGCGGGCAGCTGGAAGGTCACCAGGGCGCCGTCGCGGGTGCGCACTGCGGGGCGCGGCCGGTCGGTGGGCAGTTCCAGCGGTTCGAGGTCGGCCAGTGTCTCGCGCCAGTGGGCGAGTTGCTCGTCGGCGACGTCGGTGCGGGCGCGCTGCCAGGCGGCGTAGTCGGTGTACCGCACAGGCAGTGCGGGCAGCTCGGGGGCGCGCCCTTCCAGGGCCGCCGCGTACAGCTCGCTCAGGTCTCGGCCGAGGACGGCGCCGGACCAGCCGTCGGTGACGATGTGGTGGACGGCGAGGACCAGGACGTGCTCGTCGTCGGCCAGGCGGGCGAGGCGGGCGCGCAGCAACGGGCCGGTGGACAGGTCGAAGGGCGTCTCGGCGGCGCGGTCGAGGACGGCGTCCAGCCGTGCGTCCCGGTCGGCGCCCGACAGGACGTCGAGGGGCAGCTCGACCGCGTACGGCGGATGGACGACCTGCCGGGCCCGGCCGTCCTCCTCGGCGAAGGTGGTGCGCAGCGACTCGTGCCGGGCCACCAGGCCATCGAGGGCCGCGCGCAGGGCGGCCTCGTCGAGGGAGCCGCGCAGGCGCAGCACGGACAGCGTCGTGTACTCGGTGCTGCCCGGCGCGAAGCGGTCGAGGAACCACAGGCGCTGCTGGGCGTACGACAGCGGAGGCGGAGTGCCGGCGTCCGCGGCCGGAATGACGTCGGTTCCGGTGCCCCCGTCGGCCACCGGCTCACCGAGGGCGGCCGCAAGCGCGGACAGGGTGGGGCGGGTGAAGAGCAGCCGCGGTGAGACGTCCTGGCCGAAGGCCGTGCGCAGCCGGGAGGTGACGCGCACGGCGAGGATGGAGTCGCCGCCGAGCGCGAAGAAGTCGTCGTCGGCGCCCACGGCGTCGGTGTCGAGCACGTCCGCCCAGGCGGCGGCGACCGCGCGTTCCGCGGGGGTGCGCGGCGGGGTGCGGTCGGTGCCGGTGGCGAAGCCGTCCGCGCCGGGGGCGGGCAGCGCGCGCCGGTCGAGCTTGCCGTTGACGGTGAGCGGCAGGACCGCCAGCGGTACGTAGGCGGCGGGCACCATGTGGGCGGGAAGCAGGCGCTCGAGGTGGGCGCGCAGGTCGGCGGCGGACGGCGCGACGGCCGGCGCAGGGCAGCCGGGTTCACCGCCCGGAGCACGGCCGTCCAGACCAGTGCCACCCGCAGCACGGCCCGGACCACTGCCGTCCGGACCGCTGCCGTGTGAACCACCGCCGCGCGAACCGGCGTCCCGGCCACTGCCGTGCGCATCGCTGCCGCGCGGACCGGCGTTCAGAACAGCGCCGTCAGGACCGGCGCCCGGACCACTGCCGTGCGCGCCGGTCCCGGAAGCACCGCCCTGTTCGGTTCCGGCACCGTTCCCGACCCCGACGACATGGGCGACCAGGCGCCGCGTCCCGGAGGCGTCCTCGTACACTCCGACCGTCGCGGCGCTCACGCCCGGGTGGCGGTGCAGGGCGGCCTCGATCTCGCCGGGCTCGATGCGGTAGCCGCGGATCTTCACCTGCTGGTCGGCGCGGCCCAGGTACTCCAACGTGCCGTCGACCCTGCGGCGGGCCCGGTCACCGGTGCGGTACATGCGGCTGCCGGACGGACCGGACGGGTCGGCCACGAAGCGGGTCGCCGTCAGCCCCGGCCGTCCCAGGTAGCCGCGGGCAAGCCCCTCCCCCGCCACGTACATCTCACCGATCGCGCCGGGCGGCACCAGCGCGAGGTCGCCGTCGAGCACATGGACCCGCAAGTCGGGGATGCCCGTGCCGATGGGGCTCGCGGCGCCCGTGCGCGCCGTCCCCCGGTCCAGGGGCTCGTAGGTGACGTGCACGGTGGTCTCGGTGATGCCGTACATGTTGACCAGGCGCGGGGCGGTGTCGGGGTGGCGCGCGTACCAGTCGGCGAGCCGGTCGACGTCCAGGGCCTCGCCGCCGAAGATCACCGTGCGCAGCGCCAACCGCGCAGACAGGCCGGGGTGTTCGGCGTCGGCGCGGGCGAGCGGGTAGAAGGCGGACGGTGTCTGGTTGAGGACGGTGACCTGCTCGTCGACGAGCAGGCGCAGGAAGTCCTCCGGGGAGCGGACGGTGTCGTCGGGGACGACGACGAGCCGGCCGCCGTGCAGCAGCGGCCCCCACAGCTCCCACACGGAGAAATCGAAGGCGTAGGAGTGGAACAGGGTCCACACGTCGTGCTCGTCGAAGCCGAACCACTGCCGGGTGCGGGTGAACAGGCGTACGACGTTGGCGTGCGGGACGACCACGCCCTTGGGCCGGCCGGTGGAGCCCGAGGTGTAGATGGCGTAGGCGGGACTCTCCGGCAGCGGACGGCGGACCGGCTCCGGAAGGGCGGCGGGGCGCCCGGCGAGGTCGGCGCGCACGGTCGGGTCGTCGAGGAGCAGCACGGGCACACCGGTCCCTTCGGCCCGCACGCCGGCGCCCGTGGTCGTCACCAGCGTCACGGGTGCCGCGTCGCCGAGGAGGTGGGCGACGCGTTCGGCGGGGAGCCGGGGGTCGACGGGCAGGTAGGCGGCGCCCGACTTCAGGACGGCGAGGACCGCCACGACCAGGTCGGTGGAGCGGGGCAGGGCGAGGGCGACATAGTGCTCGGGTCCGGCGCCGGCCTCGGCGAGGCGGTGCGCGAGACGGCCCGCCTCCGCGTCGAGCGTGGCGTAGTCGAGGCGGGCGTCGCCGCAGGTGACGGCGGTGGCATCCGGCGTGCGGGCGGCCTGCGCCTCGAAGAGGTCCACCAATGTCTCCGTGGGGCGCGCGTGTTCGCCGCCGTCGCCCCCGACGAGGGCCTCCCGCTCCTCGGCGGTCGTCCAGGAAAGGGCCCGCAACGGACGGTCGGGGTCCGCGGCGATCTCGGTGAGCAGCAGGCACAGCCGGTCGGCGAGCGCCCGTACCGTACCGATGTCGAACAGGCCGGGGTCGTAAGCGAGGTCGAAGCCGACGCGGTCACCCTGATGGGCGCGGAGGACGAGCGGGTAGTTGGTGGCGTCGCGCGAGGTGACGTCCGCCAGGCGCACGCCGGACGCAGCCGTGCGGGCCTCGTCGAAGGGGTAGTTCTCGAAGGCGACGATGCTGTGGAACAGCGGGGTGCCGGACGGCACGTCGCTCAGCGAGGTCAGCTCGGCCAGGGAGACGGCGGCATGGCGGCGCGAATCGGCCTGGCTTTCCTGCAGTTCGCGCAGCCACGCGCTCGCGGTGGCCCCGCTGTCGACGCGGACGCGGGTGGGCACGGTGTTGATGAACATGCCCACCATGGACTCGACGCCCGGCAGGTCGTCGGGGCGGCCGGACACCGTGGTGCCGAACACCACGTCCTGCTCGGCGCCGTAGCGGGACAGCAGCAGCGCCCAGGCGCCCTGGACCACGGTGTTGACGGTGAGTCCGGACTGCCGGGCGGTGCGGGCGAGCGTCGCGGAGTCCGTGGTGGACAGGCCGCCCTTGTGGACGCCCGCGGAGCGCGCCTGGTGGGCCTCGCCCAGGGGGCGGTCGACGGGCAGCGGGGTCGGCGTGGCGAATCCGTCGAGGGCCGCGCTCCAGTGGGCGCGCCCGGCGTCGGTGTCCTGCTCGGCCAACCACCGCACATAGTCGGCGAAGGGGCGGCGTGCCACCGGCCGCGGGGTGCTTCCCGCGGCGCGGGCCGCGTACTCGTCGCACACCTCGGAGAGCACCTGGGCGAGGCTCCAGCCGTCCAGGGTCAGGTGGTGGGAGGTCCACAGCAGGCGAAGGCGCGCGTCGGGCAGGCGGATCAGGGCGAGGCGCGTCAGCGGGGCGGCGGCGAGGTCGATGCCGCGCGCGAGGTCGTCGGTGCGGAACCGGTGGAGGCGTGCGGACCGCTCGTCGTCGTCGAGCTCACGCCAGTCCAGGTGGGTGACGGGCACGCGTACGTCGCGGTGCACGACCTGGAGCGGCAGGGGTACGTCCTCCCAGACCACCGAGGTCCGCAGCGCGGGCGTCCGGTCGGTCACGCGCTGCCAGGCCGCGGCGAAGGCGTCGGGGTCGCCGACGCCCTCCAGGAGCAGGTCGGCCTGGTCGACGTACACGTCGTCGGGGCCGCCGACCAGGCGGTGGAAGAGCATGCCTTCCTGAAGCGGCGTCAGCGGCAGCAGGTCCTCCACGCCGCGCCCGTCACCGGCCAGGCGGTCCACGCCCGCCTGGTC
The DNA here is from genome assembly GCF_055591765.1 of Streptomyces sp. NPDC041205. Classification (NCBI taxonomy): domain Bacteria; kingdom Bacillati; phylum Actinomycetota; class Actinomycetes; order Kitasatosporales; family Streptomycetaceae; genus Streptomyces; species Streptomyces sp. NPDC041205. Next base: position 1,329,044 of record NZ_JBVIZH010000003.1, on the reverse strand, counting down.
CAGGCGGGCAAGGGGGAAGTCGGAGGGGGTGCGGCCGCCCGCGTCGGGCCGCGCGCAGTGCTCGGTGATCGCGCCGAGCGCCCGGACCATGCCGTCGGCCAGGCTCCGGACGGTGTCCGCGTCGTGCGTCCGCTCGCTGTAGTGCCAGATGATCTCCAGTTCGCCGTCGGCGACCACGGCCGAGACGTCCAGGAGGTGGTCCAGGGGTTCGTCGGACGCCGTGTCGCGGCCGGGCACGTCGGCGGCAGGTGCGAACTCACTCCCGCCGGAGGTGTCCCACTGGCCGTGGTAGTTGAAGCACACCTGAGGCAGGGGCAGTTCGCGCAGCGCCCGCGCGGAGGGGTCGGGTGAACCGAGGCGGGCCAGTGCCTCGTGGCTCAGGCCGCGCCGGGGCACGGCGCGCAGGCGCTCCTTGACGGCCTTGAGGGTCGCGCCCCAGTCGGGTGCGGCGGCCGGTCCCGCGGGGATGAGGGTGACGGGGTACTGGGTGGTGAACCAGCCCACCGTGCGGGACACGTCGACTGTGTCGTCCTCCCGGCCGTGCCCCTCAAGGGCCACGGTCACCCGCTCGGCACCCGTCCAGTCGGCGAGCACGCGCCCGAGGGCGCTGAGCAGCACGTCGTTGACCTGGGTGCGGTAGACGCCGGGCACCCGGCGCAGGAGTGCCTCGGTGGTGGCGCGGTCCACGCGGGTGCGGACGGTGCGCACGGATCCGGCGAGCGGCGTGTCGGTCCGGTCGACGGGCAGCGGGGTACGGGGTTCGGCGGCCTCCGCCGTCCAGTACGGCAGGTCGTCGTCGAAGTCTCCCGCGCGCACCCGGTCCGACAGGTGGGCAGACCAGTCGGTGAACTCGGCGGTGGCGGGCTCCAGTTGGATGGCTTCACCGGCGGCCGCCTGCCGGTAGGCCTGTTCGAGGTCGGGCAGGAGGATGCGCCAGGAGACGCTGTCGACAGCCAGGTGATGGGCGGTCAGGAAGAGCTGAGGGCGCTCGCCGGACGAGGGCAGCAGCAGGGCGGCGCGGAGCAGGGTGCCGGTGGCCGGGTCGAGGGCGGCTCGGGTGGCGTCCGCGGCCGCGGTGCGGGCCGCCGCGGGATCGGGGGCGGCAGAGAGGTCGTGGCGGGTGAGCAGGCCGGCGGCCGGGACGGCGCCGGGGTGCTGTTCCCAGATGTCGCCGTTCCGGGCGAACCGGGTGCGCAGCGCCGGGTGGTGCGCGGCGAGCGCGGTCAGTGCCCGCTCCAGGGCCCGCTCGTCGAGGTCGCGCGGCAGGTCGAGGAGCATCGACATGCTGAAGTGCCGCAGCGCGCCGTGCGTGGCGAAGAACCACTCCTGTACGGGGGTCAGCGGGGCGGGTCCGTCGGTGCGCGCCGGCCGGGGCGAGGGCCCGGCGGCGGTCCTGCGGGACGCGGCGGCCGTCAGGTCGGCGACGGTCTGGTGGCGGAAGACGTCCTGCGAGGTCAGCTGGAGTCCGGTCGCGCGGGCACGCGAGACGGCCTGGATGCTGAGGATGGAGTCGCCGCCCAGCTCGAAGAAGTTGTCCGTGACGCCGACTTGGGCGATGCCGAGGACGTCGGCCCAGATGTCGGCGAGCGTCTGCTCGTCCGCGGTGCGCGGGGCGACGAACTCCCGCTCGCGTGGGGCGGCGTCGAGGTCGGGGGCCGGCAGGGCTCGGCGGTCGAGCTTGCCGCTGGTGGTCAGGGGCAGCGCGTCGAGCAGGGTGAAGGACGACGGCACCATGTGGTCGGGCAGGACCAGGCGGCAGGCGGCCCGCAGCTGGGACGCCTGGGGCCGGACGGCGTCCCCGGTGGGCACGAGGTAGGCGGCGAGGCGCAGCTGGCCGTGGGTGTCGGACACCGCGACGACCGCGGTGCCGGTGATCTCCGGCAGGTCGAGCAGCGCCGCCTCGATTTCGCCCGGCTCGATGCGGTGGCCGCGCACCTTCACCTGGTCGTCGGCACGCCCGAGGTAGTCCAGGCGCCCGTCGGCGGTCCAGCGGGCCAGGTCCCCCGTGCGGTACATGCGGGTGCCGGGCGCGCCGTAGGGGTCGGCGAGGAAGCGCGCGGCGGTCAGGCCGGGCCGTCCCGCGTAGCCGCGGGCCAGTTGCCCGCCTGCGAGGTACAGCTCACCGCCGACACCGGGCGGCACGGGCCGCAGGCCCGCGTCGAGCACGTAGGCGCGCACGTTGGGCAGCGGCCGGCCCACCAGTGGCCGGTCGTCGCCCGAGATGCGGCAGGCCAGGGCGTCGACTGTGCACTCGGTGGGGCCGTAGAAGTTGTACGCGGCCACGTCCCGGTGTGCGGCCAGCTCGCGCCACAGGCCGGGGCCGATGGCCTCGCCGCCGAGCATCAGCACCCGGGGGCGGTGCCGCGGGTCGGTGAGCAGCCCGGCGGGCAGCAGCTGGCGCAGGTAGGAGGGCGTCAGGTCGAGAAAGTCGACGCGGTGTTCGACGACGTACTCGACGAGGGCGGCGGCGTCGAGCCGGGTCGTCTCGTCGACCAGGTGCAGCGGGTGGCCGTCGGCCATCAGCAGCACGCCCTCCAGCGAGGTATCGAAGGAGAACGACGCGGTCAGCGCCACGCGCAGCGGCCCGCCGCCCGCGTCGGCGACGAATCCCTCGCGGTGGCCCGCAAGGAGGTTCGCCGCGGAGCGGTGGGACACGGCGACGCCCTTGGGGCGGCCGGTGGAGCCGGAGGTGTAGATGACGTAGGCGGTGGTGTCGGGGTCGGGCGGGGTGAGGCGGGCGGAGCCCACGGGCTCCGACTCCCGGACGGCGCCCGACGACTCCCGCTGCCCGGCCAGGCCCACCGGACCCGGCTTCCCGACCTTGTGCGTGGCGCCCGGTATCCCGACCGCGCCCGTGGGCTCCTGCCCCCGGGCGGGGGCCACGGCGACCGGATCCCCGGACTCGACCGTCGGCTCGGGCTCCCGCGCCGGGTCCGACGAGTTCGGCTTCCCGCCCCCCTCCGCGGCATGCGGCCCCCCGTCCCCGGGAGCGGCCAGCCCCCGCAGCATCTCCGCGTCGAGGACGAGGGCCGGTCGCGCGTCGTCGAGCAGGAACCGTACGCGCTCCTCGGGCAGCGCGAGGTCGAGCGGCAGATAGCCGGCGCCGGACTTCCACACGGCGAGGATCGCCACGACCATGTCGGCGGTGCGGGGCAGGCGCAGCGCGACGAGCCGTTCGGGGCCCGCGCCCCGGGCGACGAGGTGGTGGGCGAGGCGGGTGGCGCGGGCGTCGAGTGTCGCGTAGTCGAGGCGCTCGCCCCCAGCCACCAGGGCGGTGGCGTGCGGGGTGCGCGCGGCCTGGCGTGCGAACAATTCGGGGCAGGTAGTGGTGGGGACGGGGCGTGCGGTCGCGTTCCAGTCGTCCGTGACGCGCCGTGCCTCGTCCGGGGAGAGCAGGGGCAGCGCGTCCAGCGGCCGATCCGGTTCCTTGGTGGCACCGTCCAGGAGCCACAGCAACTGGTCCGCCATCCGCTCGGCGGTGGCCGTGTCGAACAGGTCGGTGCGGTATTCGAGCAGTCCGGTGAGCTGTTCGCCGTCCGGTACGAACTCCACGCTCAGGTCGAACGCGGCTGCCTGGCGGGGCACGGTCACCGGGGCGACGGACAGGCCGTGCAGGGCGGGCGCCGTGGGCGGGTCCGGGTGCAGCAGGACCATGGCGTCGAACAGCGGGTTGCGGCCGGGCTCACGGGGCGCGCCGACGGCCTCCACCAGACGCTCGAAGGGTGTGTCGCCGTGCGCGAAGGCTTCGTTGACGGTGTCGGCCGCGGCCGTGAGCAGGTCGCGGAAGGAGCCGCCGGACGCCACGAGGGTGCGCAGGACGACGGTGTGGGCGAAGAAGCCGACGGCGCGTTCCAGGTCGGTGCGGGGGCGTCCCGGTGTCAGGGAGCCCACGATGATGTCGTCCTGCCCGGACCAGCGGGCGAGCAGCGCCTGGCAACCGGCGACCAGGGAAGTGAAGAGGGTGGCGTGCTGCTCGGTCGCGAGGGTACGCAGCTTGGTCGTGATGTCGGCGGGCACGGTGAACTGGTGGATCGCGCCCGCCCCGGGCTCCTGCCCGCCGCGCGGCCGGTCCAGCGGCAGCGCGGGCGCGACGGAGCCGGTCAACTGCTTCTTCCAGTAAGCGATTTGACGTTCGAGGCGCGCCCCGGACAGCTGTTCGCGCTGCCACACCGCGAAGTCCGGGTACTGCGCCGCCACCGGCGGCAGGTCCGGCTCCGCTCCCCTGGCGAAGGCGTCGTACGCGATGCACAGCTCTTCCAGGAGTACGCCCATCGACCAGCCGTCGGTGATGATGTGATGGGCCGTCAGCATGAGGACGTGCGAGGTGTCCGACTCCCGCAGCAGGAGTGCGCGCAGCAGGGCGTCGGCGTCGAGGTCGAAGGGGCGGTCGTACTCCGTGAGGAGCGCGGCGTCCAGCACGGCGCTGTCAACGGCGCCCGATGCGGTGGGGGCGTGCCCGTCCGGCGCGGTGAGGTCCCTAACCGGCAGCGGCACCGGGCCCGCCGGGCGCACGGTCTGGGCCGGCTGCCCGTCGCTCTCCTCGAACACGGTGCGCAGCGCCTCGTGCCGGGCCACCAGGGTGTCGAGGGCGCGGGAGAGGGCGGCGCGGTCCAGCCGGCCGGTGAGCCGCAGGGCGACCGCGCTGTTGTAACCGGCGTCGCCGGGGCTCAGCCGGTCCAGGAACCACAGCCGCTGCTGCGCGAAGGACAGCGGCAGGGGCCGGGAGCGGTCGGCGCGCGGGATGCCCCGCCGGGCGCCCGTGTCCGGCGCCCCGGCCCGTGCCGCCGCGCCCGCTCCCCCGGCGCGCCCCGCAAGACGGCGGCGCAGCGCCTCCTGAAGGTCCTGGGGCAGGGCCTCGGCGCGGTCTCGCTTCGAAGACGTCATGGTTGTGGGGGTCCTTACAGTTCGTCGTGGTCGCTGTCGCCGCGCGCGGCGTCTTCGAGTTCGCTCAGCACCTGTTCCTCCACCAGGTCGGCCAGGGCGGCGACCGTGCGGTGGACCAGGACGTCGCGGGGGGTGAGGCTCACGCCGAAGGCGTCGTTGGCCCGCGAGACGATGCGCAGGGCACGCAGGGAGTCACCGCCGAGCAGGAGGTAGTCGTCCTCCACGCCCACCGCCGCCTGCATGACCTCCTCCCAGATGTCGGCCAGGACCTCTTCCGTGGGAGTACGGGGTGCGACATGCCCGGCCGTCTCCGCCAGGTCCGCGGCGGGCGCGGGCAGCGCGGCCCGGTCGGTCTTGCCGTTGTCGGTGAGCGGGAAGCGCTCCATGACGACGTACGCGGAGGGCACCATCGGTCCTGGCAGGGCGCCCGCGGCGAGGACGCGCAGTTCGGCCGCGGCGGGGGGCTCGGCGCCCGGCAGGACCAGGAGATGGGCGACCAGACGCGGCAGGTCCGGTTCGTCCTCCCGCACGGTCACCACGGCGTCCAGGACGGCGGGGTGCCGCGTGAGGACCGTCTCGACCTCGCCGGCTTCGATGCGATGGCCGCGCAGCTTGAGCTGGTGGTCGGTGCGGCCGAGGTAGTGCAGTTCGCCGTCGGCGTCGCGGCGTACGAGGTCGCCGGTGCGGTACATGCGGGTACCGGGCGCACCGAAGGGGTCGGCGGTGAAACGGGACGCGGTCAGGCCCGGCCGGTTGAGGTAGCCACGCGCCAACGACGGCCCGCTGAGCCACAGTTCACCGGCAACCCCGTCCGGGACCGGCCTCAGCCGCGCGTCCAAGACATACGTACCGGTGTCCGGCAACCGCCTGCCGATCGGCGGAGCCGTGCCATCCGCGTCCAACGGAGCCGACCACGTAGCCACCACGGTGGCCTCGGTCGGCCCATAGGAATTCACGAGGCGGTGGTGGGGCGCCCACCGCGCCACCAACTCCGCCCCACACGCATCCGCACCGACGGTCAGGGTCTTCAGGTCGGGCAGCGTGCCGGGCGTGTCCGACGGAAGCGTGGCCAGCGCGGCAGGCGGCAGCAGCGTGTGTGTGATCCGCCCGTCGCGCAGCACCTGCGCCAACTCGACGCCCAGCAACGGACCCGGCGAAGGCACCACCAGACTCGCCCCCTGCGGCAGCGACATGCACAGTTCGAGCACCGAAGCGTCAAAGCTCGGCGTGGCAAACGCCAGGACCCGATCCCCGGGGCTCACCTGGTAGTGCGCGGCCTCGGCAGCGCCAAAGCCCGCGAGGCCCCGGTGCGTCACCACCACACCCTTGGGCGTGCCGGTAGACCCCGACGTGTAGATGACGTACGCCGGATCATCGAGCCGCAACGGACGGACCCGGTCGGCATCCGTGGGCCGACGCCCGAGCTCGCCGTCCGGTACGACGCCGAGCAGGTCCGCGACCTCCTGGGCGCCCACGGTCAGTGCGGGAGCAGCGTCCCGCAGCATCAACGCAACGCGTTCCTCCGGATATCCGGGATCGACCGGCACGAACGCCGCGCCCGCCTTGGTGACCGCGAGCTGGGCCAGGATCATCTCCGCCGATCGCGGCAGCGTCAGAGCCACGAGATCACCGGGCCCCACACCCCGCCCGATCAGCCGATGCGCCAGCACGTTCGCCCGCGCCTCCAACTCCGCGAACGACAGCGACAAACCCGGCGCCTCCAACGCCACAGCGCCCGGAGCACGGTCCACCGCCGCCTCGACCAGGACAGGCAGAGTCTCCGGCGCGACCGCCTCGATCGCCGGACGGGCCACACCCGCCAGCAACCGCGACCGCTCCGCGGGCGGCAGCACATCGACAGCATCCAGGCAGGTGCTGTCCGTCGCATCCGCCAGCGCGTGCAACGTGTGCAGCAGCTGATCGGCCAGAGAACGAGCCGTCGACTCCTCGAAATAGCTGGGGTCGTAACCGAGTTCGACGGAAAGCCGCTCCCCAGGCGAAATCACTACCGTGAGCGGATAGTTGGTGGCCTCGCGGGCCTCCAGGTCCCGCATCCGCACTCCGTGGGCACCCGCGGTGCTGTCGTCGACCGGGTAGTTCTCGAAGACGAGCAGACTGTCGAACAGGGGTGTCCCTGCGGACACTTCACTGAAGCCGTGCAGACGGGTGAGCGCCACGTGGCCGAAGCGGCGGTCCTCGGCCCGCGCGGCCTGCGTGCGGCGCAGCCACGCATCGCACGTCTCTCCCCCGTCCACAGTGACCCGAGCGGGCAGCGTGGTGATGAACAGGCCGGTGATGGTGTCGGCGCCGGGCAGGTCCGAGGGCCGCCCGGAGACGGTGGTCCCGTAGCAGACCTCTGGCTCGCCGCTCCATCGGGAGAGGAGCAGCGCCCAGGCGCCCTCGACCACGGTGTTGAGGGTCAGCCGGTGCAGGCGGGCGAACTCCTGGAGCCGCCGGGTGGAGTCCTCGCCGAGCCGCTGCGACAGCCAGGTGCCGGAGGAGGCCGTGGCACCCAGGGCGGGCCTGCGGTCGTAGGGCAGGGCGGTGGGGGCGGTGAGTCCGGCGAGGGCGGTGCGCCAGTGCTCCTCGGCGCGGGCGGTGTCGCGGCCGGCGAACCAGGCCGCGTAGTCCGCGAACGGGCGGCGGTCCGGCAGGCGCGGCTCGTCGCCCGCGGCGAGCGCGGAGTGGCAGGCCACGACGTCCGACAGGACGTGGAAGACGCTCCAGCCGTCGAGCAGGACGTGGTGGAACGTCCACACCACGCGTACCTCGTCCGGGGCGAGCCGGATCAGGGCGACGCGCAGCAGCGGCACGCCGTCGAGGGCCAGGCCGCGGGCCTTGTCCTCGGCGAGGAACCGCTCCAGTTCCGCCGTGCGCCGCTCGGGCGTCAGGGCGCTCCAGTCGAACTCGGTGACGGGCAGAGTGGCCGCGCGGTGCACGGCTTGGAGCGGGACGGGCACGCCGCTGAGGACCACGGCGGTGCGCAGCATCGGGGTGCGGTCGACGACGTGCTGCCAGGCGGCGGCCAGCGGGCCGGTGTCGCGCACGCCGTCCATGACGAACGTGACCTGTTCGGTGTACACCCCACCGCCGGGGTCATCCATGCCGTGGACGACCATGCCGGACTGGGTGGGGGTGAGCGGGTAGACGTCCACGATGTCGTGGCCGGTGCCCACCAGGCGATCCACGGTCTCCTGGTCCAGCGGGGCGAGGGGGAAGTCCGACGGGGTGCGGCCCCCGGCGCCGGGCTCGGCGCAGTGCCGCACGATGGCACGCAGTTCCTCGGCCAGTTCGGCGGCGAGACGGCCGACGGTGTCGCGCCGGTACACCTCGCGCGAGTACGACCAGGTGAACTCCAGGCGCTTGTCGGTGACATGGCCGAGGACATCGATGAGGTGCGGGCGTTCGGCGGCACGGTCCATGCCCCCGATGAGTCCGCCGTGGGGTGCGTGCAGCAGACCGCCCGTCGGGGTGTTGCCGTCCTGCTGCCCGAGGTAGTTGAAACCGAGCTGGGGCAGTCCGGGAAGCCGGTCCCCCGCCGTGGCGTGCAGATGGCGCAGGGCACCGTATCCCAGTCCGCCGCGCGGCACGGCGCGCAGGCATTCCTTGACGGACTTCAGGGCGGAGCCGGTGTCGGCATGACGGGGCACGTCGAGGGCGACGGGGTACACGCTCGTCAACCAGCCGACCGTACGCGACAGGTCGACGCCGTCGAACAGCTCCTCGCGGCCGTGGCCCTCCAGCGTGACCTCCACCCGGTCCCGTCCGGTCCAGCGCGCCACGACCCGGCCCAGGGCGCACAGCAGGACGTCGTTGACGCGGGTGCGGTAGGCGTCGGGCACGTCCTGGAGCAGCCTGCGGGTGTCCTCTCGGTCCAGGCGGACCGTCACCGTCTCCTCACAGGCGGCGGTGTTGGCGCCGGAGAGGTCGACGGGCAGCGGGGCGCTCCCCGACACCCGCTCCCAGTGGGCGAGTTCGTCGTCGAAGCCGCCCTCGGCGGTGTGGTCGACGAGGCGGTGCGCCCACGCGCGGAACGACGTGGTCTTCGGCCCGAGGTCCACGGGATGCCCGTCGCGCAGGGCGCGGTAGGCGATGTCCAGGTCCTCCAGGATCACGTGCCAGGACACGGCGTCGACCACCAGGTGGTGGGCGGCAAGCAGCAGTACGGGCCGCTTGTCACCGTCGGGGCGGCACAGCGCGGCCTTCAGCAGCGGTCCTGCGGTCAGGTCGAACCCGCCGTTGAGGCGGTCGGCCAGCTCGTGCAGCACCGCGTCGGCGCCTTCGGGGGTGCGCCGCGGCAGATCGTGCACCTCCAGGTGGGCCGCGGCGCCTGGGGCGGCGATGTGCTGGTGCCACTGCCCGCCGCCGCCCCTCTCGCAGCGCAGCCGCAAGGCGTCGTGGTGTTCGATGACCGCGGTGAGCGCGCCGCGCAGCAGTGTCGCGTCGGTGTCGGCGGCCAGGTGGTGGCAGGCCGTCTGGGTGAGCCGCGCCGGGTCGCCGGTGAGGGTGTCGAACAGATAGTGCTGTACGGGGGTCAGTGGCGTCTCGCCCACGACCGGGCCCTGTTCGGCCCGGATCGCCGTGGTCGGCAGGTCCTCGGCCGCCGCGGCCAGGTCCGCGACCGTCTGGTGCTGGAACAGGTGCCGGGGAGTGAGGGCCAGGCCGGCCCGGCGGGCGGCGGAGACGATCTGGATGCCGAGGATGGAGTCGCCGCCGAGGGTGAAGTAGTTGTCGCGCACGCCCACGTCGGGCACACGGAGCACCTCGGACCAGATGATGGCGAGCGTCTTCTCGGCGTCGGTGCGCGGCGCGTGGTCCCCGTTGCCGTTGCCGCCGGCCGGCCACACCGGTTCGGGCAGCGCCCGGCGGTCCAGCTTGCCGGTGGCGCCGAGCGGCAGCCGCTCCAGCGGCACCACCACGGACGGAACCAGGTGGTCGGGCAGCGTCCGTGCGAGGAAGTCGCGCAGTTCGGCGGAGTCCGGGACGTCGGCGCCGTCGGGGACCGCGTAGGCCACGAGGCGCTGGTGGCCATCGTGTTCGACCACCTGGGCAGCGGCCGCGGACACCTGTGGGTGCCGGGCGACGGCGGACTCCACCTCACCCAGTTCGATGCGGAAGCCGCGCAGCTTCACCTGGTGGTCGGTGCGGCCGAGGTAGTGCAGTTCGCCGTGTGCGTCGCGGCGTACGAGGTCGCCGGTGCGGTACATGCGGGTGCCGGGCGGGCCGAACGGGTCGGCGGTGAAGCGGGAGGCGGTCAGACCGGGCCGGTTGAGGTAGCCGCGGGCCAACGACGGCCCGCTGAGCCACAGTTCACCCGGCACGCCATCGGGGACAGGCCGAAGCCGCGCGTCCAGCACGTAGGTGCCGGTGTCCGGCAGCCGCCTGCCGATCGGCGGGGCCGTGCCGTCCGCCTCCAGCGGAGCCGACCACGTGGCGACCACGGTGGCCTCGGTCGGCCCGTAGGAGTTGACGAGGCGGTGGTGCGGCGCCCATCGCTCGACCAGTTCGGCCCCGCAGGCATCGGCGCCAACGGTCAGGGTCTTCAGGTCGGGCAGCCTGCCGGGCGTGTCCGACGGCAGCGTGGCCAACGCGGCAGGCGGCAGCAGCGCGTGCGTGATCCGCCCGTCGCGCAACACCTGCGCCAGCTCGGCACCCAGCAGCGGACCCGGCGGCGGCACTACGAGGCTCGCCCCCTGCGGCAAGGACATGCACAGTTCGAGCACCGAAGCGTCGAAGCTCGGCGTCGCGAACACGAGGACGCGGTCGCCAGGACTCACCTGGTAGTGCGCGGCCTCGGCAGCGGCAAAGCCCGCTAGGCCCCGGTGGGTCACGACCACGCCCTTGGGCGTGCCCGTCGAACCCGAGGTGTAGATGACGTACGCAGGATCATCGAGCCGCAACGGACGGACACGGTCGGCGTCAGTGGGCCGGAGCTGCACTTCCCGATCCTGGTCGCCGGTGAGCAGGCCGCTGAGGTCTTCAACCCCGAGGGTCAGTGCAGGCGCCGCGTCCCGCAGCATCAGCGCGATCCGCTCCTCCGGATATCCGGGATCGACCGGCACAAACGAGGCGCCCGCCTTGGTGACCGCCACCTGGGCCAGGACCATCTCCGCCGAACGCGGCAGCGTGAGAGCCACGAGATCACCGGGCCCCACACCCTGCGCAATGAGCCGGTGCGCCAGCACATTCGCCCGCGCCTCCAACTCCGCGAACGACAGCGACAAGCCGGGCGCCTCCAACGCCAGAGCGTCCGAAGCACGATCCACCGCCGCCTCCACCAGAGCAGGCAGAGTCACCGGCACGACCGACTCGATCGCCGGACGGGCCGCACCCGCCAGCAACCGCAACCGCTCCGCGGGCGGCAGCACATCGACAGCGTCCAGACGCGTGGAGTCCGTCGCATCCGCCAGCGCGTGCAACGTATGCAGCAGCTGGTCCGCCAGGGAGCGAGCCGTCGACTCCTCGAAGTACCGCGGGTCATAACCGAGTTCGACGGAGAGCCGCTCGCCGGGCGAAATCACCACCGTGAGCGGATAGTTGGTCGGCTGCACGTCGCGTTCCTGGTCGATGGCCAGGCCGTGCCGGGCCAGGGCGTCCGCGTCGAACGGGTAGTTCTCGAAGACCACGATGCTGTCGAACAGGCTGGTGCCGCCGGGAATGTCGCTCCAGGTCTGGAGCTGGGCGAGGGAGACGAAGTCGTGGCGCCGGGACTCCGACTGGGCGGCCTGGAGATCACCGAGCCAGTCGAGGAGGCGCCGCTGTCCGTCGACGCGTACCCGGGTCGGCAGTGTGTTGATGAACAGGCCGACCATGGTGGTCACACCCCGCAGGTCACCCGGGCGCCCGGACACGGTCGTGCCGAACACCACGTCGTCACCGCCGCCGTAGCGGGAGAGAAGCAGCGACCAGGCGCCCTGGAGCATGGTGTTGACGGTAAGACCGGCCTGCTGTGCGGTGTCCCGCAGCCGCGCCGACACGTCGGCGTCGAGCGTCACGCGGACCGAACCGGACGAAGAGGCGCGGTGCGCCTCGGCGGTCCTGTGGTCCCGGGGCAGCTCCGTCGGCGCGGTGAACCCGGCGAGGACGGTGCGCCAGTACTGTTCGGCCTGCTCGTGGTCCTGGTCGTCCAGCCAGCCCAGGTAGTCGGCGAAGGCCGCCCGGTCGGGAACCTCGGGGCGGCGTCCGGTGGTCAGCGCGGCGTAGCGCTCGCAGACCTCGTCGAAGACCTGGGCCGCGCTCCACCCGTCGAGCAGCACGTGGTGGAACGTCCACACCATCCGCACCCGGTCCGGCGACAGCCTGATGAGGGTGAGCCGCATCAGCGGTGCCGCCCCCAGGTCGACGCCGGCCGCACGGTCCGCGGCGAGCAGCCGGTCCATCTCCTGCTCGCGGCGCTCGGCGGACCATGCCGTCCAGTCGTGGTGGGTGACGGGCACGGTGGCGTGCCGCTGCACGACCTGGAGGGGTTCGGCGGTCTCCTGCCACTCCAGGCGGGTACGGAGGACCGGGTTGGCATCCGCCGTGTGCTGCCAGGCCTCGGCCAGGGCGTGCGGGTCGGTGACGCCGCCCAGCACCAGCTGGACCTGGTTGACATAGGTGCGGCCGTCCGGGTCCAGGAGGCTGTGGAACAGCATGCCCGCCTGCATCGGCGTCAGCGGGTAGAGGTCCGCGACGGCGCGGCCGTCCCCCACGATCCGGTCGAGGGCCGCCTGGTCCAGGCGGGCCAGCGGATAGTCCGACGGGGTGCGGCCTCCGGCGCCGGGCTCGGCGCAGTGGGCGACGATGCCTTCCAGGGCGTGGAGCATGCCGGACGCGAGGCCCGCGACGGTCTCCTCGCGGTGCGTCCGGTGGTTGTAGTACCAGGTGATCTCCAAGCGGTCGTCCTCGACGCGGGCAACCACGTCGAGCAGGTGCGGGCGCACCGACTCGGGGGCCTCGGCGCCGTCGAGCCCGCCGGGCACGGAGCGCACGAGCGCGCCGTCGTCAACGCCCCGGGCCCCGCCGTTCCAGCCGAACCGGCCCAGGTAGTTGAAGCTGACGCCGGCCTCGGGCGCGCCGGTGAGCCCCCCGTCCGTGTCCAGGTGACGCAGCGCGCCGTAGCCGATGCCCCGGTCGGGGACCGAACGCAGCTGTTCCTTCACGGCCTTCAGGGCGGTGCCCCAGTCCCCGTCCGGCACGTCGAGCGCGACCGGATACAGGGAGGTGAACCAGCCGACCGTGCGCGACAGGTCGACGTCGTCGAACAGCTGGTCCTCACGACCGTGCCCCTCCAGGCCGACGGCGACGGTCCCCCGTCCGGTCCACCCGGCGAGGACCCGGCCGAGGGCGGCCAGCAGGGCGTCGTCGATCCGCGTGCGGTAGGTGCCGGGGACCTCGCGCAGCAGCGCGTCGGTGCGCGGCCTGTCGAGTCGTACGGTGACCTCGCGGACGTCGGCCATGGTGTTGCCCTGGCCCCCGGTGTCCGGGTGGTCGACGGGCAGCGGTGCGGCGCAGTGCCGGGACACGTCCTGCCAGTGTGCGCGCTGTGCGGCGAAGCCTCCGGATGCGGTGTGCGCGCGCAGGCGGCGCGCCCACTCCTGGACGGAGGTGGTGCGCTCGGCGAGTCGTACCCCTTCCCCGGCGCGCGCCTGCCGGTAGGCGGTGTCCAGGTCCTCCAGGAGTACGCGCCAGGAGACGCCGTCGACCACCAGGTGGTGCACCGTCAGGAGAAGCCGTGGGCGGGCTCCGGTGAACAGGCGGGCGGTGAGGAGCGGGCCGGTGTCGAGGCAGAAGGAGGCGTGCGCCTCGGCCGTGAGGCGGGACTCGGTGTCCTCGGCCGCCGCCGCATCCAGGCCGCTCAAGTCATGGACTTCGAGCAGTTCGGGTGCTGCGGCTTCGGCGTCGGCGCAGGTCTGCCGCCACGCGCCGTCGTCCTGCCTGCCGAAGCTGGCGCGCAGGGCGTCGTGGTGCGTCCAGAGGGCGGCGAGCGCGCGGCGCAGGGCGTCGACGTCGACGTCCTCGGCGGTCTCCACGACGACGGACTGGTTGAAGAACTCCGGGCGGTGTGGCCCCGCATCCAGGAACCAGTGCTGGATGGGCGTGAGCGCGACCTGCCCGGCCACCGGGTCGGTACCGGCGACGGGTGCGGCGGTACCGCCGGCGGCTGCGAGAGCGGCGATGCTGGGGTGCCGGAACAGGTCGCGCGGGGTGAGGGCGAGACCGGCGGCGCGGGCACGCGAGACGACCTGGATGCTGAGGATCGAATCGCCGCCCAGCATGAAGAAGTTGTCGTCGGCGCCTACACGTGCCACGCCGAGCAGTTCCGCCCATATCTCGCTGAGTATCTGCTCAGCACCGGCACGCGGCGCCCGGTAGGCCGCGTCGCCCGTCGCGGTCCAGTCGGGCTCGGGCAGCCTGCGCCGGTCCACCTTGCCGTTGGCCGTCAGGGGCAGTTCCGGCACGGTGACGAAGGCGGCGGGCAGCATGTAGTCCGGCAGGTCCGCAGCCAACCGGGCGCGCAGTTCGGCCGCGGGCGGAACCGGCGCGCCCGGGGCAAGGACGAGGTGGGCGGCCAGGCGTTTGCGTCCGACCTGCTCGTACAGGGAAACGACCGCTTCGGCGACGGCCGTCTGTGCCGTAAGACGGGCCTCGATCTCGGCGGGCTCGACCCGGAAGCCACGGATCTTGATCTGGTCGTCCGCGCGCCCCACGAAGTGCAGTTCGCCGTCCCCGCTCCAGCGCACGATGTCGCCGGTGCGGTACATGCGGGTGCCGGGCCGGCCGAACGGGTCGGCGAGATAGCGGGCGGCGGTGTCCCCGGGCAGCCCGGCGTAGCCTCGGGCCAGACCGGCACCCGCGACGTACAACTCACCCGGAATGCCCGGCGGTTGGGGCTGCAGCGCGTCGTCGAGGACGTACACCCGGGTGTTGTCCAAGGGCCGTCCGATGGGCAGCACCGCGGGCAGCGGGTCGCCCGCGCGGAAGGGGCGCCGGGTGGCGAACGTGGTGGTCTCGGTGGGGCCATAGCCGTCGACGACGGTCAGGCCGGGGCAGGCCTGAAGGACCCGCGCGACCACCGCGCCGGGCACGGCCTCACCGCCGGTCCACACCTCGGTGGCACCGCGCAGACAGGTCGGGTCCTCCTGGGCGAGCAGACGGAAGAGTCCGGCGGTGAGCCACAGGCACCGCACACTCTGCTCGGTGATCGCGTGGCGTACGGCGGCGGCGTCCAGGTCGCCCGGCGGCGCGAGCACCGCCGTTCCGCCGTGCAGCAGCGGCACCCACAGCTCGTACGTCGAGGCGTCGAAGGCGTGCGGGGAGTGCACGAGGACCCGCTCGTGCCCGGCGAAGGCACGGTCGAGGGCGAGCGCGGCGACGTCCCGGTGGCGTACGGCGACGCCCTTGGGGAGGCCGGTGGAGCCCGATGTGAACATCACGTACTGGACGTTGTCGGGGTGCACGAGGGGGATGTCCGGCCCGCTGGAGGCGGCGTCGAGGTCGCCGTCGACACGCAGCACCGTGCCGTCCGGCAGCACGTCCCGCGCGCGCTCCTGCCACGAGCCGTCGGTGAGCAGCAGCGCCGCACCCACGTCGGTGAGCATGCGCCTCAGCCGCTCGTACGGTGCCCTGCCGTCCAGCGGGACGTACACGCCGCCGGTGCGTGCGAGGGCGAGCTGCGCGACGACGAGGGTGACCGAACGGTCCATCAGGACGCCCACCGGGACTTCCGGCGTGACGCCGAGCGCGATGAGCCGGGTGGCGAGCGCCGCGGCCCGGCCGTCCAGCTCTCCGTAGGTGAGCCGTTCGTCCCCGGCTTCCAGGGCGACGGCGTCGGGCGTGCGGCGCACCTGTGCGGCGAACAGGTCCGCCGCGGTGACGTCCGGGGCGTGCGCGGCGGTGTCGTTCCACGTCTCGAGCACCTGGTGGTGGCGGGCGGGCGTCAGCAGGGGCAGCCGCGCGGGCGCGCACTGTGGCCCGGCCGTCATGCCGTCCAGGAGGACGGTCAGGTACTCGGCCATCCGCGCGACGGTGGCGGCGTCGAACAGCTCGGGGTCATAGCCGACCCTCAAGGCCAGTTCCGTCCCGGGGTACGCCACGAGGCTGAGCGGGTAGTTGGTGGTCTCGATGCCGTCGAGCCCGCTCAGCCGCAGCCCGTGGGCGGCGGCGAGGTCGTCGTCGACCGGATAGTTCTCGAAGACCACGATGCTGTCGAACAGCGCGGCCCGTTCGGGCAGTTCGGTGAGCGCCTTCATCCGCGTGAGCGGTACGTGGTCGAAGCGGCGGTCCTCGCTCTGGCCGCGCTGGAGGTCGCGCAGCCAGTCGAGGAGGGTGCCCTCGCCCGCCACGGCGACCCGGGTGGGCAGGGTCGATATGAAGAGGCCGGCCATGTCCTCGGCGCCGGGCAGCTCGGGCGGCCGCCCGGAGACGGTGGTGCCGAACACCACGTCGGCCCGGCCCGCCTGCCGACTCAGGAGCACCGCCCACGCGCCCTGGACAAGGGTGTTGACGGTCAGCCCTTCCGCCCTCGCGAGGTCTTCGAGCGCCCGGCTCGTGGCCTCGGGCACGGTGACGCGGACCGCGTCCGTGGACTCGGCGCGGTGGCTCTCGCTCGGCTCGCGGTCGTAGGGCAGCGGGGTGGTCTCACTCAGGCCCAAGAGGCGGTCCCGCCAGTGCTGTTCGGCCTCCGCCGTGTCGCGCTCGCGCAGCCAGGCCACGTAGTCGCGGTACGGACGCCGGTCGGGCCTCGCCGTGAGGGAGTCGTCGGCGCCCGGCGCACCGGTGATCCTGGCATGGCCGGCGAACACGTCGGACAGGACGTGAAAGAGGCTCCAGCCGTCGAGGATCAGGTGGTGGAAGGACCACACCACCCGCACGGAGGTGTCGGAGAGCCGGGCGAGGGCCAGGCGCTGGAGCGGGGCCGGGGTGAGGTCGACGCCGCGCTCGCGGTCCTGGGCGAGGAAGTCCCGGAGCCTTGTCTCCCGGTCGTCCTCGCTCAGCTCGCGCCAGTCGAGGTGGGTGACGGGGACGGTCGCGTGCCGCCGCACCACGAAGAGCGGCTCGGGGACGTCCTGCCACACGACGTCGCCGCGGAGCACGGGCGTGCGGTCCGTGACCTGCTGCCAGGCCGCCGCGAACGCCTCGGGGTCGGACACGCCGTCCAGGACGAACGACAACTGCTGGAAGTAGACGCGCCGGTCGTCCTGCGACAGACCGTGGAAGAGCATGCCCGCCTGGGTGGGTGTGAGCGGGTGGACGTCCTCCACGGCGCGGGGGTCGACGCCCGTGATCCGGTCCACGGCCGCCTGGTCGAGCTCCACCAACGGGAAGTCCGACGGGGTGCGCCCGCCGGTGCCGGGGGTGGCCGCGTGCAGGGCGATGTCGGCCAGCGCGTCGGCGAACCGCGCGGCGAGGCCGGTGACAGTGGACTCCTGGTGCAGTGCGGCGGAGTAGAACCAGGTGAACTCCAGCTCTTCGCCGTCTAGTTGGCCCACGATCTCCAGCGGGTGGGGGCGGGCGGCGAGCGGGTCGGCGTCCAGCTCCAGCGGACGGAACACACCGCCGTAGAGGCCGTCCGACTCGTCACCGACACCGAACCGCCCGAGGTAGTTGAAGCTGACCTGCGCGGCGGGCGCGGGCGGCAGCACGCCGGTCTTGGCCAGGTACCGCAGGACGTCGTGCCCCAGACCGTGCCGGGGCACCGCGCGCAGCTGTTCCTTCACCTGCTTGAGCACGGCGTCCCAGCTCGCGTCCGGCGCGACGGCGAGGGCGACGGGGTGGCGGGTGGTGAACCAGCCGACCGTACGGCTGGTGTCGACGTCGGAGAAGAGTTCCTCGCGGCCGTGCCCCTCGACGTCCACGAGCACGCGCTCGTGTCCGGTCCACGCGCACAGCACCCTGCCAAGCGCACTCAGCAGCACGTCGTTCACCCGGGTGCGATAGGTGTCCGGCAGCGTACGCAGCAGCGCGGCGGTGTCCTCGGCGGTCAGGCGTACGGTCACCGAGCGCACCGAGGCGTAGGTGTCGGCGCCCGTCAGGTCCCGCGGCAGATCGGCCGCGGCGCCCGCGGTGGCCCGGGTCCAGTACACCGCCTCGTCGTCGAAGCCGCCCTCGGCGGCGTGGGCGGTCAGGCGTCGGGCCCAGTGTCGCAGCGGCGAGGTCTTGGCGGGCAGCGCCGCGATCCCGTCGCGGCCCTCGCGGCGGGCGCGGTAGGCCCGGTCGAGGTCCTCAAGGAGGACGCGCCAGGAGACGCCGTCGACCACGAGGTGGTGGACGGCCAGGTGCAGGACGGTGGGCAGGCCATCGCCCCGGTCGTGCAGGACGGCGCGCACCAGGGGGCCGTGGTCGAGGTCGAAGGGGCCGAGGTGCGGTGTGTCGGTGCCGGGGCCGGTGTGGTGGGTCAGGCGCAGCCGGGGCATGGTTGCGTCGATGTGCCACCGGGCGCCGCCCGGCCCTCCGACGACGCCGGGGAAGCGGGAGCGCAGCGCGTCATGGTGGGCGACGACGTCGTTGAGTGCGTGCTCCAGGGCCGCCGCGTCGACGGTGCCGGTCAGCTCCGTGGACAGGGTCTGCGCGAAGCGGCCCGCCCGCTCGCTCGCGGTTGCGAGGTACCCGGCACGTTCGCCCTCGCTGTCGAACAGCCAGCGCTGGATGGGGGTCAGCGGTGCCGTGCCGGTGGCGGCCACGACGGCCGGGGCCGCGGTTCTGCGAGGTCCGGAGGCGTCCGCGCAGCGGGCGAGGGCGGCGACGGTCTGGTGCCGGTAGACGTCACGGGAGGTCAGCGTGAGTCCCGCCTGCCGGGCCTGGGCCACGACTTGGATGCTGAGGATGGAGTCGCCGCCGAGGGCGAAGAAGTTGTCGTCGGTGCCGACCCGCTGCACACGCAGCACATGGGCCCAGATCCCGGCGAGTACCCGCTCGGTGGGGGTGCGGGGCGCGACGTGCCGGGTGACGTGCCCGGCGGGCGCCGGTGCCGGGAGGCGGCCGCGGTCCAGCTTGCCGTTGGGGTTCAGCGGGAGCGCGGACAGCACCGTGACGGTCGCGGGGACCAGGTAGTCGGGCATAGTGCGGCCGAGCGTCCTGCGCAGCGCCTCCGGTTCGGGACGCGCCCCCGGAGCCGGGACGACATAGCCGGCCAGACGCCGGTGGCCGTCCCTCTCCACGACGGTGGCGGCGCTCTCCGCCACGCCCGCGCAACCGCGCAACGCCTCCTCGACCTCGCCGAGTTCGATGCGGAAGCCGCGCACCTTGACCTGCTGGTCGATCCGACCGAGGTACTCCAGTTCGCCGTCGGCGGTCCAGCGCGCCAGGTCCCCGGTGCGGTACATGCGCTCCCCCGGCAGCGCGAACGGGTCGGCGAGGAAGCGGGCGGCGGTCAGGCCGGGGCGCCGCAGGTAGCCGCGCGCGAGGCCGCCGCCGCCCAGGTACAACTCGCCCGTCACGCCCGGGGGTTGGGGCCGAAGGAGCCGGTCGAGGACGTAGGCGCGGGTACGGGCCACGGGCCTGCCGATGGGCGGGGACTGGCCGGGCACCTCCTCGCCCGCGAACCAGGCGGTGGCGTAGACGGTGGCCTCGGTGGGGCCGTAGATGTTGGCCACCTCGCAGGACGGCATGGCCTCGCGCAGGTCGCGTACGGTCTGCGCGAGCAGCGCCTCGCCCGCGAGGACGACCGTGTCGGCCTCAAGGGGCGCGCCGCCCGCGGTGAGCATCCGGGAGACCACCGACGGCACGCCACTGAGGAGGCCGGCCCTCCCGGGCCCGTCGGCGTCGGCGAGCGCCGTCAGGTCGGCGACCACCTCGACGCTTCCGCCCGCGAGCAGCGGGCAGAGCAACTCGAAGACGGACACGTCGAAGTTGAGGGACGTGGAGGCCACCACGTGCGCGAGACGGTGGGCGCCGAACCGCTCCCCCGCCCAGGCTGCGAGCGCGGCGACGCTGCGGTGGGTGACCACGACTCCCTTGGGGCGGCCGGTCGAGCCCGAGGTGTAGATGACGTACGCGGGGTGGTCGGGGAGCAAGGGCCGCAGGCGGTCGGCGTCGGTCAGGTCGGCATCGGTCGAATCCGCGTCGGCCGGGTCTGCGTCGGCGAGGGCGGCGTCGGCCGGGTCCAGGGTCTCGTCGGCCAGGCACTCCTCGATGATCAGCGGAGCGCATCCGTCGGGCAGCGCGTCCGCGGTCTCCCGGGCGGCCAGCACGAGGGCCGGCGAGGAGTCGTCGAGCATGAAGGAGATGCGCTCGCGCGGATACGCGGGATCCACGGGCAGATAGCCCGCACCGGACTTCAGGACCGCCCACAGGGCGGGCAGGAGGTCGGCGGTGCGGGGCAGGCACATCGCCACGAGCGTCTCGGGTCCGGCGCCGCGCGCGACCAGGAGGCGGGCGAGCCGGTTGGCGCGCCGGTTCACCTCGGCGTAGTCCAGCCGCGTTGCGCCGCAGCGTACGGCGGTGCGGTCGGGGGTGCGCGCCACCTGCGCCTCGAACAGTGACGGCAGCGCGCCGTCACCGCGCTGATCCTGACCGGCGGGCGTGGGCGGGTTCCAGGATTCGAGCAGGGTGCGCCGCTCGTCCTCCGACAGGAGCGGCAGCTCGGCCAGGGTCCGGTGCGGGCCCTCCACCATGCCTTCGAGGAGGCGGTGCAGATGACCGCTCATGCGGGCGACCGTGGCCTCCCCGAACAGGTCGGTGTTGTACTCGACCGTCAGCTCGCAGCCGCCGTCCGGCTTCGGCGAGAATTCCAGGACCAGGTCGAAGCGCGCGGCCGGGCGCGGCAGCGGGTGCTCCTCGACGCGCACCCCACCGCAGTCTGCGGGAAGGTCCGCGGCGGTCTGCTGGACGACGAGGGCCTGCACCAAGGGGGTGCGGCTCGGGTCGCGGGGCGGCGCGAGTTCCTCGACGACGCGGTCGAACGGCACCCCGTCGTGAGCGAACGCGTCGAGGACGGTCGCGCGCATGCTTTCCACGAACCCGTCGACGGTCATCGTGTCGTCGACCTCTTCGCGCAGCACCACGGTGTTGGCGAAGAAGCCGGTGACCTCCTCCAGGTCCCGGCGGCCTCGGCCGTTGGTGACGGTGCCGAACGCCACGTCGCGCTGTCCGGAGTAGCGGGAGAACAGCACGGCCGCCGCTCCGGCGAACAGCGTGAAGACGGTGGTGCCGCGGCCTCCGGCGAGCCTCCGCAGATCGGCGATCAGTCCGGCCGGGAGCCGGTGGCGGTGCGCGGCGCCCACGGTGGTGCGCACCGCGGGGCGCGGCCGGTCGGTGGGCAGCTCCAGTTGCTGCATCCCCGTCAGGTGCCGTTTCCAGTACGCGAGGTCCTCGGCCTGGCCGTCGCCGCCGCCGGACCGCTCGTGCTCCCACACGGCGAAGTCGGGGTACTGCACCCCCGCCGCGGGCAGCGTGTCCGGTGTGCCGGCGACCTCCGCGCGGTAGAGCGCGGTCAGTTCCCGGGTCAGGATGCCCACCGACCAGCCGTCGGTGACGATGTGGTGCTGGGCAAGCAGCAACAGATGGTCGGCGGCGGCGCGGTGGACGACAAGGGCCCGGGTCAGCGGCCCCGCCTCCAGGTCGTAGGGGCGGCTCAACTCGTCGGCGAGGAGCCGCTCCGCGGCCTCGGCGCGCTGCTCGGCGGGCAGTTGCCGCACGTCGGCGGTGCGCAGCGGCAGGACGGACTCGCGGCTCACCCGCTGTACGCCCTGCCCGTCGACGGTGGCGAACGTGGTGCGCAGCGATGCGTGGCGGGCGGCAAGACGGTCCAGGGCCCGGCGCAGTGCCGCGGTGTCGAGGTCTCCGCGCAGCCGCACCGCCACGCCGGTGTTGTACTCGGTGCCGCCGTCGCTGAGGTCGTCGAGGAACCACAGGCGCCGCTGCGCGCTCGACAGCGGGAGCGGCCGGTCGTGCGGGGCGGCCGGTATGGGCTCCGGGGCCACGGCGGCGGCCGGGTCGCCGAGCAGGGGTGCGAGCGCCGCGACGTTGCGTGCGGTGAAGACGTCCCGCAGGAGGAGGCGGACGCCCAGCTCGTCACGGATGCGGGACAGGGTCCGCGCCGCCAGGATCGAGTCGCCGCCGAGGTCGAAGAAGTCGTCCTCCACGCCCACGGCTTCGACGGCGAGGACGTCGGCCCAGATGCCCGCGAGGGCCTGCTCCGCGGGGGTACGCGGCAGAACGCGGCCGGGCGCGGAGGCATGCGCGGGGGCGGGCAGGGCACGCCGGTCGATCTTGTGCTGCGGGGTGAGCGGGAGTTCGTCGAGGACGACGACTGCGGAGGGCGCCATGTGCGCGGGCAGCGCCGCGGCCGCGAAGGCCCGCAACTCCGCCGGGCCCGGGGCCTGTTCGGCACCGTCGACCCCCGTGACGTAGCCGACGAGCCTGCGCCGTCCCGGCTCGTCCTCGCGCACCACGACCACGGCCTCGCGCACGCCGGTGTGGGCAAGGAGTGCCGCCTCGACCTCGCCGGGTTCGATGCGGAAGCCGCGCACCTTCACCTGGCGGTCGACCCGGCCGAGGTACTCCAGTTCGCCGTCGGCGGTCCAGCGGGCCCGGTCCCCGGTGCGGTAGAGGCGGGCGCCGGGCGGGCCGAAGGGGTCGGCGACGAAGCGTCCCGCGGTCAGTCCTGGCCGGTTGAGGTAGCCGCGGGCCACGCCGTCGCCGCCCACGAACAGTTCGCCGTCACCGCCGGGGGGCACCGGCCGCATGTCCGCGTCCAGGACGTGGGCGCGGGTGCCGGGCAGCGGGCCGCCGATCGTGGGGGTGCCGCATCCGGCGGCGAGGGGCCCGGTCCAGGAAGCGACGATGGTGGCCTCGGTCGGACCGTAGGAGTTGATCATCCGGCGGCCGGGTGCCCAGGCGTCGACGAGGTTCGCCGGGCAGGCCTCGGCGCCCACGATGAGCGTCCGCAGGTGGGACGCGCCGCCGGGGCCGGGGGGAGGCAGGGTGGCGAGGGCGGCCGGCGGGATGAGGGTGTGGCTGATGCGGAACTCGTCCAGGACCGCGGCGAGTTCGTCGCCGAGCCACGGCCCGTCCGGCGGGACCACGAGGGTGGCGCCGGTCAGCACCGAGATGAACAGTTCGAGCACGGAGGCGTCGAAGCTGGGTGAGGAGAACTGGAGCACACGATCGCCCGGCCCCACCGCGTACCGCTCCGCTGCGGCCTCGACGAAGCCCGCGATGCCCCGGTGGGTGACCGTCACGCCCTTGGGCCTGCCGGTCGAACCGGAGGTGTATATGACGTAGCCGGCATGGTCGACGCCGACCGACGTGCCCGGCACTTCGGCGTGCGCTCCCCCGGCGTCCGCGCCGTCCGCGACGGCCATACCCTGCGCATCGTCCGTACCCCGCGCCTCGCCCGTACTCTGCGCGGTCTCCATCACGTCGCGGACTCGGCGCAGGTCGTCCAGGACCACTGCGGGCCCGGCGTCGTCCAGCATCAACGCGCGCCGCTCGGCGGGGTAGTCGGGGTCCACGGGCAGGAAGGCCGCGCCCACCAGGGACACGGCCAGTTCGGCGGCGATCAGTTCCATGGAGCGCGGCAGGACCAGGGCCACGGTCCGTTCGGGGCCCGCTCCGCGCCGCATGAGTTCGGCGGCGAGCCGCCAGCTCCGGGCCGCCAGCTCACGGTAGGACCACGTCCGTCGGCCGTCGGTCAGCGCGGGCGCCTCGGGCGTGCGCGTCACCCACGCGCCGAACAGTTCGGCCAGCGTCCGGTGCGGCGCCGGATCCGTCCCCTCTGTCCCGGTGGCCGCGGCGGCCTCGGGGGGCCGCGGCTGCGAAGACGCCGGAGTGGATGTGTCGTGCGGCTCGTTCATGGGGGCAGTCCTTCAGTACGGGGACGGTGCTGGGCGCGCCGCTGCGGGAGGCGCCCCCGGACGGCGGAGTCATGGGGGTGCCGCGACCGCACGGCACAGGAAGACGGCGGTGCGGTGTACGTCAGAAGGTGCCGGTGCGGCGGGCGGCGCGACCCGAGATCTGCACGTGCTCGATGACGCCGGTGGCGGGGTCGCGGTGGAACCGGCCGCCGGGCTCGAGGCGGCCGGTGGCGGGGTCGACGAGATCGCACGTCAGGTCCGGGTAGCAGACCAGCGGCAGCGGGGCGTCACCGTCGACGGACAACGTGGGGCGACCGTCCGCGTCGAGGGTGATCAGGTATTCGGTCGGGCCGTTGTGGTAGGCGCCTGCGCATTCGGGGAGGGCGATGGGGTCGCCGCGGTGAGCGGGCGCCGGAGCGGTCGGCACGCGCGCGCCGGTGAGCCGGGGAAGGTCGTCGAGGAGGTCCTGCCAGAGCTTGGTGGCACCGCCGGCGTTGCCGGTGAAGGCGACGACCACACCGCTTTCCGGTTCCACCCGCAGGTGGCAGGAGGTGCCCTGCGCGTTGCCGTCGTGGCCGCACCACCTTTGCCCGTCCTGGTCGAACAGCGCGACGCCGAGGCCCCAGCCGTCGGCCAAGGCACCCGGGGCGGCGCCGGGTTCGGGCCGTCGCATGCGGGCGGCGAGGTCGGGCGGCAGTACGGCGGAGCGGCCCGCCAGGGCTCGTCCGATGTCCACCAGGTCGAGCGCGCCAGCAAGGAGGGCGCCGGCCGGTGCCTCCACCGGGGCCAGGTTCTGGTGGGTTGGGCGCAGTCGGCCGGTGGCCGTGTTCACGGCGTGGCCGACGGCGCCGGGGCGGGCGGGAGCGGGTTCGCCGAGGAAGGCAGGCTCGGTGCCCAGGGGGTCGAGGAGCAGCACCTGGACGGCTTCCTGCCAGGTCATGCCGGTCACCAGCTCCACGAGGCGGCCGGCGGCTATGTAGCCGGCGTTGGAGTAGGAGAAGCCGGTGCCGGGTGCGAACAGCGCGTCCTGTGCGGTGCAGAGCCCGGACAGATAGCGCGACGCGGTGGTGCGGGCAGCGGTGTCCGAGTCCGGCCCCGTGGGCAACCCGGCTGTGTGGCACAGCAGGTGACGTATCGTCACCTCCGGTAACTCGCGCAGTTCGGGGACGTACGAGGCGACGGGGTCGTCCAGGTCGAGATCGTCGTCGTCGGCCAGGAGGAGGACGGCGGCGGCGGTGTAGACCTTGGTGACGGAGCCCAGCGGGACGGCCGTGTCGGCTGTGTACGCGCGGCCGGTGGCGGCGTCGGCCGTGCCGGTGTGGACGCTGATGAGTTCCGTGCCGGTGTCCACGGCGAGGTGGGCTCCGGGCACCCGGTGGGCGTGGGCGAGGCTGTCGAGGCGGTCCTGTAACTCCTGGCGCAGGAGCGGTGCTTGCCTGTCGGCGACCGGGGTGGCTGTGGGATACGGCATGAGAAGGGAACTCCCGTGGGCTGTGGCTCGTGGAAGGTGACACGCCGACCGGGCGGGATGGGCGGCGGCCGGCCGCGCCGAGGTGCGGTCGCTAGGCCCTTTTGACCTCGACCGGCAGGTGACGTACGCCGATGATGACGGCGGGATTCTGGTACGTGACGTCGGCGTACGACGGGATCACGAGATCGCGGAAGTCGTCGAGCAGCATGCGCAGCGCGATCCGGGCCTCCAGTCGGGCCAGCGGCGCACCGAAACAGAAGTGGATGCCGTGGCCGAACGTCAGGTGGTTGTTGGGGCTGCGGCGGATGTCGAGGGTGTCGGGCGCGGTGAACCGGCTCGGGTCGCGGTTGGCGGCACCCAGGTGGGCCATCACGAGGGAGTTGACGGGCAGTTCATGGCCGCCGAGCCGCACGGGCTTGGTGATGCGGCGACCCAGTTCGGGGAAGGGCGGCAGCAGCCGCAACACTTCCTCGACGGCGACCGGCAGCCGGTCGGGTTCCGCGCGCAGGGCGGTGAGCGTGCCGGGCTGCTGGTCGAAGGCCACCAGGGCGTTGCCGAGGAGGGCGGTGGTGGTGACGTGGCCCGCCACCAGGAGGAGGGCGACGAAGCCGACCATCTCTTGGTCCTCAAGCCGCACGCCGTCCACCTCGGCGGCGATGAGCTCGCTGATGAGGTCGTCGGCGGGGTGTGCGCGGCGGTGCCGGATGTGGTCGAGGACGTAGCTGTTCATCTCGCGCACGGTCGGCGCGATGGCTTCGAGCGCGCGCTCCAGGTCGGCCGCGTCGGGCGCCTCGCTGAGCTGGTCGCCGCCGAAGAGGGTGGCGGCCCACTCCTGGAACAGCGGGTGATCGTCCGCCGGGATGCCGAGGAGCTCGGCGATCACGATGATCGGCAGGGGGTAGGCCAGGGTGTCGACGACATCGAACCTGTCTCGGTCCGCCACGGTGTCGAGCAGACGCCTGCACACGGCTTCGATGCGGGGTTCGAGGCCCTGCACCACGCGCGGGGTGAACGCCTGGCTCACCAGGGTGCGGAACTTGCGGTGCTCCGGCGGGTCCATCCCGACGAAGTTGCCTTGGGTGAAGGCTGCGAAATCGTCTTGGGTGGGGGCGATCGGGGTCATGTCCGAGGAGTACGTCGCCGGGTCGGCGAGCACGGCGGCGACCCCTTGGTGGTCGACGACCCGCCACACGCCCTGCGCTTCCTCGTAGCTGACGGGCCCGCCTTCGCGCAGGGCCTGCCAGCGGTCGGTCAAGGCCGCGAAGGGTAAGTCCGGCCGTATCGTTTCGCTGCTGGTCACATCTCTCCCTTGAATGGCGCGTGCGGGCGCAGTGGGGCCATGGGCGGGGTGCGGCTGAGGCGGTCGCGTTCGGCGCGCCGGACGTGGGCGTGGTATGCGTCCGGTCGGACGGCAACGCGCGCGGACGGGAACGGTGAGGGCCGGGCATGCCTGCCTCCGCTGCACCGGCGGGCTCGATCAGGCATGCTTGCGGGCCAGTTGGGCACGCACGTCGTGCGGGCCGGCACCTGCGCGGGTCTAGGCGCTGGTGGCGTGCCCGCCGGGTCGTTCGGCTGTCATCCGTCCGTCAACGAGGCCGTGTTGGCCGGGCTCAACACAGCCGCCACGGCGCACTTCGGTGCTTCACCCGCCCCTGGACGAAGGACGGCACCTGTGGTGCGAACCTTGCCGACATCACTCATCCCCCAGTGAAACGTTCCGCGCCGCTGGCTGGGCGCGTGCTTCCCCATGCACCTACGAACTGGTGGCGGCCCCCCTGAGGCCGAATACCCGGGAACGGGGTGAGGCGGTGCGCACACCCTGCCGGAACCTGTCCGACGCTCTGCTCAGTGCGCACTCGAACCCCCTTCGTCCCGGTGGAACTCGGCCACAGTCTTCACGGTGGGTCACGGGATAGCAACCCCCTAAAGTTGAACGGATAGTGCTCTTGCTGCCGCGCGCAGTAACCGGCGAGTAGCTTCCGCGAAGCCTCAACCTCGCACGACAGCCATGGCCGGGCTGCCGCCTGCCCCAAGTGCCCGGCTGCCACCTCCTCAAACACACGCCTGCGGAACACGGCGCGTTCTACCCTGCGGACAAGTGACCGAAAACCCATCTGACCAGCAATGGATTCCGGATTCACCCCGTGAACAACTAGCCGGTGAAAACCAGTTGGCCGGATCCATGAGCCTGCGAGCCCTCGGCAAGACCCGCGGCATTGACACGAGCGGGTCAATTGCGGTGCGCCCGGACACGAGCGACAGGCCCGAAGGGCGGCTCCGCCCGGCCCGATGGGGGCGCACTTAGGGGCGCATCGTCACACAGTGTGCGCGGGCGCATGCCCCTGACGGAGGTGGCGTACGTTCCGGTCACGGCCGCACGGTGCGGGCGACCCCCCGTGCGCCCCATCGGTTTCGCTCCGCCCTCAGACCCAGATGACGGGCCATCGGTGCACCAGTGAGCTTCTTCCATGTGGCCGCTGATCGGGTGGCGGTCCGTGAGGCGCAACGAGCGAGGCCCCCGGGCTGTTGATCGAGATGTCCGGCGGGATGTGACACCGCAGTCCGGACACACTCTCGACGAGCATGTACTGGACAGCTGGACCAAAGTCCCGTCCACGAGCGCCTCCACATACTCCACCCGCACACCACGAGTCCCGGGAAGTTGAACTTCCCCACCCTGCGCTCGAGGGTGGGACAGACTTGCTCACCTTGACTCCCCACCTGAAGCCGCCGATATGGCGTGGGCGCATCAGGTGATGCTTGCTGCCCGTCCTGCCCCGGTCGACGGGACTTTGTCCGGTCTTGGCTCGCCCTTCAGCGCGGGGGCGGGAGAGCCGTCGACCGCGGCCCGGGGGAAGTCCGCGGCGTTCGCGCTGCGGAGCTCGGCGAAGAGGCCCTCCGGGGTCGCATTCCCGCGTCGGCCCACTCGGACCACTTGGCCAGGCGGCGTCAGCAGGTCATGCCGGAGCCGACACCGAGTTTCTGCGGCAGGTGCTCCCAGGCGATCCCGGTGTGGAGCGCGAACGGGATGCCAAGGAACACCATCCGATCCGGAGTGGTCCAACGACCTCGGAGATCTCTTCGTCAGGGTTTCTCAGGCGTCTTGGCCATGGCCGCGACCAGCGCTGCAAGGAGCAGGGCGCCCGCCGACCACCAGGCCGCGACAGTGAAGCCGTGCACCATGCCCTCCCCCAGGCCCCGGCTCGTGTACGGGTGGGCGTCGATGTAGTGGGTGGCGGCGGACGACGCGATCGTGTTCAACAGGACGGTGCCCAGGGAGCCGCCGATCTGCTGGAAGGTGGAGACGGTCGCGGACGTCACTCCGGCGTCCTTCGGGGCGACCCCGGCGGTCGCCGTCGCGTAGACCGGCATGAATGTCAGTCCCATGCCCAGGCCGAGCAGCACCAGCGCGGGCAGCACCCCGGTGGTGTAGGCGGAGTTCATGCTCAGGCGGGTCAGGAGCAGCATGCCGACGGCCGCGAGGAGCATGCCGGGGGCCATCAGGTTGCGGGGGGCGGTGTGGGGCAGGAGCCGGGCGGCGATCTGCGTCGCGCCGATGACGATCGTGGCGGACATCGGCAGGAACGCCAGTCCGGTCCGTACGGGTGAGTAGTCGAGGATGGCCTGGAGGTAGTAGGTCAGGAACAGGAAGGCGCCGAACATGGCGACGGTGGCCAGGCCCATCGTCGCGAGCGCCGCCGCACGGGTTCTGTCCCTGACGATGTGCAGCGGCAGCATCGGATGCTTGGCGTGGGACTGCCACCACACGAAGACGGCGAGCAGGACCACACCGGCCGCGAACAGGGTCAGGACCAACGGGTCGGCCCAGCCGGCGGATTCGGCGTCGCTGGAGCCGTACACGATCGCCACGAGCCCGCCGGAGGCGAGCAGCGCGCCGGGGACGTCGAGGCGCACCCCGCGCTGGCCGGGGCTGTCCTTGAGGAGGGCCAGCGCGCCGCCGAGGGCGGCCAGCGCGATGGGGACGTTGACGTACAGGCACCAGCGCCAGGTCGCGTACTCGGTGAGCAGGCCGCCCACCAGCAGCCCGATGGCGCTGCCGCCCCCGGCGAGCGCGCCGTAGATCCCGAACGCTCTGCCGCGCTCGTCGGGGTCGGTGAACGTCGTCGTCAGCAGGGACAGTGCGGAGGGGGCCAGGACGGCCGCGCAGGCCCCTTGCAGGGCCCGCGCCGCGAACAGAGTGCCGGGGCCGTCGGCCGCGCCGCCGAGCGCGGAGGCGGCGGCGAATCCGACCAGGCCGATCATGAAGGTGCGTTTGCGGCCGACCAGGTCGGCGATCCGGCCGCCGAGGAGGAGCAGGCCGCCGAAGGCCAGGGAGTATGCGGTGATCACCCACTGCCGGTTCGCATCCGACATGCCCAGTCCGTTCTGGACGGAGGGCAGGGCGATGTTCACGATCGTGCCGTCGAGAATCACCATGAGCTGGGCGCCTGCGATGACGCCGAGGGCCCACCACCGCTTCGGATAGGGCAACTCGGCAGCGTTCGCGGTGGTGTGGGGGGCCGGCGTGGGCACGGTGTCCCCGGGGGAGGACTTCTCGGTCAAGGCGATCACATTCTGTGTCGGAGGTGTAGGAGCAGACGCGCGGTCCTACACCCCGGGACGCGACACAAGGGATCGCGAGAGCAGCGGACACCACCATGAGGTGCCGCAAGGGGGAGAGTCCTACCGCGCGCCGAACGGGGGCACACGGCCGGGGGCAACTATGGCCGCAACACTCGTTGTCCAGTTCCAGTCCATGTTTCCCACCTCCTCCCGGCCGGGCACGCGGTACGCATCGACGCCGAACGCGCCGAATGGTGCGGCAGGGGCCCCGCCGCACATGACCTCCGACAGAGTAGGTCAGCCAGCCGGGGACGCAAACGGATTTACCCGGCGCGGTACGGGCTCCTCACGCTTCGACAAGGAAAGATCGCGCCGTGCCCAGCCGAGAAGGCTGCGGCTACGAAGCCCTGACCGTTCTCTTGCGGCTGGTGACGATCCTGCTGGCTTATTCCGTGCCCGGCGGGGCTGGCGGCTCGTTGGTCGGGACAGCAGCGGCCGTCTTGGCGATCCCGGTCGCGGGTGGGGTGTGGAATGTCGATGCGGCCGAGGCCGTGGCCGACCGTGCCTGAGCTGACCGCGCAGGTGGCGCGGGCGGTGGCGGCACGGGGCCCGTACCCGTTGGCGATGCGGGTCCGTGACGAGCTGGGCGAGTTGTTCGCGGACGCCGAGTTCGCCGAGGCGTTCGGGTCCAGAGGGAGGCCGGGCTGGTCACCGGGCCAGCTGGCGCTGGTGACGGTGTTGCAGTTCGCCGAGAACCTCACCGACCGGGCGGCAGCGCATCGGGTGCGGTACGGCATGGACCTGAAGTACGCGCTCGGCCTGGAGCTGGATGATCCCGGGTTCGACGCCTCAGTGCTGTCCGAGTTCCGCACGCGGCTGGTCGAGCACGGGATGGAGGAGAAGGTGCTCGACCTGCTGCTGACCGCCCTCAAGGACCGGGGCCTGGTGAAGGCGGGAGGCAGGCAGCGCACCGACTCCACCCGCGTGCTGGCGGCGGTCCGCGACCTGAACAGGCTGGAGCTGGCCGGGGAAACACTGCGGGCCACGCTGGAGGCGCTGGCCTGTGCGGCCCCGGACTGGCTGGCCGGGGCGGTGTCCGTTCGGGAATGGGCCGACCGCTACGGCCCACGGACTCACTCCTGGCATCCGCCGGCTTCCACGAGCAAGCGCGAGGAGATGGCTCTGGTCTACGGCCGGGACGGGTTCGCGCTGCTGGAGGCGGTGCATGCCCCTGATGCTCCGTCCTGGCTGCGCGAACTCCCGGCGGTGCAGGTCCTGCGCACGATGTGGGTGCAGAACTACCACCGCACCGTGTCCGAAGCCGGAGCGGAGGTGAAGCGGCGGGAGAGCAAAGACCTCCCGCCCGGCAGACTGAGGCTGGCCTCTCCGTACGACACCGACGCGCGCTACGGCCTCAAACAGGGCTCCTGGTGGAGCGGCTACAAGATCCACATCAGTGAGTCCTGCGACGATGCCGATGATTTGGACGCGGCTACCGGCCAGGCGACGCCCCTTGGAGCCGACGGACCGCCGCCGCGCTTGATCACCAGCATCGCGACCACCGACGCCACAGTGACCGATGCGGAAATGACCGAACCGGTCCATCACATGCTCGCCGCCCGCGATCTCCTGCCCGCCGAGCACTTCCTCGACTCCGGTTACGCCTCCGCCGAGTTGATCGTGGGCATGAAGAAGAACTTCGGAGTCACCCTGGTCACCCCGGTCCTGATGAACAGCTCACCTCAGGCGCGTGCCGGCGCCGGGTTCGACCGCACCGCGTTCACCATCGACTGGGACAAGCGGCAGGCCACCTGCCCACGCGGAGACACCAGCACCTGGTGGAGCCCCGCCACCCTGCGCGGTACCAAGGCCATCGTCATCAAGTTCGACAAGGAGACATGCCGCCCCTGCCCGGTGCGCGACGAGTGCACCCGCTCGAAGACCGGCGGCCGGACCCTCTCCCTGCAACCCCGCGAGCTGCAAGAAGTCCTCGACCATGCCCGCCTCCAGCAGGACGACGAGCAGTGGCGAGCCAGGTACGGAACCCGCGCGGGCATCGAGGGAACCATCCACCAGGCCGACGCGGTCACCGGGATGAGACGTGCCCGCTACCTCGGTCTCCAGAAGACCCACCTGGAGCACGTCTTCTCCGCCGTTGCGCTCAACCTCATCCGCCTCGATGCCTGGTGGAACGGCCACCCGCTCGACCGCACCCACGTCAGCCACCTTGCCCGACTCGACCTCTCCCTCGCCGCGTGACCGAATAGGGGTCTTACTGGTGTGATCGCCTAATCAACTGTCGCCGGTTTCCCGAGGAACCCAGCCAGTTGGTGACCGACTGTGGTTGCCAACGGCGTATCGGCTCCGGGTCCCACCGGCCTCGTTGCGGAGCCGGGTGGTGGTCTTGTCGTGGTAGCGAGAGCGTCTGCGGCGACGGGCGCGGGATTCGGCACGAGGTGGGAGAACAGCTGCGAACGGCGGGTGTTAACTTCCTTCCCGTGGCGGAGCACCAGGACGAGACCAGGGCGGCCTACGACGGGGTCGTCGAGCTGTATGCGTCGATGTTCGCTGACCGGCTGGAGACGCAGCCGTTCTCGCGGAACATGATCGGCACCTTCGCCGAGCTCGTGCGCGGGACGGGGAACCCGCGGGCGGCCGATGTCGGCTGCGGGCCCGGACATCTGACGGCCATGCTGCATGACCTGGGGCTGGATGCCTTCGGGCTCGACCTCTCCCCAGCCATGGTCGACCACGCCCGGCGGGCCCATCCGGCGCTGCAGTTCGACGAGGCGCGCATGGAGGCCCTGCCAGTCGAGGACGGCGCGCTCGGCGGCGTGCTGGCCCACTACTCGATGATCCATACCCCGCCTGGGGAATTGCCCGCGCTGCTCGCCGAGCAGGCGCGTGTCCTGGCACCAGGGGGCCTGCTCCTGGTGTCCTTCTTTGGGACCGAGGGGCCTGAGCCGCTCCGCTTCGACCACAAGGTGACGCCCGCCTATAGCTGGCCGGCGGACCGGTTCGCCGAGCTGCTGGCCCGGTCCGGGCTCGTCACGTTCGCGCGGCTGCTCCACGACCCGGCCTCTGAGCGGGGCTTCCTCGACGCCCACTTGCTGGCCCGCAAGTCGGAGGACACCGTCGAGGCCACCGCACAATAAGCCAGCAGGATCGGTGACACGGTTCCTACCGGCGCCCCCGCCCCTCGTTGCCGACAGCGACTAACTGGGGAAGGAAGAGCATCACTGGCCGAATTCACAGATCCTCATCACCCGCGCAGGTTGTTCGTCGACCCCGCCGGGTTCATCTTCCGCCTGCCCGCCATCAGCTCCGCTCCCCCGTTGCCCGCACGCGGCCGCCGGCCGGGCGTCGGCCAGGCCCGGCTGCAGAGGGCATCCGCCCCCCCCTGGACCCGATGCTCACCTCCAGGGACATCCCTCCCAAGTTCAGGGGGAGAGAAGAAGGCTGTGAGGATGCGGCAGGCGACCGTATCTGGGTGGTGACCCGCGGTCTGTCCGTCCGGCCCGGCGCAGAACACCAAAGTGGGTCCCACCATGGCGTCCCAAGTGCGCACCGCAGGAAGCCGGGGCGGCTTGCCCCGTACCAGTCGAGCTCACGGTCGGGGCAGGCGCGTGGCGCGCCCGCCGGTGGTCGGTACATGGTCATCGCGGAGGATCTTTCGCTCCAGGCCGCCCCTGGTGGGCGGTCATCGAGGAAGCAGCGTGCAGGAAACCCCCTTGCCCGCGGTCTGACAGCCGCGATAGCGAGCGTGGTCACGGCGAAACCCGCCGCTGGTCAGGGTGGTAGCGGATCTGGACAAGGGGCCGCGGTGAGGTTCGCGGATCGGGCCGGCTTCGTCCGACGGCACCGGTCCTCGCGCCGACTCCTTCGAGCCGCCCCGCCTTCGTGGAACCGTCGGCCGGGGCTCACTGCCCGCAGTGCGGGCACCGGTCGCTACGCCGGCCCCGCGTCTCCACGACCGTGCCCAACTGCCGCATCCTCTGCAGGTGGTAGCGCACCGTCGAAGGACTCGACAACCCCACTGCCGCCCCGAGCTCTCGCAGCCACGGCGCCTCACCGTGCTCGGCCACCCACGCACGCGCGGACCGGACGATGCGCTCCTGCCTTTCACTCAACGACCCGCTCACGCCCCGGCCCTCCCAGCACGGGTCAGCGCCTGCACCCCCCGATATCAGCGGGGGGGACGCGGGCCACTGCCATGTCACCGGAGGCGGATCAGAGCTGTTCGAACTCGTTTCCGCCTACCGCTGCGCTGAATCCGCTGAACACCTCGACCGTGAACAGCAGAGCGGGTCCTTCAGGGCTCTCCGAGTCGCGCACAGCGATACCGCTGTGCACCTGGATCACATCGGCGCACTCGAAGCACTGCCCTCCGCTGCTTCCGCTGCACGAAGACTTGAACCAGGCGTCCCCGGGCGCGAGCTCGGTGGATCTGTTGAACACCATGTTCCTCCCTTCGAAGTCGGTGGTGACCCTACTGACCGACCGTGCCGAAATTCACGTCGCCGGAGTGCACCAGGCCGCTGACGAACGAGCACCACGCGGCAACCGGCACGACGAGCGCTCGGCCAGTCTTGTTCTTCGAGTCACGGATGCCGACCTGGCTGGTCAGCGCAGCAATCTCAAGGCAGTTGCCGCCCTGTCGTCGCTGTAGGAGGACTTGAACCAGGCGGACTCTGGGGCCACATCAGGGGCCATGATCTCGGCATTGATGGCTACTGCCACTCTCGTGCTAGTCGTTGCAGGCACCCGGCCGTTCGGGCCGGGGGTAGAGCGCTATCGCGCATGGCGTCGAGGCGGCGGATATTGCGCTGAACCTCCTGCCGTTCGTCGCTGACACTGATCGTGTTGGACATGTCGGCTTGCACCACAGGGTCAAGGGTTTCGGAGAAGTCGAGGATCGTGAAGTTGCTTTCCGAGCGATAGGTGACGACATCGTGCGGCAGGATCTGGATGGTCACGTTGTCCAGTTCGCCCAGCTTCACGATCTCGTCGTACTGATCCCGCATCACTTCGGGGCCGCCGACCATCCGGCGGACCGCCGTCTCGTCCATGATGATGCGCAGCTCCAGAGGCTCTTCCGAGCGGATGATCAGTTCCTTCCGTTCAACCCTCAACCTGACGTTCTGCTCGATGTACTCGGTTGTCGTCCCGTCCACCGGCTTGGCGGTCTGGTAGAGCGCCGTTGCGTAGTCCTTCGTCTGGAAGAGGCCATACACGAACGCAGGCTGCCAAGCCCGCATCGCCTTGGCGTCCTGCTCCAAGCCGCGAAACGTCGGCATCTTCGACGGCATATACGACTTGTACGGCATCCACGGTTCCTTGCTCAGCGACTCCCGGTGCAACTGAAGCAGCGTCTCCCGGTCCCCTCGCGGAAGGCCCGGGTCGAGGCGGTCGATGAGGAGTTCCAAGTCCCCCACGCGGTAGATCGTTCTCTCCGATCTCCACGCGGGCGAGCTTCGTACGGGAGCAGCCCAGGGCCTTCGCCACCTCCTGCGCTGATTCCCCCTTCTTCTCCCGGAGCTTCGTACGAGGAGTCTTCGCTCCGGTTCAACCGGCACGTTCCTTGTGCTGCCGCCGTCGGAGCCCTCCCCCGGTGAGGCGGCCACCGCACCGATCCGCCTCGTACGGCCCGGAGGGCTGCGGAACGCCCCTGTCCCGACGCGCGGTGCGGCGCGGTGCGGGAGGCGGCTTGGCCACCGTCCCACCGCCCTCCCCGCGACAGCACCGTCATCCAGTGGACTGCCGGAGTGCCGCAGTGCACCGTCGGCCATGTCCTGGGCCTCGCGTGCCTCCGGGAACGATCGGGCTCAGCTCACCGCCGCACCGATGACCAGGAACCCGGCGATGGCCACCAGAAGGACACCCATCAATGGCGCCATGAAGCGCAGGTACTGGTCGTAGCGGACCTTGGCCAGGGCGAGGCCGCCCATGACGACGGCCGACGTGGGCGTGACGAGGTTCACCCATCCGGAGGCCGACTGGTACGCGGTCACCACCAGGGACCGGCTCACTCCCGCGAAGTCGGCCAGCGGAGCGAGGATGGGCATGGCGAGGGCCGCGTGGCCCGACGAGGACGGGACGAAGAAGGCCAGGGGAAGGTTCACCAGGAACATCAGGACGCCGAATACGCCCGAGGACGTGTCGGCCACCGCATTCCGGAGAGCGTCGAGAACGGTGTCGGTGACACTGGCGTTGTTCATGATCACCGTGACGCCTCGGGCCAGCATGACGATCATCGCTGCTCCGATGAAATCCCCCGCCCCGGCGGTGATGGCGGTCGTCGTCCCCTTCTCGCCGAGGCCGCCGACCAGCCCGACGACGACCGCCGCCGCGATGAACAGGGCAGCCAGTTCGGGGAAGTACCACCCCAGCGTGGGCAAGAAGGTGACGTGCAGATCGGACCAGGGCACCACGGCGAAGATCATGAAGAGGAAGGCGGCCGCGAAGAGGCACAGGACGGCGCGCTGCCTGCGCGAGAGTGCGTCCGTACTGCCGCTCGCGCTCTCGATGCGGCGGTCCTCCTCGGAGAGCGGCGTCAGCGATCTCGACGGGTCCTCGGCGACGCGGCGGGCGTAGCGCGCCACGTAGGCGGCTGCGAGCGCGGTCAGGCAGACCCACATCGACAGCCGCAGGGCGATTCCCTCTCCCGTTCCGATGCCGGCGCTGTCGGACGCCACCCCGGTGGCGAAGGGATTGACCGTCGAGGCGAGGGTTCCGACCCCGGCGCCCACCATGATCACGGTCGCGGCGACCATGCGGTCGTACCCGAGGCCCAGGACCAGGGGGATCATGAGCCCGTAGAAGCCGAGGGTCTCCTCGGCCATGCCGTAGGTGGTCCCGCCGAGGGAGAACATCGTCAGGAGGACGACGAGGAGCAGAGTCCTGCGGTGACGCAGGCGCTGGGCGAGCCTGGCCACTCCGGCGGTCAGGGCGCCGGTGCGCATCGTCACGGTGATGAACGCGCCCACGGCCAGGATGAAGAGGAACACCCCGGCAGCCCCCGCGAAGGAGCCGGTCCCGCCGGGCGTGGTGAGGCCGGACCCGTCGTCGGTCACGCCGTACAGGCCGTTGGCCGGGGAGAGGAACAGATCCTTCAGCCGGTCCTGGAAACCGGCCCCCGTTTCCACCGAGTGGTAGGTGCCCGGGACGGGGCTGCCGCCCCGCACCTCGTAGCGGCCGGCGGGGATCACGAACGTCAGGGCCCAGACGGCGATGGTGACGGCGACCAGAATGGTGAAGGCGGACGGGAACCGGAAGCGCCGGCGAGGGCCCTCGGGCGGGTCAGGGGGTGCCGCCCCGGTCGGCTGCGGGGGTGCAGGCGCGCTGTTGCCAGTCATGTCAGGTCCCGTGGTCCGTCACGGCCGATCTCGCGACCGCCGGGAGTGACGACGGTGCCGACAGCACCGTCGAGGATGGCCTCGGCGTCCTCCAGGGCGCCGATGGCCGCCATGCCGCCGGTGAGCTCGACGAACCGGCACACAGCGTCGACCTTGGGCCCCATGGAACCGGCCGGGAAGCGCTGGGCCCTCAGGGCTGCGGGCGTGGTCCGTCCGATGGGCCGGGCCTCGGGGGTCCCGTAGCCGAGCGAGACGTGGGGGACGTCCGTGAGCAGCAGGAGCGCGTCGGCGTCGAGCGCTTCGGCCAGAAGGGCTGCGGTGAGGTCCTTGTCCACCACGGCTTCGACGCCGGTCAGCTGCCCTTGTTCGTCACGGATCACCGGTACGCCCCCGCCCCCGGCGCACACGGCCACCGCCCCTGAGTTCAGCAGGAGCCGGATCAGCCGGGTCTCCACGACCCGCTGGGGACGGGGAGAGGGCACCACGCGTCGCCAGTGGCTGCCGTCCTGCCTGACGGTCCAGCCGCGTTCGCTGGCCAGCCGTTCGGCTTCGGCCCGGTCGTAGACGGGGCCCACGAACTTGGCCGGATCGGTGAAGGCGGGATCGGCCGCGGAGACGAGTGTCTGGTTCAGCAGGGCGCAGATCTGACGCTCCGGCAAGGCGTTCTGCAGCGACTGGAGCAGCCAGTAGCCGATCATGCCCTGCGTCTCCGCGCCGAGGACGTCGAAGGGGTAGGCACTGCTCAGAGAGCGATCGGCGGCACTCTCCAGGGCGAGCACACCGACCTGCGGCCCGTTCCCGTGGGTGATGACCAGCTCGTGCCGGCGTGCGAGGGGAGCCAGCGCGTCCACGGCAGTGCGGACGTTCTTCAGTTGCACGGCGGCGTCCGGCCGTTCCTCGCGGCGGAGCAGGGCGTTGCCGCCCAATGCGACGACTACACGCATGAGGTGTTCTCCAGTGGTCCGGGGGGCGTTCAGTCGCTGAGGGTGGCGACGAGAACCGCCTTGATGGTGTGGAGCCGGTTCTCGGCCTGGTCGAACACGATGGAGTGCGAGGACTCGAAGACCTCGTCGGTGACTTCCAGCGCGGTCAGGCCGGTCCGGGCCGCGATCCCGGCGCCCACGCCGGTGTCGCTGTTGTGGAAGGCGGGAAGGCAGTGCATGAACTTGACTATCGGGTTGCCCGTCATCTGCAGGGTCTTGGCGGTCACCTGGTACGGCTTGAGCAGGGTGATGCGCTCGTCCCACTTCTCCGGCGGCTCGCCCATCGAGAGCCATACGTCGGTGTAGAGGAAGTCAACGCCGGTCACCCCCTCGGTCACGTCCTCGGTCAGCGTGATCCGCGCGCCGCTGACGGCCGCTGCCCGTCGCGCCTCGTCCACGACGTCGGAGGCGTTGTGCAGGGAGCGGGGGCCGACCATGCGGACGTCCATGCCGAGCATCGCCGCGGCGATGAGCAGCGAGTTGCCGACGTTGTTCCTGGCGTCTCCGAGGTAGGCGAAGGACACCTGGTTCAGTGGCCGGTCGGTGTGCTCCCACATGGTGAGCACGTCGGCGAGCGACTGCGTGGGGTGCCACTGGTCGGTCAGGCCGTTCCAGACCGGAACGCCGGCGTATTGGGCGAGTTCCTCCACCAGGTTCTGATTGCTGCCGCGGTACTCGATGCCGTCGTAGTAACGGCCGAGGACGCGTGCGGTGTCCTTGACGGACTCCTTGTGGCCCAGCTGTGAGCCGGCCGGGTCGAGATACGTGACGTGCGCGCCTTGTTGGTGAGCGGCCACCTCGAAGGCGCAACGGGTCCTCGTCGAGGTCTTCTCGAAGATGACGGCGATGTTCTTGCCGCGCAACCGCTGCTCCTCACGGCCCTCGCGGCGCGCTGTTTTGAGGGAGGCGGAGAGCTCCAGCAGGTGGTGGAACTCCTCGGAGGTGAAGTCGAGTTCCTTCAGGAACGGGCGGTGAAGCAGGTCGACAGGCATGGTCGGTCTCCTCGATGTCCACGGGGGTGGGGCGGGCGCGATGGTCGGGCCGGTGCGCGCTCAGACGGCCTCGCGCTCGATGGGGCAGCTCATGCATCGCGGGCCGCCGCGGCCACGGCCGAGTTCACTGCCTCGCACGGTGATGACCTCGATCCCGCTCTTGCGCAGGTGGGTGTTGGTGGTCACGTTGCGTTCGTAGGCGACGACCACGCCCGGCTCGACGGCCAGTACGTTGCAGCCGTCGTCCCACTGCTCCCGCTCGGCGGACCGGACGTCCTGGCTGGGGGTGAGGACATGGATGGACGGCAACCCCAGGGCGTCAGCGATGGCTTGGTCCATGTGGTGGGGCGCGTGGTCGGTGACCTTCAGCCCCTGCCCGCCCTCGCCGGGTTCGATCGTGGAGGAGGGCAGCACGCCGAGTCCGGCGTAGCGGGTGAAGGTGTCACCGCTGACCATCGTCATGACGGTGTCGAGGTGCATGAAACTGCGGCGCTTGGGCAGGTTGACGGCCACGATCCGCCGGGCGGAGCCCTCCGCGAACATCCGCAGGGCGAGGTTCTCCACGGCCTGCGGCGTCGTGCGTTCGCTCATGCCGATGAGGACGGCACCCTTGCCGATGACCAGGACGTCGCCGCCCTCGATGGTGGCGGGATACGCCTCCTGCCCATCGGTCCACCGGCTGAACTCCCCCTTTTCGAACAGGGGGTGGTGCCGGTAGATGGCCTCGAAGTGCACTGTCTCCCGGCGCCGGGCGCGCTTCTTCATCGGGTTGACGCTCACACCGTCGTACACCCAGCACGACGTGTCGCGGGTGAAGAGGTGGTTGGGCAGGGGCGCGAGGAGGAAGTCGTCGGGCGCCATGGCGTGCGCCCGGAGGCCGGGTATGGAGTTCGTGCGGTCGAGCAGCTCGCCTTTCGTGACGCCACCGATGAGGCACGCGGTCAGGGCCTCCGGCTCCAGGGAATCGAAGTACGCGCGGAGCCGGTCCGTGCCGAGGACACCGAACTCCCGCTCGTCGAACACCCGGTCAAGGACGAGTTGCCGCGCGTCGACACCGGACAGCGTCTCGGCGAGCAGGTCCGCGAGGAGGTGCACGCGGACACCCCGGTCGCGCAGGACGTCGGCGAAGGCGTCGTGCTCCTCACGGGCGCGTTTGACCCACAGCACGTCGTCGAAGAGGAGCGCGTCCTTGTTCGTGGGTGTGAGGCGTTTCAGTTCCAGGTCGGGCCGGTGCAGGACGACCTGTTTCAGTTGACCGGCCTCGGATTCGACGTGAAAGGGCATGGAGGGGCCTTTCGAAGGTGAGGGGAGAGACGCCGGCGAAGGACGCGGCATGGGATGTGCGTGCGCTCCGGGGTCCGTCGGGGACTTCTCGGGGGCACTTGAACTCTGCCACTCATGCCACCTCCCACCCCGGCCGCAACAGTCCCTCGGTGGCGGCCGGTCGGCCCCCCTGCGCTGCCCCGGTCAGTCGCTCCGCCGGGCCCTTCGGCCCCGCGAGGGGCGAAGGGCGGGGGTGCCAGGCACCGCGGCACGAGCAAACCTCCTGCTTGTTTCGTGCACAGTCCCCTGTGCTCGGCGGAGCGGCACGGGCACGAACGAAGCCCACGCCTTCCGCACGGGGCCCATGGTCCTCCGGGACGCGCGTGGCCGGCTCCGGCCAGGGGCTCGAAGAGGGCGTGCTGCGGAGCCTGCCCGGCGGCGGCCGTTCGGAGAGGCCGTCACCGCCGATGTCCACCAGGGCAAGGAGCGGGGCGGGCCCGAGGACAGCGGCGGCCTCGTTCGGGCATCGGCCCGGCAGACACACACCACCCTGCTTCTGCGTGAGGAGGGGACGCACGTACTGGTGCACGACGCCCCCCGCCCTGTCAGTCCTATGGGAGCCGGGCGACGACGTACTCCGTCAAGTCCAACAACCGATGGGTGAAGCCCCGTTCGTCGTCATACCAACCGCAGTCCTCGACCGGTTCGCCGTGCGCTCGGGTCAGCGGGGCCCGGCGACCAGGACACGGGATCACGTCGACCTCGTCCGTCGGCACAGGTGAGCGCGGACGACGCTGAGGTCCCTCGACGAGCCCACGCCGTTCGTTCCAGGGCGCTCCTGGGCGCTGTCAGCGGTTCCATGTCAGGCCCGCGACGGCCCGGGCCACGCCACTGGCGCTTGCCTGGTACACGGCCGTGGTCTACGCCGTTGCCGGTGCCGGAGTGCTCGCAGGCAGCGACTGGTGACCCACCACCGCCCTCGTCGGGGCATCGAGCGGGCTGATCCTCAAAGCAGCCTGGTTCGACCCATGGCTGAGCGTCGGCGTGCTGCTGGACGTGGGCGTCCTCGTCGCCGTGGCCGGCACTTGGCGCGCCGCCTACTGAGCGGAGCGTGCAAAGGGCTCCGGGCCTCACGGAGCCGCCGAAACCCGTGCCGAGAGTCGCTCCGGCGGTCCGCCGCAAGCCGGGTTAAGAGGCCGTTTCACCTAGAGGTTGTCCCGTACGGGGTGTGAGTTATCCGGTGAGGGCCATGTTCTGGAGGCGTGCAATGCCGAGCGTTGCCTGGTGAACGCCGTTGCCCTTGAGGCGACAGTTCCGCAGCACCTTCCAGTTCTTCAGGCGGGACAGCGCATGTTCGACGCGTGCCCGGGCTCGACGGTGGACGGCGTTCTCAGCGTCCTGCTGCGGGCTCAGGCGCTGTTGGCCTCGTCTCTTGCGGTGCGGGATGAGCAGTCCGGTGCCCTGGCAGCCGCCATCGGCGATGGTGGGAACCCCACGCCAGGCCCGGTCGGCTCCCGACTCGGTGAAGGTCCGGCAGTCGTTGCGGCTGCCGGGCAGCGGATCGCCGATGTCCACCACCAGGCGACTGTTTGCGTCGATGACCACCTGCAGGTTCGTCGAGTACCGGTAGTTCTTGCTCCAGGCCGCGATACTGCGGTCCCGGGTGGGCATCAGGGTGCCGTCGACGATGTGCACGGTGTCTTCCCGTTTGCGGCGGGCCGGAGAGATCGCCAGCAGCGGCGCGAGGTGGTCCAGGATCCGGTCCGCGGCGGACTTTATGATCCCGAACAACGACGCCTACTGGAGATACAGCAGCGACTGCACTAATTTCATATCCCAAGCCATGCATGCGGGTGGCTTGAAATGCAACGGAGACCGCCGCAAGCGCAACTCGAGCTGGTTCTACGGCTCAACTCAAAGGATACATACAAGTTACACCTGGGCCGGGGCCGAGAATTGGTACTGGTTCGGGAAGAAGTGATCCAAGAGGATTCGCATCCTTCGTTACGTGCAAGAATTGTCCATGACTGATGTTCCGCAAGCGGACTTCGACAAGAACAACAACATCAACCACACGATGATCGCCACCAAG
This sequence comes from Streptomyces sp. NPDC041205, assembly GCF_055591765.1. Taxonomy (NCBI): domain Bacteria; kingdom Bacillati; phylum Actinomycetota; class Actinomycetes; order Kitasatosporales; family Streptomycetaceae; genus Streptomyces; species Streptomyces sp. NPDC041205. The sequence goes on along the minus strand of NZ_JBVIZH010000003.1, from coordinate 1,286,665 downwards.
GCAACGCCCAGTAACTCCCGGCTCGCCCATCACGCTCCTAATGTGCACAACAGGAGCCTCAAGAAGATCCTTCGCAATTATCCCCGTGCCTGGTGGCATTCCCACCGCACCTGAGAAGCTGACGGTCGGCCGACCTTGGAGGCGCCATGAGCAGGCGACACATACTCGTAGCAACTATTGCGTTGCTCCTTACCGCGGGCTGTGGCTCCGCCGACGCCGGGGGTACCTCTGATGACAGTAATAACCCTGGTAGCAGTTCCCCACCCTCTGGGGCCCCGAATGCAGTCGAGCGCTACGTCGAAGCCCTCAATGACCGTGACGTGAAGGCCCTCCTGGAGGTGGGAGACGCCCCCAATGAGCCGTGGTCGCGGAAGCAGGCAGATGAAATCATCCAATCCAAGGGCGGTAAGGGGCTAACCATCACGAAAGCACCCATTAAGTACGACCAAATGGGCGATTATATGGGCAGGGTCGCCTTGACGGCCTCTGCCAGTGGAGGGACCCCGCTGCGGGAGACAGTTGATCTGGTGTACGAGGAGAGCCACTGGCACGTCGTTCTGTTTGAGTGGCCCAGCGATAAAGAGACCTCGAAGTCGTAGGACTCCCGCAGGTGCCCTCGACGAACGAGATCCGCACACCTCGATTCTTCTTCAGCTTCGCCACACTGCACCTCCCCTGCCAGCTCCTCCATGATCTTGCCGAGCCCGCGGGAGCACAGGAGGGCCTCCGCAGCCGAGCGGGGCTGGGACGTACCCCCGCCCCGCCTCGCGGCCGACCGTTACAGACGCCTGCTGGCCAGCTCGGGAAGGCCGACCAGAGCGGCGGGCGGCTCGTCGATGCCCTTGCTGCGCGTACCAGCCGCGACACCAGCGCCAGAACGTCGGCACGGCGCAGTGCCTGATTGCAACCCTCAGGTGATCTTGCGCAGGCGTCGCGTTGGGCGTCTGTGCGAACGGCGGGCCCGGTGCGTTCAGGAGTCACGGTGGTGTGGCAAGAGCTTTGCGGAGAGCTCGCGGATGCTCCACGTGCCCAGGTGGTGCGCCTTCCCGCGTGTGGCCGTCAGCCGGATCTTGCGCTTCGACGGTCAGGCGATACGCGATGGGGCCGATCCGCCATCCGGCGTGATGGTCGAAGTGCGGATACGGCCCCGCAACGATGGTGGTCCGTGCCCCCGGTGGCCGCGAACCGCAACGGTTCCCATCTGTCTGTGCCCTGCCGGGGGCACCACGCGTTACGTCGCTGAGGGGACGGGGCGCGGTCACCGTGCCTTCCTGCCGGCCCGCAAACCGGAAGGTGCCGCCTCACGGCCCTCAGAGGTCAACTCACCTGAGGCGAGGCAGGTTTCGCGCTCACGGTCCGCTGCCCCTCCAGAGCCAGCACCCCCGCCACCACCCCCGCCAACACCACAAGCGCAACCAGCGCCGGTACCACCGCGACCACCACCCCCGCGCAGAGGCAGAGCGCGCCGCCGGCGATCAGCGGCACGGAACGTTGCCCGGCCGTGCGAAACAAGATCGCCGCGGCGGCGGCCAGGAACACCCCCACACCACCGGGAAGCGCCCAGGCCACCACCCCGTGCAACGGCTCGGACAGGTCGTAGTGCCCGGTGTCGGCGACCTGCTTGAGAACCTTCTTCATCCCCAACGCGGTAAGCACAACCCCACCGACGAGCGGCAGGTGCAGGAAGGTGTAGACGTCACGGGCAAAGCGGGTCTGGTCGTCACCGCCCAATGCCGCGAGCTGGTGCTCGGCCGCAGCGCTCACCCGCCCGAAGTACACCCGCCACAGCCCCGCCACCACGAGCAGCCCCACCGCAGCCGCTCCCAATACGGGCCAGGTCACAGTGAACCCGGACACGCCCACTCCGATGGCGACTATCGACTCGCCGAGGGCGATGATGACGATCAGTCCGTGCCGTTCGGAGAAATGCCCCGGTGAGGCCACGCGCCAGCCGGAGCCACCGACGAGGTAGATCCCGAAGTAGTCGACCGCCACGGCGCCGAGCCAGAGCAGCACCTGCGCGAGGCCGCTGAAGGCGCTGCCGGCCAGGAGCAGGGCGAAGGGTGGCGCCACGGAGAGCAGTGCGGTGCGCCGCAGGTTGGCCCGGAGCACCATGTCATTGGGGGCGGACATCCAGTAGGTGACGAGGTGCAGCACCCGCACGGTCCCGTAGCACAGTACGAAGACGAGCGGCACCGGCAGCCCGCCGGCGGCGTCCGCATACACGTCGGGCACGGTCAGCGAAACGACCATGACCACGGCCATCACCACGACGAGCACCCCGAACACCGCCCCGGAGTCGGCTCGCACCACATTCCCCAGCCAGGCGAAACAGCACCAGCACCACCACAGCAGCGCGAGCACGACGCCCGCGCCGAGCAGCCGCAGCGGGGTCGGGTCTGCTGCCATGAGCGCGGTGACCTGTGTGATGGCGTACACGAAGACCAGGTCGAAGAACAGCTCGGCGGGTGTGACGCGATGCCCGCCCTCCGTCGGAACGATCCGCGCACGCTCACCACTTGTGGCCACGATTCCCCCTCCTGACCGGACCCGCCGCCCGGTCGAACCCCGGCGGAACAATACCCAGTGCCGCTTAGCTGGGGGGGTGCGGTGCGGAACGCACCGACTGTCGTGCCGGGCAAGCATGCGCGGGCTGGGCGGCGGAGTTCCCTTCACCAACACTCGCAAAGGACCGCAGGCGGCCTTGGGCCTGCATGCGGACCCGGATCTCTCCGCACCGCCAGTGACCGCTCGCCTGTCGTGCTCCCCGCACCCACATACGCGCCGCCCGCGCGCGAGGAATCCCCCCGGGCCCCTCAGGTGGTACGCCAACGGGGCCGGCCGATGCACGACTCCCGGCCACCTCACCCCGTGGAGTGTGCCGCAGCCAGCGGAAACGACCGGGCGCCGGGGCACGATCGGGCCGGTGGCGCAGCAGGCGGCCAGACCGGGTACGCGGTGGGCGTGCCCGCCGTGATGTTGGCCGAGTCCACCCAGGTCGGGCTCCTCGGTCGCCTGAGTTGGTGCCCCCGTGGGCGGCGGCTCGGGCTCTGTCAGCCTGTCGCTACTGGAGCCGCTTGTCCGGCCGCAGCGTCGGCTCAATCTTCGCTGGGCTTTCGTAGTCAGTTGTCGCCAGTTCCTCGGGCGGCTGGCGCTCACCGTTCAGGCGTCATCGTCCAGCTTCTCCACCACGCGGACGGAGATCTCCGCCAGGGTTCGGAGCTCCGCCGCGGTGAGATGGTCCAGGAAGAGGGATCGGACGGCCTGTACGTGCAGTGGGGCCGCCGCCGCGATGGCCTCACGTCCTGCTTCCGTGATCACGGCGAAGGCGCCCCGCCCGTCCTCCCGGCAGTCCTCCCGAACCACCAGTCCGCGCTTGATCATTCGCGTGATGTGGTGGGACATCCGGCTCTTCTCCCACTCCAGTGCCCGCGCGAGGTCCTGGTACCGCTGACGGCCCTCTGGCACGTCCGTCAGGTTGACCAGGACCGCGTAGTCCGCCGCCGCCAAATGGGATTCCGTCTGCAGCAGATGTGACAGGCGGCCCATCAGCCGCTCATGCAGCCGGACGAAACTCCTCCACGCGTGCTGCTCCTCCGCCGTCAGCCAGTTCACCCCGTCAGTCACGAGGTCGAGTGTAGTGAACTGGTTGACGCGTCATCGGTCCGGCGGGGTGTGCGTGCCACCGTCGCAGCTCGACCCGGGCGACGTCTTCACCCCCGACGGGCTCACAGCGGGCCTGTTGGGCGGCCGCGTGGCGGCCAGGGCAAGGGGGCGGCACTCCGATACCGGGACCGCCCCAGTGCCCCCGCCATTACGCTCCGGCCGTCTCGGCGACCGGGGTGTTCAGGAGCTGGTGCTCCCAGACCGTCGCGATCCCGGTGGCACCCGTGTGCCCCAGGGCCGCCATCTGGTCCTCCGGCGTGATGCGTTCCGTCCGGGCCCAGTCACGCTGCCACTCGCTCATCACGGCCAGCCAGGTGATCGGCACGACTCCGGCCTGGATCATGCGCCGCACCGCCATGTCGTGCGCCTCGGCCGACACGCCCCCGGAGGCGTCGGTGACGACGTAGACATCGAAGCCTTCGCCCGCCGCCTGGATGGCGGGCATGGCCACACAGATCTCCGTCCACAGACCGGCGATGATCAGCTTCTTGCGTCCGGTGGCCTTCACGGCGTCCACCACGACCTGGTCCTCCCAGGTGTTGATGAAGGTCCTGTTGATCGGCTTCTGGTCCGGAAACACGTCTTGCAGCGGCTGGATCAGCAGGCCCCCGCGATCTTCCACGACCGTGGTCAGGATCGTCGGGACACCGTAGCCCTTGGCCGCCTTGGCCAAGCCCACGACGTTGTTGGTGACCATCATCGGCTCGTGGCTGTGAAGGTTGGCGAACTGGTACGGCTGGTGGTCGATCAGTACCAGGACGCTCTCCTCGGGGGTCAGCAGGGCTTCGAGGCCGGCCTTCGGCGACGTGCTCATGGAGATCTCCTCAGGAGTGTGGGGCGCGCACAAACCAATTTGGTTGACGCATCATCTTTCTATATGACACGTCAACTATCTGTCCAGCGCCGGCTGTTCAGGGACAGGGAACTGCCGACCGGGCAGCACGGAGTGGCGACCACATGTTGATCCCGCCCTGGAACCACGGCCGGTACCCGGTCGACTGGCCGGACGTCCCCTAGGCCGCCGAGGAGCGCGCGGGTGGCTGGCGTGAGTGCGCAGGCGAGTGCGGACGTGGCAGTCACTCCGGCCGGTGCCCCAACCGGCAAGGGCGTACGAGCGCCTGACGGTGACAGAAGCCGACCCCCGGCCTGTACCGCGAGGACGTGGTCCGCACCCTGCACGTCCACGGCGGGAAAGGCGCGGACGAGCGGCACGTCGCCGTCGACGAACATGAAGAGGACCGTCTCGGCGGTTCCTCGGGGAGCACCACTCTGCGTCACCACCGAATAGGCGCCAAGGCCGTCAGATTGACATTCCCATCCAAGGCGACAAACCGAAAGCGAGAAAAGTGCATCGATCAGGTCGATAAGTGACATGACATCAGAAACCAAGATGCATACGTTGACTCCATCGCACGCATACCAATCTCGCGCCACGGACATCCAAGCGACCACGAATATCCTCGGGAGCATCCCGTGAGAAGTGCAAGAATTGTGCTTTGCGCTCTCCTCATCACCGGGGCCGTCGGCCTCTCGCCGACCACCGCCTCGGCGACCTCGTCGACGCCGTCGGCAACCCGGAGCGCGTTCACCCTGTCCAGCACGGCCTTCGCCGCCGGCGGCATCATCCCCAAGGTCCACGAGTGCACCAGCGGCGGAGGAGGCGATCCCGGCAAGAGGAACGAATCCCCTCCCCTGACCTGGGCGGGTTCTCCGACCGCCGCCAAGAGCTACGCGATCGTCATGCGAGATCTCGACAACTCCAACCTCATCCACTGGGTCATCTACGACATCCCGGCGAACACGACCTCACTCCCCCAAAACGTCGACCATGCATACCGGCCCTCCAACCCGGTGGGAGCCAGGCAGGTCTACTACCGTGGCAGCGCGAACCTCTACGGCTACCAGGGACCGTGCTCGCCCTCGACGGTGAACACCTACGAGTTCGTCGTCCACGCGCTCAACCAGGCATCGCTGGACAGCCTGAACTCCAGCTCGTCGACCCGGACCGCCGCCAGGGAGATCGTCGCGGCGACGATCGGCTCGGCCAGGATCACCGGCAAGTCATAGCGTCGCCGCGCCGGCGTGCGCGTCGTCTCGCCGCCCGCCGCCAGCCCGCTGGCACGTCACCGGACACCGCGCTGCCCCCCTTCCGCAATGCACGCCCCTGCGCCATAGCCCCTTCGGGACAGCCCCACCTCCCTGAGCGCCTCCCAAGTCGCGCGCGTCTCCGCGCTGCTTCCTGGCCGACCTCCCGGTCGAGATGCTGGGGACGACCGCGGCCACGGCCATCGAGTGCTCCGCTGCAGGTTCTTCTCTCCTGAGGTCTTGACAACTCTATTGGTCTGGACCAACCATGCGCGCAACAGCGGTGGCCACCGTCGTCGCTTACGTGCTTCACCTCTCTCCCAGGAGGCACCCCGTGGACCGTGTGCGCCAGGACAGACCCGGCGTCCGCCGGAGAATCAGCACGACGATGGCCGTCGGTGCGGCCGCCGCGCTCGCCGTCACCGCCCTCGCCGCGCCCGCACAGTCGGCGGACACCAACGCGGCCGGAACCAAGGCTGCGAGCACCGAAGCGGCGGACGTCAACGTCGCCAAGAACGCCGGGTTCGAGGCGGACCTGAGCAACTGGACGTGCGCCGCGAACAGCGGTGCCACCGTCACGTCCCCCGTGCACGGCGGCGCGAAGGCGCTCAAGGCCACCCCGTCCGGCCAGGGCACCGCCGAGTGTTCCCAGATCGTCGCGGTGAAGCCGAACTCGACGTACCAGCTGAGCAGTTGGGTGCAGGGAAGCTACGCCTATCTCGGCGCCCGCGGCACCGGTACCACCGACGTGTCGACCTGGACGCCGGGCACCTCGTCCTGGCAGCAGCTCTCCACCCGCTTCACCACCGGCGCGAACACCACCTCGGTCACCGTGTACACACACGGCTGGTACGGGCAGAGCGCGTACTACGTGGACGACGTGAGCGTCTTCGGCCCCGACGGGGGCGGCGGTCCCGACCCGGTCGAGATACCACCCGTCCCGGCCGGCCTCGCGGCGGGCACGAAGACGCCCACGTCGGTGGACCTGTCCTGGACACCGTCGTCCACGGCGACGGGGTACACCGTCTACCGCGACGGCACGAAGGTCGCCTCGGCCAGTGGCGCCTCCACGACCGTCACCGGCCTCACGCCGGAGACCACGTACAGCTTCCAGGTGAGCGCCTCGAACGCGGCGGGCGAGTCGGCGAAGTCGACGGCGGTGTCCGTGACGACGCCCAAGGGCGACGGTGGCGGCGACGGCACCGTGCCCCGGCACGCGGTGACCGGCTACTGGCAGAACTTCAACAACGGCGCGACCGTGCAGAAGCTGCGGGACGTGTCCTCGCAGTACGACATCATCGCCGTGTCGTTCGCCGATGCCACCACCACTCCGGGGCAGATCACCTTCAACCTGGACCCGGCCGTCGGCTACGCCTCCACCGCCGACTTCAAGGCGGACATCGCCGCGAAGAAGGCCGCAGGCAAGTCCGTGATCCTCTCCGTCGGCGGCGAGAAGGGCACCATCTCCGTCAACAGTGACGCCTCCGCGACGGCATTCGCCAACAGCGCCTACGCGCTGATGCAGGAGTACGGGTTCAACGGCGTCGACATCGACCTGGAGAACGGCATCAACCCCACCTACATGTCGAAGGCGCTGCGCCAGCTCTCGGCGAAGGCGGGCCCGAAGATGGTGCTCACGATGGCACCGCAGACCATCGACATGCAGTCCACGTCCGGTGGGTACTTCCAGACGGCGCTGAACGTGAAGGACATCCTCACGGTCGTCAACATGCAGTACTACAACAGCGGTTCGATGCTCGGCTGTGACGGCAAGGTCTACAGCCAGGGCAGCGTGGACTTCCTGACCGCGCTCGCCTGCATCCAGCTGGAGGGCGGCCTCGACCCGTCACAGGTCGGGATCGGCGTCCCGGCGTCGACGCGCGGCGCGGGCAGCGGTTACGTCGCCCCGGCGGTCGTGAACAACGCCCTCGACTGCCTGACCCGCGGCACCGGCTGCGGCTCCTTCAAGCCGTCGAAGACGTACCCGTCGCTGCGCGGCGCCATGACGTGGTCGACGAACTGGGACGCGACGGCGGGCCACGCGTGGTCGAACGCCGTCGGCCCGAAGGTGCACGGCCTTCCGTAGCGAACGAACGCCCCAAAGGGGCGGACGGACCGAACACGGTCCGTCCGCCCCTTTGGGCATGTGCGGGTCGGGCCGCCCCGGTCTCCGGGGCGGCAGTCGTCGGTCGTAGCGAGGCACCGCGATCTTCTGTGATGGCGTGTGATGGCGGCCGGGAATCGGGGCGACAACAAGAACGGCAGACCATCAGGCACCGCCTCCACATCCCACCAGCACAGCGGCCCACCCGGACGCTCACCCAGTTGGGCGCGCCATACGTCCATCCCCGGCAAGTCCCGGCTCACGAAGTGCACCGACCACATCGCTCCACGCCATCAAGCTGCCGTCACCGCCGGCCAGGAGTCGAGTGCCCGGTCTTCTGCGCCCCAGGGAAGGACGAGCCGACCGACCGGCGCCCCTGAATCCGAGCAACTCGGAGGGCGAGTGCGGGACAGCGGCATCCACAATCCGCACGGTCGAACGGTGGAATCACTCGATCGTGAGTTCTTCGACTGTCGCACCCGGTAGGACGCGATGCTCGGAAGGGCGGTGCGCGCCCAGGGCTGCCTGGATGTACGACGGGTGAGGGAGATGGCGTGACTCAAGAAGCGGGACGGCGCGGAGGCTTAGACCGCCAGGCACTGTTGCTGACTGCCGGACTGGCCGATCTGGCGGTGAGCACAGCGGGTTCGGTCCTGGGGGCCGTACGGGGGCTGCTTCGTCGTTCGGACGCCGCGGAGTTGGCGGCAGAGGCAGAGTACGAGCTCGTGGCGCGCGGGCGCCTGGTGCTGGACCGGTACGCGGCCGTGCCGCCGGCCCACTTGGAGATCCTGGCCCAGCGCGTCCTGGCCCGGAAGGCCGCCGGTGACATCTGACCGGTGGGAGTCGGCCGCGTTCAAGGCCCGCGTCGACGAGGTGGTGTGCCGGTTCGTCGCCCGGGAGGCCGACGAGTTCGCGGCGGTGGATCCGACGCTCGGCGCGGTGGCCGAGAGGCTGGAGGCGGCGGTCGCGGACGGCAAGCGGCTGCGGGCGGCGTTCTGTTACTGGGGGTGGCGCGCGGTGGGGCAGCCGGACAGCGACGCGCTGGTGCGGGCGGCGGCCTCGATGGAACTGGTGCACGCGGCCGCGGTCGTCCACGACGACCTCATCGACGACAGCCCGCTACGGCACGGGCGGCCCACCACTCACGTCGCCCTCCTCGGGGCCGTAGGGGCTCGCCCGGACGCCGATGCCGCCGCGCGGTCGTTGGCGATGCTGGTGGGGGATCTGCTCATGGCGCTGGCCGGGCAGTTGTTCGCCACCAGCGGTCTGCCCGCCGCGTATCTCGTCCGGGCCCGCCCGTTGTGGGCGGTGATGGTCCGTGAGCTGATCGCGGGCGAGTGTCTGGAGATCCTGCGGACCGGAGCCGGCCCGGACACCCAGGCGTCACTGAAGGTGATCCGGTACAAGACCGCCAAGTACACCGTCGAACAGCCCCTGTTGATCGGTGGCGCGTTGGCCGGAGCTGGCGCACGGCTGCGCGAGGTCTACTCCGCGTACGGGCTGCCGCTGGGCGAGGCGTTCCAGCTCCGGGACGACCTGCTCGGGCTGTTCGGAGACCCCGAGCACACGGGCAAGGCCAACGGCGACGATGTGCGCGGCCGACGGCCCACGGCGCTGCTGGCGGAGACGTGGCGTCTGGCCGACGACGCGGAGCGCGAACTGCTGCGCTCCCTGCTGGGCCGGGACGACCTGGACGCGGAGGGGCTGGGCGCGGTGCGTGAGGTGATGCGCCGGCTGAGGGCACCCGACCGTATCGAGGACATGATCGGGGCACGGGTCGAGGAGGCCCTTGGCGCCCTCCACGAGCTGGATCTTCCGACGTGTGCCGCGACCGCACTGACCGCGCTGGCGCATTCCGCGGCGGTACGTCTGTCCTGACCTCGCATCGGGGTGGCGCGGGCCCGTGCCGTACCGGGCAGCCGCCCCTACCGCCTGTCGTGGAGACGCCCCCGAGCCGCCTGTCGTGCCCCCCCCCGAGGAAGATGAGGACCCCTGGCATGACCTACACCGACGCATCGATGGACGCCCTGCGGCAGGCAGGGGACGAACTTGCCGATGCCACCGTCGCCACGCTCTTCGAACGCGGGGAAGTGGGCAAGTTCAACACCCTGATGCGCTACGTCTCCACCGCCGGCGCTCCCCTGCCCGACGGACTGCCCGACGTCGCGCGCGACTACCTCACGGCCACCAGCGCCCCGCCGGACTGGGTGGACTGGACCGAGATGGAGAAAGCCCGGCTGTTCTTCATCGACAACAACGTGCACATCTCCACCGCCCTGTCCTTCGCCTCCATGCCCGCCTGCTATCTCGTCCCGCACGTGGCGAAGCTCCTTTCGGCCACCCACGGCCTGAAGTACCCGTCCAAACGGATGGCGGAGACCGGCCAGTTCACCGTCCATCTGATGCAGCCCGACGCCTTCGAGGCCGGCAGCCGATTCATCCCCGCCGCCCAGAAGGTCCGCCTCCTGCACGCCTCCATCCGCCACCACCTCACCCGCGAGAACCGCTGGGACACCGAGACCCTGGGCACGCCGATCTGCCAGGAGGACATGATCGGCGGGCAGATGTTCTTCTCCCTGCTCGTCCTGGACAGCCTGCACCGCCTCGGCATCCACATGTCGACCGAGGGCGCGGAGGCCTACTACTACGCGTGGCGCGTCGTCGGCGCCATGCTCGGAGTCGACCAGGACGCCGTCCCTCAAAGCCTCGACGAGGCACGCCAGTTCCTCGACCTGTACATGGTCCGGCACATGGGGCCTTCGGAGGAGGGCACGCATCTGACCCGGCAGCTGATCGACCTCTACGAGGAAGTCGTGCCCGGCACCTTCTTCGACCCGATCGTCTCCGCCCTCATCCGCCACCTCGTCGGCGACACCTGCGCCGACTGGCTCCAGGTGCCGCGCACATCGTGGGACACCGTCGTCAAGGCCGTGCCCCACCTCCTCGGCGTCCTGGAGACCATCGAGGACCGCTCCCCCCTCGGCGCCTGGGCCCTGGACCGCCTCGGCCACCTCACCACCGTCCTCGAACTGTCCTCCCTCACCCGTGGACGCGTCATGCACTACGCGATCCCCGAAACCCTCAAGAAGGACTACGGCCTCTCCAGTGCCGTACCCCGCACCCACCGGTGGGTGCCGCCGGCCGCCACCGTCTGACGACCCAGGCGCCCAGGGACTGCACCCCTTCACATCCCGCTACATCCCACGCCTCGACAGCGCCGGCGCTGCCTGGGCTGTGGGCCTGCAGCCACCAAGGGTTCTCGCCACCGGAAGGGAACCCGAGGGGGACCACCTGGCCTGTGGACAGGCTGTCAGCGATCAAGCGGTCCACGACGACACACAGCTCCACAGGGGTGCCGGGAACTCTCGCCTCCGGGCAGGGGACGGTGGGACGCGGTGTGCGCTCGTGGATCCGGCGACGCATGACTGCGGTCACCCGTGAGTTCACAGCGAGTCCCATCGTCCACGCCACCCAGGGCAGCACCGGCGGCTACCGCCTCACCGCCGGCACCGCCCGCCATACCGCCCCTCCTCCTGGACGACGACGAAGCCGTCGCCATCCTGTGCACCGGTGCGGCCGCACAGAGGCGGGCGGTCCTCGTCAACGGCCTTCCGGGGATCATTTCCTGGCACGAGGACCGCACCCCGCTCTCGGTCCTCGCGTTCACCGTGACACGTGCGTCCGCACCGTCCAGCCGGGGTCACCCACGCGGGAAGCACCGCGTTGCTGGCCGACTGGGCCATGAACGCCCCGGCTCCGCGCCGATACGCGGCTGATACACAGCTGAGCCCCTGCGGAAGCACCACTCTGCCGAAACGGAAACCGGCATCGCGGAAGGTGGCCCCGGTGCGTCGACGCGGCGCACCGGTCCCGCCTGTCTCACCGGTCTCTCACCGGTCTCACCGAAGGTGGTCACGACGCTCCCTGCCCCCGCACACCGCAAGCAGCGCCGCCGTACCGTGCTCATCGCGCTCGCGGCCTCGACCGCCGCCATGGCGACCATGGCGGCCGGCCCTGTTGGCTGGGCCGGCACACAGGACGCGGACACTCCCGATGGCATCGCGCCCAACGGCATCGCTCCCCACAACGACCAGCCCTCCGCCGGCGCCAGACCGGTATGCCGACCAGCGCATCCCCGCTGACCTGGACCGGGCGTCCTGGCGTTGGCCGTTCGCCCCCTGTGAGGGTCTTGCTCCGCGCCCGTCGGAGCCGGCCTGGCGGCCGTCCAGAGCGGCGGGCGGGGCGATATCACGCAGGGGCGCCGAGCGGCGGGTGCTCGAGGACGCGGGGCTTGTACTCGACCAGTTGGATGCGGCCGTCGAAGGTGCGGTGTTCGATCATCTCGAGGGCGACGTCCGGGTAGCCGTCGTAGATGCGCTCTTCGCCTGTGGCCCCGGTGATGACCGGGAACATCACGACCCGGAAGCGGTCGACGAGCCCGGCTCGTAGGAGGGACCGGCACAGGCTGAGGCTGCCGATCGTGCTGAGGAGCCCTGGGCCGCTCGCCTTCATGACGCGGACCGCCTCGACGGCGTCGTCGCGGACGAGTGTGGAGTTGGCCCATGTCAGAGGCTCCTCGAGTGAGGAGGAGAACACCACCTTGGATGCTTGCGTGAGCTCGTCGACGGACGCCTCTTCTTCGGGCCTGAACTCGTCCTGGCCATCCGGGACCTCGCCTGCGGCGAAGCCCGACATCAGGCGGTAGGTGTTCGCTCCCATCAGGTACGTGGCCTCGGGCTGCTCGCCCAGCCATGCGAGGTACTCCGGGCCCTCGAGACCCCAGAACCCGGGCCATCCCTCTCCCGATGCGTAGCCGTCGAGGGAGGTGATGAAGTCGACGAGAAGCTCCGACATGGCAGTGTCCTTTCCTGAGTGTCACGAGCTTGGACCGGCCGGGAGCCACAAACTCATCGGCCGTGCTGTGGAGTAACGAGAGAACCCATGCCGCTGCAGCCGATCAGGTCGGCGGAACAGCACTGCTTCGGAGCTTCGGAGGGCCCGGAGGCCTGCATGATTGGGCTATGCACGCAGTCCGGGAATGATCTCCACGCGATGAGTAACGGCGGTTTGAGTTCTGTCAAAGATCCAGCCCAGCCCCACCCGCGAACGGCCCGCGATCGCGGACACTCCGTGCCACCGACAGGACTACCTGACGGTCTCCCTCGGGTCCGTGGACCTCGTCGTGGCCCATGCGGGCACTCTGCTCGGCGCGCCCTTCGAAACGCCGACGCCGCCGACACCTCCGAGAGGGACCCATGCTCGGTGTCACGCCAGAGGTGTCTGGACGGCGGTCGGGTCCGGGCCGGGCGCGGGGTCGTCGGTCTTGTCAGCGGGCGGGCGGCTGCCGGAACCGTGGAGCGCGTCGGAGCAGGTGCGCTCGATCGCCGAGACGACGACTGACGAGTGCCGGGTGGGCAGACGATGACAGCCTCGCGGGACGACGTGCAGTTCAGCGGTGGGGATCTGCTCGGCCAGGCGGTGTGAGTGGACGGGCGGAACCGTGGGGTCCTCCTCCCCCACCAGGATGTGCACCGGGATCCGCTGCAAGGCCCCCAGTTCGGTGACGTCGTGGCGCATCAGTGCTTTGAACCACCGCCCGGCGACATCCATGGGGGGCTGAGTGCTCAGCCGCGGCTGCCAGAGGTTGTGCAGGCGCAACGCCACGCCGGGGGCGTGAATGCACAGGCTGGCCATGGCGTGGCGCAGCAGGCCGACCAACCGCGTCCGCGGCGGAAATCCGGCGGCAGCGAGGTCGAGGCCGCCACCGCTGGTGGCCACGAGCAGCGCCGCGATCACCTTCTCCCCGAAGAGGCGGGGGCGGGAAGCGGCCAGCGTGAGGACCGCGGCGCCCCCCATGGAGTGGCCGACGAGGATGACCGGTACGCCCCCGGGCGCGGTGGCGGCGATGATCGCCTGGATGTCGTCGGCCAGCAGCGACATCGCCGGCTGTGCGGTGCCGGTGGTGGAGCTGCCGTGTCCGCGCTGGTCATAGCGCACTACGAGAGTGGACGGGCGGTTCAGTTGTTCCACGGTCTTGTCCCAGATGGCAGAGGTCGCCTGCCATCCGTGGGCCAGGACGATCACCAGGTCAGGGTCACTCGGCCCATGCAAATAGAGAGCCAGGCGCGCGCCGTCGGGCCGGGGCAGGCCGACGTGGGTGCAGGGGATCTCGGGCACGAACGTCTCCTTGGCTTGGACGGCAGCACGGCTGCTCGGGGTGAGCGACGGCGACACGGCGCGTCCTCGTGCGGCAGGACCTGCCGGATCACGCCCTGACACGAGTGGGAAGGCACACGAACAACCAGACGCAGAAAGCCACGGCACTGGTTGTGGAGCGACTCGGCCGCCGTCCGGCAGATCAGGCAGCTCACTGCCCCATTCGTACCTCTCTTGATAGGGATTGGTCAGGAGAGGGTTGCTTCCGAGTCGGGGCGCGGCGGGGAGAGCCGTCGGGGACGCCGCTGGTCACCGAGCGTCCGCCGCGTCGTGAGTCAGTCGACGGACTTGCAAGTCACGGAGTCGGGTCCGACATGAGCCGCGAGAGCCTGCAGTGGCCGTTCTCGCGACGCCTGGCCATCCGCTGGGCAAGTGGTCGCGCACCTGAGGCTGCTTGTTCAAGCTCGGTCGGACGGACTCGCCGGCGCTGCCCCCGGGGCGATCAGCGTCCGGGGTTCCGCTGGGGCCGGGATCCAGCCGCCGCGGTGCGCTGCACCAGGCCGTCCAGGATGAGGGCGAGGCCCGCCTCGAAAGCGGATTCGTGGCCGATCTCCGGCACGTCGGCCGGTCGGTCCGTGACGTCGCCGGAGTCCGTGTCGGCCTGCTCTTCCAGGACGCTGCCGACCGTGTAGCGGCTGGCGGCCAGCATGGCCATCTGCGCGTCCCGCTCGGGCACGCCGGAGGTGATGAGGAAGGTCATCTTGCGGCGGATCCGGTCGAGGTCACCGGTCGGGGCACTGCCGGCATGGAGGCGTGCGCCATCGCGGCGCTGCAGCAGTGTGTGCCGGAAGCTGCGCGTGTTCTCCAGGAACCACTCGCGCCAGTCGTCCTCGGGCGCCGGGAGGGGTGCGCCCGCCCCCGAGCCGACCTCGCAACAACCCTGCCAATCTGTGACCCACATCACATGCGGTTCTTGTCAGGAATCGGGGCCTTGTTCCGCTCAAGTCACCGGAAGCAAGCGAACCGATAGGAGCGAGACATGAAGCACCGCATCGTCGTCCTCGGTGCCGGCTACGCCGGGACGTACGTGGCCGGGACCCTGGCCCGTCGGCTGTCCCCGGCGGACACCGAGATCACCGTGGTCAACGCAGAGCCGGACTTCGTCCAGCGGCTGCGACTGCACCAGCTCGCCGCCGGCCAGGAGATCGAGGCTCCACAGCTCGCCGAGGTCTTCGCGGGCACGGCGATACGGCTGCGCCGGGCCCGTGTCACCGCAGTCGACCCCGAGCCCCAGGTCGTCACCGTGGCCGATGGCGACGGCGGCGGCGAGCTCGGATACGACACGCTTCTCTACGCACTCGGCAGCCACGGCGCCGACCACGGCATCCCCGGCGTGGCCGAGCACGCCTTCGATGTCGCCGCCCGGCCCTCCGCGCTGCGCCTGCGCGAGCGCCTGGACAGCCTGAGCAGGCGTGACGAAAGCCGGAGTGTCCTGGTCGTCGGCGACGGGCTGACCGGCATCGAGACCGCCACCGAGATCGCCGAATCCCGGCCCGGCCTGTCGGTGACGCTGGTCGCCCGCGGAGAGCTGGGCGCCCCGCTCTCCGCCGGAGCCCGCAGCCACCTGCGCCAGACCTGCGACCGGCTGGGCATCACCGTCCTTGAGCACACCAGCGTCGAAGCCGTCGAAGCGACCCGAGTGCTGTGCTCCGACGGCACCGCCCTGGCGTCCGACGCAACCGTGTGGACGGCCGGGTTCGCGGTCAGCCCCATCGCCGCCGTAAGCGGGCTGGAGGTCACCGAGAACGGTCAGATCGTCGTCGATCGCACCATGCGGTCGGTCTCGCACCCGAACGTCTACGCCGCCGGTGACAGCGCCTACGCCATCGGCGACAACGGCCGGCCACTGCCGATGTCCTGCGCTTCCGCCGGCTACACCGGCCGGCAGGCCACGGACGCGATCGTGGGACGCCTGACCGGTAGCAAGATTGCGAACACCAAGCTGGAGTACCCGGGCAACCACATCAGCCTCGGGCGGCGGGACGGAATCCTGCAGTTGGTCGACCACAAGGGGCAGGCAAAGCCGAAGTACATGGGCGGCCGCAAGGCCGCCCGGATCAAGGCGGGCATCGTAAAGATGTCGCTGTGGGCCACCTCGCACCCGACCTTCGGCCTGCCCAAGCGCAAGCACCGCCTGGCCACTGCCGCCCCGGATGCGTCCCTCACCGAGAAGTCGGTCGCGTAGCTGCGTCCCGAAGCCACTGGGCAATACGGCCGTCCCCCTCCCACCACCACAGGAATCGGCGTCCTTAGGGTGATCCACATGGACAGCAGAACCGCTGATCAATTCGACACCAGCCGGTTCCAGGCCAGCCGCAACCGGCTGGCCTCGCTGGCGTACCGGCTCCTGGGCTCCGCCACCGACGCCGAAGACGCCGTGCAGGATGCGTTCCTGCACTGGCAGGCCGCCGACCGGCAGCGGATCAAGGTGCCGGAAGCATGGCTGACCAAGGTCACCACCAACCTGTGCCTCGACCGGCTCCGCTCGGCACAAGCCCGCCGCGAACGCACCGCCGGCGCCTGGCTGCCCGAACCGCTCCTCGACGGCGACCCGATGCTCGGCCCGGCCGACACCTTCGAGCAGCGCGAATCGGTCTCCCTGGCCCTGCTGACGCTCATGGAGCGCCTGTCCCCCGTCGAACGGGCCGTCTACGTCCTGCGCGAAGCGTTCTCCTACAGCCACGCCGAGATCGCCGAGATCCTCGACATCACCGAGTCCGCAAGCCAACAGCACCTCCACCGGGCCCGGCGCCGCATGACCGCCGCCCGCAGCGGCGGCGCCGAAGTCGACCCCGCATCCGCCCGCAGGATCGTCGAGGAATTCCTGGCCGCCGCCACCTCGGGCCGCACCGAACGCCTTGTCGCGCTGCTCACCGACGACGCGATCGCGGTCTCCGACGGCGCCGGCGGCCTGGCCAGGACGCTGCTGCGGCACGACACTCCGCAGCGCATCGCCGCTGTCGTACGGGCCGGCTTCAAACCCACCGACGCGAAGCGGCAACTGGCCGGCGGCACGCCAGCCATCCACTACGCACTCGTCAACGGCGCCCCCGCCATCCTCTTCGTGGTCGGCGACCGGGTCGTGGGCTCCACCACGTTCGACATCGTCAGCGGCAAGATCGCAACCATGCACGGCATCGCCGCCCCCAACCGCCTCATCCGTCTCACCGAAGCCTGGCGGCAGCACGAACCCGACGCGCCGCTCATCACCCAGTGGTAACCCCACACCCCGGTCAGGCCCAGCTCAGAAGGAGCGAAGCAAACATCGCGGCTGGTACAGCTGGGCCCGGGAAGGGGCCCGAGCCCCGAATCACGGAACTGCACCGCGAGTTCCGGCGGAAAAGCTTCTCATGAGGCTGAGACCCTGCTGAGGGTGTAATCGGGCGCTTGGACCTGAGGGCCGGACCGAAGGCTGGGGATCCGATGGTGCGTCGCTCCATGGCACTTCTCTCGCGGGTGGAGAACTCGACGGGACGCCTTCCTTTGTCACAGCTTTGGCGCTGCGGCACTCGCTCCCATGAACCGCCTGCGCGGTCGGAGCGTTCCGGCCGCGCAGGCGTGTGCGGGACCTGTGAATGCGCTCAGGTGTGCCGCACCGGGATGGTCCGGGTGCCCTCCTTCATCTCGGGCACCGGGACCGTGATGGTCAGCACGCCATCCGTGTAGTCGGCGGTGGCGTCGTCCCCGCAGGCTCCGGCGGGCAGCCGGACCGCCCGGGCGAATGTGCCGTAGCGGAACTCGGTGTGCTTCTTGTCTGTGGTCTCCGTGGCGCGCTCGGCGCGCAGCGTGAGGATGCCCTCGGTGATGGTGATTTCGACGTCCTTGGCGGGGTCGATCCCCGGCAGTTCTGCACGCAGGGTGTACGTCCCGTCCGTGACGGACTCCTCGATACGGATGCTGTGCAGGCCAGGTGTGCCGTGCAGGCCGGGAATGCCGGCCTCGACCCAGCCGAACACGTCGGGGAACAGGGGCGGCCAGCTTGGCCGTCGGTCGATCATGCCACTCATCTCGCCCTCCTCTTTGTGCAGTCACGGTCTTCCTCTTCTCCAGCGTCTCGCCAGGGCGCGACGGTCGGCGAGTGCCATCCGACCCAGGTAGGGGGCCGACCGGCTCCGGCCGGCCTGCACCGGCCTCACCCAGACACCTGGGCACGAGGTGGCGATACGCTCCGCGGCCCCACTCAGGACACTTCGGGCCGCACGACGCTGAGCCGCGTGCGCCGGCACTGCGGCGAGCGAGTGCGGACTCCAGCTCCAGAGGTACATCAGGCGGAGCGGCGGATCCCGGCGCATGGCTTCCCGTGCCGCCCATTCGGCCGCTGCCAGGCTCTCGGCGGAGCCGTCGACTCCGGCGACCACGGGTCGCAGCATGAGACACACCTCCACATGCCGTTGCCCTCAGCGTCGCGCCCGAGCGCCGCGGCTTGCAGGGGCCACCAGGTCCCACCCAGGTCCATACGGCCCCTGCCTCACCAACGGCCGGTCACCGAGGGTGTATCGAGGGCACATGCACCCCACTCCGCGAACAGAGGTGAACCACCATGCGACAGGCAGTGGTCGTAGGAGTCGACGGCTCTGCACGCAGCAGTGCCGCGGCAGACTGGGCAGCCCGGGAGGCGCTGCGTCGAGGGCTGCCGTTGAAAGTGGTGCACGTGTCACTGGTGTCCCGGGAAGAGCTCGCGGACTTGTGGCCGTACAGGCCAGTGCCGCTGCCCGGGCGCGTGATCACGGAACTGCGTTCCAGGCACCCGGAGTTGGAGATCGAGGGCGTACGGCTCAGCGGCGCTGCCACCCCCACCCTGCTGGCCCACACCGCACCCGAGGACCTCGTAGTCCTCGGCACCCGCGGCGCCGGCGGATTGGCCGGGCTCACGCTCGGCTCCACCGCCATCGCCGTCACCCAGCGTTCCACCCAGTCCGTGATCCTGGTGCCGAGCGGCCTCGCGTGCCAGGACCGGGGACCGCGGCCCGACAAAGTCACGCTCGGCATCAATGCCCGACAGCCGGATGACGCCGCCATCGACTTCGCCTTCCACGCGGCTCGACTGCGGGGAGCCCGACTGCACGCGGTGCACGCCTGGGCGCTGCCCTCGCCGAGCGTCGAGTGGATGCCGTTCGCGGTGCCCGAGAAGGATCGCGCCGAGTGGGAGGACCACGAGGTACAGGTCCTTGCCGACGCGCTGCGCCCTTGGCACGACAAGTACCCTCACGTGCCGGTCCTCAAGGACGTAGTCCTGCACTCGCCCGCAGACGCGCTGGTCCGGGCCTCCAGTTGGACGGATCTGATCGTGGTGGGGCGACACGGGGCCACGCTCGGCCCGGCAGTGGACGCCCTCGTCCGGCACATCAAGTGCCCGGTGGCCGTGGTCCCTTCGTGATCGGAGCGGCAGCCGTCCGCGGACCGTGACCGCAGGGACTGGGGTCGGCCCGGCGTGGTGTCACCCTCACTGTGGCACCACGGCGACCGGGCACTCGGCGTGGTGGAGCAGTGCATGGGTCACTCGCCCGAGTTGCAGGCCGAGGTGGCCGCGCCGCCGCCGTGCGCCCTGCGCCTCATCTTCCGTGGCGTGGTCATGAGGCTCTCTCCTCCTCCTTGAGGTCCCGGGCGATCTCGGCCGCCCAGGCGTCGATGGCGGGCCAGTCGCGGAAATCGCCGTACCGGCAGCCCATCAGCCGGAAGGCCACCCGCCCGAAGAACGGCAACTGAGCGGCCTTGACGACACCTGAGAGCAGCTGGTGGTCCCGGTAGGGGATGTGTCCCGGCAGGTCCTCGGTAATGATTGGCTCCTCCTTGCCGGCCAGGCGTTTCCACGGGCCGCGCAGCGCGCCGGGCATACCCACGCTGAAGATCCACACCGGGCGGAATCCGAGCAGGTCGCTGTTCAACCGCAGGAAGTCCTTCGCCGGGGACAACCAGGTCTGCCCGTGGACCGCGCTGCCGAGCACGAACGCCGCGTACGCGTCCTCGTCCTCCACCTCGCTCATGGGCCGCACATCGACTTCCAGCCCGGCCTCGCCGAGCCGCGCTCCGATATGTTCTGCGATCTCCCGGGTAGAGCCGTGGGCGGTGGCGTAGCCCACCAGTACGTTCATGTTCCTCACCTCACTGGAATGCGCTTCGGGTCGGTCATGCGCGACGATGGCGACCGGGCAGCTGACGTGGGGAACCGCCATGTGGGGACCCGTCCCGTGTGGCTCTTGACCGTCCCGCGCCGTATCTGGCGGCCCACGATCAACAGGCCGGCGTCGCGCGGCGCACCGCGGAACTGGGCGGTTCCCAGAGCACATTCGAGCAGCGGACCGCAGTCGTGCCGCACGTCGAGGCCGACAATTGCATCGCGGTACGGAGTCCGGGGGGGCACGAACCGCAGTGGCGGCCCACGGCTCAGCGCCTCCCGGGCCCGCCCAGTCCGCCGCGGCGACACTCTCACGCGAGCGTGCAGGCCCACCAAGATCGGCTGAAGCATGGCCCCTCCTCCCTGTGCCACCAGCGTTGCGCCGCGCTTGTCCTGTGCGCAGGGGCCACCAAGTCGCTTTTCAGGGCCTGTCGGCACGTGGATCGGCCCGTCCGGCACCGGTCCGCGCCACGGCATCTCCGGCGAGGCTGACCGCGGCGGGATGTCCTCCACTCGTCCGCCCAGGAACTCCGCCGCATCGGCAAGCGTGGTGAGCTCCGGACAGTCGTCCTCGTCGATGCGTCTGCCCCCAGGACGGGGCCTAACGGGTAGATGTCCAGGAGTACGTTCCATCCTTTTCCGCTGGTCAGCGGAGCTGCTCTGGGCCGCTGGTGATGGGTTCGGCCTGATCGAGGGAGACGTCGCTTTCGGGAGGTCATCTGCCACATCCAGACTTCGGCGTCCGCCAGGACGAAGAGGGTGCGCAGAAAGAGAGGGTGCGCAGAAAGGTGGGAGGCCCCCATCGGGACGTACCAGCGCGCGGACCGCACGGCGAGGCGTACCGCGGACATGTCTCATGGCACGAGTTGTTCGTCCTGCCGTATCTCAATCGGGTGTGGCTCCTCTGGAGGGACGCATTGAGCAGGGATGATGCGTCCCTCCAGAGGAGGCCGCACCCGGCTTCTTCGGTGCCCGCAAAAGGGGCTGGGCAGCAGGCGATTGTGGTGACAGAATTCCTGAGTGACCGTGCTCGTTAGCCCTCGTTGGCTCCCCGGTCGATCGATCGTGGTGGCCAAGGTTCCTGCGGCCGAACCGGTCGTGGCAGCGGTTCGGCTTCGCTACGACGAGTCCGCCCGGGCCGGAATGCCAGCTCACATCACCATCTTGTCGCCGTTCTTTCCCGCTGGTCGGCTGACGCCGGACGTGCTGGACGAGATGGGCCGCCTCGTTTCACGGCACCGGGCCTTCGACGTCACCTTCGCCCGCCTCGGGCGTTTTCCGGTTGCTCTGTGGCTGGCGCCGGAGCCGCCCCAGCCCTTGCGCGCTCTCACTGAGGCAATCGCCGCGCACTGGCCCGAGACGCCACCGCATGGCGGGCGATTCAAGAAGGTGATCCCTCACTTGACGGTCGCCTCTGACCAGTCGACACAGGTGTACGACGCGATCGAGGAGACTCTGGGGCCCGTGTTGCCGTTCACGGCGCGGATAAGCGGGCTGCATCTCATGGTCACCGATGGCGCACGCTGGGATGATCGCGCCCGATTTGCCCTGGGTTGACGGCAGGCCGGGCTATGCCAGTGATCACGGTAGGAGTGGGCCTCGACATCACCGGCAGCCGCTGGGGTCTGGACGGCGCCGAAGCCGATCCTGGAGACCGAGGGTGACACGGTCAACCGCTACCAAGCGTCTCAACAGGCCGTTGTCCGCACGCTCGGCCACCTCTTCGCGCCCACCGAACCCCCTCCCCTCTCCGGCAGGTTGGGGCACCGGGTTGACGACGACTCCTGGCGCCGCACCGTCGATTTCTACCTGCACCGCGCCAGGCACGGCTCCACTCTCAGCGGCCCCGTCCCTGGCCTCGTGCTCGCGCGGGTCCGGCGCGCCGAGGCGTGGAAGTTCCGCCAGGAAGCTCTGGAGGGCGACATCGCTGATCTCCAGGGCGGTACCACGGGTGAGGGGATCCACCTCGGCGCGATGGTCGGCACCACCACTGCGCACCGGGCCGTACGGTCCACACCCGGGGACATCCGGGCCCTGACTCCGCGACTCGGCGAACCGCGACGCTGGAGCGCACAAGCACGGACGAGGAGGGGAAGCACGGACGAGGAACGGCGGCAGGCCATGTCCGCGACACACGCACAGCCCGACCGTGCGGCCACCTATCTGGTCCGCGCGGCCGTCACCGCGCCCTCGCTGCACAACACCCAGCGCTGGCTCTTCACCAGCGGGACCGCGGGATCGCGCTGTACGCCGACGTCACGCGCCGTCTCCCCCTGACCGACCCCGACGGCCGCGAGATGCTGCTCAGTTGCGGCGCCGCACTGTTCAATGTGCGTCTGGCCATGCGACACCTCGGCTACCAGCCGGTCGTGCGGCTCCACCACGGCCCACGGCTGCCCGGCCTGCTTGCCCCATTGAGTTGGGGAGCATACATACAACCGACGCCCGTGGACGAGCTGCTGTACCGCGCGCTGCGGCAGCGGCACACCTACCGTGGTCCGTTCAAAGCCGACCCACTCCCCCGGCCGCTGATCACGTCTCTGCGCGAGCACGCCAGGGCCGAGGGCGCCGAACTGTACACGCTGACCACTTCCGTGGAGCAGCACCGCTTGGCGGAACCCGTGCGGCTGCTGCCTTCCGCGGGCGGGGACATCCCGGCGTACGCCTATCCCCAGTCCGCAACCCGCACCCTCGCCCACGCGGCCACCCGCGCCGCCTGGCTGGCCCGTCCGCCCGGCACCATCCCCGAACTCACGGATGTCGACAGCGCACGCGCACAGTCGGCCGTCGAGACCTGGCTGCGCGAACACCCTGACGGCGGCTGGCTCGACCCGCGCGCCGTCGCCGAACTCCTCGACTGCTACGCCATCCACCGGCTCCCCTGGGCCTGGGCCGAGACCGAAGACGATACGGCTCTGGCAGCCGAACGCCTCAAGGGACCCGGCGGACTCGTCGTCCTCAAGGCCCACTGGCCTGGCCTGCTGCACAAGGGCCAACAGCACGCCGTCCACCTCGACCTGCGCGGGGACACCCAGGTCCGCGCCGCGTACCGGGACTTCGAGCTTCGCTTCGGCGACCTGATGACCGGTGTCGTGATCCAGCCGCTCGCCCCGCGGGGCCACGAACTGTTCGCGGGCGTCGTGCAGGACGAGATCTTCGGCCCGCTGGTGCTCTTCGGCCTCGGCGGCAGCGCGACCGAGGTACTCGCCGACCATGCCGCGCGCCTCGCCCCACTCACCGACCACGACGTACACGACCTGATCACCGCCCCGCGCTGCGCTCCCCTGTTGTTCGGGCAGGGCGGCACCGGTCCCGTCGACCTAGAAGGTCTTGAGCAACTGCTGCTGCGGCTCTCCCGGATGGCGAGCGACCTGCCACAACTCGCCGAGGCCGGCCTCAACCCCGTACTGGCAACCCCGAAAGACGTCACCGCACTCGACGTACGCGTACGCCTGCTGCCACGCCAAGCCCACAACCCGTATCTACGACGACTCCGCTGAAGGAGACCGAGATGAATCACAGCAAGATCGGCTCCGTGATGACGAGCGACGTCGTACGGGTGGGCTTCGCCACCCCCTCCAAGGACGTCGTACAGCTCCTCGGACAGCACCGATCAGCGGACTGCCCGTGGTCGACGGCGACGAAAAGGTGCGGTGCTCACCTCGATCACCCGGGCTCGTGCGCTCGGCGGGGATCCACCACCACGTCGTAGTCGCTCAGCCTCCGGTGGAGGTACTCGAGGACCGGAGGCGGCCTCGCCCACTGTTCATACAGCAGCCAGGGATAGCGAACTCGCTTCCTGATTACGCGAGTTGAGCAATAATGTAACTATGCCCACGGTTCTGGATGCAGAGTTCGCCGACGGCACACCCATCAGGTTCCTGCTCGCCACCCCCGCCGGATCCCTGTCCGGTCAGGACAACGACCTTCCCGAGGGAATGGGGACCGTCGTGCCCGTGGCTTCCGGGAGGGGAGCCGTCGCCAACCTCGCGGCCGGCGCCCTGCGCCAGGCCCTCCAGCCGCTCGGGCGGTTACTGCAGGAGGTTCACGGTGCCGTCCGCGCCGCACCGGAACCACCCAGCGAGCTCAGCGTGACCTTCGGGGTGCAGGTCGGGCAGGACCTGAAGCTGGGGATCGTCAGCGGAAACGGGCAGGCACACCTCACCGTGACCGCCACCTGGAAGCCACCGGAAGCCACCGCAGGCCTGGCAGCAGCACCGGCAGCTGAGTGAACCGTGGGCTGGTTCCTGGACGGGACGGCCTCGGAGGACGATCCGTCCCAGCATGTGGTGACCGTGCGGCGCGCGGACAACGACCAGATCGCGGGAGCGGGCGTGGTCATCAGCGCGAGCGCCATTCTCACCTGTGCCCACGTCGTCAACGACGCACTGGGCCACGCCCCCTTCGACCCCTGCGACCCGGGACGCGGGACGATCCCCGTGGACCTGCGCGGCAAACTCGGCTCCCGCCGGTACTACGCCCATGTCGAGCACTGGATCCCTCCGCGTTCCGCGAACGGCGGGAAGGTACGCGAGGGGGACCGCACCTGGCTCGGCGACCTGACGGTGTTGCGGCTCGAAGGGATGTCCAGCGACCTCCCCGCGCCTCCGCACAGGATCCCGATGAGGCTCCACCAGCAGGCGCTGGCCTGGCACGGCAGCGGCAACGATGCCTCGTTCGCCGAGGTCACCGTCACCATGCTCGCCGGTCCCTTCGGGTATGTCGACGGAGCATCCAGCGGGAAGGCCGTAGGCCCCGGCTACAGCGGCGGCCCCCTGTGGTCCTCGTCCCACCGCGCGGTGATCGGCCTCGTCGCCGCGCACTTCATGCCGGAGCAGGACCCCGTCTCCGGAGCACCCGCTCCGTACAGCCCCCAGGACATGATCAGGCGCAGCTGGGCCATTCCCTGGCAGCGCATCGAGGACGAACTGCGCCCGCTGGGCGTGCTGGACCCCCTGACAGTCAACCTGGTCGACACCGAAGATCCGGCCTTCGAGGTGGTAGCGGGCCTCCTGGGGGACTTGTTTTCTGGCGGGACCGAGCGCGTCGAGTACGGTCGACGGCTGGCCCGTGAGTGCGGTGTCCGGTACGCCAGCGAGGTCACTCCGCCTACGCCCGAGGAGTTCGCGTCCTTCCTGTTCAGCCATCCGCGCGCCCTGGCAGCCCTCACCGAGGTCCTGCGGAAAAGGCCCGGCAGCGCCGCCGAACGCCTCCTGGCGGTGGCCGATCTCGTCTGCACCGCCCGGTTGCTGTCCCCGCAGGAGTACGGCGAACTGCGCAATCAACTGCGGCTCATGGACCGCGGGGTACGCGGGCGCTTGGGCGAAGCGGTGCGCGCCGCATTGCCTCACCTGGCTGTCTACCCGGACGGCAAGGACCTCGACGCGCTGGTCGACCAGTTGGAGGCGCTGCCCGGCGACGGCCGTTCCACCGACGGGGAACGCAGAGTTCCGGCGCTGCTGCGGGTTATGGAATACGTCGCCGCACTGTGCCCGGGACCCTTGCGGTCAGAACTCCACCTGTGGTCGAAAAGGGTGGCCGCTCGGCTCGGCGTCGCGCGGGGCGCCCTGGGAGAGCGGCGGGAGGACGCCATCATATGGGCCCGCACAGCATCGGAGCCTTCCGCGCGCGTGCGCATCCTGGTGGAGGTCACCCGGGCGGAACCAGGCCGATACCGGCTGGCGATCTGGTGCGACGAGGGCCCCGGGCCCCGGCGTGTGTCGACCGAGAGCATCGCGTCGTACTCCTCTTCGGAGGCCGCCCGGGAAGTACTCCGGGTCATCACCTCTCTCACGCCCGGCACCGAGGACGCCCGGCCGCCGCTGGTCGAGGTACTCGTGGACCGCAAGAGCCTCAACCTCAACGTCGACGAGTGGACGGCACAGGTGCCGGGCGAGATCGTGCCCGGGGTACTCGGCGTGGAGTTCCCGGTGGTCGTGCATTGTCCCGAACTCCTGCGCCAGCACGGTCGGTTCCTGCCCCACTGGCGCAGCAGATGGAGCCACCTCGACTCGGGTGAACCGTTCACGATCGACGAATCCGTGAGCCCCGACATGGTCTACCCCAAGCTGATCAACCGACTCGAAACGGTCCGCGTCTTCATAGACGTATCCCCCGGTCGGCGGAACAAGATCGTGCAGACCTGCCTCGTCCTGGGCATACCCGCGGTGGTGTGGGACCGCGGCTCGAACGCGAAGTCACACGCCGTCAAGTGCATGGCGGACGTCGCCACCCGGGAGCTGCCCGACGGAGTGCGCGGTTACCGTGCGAGCGCCCTGGCCAGTCCGCCCGAGTTTCCCGGCCGTCCGGTCCTCGCCTGGGCCGACGCCGACCGCACCGTGCCCCGGCTACAGCTGACCGAACCCCAGGAGGGCGCATGACACCCGCTCCTGAAACGGACTGGCGCCTCTTCCGCGGCGACGGCGTCCCCAGGGCCATCACCCTCCCGTCCGCGCCGCCGTGGCGCCGCTTCTCACCCGCACCCGGACTGCGTCCCGAGCTGCCGTATCTCATCGAGCGCAAACACGCCGACGTCGTCAACGCCGCGCTCCACCTGCGGCGTCCGCTGCTGGTCACCGGACCGGCCGGAACCGGTAAGTCGTCGCTGTCCCGCGCGATCGCGCACGAGCTGCGCCTGGGCGAACTGTTGCGCTGGCCGGTCAACAGCCGCTCCACCGTCAAAGACGCCCTCTACGGCTACGACGCGATCGGCCGACTGCACGAGGCCTCGCTCAGCCGCGACCGAGGCGAACGCGAACCGTCCATCGGCACGTTCATCCGTCTCGGCCCACTCGGCACCGCGCTCGTGCCGTCGGCCGTTCCGCGCTGTCTGCTCGTCGACGAGATGGACAAGGGCGACGTCGACCTGCCCAACGACCTGCTCACCGTGTTCGAGGAGGGCGTCTTCGAGATCCCGGAACTGACCAGGCTCCCGGAGGGCATGGCCGACATCGAGGTGCAGACCCACGACCACGACGGCACCGTCCGCGTGCACCAGGGGCGCGTCCCGTGCACGGAGTTTCCCGTCGTCGTCATCACCAGCAACGGCGAGCGGGACTTCCCTCCCGCGTTCCTGCGCCGCTGCATCCGGCTCGCCCTGCCGGAACCGGACGCCGACCGGCTACGGGCCATCGTCGCCGCCCACCTGGGCGAGGAGGCCCTGCTGGAGGCAGACGACCTGATCGAGTCGTTCCTGCACCGCCGCGCCCCAGGCGAACTCGCCACCGACCAGCTGCTGAACGCCGTGTTCCTGCGCACCGGCGGCGTCGAACTGGACGCGGAGGGGCTGCTCGACGCCGTACTGCACCAGCTGACCGGGGCGCTGTGACCGTGGCGGGAGGCGGGGAGCGGCTGGGCGAGGTACTGCAGGTCTTCCAGGCCTGCGGTCACGGCCTGGAGGATCTGGACGCCGACCAGATCCTCGACGTGCTGTGGCTGGCGCGGCGGCTGCCCGCCGGCGCGGACACGCCGCTGCGCCTACAACCGCCCGCGGCCCGCGCGCAGCACCCTCCACCCCCCGCCCCCCAGTTGGACGGGACTGCCCTCGATCAGCCGCCGCCGGATCCCGATGACTCGGACCTGCCCGACCTCATCCCCTCGGCCTTGTACGGCGCGGCCCGCCAAGCCCCAGCGGACCAGCCGCGACGGCGCCGGCCCTCGGACCCCCGCAGGGCTATGCCTGTCCGTGTGCCCGAGGACAAGGCGCTTCCCGACGAACTCGCCCTGGGCCGTGCGCTGAGGCCGCTCAGGCGCCGCCAGCACAGCCGTCATCGCCTGGAGATCGACGAAGAGCGCACCGCCGCCCGGCTCGCCGAGATCGGACTGCCGGACGTGGTGCAGCGCCCCGTTCAGGAGCGCTGGCTGCACCTGGCGCTGCTCGTCGACGACGGGCTGTCCATGCTGCTGTGGCATCGGCTCGGCGCGGAGCTGCGGGCCCTGCTGGAGCGTCTGGGCGCCTTCGCCACCACCCGCGTCCTCGGCCTCGACACACGGGGCCGCGTGCCTCGCCTGCATGCGGGCCCGTTCCGCCCCGACAGCCCCGCACTTCCCCTCAGCACCATCAATGACTCCTCGGGCCGTACCCTCGTCCTCGTCGTCAGCGACGGCATGGGCGTCGCCTGGCGGGCCGGCGCGATGCACGGCCTGCTGGCCGGACGGGCGGCACACGGGCCGGTCGCGGTACTGCACACCCTGCCGCCGGAGTTGTGGGAGGCATCCGGCATCGCCGCCGAGCGCTGGCGGGTCACCACCCGACAGATCGGCGGCGCCAGCACCTCCTGGGAGATCAGCGACCCAGTGCTGCCTCCGGAGCTGGCCGCCTTCGACGGCCTGCCGGTGGCCGTCTTGGAACCGACGCCCGCGTCGCTGCGCGACTGGGCGCACTTCCTTGCCTCCCCCGGCACCACCGTGGAACTGCCGCTGCTGACCCGCCTCGGCCGGCACGAGGTAGTCGCTGCCGCGCGTGAGGCGGACAGCACCCAGCACTTCAGGGACGCGGCCACTCCAGAGGCGTACCGCCTGGCGGCCCATCTGGCGGCTGTCTCTCCTTTGTCGGTGCCGGTCATGCGGCTGGTGCAGCGGGAGGTGCTGGCAGCGCGGCCCTCACACCTGGCCGAGGTGTTCCTCGGGGGTCTGATCCGGCCGCATCCCGCACCCGTGCCGGGGCCGCTGCCGGCCAAGCACCGTGTGTTCGACTTCTCCGAGGAGTCCAAGGCGGTACTGCTGTGCGCGGTGCCGCAGAGCGAACTCTTGCGCACCGGGCGTCTGATCGGTCATCGTCTGGAGGACCTCGCCGGGAGGTCCCCCGACTTCCCCGCCTGGCTGGCCCACCCCGACGGCTCCGCCCACCTGCCCGCCTCGCACCAGCCGTTCACCAGCGTCGAACGACGGCTGCTCAGCCGGTTCGGGGTGTCCTTTGACCACACCTCCCCGCTGCCGAACGCGGAGCAGGAGCCAACCGTCACCGAACAGGCCGACGGCTGGGGGCCGCTGACAGGCGGGGATCCCGCCCGGCTGGGCCCATACGAACTGCGCGGTCGGCGTCTGGGCCGCCGCACGCTGGTCTACCGGGGAGTCGCCGCTGACGGCACTGAGGCCGTGCTGCGGGTCCCGCGGCCTGACCGGCCCGCCGTGAACGTCCGATTGCTGGAGGTGGAGGCGGAGGCGTTGACCCGTCTGCAGGGATCGTACGCGCCCACGCTGCTCCGCACCGGGTTCGAGGACTCCCCTTCCTGGCTCGCCATGACACCGATCGCGGACACCGAGACGCCGCAGGCACGACCCTGGCAGCTTTCGGAATCCGTCGACGAAGCAATCCGGACGGGAAGCGCCCCCTTCGACACGCTCCGTGGTCTCCTCGTCGGATACCACCTTGCCAGCGCACTCGCCCAATGCCACGCCTCAGGGCTGGTCCTCTCGGACCTCAGCACCGACGGCGTGTACGTACTGCGCCGCACCATCGTGCTGGGCGACCTCTCGGACTGCGCCGTCGACGGACGCCACCTGAGGGCGGGCCCGGTCCCGACAGCCGCGGACAACATGCGCTCGCTGGGCGGGTTGCTCCAGCTCATCAGCACCAAGGCGGGGCTGCACGTGCCGGGCCTGCCCGAGGGCATGCACCTGTGGCAGGGAGACACCTGGGAGCCCCTCAGGAAGCTCGTACTGCGCTGTCAGGAGGCGGATCCCGCGCTCCGGCCGATGGCAAGCGAGGTTGCCGACGCGATGGCCCGGTACGTCGCTCTGCACCGGTCCGGCGGCACCCAGGCCAGCAATGCCAGACCCAGTGGCGGCGCGCCCGCCACGGTCCGGGTTCCGCTCACCGTGCCGCAGGAGACCCCCGGCCACCTCCCGCTCCACCTGCCCCGCTTCGGCGCCGGCCATCGGCAGGCAGAAGCTCGTCTGGAGCGGCTGCGGACACCGCTGCCCTACAGCAGACGACTGACGCTGGTCGGCGCCCTCCGCTACAGCGGGCGAGCCACAACAACGGTCGTGCTGGGCTCTCTGCTCGCCGCCGTGCGCGGCGAGCCGGTACTGGCCCTCGACGGTGCCCCCTCACAGGGGGCGCTCGACGCGTTCCTCACCGGCCGCAACCCGGCCACCGTGCGGGATCTCGCCGCCCTGCCGCCCGAACCGACGTACGCGAACGTACGCGCCCTCACCACACATCTCACATCCGGCCTCCAAGTACTCGCCCACCGCGCAGGTCACTACGCCCCGAACCCGCTGCACACACAGGACTACACACGCGTGCTGGAACACACCGCGCCCTACTACCCCTTCGTGCTGACCGACTGGTCGCCCCAGCACCTGGACGGATCGGCCGACGTGGTCTTGGACCACACCGACCAGTTGATCCTGTGCAGCAGATCCGACGACTGGTCCCTCGACGGAGCCGTGCGCACCATCAACGCGATACAAGAAAGCGGACACGGACACCTGATCCACGAGGCCGTCCTGGTCACCACACAACTCGGCGACCCCTCGCGCCCGAGGCTCCACAAGGACTTCGCCCGGCAGTTGGCCGTCCGTCCGGACCAGATCCTCCAGATCCCCTTCGACAACGCTTTACGCTCGCACCACCGGAATCCGGACCGGCTGCAGGTATCAACAACGCGCGCCTACCTCCACCTCGCCGAGCTGGTCTCCACGTCCCCCTGAACATGCCCTGCCGATCCTGCTCAGGTTGCACGGCTCCAACTGGGCCTCGGCCGTCATCTGCTCACACAGCTCGGGGGATTTGGCCGGGCCAACCTCGATCTCGTCCGCAGAGACGCACTTCACAGCCCGTGATCGTTAGCTTTCACAGCCGCCTGCGACGCCGCGTAGCGCCGGCCTCATCGGTCTGCCAGGTCATGTACACCAGTCGAGTACCTCGCCGAACCGTTCACGGCCGACGATCCGGGGCCGGTGCATCAGGTGCTGCAGCGCCGGTGCCTACTGATGCTTCGACGTGTCGGACTGCGGGCCCCGCCTCCGCCAGAGGCCGTGGGCCCTGAGCCGCATATGGCCGTCCGGGGTCTGGTGGAATTGCATGCCTTGCGCGGCTGATGCCTCAGTTCCGCCTGGGTTCTCCCCGTTACCCTGGGGCACCAACTGCCAGGCTGGTTGGGCAGCGAGGGCAGGCGGCGTGTAGTCCGTGACGGCTAAGGTGACTCCGTCTCCGTCCGTGCTCAGTACCAGCTGGTAGGAGGACGCCGTACTGTGCAGGACCATGTACTGAGCGGCGACACGGGCTGTCTCGCCGAGGTCGTCCAGCATCCAGGCAGGTGCTCCGATCGCGGAGAGGGCCGCACGAGCCACTTGCGCCATCGCCATATTGCTGTCAGTGACACGCGGCAACTCCAGACAGAGGGTGACTTGCGCCCCCGCCGTCTGCGTGTTTGAGAAGTCGTGCCGGTATCGCTGCTCAATGTGGGGCAATCCCACCAGATCGACAGTGCGTCCCATCGATGTTTCCCCTGCGTTCGTGAGCACAAGCGGAACGAGTCATGGCCGGGACGGGATGCACACCCCGCGGCCTTCACCGGAAAGCGACCGGCCAGGGGCTGGGACCTGACAACGACCCTACGCCGCTGGTGCCGCTTGGGCTACGCCGACGTCGGATAATCACGACACCCGCCCGTGGCGGGTCCTTTCGGCTTACGGCCGAGGACACGCTCCTGGCTGACTTGGCGCCACCGGCGGATTCCCGTCCAGCAACTAACCCGTCTCCGCATTCCTTGCGCTGGAGGCCGAGCGCTGCCTTACGGCTGTGGTTGAAGGTACTGGGGCAGGTCAAGGTCAGGTACCGCATCGATACCAGCGGCGCGGTTCGTCGGCTCCCCAGACGATGAAGGGGAACGGTGCGATGAGGACCCATTGTTCTGCAGTGAGGGCTTCGGTTCTCAGACGTGTGTGCGCGACGGGCCTATGCATCGCTGCTGCGGCACACGCGACGGCGATGCCGAGAACAGCCAGCAGTGGCTTGTTAGTGAACAGACCCACGGCCCTCAGCGCGGCGCGCTAGGTGCGCACCGCGATGGCAGTGGCGATCTGGCAGGCATCGATCCCGGCCCAAGGGAGGAGCGGCAGCCTCCGCCGAGGCTCGGCGTCGGCCTCAAGGATCATCCTCGCGCACCGCCCCAAGCAGTTATCGCACCGCGTCTACCCCGGTCAGCGCACTCGTCCCCGCGGCTTCATCGCCACCGTCGGCAGCTCGGGGGCAGGCAGCGGCACCCCGTCGTACCCCTTCACCTCACCGAACGGCGAGCCCGTCATCCAGTCGGCGCGGGCCTGCTCGATGTCATCCTGCGCAACCCGCACCTCATTGATGGCTGCCTTGTCGGCACTGGCCTCTCGCAGGCAAGCCCGTGCGACCGCGCCGAGCACAGGCCCGGAGACGTCCCGCGGCGGGCGCGTATGGCGCTCGCAGGACCGCGGCCGGCTGCCGTGCGTGGACGACCACGAGCGAAGCCCGCAGCAGCCGGGCCTTCGTGGCCTGGCCAACGCAGAGCCGCGAGGCCCGATGAGGCTTCGTCACGCGAGATGGCAGAACCCCGGTGCGGCTGACGCTGCCCCCCCCCAAAAAAAAGGCACGCCTACTGACTCAGAACGAGACTGGCTGGGCGCCGCAACCCGTCCTAGGGTGAAGTGCCTCCCATCCCGGCCGCACAGCACTGTGACTGCCACTGCCACAAGCCTTTGGGGGACCTCAGCCGCCCCAAAGAGACCGAAGGCGTGGCAATCGACCTTTCGTGAACGGGGTTCTCCGACACGACCGGTCCGACCCGCTGAACGCCGAGCTCCAGAGGTGCATCAGGGCCTGTAGGGGTCCGTGCCCACCCCCCTCCAAGCCGGGGTCCGGCCCGTCCCGAGACGACGGCAGAGGTGACGATGACTGCAGAAGTACGCATGCCGATCGTGGTCTGTATCGATGAAGATCCGTCCTGCCGGGAGGCCCTGGCTTGGGGAGCCGACGAAGCCGACGGGCGCCGGCTGCCGGTGCGCCTGCTCATGGCGTGGGATCCGACCGGCCCACGCCCGGCTGAGCCCATGCGGCTTCGGGAGAACCAGCAGGCCCACGACCCGCGCGGCTCTGCGGAGCGGAACCTCCGCAAAGCGGTCGCCTACGTCCAGAACCGTCACCCGCATCTGGAGGTCTCCACGCTGCTTGTCGTGGACGCGCCTGCTCCGATTCTGCGCGACCAGGCCCGCACAGCCACAGCCTTGGTGCTCAGCTCGCGATGGTGGAACAGAAGAGGGCGGCTGTTCGCCTCAGCCTCTGTCGCACTACCGGCCACCGCGCACGCCACCTGCCCTGTAGTAGTCGTGGGCAATCACGAACTCGTCAGTCGACAACCGTTCTTCGTCGTGGGTGTGGACGTGGGTTGGGACTGCCGCCACCATTCCGCAGCCGCCATCGACCTTGCCTTCGAGGAAGCCGCCCGGCACGGTGCGGCGCTGCAGGTGCTGTACGTGTGGCGCCCTCCGCTCCTCGGCGTCCTGGACGAGCGAGCAGCCTTGCGTGAATGCCGCCGGCTCCTGTCGGAGATGGTGGCGGTGCGGCAAGCCCTTCACCCGGCCGTGGACGTACACCACAGGGTGATCCGCGGCCACCGGGCACAGGTGTTGGCTCAGGAGTCCGCGCACGCGCTGGGCCTCATCGTGGGCATCCGCGGTCCCGGCTGCTTGCCCGGCCTGCGGCTCGGCTCAGTCCTCCACAGCGCGCTGCGTCACGCCCAGTGTCCGGTGGTCGCCGTTCCCCGGCCGAGTGCGTGTCGCCATCCGCGCGGGCAGCCGCGCGTGAGCCGACTGTCCTTCCGAGCCCGGAGAGCTGTCGGACAGTGCACCCGCGTGCTGACCTGCCTCGCCCGCGCTCGGCTGGGCAGGTCGGTGCGGGTGTGCAGGACTTGTGCTCGGCTTGCGTGTGGTGCGATCCGAGGATCTCGCCGCGGCACACGATGGTTCAGGTGGCCGGAACTTCGACGATGGGTTCGTCACTGAGCCGAGCGTGGATGAACGCCGCCTTGCGGCGACGCGACATCCGCCCAGCCCCTGGCACGTCGGATGCGCGGGCCTCAGCCATGCCACCGCATGAGTTACGTGGCATCGTCGCCCCGGGCACCGGCGGGCAGCCGCGCTGAGCGGGCGAATGCGCCGTAGCCGGAATTCGGCGTGGTGTTTGCGGGCGAACCGCGTGGTTCCCCTGTTGCTCGACTCCACGGTAGCGGGCAACGTGCTTGCCTTCGGCGCCTTGTTCGAACTCATGTGCCTGCTCGCCTGACTTCCGGAGCAGTCGGTCGTCAGCAGTGAACAGCGGTCGCGGACGGCTCAACCGGTGGCACGAAGGGGCCGAATCCTTGGTTCCAACCCTCCGGTCCGGACTTCGGAGCCCGCGCCGGCACGGCCGACTGGGAAAAGGGCAGGCACGGCTCCACGCGGGCTTCAGCGAGCCAAGCCCCGAGCGCGCTCCCTGACTCACAGCACACCCGCCGCCGCAACAGCGCCGTACGGCCTCCAAGTCGGTCCTGTCGGCCCGCTGATCGCCGGGCGCCGACGCGGTGCACTGGATGGTGAGACACCTGGTCGTCCCACTTCAGTGGCTGGACAGAAGAGAGGAAGAGACATGCTTGTAACCCCTGCTCTCCGCCGTCTCGCGTTGGGCGGTGCGGTGCTGCTGCTCGGAGCGACGACACCGGGCATCGCGACCAGCAGCCAGGCCAGGAGCGCGGCCGTGTCAACCCCGCAAGCCCCACCTGCCCGCGGCGGCAGCCCACAGTCCACGGTCGATCGGGTCGCGGACTTCTACGGCGCTTACATCGACGTCCTGTTCGACTCCGGCCGAGGACGTCTCAGCCACGCCCTGCGCAACCACTACCTGACCCCCGAGCTGAGCCACGGTCTGGGCCGTTGGGAGGCCGCCCACCACAAGGATGGCGTGCTGCGCGCCAAGGGGGTACCCATGGCGTGGAAGGTCGTCTACAACGACAGCGGGATGGGGCATTGCTGGAGCCGCGTGACCCTGACCTGGAAGGTCTCGGAGAATCAGGTCCGCCACACTCATCTGATGGTCCAGTCCGACATCGCGACGCGACTGATCTCCGGCCTCGAGATGGACGAGTGACCGTACGCCTCAGCCTGCCAGGCGGGCACGATCAGCCGCTGCGAGCCGTAACCGCCCAGCCGCGGGGCCCGGACCGCGAAGGGCGGCCGGCCCTTGATGAGACCGGCCGTCCTCTGCCTCCCTCCCTCGGCACAGCAGTTTCCGGGCAACGACGCAGGAGAGAGCGTCCGGCTTCTTGAGCGGCGCCGACGCCGCCCTGCGGACGCGGGCCCCCTCACGGAGGCCGCGCCAGGCGGACTCAGACCTTGCTCGGCGCCGACTCCGTGCGGTGCGACGGCAGGTTCAAGAACCGATGGGTATCCGCAGGACCTGACCCGGGGTGATCTTGTCCGGGTCGCTTATCTGGTCCGGGTTGGCACGCATGATGCGCTTGAACAGCGAGGAGTCTCCGTAGTGTGTCTTTGCGAGTCCGGACAGGGTGTCCCCCTTGACCACCTTGTGCTCGCGGTAGCCGTAGTAGCCGGGCACGATGCGCGGCCCGTAAAGCACAGGCGTGGTCACCACGTTGATGTCGCTGCCATCCTTGGGGCTCTTCTCGAACACCTGGATGAGAAGCCTGTCGACCTGGAACTTGGCGCGGCCGACGTCCGCCTGGACGTGGAACTGTCCGTGCTCACCAGTACCGCCGCCGACGTTGAAGTGTCCGGTCACCTCGTCGTGGCCGTCGCCGACCCGGTAGTGGAGCGTGCCCTCGTGGCCAGTGCCGACTCCGCCCACGTGCACCGGGTTACCGACGAGATCAAGCTTTCGGGGCTGATCGATCCGGTTGCTCATGAAACCTCCAGAGCCTAGAGAGCCTGTGTTTCCCCTCCAGCCAACTCCCTTTCACACTCCTTGCAAGCGGAGCTTTCAGATGTTTCAGGCGTCCGTCCGAGCCGACAGCCCGAAGATCCCGTGCGGCAAGAATCACAGGGCAGGCTGACGCGGACCACGACGTCGACGCGACGCTCGGCAAGCCACGCGTGCAGGCGGACCGCGCCCCTCGGGGGCCGACCATCTCCGCTTCCACAACCCTCACTGCAAGCCCGACCTCGACAGGCCCACGAACCGCGAGCGGCCCGTCAGTCCCGTCCATGGTTCCTCATCGAGGAGTTAAAACCCCATGTCGAGGGGCTGGGCGAGGACGAACTGCCGCTCACCGCCCGCCCGGCCGCCACCGTCCTCCGACCAGGCATGTGGTCCCTCGGCCGCGGATCGCGGTACGACCGCGGTCCAGCCGAGCTCAGGGAACCGTCGATCTCCACGGCGACCTGCCGTCGATCCATGATCCGTGTCTCCTCGGCGCCCCTGTGGCCTCACCCCCGCAGACTCTGAGACGAGGGGCAGTTCGGCCCCCGGGACCAGGGCAGTCGGCCCCTGCCCCGTCAAGCGACGGGGAGGGAGGCTGAAGAGGCAACGGCGGAGTCGTGGTTGGCCCACAGGCCGTGGAAGCGAGACCTTTCACGCCCCGTACCGGTGGAGGAGGAAATTGTCATGAAGACCCGCACCGTCGGCGAGGTGATGACCAGCGAGGTCGTCGAAGCCCGCCGAGAGACATCGTTCAAGGACGTGGCACGACTGCTGGACGGTCACCGGATCAGCGGGCTGCCAGTGGTGGACCACGACGACAAGGTCCTGGGAGTGATCTCCGAGACCGACCTGATACGCCGACAGGCGGTCCACGCCGCATGGCACGGCGGACGCCGATTTCGGATGCCGGCACTGCGTCGCTCGGCCCGCGCCGCGTCCGTGCAAGCGCGCGGCACGACCGCGGGGCAGCTGATGTCGACACCCGCGATCACCGTGCACCCGGAGCAACGCGTCGCGGACGCCGCACGCGTCATGGAGCGCCACCACATCGAGCGGCTCCCGGTGGTGGACGAGGAAGACCGCTTGATCGGCATCGCCACCCGGCGGGACCTCCTCCGTGTCTTCCTTCGGACGGACGACGAGATCCGGGAAGAGGTGATCGACGATGTGCTGACCCGCGCCATGTGCCTGCCTCCCCACACCGTGTTCGTCTCGGTCAACGACGGGATGGTCACGCTGGAAGGAAGGCTGGAACAGCGCAGCGACATCCCGCTGACGATCCAGCTGGTCTGGCGGGTGGACGGCGTCGTGGGCGTAGTGAACAGCCTGACCTTCCGCATCGACGACACCCAGCCGTCCGCGAAGCACCCTTCACGCACGAGCGGACACCCCTGGCTGGCAGAACGCTGACCGCGAACCATCGGTCAGCGCCTGAAGCGGAGCAGACCCGCCGTGGCGCCGACGGCGACAGCCACGCAACACATCATGCGCGCGGCCCCGGTGGGACTCCGCCTGCCATGACACGCTCGCAGCCCGCCCGCCCATGGAGGTCGACAATGCCGTGCCCGATCGTCGGGCGCCGCAGCAGGGGCGGGGTGTTCGACGGCCTTGG
Source organism: Streptomyces sp. NPDC041205 (assembly GCF_055591765.1). Classification (NCBI taxonomy): domain Bacteria; kingdom Bacillati; phylum Actinomycetota; class Actinomycetes; order Kitasatosporales; family Streptomycetaceae; genus Streptomyces; species Streptomyces sp. NPDC041205. Next base: position 1,248,978 of record NZ_JBVIZH010000003.1, on the reverse strand, counting down.
TGCGCAGACCGGAGACACGAAGTGGCCGACGAATCCGTACGGAAGTTTCATGCGGAACCGAGGACGCCGACACCATCGCCCCGGACACACACCTCGGCACAGCTCTCCACCCGTTGGACTGACTCCGGTACTCCAGACGGGAATGCGGGGTGAAGGGCGGCTGTGTACGGCCGAATGGGTCACTACGGGGCCGAAGGGCCTGTCGGACGGCCCCACACAGCCCTCGCGGCAGCACCTGTGCGCGACGACGCTGGTCATAGGCCACCCCCGAAGGAGCTGATCGCCATGACGACCCTGCCGGGAGTCCCCGGCCGGCCGGTCCGGGTGAACGCGGTGCTCGACGCGCCGCTGTCCAGGTGGCTGTGGCTGGTGAAGTGGATCCTGCTCATTCCGCATTACGTCGTGCTGTTGTTTCTCTGGATCGCCTTCGCCGTGGGGAGCGTCATCGCGTTCTTCGCCATCCTGTTCACCGAGCGCTATCCGCGCGCGCTGTTCGACTTCAACCTCGGTGTGCTGCGCTGGAGTTGGCGGGTCGCCTACTACTCTTACGGCGCCCTGGGCACGGACCGGTACCCGCCGTTCAACCTGGGCGAGGAGCCGGAGTACCCGGCCCGGCTGGACATCGCCTACCCCGAGCGGCTCTCCCGCGGCCTGGTGCTCGTGAAGTGGTGGCTGCTGGCCGTCCCGCACTACATCGTCATCGGCTTCTTCCTCGGCGGCTTCTACCGCGGCTGGTGGTCCGGCGGACTCGTCGCCGTCCTGACGGTGATCGCCGCCGTGATCATGGCCTTCACCGAGAAGTACCCCAAGAGCTTGTTCGACCTCGTCCTCGGCCTCAACCGGTGGGTGCTGCGAGTCGCCGCCTACGCCGCCCTGATGACGGACGCGTACCCGCCGTTCCGGCTGGACATGGGCGGTACGGAACCGACCGGCCAGGAGGAGACACCGTGATCACCGCACTCGCGACCGCGTTCTTGATCGTGCACGGGCTGCTGCACCCCGGCGTCTGGGCGGCACCGGTGCAGCCCGACAAGCCGCCTCCCTTCGATCCGGGACACTCGTGGGCGCTGGCGGCGGCGCACGTCTCCGCCGCACCGGCGAGGGCCGCGGCGCAGGCGCTCGCCTGGTACACCGCCCTGGTGTACGTCGTCGCCGGCGCGGGCACGGCCGCGGGCAGCGACTGGTGGCCCACCGCGGCGATTGTGGCGGCCTCAAGTGGGCTCGTCCTCAAGGCGATCTGGTTCGACCCGTGGCTCACCATCGGGATACTGCTCGACGTGGGCGTCATCGTCGCCGTGGCCAGCACCTGGCCGGCTTCCCTGTATTGAACCGGCTGCAGGGCAGCACCTGGTCGTCCCGGATTCCTCCGTCAGCGACGCGGCATGGTCGGGAACGACATTTGCCAGGTGCGCGGTGGCCGCTGGTAGCCGGTGGACGGCGGGCGCGGGGGAACCTTCAGCGGCAGCCGCCTCACCTCGTGGTACGGGATGGTGGACAGAAGGTGAGCGATCGTGTTGATGCGCGCGCTGCGCTTGTCGTCGCTCTCCACGATGTACCAGGGCGCTTCAGGGATGTCACTCGGGGATGTCAGTGTGGACGGGCATCCCGTCCTTGGCACGGGAGTACGCCTCCCAACGGGAGATGGACTCCAGATCCACCGCCGACTGCTTCCAGCGGCGAGTGGGGTCCTCGAGCCTGGTGCGAAAGCGCTGCTCCCGCACGGCGTCGCTCACGGAGAACCAGTACGTGCGCAGCAGGGTCCCCGGTGCGTACACCCCAGGGCCGCGCTCGTCGAGGGCCACCAGGAGCAGCGGTCGGTGTACCGCTTGACGTGGTCCGTGAAGTACGGGGTCCGCCGGTCGACGAAGAAGTCCTTGAGCACCACGTGCCCCATGGCCAGGGCGCCGTCGGTGCCCGGCCGGGCGGTCAGCCACTCGTCGGCGAACTTCACGTTGTCGGCGTAGTCCGGCACCACGGCCACGACCTTCTGGCCGCGGTAACAGGCCCCGGCCATCCACTGCGCGTCCGAGGTACGGGTCACGGGCAGATTCGAACCCCACATGATCACGTACCCGGCGTCCCACCAGTCTCCGGGCTCCGGTACGTCGGTCCGGTCGCCGAACACCTGCGGCGAGGCCGCCGGAAGGTCGGCGTACCAGTCGTAGGAGGACAGCCTGACTGGGACAGATGCCGCGCTGCGCCGGTCGGCGCGCGGCAGGGGCAGCCCTCAGCAGCCCTGCCGGTCGGCCGATCCGGTATCGAGCAGCTTGTGCGCGGCGCGCCGTGGGGTGGCGGGTCCGTCCGGGCCGTATCCCAGACGGATCAGCATCTGGGCGGGTGCCCGGCTCAGGGACCGGCGCAGGTCGGGCCATTCCATCGGCTGGTGCAGCACGGACGCGCGCAGGCCGTGGGCCGTCGCGACCAGCAGGACGTGTTCCAGCGCCTGCCCGGCCCGCAGCCAGTCGGCGCGGCGGTCGTGCTCGGTGGTCAGCAGCGCGATGACCGGCTGAGGTTCGAACGGTTGCGAGGAGAGCCGCTCCGGGTGCCGCTGCGCGGTGAAGTCGCGCATGGGGAGACGCTCGTGGGAGTCCTGCGGGCCCAGTGTTGTCCGCGGGAGCCCGACGTCGTTGGGCTCGTACCAGTCGGGGTGTATCCAGCGGCGGCTCTCGGATCCACGGTCGGGGTCGTCCCTGTTGCGCCTTTCGGCCTCTGCGGTCACCCGCAGCAGGCGGGCCGTCTCGTCGGACGCGGGGAAGTCGAGCCGGGTGCCCTCGGCGTGTGCGGCCTCGGCGAGTTCGGCGCGCACGTGCGGGGGCAGCGGTTTCGCGGAGAAGGGCAGCCGACTGCTGTGCCTGCGCCCGATCGCCTCGTACAAGTCGGCGCGGTGCGACGTCGTCGACCGGGAGGCGGATCCTGTCAGGCGGACGGTGGCGAGCAGTCCGGGGTCCCCCGGAGAGGGCAGCAGCCGAGTCACGGGCGACCAGCCGAAGTGGGCGACCGCGACACGGAGGTTGAGGACGGACGCCCCCACCGAGAGGTGCAGGGCGCGGCCCATGGGATCCGTGTGCCGCAGACCACGTTCCGGGGCTGCGCGTACCTGGAACGTGACGGTCTCGGGGACCAGGCGGTAGCACCACGGCTGCGTGTTGTAGATCGAGGGCGCGGCGACGGCGGCCGAAAGGCAGGCTTCCAAGGTCGAGGCGTCAAGGGTCGCGGATCGCATGATGTCCTCCTCGCCAGACCGACGTCGAACAGGGAGTGCTGTCCTTTGAGACTGCGAGCATCCGGGCTGCCCGGCGAGGGGCCGGTGGTCCCTACTCGGGGTCCGGGCGGTCCGGACATGCCCGGTGCGGCGGTCGGCCTCATCACCGACCAGGGCTGAACTGACCATCGCCGCACATGCCTGGTCCCCCAACGGCCCCTCGAACACGTCTGGTCAGCCCATGCCGCGACGCGTTCCCAGGTGTCACCTTGCTGACTGTGTCGACGAGGAGGTGCGGTCCGACGCACAAGGGAAAGCCCACCAAGCAGTCGTTGTGGCGGTGGCCGGGGCAATCGCCTGCGACGGCGCGACGACATCGTCGAGGCATGGATCGTGGTGGCTGTACGGACGGTCATCGCACTGGGCGGCACGCTCGCGGGCGTGGTGACGACTCGTGCCGCCGATGCGTCCTTCACATAGCTGCGCGAAGGACGGCATGCGGTCCCCGCTGTGCTCGTCGAGAGCACAGCGGGGGCTGAGCCGACGGAGGACGGCGCGTACGGCGAACGGGGCCGGGCGAAGGTCCGTTGGACCACGTCGGACGGTTCCACGCATACCGGCCGGACCTCGGTTGACTCCGAAGTCGGGAGGGCGTGCTTGGGAAGGAGGCCGACGCGTGGGGCACTGGTGATCGTGTTCAGCCTCACCGAACTCGGCTAGCGAGGCGAAGCGCCGGCCCTCGACAGCTCCGCGTGAGCTGCTCTCGTAGCGACCGGTGGCATGTCCGCCATGAGGGCGCAGAGGCGTAGGCGAGAGCCCGCGGGTCGTCCGGCAGACGCAGGCTCTTCCTTCATGAAGCATCAGGCCCGCCGTGGCGTCCGCTGATCTGGGGTTCGACATCCACGACGCCTTCCACAGCACGTGTCAGACGCGCGGCGACCGGTACGAAGACTGTCGCCGACAGGACCTCACGCTGTGGGCCGACTGTCCCGGAACGAGGGCCGAACCGGCCCTCCTGTTGCCCGCGTTCGCCGTGTCACGGTGGGGTTGTGGAACCCCTCCGGCATGCGCGTGAGAGGCGGTACGGATCATGGAGCTGCCCCTGGTCGTGGGCGTCGACGGATCGGAGTCCAGCCTTCGGGCGGTCGACTGGGCCGTGGACGAAGCAGCGCTGAGCGGGCTGCCGCTGCGGCTCGTGTACGCCTCGCGGTGGGAACGGTACGAACTCGTGTACGCCTCGCGGCGGGAACGCTACGAAGGGGGCGACCTCGCCGCCGGCGTCAGCAAGCCCTCCGCGCAGGAGGTGGCCGAGAGCATCGTCCGCGTGGCGGCGGAGCGGGCCCGGCTGCGGAATCCGGACGTGAAGGTCACAGCCCACGTGTTGCCCGAGGACACGGAAAGCGCACTGCTGCGCGAGTCACGCAACGCATCTGCCCTGGTCACCGGGGAGCGCGGCCGGGGCCAGGTGGCGGAGCTGCTGCTCGGCTCCGTCAGCCTCGCGATGGCGTCCCGGGCCCACTGCCCGGTGATCGTGGTGCGGGGCAGCAAGAAGAGCCGCAGCACTGGGCACGGACGGATCGTGCTCGGCGTGGGCGATGAGGTGAGCGGGGCGGCCGCGATCCGCTTCGCCTTCCGCGAGGCCGAGGTCCGCCACTGCGTCATCGATGCGGTACGCGCCTGGCGGTGCCCTGCGCACGAGACGGCCGATCACCCGCTGCTGGCCGGAGAGCCCGCCCACTACCACCAGCAACAGGCGGTGGAGCTCCTGGGCGCTGCGCTGCGCGACCCGATGCGCGAGCGCCCCGAGGTCGAGGTGCACCGCACCATCACCGAGGGCCCGGCGCGCAAGGTGCTCCTGGACCGGGCTTCCGACGCGGACCTGCTGGTCGTCGGTGCCCGCCGACGCCACGGACACTTCGGTATGCAGCTCGGCCGGGTGGGTCACACCGTGCTGCATCATGCGGACTGCCCGGTGGCTGTCGTCCCGCACCGCGGGTGAAACCGTGCCTCGCGCGACCCCGGAAACGCCGGGGGCCGCCGTCCAGGAAGGGCGGCTTCGTGACCGGGATCTCCGCACCGCTCAAGGGTGTACAGGACGTCGTGTGCGACACCGACGGAGTGATCACCGGTTCGGCGCGAGTGCACGCCACGGCCTGGAAGACGGCCTTCGACGGAAAATCCCGGCTGGACGGAGCCGCCCCTTTCCTCGTCTCCCGCGGGCTGCGGCCGTCCGCCTCCGCGGTGGCCGCGGTGGCCGCGGGCAAGGAAGCGCTCTTTGTCGAGCAGTTGCGCAAGGGCGGTATCGCCGCCTATCCGGGAACGGTGCGGCTGCTGCACGTGCTCAGCGCAGAGAGCGTACGCCTCGCCGCGTCTCCACATCCCGGCACGTCCGTGAACTCCTCGTGCGTTTCGGGGTGTTCGTTTTCTTCGACACCCTCGTGGACGGTGCCGAGGCGGCGAGGCTGGGGCTGCCCGGCAAGCCGGATCCCGCGCTCTTCCTGGAAGCGGCCCGCGGGCTCGGCAGTCCGCCGGCCCGCACCGCGGTCGTCGAGGACGCTCTGGCCGGCGTCTAGCGGGCAGGCGAGGCGGCTTCGGCCTGGTCATCGGCGTCGACCGCGCGGCCGGCCCGAACGCAAGCCTCCAACTGAGGCGTGACGACGCCGATGTGGCGGTACGCGGCCTCGGTGAACTGCTCACAGAAGGAGCCCCCGCGTGACCGAATCGACCTGGGAGTACGAGGGCTACGACCCGGCGCAGGAGCGGCTGCGGGAATCCCTGTGCACGCTGGGCAACGGCTACTTCGCCACCCGCGGGGCAACCCCCGAATGTGCCGCGGGCGCCGTGCACTACCCGGGCACCTACGCCGCGGGCTGCTACAACCGGCTCGTCTCGGACGTGGCAGGACGCCAGGTCGAGAACGAGGACATGGTCAACCTGCCCAACTGGCTGCCGCTGCGCTTCCGCATCCGCGGCGAGGACGGCACCGGTCGGTGGCTGACCCCGGACGTCTCCGATGTCCTCGATCACCGCCAGATCCTCCATCTGAGTACGGGCATCCTGGAACGCCGGACACGGTACGCGGACGAGACCGGGCACCGGATCAGCGTGCGCCAGCTGCGCCTCGTACACATGGCTGACCCTCATGTGGCCGCGCTGCGAACCGAGTTGACCGCCGAGAACTTCTCCGGCGATCTCGATGTCGAGGCGGCTCTGGACGGGGGCGTCGACAACTCCGGGGTCGCGCGCTACCGCGATCTGAACGGCAGCCATCTCACCCACATCCACACCGGCGCGGCCGCCCCGGACACCATCTGGCTGCGCTGCCGCACCAACACCTCCGACATCCGCATCGGCATGGCGGCCCGCACAGCCACGTCCACCGGGACAATGGCAGCGACCCACCACGAAGGTCCGCGCGCCGCCCAGCGGTTCCGGCTCACCCTCGCCCCGGACCGCACCGTCACCGTCGACAAGACCGTCGCCCTGCACACCTCCCGGGACCCGGCGATCAGTGACCCGCTCCGGGCCGCCGTCGACCGTGTGAGCAGCGCGCCCGGCTTCGACGAGCTGCTGGAATCGCACCTCACCGCATGGGATCTGCTGTGGCGCAGGGCCGAATTGGATGTACCCGGCGAAGCCGGCCGCATCCTGCGGCTGCACCTTTTCCACGTGCTGCAGACCCTCTCGCCGCACACCGCCGAACTGGACGTGGGCGTACCGGCGCGCGGTCTGCACGGCGAGGCCTACCGCGGCCACGTCTTCTGGGACGAGCTGTTCGTCCTGCCGTATCTGAACCTGCACTTCCCGGAGGTCTCCCGGGCGCTGCTCAGCTACCGTCACCGACGGCTCGAGCAGGCGCGCTCCGGAGCATCACGAGCCGGACGGTCCGGTGCGATGTACCCGTGGCAGAGCGGCAGCGACGGCCGCGAGGAGACACAGGAGCTCCACCTCAACCCGCGTTCCGGACGCTGGCTGCCCGACCACTCCCGGCTCCAGCATCATGTCGGCTCAGCCGTCGCCTACAACATCTGGCAGTACTGCGAGGCCAGCAGGGACACGGAGTTCCTGCACACCAAAGGTGCCGAGATGCTGCTGCAGATCGCCCGCTTCTGGGCGGACTCGGCGACGTACGACGACGACCTGCGCCGGTACCGGATCCGTGGCGTGGTCGGCCCCGACGAGTACCACGACGGCTATCCGGGTGCCGACCGGCCAGGGCTCGACGACAACGCGTACACCAACGTCACGGCCGCCTGGGTGCTCGCGCGCGCCCTTGACCTGCTGCGCACACTCCCTGAACCACGGCGACGGGAATTGGCCGAGCGCACCGGATTCGACGGCGGCGAACTCGAGCTGTGGGAGGACGTGTCCCGCTCGCTGCACGTCCCCTTCCACGCCGGTGTCATCAGCCAGTTCGAGGGATACGGCGAACTGGCCGAGCTGGAGTGGGAAAAGTACACGAACAAGTACGGCGACATCCGGCGGCTCGACCGCATCCTGGAAGCGGAGGGCGACACCGTCAACCGCTACCAGGCGTCCAAGCAGGCCGACGTGCTCATGCTGGGCTACCTCTTCTCGCCCGCCACCCTGAGGTCACTCTTCGGACGGCTCGGCTACGAACTGGACGACGCCGGCTGGCGCCGCACCGTCGACTACTACCTGCGCCGCACCAGCCACGGCTCGACCCTCAGCGGGCTCGTGCACGGCTGGGTACTGGCCAGGGTCCGGAGAGCCGAAGCGTGGACCTTCGTACAGGAGGCCCTGAAGGGCGACATCGCCGATCTGCAGGGCGGCACCACCGGCGAGGGCATCCACCTGGGCGCCATGGCCGGCACCCTCGACCTCGTCCAACGCGGACTGACGGGCCTGGAAACCCGGGGCGGCGCCCTGTGGCTCGACCCGGTGCCGGTGCCCGAACTCGCCGAGTACCGATTCGCGATCCGCTACCGGGGTCACTGGGGTGTACGCCTGCGCATGCGCCCCGGGCGGCTGCACATCGAGGTGCCGGCCTCCGACCGCTCCCCTATCGACGTCGAGCTGCCCGACCGGGCCGTGTCCGTGAGGCCGGGCGAGTCGTGTGAGCTGACGCTGTAGCGGTGATCCAGCCCGCGTCATGGGGCGCCGGAGTTCCCTGACACCTGGGCACGGCAAGGCAGGGCGGCCAACGGGACTCGGATGCCGGGCCGGACGGCCACCCGGGAGGGGACCGAACGCCCCTGGCCGCCGGAGTCGACAAGGCCTGTGCTGAGTGTGTGGGCCAAACGCTCGCCGAACATGGGAGACCGCGATGACGTGGAAGAGGTCCTTCACCGAGCCCAGCCGGACCCGTACGGAATGCGGACGCACCATCGCCGTGTCCCGCTTCGACACCGAAGGGCTGCCAGCCGGATCGGGGCGCGTGATTCTCGACGTCCCCCGCGAGCCGTGCGACGACCGCCAGATCCGGGCGAGCCTGACACCGCGTGAAGCGCGGGAACTGGCCGGGACGTTGCTCGCCCAAGCAGCCGCCGTCGAAGTCGGCGAGGCGCAGCACGCGGAAGGCGGTGTCCGGGAAGCCGCTGCCCAAGATCAGGTCGAAGTGGTCCATGTCCAGGGCGACGCCTACGGGGTCGAGGTCCGCGGGCACCGTCTCGCTGTCGACCAGCCTGTCGACGGCGGCGGTTCGGACACGGCGCCCACCCCCGTGGAACTCTTCGTCGCCTCCCTTGCCACCTGTGTCGCCCACTACGCCGGCCGATACCTGGCCCGTCACGCACTCGACCGCGACGGTTTGACTGTGACCGCCCGCTACACCATGGCCACGGGCCGCCCGGCGTGCGTCGCCTCCGTGGCGCTCAGCGTGACCGCTCCGGGACTGCCGCGCGAGCGGGTCGCCGGACTGCTGGCCGTGGTGAAGCACTGCACGGTCCACAACACCCTTGAGCACCCGCCCGAGCTCACGTTCGGCATCACCTCCGCGGTCTCCCTGGCCTCGCAGCAAGGAGTAAGGCCATGAAGATCTCCGACCTCATGGACTCACCTGCCGTCACGGTGCCCGCGGACGCCCCCGCCCGGCAGGCCGTTCTCCGCATGGAGGACAGCGCGGTCGGCGTTCTGCTCGTCGAGAGCGGCGGCCGGTCGCAGGCACCCTCACCGATCGCGATGTGGTGGTCCGCTGTCTCGCCCGAGGCGCGGATGCGGACACCCCGGTGTCGGAGCTGATGTCCAAGCCCGTCACCTCGGTGGCGGCCACCCACGAGGTCGCGGCCGCGCACCACGCGTTCCGCCGGCCCGGGGTGCGGCGGCTGCCCGTCCTCGACCGTCACCGCGTCGTGGGCGAACTGGCCCTGGACGACCTGGTCCTGGACGTGTTCCAGCGCCTGGCGGGTCTTGGGCCGGTCGCCTGCTCGGTGCTACGAGAGCCGCCCGAGCCTCTTCCGCACTCGGGGACCGGGAGCTGATGGAGAGACCTGCGGCGGGCGTCGCGGTGCCGGTCGGCCCGGGGCACAGGCCGACCGGCCCTGCGCCCCGGCGCCTGGAACGGGTCATGATGGTGAGGGGCAGTGATCCGGGAGGATCTGATGGACACGAAGACCTCGACCCCGACCCGCACACCACTGCTGCTGGACGGTGTGCTCCCGAGTTTCCGCTTCGCGCGTCTGGAGGCCACGGCGATCGCGGCTCCGCCGGACGCGGTGTTCCACGCCGCGCGCGAGCTGGATCTGCTCAGCGTCCACGCGCCGCTGTTCGACGCGGTGATGTGGGTGCGCGGGATGCCGGACAGGCTCCTGGACCGAACCCCGCCCCCTCTCCCGTCGATGCGGGTCGCCGATCTCTTCGACCTCGCACGCAAGGGCGAGCAGCCCTGGTTGCCGCTGGGCGAGGTCCCTGGCCGCGAGCTGGTCTTCGGTGCGGTCGGCAAGGTGTGGCGGCCGTCGATCGAGTGGCGGTGGATCGCGCCGGAGGACTTCACGGCGTTCGACGAGCCGGGCTGGGCCAAGATGGCCGCCTCGTTCGTCGTTCACCCGTACGGGAAGCGGCGTGCCCTGCTGACCTACGAGGCCCGCACGGCCTGCACCGACCCCGAGTCCGCCGCGCGGTTCCTGCGGTACTGGACCCTCGCCTCGGGCAGTATCGGCCTCGTGCTGCGCGCCACCCTCAAGGCGGCCAAAGCGGCCGCAGAGCAGAAGTGAGGAGTTGAGCACGATGCGAGTGGTGATCGTCTACGAGAGCATGTTCGGCAATACGCGGGAAGTCGCGGAGGCCATCCGCGACGGTGTGCGGCGAGCCAGGCCCGACGTACAGGCCGACTGCCTGCGCGTGTCCGAGGCAGGCCCCGAGCAGATCGGGGCGGCGGACCTCCTCGTCGTCGGAGGCCCGACACACATGCGGAGCATGACGACCCGTATGTCACGGAAGATGGGCCTGACAGCCGAAGAAAGGGAACACGCGGAGGACTCCGCCGGTCACGAGCCCGACCCGGGCGCGGAGGGGCCAGGGGTCCGCGGCTGGTTCCACAGCATCCCGCCCGACGCGCACGGCACCCACGCTGCCGCCTTCGACACCCGTGCCGACTTCCGCCTCGCCGGCGGTGCGGCACCCGCCATCGCGCGCCGACTGCGCGGTCACGGCTACGAACTCGTCACCGGCCCCGAAGGGTTCATCGTCGAGGACTCCGACGGCCCGCTGCGCGAGGGCGAGGCCACCCGGGCCGCAGCGTGGGGCGCCGGAATGCTCGACGCCGTCGGGGCTTGACGCCCCTGCAGGTCCGTCGCTCACGGTCACTGGAACGCGGCAAGCACCTCCTTCTCCGTGGCGGAATGGGAGACCAGGAGGAGTTCCCCTCCCGGCCGGAGCCGCAACTCGGGGGACGGCGCGGCGGGTTCACCGTCGCGGATGACGGCTGCGACGACGGTGCCGGGCGGGACCGGCAGGTCGACGAGGGCGCGGCAGACGGCCCGGGACCGCGGGCCGATGGTGGTCTCGACGACGTTGACGCCCCGCCTTGCTCAGGCGCAGCAGGGCGACGGTGTCGCTGGTGCTGGTGGCCTCCTCGATGAGAGAGATGAGCGGCGTGGCTGCGGGCACGGCGGCGTCGACGCCCCAGCGCTGGTCGAACAGCCAGGTGTTGTCGGTGTCACTGGCCAGGGCGGCCACCCGGGGCGCGGCGAACTCGCGTTTGGCGAGCAGGCAGATGACGAGGTTGTCCTCGTCCTCTCCGGTGGTCGCGATGACGAGGTCGGCGGCATCCACCAGCTGCCGACCGAGGTCGCGCGTGGCCCTGCTCGCCGCCGGTTCGTCACCGATCTCCGGCACGCCCGCGTCCGCCGGGTTGCGGTGCGCGATCCCATGGCCGGTGAGCGCCCTCGCTCCGGCATCCAGCACCACACGTGCTTTCGTCATTGCCTCGTCCTTGAAGAGGTAGAGGCGAACCTTCCACTCCACGGGATGGGGCATCGCTTCCTGCTCACTCCGGCACGGACCGATGTGATCCGGAGATGGTCCGCTCCGGGCTCCGCACCCGCACGGCCGGGCGTTGGGGTCCCCATGCGCCGCAGAAGGACTTGGGGGTACTCCTCAAATGAGAAGCACCCGTGGTCCGCGACATCTCAGATGCTCACCATCGAGTAACGGGGACGGCAGCGATCTGGGCCGACAGACTCGCTCACCGTCGTTCCAGCTTCCTACGAGACGGAGGCAGCCGCCATGGCGCCAGTCATCACCGTGGGCCTCGACGGCTCACCCGAGAGCATCGCCGCCGCCCGCTGGGCCGCCGACGAAGCCGAGCGGCGGAGCCGCACGCTGCGGCTGCTGCACGCGTGGCCCCTGCTGGTGCCGGAACCGGCCCGCACCCCCGCGGAAATCGATCAGAACTACTGGGCGGAGCGGCTCGTGCGCAACGCGCGGGCGGAGCTCCAAGCGCGTCACCCGGGCCTCTCCATTGCCGACGACCTCGTCGCCGACGACGCCCAGCACGCACTGCTGCGAGCGGCATCGGAGTCCGAGTTGACCGTGCTGGGGTCGCGCGGTCTTGAGCCCGTCCAAAGCTACTTCCTGGGCGACGTCAGCATGCCCGTCGTAGCGCGGGCCGAGCGGCCAGTGGTTCTGGTACGCGCCGAAACACGCGAGGCAGAGCCACCGCCCGCTCCGGGTATTGGCCGTGACGTCGTCGTGGCGCTGAAACTGCGTGGTCCATGCGACGACTTGCTCGAATTCGCCTTCGGCGCCGCCGCGGCACGTGGCACGCGCCTACGCCCCGTCCATGGCCAAAGCCTGCCCGTCCACGCATACGTTCCCTGGGGCGTGGACCACGACGTCACCGAAGAAATCACGCGGGACGCCCAGCAGCGCCTGCGCCAGACCCTCCGCCCCTGGCACGAGAAGTTCCCCCGCGTGGAGGTAGCCGACAGCATCGGTCTCGAAAGCCCCGCCAAGGCCGTCGTACGGGCTGCCGCGGGCGCCGGGCTGCTGGTGGTCGGCCGACGCAAGCACCGCCCCGCCTTGGCGCCACGCCTGGGCCCTGTGGCCGCCGCCGCCATCCACCACGCGCGCTGCCCTGTCGCCGTCATCCCCCATGACTGAGCGGAGCCCGACGTGACCGTGGGCTAACGTCGGGCGGTCTTCCGCAGGTGCCGGAAGGCCAGCTCGGCGACGAGCACCGTGGACGCGGTGGGCGAGGCACTCCGACTGCTGGTCGAGCGGTTGTTGCCGTACGAGAACGCCGAAGAGCACCCGCTCTACCTTGCGCTCGCCCCCGCACTCGGCGGCCCCGAGTCGACCGCCATCGTGAGCTGCGCCCACGCGGAGATCGAACAACTCGCCCGGCGCATCGCCGTCCACCTCAGTCTCGCCGAAACCGACGGCCGACTGGACCCGGACCAGGTCGACGACCTGTATGCCTGCCTCTATGGGCCGCACACGGTCCTACGCCTGCACTTCACGCAGGCGGAGGAGATCCGCTTCTCCCTCGCCCCCCTGATGGCTCGTCCGTCCCGACCCCACGGCCAGGCTCGCAGGCCGGGCCGTCACGCAGGCTGCGGCACGATCGCCACCGGGCAGTCCGCGTGGTGCAGCAGGGTGTGGCCCACCCGCCCGAGCTGGAGTCCGAAGTGTCCGTGCCTGCGCTTGGCCCCGACGATCACGAGGTCCGCGGCGGCCGAGCGGTGCAGCAGCACCTTGCGGGCCGCCCCTTCGACCGTGGCACGGCGCACCCATACGGCCGGATGGTCCGCCACCGCGTCATGGAGGACGGCTTCGAGCAGGGCCCTCGCCTGCTCCTCGTAGTAACGCGCGGGTTCCTCCGCCAGCAGGGGATCGTCGGCAGCGGCGTGCGCGGGGCAGCGCCAGGCGCGTACGGCGTCGAGCGTGCACTTGCGTGCCTCGGCCTCTCGGAAGGCGAACCGCACCGCTTCCGCACCTGCGGAAGGGTCGCCCGCGCCGAACAGGATCCGCTCGTGGCCGCTCTCCAGCGCCGCCTTGTCGCCACGGACCACGATCACCGGACACTGGGCGCGGGCCGCCACGGCCAGACCGACCGAGCCGAGGAGAAGGCCCTTCAGCTCGCCACGGCCACGTGTCCCCGTCACCAGGGCCGAGGCACTGCGGCCTTCGCGCAGCAACGCGGACACCGGCTCCTCGCCCACCACATCGGCGGAGACCTTCACGCCGGGGTTGCGCCGTCGGGCACGTTCCGAGGCGGATCCGACGATGTTCTCCGCGATCACCTGGTCGGAGGGGCGATCCAGACTGCCCGGCAGTGCGACGCCTTCATAGCGCTCCCAGAGGGACGCGTACACCAGGCGCAGCGACAGACCGTGCCGGGCCGCTTCGTCCACCGCCCAGTCGATCGCCAGGAGGCTCGAGTCCGATCCGTCCACGCCCACGGTCAAGGGCAGTTCCATCGTCCCCATCGCCTTTCGTCCCTTTGCGGAGATCACGCAGCGAGGTGGGTTCCGCGGTCATTGTCGCACCACCGGCCGAGCGCGAGGAGGGGCGGTTCGGCCCTTGTCGGGGACGTTCGGCCCATGCCGTCCCTGCCCCGGAAGGCAGAGGATGATCACACGTCACTGAAGGAAGGCAGGGAGCGGGAAGATGGCAGTCGCCCCGCGGATCGTGGTCCTCGGTGTCGGGAACGAGTTCCGGCACGACGACGGGGTGGGGTGGGCCGTGATCGAGCGGCTCAAGAAACGCGCGATCAGCCGTCCTGCCCCGGCCTCTCAGCTCTGTTCAGGCGGGGGACACCCCATTCCGCCCGGCACCGTCCTGGAGACGTGCGACGGCGATCCGGGCCGACTGCTCGGTCTGTGGGAGAACGCCGAGTTCGCCGTGGTGATCGATGCCGCGCACGCCCACCCTCCGCACCCCGGTCGCGTCCACCGGCTGACGCTCGGTGGCACGCAGTTGGAGCAGGCGGGAGCAACGAGTTCGCACGGTCTGGGGCTTGGGGAAGCCATCGAACTGTCCCGTGTTCTCGGGCGGTTGCCGGGCTGTCTCGTGGTGTACGCCGTCGAGGGCGCCGACGGGACGCTGGGCACCGGTCTGTCGGATCCGGTCGCGGCGCAGGTGGACGCCTTGGCGCACAGGGTGGAGAAGGACATCGCGCGGCACCTCGGCGCCACCGCGCGCGATCCCGGCGAGGGCAGGTCATGAGCGAGCGGATCACCCAGCGCATCGAGGTCTTCGGCCGCGTCCAGGGCGTCGGCTTCCGGCCGTACGTGCACAGGACGGCGACCACCCTCAGCCTCGACGGGTGGGTGCGCAACGTCAACGGCCACGTGGAACTCACCGCGTCCGGCCGCCCCGCTGCCCTGCACGACCTCGTCGCGAGGATCCGCGATCAGGCACCGCCGCTGGCCGCCGTCCGACGCGTGCAGGTGGCGGACGTGCCGGGCGGGGACACCCCCGCCCGCAGCGGCTTCACGGTGCGGGCGAGCCACACCGACGCATCCGCGGCACAGCGCGAGATCCCACCCGACGCGGCCACCTGCGAAGCCTGCCTGCGCGAGCTGTTCGACCCCGCCGACCGCCGATACCGCTACCCGTTCATCAACTGCACCGACTGCGGGCCACGGGCCACGGTGATCGAGGACCTGCCGTACGACCGCGAGCGCACCACCATGCGCGGCTTCCCGTTGTGCCCCGCGTGCGCGGCCGAGTACACGGACCCGGCCGACCGGCGTTTCCATGCCGAGCCCCTGGCGTGTCCCGTCTGCGGGCCCAGACTCTCCTGGGGCTCTCTGACCGGCGAAGAGGCCCTGCACGCCACAGTGCGGACCGTCGCGGGCGGCGGCGTCGTCGCGGTGAAGGGGCTCGGCGGCTACCAATTGGTGTGCGACGCCACCGATCCGGCGGCGGTGGCGGAGCTGCGGCGCCGCAAGCGCAGGCCCGCGAAGCCGTTCGCCGTCATGGTTCCCGACCTCGCGGCCGCGCGGCGCCTGGCGCACGTCGGCCGCACGGAGCACGACGTGCTGATCTCGCCGCAGCGGCCCGTGGTGCTGCTCTCCGCACGCCGGCCGCGCCGTGTCGGGGGACACCCGCCGATCCCACCGGAAGCGCGCGTCGGCGGAGCCGGCCGCTCCGTCGAGCGGATCGCCCCGGAAGCGCCCCCCGGCGCCCTCCCCCGAGCTCTCCACCGCGTTCCAGCAGAACAGACCCCGACGATCGGCCTCTTCCTCCCCACCACCGGTCTGCACCACCTCCTCCTGCGCGAGCTGGACCGGCCGCTCGTCGTCACCAGCGGCAATCTCGCCGACGAGCCCATCGCCACGGACGACGCCGAGGCGTTGCGGACACTCGGGCCGGTCGCGGACGGCTTCCTGACCCACGACCGGCCGATCCACGCCCGCTACGACGACTCCGTCGTCCAGACCGCCCGCCGCAGCGTGCTCACGCTCCGCCGGGCCCGCGGCTACGCCCCCGAGCCTCTCCCACTCCCGCTCTGCGCCGATCTCCCTCTGGTGGGGGCCGGGGCCCAGCTGAAGCACACCTTCACACTGGCCGAGCACGGCAGGGCCCATCTCGGTTCGCACACCGGAGACTTGGCGGACGCAGCGACGTACGACGCCTTCCAGGCCTCCTACGCGGATCTCACCCGCCTCACCGGGATCACCCCGCGCGCGGTCGCCCACGATCTGCACCCCGGCTACCTGTCCACGCAATGGGCGCACGCCAAGACCGTCGAGCACCGGATCCCCGTGCAACATCATCACGCGCACGTCGCGGCGGTCGCGGCCGAGCACGGTCTTGACCGGCCCTTCGTCGGCGTCGCCTACGACGGTCTCGGTCTCGGTGACGACGGCACGTTGTGGGGCGGCGAGATCCTGGTCGCCGACCTGACCGGCTACCGCCGCGTGGGGCGCTTCGGCCACGCACCGCTGCCCGGCGGAGAGGCAGCCGTGCGTCACCCCGCCCGGATGGCACTGGGCTATCTGTACGGGGCGGAGCCGCTGGGCGTGCCCCGGACCGCACCGCGGCTCATCCGGCCGTTCACGGACCGGCTGGACGGACACGAGGTGCGCGCGATCCGCGCCATGGTGGAGCGCGGGGTGAACTCCCCTCAGGCTTCGAGCGCGGGGCGGCTGTTCGACGCCGCGGCAAGTCTGCTCGGCCTGGGGGACACAGTGTCGTACGAAGGGCAGGCCGCCGTCGCCCTGGAGAACGCCGCGGGCACCCTCCGCGCGAGCGCGCTGCCCTGGCGGCTGGCCCGGGCCGACGGACTGTGGGTGTACGACCCCTCCCCCACTCTCACCGCGATCCTTGAAGGACTCGCCGCCGGCGTCGAAGTGTCCCGCCTCGCCGCCGCGTTCCACACCAGCGTCGCCGAGGTCACCGCCGCGCTCGTCGAGCGTGCCGTCGCCGTCGGCGCCCCACGCACCGTGTGCCTGGGCGGCGGCTGCTTCCAGAACCGACGGCTGCTGGCCGACGTGGGCCGCCTGCTGCGCGCTCAGGGGCTACGGGTCCTGACCGGCGGTGCGGTCCCCGTGAACGACGGTGGCATCAGCTACGGGCAGGCC
The DNA here is from genome assembly GCF_055591765.1 of Streptomyces sp. NPDC041205. NCBI lineage: Bacteria > Bacillati > Actinomycetota > Actinomycetes > Kitasatosporales > Streptomycetaceae > Streptomyces > Streptomyces sp. NPDC041205. The sequence goes on along the minus strand of NZ_JBVIZH010000003.1, from coordinate 1,231,785 downwards.
GCCGTGGCGTCCGCTCTCCTCGCACGGCAGACCACGAAGGGATGATCGCGATGTGCCTGGGCATCCCCGGACGGATCCTCGACGTCCACGACAACGTCGGCGTGCGGATGGGCACGGTCGACTTCGGCGGCGTACGACGCGAGGTGTGCCTCGCCTACACCCCGGATGCGGACATCGGCACGTACGTCATCGTCCACGTCGGCTTCGCCATCGCCAAGGTCGACGAGGCCGAGGCCGAGCGCACCCTCGACGTGCTGCGCTCCATGGCCGACGCGGTCGCGAGCGAGCTGGGAGAGCCCCTTCCCGACCGCTTTGCGGGCTCCTGAGCGGCCGAACAGGCGTGGGGCGGCCCGGTGTCCCATCCCTCCGCCGGGAAAGGACCGTTCGGCACCCACCGAAGCCTCTCGGCCTCTCCCCGGGACCTGCCGCGCCGGGCCACAGTGGAACAAGGGGACGTCCAGGGAGGAAGCCATGACGGAACTCGTTGCCAACTGCGGCATCGTGGTCGGCGTGGACGGCTCCGAGGCGTCCATGGCCGCATTGCGCTGGGCCGCGCGACAGGCTCGGGCTCTGCGCGCCGAGGTCGTCGCGGTGCACGCCTGGGAGCCACGTGCGTACGGGATCGCTCCCTACGCACCCGTATCGGCGCTTCCGACGGTCGCGGAGGAGCGTGACCAGGCCGCTCAACTGCTTGCCTCGACGGTACGGGCGGTCTTCGGCCCGCGGATCGACGGTTGCGTACGCGCCGTCCTGGCCGAGGGGCCACCCGCACGGGTGCTCCTGGAACACACGCGAGGGGCCCTCATGCTCGCCCTGGGACGCAAGACCCACGGCGGGTACGAGCGGCCCCCGATCGGCTCCGTCGGCCGCGAGTGCCTGCGTCACGCGTCGATCCCCGTGGTCGCCGTACCCGAAACCGACCGGCCCGCGTCGCCGCTCAGGGCCGTGGAGACGTCTCTCCCCGCCCGAAGGGAACACGCCGTCAAGGTGATGTCATGATCGTCTTGGTGGGATGCGCGACCGCGCACGGTTCCACTCGCGAGATCGCGGAGCGGCCGGCCGTGAAGCTGAGCGAGGCCGGGCTGAAGGCCGAGCGAGGAGCATAGAGACGGCATAGGGACGAGAGTCTGCCGGGTGGCCTCTCGGCCGCAGGGGCACCATCGATCACGTTATGGGATCAGGTGGCGGTCGATGGCGACGGTCGGATCGAGCACCTGACGGGCCTCGATCGGGTCGTCACGACGCGATGCCGCTCGGTCCCCCCTGCCGAGGACCACCTGGAGGGGCGCCGCAGCCGCACCGACCGGGCCAACACCTCATCCCCCGCCGGCACCAAGCCGGGGACCAGGTCAGCGTGGTGCCCAGGCGATCGAGCACGGTGTCCTTGCCGTTCCTCCCTGCCGGGCATACGCAAAGCGCTCCTCCCGCACCTTCCCGGCCCGGGTTCGGGCGCGGCCACGTCAGCGGGCGACGGGCCTGCGGAGGTGCGCGGTGGCCGACCGGGGCGGGGCCTGAGTCGGTGGCCTGCGTACGCGACGGCGCAGCAGCCTGACGGCAAGCGCGTCGAGCGACGCGGCGAGGACGAGCGTGACGCCCACGGCCACGACCAGCAGCACGGCGAACATTTCCCAGAACTCAGGCGTCAGAGCCGTACGCACTGTTCTCACTCCCTTCAGGTCGACATCGTTCCCTTCACTGACAGCCAACTCCGAAACGGCGCACGGCGCATGAGCCGACCGGCTCGAACCTCAGGCCTGATGCGGCCCTTGCGCCGACAGTACGGGGCGGCCCCGGCGCACGACATCGCGCCGGGGCCGCCCGGGACTTGACCTGACTCCGCTACCTCGACCGCGTGACCAGAAACTCCACGGTGTCGGCCAGGGTGGTGAGTTGGGGATAGTCATCCTCGTCGATCCGTGTGCCCGTGCGTTCCGAGAGGATCTCCACCAGGCTCAGGAAGTCGATGGAGTCGAGCTCCAGTACGTCACGGAACTTGTCGTCCGGTCCGACGTCGGTGAAGTCGGCGTCCGGGATGATCTGTGTGATGGACTCCTTGACGACGGTGATCGCCTCCGAGCCGTTCAAGGGCTTCATCTGGCTCACAACTCCTCCGGCTTCTGCAGCAGACGGTCGACAACCGTTAGATACCGCGCGCCGACGGCACCGTCGCTTGCGCGGTGGTCGGCGGACAGGGTGGCGGTCACCACCGGGCGTACACCGAGCAGGCCGCCCGTGGCCCAGGGCCGCTCGACGACCGCGCCGAAGCCGACCAGGGCCACCTGGGGCGGGTGGATGACGCCGAACACTGACTCCACGCCCTGGTCGCCCAGGTTGGTGACGGTGAGGGTGGCATCGGACAGCTCGCTGCCGCGCAGGCGGCCCTGACGGGCCCGCCGGACCAGATCCTTCAGCGTGGCCATCAGCTCCTCGGGCTTCAGGGTGTCGGCACCGTGGATCACGGGTGTGAGCAGGCCCCCGTCCCGCAGTGAGACCGCGACGCCGAGGTGCACGCCGGTACCGGGGACGAAGCCGCCGTCCTGCCAGAAGCCGTTGAGCTGTGGTACGTCACGGCCCGCGACGGCAGCCGACTTGAGCAGCAGGGCCGCGGGGACGAGGCGCTCGCCGGGCGACCGGCCGCGGTTGGCCCGGTGGAGCCACTCCATGGCGGTCGCAAGGTCGATGGTGGTCGCCAGGTAGTAGTGCGGGATCTCCCGCTTGGAGCGGCTCATGAGGTCGCCGATCGCCCGGCGCATCGCGGCTGCGCGCTGCGCTTTGCCGTCCTCGTGCGACTTGCCCTCCTCTGGCCTCTCGCCGTCCTCGTGCGGCTTGGCGGCCGCGGGTGGCCTTCGCTTCGGCTGCTCGGGCTCCCGGCCCGGGGGACGCTCCGTCCCCTGTTGCTCGGATTCGCCTCGCACTCGTGCGGCTTCGCTCACGTCCATCGCTCGGACGGCGCCGCTGTCGCCGGAGCCGTGCAGCGCGGACAGGTCGAGGCCCAGTTCACAGGCGAGGCGGCGCGCATAAGGTGTGGCGCGCACCCTCGTTCCGGTCGCAGGGCCCGTGTGCTCGATGTCGGCCCGGGTGATGCGGCCGCCGCGCCCGGTGCCGTGCACGGACGTGAGATCGATGCCCTTCTGCGCGGCGAGGTGCCGGACGAGGGGGCCCGCCCCGACGACGGCTTCCTTCGCCGTGGTCGAGGCCGACGCCTTCGGATGCGGCATCGTGGAGGCGGCACCCACAAGAGCAGGCGTTGGTACCGGCTTCGGCGCCGAGGCAGGGATTGAGGGAACCGGCTCCGGCACGGGGCGCGCCGGCTCCGGGGCCGACTCGGGAAGTTCCGGAACCGACTCGGGAAGTGTCGCGGCAGTCGGCTCCGGGACCGGGACCGGCTCGGGCATCGGCTCGATGTCCGGCCGCGCGACCGCCGCCCCAGCCCCGGTCGCCTCGATCAGTGCCAGCGGCGTGCCCACCGGCACCCGCGTTCCCGGTTCCACCAGGAGCCGCCCCACCGTCCCCGTCTCGAAGCATTCGACCTCGATCGCCGCCTTGTCGGTCTCCACGACCGCCACCGCGTCGCCCTTGCGCACCCGGTCTCCGGGGTGCACGAGCCACTCCTGCAGCAGCCCTTCGTCCATGTCGGCGCCGAGTGAGGGCATGGTGAACTCGGCCATCTCAGCCCACCGCCCGACGTGCCGCAGCGACGATGTCCGCGACCTGAGGCAGCGCTGCCTCCTCCAGCTTGCGGGCGTAGGGGATGGGGACCTCGGCGCTGCACACGCGCTCGACGGGGGCGTCGAGGTCGTAGAAGTTCCGCTCGGCGATGCGGGCGGAGATCTCTGCGGAGAGGCTGCCGCTGCGCCAGGCCTCGTCGATGACGACGGCGCGGTGCGTGCGGGCCACCGAGCCGCAGATCGTCGCTTCGTCGAGCGGGCGCAGGACGCGCAGGTCCACCACCTCCGCGCTGATGCCGCGACCCGCCAGTTCGTCCGCGGCCGCGAGGGCCTTGTGCAGCGAACCGCCGTACGTGATCAGGGAGATGTCGGTGCCGGGCCTGCGCACCACCGCGCGGTTCAAGTCCACGGGACCCGCGTCCACCGGCAGGTCGCCGGAGACGTTGTAGAGGCTGCCGTGCTCGAAGATCAGCACCGGGTCGGGGTCGGCGAGGGCCGGGGCCAGCATGTGCCGGGCGTCCACGAGGGTCGCCGGGGCCAGCACCCTGAGGCCGGGGATGTGCGCGTACCAGCCCTCCAGGCTGTGCGAATGCTGGGCGGCCAGCTGCCGTCCGGCGCCTGTGGTCATCCTGATCACGAGGGGGACGGGCAGTTGTCCGCCCGACATGTGCTGCAGCGTCGCGGCGTTGTTGAGGATCTGGTCGAGGGCCAGCAGGCTGAAGTTGACCGTCATGATCTCGACGATCGGCCGCATGCCCGCCAGGGCCGCGCCGATCCCGGCGCCGACAAACGCGGACTCCGAGAGCGGGGTGTCTCGGATGCGTTCGGGGCCGAACTCCTCCAGCAGGCCGAGGCTGACGCCGAAGCAGCCTCCGTAGCGGCCGATGTCCTCTCCCATCAGGAAGACGCGGTCGTCGGCGCGCAGTGCGTCCCGCAGGGCCTCGCGGAGGGCTTCGCGGTACGTCTTCTTGTGCTCGGCGGGATCGCCGGTCCCGGTCGCGTGCTCAGTGACAGTCATGGTCAACTCGCCTCCCCCGCAGGGCTGGTGACGAACCTCAGCAGGTCCTCGGCCGGTTCCTCCGGCGCCTGTTCCGCCGCCTCGACGGCTGCGCCCACCTCGGCGGCCACCCGGCTCTCCAGACGGGCGAGCCCCTTGTCGGTCAATCCGCCGCTCTCCCGCAGCTGTCCGGCGAGCAGTTCGATCGGGTCACGTTCCCTCCAGTGCCCGATCTCGGCCTTGTCGCGGTAGCGGTCGGGGTCGTACATGGAGTGGGCACGGAAGCGGTAGGTGCGCACGTCGAGGAAGTGCGGTCCGGTTCCGGTGCGGATGCCCTCGGTGGCGCGCCGGGCGGCGTCCTCGACGGCGAGCACGTCCATCCCGTCGACGGCCCAGGAGACCATTCCGTACGAAGAGGCCCGCATCGCCAGGTCGGTCTGGGCCTGGGCCCGTGCGAGGGCGGTGCCCATGGCGTACTGGTTGTTCTCGCAGACCAGCAGCAGCGGCAGGCCCCACAGCGCGGCCAGGTTGGCCGTCTCGTGGAACTCGCCCTCGGCGAAGGCGCCGTCACCGAAGAAGCAGCAGGTGACGCGGTCCCGGCCGTTCATGCGGTCGGCGAGCGCGAGTCCGGCAGCGAGCGGCAGACCGCCGCCGACGATGGCATTGCCGCCATAGAAGCGGCGGCTCACGTCGAAGAGGTGCATGGAGCCGCCGCGGCCGCGGCTGCAGCCGGTGGTCTTGCCGAACATCTCGGCCATGACGGCGTCGGCGGGGATGCCACGGGCGAGTGCGTGGCCGTGTTCGCGGTACGTCGAGACGACCGCGTCGTCCTCGGTGAGTGCCTCATTGACGCCGACGGCGACGGCCTCCTCCCCGATGTACAGGTGGACGAAGCCACGGATCTGCGCGGCGCTGTACAGCTCCACGCAGCGTTCCTCGAAGCGGCGGATGCGGAGCATCGACTGGAGCAGGTCCAGCCGGTGTGCGGCCTTCTGCGTCCGCTGTGCGGTCTTGGGCTGCTTCGGCTGTGCTGATTTCGGCGCGGCGTTGCGGGGGCCACGCGGGGTGCGGGCGGCGCTCATGCCGACTCCTCCTTCTTCTTTCCCTCCGGCACCGAGAGGTCGCCCTCCAGCGTGGAGGTGTCCCCCTCGGGCAGCCCAAGTTCACGGTCCCGCAGGAGCCGGCGCATGACCTTGCCGCTGCGCGTGTGCGGCAGATGCTGGTCGAACGCGATCTCGCGCGGTGCGACGGCGGGGCCGAGCCTGCGCCGGGCGAAGGCGAGCAGTTCCCGACGTGTCGCGCCGGTCGCCTCGAAGCCGGGCCGGAGCGACACGAACGCCTTGATGATGTTCCCGGCGACGGGGTCCGGGCGTCCGATCACTCCGGCCTCGGCGACCGCGGGGTGTTCCATCAGGGCGCTCTCGACCTCGAAGGGCCCGACGAGGTGTCCGGCGGACTTGATGACGTCGTCGGTGCGGCCCACGAACCAGTACCAGCCGTCGGCGTCCTTCCGCACCAGATCACCGGTCAGGTACCAGCCTCCGGCGAACGCGGCGGAGGACTGATCCTCGGCATGCAGATAGCCGTGGAACATGGACGGCCAGCCGGGCCGCAGCGCCAACTCGCCTTCCACGCCCGGCCGCTGCAGAACACGCACGCGTCCGTCGACACCCTGGGCCCGCCCGTCCGCACCGCGCTCCAGGACCGCCGCCTCCACACCTGGCAAGGGGCGCCCCATCGAGCCTGGACGGATCTCGCACCCGGCGAAGTTGGCGATCATGATGGCGCCGGTCTCGGTCTGCCACCAATTGTCGTGCACCGGCAGCCCCAGCACGTCCCGGCCCCACACCACGGCCTCGGGGTTGAGCGGTTCGCCGACCGAGGCGATGAAGCGCAGGGCGCGCAGGTCGAAGGAGTCGGGCAGGTCGTGCGGGCCCTGCCGAGGCGTCGTGCGCATCAGCATGCGCAGCGCGGTGGGCGCGGTGTACCACACGGTCACCCGCTGTCCGGCGAGGATGCGGTACCAGCGGCGGGCGTCGAAGTCGCCCTCGTCGACCACGACGGTCAGCCCGTGCACGAGCGGTGCGATGATCCCGTACGACATCCCGGTGACCCAGCCGGGATCGGCCGTGCACCAGTACACGTCGTCCGGGTGCAGATCGAGGGCGAACGAAGCGGTCGCGTAGTGGGCGACGACCGCCTCGTGCACATGGATGGCGCCCTTCGGGGTGCCGGTGGTACCGCTGGTGAAATGGAGCAGGGCCATGTCGGCGGGGGATGTCGGTGGGATGGCGAAGGTCTCGGAGGCATCGGCCATCAGCGCGTCGTACGAGACCGTGCCGGGCAGTTCGTCCGCGCCCTCGCCGACGATCAGTACGTGCTCCAGCTCGGGGAGCAGCGCACGGCGATCGGCGACCTTCTTCCGGTAGAGCGCCGCGGTGGTGACCAGTGCCCGCGCGTCGCTGATCCGCAGCCGCTGCTCCACGGGGTCGGGGCCGAAAGCGGAGAACAGCGGGCACAGCACGCTGGTGTTCTTCAGCGTGCCGAGGACCACGGTATACAGCTCCGGGCACCGTCCCAGCAGGGTGACGACCCGGTCCCCCCGGCCGACACCGAGGACGTTCAGGACGTTCGCGAACCGCGCGGAGGAGCGGGCCAGTTGGCTGTACGTCACCGTGGTCACGGAGTCGTCGCGGCCGACGCAGCGCAGCGCCACCGCCGTACCGTGGTCGGATTCGGCGTGCCGGTCCACGGCTTCGTACGCGATGTTCAGTCCGCGTCCGCCGGGCAGCCCGTGGAGCTGGGTGCGCGCGCCCGCCCAGGAGAAGGCGGAACATGCCTTCTCGTAGTCGTCCAGATTGGGCGGGACGCTTGGCGAGGTGTCCTTGTGGATCGTCTCCCAGGGCATAGCAGCCCCCTTCCCGTTGGCCTACTTCGACCATCCGCCGAGGCCGTACGGCACGCACCGGGCCGAAGGGCCCCCTCACAGCGCCGGGCGGCTCCCGTCTGCTGCGCTCGGCGCACCCAGACGACGGGCATGCTGGGGGTAGGACCGCGGGTACGGCCCGGACAGCCGCCCCGCGAGCCGAGACTGCCCGGCTGAGCGTCGGACCTGGTCCGTCCGGACCACGGCAAGGGACCGGCGGCCCCTCCGCCCAACGGCGTCGGCGCACCACGATGAGAGCGAGCCCATCGTGGGCTGCGAAGGCGCTGGAGGTGCCACGTCATGGTTCGACCGGTTGTCGCCGGGGTCGATGGATCCCCCGAGAGTCTGGCCGCCGCCGCGTGGGCGGCCCACGAGGCACTGCGCCGTACGTTGCCACTGCACCTGGTGCACGCGACCAACTGGAGCCCGCGTCCCTCGGCCTCGGATCCCGCGAACGTGGTCCGGCGCCAGATGGGGCGCGGCATCCTGCGCAAGGCCGAGGTCCACATCGTGCGGACGTGCCCTGAAGTCCGCCTCACCGACGAGCAGGTCGAGGGACCGGCGACCGCCGCCCTCTTGAAGGCCGCGGACCGGGCCGAGCTGATGGTCCTGGGCTCCCGCGGACTGAGCGGGCTCACCGGGTTCCTGGTCAGCTCGGTGGCCCAGGGTGTCGTGGCGCGGGCGACCCGGCCGGTGGTCCTGGTCCAGGCGGGAGAGGAACCTGAGGGCGAACAGCGACTGGACCAGGACGGCCGCCCGTCGGTGCACGCCATGTGCCAAGACGTCGTTCTCGGTCTCGATCTGAACGACCCGAGCGACGAGGTGATCGGGTTCGCCTTCGAGGCCGCGCGGGTCCGCGGCGCGCGACTGCACGTCATTCATGCGTGGAGCGGCCCGTCCCTGATGTCCCTGGGCCCCGGCGAGATCGGCCTGGAGAGCGCCCCCGAGCGCACCGAGGAGTGGCGCGGCTTCCTCGAAGCGGTGCTCCAGACCTGGCGGGAGAAGTTCCCCGGCGTGGACGTGGACACGACGGTCGTCGAAGGCAGGGCGGCCACACCCCTGGTGTACGCCGGTTCCGACGCCGGACTGCTCGTCGTCGGCCGCCGCATGCACGAAGGCGGTGTCGGCCCGCACACCGGTCCGGTCACTCACGCGTTGATCCACCGCGCGCGCTGCCCGGTGGCCGTCGTCGCGCACGACTGAGGCGGCCCCGCGCACTGGTGAAGGAGGTGTCCGTCACGTTGAGGCCCGTCGTCGTCGGTCTGGACGGCTCGCGCGAGGGCGTCGCCGCCGCGGACTGGGCGGCCCGTGAGGCACTGCGCCGCAGGCTGCCGCCGCGTGTCCGTCAACGCCTGGGAGGGACTGTCCGGACGAGGAGGCGTCACTGCCCGAGTCGAAGGTCCCCCAGTACTGGGCGCGCCGTATCCTGCGAGGTGCCCTGGACCGGCTCACCGAACGGTATCCGCAGGTCTGCATCAGCTCTGCATCAGCGCGGAGCGGCTCCGGCAGTCCCCGGCCCGGACTCTCGCGGCCGAGGAGGCGGAGGTGCTGGTCCTCGGCAGTCTGGGATTCGGCGGTCTCGGCGGCTTCTTCGCCGGTTCCGTTGCGATGACCTCCGTGGCCCACGCGCAACGGCCGGTTGTGTTGGTGCGGGCGGGGAACCTCGCGGAGGACGAGCGGTTCCCGGACACCGACGGGCGGCCGTCCGACCGGACTCCGTACCGCGTCGTGGTACTCGCCGTGGACCTGGGCGAGCCGTGCGACGCCGTCGTCCGCTTCGACTTCGAGGCCGCCGTCTCCCGCGACACAGGCCCGCGAGACGAGCTCGCTTCCCGTGGGCCGCTGTCACGCCCGCCGGCCTGGCAAGTGGATACGGGCGGAGGCCCCCGTGAGGGAGCATCTGCTCGCCCGCCACGGGCTTGTCTTCCGACCCTCGCACCACGGGCTCGTGCCGCAGCAAGGGCCGACCGGCCCAATTGAAGGCCCAACCGACCCAATCCTCCACTGCCCGGGACGAGTCGGAGTTCCGAGAAGGACGCCCGGCCGCCCGGCAGGGGCGTCCACGCCCTGTCGTCTCTTCCGTCTCCTGCTGACTGCGGATGGCCTCCGACCTGGCGGCCTGCAACAGCACCTGCCCCCGCGAGACGCTCTGGGCCGCGAGCGAGGAAGGCGCTGCTGCTGCGAGTCGCCCCGCGCCCGCGAGCCCCACCTCATCGTCGGCGACGGTGTTCCCCCTGGACCGGCCGTGCGATCCGGCGCACGCTGGGGATGAGCAAGGTCCGGCACGCCCCAGGTCGACTGGGCGCATCGAAGCAGCGCCCCCACTCCGCACACGTCCGGCCCGTCCACCTCCTCCGCACAGGAGTGATCACGATGGAAACCAAGCAGTGGACCGTGCAGATCTACCTCACCGAGGAGGGCGACGACACGCATGCCCGTGCCGTGCTGACCACCCGGGACACGTCGACGGTCACCGGGCGGGGCATGGCCCGGCGCAACCCGATCGACCGTTCCATCCCGGAGATCGGCGACGAACTCGCCGCCAGCCGCGCCCTGGAGGATCTGGCCGTCCGGCTGCACGACGTCGCCTCCGACGACATCGTGCAGCTGGCCGGCCCTGCGGATCCACCGCCGCCCGGCCGCTGACCATCGCCGCACGACCTCCAGAGGTGCAGCACTGAGCGACTTCCTCGTCACGCCGCACAGGGGCCGAACGACCTCCGCCCAGGACCGGGCGGCCCGTGGCGTCTCACCCTGTCGCGCGTTCACGCTGACATCAACAACCCGCACGGCTTGCGGAGGGTAACGATGACAAGCAGCCCCGCGTCCGCTGTCCTGGACAGGAACGGGCTCGACGCCCTCATCAAGACCCTGGCCTCCCAGGGACGCACAGTCGTCGGCCCGACCGTCCGGGACGGCGCCGTGGTCCTGTCCGAGCTCGCCTCGGCCGACCAGCTGCCCTTCGGCTGGGGCACCCAGGTCGAGGCCGGCCACTACCGTCTCGTGCCCCGGGAGGACGGCGCGGCTTTCGCGCACTCCGCGGGCCCGCAGTCCTGGAAGACGTTCCTGCACCCACAGCGGGAGAAACTGTGGAGCGCCGACCGTACCGCCGACGGCCGGCTGTCCGTCACCGAAGAGCGTGCCGCCCAGCCGTCGTACGCCTTCCTGGGCGTGCGCCCCTGTGACCTGCGTGCCATCGCGATCCAGGACCGGGTCCTGACCGGCGGCCATCCCCAAGCTCTCGGCTCCGCTCGAGCAGGGGAGGCCCCATCCAAGGACACCAGCTATCAGCAAAGGCGTGAGGGAGCGTTCCTGGTAGCTGCCGAGTGCACCGAACCGGGGGCCACCTGCTTCTGCGTCTCCATGGACAGCGGCCCAGCGGCCGACACCGGCTTCGACCTCGCGCTGACCGAGGTCGTGGACAAGGCCGGCCACCGCTTCCTCATACGCGTCGGCAGCGAGGCCGGGGCCGAGGTTCTGTCCCACGTTCCCCACCGCCCGGCCGACACGGAGACGGAGACGGCGGCCCACGGCGCGGTGGACGCCGCCCGGGACCGGATGGGGCGGGCCATGCCCCCCGTGAGCCTGCGCACCCTCATGGGCGAGAGCCTGGAGGCCGAGCGCTGGGACGATGTCGCCGACCGCTGTCTGACCTGCGGCAACTGCACCATGGTCTGCCCCACCTGCTTCTGCACCACGACCGAGGACGTCACCGACCTCACCGGAGACCACGCCGAGCGCTGGCAGCGCTGGGACTCCTGCTTCGACCTCGACTTCTCCCACCTCCACGGCGGCCCGGTGCGCAAGTCGCCACGCAGCCGCTACCGGCAGTGGCTCACCCACAAACTCGGCACCTGGCATGACCAGTTCGACAGCTCCGGATGCGTGGGCTGCGGCCGCTGCATCACCTGGTGCCCGGTCGGCATCGACATCACCGAAGAAGCCACGGCACTGCATGACGAGCTCGCGGCCCGGCTGCAGCAGGACAAGGACGAGAAGCAACTGGAGGGAAGGGAGACGGAGCGATGACTTCTGCCACCACCATGGCCGCGGCCCTCCCTGTCGAGCACCGCGAGCAGCTCATGCGGATCGCCCGAGAGGTGTCCTTCGAGGCGGGCGCCCGGCTGTTCGAGGAGGGGGGGCGAGCCGACCGGTTCTGGATGGTGCGCACCGGTACCGTCGCGCTCGATCTGCACGTGCCCGGCCGTCGAGCCGCCGTCGTCGAGTCGCTCGGACACGGCGAACTGATCGGCTGGTCCTGGCACTTCGCGCCCCATGTGTGGCAGCTGGGCGCCAAGGCCATGAGTCCGGTGCGGGCCTACGAGTTCGACGCGGCGGCGGTGCGGACGATGTGCGCGAACGACCCCGAGCTCGGCCGCGCGGTCGCGGTCTGGGTGGGCCGGGTGCTCGCCCACCGGCTGCAGGCGGCACGCACCCGACTGCTCGATCTGTACGGCCCCTACGGCAGCGGCGACCGACCATGACCAACAGTCCCCTGCCCTACCAGGTGACGCACGTGCGCGGCGAGACGGCCGACACGGTCACCCTCACGCTCGCCCCGGCGGGCCCGGCGACCCTGGCCCCCTTCGCGCCCGGACAGTTCGCCATGGTGTACGCCTTCGGGGTCGGCGAGATCCCGGTCTCGGTGTCCCGCATCAACCACCACGAACTCGTCCACACCATCCGCTCGGTCGGGGCGGTCTCGGCCGCCCTGTGCGGCCTTGTGCCGGGCGCCCAGGTCGGGCTGCGCGGTCCCTTCGGCACCGGCTGGGAGCTCGGCAGAGGAGCCGGGCAGGACCTGCTGGTCATCGCCGGTGGTATCGGTCTGGCCCCGCTGCGCCCGCTGGTGCTTGACGCGCTGACCGCCCCGCGCGCGTACGGGCGGCTGAATCTCCTGGTCGGCGCCCGCACCCCGGACGGTCTCCTCTACGCCGACCAACTGCGCGCCTGGACGGCGGATCACGGCCGACTGCACTGCGCGATCACCGTCGACCGCCCGGCCCCCGCCTGGCGCAGCCACGTCGGCATCGTCACCACCCTGCTGAACGGCGCCCGGTTCCAACCGCAGAACACCACGGCGTACATCTGCGGCCCCGAGGTGATGATCCGCGCGACCGCGCGCGATCTGCTCCACCGCGGGCTTCCCGCGCACCGGATCCGCGTCTCGCTCGAACGCAACATGCGCTGTGCCACCGGGCACTGTGGTCACTGCCAGCTGGGCGGTGTCCTGTTGTGCCGGGACGGCCCGGTGATCGGCTGGGACAGGGCGGAATCCCTCCTCTCTGTAAGGGAGTTGTGAGATGACGCCGAAACTCGCGGTGTTCAAGCTGGCGTCCTGCGACGGCTGCCAGCTCACGCTCCTCGACTGCGAGGACGAACTCCTCGCGCTGGCCGGGCAGGTCGAGATCTCCCACTTCCTGGAGGCGTCGAGTGCTGTCCGGCCCGGGCCGTACGACCTCACGCTCGTCGAAGGGTCCGTCACCACGCCCGCCGACGCGGAGCGGATACGGGAGATCCGCGCGCAGTCCCACGTCCTGGTGACCATCGGCGCCTGCGCCACCGCGGGCGGCATCCAGGCGCTGCGGAACTTCGCGGACGTCGAGGAGTTCCGCCGCACCGTCTACGCCCGCCCCGACTACATCGACACCCTGGCCACCTCCACCCCCGTCTCCGCGCACGTGGACGTCGACTTCGAACTGCGAGGCTGCCCCATCGACCGCGGCCAGCTCCTTGAGCTGATCACGGCCTACCTGGCGGGCCGCAAGCCCGGCATCCCGAATCACAGCGTGTGCTTCCAGTGCAAACGGCGCGGCACGGTCTGCGTGACTGTCGCCCATGGAACCCCTTGCCTCGGCCCGGTCACCCACTCCGGGTGCGGGGCGATCTGCCCGGCGTACGGGCGCGGCTGCTACGGCTGCTTCGGCCCTTCCGGATCGGTGAATCTGCCCGCGCTCATCCCGCTGCTGCATCGCGACGGCATGGACGACCGCGACACCGAACGCTTCCTGCACACCTTCAACGCCAACGCCTTCGCGGAGATCGAGGAGGAGACGTGACCCACCGGGGCTCCCGCATCCTGCACGTCGGCTCGCTCGCCCGCGTGGAGGGCGAGGGCGCCCTGCATCTGCGGGTGGACGGCACGGCCGTGACCGAAGCCAGGCTGCAGATCTACGAACCGCCGCGGTTCTTCGAGGCGTTCCTGCGCGGCCGCGCGTACACCGAGCCGCCGGACATCACCTCCCGGGTGTGCGGGATCTGCCCGGTGGCCTATCAGCTGAGCGCCTGCGCGGCGATCGAGGACGCCTGCGGTGTCACCGTCGAACAGGGCATCCGCGACCTGCGCAGGCTGCTGTACTGCGGCGAGTGGATCGAGAGCCAGGTCCTGCACATCTACCTGCTGCACGCGCCCGACTTCCTGGGCTGCGACGACGCGATCAGCCTCGCCCGCACCCATCGCGCGCATGTGGAGCGGGGCTTGCGCCTCAAGCAGACGGGCAACGCGATCCTCGAACTGCTCGGCGGCCGCGCCATCCACCCGGTCAACGTTCGCCTAGGCGGCTTCCACCGGGCGCCCGCTCCCGCGGACCTCCGCCCACTGGCCGAGCAGTTGAGGCGCGCCCAGGACGACGCCTGGGAGACGGTCCGCTGGGTGGCGGGCTTCGACTTCCCCGACGCCACCGTGGACGCCGACTTCCTGGCGCTCGCCAGCCCGGGAACGTACGCCGTCGAGGGCGGCGAACCCACTGTCCTGCGCGCCGACGGAACGTACGCCGCCTTCTCCGTCCACGACTTCCTGGACCACGTACGCGAGGAGCAGGTGCCGCATTCCACGGCCCTGCACTCCCGGCTCGACGGGCGGCGGCATCTCACCGGCTCGCTGGCGCGGTTCGCGATCAGCGGGCGCCGGCTGTCGCCGACCGCCCGGCAGGCGGCGCGGGAGGCCGGGCTCGGCGGGGAGGTGTGCCGCAATCCGTTCCGGTCGATCCTGGTGCGTGCGGTCGAAACCGTGTACGCGGTCGACGAGGCGCTGCGGATCGTCGAGGCGTACGAGCCGCCACCGCGTCCCTTCGTGGAGGTGCCGCCGATCGCGGGCACCGGCCATGGCGCGACCGAAGCACCGCGCGGCCTCCTCTACCACCGTTACGTCCTGGACGCCGAAGGCACAGTCACCGACGCCCGCCTCGTGCCGCCGACCGCGCAGAACCAAGGCGCGATCGAGGAAGACTTGCGCCGCGTCGCCGAGAGGGCGATCACGGCGCGGGCCGTGGACGACGAGGAGTTGACCCGGCTGTGCGAGCGGGCCATCCGCAACCACGACCCGTGCATCTCCTGCTCCACCCACTTCCTCGACCTCACCGTCGAGCGCACCAGCAACCGCTGAGGAGCCCTCCATGACCGACACGCCGGCATCCACCGATACTCCGGAATGCGAGGACTCCCCGCGCCCCGAGAGCACCTGATGACCCAGACGGTCGTCGCCATCGGTCGTGAGGCCTCCTGCAAGGAGATCGTCGAGCTGTTCCAGCGATGGTCGAGCTGTTCCAGCCATGGAAGGTCAGCGCCCTGCCGGTTCTGGAGGGCGAGGGGCAGGTCGTCGGCGTCGTCTCCGAGGCCGACCTGATGCTCAAGGAGGAGTTCCGCGATGCCGACCCCACGCGCTCCGATGTGCTGCGCCGACTGCCCGACCTTGCCAAGGCCGGTGGGGTGAGCGCCGGCGAGCTGACGACCGGCCCGGCCGTCGACGCGCGCGCGGACGCCACACTCGCCCAGGCCGCCCGGACCATGGCGCACCGGCGCGTGAAGCGACTCCCGGTCGTCAACGTGCAGGGCACGCTAGGGGGCGTCATCAGCCGCAGCGACCTCCTGAAGGTGTTCCTGCGATCGGACGAGGAGATCTCCGACGAGGTGCGGCGCGCCGTCCTCGGCCGGCTGACACCCGACGCCCGCCAGACGGTCACCGTCAAGGGCGGGGCAGTGGCGATGAGCGGTGAGCTTCACGACCGGGCGCCGGTGCCGCTCCTGGAGTGGCTGGTCCGCGCCGTCGAGGGCATCGTCGACGCCCGTACCCACCTCCCCGGACAGAACGCCACCGCCTCCCCCGGACAGAACACCGACACCGCCTCCGGACGGGACACCCCATGAAGTACCTCGACGAATACCGCGATCCCGAACTCGCCCGCCGCCTCCTGGCCGAGCTGCGGACGACCGCCACCCACCCCTGGCGGATCATGGAGGTGTGCGGCGGACAGACCCACACCCTGGTCCGCCAGGGAATCGACGAACTGCTGCCCGCCGGCATCCGCATGATCCACGGGCCCGGATGTCCCGTCTGCGTCACCCCCCTGGAGACCCTCGACCGGGCCATGGCCATCGCCGCCCGGCCCGGCGTGATCTTCACCAGTTTCGGCGACATGCTGCGCGTGCCGGGCTCGGACACCGATCTGCTGGCGCTGCGGGCGCGCGGCGCGGACGTCCGCGTCGTGTACACGCCGATGGACGCGGTCCGCGTCGCGCAGGAGTCCCCGGAGCGTGAAGTGGTGTTCCTGGCCGTCGGATTCGAGACGACGGCGCCCGCAAACGCCATGGCGGTCCTGCACGCGGCCCGCCTGGGCCTGACCAACTTCTCGGTCCTGGTCAGCCACGTCCTGGTGCCCCCCGCGATGACCGCGCTGCTCGACGACCCCGACTGCGAGGTGCAGGCGTTCCTCGCGGCAGGGCATGTGTGCGCGGTCACGGGCTGGCGCGAGTACGAACCGATCGCCGCCCGCTACCAAGTACCCATCGTGGTCACGGGTTTCGAGCCGCTGGATCTCCTGGAGGGCATCCTGATGGCGGTGACGCAACTGGAGCAGGGGCGCCACGGGGTCGAGAACCAGTACGTGCGGGCCGTGCACCGTGGCGGCAACACCGAGGCCCAGGACGCGGTGCGCCGGGTCTTCCGCGTCACCGACCGGGCGTGGCGCGGTATCGGCGCCCTGCCGGACAGCGGCCTCGACCTCACCGACGCCTACGCGAAGTTCGATGCCGCGCACCGCTTCGACGTGGGCGGGCTGAGGTCGGTCGAGGACCCCGCGTGCATCGCTGGCGCCATCCTCACCGGTGCCCGGCTGCCCACGGACTGCGAGGCCTACGGCGACCGCTGCACCCCCCGCCACCCGCTCGGCGCGCCGATGGTCTCCACCGAGGGAACGTGCGCAGCCTTCCACGCCGCCGGCCGCACCAGAGACCCCGAGGACGCGCCATGACCATGGAATGCCCCGCCCCGCGCCACGAGGACGAACTCGTCCTGCTCGGCCACGGCGCCGGAGGACGCCTCACCTCGGAACTCCTCGACGCGCTCGTCCTGCCCTCCCTCGACGGCCAGAGCGGCCCGCTGGAGGACGCCGCGCTGTTGCCCGGCCACCCCGACCTGGTCGTCAGCACCGACAGCTTCGTCGTCAGCCCGCTGTTCTTCCCCGGCGGAGACATCGGCTGCCTCGCCGTCCACGGCACGGTCAACGACATCGCCATGCGCGGCGCCTGGCCCCTCGCCCTGTCCGTCGCGCTCATCGTCGAGGAGGGGCTCCCCCTCTGCGAACTCCGCGCCGTACTCGCGTCGTTGGGCAAGGCCGCCCGCGCCGCCGAGGTCCCCGTCGTCACGGGCGACACCAAGGTCGTGGACAGGGGTGCGGCCGACAAGATCTTCATCAACACCACCGGCGTCGGATACCGGCACGGTGCCCTGCGCCCGTCCGCCGCGCTCGCCCACCCAGGCGACGCGATCCTGCTGTCCGGCCCGATCGGGCTGCACGGCACCACCGTGCTCTCCACCCGCGAAGGCCTCGGCTTCGAGAGCGACATCGCCTCCGACACCCAGCCCCTGCACCGTCTCGTCCGCGCCCTGACGCCGCTGGACAAGCATGTCCACACCCTGCGCGACCCGACCCGCGGCGGACTCGCCGCCACCCTCAACGAGATCGCCCGCGACTCTTCCGTCGCTCTTGAGATCGAAGAGAGCGCCGTCCCGGTACCGGGCCCCGTCGCCTCGGCCTGCGACCTGCTCGGCCTCGACCCGTTGATCGTCGCCAACGAGGGCTGCATGGTGGCGTTCGTCGCACCCATGGTGGCCGACGAGGCGCTGGCCGCCATGCGCTCCCTACCCGAGGGCGCGGGCGCCGTGCGCATCGGCGAGGTCCTGCCGCACGGGCCGAGCGGACGGGTGGTCCTGCGCACGCTGGTCGGCGCCCAGCGGGTCGTGGACATGCCGCTGGGAGAGCAGCTCCCCCGCATCTGCTGATCGTCGGCTCCCGCCGGCACAGCTCATGAGCACGGCGGAAGAGGAGCGGTCCGGTGCCGGACAGATGTGTGCGCGGCCGGGAGTACATCCGGGCCGCACACCTGTGAACCCGCGCTCGGACGCGCCGCACGGGGATGGTCCTGGTGCCCGTCTTCGCCTCTGGCACCGGGACAGTGCTGGTCAGGACACCGTCCTTGTACTCCGCGGTCGCCTCGTCGCCCTTGGCCCCAGCCGGCAGCCGGACGGCGCGGGCGAACGTGCCGTAGCAAAATTCGGAACGATGCTTCTGTGTGGTCTCCTCACTGCGCCCGGCGCGCAGTGTCAGGACACCTTCCGTGACGCTGATCTCAACGTCCTTGGCCGGGTCGATGCCTGGAAGCTCGGACCGCAGCACAAACCTCCCATCCGCCAGCCGCTCGTCAATGCGGATGCCGGGTGGCCCCGCTGCTGCCGCCTGCTCCCGAACGGCGCCATCGCCACCCCGGGCGGCTGCGGGTTCCCGACCGAGCGGCGCTCGCCGGCGTCATGTACGTGCTGCGGACCGGTGTCGCGTGGCGCGATGTTCCCGCGGAGACCGTGGGCTGCTCCGGCGTGACGGCCTGGCGTCGGCTGCGGGACCGGACCGAGGCCGGCGTCTGGCCTCGCCTGCACGCCGCCCTGCTGGCCGAGTTGCGCCGCGCCGGTCTGCTGGACCCGGACGACTGCTCCGTGGACGGGTCGCGCGTCCGGGCTCTCACAGAGGGGATCACGTCGGCCCCTCGCCCGTCGACCGCGCCCGCCCCGGCTCGAAGCACCACCTGATCGTCGACCGTCACGGAACCCCGCTCGCTGTCACGCTCACCAGTGGCAACCGGCACGACGTCACCCAGCTTCTGCCGCTGCTGGACGCCGTCCCGTCGCTTCGGGGACTGCGGGGACGCCCCTGCCGCAAACCCCGGCGGCAGCCTCATATGCCTGCGCCGCCTACGAACCGCATCCTGAAACGATCAGTGAGTCAGGTGTCAGGAGGGCCGGATACCCTCCGGCCTATGGCCGACACTGAACTGACCACGCTGCTCGGCGTCCTGAACAGCAAGCGCACGCATGTCCTGAGCATCCTGGAGGGCCTGGACGAGGAGGAGCTGCGGCGCCCGGTGCTACCGTCTGGCTGGACGTGCCTTGGGCTGGTGCACCATCTCGCCCTGGACGACGAGAAGTTCTGGTTCCGCGCGGTCGCGGCCGGGGAGAAAACGGCGATCGAGGAGATCCTCGGGTCCGGGGAGAACGCGTGGCAGCCCGCCCCGGAGAAGACAGCCGAGGAGGTCTTCGCCCTCTACCGCCGGGAAGGTGAGCTCGCGGACGCCTTCCTCGCCGGCGCTGACCTGGAAGCGGCCCCGGGCTGGTGGCCGGACTTCTTCGGCACCTGGCGATACGACAACCTGCGCGAGGTCATCCTGCACGTGATCACCGAGACCGCCACTCACGCAGGCCACCTGGACGCCGTGCGCGAACTCATAGATGGCAGCCAACGCTTGGTCGTCGACTGACGGGAGAGCCGCTCCGCTCTGCCGACCAGATCGTCGAGCGCAAGGTCCAGAGCTCAAGCTCATTGTGAAACGATCAGTCAGCGAGTTCGTACGCGGCTGAAGGCTCCCGCGCTCAAACCCTGCTCACCTTGCGTCTCTGCCGATTCCAGCTCCGCGGAGGCGAGTCGGAGAAACTGGCGCCTCAAGGTCCATGCGACACGCGTGTGGCGACAGATGTGATCACCTCGACCGCCTCCGAGCTGCGAAGCCCCTCCCTCGCACACTCGTTGAGCCCCAGAGGAACGTGGACGACGAGGAACCAGACGCACGTCGTCATAGCTGGTCATGCCACGCTCGGCTGTCCGCGGTTCGGACTCAACGACGGTCGCCTCTCACCTCCTTGAAGAAGCAGGCCCTTTGCATCTTCCGCCGCGAGCGGTGCGGGATGCGATGGTGGCCGCTGGCCACAGCGCAGATCCCGCATGTCGCTGACAAGGGGTCCGGACCTGCTCTCGGACCGGACCCCTTGTCAGCGTGTGCTACTCCTCGCTAGGCCGCTTGACCCGTCGGGTGGAAGTTGATGCGTTCCCTGACGACGGGGAAGCCGGCCTTGGCGAAGTTCGCGGCCATGGGGAAGTTGCCCTGGTCCGTCGCCCCGGTGACGAACTCCGCGCCCTGCTCGACGAGGAGGTGGGTGCACTCCGCGAGGAGGTCGTAGGCGTAGCCGTGACCGCGCTGTTCCGGGACGACTCCGATGAAGCCGATGGTCGGGCCGGAGGGGTTGTGGGCCGGGATGTGGATGCCGGCCAGGTCGCCCTCCGGTGTGTGCGCGACCTGCCACCACTCCCGTGGGGAGGGGCACCAGTGGAAGAAGTCGAGTTCTTCCTGGGCGGCCTGGTCGAGGCCGCCCTCCTCGATGGCCCTGAGCGCGTGGGCGTCCAGGGTGACGGAGTGGATGCGGCGCAACGCGTCGAAGAACACGGTGTCGTCGGGTTCGGCGCTGAAGCGCAGGCGTCCGGGCCGCTCGGGCAGACCTCGTTCCGGGGTCCAGCGGTACAGGAAGCGTTCCACAAGGAGTTCGTACCCGGCGGCTCGTGCGGCGGCGAAGCGTGCCCCGGCCGCGGCTCGCAGGTCGGTCTTCTCTCGCCAGCCGCCGGGCAGGTTGATCTCAAGTTCGACCTGCCAGGGAGCGGAGCGCAGGAGTTCGGCCCCGGCCTCCTCCTCGCCCTCCGCCACGTCGAACCAGTTGACGTTGACGGGCTCCGAGTCTTGGGGGCCGCCCCACCAGGCGCCGCGTGCGACGACCTCGCCGTCGCGCAGGGCGACGCGCTTCCAGTCGGGGCGGAACTGGGTACGCCGATGGCTTTCACGGGCGCCCAGGGGGTCGGGAAGTGCGTCGAAGAGATGAGCGTCGCTCGCGGAGAGCGCGCGGATGACCGCATCGGTCATGAATTCCTCCGGGATACAGGCTGCTTGGAGCGCTCCCGGGCAGAACTCACGAACCACGCCGGGACAGCGTGAAGAGGGAGCGCTGGAAAGGTGTGAACTGCACGGCACTCGCCTCCTTCCATCCGTCTCAGGGCGTGGAGCCACACATTAAGTGATCTGCCACGGTCCGGTCCACTGATTTCCCTACGCCCTGGCCCGCGACTGATGCGGCGGAGAGCGCCCGGCTCTCGCGCTCAGCCACACGACCTCATCTGTGACCCCAGCCGTAAAAGATCTCCAGACGGTGGCGGCCCGAGGCCGGGTGATGCCGTCAGCGGGAGGGTCGGGGGAAGCGCGCGGGGTTGAACCGGGCGAAGGCGGGCGGCACGGTCTTCTTCTCGAACGTCGCCAAGTCAAGGACCTGCTGGAACTCCGGCTGATAGCGGCCGACGGACCGGTTCAGTGTCCGAGGGTCGGTGCTGGGCCAGCGGCCGGTGTCGGCCTTGGTCAGCAGGGCCTCCAGTGCGGTGATCTCGTCGGCCGCGCTGAACGCGCAGTGCGAGCCGCGGTTCACGTACATCTGGCGCAGGCTGCCCGGCTCGCCGTTGCGGCGGACCTGGTCGGCGTACCAGCCGGTCTGGTCGGAGACCGCGCCGCCGTCCTGGGTGTTGTGGAGCGTCACCACGGGCTGCGGAGTCGTCCCACGCGCGATGGTGTACCGCTTCATGTAGTCGACGGCCCTCGTGTCCGCCGTGATCCGCGTACCGGCGTTCAGCTTGGCCACATCGGCGGCCAGGGCGACGCCGGGCGACCCGGCGGCACGGTACGCCTTGCGGACCAGGTCCTTCTGCGCCGAACCGGCAAGCTGCCGCCGGTAGTCGACGCCTGTGTTGGAGGACGGGTTGCCGCCTGCCCGGCGCTCCAAGTCGACCCGGCCGAGCGGGCCGGTGCCCGCGACGTACGCGTTGCGCAGCCACTGCGCCTGTGCCCGCACGCGGTCCACGGTCTTCGTCGGCCGCGCCTCGTGCGCGGAGTACCACCCGGGGATGTTGCCCAGCGCGCCGACGAGGGCGAGGCGCGCCCTGCCGTGCTCGGTCTCCAGGGCGCGGTCGATCGCCGCCACAAGAACCTTGACGCTGCGCTCGGGATCGCGTGGCCGCACCAGGTCGATGTCCTGGTCCGCTTCGGGCACCAAGAGCGTCTTGAGCGCGTAGGTCATGTCCAGCGTGGTGTTCCAGGTCCCGTTGCCGTCGTACTCCGCGCACATCGCCAGTACGCCGTCGAACCGGCCCGGGTGCCGCTCCCCCAACAAGGTGGCGACGGTCCCGCCCATCGACTGGCCGGTGCTGATGGTGCGCCTGGGCCGACCGACGTTCCGGTCGAACCAGTCCTGCAGCGCGAGCTGGTCGGTCAGCGCGTCCGCCACCGCGTACCCGTGCGTGCCCTTGTAGTCGGACGCCGCCAGGGCGAACCCCTTGGCCAGCAGAGCCTTTTCGGCCTCCTCGCTGTTGGTCAGGGCGATCTTCTCCGGGGCCCAGCCCTCGGGATAGTAGCCGTGGCTGTACAGCAGCAGCGTCCCGTTCCAGCGCTTCGGGACCTCCACGCGGTACTTCGCCCCGTCGATCTCCCCGGTGTACGACCGACGCTCGCCGACCGTGTCGGCCGCTTCGGCGGCCCCCGCGGTGCCGGTCCCGAGCATCGAGCCCGCCACCAGCACGGCAGTCACGACGACGCTTCCCCCTCGTCTCCTCATCAGGGTCATCAGGAGCGCTCCTTTCATCATTCAACGTTTGACGTATACAGGGACAGACCCTCGGCACACGGTGAACTCATCGGGGTCCGAGGCATTTCCGCGTTCTCGGCGAACTTCAGGGCCACCACGGCCCGGGGCGCTCGGCCTGCGTGCGGCGGTCGGCGTCGGTGCGCCGACCGCCGCACGGAAAGAGCCCCACGGTGCCGTGGTGGGTGCCGCGCGTCGGCTACGCGGCGGTGGCCGCCGGGGCCTTGGGCCGGTAGGTGCACACGAGTACGCCGGTGCCGCTGGTGACCGTTGAGGCCAGCTCGAAGGAGCGCAGGACGCCGTCCACCGGGTATATCGACTTCCCGCCGCCGAGGACCACCGGCATGATCATGAGCCGGAGCTCGTCGACCAGACCCTCGGCCAGCAAGGTCCGTGACAGCGACGCGCTGCCCAGCACGGTCAGGTCACCGCCTTCGGTCTCGCGCAGCTTCTTGATGCGGTCGACGGCCTGGTCACCCGGGATGAGCGAGGAGTTGTTCCAGGCCGTCACGTCGTTCTCACCGAGGGTGCTGGACACGACGTACTTGGCGACGCTGTTCATGTGGTCGGCGAACGGATCGCCTGCCCGGTCGGGCCAGGCCGCGGCCATGACCTGCCAGGTGCGGCGCCCGTAGAGCATGGCCTCGGTGCCCTTGGACCAGTCGGCCAGGGCGGGGCCCATGACCTCCGGGTCGAAGAACGGGTGGGACCAGCCGCCGTGGGCGAAGCCGCCGTCGCCGTCCTCGTCCGGGTGGCCCGGGGCCTGAACGACGCCGTCGAGGCTGATGAACTCGCCGATGGTGATGCGCATGAGTGACTCGCTTTCCTGTGGATTGGATTCGTGCGGAATGCCGCGAAGCGGGATGCGGGGAGCCGCGGGTGCCGGGAAACCGCACCGGCTCGCGGATAACCCGGGCTCCTTGGGGTCAAGCGCGCCCGGGTTCGTGGTGCAGCGCCGCGGTCCACAGCCGAAGGCTTGGGCCGAGACGAGACGAAGCCGCCCGTACGCGTCGGGCCGAACACCGGCTGGCCCGCGCCGATCGCCGAGGGGCTGCCGAACAGGTGGACCTCGTCCATCGGTTCGCGGGCGAGGAGGGTGGCCGTCGACGGTCGCTCGGATCTGAAGCTGCAACTTGCGCATGGCGAAGCCCCTTTCATGGGTGTGATGGCCGAGTGGTGAGAGGTGGGGACCGGCGCGGTGAGCAGCGGCGCGAGCCCCGCTGCGGCACGGAGGGCGGTCAGATCCGCGCCGGTGCCCGGTAGTCAAGGGCGACAGCGCCGGAGGGAAACAGCGACGTGCCGGTGAGTGTCCACGTGCTCGGGGCACCACCCTGCGGGAACAGGCGCCGCCCGGTACCCGCCGTCTCCGGATGGACACACAGCTTGAGCACGTCGACCAGACCGAGCCGGACCAGCTGCTGGACGAGTTCGGCCCCGCCCAGCACCAGCAGGTCCTGGCCCGGTTCGCGCCGTAGCTTCGCGACGTGCTCGGCGAGCTGACCGGGGATCAGCACGCCGTTCCACGGCACGTGGTCAAGGGTCGTGGACACCACGTACTTCGGCGCGGCGTCCACCAACCTGGTGTATTCCTCCGCCGCGTCCCGTAAGGGCCAGGCCGCGGCCATCTCCTGGAAGGTCACTCGCCCCAGCAGCAGCGCCCGGCTCGCAGCGATCTGGCCGAGCTGGTACTTCTCGTGCTCGTCGTACCGCAACGGCCGGGCCCAGGACGGGTTCGCGACGACGCCGTCGAGAAGGACGTGCATCAGGACGACGACTTTGCTCATGTGCGGGGCTCCGATCGATGCGACGGGACACCGACGTCCGGCACAGTCCTGGCCAGGAGGAAGGCCTGTTGAACGCGGCACCGCCAGAGTGCGTGATCCATGGCTGAGCCATCAAGATCGGAGAGTGGCATGCTCCGTTGAGCGGTGCTAAACGCTGGGGAGCGGCACCAAGCACGGGGGTGGAGATGCTGGAGCGACTGGAGCTGGAAGCGTTCCTGACGCTGGCCGAGGAGTTGCACTTCGGGCGTACGGCCGAGCGCCTGCATGTGACGACAGGCCGGGTCAGCCAGACCATCCAGAAGCTGGAACGCCGCGTCGGAGCCCCGCTCTTCGAACGCAACAGTCGCAAAGTGACCCTCACCGAGGTCGGACGCCAGCTGCGTGACGACCTGTTGCCCGCGTACGAGCAGATCAGTGCTGGGCTCGCACAGGCCATCGCGGTGGGCCGCGGGGTGCGCGTCAGGGGGGTGGTACGGGTCGGCTGGTCCGGGCCGTGGTGCGGGAACCTCATGGTCCAGGCGGCGGACCGGTTCCGCGTGCGCCACCCGCACTGCGACGTCGAGATCATGGAAGTGCAGTTGTGCGACCCGCTCGGAGGGATGCGGGCGGGCACGATCGACCTGCAGCTCACCGAATTCCCCATCCTCGAACCGGACATCACGATCGGACCACTGCTCTTCACGGAGCCGAGGGCGCTCATGGTTCCGGCGGACCACCCTTTCGCACGACGGGACTCGGTGTCGCTCGAGGACCTTGCCGACACAACCCTGGTCACCCTCGACGACGCGCACATACCGCGCTACTGGATGGACCGCTACTTCCCCCGCAAGACCCCATCCGGCCGCAGGATCCCGCAGGGCCCGGCAACCAAATTCTGGCCCGAGGTCCTCGTGCACATCGCCAACGGCGTCGGAGTCAGCACGGTCTCGCTGCGGGCGGAGAACTTCCACCAGCGGCCCGGCATGGTCTTCGTACCGTTCCACGACGCCCCGCCCATCGAGTACGGACTCATGTGGCCCACCGCGGGAACAAACCCCCTGACCGGCCTGTTCCTTGACATCGTGAACGAGATCGCCCGCCCGATCCGCAGCGCTCCCCCCACCCCCGAGGAGCTGCCGCAACCGGACACGAACGGCAGGCCGCTCGGCTGACGTACAGGTCTCCGCACATGCCCGCACCTGGTGGCCTTGCGGGACGCCGGTCCGGCCGGACGTGGGAAATTCGGTTTTCCAGTGCGCCTCGTGCGCCGCAAGTGACCGGATGGGTGACCAGACTCCGAGTCCATCTCCCCTCGTGAGTATGCGGGCAACCTACGGCCCTTGCATGGCCCACGTCCGCGTGGCGTTTTCGGCCACCCACCGGCAGCGCCCGTAGACGGACGCAGCGATGATTTTCACCGACCCGGCACGTCTCACCTCCGTTGTCGACAACACAGGAGGAACACGTGGCTCAGCTGCTGAGAGTCCAGAACTTCAACGTCTCCAGTGACGGAATCGCTGCCGGTGAAGACCAGACCCTCGAGAGGCCATTCGGTCATGTCGAGCCCGAGAGGCTGTTCGCCTGGGCCGGCGCCACGGCGAGCTGGCCCATGCGCACCGACCCCGGGGGCAGCCGGGGCCTTGACGACTACCTCACGCGGGACTACGCCCGCAACATCGGCGCCGAGATCATGGGCCGCAACAAGTTCGGGCCCCAGCGTGGGCCTTACCTCAACACCCCTCACCTGTCCCACTGACGCACAGTCCGCGCACCACGGTTCCTCACGCGATGCGGAGGCGGTCACACTGTGGTCGACGGCCTCGGAGGTCAGTCGTACGAGAGGCGGCCGGAATCGTGGAGATACCCTCGGACACCGAGCCGACGGACTTGTTCGACACGGGCCCTGTGCCCCCGCACAGTCCGCTCAACCACTTCCTCCGGAACCGCGTGTACGGCGAGGTGCTCGGACTTCCGAGGCCGGAACTGCGGTTTTCCCTACGGTCGCTCGGCAACGAAACGGTACTGCGCTGCGACGAGGCCACCACGTCGACGCCGGTCCTGTTGAAGGTATACGGCCTGAAGTGGATGGACGGGCGCCGCTGGGACCGCCCCCGGCTGCGAGCCGACCTCGTGCTCAGGGAGTACGAGAATCTGTGCCACGCACGCGCCCTGGGGTTCGACGGTCAGGGGCACAGGGTCGTACGGCCGTTCGCCGTGTCCGCCGAGCTCGGGTACACGCTGGCGGAGGAGTACGTGCCCGGCCCCGATCTCCTCCATTACATCGAAGAGGCAGCGCTCCGGGGCGGGCACGGCAAGCTCGATGCCAGGCTGGCCCAGACCGCCGGCTTCCTCGCCGACCTCCACAACCGGTCGGCGACCCGTCGACCTGGCAGTGACCGCGCCGCCCTCGCCTATCTGGGCAAAGTCGTGGCCCAACTGACCGAGGCAGGAGTCATCACACGCGGTCGGGGCGACGAACTGCGCCGTATCGGGCGGTCCTGGGCGGACTCGGGACATCTGCGCGGCCCGGCCGAAGTGCTCATCCACGGAGACGCCACGCCCACGCAGTTCCTCTTCGCGGGCACCGGAGAACTGGTGGCCATCGACTTCGAGCGTCTTCAGTACGGCGACCGGGCAGCGGACATCGGTCGTATCGCCGGAGAGCTCAGGCACCTGTTCCACTTGCACACGGGCGACGCGTGGGCAGGTGAACCACACATCCGATACTTCTACGCTGCCTACCTGGACGCAGCCCCCGGGGTGGGCGACCCCGCGCTCCTCATGGAGCGGGCCCGCTTCCACATGGCCTGCTCGGAGCTGCGGATCGCCCGCAACTCCTGGGTGGACATGGGCAACCGCCGGTTCCTGGCAGGGGAGGCCGCGGCATGCATGGCGCTGTGACACCGCGTGTGGTGCTCTTCGACCTCTACCGGACGCTGATCGATATCACGACGGACGAGCGAAGCCCGGAGGTGTGGCAACAGATGTCGCGATTCCTGAGCTACTGGGACTTCGCCCGCATCGCCCCCGAGGAGTTCTCCCACCAGTATTTCGCCCATGCCGTCCAGCAGCAGCGGGACAGCGCCGAGCCACATCCCGAGATCGACATCACCAGGGTCTTCCTGGACCTCCTACGCGAGTTCGGTGTCGCGCAGGCCGATGCCTTGTCGAGCATCTGCCCGCGAGTGCTCCGCGTGCTCAGCCTCCGCCACTTCGGTACGTACCCCGATGTGCTGCCGGGCCTGGAGAGACTGCGCGGCCGGTTCCGTCTCGGAGTCGTCAGCGATGCCCAAGTCCCCTTCGTCCACAGCGAGATCAAGACCGCAGGACTCGGTCCGCTTCTTGACGTGGTGATCGTCTCTGGCGAGCACGGCATCCAGAAGCCCGACCGGCGGCTCTTCGCCTTGGCGCTCGACCGCCTGGGCGTCGGCCCGGATGAGGCGGTGTACGTGGGCGACAACGTGCAGCGGGACATCCGGGGCGCGAGAGCCGCAGGTATCAGCGCCGTACTGGTGGACCGCCGGGGCCGGTTCGACGCCGCCGCGTCGCCGTACCGGCCGGACCACGTGGTGGGCGGCATCGGCGAGTTGTGCGACACCCTGCTGGGCGCAGCCCGATAGCGGCCTCACCCCGGAGGCTGTGCCGAGGGAGGGCGCCAGTCCGGGTCAGGATGGAGATAAACCAGCCGAGTGGGCTTCTCCGGACCCAGCAGTGCGGTGAGGTCCTGGTTGGCGGACACTTCCTTGTCGGAGTCGTCCGGAAGGGGCAGGTGCAGCGCCCTGAGCAGGTCGAAACGGTGCAGGTCGAAGGCAGTCCTGATGAGGACCCCGTACAGGACGGCGGCCGTGACGGCGGAGCGGTACGCGAGCCACGACCCCAGCGCCAGCAGCGCCGGGACGATGAGCCACGGCATCCCATCGCGGCCGGACAGGGCGAACTTCACCAGGGTCAGCGGCACCAGGAGCCCCATGATCGCGCTGAAGCGCACCAGGAAGTCCAACTGGTCCCGCTGGTCGTCCACGGCCTCCCGGATCCGCGGCCCGAGCACACTGTGGAGGGCCGGCCACACGGCGACGGCGTCGAGTCCGTAGCGTTGGTGAGGGGCCTCCTCGGCGGCACGCAGCGCGTTGCCGAGGCGGGTCGGCAGGAGCTTGTCCGTCGCCGGGAACTCTTCGTTCATACGTGCAGTCGCGTACCGCTGTCGCCATTCCGGGACCAGGGCCCGTGTCTCCAGCCACGCTTCCCTGCGGTTCGTGGCCACCAGGTCGCGTTCACCGGGGCTTCCGCCAGTCGTAAGTTCTATCAGCCTCATGAGCCGTAGCCGCTGACGAGCCACCAGCAGCGTCGCCAGCCAGACCGGACAGTACGGGCGCCACGCCCAGTACCCCTCCAGCAGCCGCACCAGAGGCAGTTGAAGAGAGTGGGTGACCAAGGCGAGAGAGGCGATGGTCAGGGCCAGCAGCACCAAGCGGGTGCCGTTGAGATGGTCGATCGCGTCCTTCAGGTTGGCCCACTCCGGCGGCGCGCCGAGGGCGAACACGGCGAGGAAGACGGACACGAAGAAGGTGGACGGCAGGAGTCCCACAACCCGCATTCGGCTGAGCCCGCCGGTCAGCACCCCCGACAGGCCCTGCCAGATCACGGCTGCACCCCCGGAGGATCCGTGAGGACGTACCGTTTGTGGTGCGGCTTACAGACGGGGAAGTGCGGTTCGAAGCGATGCAGGATCCGGGTCGGCGGCAGGCCGCCATCGGCCGGGTCCGGGCACCGCACCCACGCCTCATAGAGATGCACGGGGCCGGGCAATCCGTCGTACAGCGGCACTCCGGCCTCCTGCCGCGCCGTGACCCGCGCCAGCGCGGCCTCGATGTCGGCCAGCCCATCTGTCACCTCCAGCGGCTCCAGTTGCTCGAAGGCCTCCAGCAGACGGGTGTGCGCCTCCACCAGATCACCGGCGGCTTCCTGCAACTCCGCGAGCGTGCACAGAACTCGTGCCTGCTGCTCGGGGAGGCCCATCCCCTGATACTCGGCCAGGCTCGCCCACAGCCAGGTGTCCGCGGCCTTCCGGTCGGGGCCGGCCATCGCCAGGCGTCCCAGGTGGTGCTCCATATTGGCCGTGCCCCACCTGTCCCCCGCCTGCCGATAGATCTCCAGCGCCTCCTCGTACAGCTGCCCGGCCTTCTCGTAGTCCCCCTGTGCCTCCGCGGCGGACGCCTGGCCCGAGACCAGGTGGCCGCGGACGGCCGTCGGGGTGTCCCGGGACGCCAGCTCCAGGCCATTGCGCCAGTGCAGTTCGGCCTCGATCAGAAAGCCCATCCGCGCGAACACCCGGCCCAGGTACTTCTCGGCGAGTGCCCTGCCGTGCCGGTGGTCCAGCCGCTCGAACTTGTCGTACGCCTTCTCGCTCCACAGCCGGGCCTCCTCGAAGCTGCCCTGCGCGAAGCGGACCCTGGCGAGCGGGAAGAGCGCGCACCACGCCTGCGCCTCCTCGTCGTCGATCCGGTCCGCCGCGTCGTAGGCCCACTCGCCCAGTTCGAACGCCTCGTTGTACAGGTGGCGGTGGTACAGGACGTCGTGAAGCGTGTCGCGGAAGCGCAGCACGGCGGGCCAGTCGCGCAGGCCGTAAGCCTGCCCGGCCGCCCAGAACTCGTTGGCGAGCTTGTCGGCCGAGACGCCCTGCTGGGTACTTCCCCCGGTGCCGGAATTGCGTTCCGCGAGGGTGAGGGCGTGAGCGACCGCCGCCCTGATCAGCTGCTGTGCCTTGTGCTGGCCGCAGCCGTAGAGGGATTCGAGCCGGACGCGTTGCGACACGTGCACCCGCCGCGCCCCGGGCTCCACCGCGACCAGACCGAGCACCTCCAGCCGGTGCAGGCACCGCAGGGTGTCCTCCGGGTCGCGGTGCAGCAGTTCGGCCATGTCGTCGAGGGCCAGGGGCTCGGGGAAGACCGCCGCGAACTCCAGCGCCGCACGTTCCGTGTCGGCCAGCCGGCTCATCGAGCGCCGTACGACACGGCGGATCAGCCCACCGCCGGCCTTGCCCTCGGACACGGCGAAGTCCTCGACCCGGGCGCCGTCGGCCAGCGCACCGGTGAACTGCCGCAGGGCGAACGCGTCGCCGGCCGCGCTCCTGAGGGTCTCCTGGAGCCGGTCCGGGCCGGGGACGCTCCCCCGGGACAGGCCGAGGTCCGCGGCAGTGTCGCGGACGAAGGTGTACGCGTCGCCGAGCGGGAGGGCGTCGAGCTGGATGTCGCAGCCCTGCTCATCGCAGTAACCGATCGGCACATGGCTGGTGGCCAGCACGGTGGTGGGCGCCGGAAACCGGTCGAGGAGATCGGCGGGTGTGAGTCCCCGCAGGTCGTCGATGTCGTCGATCACCAACAGATACCGCTGCTGGGCCAACGTGCCGCGCAACAGGTTCCACCGCTCGGTCGGCGAAGCCTGCAGCAGGCCGCGCACCCGCAGCCCGAAGGCGATCTGCCGGAAGAGTTCGTCTGCGGTCCACCCCATGTGCTGCCGGTTCGGGAAAGGCGCGGACAGCGGCGAGGACCGCCGGTACGCCCAGGCCACCCCCGCGATCCGGCCGGTCCGCTCCACACGCGTGAGGTAGCGCCGGGCGGCTTCGAGGATCAGGCTCGAACTGCCGTAGCCGGCCGGGCCACGCACCACGACGAGCCGCTCACCCCGCTCCAACGCCTCCCCGATGGCCCGCAGTTCGCCGTTGCGGCGGGGCAGCCGGGCGTACGGCGGCCAGGGCAGCCGCTCCACCAGGCTGTGTTGCGGCACCGGCACGACGGCGACCGGAAGCTCCTCGCCGCCGCGCTCGTCGGGCTCGGAGGCCGGCGCATCGGTGTAGAGCAGCCCGTCCTTGATGTTGCTGTAGAGCACGGGGGCGGCCCAGGACGTGTCATGCAGGGCACTCACGCTGAGCCGGTGCCGGGCACTGGTCATGGCCGCTTCGAGCCGCTCCCCGTTGATCAGCGCGTGGTAGAACTCGTACGAGAAGTCTGCCATCTGCCGGTCCGTGATCACCCGCTGCATGGCGACGGCCGCAGGCACCTCGGCCCGTAACGCCGCCTCGGCCACCCCGAGCAGCCGGTGCGGATCGCAGCCGCCGCCGTGTCCGCCGCCGCACGCGCAGGACAGGAAGAGCCGGAGCGCCGGGTCACGGAGAAGGATCTGACTGAGCGACTCGCCGTCCAGGTAGCTGGTCCGACCGCCCTCGTCCTCCAGGAGCAGGCAGTCGGTCCCGTCCTGTCGGCCACCGTGTCCGATGAAGTGGACGACGTCCCAGCCGCCGCCCATCTCCTCGTCGAGCTGGGGGACCGTCACATGTTCGACGACGCGCAGCTCGATCTTCGGCCCCAGCCCGCCGAGGGCGTCCTGGACACGGCGGACGATCCCGGCCGCGTCGAAGGGCGGCCGGTCGGCCGGTTCCGCCACCGCGACCAGGATCCGCAGGGGGTGCGGGAACTCCTGCCTCGTGCGCTCCGCCAGCAGATCGCTGCACCGCACGACGGGACGCAGCGGCGACAGCACGAAGGGATACGACGCCGGACCGGCCGCACAGATCAACTCCCAGGGCAATGAGCCGAGTTCGGGGTCGCGGATGTTCAGCCTGAGCCGCAGGGGCCGCTCCCGTCCGAGCGCTTGGACGGCCCAGTCCCACAGCGCCCGCAGACCACCGGGGAGCAGCGCGGCGAACAGCTCCTGGCCCAGCCATTTGACGTCCGCTTCCGAGGCCGTCCCCAGCTTGAAGCCGTCGAGACGGGCCACGAGACCGGGGTCGCGCAGCACGAGCTGCACGGGATCGCCCTGCCTCGGCCCGACCACCGCCTGAACCCATGTGTCATTGTTCCGGTCCCTGGTGACCATCAGGTCAAGGTCGGAATAAGACGCCGTCGCCATGACCGCCCCCCGATCCGGGCGGGGCTTCCCCAGGCCGATCGCCCGCGTATCGCCATTCAGCCCGAATCTTCAGTTTCGGGCGGCTTGGGCCGGCCCGCCATGGGCCGAACGGGACACGCTCCGGGCCCAGACGATGGGACGGTGCACTTCTGTGATGTACGGCGTGCTGAGGGACGCTGGGACGGCCCTCCCCCTCAGCCGGACTCCTCGCGCGGGGTGGTTTCGGGGGCGGACTCCTCCGCTTCGTCGGGCTCTGGCTCCGCTGTGGACATGCTGTTCTCCGAGGTGGTGCGGGCGCGCGGTACGAGCCGGGCTGCGGCCTCGGCGATGGCGAGGTCGGCCTCGGGTAGCAGGCTCGACCGCCGTGTGACGTTGGCGGAGTGGAGCATCTCGCCGTTCTCCTGGGTGAAGACGCGTCCGGTCTCCACCCAGGCAGTGCCCCATTCCTCGTGGTCCTTGTCCTGCTGCACGCGGTGCCGCTTGAGCGCCTGGACCGTGTCGGAGTCCAGCGCGATGGTCCGCGCGCCGGCATCGGTCTTGGGGTCGTCCTCGTACACCTCCCACCCGTCCACGACGAGTTGCTTGGCGACGGTGATGAGCCCGGCGTCCAGGTTGGTGTCGGTCCACTTCTGCCCGCACGCCTCGCCGCGCCGCAGTCCGCGGAACGCGATCAGGTGGAACACGTACAGGCGGCCCTCCGCGACGTGGTCGAGGAAGAGGCCGGTGTGCTCCGGCGTCCAGACCATCACCGGCGAGGGCTTCTCGCCGGTGCGCTTCAAGTGGAGGATGCGCTCCTCGATCCACACCAGCGCCTTGAGTTGCTTGCCCGCCTCCAACTCGACGTGGGCGGCCGGGCTGAAGGTGATCAGCTGCTGGGCGATCGCGGCGTTCAGCGCGGCCCTCAGTGTGGAGCGGACGCGCTGGCGCGTGGCCGGACCGACGAGGCGGCGGTAGGGCTCCATCTCGGCGATGGCCGCCTTCATTCGCCTTGCGGCGGGCGCGGGGCTCGCGCCCCTTCCAGGGAATCTGGACGAGGTCCTCGAACGCCTTGCGGCGGGCTGCGTTGCCTTCAGCGATCTCGACGTTGGCCTCAGCGATGGCTTCGAACATGTCCGACAGGTGGATGACTCCGAGGCGATCGAGTCGCAGGTGACCGATCCGCGATTCGAGGTGCACCCTGATGTTGCTCTCATCGCGGCTGATGGCACTCTGCCGCCCCTTCTTGCCCGCCAGCCACATGTCCAGCCACTCGCCTTCTCCACCAGCTCGGCAATCTGGGCCAGGCCCTCGGAGTCGTCGGACTCGGCGAGACCGAGGAGCGCGCGTATGTGGTCGAGGTCGGCCTGGGCCGCCTCGATGGACTCGTAGCCGACGCGACTGAAGGAGCGACGGGTGCCGTCCTCGCGCGGCGGGAGTTCCTGACGTATGGAATACGAGCCGTGCTTACGGCTGGAGAGCCTTTGGGGAAATTCTTGCCGAGCGGCCTGCTGCTCTTGGGGGCGCGGCAGTAGCAACAGCGGTGGGTGGAGTCCTTCAAAGATCAATCTCCTTGGTGGTGCCGGGGTCGGTTCCGGGTGGGTCGACTTCGGCGGCGTGGTGGGCGCGGAAGTAGCGCAGCATGTCGCCGTCCGCGCCAAGTGCGACGTTCTCCCCGGTGAACCAGCTCAGGGCGTTCAGGGTGGGTACGGGGTGCTGAAGTGGGAGCCGCTGCACGTAGCCGACGGGGTAGATGAGGCAGACAAGGGACGTGTTCAGGGCCTCGGCCAGGACCATGACGTCGATCAGGGGCAGAGTGGAGCGCCGTCCGGACTCCATGCTGGCGATGACACTTCGGGGGACGGGATGACCGATCTCCTCACACTTGTCGGCCAAGTCCTGCGCGCTCCAACCCAGTTCCTTCCATCGCCTGCGGACCTCGGCGGCCACGGGGGCCGTGACCTGGAGACGGGCGCGGTCGTCGTGTTAGCCGAGGGCTCAGTCATGAATGGAGCGCTGCCTGTGCGACGACGAGATCACCCACCTGCCGAAGGGCATGACTCAGGAGGAACTGTTGCCCCTTCCGGTCGCCGTTGACCTGGAGGCAGAGAACCGGGCACCGGGGCTGGGCAGAGCAAGGGGTACGAGCTCGCGAGGCGCGGCCAGTACCCGTGCAAGGTGTTGCGCCTGAGCAACGCCTACCGGGCGGTGACCGCGGATCTGCTGACCATCCTGGGGATAGCCGCGTAAGCGGAGCACTGCATAGCAGACGCTTCTGCGCTGAGCTGACACAGAAATGCTGGACTGTGGTCAAGCGTGGACGTACTGTCCGTGTCCCTCGCTGTGGCCGAGTGCCCGCGAGAACGAAGCGGGCCTCCGGCGGTGCCACGCCGGAGGCCCTCAACTCCCCTACATCCCTGATGTGCACCAACCCGGCGGCAAGGGTGTGCCAGCCCGCCACCGCCAGACGCCTGTTCTGGCACCCCGCCCCGGCACCGACTCCGCCGACGGCATCTGGGCCCTCTACGGCTTCACCGGCACCGGCATGTGGATCTCACTCGGTCAACAGCAGTGGGCCGTATTGCTGACCAACAAGCTCGACTACACCCGCGACCGCCAGCCCCTGACGGACTCCGCAACGCCGTCCGTGGGCTTGCCTTCGACTGGGACGGCAGCCCCGCAGCGAGCGGGTTCATCCTGCGCGGTCAGCCCTGTACGCCGACACACCGGGCGTTGTCGTCCGAGCGGGAGAGGAGAACGCCTTCAGGACCTGGGTCCGGCACACGGCCCTGACCAGGACCAGGGTCCTGGTCAGGGATCGGTCCCTGGTGCCTGCCCGGGGCTGGGAGCCGCTGCGAGAATGGTCCGCGGACGCTCGCTCCTCCGGGATCGCAGGCCTCCGTGAGAACGGCTCACGAACGTCGGCCGCGGTAGACCGGCGAAGGCCGGGATCGACCGGCCATGGAAAGGACCACCACCAGTATGTCGACGCACTACCGGCCCCTGCCGCCGTCACCGAGAGTCGGCGGCCCGCCCTGGACCGCCAGTGACGCGCTGGTGGCTGTCGGGGCGGCCGTCGTCGACCTCCTCGCCTACACGGTCGACGGCCCGGACCGCGGCCAGCCCGTCTCCCTGGCCGCGTTGGTCCTGCTGGTACTGGCGGCCGTACCGCTGCTCATCAGGCGCCGCTACCCGCTGGCGTCACTGACGGGTGTGCTGATCCTCGGCTTGGCGCTGAACCTGAGTGGGCCGATACCACACCACTTCAACGGCACGCTCTGCGTCGCGATGTTCGCCGTGGCCCGGTACCGCGGTCTCGCGGTGGCGGTGCCGGCCGCCCTCGTGGCGGCTGCCGCGGCGCTGCTGGGCCGGGGACATCCGCTGCCCCCGCCGGTCGCGGACATGGCGAGCAACATGATCGCCGCGGCGCTGGTCATCGCTGCGGCCGAGGCACTGAAGCGCTGGCAGCACGCGGCGGCGGTCCGGCGCAAGCTGCTGGCCGACCGTGCGGTGGCCCAGGAACGCCGCCGCATCGCACGGGAGCTGCACGACATCGTCGCCCACCACATCACCACCATGCAGCTGATGGCCGGGGGTGCCAAGGCCAACCTCGAGGGCGACACCGAGGTGGTGCGCGACGCCCTGGTCACCTTGGAGGGCTCCGGGCGCATAGCGCTGCGAGAGATGCGCCAACTGCTCGACGTGCTCCGGGCCGACGACGAACCGGAGGAGGCGCCGTCCGCGCCGCAACCCGGTGTCGGGAGCCTCGGACAGCTCGTCGACGAATCCCGGCAGGCCGGCCTGCCCGTCGACTTCGCCGTCCTCGGGAAGGAACGCCCGCTGCCACCGAGCACCGGCCTGGCGGTGTTCCGGATCGTCCAGGAGTCCCTCACCAACACCCGCAAGCACGCCGGCCGGGCCCAGGCGCGGGTGCGGCTGACGTACTTTCCGGACCGGATCACCGTCGAGGTGTCCGACGACGGCACGGCCGCACCGGCCGACACCCTGGTGGGTGCCCTGGCAGGGGCGGGCGGTGTGGGTGGGCCGAGGGCGCGCCGCACCGGGTACGGTCTG
This sequence comes from Streptomyces sp. NPDC041205, assembly GCF_055591765.1. Classification (NCBI taxonomy): domain Bacteria; kingdom Bacillati; phylum Actinomycetota; class Actinomycetes; order Kitasatosporales; family Streptomycetaceae; genus Streptomyces; species Streptomyces sp. NPDC041205. The sequence continues at coordinate 1,195,487 of NZ_JBVIZH010000003.1, read as the reverse complement.
ATCGGCATGCGCGAGCGCGTCGCGCTGCAGGGCGGCAGCATGGTGGCCGGCGGCCTCGACGGCGGTGGCTTCCGGGTGGCGGCCACCCTGCCAGTGGCGCCGGTCGGCGGAGAGGAGCAGCTCGAATGACGGGACCCTCGGAACGGATCCGGGTGCTGATCGCGGACGACCAGCCGCTCGTGCGGCGGGGTGTGGCCCTGACCCTGACCCCCGATCCGGCGCTCGACGTGGTGGCCGAGGCGGACAACGGGCAGCGGGCGGTCGAGCTCGCGCACCAGCACCGGCCCCACGTCGTGGTGATGGACATCCGGATGCCGGTTCTCGACGGCGTCCAGGCGACGGAGCGGCTCGCGCGGGAGCTGCCCGCATGCCGAGTCCTGGCGCTGAGCACCTTCGACATGGACGAGTACGTGGTCGCCGCTCTGCGCGCCGGCGCCTCCGGGTTCCTGCCCAAGGACGTCTCCCCGGAGGAGCTTGTGGCGGCCGTGCGCACCGTGCACACCGGGGAGGCGGCCGTGGCGCCCCGCCTGCTCACCCGGCTGATCTCCGCCTATGTCACCGCGCCCCGCCGTCCGCAGCCGCCGTCGCGGGTGTCCAGCGCGGACGAACTGACGCCCCGCGAGGTCGAGGTGTGGCACCTGCTGGCCACCGGCCTCGACAACGCCGAGATCGCGTTGGCGATGGACATCAGCGTCTCCACGGTCAAGAACCACATCACCAGCATCTTTGCCAAGCTGAGTGTCCGCGACCGTGCCCAGGCGGTGATCGCGGCCTACGAGTCGGGCCTGGTCGAGGTCGGGTCGGCGAACTCGGCGGGCTGAACCTGGCCGTCACTGGCCGACACGAGGCAGCCAGCAGGAACCCGGATGGCCGCTGTGCCTCGCGGACTGATCGCGGCTCCCGTGGACGGGAGCCGCGATCACTCCGCTCGATGTCGGGCTCCGCACAGGCAGGGGCCGTCCGCAGGGGGAATCAGTGGCAGAGCGCCGCGTCGAGCACATCTGCCATGTGCTGTGCGCCGCCCTCGTCCGGGACGGCGGTGACCGTGATGGTGGCGGCGCGGCCGTCGTCGGTGACACCGCCGCGGGAGCGGTAGCCGGGCGAGGTGCCGCCGTGGCCCCAAGAGAGGCCGCCGCAGGAAACGGGCTTGCTCTGCAGCCCCAGTCCGTAGCGGATCCCCCGGCCCAGGGAATCGGCTTCGACGGTGGTGCGCATCGCGGCGAGCTGTGCTGGGGCCAGGAGACTGCCGCCGATGAGCGCGGTGAAGAAGGAGTTGAGGTCGGTGTTGGTGGTGACGATCGCCCCGGCCGCCCAGGCCATCGAGGCGTCCATCTCGGTGTAGTCGATCCCAGGAGCGTTCGGCGTGCCGCGGAAGTAGCCCTTGGGGTGGGCCTCGTGGATGGTGGTGTCGCCGGGAGCGGGGAAGTAGGTGTGGCGCGGGCCGATGGGGTCGATGACGTGCGCAGCAGGCCCGGCAGATAGGTCCCAACAGGCGCGCCTAGGCGGATCTTTCCTTCGGCAACGACTTGCAGGACGACGACGGTGAAGGTCTTGGTGTTGCTGCCTGCGCGCACCTGGCCGTCGACAGGGACCTTGGCTCCGGTGGCGAGGTCGCCGACACCGGCAGTGTAGGTGCGGGTGCGGCCGTCGCGACCCTTGACGCTGGCCAGCGCGGCGGGCAGGCCGTCGTCGTTCACCAGCGCGTTCAGGCTCGACTGGGCGGTGTCCGGCCTGCCGCCCGCGAACGCCGCGGTCGGTGCCGGCACTCCGGCCGTCACGACCCCGGCTGCCATGAGCGCCACCACCCCGCGCCGACCGCGGCAGGAGTGTGAGAAGCGACTGTGCGGTGCGCATTCGTGCGCGAAAGAACCCCTCTGCTGGATGGCCCCGGTGATCCCCAGCTGTCGTCCAAAGGACCATTCAGGGCACGGGAATTCATCCGCTCCCAGGACGAGTCCGCCCCCAGGAGCGGACTCCTGGAAATGGTCCTCAGCCAGGACCGTGCTCCCGGATGAGGACCATTTCCCGTCCAAATGCGCCACGCGAGTCAACTCCCGTGCGTCCGGACGTGGTCCCTCCCTGCAACCACGGATCACCGCGTCACCACGAGCTTCACGAGGGGCGCACGGGCCGGGTGAGTGCCGCGACCGCGGCACGGCACGCTCAATCGCAAAGGAGCACGTCATGGCAGTACGTCGACGAGTGCGCACCGGGATGGTGGGGCTCGCCGCAGCGGCGGTGGCCGCTACCGCGTTCACGTTCCCCGCACACGCCGAGCCCAGGAAGGGGCACGCGGCGACCCAGCGTGCGATGGACGCCATGGTGACCGACGGGGTCCCCGGGATCACGGCCGCGGCAGTGGACAAGGGCGAGGCCTGGCGGGGAACTTCGGGCGTGGGCAACCTGAAGACGGGCACGCCGCGCGACGCCGCCGACCGGTTCCGGATCGGCAGCATCACCAAGACGTTCGTGGCGACCGTGCTGCTGCAGATGGAGGCCGAGGGCAGACTCGACCTCGACGACACCGTGGAGCGCTGGCTTCCCGGCCTCGTACGAGGCAACGGCAACGACGGCCGCGGGATCACCGTGCGCCAACTCCTCAACCACACCAGTGGGCTCTTCAACTACACCAGCGACCCGGAGTTCGCGCACGACACTCTGCTGGAGGGCTTTCCCACACACCGCTACGACACCCACACACCGCGGGAACTGATACGGGTGGCGCTGTCGCACAAGCCGGACTTCACGCCCGGCACCAGGCACTCGTACTCCAACACCGGTTACATCCTGGCCGGGTTGATCATCGAGAAGGTCAGCGGCAACAGCTACCAGCACGAGATCCGTGAGCGCGTCATCAACCCGCTCGGCCTGCGGACCACCCGTATCCCGGGCGCCGATCCCTTCCTGCCGAAGCCGAGCAGCCGGGCGTATTCGAAGCTGAGCAAGGATCCCGCCGCGACAAGGATCCACGACGTCACCGAGAACAACATGTCCTGGGCCTGGGCAGCAGGCGAGGGCATCTCCACGACCGGCGACCTCAACCGGTTCTTCAGCGCCCTGATGCGCGGCAAGCTGCTGCCCAAGAAGCAACTCGCCGACATGCAGACGACGGTGCCCACGCCCGACGACCCCTACTACTCCGGCTACGGCCTCGGGCTGTACAGCGTCAGGACGAGTTGCCACGCGAAGCTGTGGAGCCACAGCGGTGGCACCCCCGGCTCCATCACGGAGGCCGTGTCCACTCCGGACGGCCGCCACACCCTCACGTACAACGCCAACGGCGACTGGAGCGCGAAGGGCGACGTGGTCGACGCGGAGTTCTGCGGCGCGGTCGGCAAGGGGAAGCGGGGGGAGCGTCCTGCGCCGCGGCTGTGAAGTGCCGCCAGGAGCGGTGACATGAGGGCCCCGACAGTGCACGGGAGCTGTTCCTCCGGGTACGGCTGATGTTCGCTCCGGGGCACGATCGACGGCGGGCGCGGGCCGGTTCGGATGCAGGTGACCGAGCGGGCCCGTGCCCGTCGCGACTTCCCGGCGTTGACCAGATGGATGACCAGGGGCGGGGCACCGCGCGCTCGGTGTGCCTCTGCGGTCGTCCGGAGCACCCGCCAGATCCTCGTCCCGGACGACGACCCGGCGAGCCAGAGGTGCTTGCCCCGAAGCTGATCCCGGCCGGGCGCCCCGACGTCTGCCTCGTCTTCCAGACCGGCATCAAGGGGAACATCGGCCATGCCCCCGATGGAGGACTTCGTGAAGCACTACGCCAAGGGTCCGGTCCACACCGAGCTGAGCTTCGTCGAGGGCGGTAGGCACAACGCCAAGACGTACGTGCCCCACACGGAGGGGGTCGGGCTCATCCAGTAGACCGTTGGGCCGTGCCTCAGGGCGAACTGGGAGGTCGCTCCCAGGAAGGCATTGGGAGTCCGTTCCCAGGCAGACCGGGGTCTGATCAGGGTGATCCCTGATGGGCAGCAGCGTCTGTATCCAGCAGAGTTGATCTCGCCGCTAAGGCCCGTCACCCCCACTCTGGAGGAACCTTGATGCGTAAACGTCTCGCCCTGACCACCCTTGCCCTGGCCACCGCTGTCGCCGCCGGTACAGCGGCACCCGCAAGCGCCGCCGGGCCGGACCCCGTGCGACAGGGTCTTGAGACGCTGGTGCAATCGGATCACGCACCCGGCGCGCTGGCGAGTGTGCTGGACGGCAAGGGGAAGTTCCGTACCTATACCGCGGGGGTGGGAGACCGGGACACACACGCGAAGATGCCCCGCAACGCCCAGGTGCGGATCGGCAGCGTCACCAAGACGTTCACCGCGGCGGTCGTGCTGCAACTGGTCGGCGAGGGCAAGATCGGCCTCGACAAGCCGGTCGACAAGTATCTGCCGGGACTCGTCCGGGGCGAGGGGATCGACGGGAACCGCATCACGGTGCGCCAGCTCCTGCAGCACACCAGCGGACTGCCCGACTACGAAGACGAAGTCACCAGCGACATCCTGGAGCGCCGCTACCTCTCGCCCCGCGACGCCCTCGACATCGCCCTCAAGCACAAGGCCGTCTTCAAACCCGGCAAGAAATGGTCGTACAGCAACACCAACTACCTGGTGGCCGGCCTGATCATAGAGAGGGTCACCGGACGGCCCCTCGCCCAGCAGATCGACAAGCGCGTCATCCAGAAGCTGGGGCTGCGCCACACCTACTTCCCCGCCCCCGGCGAGACGACCATCCGGGAACGCCACCCCCAGGGCTACCGCCCGGAGCCCGAGGGCGCGCCCGCGCGCAACGTCACCGAGATCGACCCCTCCGCGGCCTGGGCGGCAGGCGCGATGGTCTCCACCAACTCCGACCTCAACCGGTTCTTCTCCGCCCTGCTCAAGGACGACGGCAACCCTCTCCTCAAGCAGGCCCAGCGCAAGCAGATGCGCACCACCGTCGTCATGAAGAAGGGGAACTCCCGCAACGCCATGGGACTGGGGATCATGCGGGTCCAGCAGTCGGACAAGTGCGCCTTCTGGGGCCACAGCGGCGGCATCCCCGGCTTCGGGACCTGGGCTGCGGCCACCGACGACGGCCGCGCCGCCAGCGTCACGATGAACCTTGAACCGAAGACCGGCGAAGCCGTAGGGCACCTTGAGGAGACCGTGGCAGCGGGTCTGTGCCGACGCTGAACCACACTGCGCGTTCGAAAGGGAGGTGAGCTCACTCATGGCCCGTCCCTTTCGAACGCGGCTCTCCACGACCGGCTACACCCCCAGCGCGAAGACACCAGAAGCCGACAAGCGTCTCCTGAGACTTACACCGCCACGTCAAGCGCCTCCTGACGACGAACCGTCAAAGATCTCTGGGATCCACCGGCCGTTGTCCTCCTGGTCCCGCCTATCGACCAGCTTGTTCAGTTCGGCCGGCGAGGCGGCTCGCGCTCGGAGACGGGGCCGAGGTGGTGGAGTGCACGGCAGGCGTGGAGGAAGCTGGGTGCCATCAAGATGTCCGCCCGTGCTGTGCGACGATCGTGGCGTGAACGATCTACGTTTCCGTCTCGCCGACGACGCCGACCTTGCCGCTGTCGTCCGGCTCCGTGACGACGCTGCTCGCTGGATGATCGCCCAGGGCATCACTGGCCAGTGGCAGCCCGGCGAGTTGGGCGAGGACCACTTCCGCCGGATCGTGGAGAGCGGGGAGGTGTGGCTCGCGGAGGCGGCTGATCGTGTGGTCGGTGCCTGGGAGTTGTGGTGGGAGGACGAGGATGCCTGGGGGCCGCAGCCTCCGACGGCCGGCTACGTACACAGGCTGATGGTGGACCACAGCCGGGTTCCGCCCGGGACCGGGCAGCACCTTCTGCGCGTCGCGGAACGCCGCGTGGCCGAGGCCGGCCGGCCGCTTGTACGTCTGGACTGCCTGGCCGGCAACGCCCGCCTGAGTGCGTACTACCTCAATGCCGGCTACCAGGTTGTCGGTCACAAGGAGGGCAAACCGCAGCCGGGCGGTACGACGAAGTCGTTCACGCTCCTCGAAAAGTCCGTCCGGGACGTGAGAGGGCAGGAGTCGCCAACCAGGGTCGGCCACTCGCACTCGTGAACACCCGGCATCCACGGGATGGAGCTCGCCCGTCATATGTCGAGGCGAACAGGTCGGAGAGGACGACGACTGCGGTTCTGGTGGACAGGGTCCGCTGTCCGTCTCAGGCCGCGAATCCCACGTTGGTCACGTACTCGTACTGCCCCCACTGGCTTCCCAGGTCCACGATCTTTTCCCCCCACGCGTCGTCCATCGCCTCGTCGTCCGCGTCCGTCCACGCTCGCACCAGGGCATCCCACTGGCGGACATTCAAACTTCGGAACTCCACCACCCGCTGACGCGGCCTGGGCACCTGGGACTGATTCAGCGGGTGAATCTCCACGCGCGTCCCCCGGCCTTCCGCGTTCAGACGCCGCAGCAGATACCGGGCCACGTTCTGCCGCCGCACCATGCGGTAGGCGACCTCAATGCGCTCAAGGTTCCTCTTCGAAGGCCTGCGCCTGCCCTCCAGCCAGCTCTTGAGCGTGCGATCGGCCACCGTCAGGCCAGCAGTTCGTGCCGCCTGGCGCGCATGGTCACTGCGCGTGAGGTAATGCAGCCTCGCCAGCAGACCTCGGCGAGACGTCACGGGCGTAGTGAAATAACCGGCGAGAGCATCGAGCTGACGTGCGACGGCCTCATGCCCTTTGATGCCACGAGCCCCGTACTTCCCGAAATCGCGAACCCTCTCCGGCACCCCAAAACCTCCCGCACAACAATTCAATCACCCAGCAGACACGCTATCCATAATACCCCAACTCCCGCCACCACGCGCGCAATTCTGCGCCCATCCGAGTATCCCCACATAACAGCCCGGACCGGTGAGGAATTTCATCCCGACACCATGGGAGCAGCGATGACCTGAATGCCAGCTGCTCGCTTCTTTCCTGGGCCGATGGCCGGAGCCCGACGAATGGGCGTCCGGCCATCATTGTTTTCCGTCCTCGCCGGCCGTCTGCCTGTCGCGACCGTGGGCCGCTCGTTACCCGAACTGGCCCGGCTGGTAATCGCCCGCGGGCTGCTGGATGATCACGTTCAAGCGGTTCAGGGCGTTCATCAGCGTGATCGCCGACACCAAGGCGACGAGCTGATCCTCGTCGTAGTGCTGGGCCGCGTCCGCCCAGGCCGCATCGCTGACACCACCCGCGGCGTCCGCGATCCGGGTGCCCTGCTCCGCCAGTTCCAGAGCGGCACGCTCGGCCTCGGAGAAGACCGTCGCCTCCCGCCAGGTCGCAACCAGATTCAGACGCACCGGAGTCTCCCCGGCGTGAGCGGCGTCCTTGGTGTGCATGTCGGCGCAGAACCCACAGCCGTTGATCTGGCTGATCCGCAGCGCCATCAGTTCCATCGTCGCCTTCGGCAGCGACGTGGCCAGCAGCGCCTGGCCCGCCGACGCGAGGTACTTCACGTGCTTGGCGCCAATCGCATTGCCATGGAAATCAATACGGGCCTTCATCATCATCTCCCCATCTCGGGCCTGACCGCTCCCCCACGGGAACGGAACGGCTGGTCGCGGGACCGTGTGCGTCCCTGTACATCCGACGAGGCAGCCCCGCCGGATGTCAGGCCAGCGAGCAAAGACCCGGTCTGCGGGGCCACCTCGAACGGACGACGGCGACAGCGACAGGGGTCGAGGTGATGGCGCCGTGGGAGACCTCGATGAGCCAGGAGCTCAGCGCCCGGCTCGCTCCCAGGTCCGACCGGCCGGTTCCTTGATGGTGCGGTTGATCCGGTTGAAGAAGTTCGTCAGCGCGATCTCCAGGTTGATCGCGCCGAACTGCTCTTCTGCGAAGTGGGCGTCGACCTCTTCCCAGATCTCGTCGGTGACTCCCTCCGCGCCGTCCTGAAGCCGGGTGGCGGCCTCCGCCAGTGCCAGCGCCGCGCGCTCCGCGTCGGTGTAGAACGGCGCCTCGCGCCACGCCGCCACGCTGTGCAGTCGCTCGTCGGTCTCTCCGGCCCTCCTCCCTCCGGTGGCGGCGGCGTGGACGCACGGCGAGCAGCTGTTGATCTGGCTGACGCGCAGGTGGACCAGCGTGAGCAGCTTCGAGTCGACGCCCCCGGCCGCGATCGCCTTCTGGAGGTGCTGGATCCCGGTCCATACGTCGGGGTTGTTCGTGTTCTTGTTCTTGAGCCGGTTCTCCACGTGAGGGTGCTCTCCTTGATCGGGGTTACGTTCCGGGGCTGGTGCCCGTCACCCCTCTGACGGAGCAGTTTCGAGGAAGGTAACAACGTGCCTGAGGCCCATCCCGTGGATCCGATCTCCGAGGCCTTCGAGTCCCACCGTGTCCGGCTCCGAGCCGTCGCCTACCGCGTGCTCGGCTCACACCCCGACGCGGAGGACGTGGTCCAGGAGGCGTGGCTGCGGCTCTCCCGCCAGGACCCCGGCACCATCGACAACCTCGGTGGCTGGCTCACCACCGTGGTCGGCCGCCTCAGCCTCGATGTTCTCCGGTCGGGCCGGACCCGCCCGCACGTCGCCCTCGACGACCAGGAGCACGAATTCACCGTGACGCTCGACGACGCCCCCGCTCCGGACGACCTCGTGGAGCTCGGGGACTCCGTCGGCCTCGCCCTCCTCACGGTTCTCGACTCGCTGCGTCCGGACGAACGGCTGGCGTTCGTGCTGCATGACGTGTTCGCCGTGCCCCACGCGGAGGTAGGCACGATTCTCGGCAAGTCCGCCGACGCGACCAAGATGCTCACCAGTCGCGCCCGCAGGAAGGTCCGGAACGTACAGGGCGCCCAGCCTCCTGCCGGCACCGCACGGCAGGAACGCGAGGTGGTTCACGCTTTCCTGGCCGCCGCCCGCGAGGGCCAGTTCGAGCGGCTTCTGGAAGTCCTCCACCCCGAAGTGGAGTTCACCGTCCACACTCCGGAGGGTCAGTTCGTCACCCTCGGAGCCACCGAAGTCGCCGCCCGCGCGCGAGTGGCCGGAGGCGCGGCTCATGGACGTCCAGCGACCGTCAACGGCCGCCCCGGCGTCATCGCCTGGAAGGAAGACGGCACCCCGCTCTCCCTCCTGGCCTTCACTGTCATCGACGGCCGCGTCACCGAGATCACTGCTGTGACCGATCCGGCCGCGCTCGCACTGATGCGGCTGCCAGCCCCGGCATGACTCCCTGACCAAGATCGCGCATGGCGCGTCGGGTTCACGCGTCGGGTTCAGTCGGTGATGTACCAGTCCTTCTTGAGGTACTCAAGGGTGTAGCTGCCGAGGTCGCTCTCGGAGAAGGTGGCGGAGGACTTGACCGCTGCGACCGGCATCTCGATCTTGGCGGGCGTGCGCACGACGACACGCTCCGGATCGACCGTCGCCGTCTTCAGGGCCTTCTTCTGCGCGGGCGAGATCATCTTGAACACTGTGGCGTACGTCGACGTACACGGGCCGGCACCCTCCTCCTCTGCCTTCTTCGCGGCGGGCCCGGCCACCTCGCAGACCGTGTCGATGTCCTCGCGGCCGAGGGCGTGGAGGTACTGCTCGTAGCGCTGGATCGCGCCCTTCTTCGTCCTGGGCGCGGGCTGGTCGCCGGACGGAGTGACCGACGGCTTCTCGGTCCGAGCGGGCTTGGAGGGCGCGGCCGACGGCTCTTTCACCGGCGTGGACGCTGACGGCCGGGACGGCTTGGAGTCCGTGTCCTTCTTCGCCTCATCCGGGCCGCACGCGCTCGCCACCAGCACCACACATGCCGACACCGCCACGCTCACCCACGTCCGCGTTCTCATACCGTCCCCTCCGGTCACGCCACCACCTGCCGACAACACACCACCAGATCACGCGGGAAGCGGAGGAACGGTTCCCGGATACGCGGTGAAGAGTGGAGAAGGACTGCGGCCGAACAGGAACTCAGGTCGTGGTGACCTCGGGTTCCGGGCGCACCTGGGCACATCGCGTGCGCGGTCGATGCGGAGCATGAGGCTCGCGGTCGGCCGCGCGAGCGGCGACCAGGTCATCGCCCTGGAGCCGGCCGTCGGAAGAAGCAGTGAGCTTCGGCCGCTGCGGACGCCAACTGCTCCCCGGCCTCCAGCCATGTGGTCACCGAAGCCGTCCAGCAACCAGTGGCTCTCAGCCAGGGGCGCAGCGTCCACGTCAGCCCGACGTAACCGCCCGGCCGGAAGACGGCCGAGACCGCGAGGTCCGCGTCAGCGGTCTCCCAACTGCGTTCGCCCTCCCATCCTCGGTAGTTCGAGGCCAGGGATTCCAGGAACGGGGCGAGCTCGTTTCCCTGGGCCCAGGACGCGATCCCGTGGGCGCGGGCGGTCAGGCCGGGGGCCCGCAGGCCGACGGTGTAGTGCGTCAGGTCTTCGTCGACGGTGAGACGGTCGCTCAATGTCACTGCGACAAACGAGTTTTCCTGGCAGGGGATGCTCACACCGGGCGCCTCGTCGGTGCCGCTGCCGCTGTTGCTTTCTCTGTCGGGGGAACTCATGGGCGGAACGCTAGGTCGGTCTTTCGTTCCCTGTCATTCGGGTTTGATGCCGGTGAAGTCAGCCGCCACAGCAGGCCGTGTGCCGGCCAGTCCGGGATGAGGCGGTCCTGGAATCGTGGCTCCGCCCGGAGGACTTCGTCCGCGGCTCGCCCCCCCGAGCGGATCGCGCCCTCGATGCAGCCGGACCACTGGGGGGGGCGGTCTCGCTGCCCGCCCAGTGGATGCGGCCCATCGGGGTGCGCAGGGCGTGGCCGACGGTGGTCAGGACTCGTGGTGGGAAGTCGGCGTGGTATCCGCCGCGGGAGTACGGAGCGTCGGACCAGTTCTTCTCGTGTCAGTCGACGGGGTGGGCCGCACGGGAGCCGTATCCGCGTACGAGGGGTCGGATGATCGTCGCCTTGCGTTCGGGCGGGGTCAGGCGGGTCAGGTGCCTGGCCGCGGGGTCGTTGGCCAGGGTGCACAGGACGCCGGGGCCGTCCGGGCGTGAGGCGTCGAAGGTCATGGGGCCGTCGAGGTCGAGTGCGAGGCCTGAGAGTCCGTCCGCGCGCCAGAAGGGGGTGTCGTACACGGCGAAGGTCTTGAAGGCCTCGCCCATGGGCATGCGCTGGGTCAGTCGGTCGCGCGGCCGTGGCGGGCCTCACACCGCGGGTGCCAAGGCCGGGGCCGGGGTCAGACGGGACGCGGGCGCGGCGAGTCCGGGGGCGCCGTCCGGCACGGGCACGGCGGCGAAGAGCGCGTTCTGCTGCGCCTGGAGTTCCTTCTTGCGCTCGGGGCTGGTCGTGGGCAGCCGCTGCTCCTCGTACAGCTTGTGCGTCTCCTCCTGGGCGTACTTGCTCGCCGGGGTGTGGAACTGCACCTCGAACCGCTGCTGCGAATCAGGCGCGCGCCAGCCTGTGTTGAGGCCCTTGTAACCCTGCGCGCGGCCCCAGGTGTTGCTCCACTTGGTGGGGTCGTTGCCCCAGGCGGACAGCACTTCGGAGGCGATGGTGGCGCCGGTGACGTACTCGCCGTCGGGCCACTGGAAGGTGTAGCGCACCGCGTCGTTGAGGCGGGCGAGCGCCTGGTCGACGGTGTTCTCGGTGTGCTCTTCGAGGTCCGTGGCGACCTTCCGCTTGAGCGAGTCGGGCGACTTCAGGCGGTGGTCGAACCCGACCAGCTCCGCCCCGCTCAGGTCCGCGGCGGCCCGCACGTCTTGGCTGATCGACGGCTCGGCCGCACGGGCACGCGTGACGTAGGCGTCGACCTTGCGGTTCTCCTCGGCGCTCAGCCGCAGCCCGTCACCCTCCCAGCCGTCGTCCGGGGCGGTCTGGGGCAGCCCCGCACCGGCACGCGGCAGGGAAGCGGCGGTCGCGGTGGTGTGCTTGCCGGTCTTGTGGGCGCTGTCGGCGGCGTGCGCGGTGAGACCGGTGGCCGCCGTGGTGAAGGCGAGGGCGGCGGTCAGTACGGCGGCGCTCCGGCCGAGGTGGTGCCGTGAGGTCATGAGCTGGTGGTGTCCCTTCTGGGCGCGTGGCACCGCCCGCCCTCGGCAGGGAGGGCGGGCGGTGATCGTCGCCGGGGACAACGGGGTGGACGCCGGGGAGGTATCGGGAATCCGCCCGGTCGGTAGATCTTGGCGCGAAGGCATCGTCCGGCGGCGCAATCGCCGGAGGCGCGCGCAGACGGGCGGGGGGCTTTACCTGGCGGGCTGCTGGGACAGGAACGTGCGGACGGCGGCGGCGAACTCGTCAGGGGCGTCGTGATGCACTACGTGCCCGGCTGGGATTTCGGCGAGCCGTGCCTGGCCGGTCCGGCGGGCGATCATTTCCCGGGCGTGGTCCTCGGCCAGTACCTCGCTGTCCGTTCCGCGGATCAGGAGGGTCGGGCAGGTCACCGCCTCCCAGTCGCTCCAGTGGTCGCCGGTGAGAGCCTTCTGGGTCAGCACCGTGTCGTCGATGCCGAAGGAATACCCCCAGCCGTCGTCGAACTGGCGGAACGAGTACGCGAAGTAGGGCGCCGTCCAGCCGATGGCCGAGGCCAACGCCTCGCGCGACGGCGCCCTGCGCGGCAGCTGTGTCGTGAACGTCCAGTCGGCGTTCACCACGGCGCCGACGTCCTCGACGACGAGGGCTGTGACCTGGTCCGCGTGCCGGACGGCGTACTGATAGGCGTTCACGCCGCCCAAGGAATGCCCGAGGATCGCCACCGGACCGAGTCCCAGGTGGCGGTGGAAAGCCGCGATGTCGGCGACGAAGTCGTCCCGTTCGTAGCTCTCGGCACGGTCGGACTCGCCATGGCCGCGCTGGTCCAGTGCGATTACCCGCCACTGCGGCGCCAGCGCCTCCGCGAGTGGGGCGAACACCGCCGCCTCGTTGAAGTTCCCGTGAAACGCCAGCAGCGGAAGACCCGGGCCGCCGAAGTCGAGGAACGACAACCGCTGCCGGTCGGCTGTGAAGAACTCACGCATGGTGCTCATGCTAGGCACCGACCCCGGCCTCCCTCCATCGACTATTTATCCGCCGACCGCCAGGACGATCTTCCCCGTGGTGCGCCCCGTCTCGCCCAACGCGTGTGCCTGCGCGGCCTGTTCGAGTGGAAGCACCGTGTCGACGATCACCCGCAGGCGGCCGTCCTCGACAAGGGCGCTGATCTCGCGCAGCCCCTGCTGGTCCGGTTCCACGAGCATGAACACCGCCCGCGCCCCGGCTTCCTCGGCCCGCTGGACGGGGAAGGTGTCGTCCGGCGGCACCAGGGAGATGAGGAGGCCGCCCGGACGCAGGGTGCGCAGCGAGCGGGCCCAGTTGGGTCCGCCGATGCTGTCGAGGGCGACGTCGACGTCGTGGACGGTGTCGGCGACGTCCTGGGTGCGATAGTCGATGACTTCGTCGGCGCCGAGCGTGCGCAGTACGTCGTGTTTGGCGGCGCTGGCCGTGGCGATGACGTAGGCCCCGCGGGCCTTCGCGATCTGCACGGCCAGGTGGCCGACACCACCGGCCGCGGCATGGACAAGGACCCGCTGCCCCGCCTGGATCCGGGCCGTGTCGACCAGGGCCTGCCAGGCCGTCAGCGCCGCCAGTGGCAGGGCGCCCGCCTGGATGGCGTCCAGGCCGCGCGGGCGCGGCGCGAAGTGGCGGGCCGGCGCCGTGACGTACTCGGCGTACGCGCCCGCCGGATGCGGGAAGCGGGGCATCCCGAACACCTCGTCGCCGGGCTGGAAGATCGTCACGCCGGGGCCCACCGACGCGACGACCCCGGCCACGTCGAATCCGAGGATGAAGGGAGGCGTCGCTCCGGTGGCGAACAGCCCCCGCGCGCGGGTCTTCCAGTCGGCCGGGTTCACACCCGCCGCTTGTACGCGGACCAGGATCTCGCCCCGGCCCGGCTCGGGCCGCCTGGTCTCCACGACCTTCAGGACGTCGGGGGCTCCAGCCCGGTCCTGGGACACAGCGCGCATGGTGGAGGGGGCGGTGACGGGCTGGGACTTGGCCATGACGACGTTCCTTGTGCGGTGGGAGGTGCTGGGGAGTTCGTACCCGTGAACCGGGGCACGACGTAAGACTGGCTGGTCGGCGCCCTCCCCGGTGGTGGCTCGATGGCCATGTACTGACAGGATCTGGCCATCCGTCGCCATGAGACGGTGGACCGGGGCATGGTCGCTGGTTCTCCCGTGGCAGTGCCTCCGCCGCACGGGGGAAGCGGATCATTCGCTGGTCCGATCCCTGCGTGCCGCGGATCCAGCACAGTCGCCCCATGGCCATCAGCGAGACGAGTCCAACGACGGCGGTCCAGACGGTTGCCGAGAGCGCCGGGCGGCGTCTGCCGCTCTGGGGCGATCCCACTGCCCGCGAGAGAGGAAGGCCTCCCTGTCGGGTGACGTACGGCAGGAACCGTCCGTGACGATCTGGCTCCTGTCGTTCCCGGCGTTCGTGTGTCAGCTCGTCTTGTTCGCCCTGGTGGAGAGCGTGTGGCGATGGTTCACGGGGCTGGGTCTGATCCCGTGGCTGCGCGGGCGCACGGGGCGGTCGCTGTCGAGCACGGCCTTCGACGAGTTCACAGCGGTCGTGAACGGAAACAAGACGGTCGAGGTGGAGCGGCGGCGGGTGGAGTTGCTGCTGCGGGACGACGAGAGCGACGGTGCGCCGCCTCGCTCCAGCATCGACTTGACCCGGGGCACGGCGTTCATCGTGTTGCCTCAGAAAGCGAGCGGCACGTGCGCCGACCGACGCGATGTCCGTGCGGGACGGCGGTGAGGGGCAGGGGCGATGGCCCTCGGTCCCGCCATCCTTCGAAGTGGGGTCGCGCATGGGTCTTTGCTGCCCCCTGTACAGCAAAGACCCATGCGGACGGGTGGTCAGAACCTCCAGGGCTTGCAGTTGAGGAGCTTCTTCGTGCCGACCTTGCGGTCGCAGGCGTACGCGACGACCTTGTCCTTGGCCTTGAACGACCACGACTTGGTGCTGTTGACGACGGCCACGCGGTTCTTGACCGTCCGCCAGCCGCCGCTCTTGAATTCGTCGTACTTGAGCGCCAGGACGGCCTCGTACCCGTCACCCGCCACGCGGTCCTGTGCCGTGGCGCCCGAGAACCTGCCGTCGTAGAAGGCGCGGCCGTTGGCGTCCTTGCCCGCGTACCAGTACTGGTACGTCCCGCTGATCTTGGCCTTGCTGCTGCCGGACGTCCCGTGGAAGCCGATGGGCGCGGCGCTCGAGGAGCGGGGGCTCTTCTCGTCCTGTGCCGTGGTGGACGCGCCGGCGGATGACGCTCCGCTGAGTACGAGCCCCGCGAAGGCGCCGGTGACGCCGATGCTCGTGGCCGCCTTGCGCAAACGGGTGCGCGGCTTCGTCGATGCAGACATGTCTCGTCCCTCCCCGCCACGGGCCGACCTCCGCTCGGAGGTCTGTGGAACCCGCGGACCGACAGCGCGGCAGGCCCCGCGCCGAGGCGGGCCGTGGCCGTGCTGATGACGAAGAGTTCACAGCGTGCGGCGTTTTTCAGCACCCCACTTCCGTGCTGGTGAACAATCACGGCAGAGTCGGGCGGGGCGTGTCGCGTGACCCGCGCGGGCCATCGCATTGCTTGGTGGGAGCGGTGGCGGCTCGTAGGTTGACACGGTTGATCAACGGAATACGGGGGGCGTGGGGTGGGGCGTCGGGAAAAGCCGCTCGATCCGACGGACGGGCCGGTGGCCCGGTTCGCGGTGGAGTTGCGCAAGGTGCGGCAGGAGGCGGGAGCTCCGTCGTATCGAGTGATGGCCCAGCGGGTGGGGTACTCGGTCACGGCGCTGTCGCAGGCGGCCGCGGGCGAGAGACTGCCGTCGCTGGCGGTGGCGCTCGCGTACGCGCGGGCCTGTGGGGCCGATCCGCAGGACTGGGAGCGCCGCTGGCGCGAGGTGGTACGGGAGCAGGCCGAGGAGTCGCTGGACGAGGGTGAGGGCGATGGCGGGCAGTCGCCGTATCGGGGTCTGACGCGCTACGAACCGGGCGACGAGGGGCTGTTCTTCGGGCGGGACCGGTTGACCGAGGACTTGGTGGGGCGTACGCGGGCGTCCCGCTTCACCGTGGTGTTCGGTCCCTCCGGGGGTGGCAAGTCGTCCCTTCTGCGGGCGGGGCTCATACCCCGGCTGCGGCGCGCCGATGACGCGGCGGAGCGTCCCGTGGCCATTCGGATCCTCACGCCGGGCGAGCATCCTTTGCGTACGCACACCGCGGTGCTGAAGCCCGCCGCCGGGGACGGTGACACCTGGCTGATCGTGGATCAGTTCGAGGAGGTGTTCACGCTGTGCCGGGATCCGCAGGAGCGGGCGGACTTCATTGACGGCCTCCTGGCGGCGCGGAGTCCCGACAGCCGGTTGCGGGTGGTCCTCGGCGTGCGGGCCGACTTCTACGGCCGCTGCGCCGAACACCGCGCCCTGGCGGAAGGGTTGTCCGACGCCAGCCTTCTGGTCACGGCGATGTCGGCCGCCGAGCTGAGGCAGGCGGTCGTGAAGCCCGCCCAGGTCGCGGGGCTGATCGTGGAACGCGAGTTGACCGCCCGCCTTGTGAAGGAGGCCGGGAGTGAGCCGGGGGCGCTGCCGCTGCTCTCCCACGCGCTGCGGGAGACCTGGCGGCGACGGCGCGGCCGGACGCTGACCTTGCAGGGGTACGAGGACACGGGCGGCGTTCACGGTGCCATCGCCCGCACCGCCGAGGACGTCCACGCCCAGCTCTCCGACAGCCGCAGGGAGTTGGCGCGGCTGGTGCTGCTGCGGCTGATCGCCCCGGGTGAAGGGGCGCAGGACACCAGGCGGCCGATCCGGCGCGCGGAACTCGACTTCGGTGACCACGACGAGGTCGACGCCGTGGTGGACCTGCTGGCCCGGGCCCGGCTCATCACCCTCGACGACGACACCGTCGACCTCGCTCACGAGGCGCTGATCACTTCCTGGCCCCGCCTTGGTGCCTGGGTGGACGCCCACCGGGACCGGCTGCGCGCCCACCGCCATCTGACGGAGGCGGCGCGCACCTGGGAGGAACTGGCGCATGACCGGGGCGCGTTGTACCGGGGCGCCCGGCTGACCACGGCGACGGAGCACTTCACCGCCGACGGTGACGGGTGTGCGGATCTGACCGGGCTGGAGCTGTCCTTCCTCACGGCGAGCCGACGTGCCCGTACGCGTGCGCGGCGCCGCCGTCGTGCCCTGTCGGGCGCGCTGGCGGTGCTGGTGGTCCTGTCGGTGGTCGCGGGTGCCATGGCGTGGCGGGAGAGCCGTACGAGCGAGCGGCGGCACGTCGAGGCGGAGGCCCGCCGCATCGCCGCTGCCGCCGCCACCATGCGTGATCACGACCCGGTCACCGCGATGCGGCTGAGCGTCGCCGCCTGGCGGCTCGCGGAGTCCACCGAGACCCGCTCGGCACTGCTGGGTGCCATGGCGCAGAACGAGGTGTCGTCCTTCTCCCTCCCCGGCGCCGCGGCGGAGACCGTGGCCACCGAGTTGACCGCCGACGGGCGGACGCTGGTAGCGGTGGGCGCGGCGCACGTGCGTACCTGGGACATGCGGGAGCTGCGGCCGAGGGTGCGGGCGTACCCCGGTCTCGGCAAGCTGGCCGCGGACGGTCCGGATGTGACGGTGAGCCCGGACGGCCGGACGCTGGCCGTGATCACGACCGACTCCACGGTGCTGTGGGACGTCCGCGCCGGTCGAGTGCTCAACCGACTGCCCGCGACCGAGTCGCCGAGCGTGGTCTTCTCCCCCGACGGCAGGCGTGTGGCGCTGAAGGTGTGGAACGTGGACGGCGAGGACACGGCGGAGGGCACGGGCGGGGCGGATGTGCCGGAGGGCACGACCGGGGCGGACACGTGGGAGGGCGCGGCCGGGTCGGACACGTCGGAGGGCGCGAGCGGTGCAGGTACGTCGAAGGGCGCGGACACCGCGTACAGCAAGCTCTTCGATGTACGCAGCGGCCGCGCCCTGCTGGCCATGAAGCATCGGCATCCGTACAAGTCGGAGAGCTTCGCGCTGAGCGCGGACAACCGCCTGCTGGCCCGGTGCGGTGAGGAAGGTCCGCTGGAGGTCTGGGACATCGCCCGGCGTGCCCGGCTCGACCGCTCCTGGCTGGACGAGGACAAGAAGCGGTTCGACTGCGGCGGCGCCTCATTCGTCTTCACCCCCGACAGCAGGTATCTGGCGCGCGTCACCGGCCGTGAGATCCGCCGCTGGGACCTGCGCGGCGGCCACGAGGCGCCGCGGGTGGTGGGCAGAGGGCTGGAAGACGTCCGCTTCAGCGCGGACAGCAGGTTCGTGGTGGCGTCCACGGCGGACGGGGTCGCGATGTGGCGGCTTGCCGCTCCGGGCGCGCCGGTGTTGCGCCACGCCACCGTCGGCAGCGCGTCCTGGGGGTTCGAGCTCGACCTGGACGCGGGAGTCGTGCGCTACTTCAACGAGACGAGGACGGTCCTGCACTCGCTGAGCGTGAAGTCGGCGGTCGAGGCGTCATGGCGCGAGGAGTACTTCTCCCCAGGGCGACTGGCCGAGGACGGCCGCACGCAGGCCGTCGTCCGCCACGCGGAGGGCGACGAGGAACTGCGCCTGGTGGACACCCGTAGCGGGCGGACCGTCTTCGAGCCGCCGGTCGAGCCCTGCCCCAAGGCCGCCGAGGACAGCCCCGCGCCCGCCGGGCCTGAAGAAACACCACCGGACGAGGAACCGGGCACGGCCGAAATGGGTGACGCTCCGGGGCCGGAGGAGTGCGCCGACCTCATGGCGTTCAGCGCCGACGGCCGGTACTTCGCCTATGCGCAGGCGCGGCAGTCGGGCGGCGCCAAGGCACCGAAGCGGGACCAAGTCAGCGTCTGGGACGTCCGGAAGGGACGTGAGCACGCGGTGGTCGATCTGGACGCGAACGAGATGGGCGGGAGCGGTCTGGACGGTCTCGTGCTCAGCGCCGACGGGTCCCGTCTGTTCCTGGCCCGCACCTCGATGCAGGAGACCACCGAGGTGTGGGACCTGCGCTCCGGCGGCCGGCCGAGGAAGGTCAGGACGCTGTCGGGCATCTCCGGCGGGCTCGCGGTACGAAGGGACTCGGCCCGGGTCGCCTCCTGGCAGGCCATCGCCGACCCCCGCTCCGGCAAGACCGTGCGCACATCGCTGAGCGGCACCCTGACCAGCGAGCTGGCGTTCAGCCCCGGCGGGCAGTACCTGGCCGCGGGCGACGCCTACGGCCGGGTGACCATCTGGGACGGCACCGGACACACGCGCCGCGCCGTGCTGACCGCCGCGGACGCCGACACCGCGCCCACCACCGACGACGACCCGGTCAGCGCGCTCGCCTTCTCCCGCGACGACACCACGCTCGCCGTCGCCACCCGCTCCGGCACCATCCAGCTGTGGGACGTCCCCTCCAGCCAGCCGCTGGGCTCGCCCCTGCCCACCCCCGGCGACACGATCACGTCGCTGGCCTTCAGCCCCGACGGCAGGACGCTGCACGCGGGCGGATCCCATGTGCCGTCGCAGAAGTACGCGCTCGCCCCCGCGCATCTGGTCGCCGCCGTGTGCGAGCGGACTGGGTCGGGGCTGTCGCGGCGGGACTGGCGGACGTATCTGCCGGATCTGTCCTACCGTGCCACCTGCTGAGTGGTGGAGCGGCCGCTCGCACCGCAACGGCAGCCCCGGTCGCTCCGACCGCGAAGTACCCACTACGGAACTGGAATGAGCCGACCTGCACGCGCGTTCGAGCAGACATGACGAATGATCACCGCACCATCACCAACCCGGCCACCCTCCACGACCCGACCCCCTTCGGCTACAGCCACGCCGTCTCGGCACCCGGCGAACTCGTCTTCATCGCCGGGCAGTACGCCTCCGACAGCACCGGCGCACCCGTCCCCGGCGACTTCGCCACTCAGGTGGAGCTCGCGCTCGACCGGCTGCGGTCGGCGCTGGAGGGTGTCGGCCTCGGATACGAGCACGTGGTCCGCCTCGGCAGCTTCATCGTCGACCACGACCTGGAGAAGCTGGAGGCCCTCGGCAAGGTACTGCACGCCCGCTTCGGCGACCGGCTTCCCGCCCAGACCCTCAGCGGTGTCGCCGCCCTGGCGCTGCCGGGCATGCTCTTCGAAGTCGACGCGATAGCGGTACGGCCGTAGCGGCGTGGCAGGAGCAGCCGGAGCGGTACCGCCGTAGCCGTACGGCCTCGGCCGCATCAGCGACGCGGGCCCGCCACCACTGAACTTGATCGGTCGCTGTCGGGCGGCTCGCCGGACGGCGTGCAGGCGGCGTCGGCAGGACCAGCGGTGACCTCTGGCCCGGGTGAAGACGCTGATCGGTCGGCTGTTCCCCGTCTCGCACGCGGTGCAGGGCACATGGCGGTTGCTGCGGCGGTACGGCTGGTCGTGGCAGCAGCCGGCTCGACGCGCGATCGAACGCGGCGATGACGCGGTGGGACTGCGGAGGCGGGAGGTGTGGCCGCAGGTGAAAGCACCGCGGCGAACGGAGCCTGGGTGGTCTTCGAGGACGGAGCCGAACAGTCGATGACGCCGCCGCGTGAGGCGGTGCGCAGGTGGGCGGTGAAGTCACCGGCACAGAGGGCATAGAGGCGGTCGGCGGCAACGCGCGGCATGCCGAGGTGGCTGGTGGAGCGTTGATGTGCGGCGGCGCGGTCGAGGACGGCCAGGGGCAGCGGCCGGGCGCCGTGTGTGGCCACGAGCGTGGTCAGTCGGCTGCGGCTGGTGATCAGGACAGTGCAGCCGGGACTGCCGGAAGGAGCGGGTGGACCTGGTCGGCGTCGCGGGCGTTGTCGAGCACGATGAGCATGCGGCGTTCGGCGACGAGGCCGCGGTAGCGCGCGGTCCGGCCATCGAGGTGCGGCGGGATGCCGTCCGGTGCCCCTACGGCTTCGTCGTACGCGGCCTGCGGCGGGTACAGACCGAGACGCTGCCGGACAACGCCGCGATGCTCCGCGCCGCCGAGCGCAACGGCTTCGTCCGCGAGGGCGTGCTGCGCTCCTCGGCCTCGGTGATGGGCGAATTCCTGGACGAGGTGCTGCTCGGGCTGCTCGCCGAGGAGGGGAAGCCGGACTCCAAGGCCTGGGACCTGTCTCAAAGTCCGGCTCATTCGTCCTTGTGGCAAGATCACGGGATGCTACGACTAACCGACTTCATCATCGATTGCCCGGACACAATGAAGCTCGCAGCCTTCTACTCCGAGGTGACGGGGCTCCCGGTGAAGGAGAGCAGTAACGAGCACTGGGCCGGTATCCAGTTCGGCGAGATAGAACTGGCCTTCATCCAGGTGGAGGACTACCGCGCCCCGCAGTGGCCCGACAGCGAGCACCCCAAGCAGTTCCACCTCGACTTCGAAGTCGACGACATCGAGGCCGAACAGCGCCGTGTCCTGGCCCTCGGCGCGACCCTGCAGCGGGACTGCATCGGCACCGACGGCTACGGCTTCCGCGTCTACACCGACCCCATTGGCCACCCCTTCTGCCTCTGCCGCAACAAGGGTGTCATCTGGACCGATCAAGGCCCCACCTGGCCCAAGCGCGACCAGTAGGCCGCGTTTCGAAGTAGGTGGAGCCATGCGTTGGTGGCGGTGATGTGGACGGTGGCCAGGTAGCGGACGGCGAGCTTGTTGAACCGAGTGGCTGCCGCCCGGTGGCGTTCGAGGCGGTTGATGCCGTACTTCCACGGCATGTCGACACGGACCCGCCGCGGCCGGGTCCGCGGCCGGCCACCATCCGGCCGGGCTATGCGGATACCGGCCGTCATCGCCCCGAAGTGCGGGCATCCCGGGCCTGCCTGGTGGACCGTTCCCCTCCCGACGCCAGGTCCGCGCGATCCCGGCCGATACGGTTGCCCCATGCACGTACGAGGAGTGGATCCGCGAGACACCACCTGGGAGCACGACGACGCCACCTATCGGGCCTGCTTCTGGGACCGGTCACAGGGGGCGTCGGACGAGTACGAGGTGACGGGCGCCGATGTCGAGGATGTCCTGACCTGGGCGCGCGTCAAGGCGGATGAGACCGGCTCGGGCTACACGCTGTACCTGCGCGTCACCGACGGGGGCAAGCCCGGTCTGGTCCGACTCAGCGGGGTGGCGGGCGACCCGTTCGCTTGAGGCCTCCGCCCGTCTCACGGCGGGTCGGCCCCGGGCGCCATCGTCAGGACCACCTTGCCCCGGGGATGGCCCCGCTCCAGACGGCGGACGGCGGCCGGGGCCTCGGCCAGGGGGTAGGTGCTGTCGACGACCGGGGTCAGGGCGCCGCTTTCGATCAGGGATGTGAGGGTCACGAGGTCGGCACGGCGTACGACCGCGAACAGGCCGAGGAGGTCGTGCCGCGCGACACGGGTCACCAGTGCCATCCGCAGCCGGGTGCCGGTG
Organism: Streptomyces sp. NPDC041205; assembly: GCF_055591765.1. Taxonomy (NCBI): domain Bacteria; kingdom Bacillati; phylum Actinomycetota; class Actinomycetes; order Kitasatosporales; family Streptomycetaceae; genus Streptomyces; species Streptomyces sp. NPDC041205. Next base: position 1,173,179 of record NZ_JBVIZH010000003.1, on the reverse strand, counting down.
TCGCCGAGCCAACGGTTTCCGCCCTCGCCGCCGACGCGTACGAGGGTGCCGCGCGGGGCGAGGGCGCGCCGCAGCAGGGGCAGGGGACGGTTCCCGGCGGCGTCGACCACGACGTCGTACCGGTGGGGGCTGTCGGTGATCTCCTGGCGGGCGTAGTCGAGGACGGTCGTGGCACCGAGGGAGCGTACGAACGTGGCCGCGCGGCCTCCGCAGACACCGTCGACCTCCGCGCCGTGGGCGACGGCGAGTTGGACGGCGTAGCTGCCAACCCCGCCGGATGCGCCGATGACAAGGACCCGCTGACCGGCCCGCAGACCCGCCTTGGTGCGCAGCGCCTGCAAGGCGGTGACGGCGGAGACCGGGACGGCGGCAGCCTGCACGAAGGTGACGTTCGCGGGCTTGGGGGCGATCCTGTCGGCCTTGGCGAGCGCGTACTCGGCGAAGGAGCCGTCGAGGTGCCCGTACACCGCGTCGCCGGGCGCGAAGCCCGTCACCTTCGCGCCGACCGCCTCGACGCGTCCGGCGCCGTCCCAGCCCCGTACGGGATTCCTGGGCCTGCGCAGTCCGAAGACCGGGCGGACCAGCAAGGGCAGTCCGGTCATCAGGTGCAGGACATCGGGGCCGACTCCGGCGGCGTGCACGCGTACCAGCACCTCGCCTTCGGCAGGAGTGGGCCGATCGACATCCCGTACGTGAAGCGTGTCCGCGGAGCCGTAGACGTGCTGCACGATGGCCTTCACGGTGGATCCTCCCGGTCGAAGCGAGCGGGTACGGCGGGCCTCCGCAAGCATCGCGCGGACCCACTCCTCTGCCCAGAGCTCGACGGCGGTGACGCCGAAGTCCGGCACCGGCCCATGGTCGACGCCGGACTCATCGGGCAGGCTCCGGGCCGCCGCCCGTCGGTCGAGCGGTGTGCCCCGGTCCCCGCGTCCCTGCCCGGGCTCTATGAGCGGGTCAGTTCGCCCCGCCCTGCCCGGCGCTGCCCATCGGGCCGACCTTGACGGGGGAACCGCCGTCCTCGGTCACGGGCAGGGTGGAAGCGCCCGGCCACTCGACGGAGAACGACTTCGTCTCACCGGGAGGAGTGATCACAAGCCCCGTGACGCTGACGCCGGAGCCGCCCGAGTCGTTGACCGGGTAAGTGACACCGAAGGACACCGACTCGCCGTCCTTGAGGGTCATCGGGCTGGACTGCCCCGTGCGCGTGGCGGACAGGTCCCCCTCGCTGGTCTTCAGGTCGACGCCCGCGAATCCGGTCAGGGCGCAGTCCCGGCCGCCACCGTTCTTGAACGTCACCGCGACCGTGCCCTCGGTGTCACCGTCGATGGTGTGGTCCGACGCGGAGATGTCCAGCTCATCGGTGCGACACTTGCCGGCCTTGGCGCTCGCGTCGGAGCCGCCCCCGGTGGCCGAACCTTGCCCTCCGGAGCCCTGTCCAGCGGAGTCCTTGCCGCCGGAGTCCTTCCCCGCGGAATCCTTCCCGCCGTCCTGGTCCGAGCCGCCCGAGCCCGAACCGCCGGACGAGGACGACGCGGTGGACTCGGCCGACGGGGAGTCCCCTGCCGAGTCGTCACCGTCGTTGCACGCCGTGAGCGAAAGAGTCGCGGCAACGGCCAGGGCGGCGAAGGTGAGCTTGTGAACGCGCATCGTTTCTTCCTCAGTATCGGTTGGGGTGTCGGCCGCTCGGTCCGAGCTGTACGAGTCGTGCGAGTCGGTCCGAGCGAGCGTTGCTGACCTGCATGAGCCGCTCGGTTCGGAGCCGCGTTCATCCCAACCACCCGCTAATACATCCCTGTTACACGCACCACGAGGCACGGGGCACACCGCCCCAGGGCGCGCTCCGTCCGTGCCCGCCTCCCTCGGCACCGGTGCCGCGCCCTCCCCGGCCGCCCTCCAGCACGGGCAACGGGGCCCGTGCGCCGTGAGCCGCATGGGCTCGGGGGCATACCACCGAGGAACCGGTGACGCCGGTTCCGACCGCAATTGCGCACCCGTTCGAAACGGTCGCCCTCTGGGACAGACCTGTAACCCTGTGGATCTTGACCCGACCGGCGCCAACCCCCGTGCTCCGTCGACGACTTCGCGACCGAGCGCCTCTCGGGTGAGCCGATGCCCCAGGCATCCCGCCGCCCAACTACCTTTGCTCCACATGACAGTCGCCAAGACGGACATCACAGCGGACCTGATCCGGGATCTGCTGCGCGAGCAGCACCCCGACCTGGCGGGTCTCCCCGTGAAGCTGGGAGCGCGCGGCTGGGACAACCAGCTGTGGCGGCTGGGCGACGACCTCGCCGTCCGGCTCCCGTGGGCGACGGAGTCCGCGGACGCGCTGCTGCGCAAGGAGCACGCATGGCTGCCCGCCCTGGCCCCGCGCCTACCGCTGCCGATCCCCGTCCCGCAGCGCCTCGGTGAGCCCTCCGAACGGTTTCCGCGGCCCTGGATCGTCACCACCTGGGTACCGGGCGAGCCCGCCGACCGCGCCCCCGCGACGCACGCCCCAGAGGCGGCCGACACCTTGGCCGCCTTCCTGACCGCCCTCCACCGCCCCGCCCCCGATGGGGCGCCCGCAGGCCGGAACCGGGGCGGTCCACTGACCGAGCACACCGAACCCTTCGCCCAGGGGCTCGCCTCCGCGACCGAACTGGGGCTGATCCGCGACCCGGACGCCGTCCGCGCGGTCTGGGAGGACGCCCTTTCCGCGCCGGACTGGGCGGGGCCGCGTCTGTGGCTCCACGGCGACCTGCATCCGGCCAACATCCTCACCACGAACGGCACGTTCTCCGGCGTGATCGACTTCGGTGACCTGTTCGCCGGTGACCCGGCCTACGACCTCGCCGCCGCTTGGATCCTGCTGCCGGACGGCGCCGCCGACCGCTTCCACGCGGCCTACCGGCCGGCCCCGGACGCCGCGACCCTGCGTCGCGCCCGCGGCTGGGCGGTGCTGCGCGCGTTCGCCTGCCTCCACATCGGCCACGCCGGCGACCACGGCCTCCCCGGCGGCAAGCCCACTTGGGGGCCGCCCGCACGCGCCTCCTTGCGGCGCCTCACCTCGTCGTAGATCCACTTGGCCGGTGAGGGCGGCCTGCGCCTCCGGAGCCGTGACCGTCGCGGCCGTGCGCCCCTGGCCCTGCGCACGACCCGCCCACGGCCTGGAGCGCGCCGAGGAACTCAACCGCCCTCCGGGTCAGGAGCTTGGCGGCGTCCGGGTCGTGGGATGCCAGCGACTGGTCCGCGAACAAGTGCTGGCTTCCGGGATACAGGAACATCTCCGCGTCAGCGCAGTCGGAGACGAGCGCGCGGGCGGCGTCGATGTCGTCGGCGAAGAACGGATCGGCCTCCTTCGCATGCGCCTGCACCGGCACACCGTCAAGCCAGGCCACGCCGAACTCCGGGACGGGGATGCAGGCGTGGAACACAAGCGCGCCCCGCACGCCCGCCCGCGTCCGCGCCAGCTTCTGAGCGGGCAGCACACCGAGCGAGAAGCCGACGTAAACGGCGGGGCGACCGGGTCAATCCTCCAGGATGAGATCGACGATCCTGCGGGCCAGCTCAAGGTCGGCGATCGCCCATGTCCCCTTCCTGGTGCTGAAGTTGGTGAACAGCACCACCAGGGCGCGCCCGTCGACGGAGCGGACGATCTCCGAGTAGGAGCCGCCGACCTGGCTCTGCCCGGTGTGCCAGGCGATGCGGTGTTCGCCGGTGCCGGGCTCCAGGGCCCAGCCGTATCCGTACGCGAGCCCGTCCTCGGAGTCCTCGGCCGCGGACGCGTGCGGGGTGAACATCTTGCGGCGCGCGTCGGCGGAGAGGACCTCGCTGCCGTTCAGGGCGACGTGCCAGCGGAACAGGTCCGTCGCCGTGGAGAGCATGCCGCCGTTGCCCCGCAGGTTCCAGTACGGCCCGTCGGGTGCCCAGGGCTGTTCGTTCGGCCGGCCCGCGGGCTTGCCCTTCTCGTCGTACTCGACGGCGATGTCCCGCTGGGGCCACCGCGGCCGGACGTAGCCGGTCTTCTCCAGGCCCGCCGGGCGGAAGAGACGGTCGGCGAGGAACTGCTCGTACGGCAGCCGTGATCGCTCCTCGATGGCCGCGGCGAGCAGGCTGTACCCCAGGTTGGAGTAGTGGAAGGCGTGGCCCGGGCGGGAGCGCAGCTCGGTGTGGGTGAGGGCCTGGAGCATCTCCGCGCGGGACACGGGGGTGTAGTCGTCGCCGTAGCGGTCGGGCAGGAACTCCGGCAGGCCAGAGGTGTGCGACAGGAGCTGATGCACCGTCAGAGGGCGTATGTGCGGGGGAAGGCCCGGGAGCAGGTCGCCGAGGCGGTCGCGTACGTGGACGCGGCCCTCCATCTCCAGCTTCAGTACGGCGGCCGCGGTGAACTGCTTGGTGTTGGAGGCGATGTCGTACACCGTGCCGCGTCCGCACCGGATGCCGCGTGCGCGGTCCGCGAGCCCGAAGCTCTCGCTGTACACGATCCCGGACTCGCTCGCGGCGAGGACGGTGACGCCCGGCCCCTTCGGCAGGTCGGCGGTCACCACGTCGTGGATCCGGTCGTGGAGTTCCCCGTCCGACCGGCGGTCTCGCTCCTTCTGGCCGCACGCCGTGGCACCCGCCAGGGCGGGCACGATGAGTGCCGCCCCGCGCACCACCGTTCGGCGCCCGACCACAACCCCCTTGAACGCCCCGCTCGTTGACACCCTCGGCCCCGACATCGGCCACTCCCCCATCCGACACTCACGCCAGCCCGGCACCGGCCGTCGACGCGAGCACCACCGCCCGTTGATGCCCAGCATGCCGGAGCGGGCGTGAAGGCCGAGTGAGGAGATGCCCCGGGCACGCGCGTGCGTGAGCCGTGTCAGCGGCGCGTGAGCACGTCTTCGACGTCCGGGGTGTCCGCTCGGCCCCCGGCGAGGGCCGCGGCGACATGAGGGCTGCGTTCCATGGTCTCCGCCACCGTGACCAGCCAGTCGATCTCGTCGGCGAGGCCGGAGCCCTCGGGGCCCGTGGCGGTGTGCGGCGCGCCGTGGGAAGCGGGAGCCGTGTCGTGGCGGCGGGATCGGACCATGGAGGCGAGCCGGGTCGCCTCCTGAACCGCCAGGACCTGGCGGGCGCCCAGTCCGGCCGCGCGGCCCAGCTCGCCGGCGACGCGGACGGCACCCGGATCGGCGTACGGGCGCAGCGCCAGCTGGCAGTCGCGGATCTCGATGACCTGCCGGTAGACCTTGAACTCCAGGTAGGAGGGGCCCAGTCGGCGCCAGAACCCGTCCGCGCAGGCGGGCAGTTCGATGGTGGGGGCGAACTCGTGCAGGGCGTCGCGCAGGGGGCGCAGCCGCCGGTACTGGCGCCGGGCGCGCAGTCGTCGGCCGGGGGCGGCGAGGGCAGGGCCCCAGCCGGGCAGGGTCCAGCCGATGTACATGACCAGCGTGCCGAGGTCGCCGAGCACGCGCAGGAGGGGCTCCATCGCGTCCAGGTCCACCGAAAGGGCCGCCAGAGAGACGCCGGCGGCGCGGCTCAGGCTGAGGGAGAGGGTCAGCCAGGAACCGAAGGCCACGAGGTGGAGGCCGCGCCGCAGCCACAGGCGGTGGGAGACCTTGGCGTAGGCGTGGCTCATCCGCGCGATGGCGACCTCGCCCCGGATGAAGTACAGGAAGTAGATCGAGAGGAAGACGGCGAAGGGCGGGTTGTCCACGTAGTGCAGCGCGAAGTCCTTCGGGCGCTGCTCGGACGGCTCGGTCAGCGGGAAGAGGGTGAAGAGCGCGAGCAGCACCAACACGGCGGCGAGCACACGGGGCCGGGCCTCGCGGCGGGCGACGGCGGGCGGGTGGGCCCAGAAGGTGAGGACGAACTGCTGGCCGGCCAGGCCGAGCACGATGCAGCTCATCGCGACCAGGGCCGCGGCGTTGGGAAAGCCGAGGAGCCGGTCGACGGGGACGTACACGCGCGGGTGGGCGACGGTGTAGGCGATGGCGGAGAACAGCAGCGTGCCGCACAGGGCGACAAGGGCGTAGTCGCGGGGCGCCTTGCGCAGGGCGGTGAGCTTGTAGCCCAACGCCAGCCAGGCGGTGGCGGCGCACACCGAGTGGAGCGCGTACGCGTTCACCGCGGCTCGTCGGGGGCGTGCCGCAGCGAGCGGTCGAGGCGCTCGATGACGTCGGCGGAGCCGGAGGGCACGGGCCAGGAGGGTTCCCGGGTCCTGCGGTGGACTTCCTGAAGGATGAGGGAGGCGATCACCTCGGCCTCCTGTTCCTCCACGCTGCTGCGGTGCGAGCGCTCGAGCACACGCCGCACCATCCGGGGGTCCAGGGTGGGGAGGATGACGCGCGCGGCCTCGTCGCCGACCGCGCCGCTGGACTGGTGGTCGCACAGCACATGGCCCAGTTCGTGGGCGATGATGTGCTCCTGGTGCAGCGGGCTGGTCTCCTGTTCGTAGAAGACGTAGTCGGTCCCTCCTGCCGCGACCCACAGGCCGTACGGCCCGCCCGGCGGCAGGGAGACCGGCGCGAGGCGGATCGGGCGGCCGGTGTGGTGGGCCACGCGGTCGCAGAGGTCCTGGATCGTCAGCGGCGCGGTGATGGCGAGGCCGCGGACGAGAGCGCGGCATCGGCGGTTCAGCGCTCTTGAGCTCACTGTTGCTTTCCCCCGATTCGGTTGAAGTCCGCGGTGGCACCGCTGTCAGGAGTCCGAGGTGTCCCGCGGCTGCGGGGGCTGTCCCTGGTCCGGGTCGCGCGGGAGTCCTTCGAGTTCCCGCACCCGCTCGATCACCTCGTTGATCGAGCTGAGGGTCTGTGGGGACAGGCCCACCGTGCGCAGAGCGACCTGCTGCACCTGTGCGTCCCGCAGGGCGGCGAGCAGCTTGAGGTCGGCTTCGACCTTCCGGGACACGTCGTCGTCGAAGAAGTAGGCGGGCGGAACGCCGAAGAACCGCGCCATTCCCTCGATATGGCGCAGGGTCGGGTTGTCCCGCTGGCCTCGGCGCAGCAGCCAGATGTAGCTCCCGGAGATGGGGATGCCGTCGGCCGTGATGGCGCGCGCGACCTCCTCCGAGCTGTAGGGGCCCCGGCCTGCCGGTACGACCGATTCGAAGAGGTGGTTGAGCTTGGCCGCCAGCATGCCTGCCGTGTCGCGTGCACCGGTCACGGCCACGTCTCCATCCCGTCGGGCCAGGAACGGCCTCTTGACTCATGTGGATTCTGAACTTCGGCGCATCCTACGCCAGTTGACACCCCAGTTGAGGGCTGCCTAAAGTCCCCGACATCCAGAGCCGTTGACTCATGTGCGATGGATGGGGCCAGTCGTCGTACATCAGTTGACGTCGGAGTACCGACAGGTATGCACGCGCCCGGACGGAGCGGGGGAACGGGTGAATCGCGACCTACAGATCGGAACGTTGCGGACCCTGGCGACCATCGTCGACCTGGGCGGCTTCAGCCGTGCGGCGGAGGCGCTGCATCTGACCCAACCTGCCGTGAGCCAGCAGATGCGTCGCCTCGACTCCTTCCTGAAGGAGCCCGTCTTCACCACCACGGGACGGAACTTACGGCTCAGCCCGGCGGGCCAGGAACTGCTCGCCTACGCGCGCAAGATGCTGTCGCTCAACGACGAGGCGGTCGCCCGCTTCACCACGCCCCGCGACGGCCTGCGCGTCACGATCGGCATATCGGACCAGTTCAGCGAGGCCCTGCCGGCGATTCTGCGCGGTCTCAAGCGCCAGGCACCCGAGTCCCGGATCACCTTGCGGACCGGGCCCAGCGAAGCGCTCGCCGAACAGGTCGCCACCGGCAGCCTGGACCTCGCGCTGCTGATCGACCCCTCCGCCACCCCGGTCCACCGCGTCCAGGAGCTCGGAGCCATCGAGCTGGCCTGGTTCGGCCGGCCCGCGGTCGGATACGGGGCGCCCCTGCCCCTGGTCCTGTTCACCGAGCCGTGCACACTGCGCGGCCATGCGCTGAGCGCCCTCCGCCGCGCCGAGGTGCCGTGGACGAGCGCGTACGAGGGTGCCGAACTGATCGGGCTGCGCGCCGCCATCCACGCGGGGCTCGGCATCGCGTGTCTCGTGGCCAACGCCGACGAGGTGTGGGGGCTGCCCCTAGCGGTCCACCCGGCCCTTCCGCAGCCCCCGGCTCCCGTGCCCACCGCTCTGGCCATCTCCTCGCGGGTCCCGCAGGAGTACGCCCGGGACGCCCTGAGGTCCATCCGCGCGGCCCTCGCCGCCTACCCCTTCGCGGCACCCCGGCCCGTGTGATCCCGGGAGGGGCGGACACGCCCGTTCCGCAGGGCTTGTCCCGCTGACGGGACTGGCTATATCCCTTTATAGGCAGGCATGTTGGGCATGGCATCGCGGAGTCCAGTGGGGCGCGGGTCGGTCCGGTCCCGCTCGATGTAGTCCATGCAGTCGCGGCGGCCGTCCGGGCCGAAGACGCTGCGCCAGCCGTCGGGAATGTCGATGAAGGACGGCCACAGCGAGTGCTGCCGCTCGGCGTTGATGAGGACGAGGAAGACACCGGACTCGTCGTCGAACGGGTTGGTGCTCACAGTCGGACTCCTGTCGCGCTCGACCAGACCGTGATCACGACGCACGGGAATCACAGCCGGAATTCGGGACGCACTCCATTCCCCACGGAAAGGAAATGCGGTGCGGTACGAGAACAGTAAGTCCGGAGCGGCCCTCACCGCCCTCCACGAACGCTTCTTGTTTTCATCACCAAAACTTATGCGTACGGGAATATCAGTGGGCGTTGTGCGAACCATAAGAGCTCGTAGCGAGGTCTAGGTCGCTGGTGACGGCAAGGCCGGCACGGATCGAACCGCTGTTGCCGCCCCGGCCCGAGGGGGCACCGGGACCGCGTCCGGTGGATGACCGGCTGTGCGGCGTTCATAAGACGTTGATCCATCGAGGATCGCTCCCCGTCAGTCTTCACCGCGGGCGCGTCCGCGCCCGGAATCGGCAAGAAGACCGGCAAGAAGAAGGGAGCGTCCCTGTGCGTAAGAGACGCACGGCGGCTGCCTGGTGCGCGGCACTGGCCTTCGCCCTGCTCGCGACCCCCGCGGTCGCGGCGGACGGTCCGGAAGGGCCCACCAGACCCGACCGCCCTGAGAAGCCGCGGCCACCGGCGGCGGCGAAGGCGACCGGCGGAGCGGGGGCCCCGTCGGCTACGGCGGGCACGGAGGCCGCCGCGAGCGAGGACGAGGGGCCGCCGACGGACGGCAAGTTCTACATCCAGAACGCCGACAGCGGCTACCACATGTCGGCGACCAACAACCCCGTCGCCACCCACCGCCCCAAGGGCGACGAGGACGAACAGCAATGGGAGTTCGCCCGGAACACCGACGGCACGTACAAGATCAAGAACCCGGACTGGGACGGGCAGTGCCTTGCCGAGCAGAGCGGCGACCAGCTCGGGGTCGAACCCTGTGGCAACGAGCAGACGGACTGGGAATTCCGGCACCAGAAGGGTGACCGGTACCGCATCCACGTGCCGGGTTCGGAGCGCAGGTTGCGGGGCGGGGAGGACAAGGACTCTCCGCTCTGGGTGGACACCGGCGATCCGACCACCGAGAAGCAGAACTGGTACGTCACGCCGATCAAGCCCCCGAAGGCACCGATGCCGTCGGATCCGACGCTCGACGACATGACGTTCCTGACGACGCACAACTCCATGCACAACACCGAGGATCAGTACGTCGGGCTGCCCTTTCCCAATCAGCCGCACGACATCACCACGCAGCTGAAGGCAGGAGCACGGGCGCTGATGCTGGACGCCCACTTCTCCGAGGGACGAGTGCGGATGTGCCACAAAATCGCCGTGGTGCACGGGTGCGGCGGTGACATCGAGGCGGCCAAGACGTTCGCCGATATCGCCGCGTTCATGGAACAGGACAAGGAAGCGATCATCACGATCTTCCTTGAGGACTACACCACCGCAGAGCAGCTCCAGGAGGAGCTGAAGGAGCAGCTCGGCGAGGGCAAGCCGCTCGCCGGGAAGGTCTTCCGCCCCGACGCGGAAGGTGTCACCGAAAAGGGCTGGCCGACAGTGCGGTCCATGGTGGAGTCCGGCAAGCGCCTGCTGCTCTTCACCGGCGACCGGGAGGCCCAGAAGAAGGAGTACGGCAAGAACAAGCTGGGCTTCATGTACCAGCCGGACTGGACCGTGGAGAACCACTGGTCCATGGGCGCTGGTCTCGGCAACTCCGACTGGAGCTGCTACAGCCGCTGGGGCCACCCGCTCACCCACGAGGACAAGAACTTCCGGCGCCTGTACGTGATGAACCACTTCCGGGACGCCCCGATGGATCCCACCTACCGCACCGACAACGAGAAGCTCCAGGACCGCGCCGAACGCTTCTGCACGCCGGCCGCGCGCAAGAAGCCGAACTTCCTCGCGGTCGACCAGTACAAGGACGGCGACCCCATGGCCGCCGTCAAGGCCCTGAACCAGTACACGTACCACGGCGACACCCCCGGCATGGGCGGCACGCCCGAGACCCCGCCCGCCACGGGCAGCGCCGGTGACCCCATGGACAACGCCACCGACGACCGCTCCGCCAAGCCCTCCACATCCGGCCCGCACGAGCGGTGCCGCCCCGAGGGGCTCGCCGCGACCAAGGGCGTCGACACCCCGTACTGCAGGGTGTACGGCGACGACGGGCGCGAGTGGCTCGGCGGCAACGGGCACGACAAGCGGGTCGTCGGCTACTTCACGGGCTGGCGTACCGGCGCCAAGGGCGACCCGCGCTATCTGGCGAAGAACATCCCCTGGTCGAAGGTGTCTCACGTCAACTACGCCTTCGCGAGCGTCGACGGCGGCGACCGGATCTCCGTCGGTGACACGGACGACCCGAAGAACCCGGCGACCGGAATGACCTGGCCGGGCGTGCGCGGGGCCGAGATGGACGACTCACTCCCGTACAAGGGCCACTTCAACCTCCTCAACCGCTACAAGAAGAAGCACCCGCAGGTGAAGACGTTGATCTCGGTCGGCGGCTGGGCCGAGACGAAGAACTTCTACACCATGGCCACCCACGCCGACGGCTCCGTCAATCAGGCGGGCATCGACACCTTCGCCGACTCGGTGACGGCCTTCCTCGACCGGTACGGCTTCGACGGCGTCGACATCGACTACGAGTACCCGACCGCGCTGCCCGACAGCGGCAACCCCGCCGACTGGGAGCTGTCCAACGGCCGCCGCAAGGGCCTCCAGGCCGGATACAACGCGCTGATGAAGACCCTGCGCGAGAAGCTGGACCGCGCGGGCGCCGACAAGGACCGCTACTACCTCCTCACCTCGGCGGGCTCCGCCTCCGGCTACCTGGTACGCGGCTACGACGCGGGCCAGGCCCTCCAGTACCAGGACTTCGTCAACGTCATGTCGTACGACCTGCACGGCTCCTGGAACAAGTACGTCGGCCCGCAGGCGCCGCTGTACGACGACGGCAGGGACGCCGAGCTGGCGGCCGCGAAGGTCTACGACGAGAAGGAGTTCGACAAGACCGGCTACTTCAACGTCGACTGGTCGTACCGCTACTACCGGGGCACGCTGCCGCCCGGCCGCATCAACCTCGGCGTCCCCTACTACACACGCGGCTGGCAGAACGTCTCCGGCGGCACGGACGGCCTGTGGGGCACCTCGTCGCTCCCCGACCAGGGCGCCTGCCAGCCCGGCACCGGCGAGAAGGGAGACTGCGGCCACGGCGCCGAGGGCATCGACAACGTCTGGCACGACCTCGGCACCCGGGGCGAGGAGGTCGCCTCCGGCTCCAACCCCCTGTGGCACGCCCGGAACCTCCAGGACGGCATCACCCCCGGCTACCTCCCCTCCTACGTCGACACCGACAAGGAGTCCGGCAAGCTCAAGGGCACGTACGCGGAGAAGTACGACGACACGCTCAAGGCGTCGTGGCTGTGGAACGCCGAGAAGAAGGTGTTCCTCTCCACGGAGAACGACGCCTCGATCGACGCCAAGGCGCGGTACGTGAAGGACAACGGCATCGGCGGCGTCATGCTGTGGGAGCTGGCGGGCGACTACACCAAGCGCGCAGGCGGCGAGTACGGCATGGGGTACGACGTCACCAGCCGCCTGGACGAGGCGCTGCACGGCTCCGGGGGCTACAAGACGGAACGTGCCGGTGACACTCCCCTGCCCGACGACGTCGTGGACGTCTCCGCCGAGTTCGTCGACTACCCGACGGCCGAGGGCGACCTGTGGCCGATCCAGCCGAAGCTGCGCGTCACCAACAACACGGAACGGACCCTCGGCACCGGCACGGAGATCTCCTTCGACCTGCCCACGTCCACGTCCCCGCTCCTCAAGGACGCCGGCGGGGCGGAGCTGAAGGACGCGGTGAAACCCGGCCGCTCCGGGCCCAACGTGGGCGGCCTGAAGGCCGACTTCCACCGCGTGACGCTGAAACTCGGCTTCTGCGAGGCCATCGCGCCCGGCAAGTCCCACGACATCGGCCTCAAGTACTACCTGCCGGTGACCGGCCCCGCGAACATCACCGTGTCGACCGGCGACCACACATACGGCTCCGTCCAGGACGACCGCAAGGGCGTGCGGACGGTCCAGCCGGACACCGGTGACGCCAAGGAGTGCGGCGCCCCGGAGTGGAAGCGGGGCTCCGCGCACGGCAAGACGGTCGGCCGGACCTTCGCGGCCTGGGACAAGGGCGACAAGGGCTGGCAGTTCGAGTACCAGGGCAACCTGATGGACCACCACCCCGGTGAGAACCGTGCCCACCTGGTGGAGCCGCAGCCCGGCAACCCCAACCAGCTCTGGACCCCGCGCAGCGCCGGGAACGGCTGGTACACCCTCACCAACGCCGGCAAGTGCCTGACCGCGACCGGCGCCCGCGAGGACATCAAGACCGCCAACTGCGGCTCCTCGGAAGCCCAGCGCTGGCACTTCGTCCCCATCGACCCGGCGACGGGGTCGGAGGGCTCCCCCTCCACGCCCGCCCACGGCAAGCTCTTCACCCTCCGCTCGGCCGGCGGCAAGGACGTCGAGGCCGCCTTCGGCGCCACGACTCCCAACACCCATCTGTGGAGCGGCAACGCCGCCGACCCGGCGACCGGCGCCTACGTCTCCTGGAAGGGGTCGTACTGGGCGGCGTCCTGGTACACGACCGTCGAACCGGGCACTTCGGAGCGGGACAGCCAGGGGAAGGAGGTGTTTCCCTGGCGGAAGTTGGGGCGGGTGAGCTGACGCTGCCCTGAGGTCCTGGGTTCCTGGGGCGTGAGCCCCGAAAGCCTGCCGGGTCGTCGGGATCAACCTGAGGACCGGCCGTGCATGGCGGAACGGCAGGACGAGTCCCGACCGGACCGTGGCGCCCGCGCCTGCTCCGCGGACGCCACGGTCCACCGCGTCGCGCTGCCCGACCGCGGGCCCCGAGGCCCCCGCCGCAAGTGATCAACGCTCCTGCGGCCCCACGGCGTCCGGTCCCGCGGCCGGGATCCGGCGGTGGACGTCGGCCAGCAGATTCCGCATCGACAGGCGGAAGATCTCCGCCTGGTGCTCGCCCAGGAACCCCGTGTGGCCGAACACCTCCAGGACGACGAGGCCCGTCATGTGCCCCCAGCCGCTCAGGAGGAGGGAGGTCGCCGCGGGCGGCAGGTCTCCCATGCCGTCCGGAGGCAGGTGGCCCAGGAACGCCTGGAGCGAGGGTGAGAGAGCGGGGGTGTCGGCCGCGGCGAGTTGCTCCCAGGTGAAGCCGTCGAACATCGCGGCCTGGAAGATCGCGCTCATGCGGCGCACCGCCTGGGTGGTGGGGCCGTCGGCGGGTGCGGCGTAGTCGCGCAGGGGTGCCCCGTAGAGGAGTTGGAATCTTTCGGGGTGGGCGATGGCCCAGCGGCGGTAGCCCTCGGCCGCCACGACGAGTCGCGGCACGTCCGCGCCGTCCCCGGCGGTGTCGACGGCCGTCTGCACGGCGTCGGCCACATCGTCGTACGCCTTGGTGATGAGCGCCGTGACGAGGGCGTCCCGGTTCGGGAAGTAGTGGTAGAGCGCCTGCACGGTCATGCCGAGGCTGCGGGCTATCGCGCGCAGGGACATTGCGTGCGGGCCGTGCTCGGCGATGTGGCGCTCGGCGGCTTCGAGGATCTCCTGGGTGGCGGCGGCTCGACGTCGCTGGCGCAGCGTGGGCGGGGCCGCCGCGGGGATGTCTGCGGACATGTGACGACCGTACGTCGGCGACGCTCGCAGGTCAGCAGATCAGTGCGAGGTGTGAGGAAAATCTAACACTGCCAAATTTTCCTTGTCCTCGCTAACGTCGTTTGCGGCGCGAGGGGTTCGACATCAGGCCATTCGCCGCCACTGACGGGGAGCCCGCGCGGGGCGTCCCGCTCCACCTCCCTCCCCACTCTGACCCGCTTCGGGTTTCTTAGTTGGCTTTTGTCAATTTTCGTCACTTCATGGCACGTATAGAAGGAGACCTCCCGTGTTTGACCGCCTGGCCGAACTGGCGATTCGCCGCTCCCGGCTGATCCTCGTCGTCGCCGTCGTGGCCGTGGCCCTCATGGGTGCCGTCGGCAGCGGCGCGTTCACCAAACTGAAGGGCGGCGGCTTCGACGACCCCGCTTCCGAGTCCACCCGGGCCGAGAAGGTCATCGAGGAGAAGTTCGGCGGCGAGACGAACCTGATCCTGGTGGTCCGTGCCGACAAGGGCCGTGTCGACACCCCGGCCGCCCGGGACGACGGCCGGGCTCTGGTGGCCGACCTCAAGAAGGAGAAGCACCTGGAGAACGTGGTGTCGTACTGGGACACCAAGAGCCCCACGCTCCGGTCCGAGGACGGTCGCGAAGCCATGGTGCTCGCCCATGTGAAGGGCGACGCCACGCAGTTCGAGAAGAACTCCAAGAGCGTCATCGACGACTACAGCGGTCCCTACGAAGGCGGGCTGGCCGTTCGCGCCGGGGGCGGGGCCGCGGTCAGCAGCGACATGTCGAGCCAGGTCGTCGACGATCTCCTCCTGGCCGAGGCCATCGCCATCCCGCTGACCCTCGTGCTGCTGCTGTTCGTCTTCGGCAGTGCGGTCGCGGCCCTGCTGCCGCTCGCCATCGCCATCTTCGCCATCGCGGGCTCGTTCGCCCAGCTCAGCATCCTCGGGGGCATCACCGATGTCTCCAACACCGCGACGAACCTCACCACGGCCCTGGGTCTCGGCCTGGCCATCGACTACGCCCTGTTGATGATCAGCCGTTTCCGGGAGCAGCTCGCGGCGGGCGCGAGCGTGGACGACGCCGTCCGCAGGACGGTGCACACGGCGGGCCGCACCGTCGCGTTCTCCGCGGCGACCGTGGCGGCCGCGCTCGCGGCGCTCCTGGTGTTCCCGCAGTACTTCCTGCGCTCGTTCGGCTACGCCGGGGTCGGTGTCGTCGCCATCGCGGCCCTCGGCACCCTGTTCGTGATGCCCGCGCTGCTCGCGGTCCTGGGGCACCGGGTCAACAGCGGGAAGCTGCCGTGGTCGAAGCCGGGACACACCGCCGAGCGGGCCCCGCTGTGGGGCAGGCTGGCCCGGACCGTCATGCGCCGGCCCGCGCTCACCGCGCTGCCCGTCCTCGCGGTCCTGCTGGTGGCGGCGAGCCCGCTCCTCGGCATCACCTTCGGCACGCCGGACGAGCGGGTGCTGCCCGAGGACGCGCAGAGCCGCCAGGTCTCCGCGACCCTGCGGGAGGACTTCGACGGCAACGACGACGCGGCCCTGCACATCGTCATCGACCGGCCCGTGGCCAAGGGCCCGCTGGCGTCGTACGCGACCGAGCTGTCCGGTCTCGACGGTGTCGCGCGCGTCGAGACCGGCGCGGGAACGTACGCCAAGGGGCAGGCCGAGGCGGACGGCCCCGTGAACGCCTCCCTCAGCCGTGCCGACGCGCAGCGGATCACCGTGGTGAGCGATCTGGCACCGAAGTCGGACGCGGCCCAGAGCCTCGTCAAGGACGTGCGGACGCTCGCCCCGCCCGCCGGTTCCGACCCCCTGGTGGGCGGCGTCGACGCCGAACTCGTCGACTCCAAGGACTCCATCGGCGGCCTGCTCCCGCTCGCCATCGTCCTGGTCGTGCTCACCACCTTCGTGCTGCTGTTCCTGTTCACCGGCAGCGTCGTGCAGCCGCTGCGGGCACTGGTCCTCAACACGCTCAGCCTGGGAGCGACCCTCGGCGTGATGACGTGGATCTTCCAGGACGGCAACCTCTCCGGCCTGCTCGGCTTCACCGCGCAGCCCATGGAGCTGGCGATGACCGTGCTGATGTTCTGCATCGCCTTCGGCCTCTCGATGGACTACGAGGTGTTCGTCACCAGCCGGATCAAGGAGCTCCACGACCAGGGCGCGGACAACGAGACCGCCGTGACCGACGGCCTCGGGCACACGGGCCGCATCGTCAGCGCGGCGGCCTGCCTGCTCGCGGTGAGCTTCCTCGCCTTCGGCACGGCCAAGCTGAGCTTCATGCAGATGTTCGGCCTGGGCAGCGGCCTCGCCATCCTCATCGACGCCGTCGCCGTACGCGGTGTGCTCGTCCCCGCCGCGATGCGGCTGCTCGGCCGCTCGGCCTGGTACGCGCCCGGCTTCCTGCGGGCGTTCCACGGACGGTACGGCCTCAGCGAGGCGAGCCCCGAGACCGTGCCCGTGCACGCGCCGTCGGCCGGGGCCGAGTCCGAGCGCGAGCCCGCGTCCGAGCTGACGGCGAAGTCGCCGTACGTACGGAACTAGGCGCGGCCCGCGGGGAGGTCAATGGGAGAGGTGGATGCCGAGAACAAACGGAATCCCTCTCTCCGACACCCCATTGCCCCTCCCTGGACTGCCCCACGCGTCCCACTCCCGCGTTCCAGGCACCTTGCATTCCTGCAGGTCAGATCCCTTTTTACCGTTCCAGTGTCCCGAACTGCCCTACTTTCCTGGCGGTTGGGGCGGATCACCCGACATGCTCGTTCCGTGCTCATCCGAGAGCTCCCCACGCCCCACCGGAATCGTTCCCGTGTGCGGCGCCGCGGGACGCCCGGTGGGCGAGCACGGCTCAGCAGTGACGACATGGGAGTTCGTAGATGCAACGCATGCGCGCACGTTTGATCGCCGCGCCGGTCGCGGCTGTCGCCCTGACCCTGACCGTCGGCGGCTTCCAGGCCGGCGCGGCGGGGTCGTCGGCCTCGGGCGGTGCGGGACAGTCCGGCAAGGCCGCCGCGGGCGCCGCGTGCCTGGCGGGTGCCACGACGCTGGTCGGCGATCTCGACGGTGACGGCCGCCCGGACAAGATCTCGAACCCCGGGCACACCGGCACCAAGATGACGGTCCAGTGGGGCACCGCGAGCGGCTCGTTCGGCGCGAAGAAGTCGGTCGGCAAGCTGCTCGGCGCGAAGCCGGGCGAGATCGCGTCCGCCGTTGTCGCCGACTTCCAGAAGGACGGCAAACTCGACATGGTCGTCAACATCGTCAAGCCGTCCGGCATCGACGACCCCAACAAGGCGCGCGTCGCCCAGTACCGCCCCGGACCGCTCAAGCGGACGAACCTGCGCTCCACGCAGGCCCGGCACTCCGACATCGGCGACCACGGCGAGGCCAAGCAGTTGCGCGTCGCCAACTACAACGACGACGCGTACCCGGACATCGCGATCCTCAACAACTCCGGTGACGGGTCCCTCGACCGGCAGGTGCGGCTGTCCAAGCGGAACAGCGGCCCCGGCAGTTACGTCTACGAGCAGCAGACGAAGTACGGCCAGGTCGGCACTCCGGCCGAGCCGCCGACCATGCCCACCAAGGGCTGGAAGCACTTCTACAAGGCCTGCTCCTGACCCCATGAACCCCGGGCGCCGCCGATCCCCCGTGTCGGCGGCGCCCGGCACCGCCGAAGCCTCAGCCGCAGAAGTGAGGAAGTCCCTTGTCCGCTTCGCTCCCGTCCGCGTCCGCCACATCCGACGCGTCCTCAGTGTCCCCCGTGTCCCTCGTTCCCTCCATACCTTCCGCGTCCTCCGCTCCCTCCGTGCCCAAGGCGCCCCGGGTCAAGGTCAGCGTCACCGCCCCCGACCCGATCAGCCGCGAGGGGGTCCTCAGCCAGCTGCGGCGCCACCCCGAGGTCGAGCTGTGCGACGACTCCGGCCCCGCCACCGTCGCGTTACTCGTCGAGGACGTCCTCGACGAGGCCGCGCTCACCCGGCTGCGGCGGACCGTGCGCAGCGAGGGCACGCGTGCCGTGCTCGTCGTCGGTACGGTCCGCGAGAACGAGCTTCTCGACGTCATCGAGTGCGGTGTGGGCGCCATCGTCTGGCGCCGCGAGGCCACCACGCACCGCCTGGTGCAGGCCGTGCTGACCACCGCCAAGGGCGGCGGCGACCTGCCGCCGGACCTCCTTGGCCGGCTCATCGGCCAGGTGGGGCGGCTGCACCGGGGCGGCGCCGACCAGCCGGGCACCACGCTGGGCCTCACGCCCCGCGAGGTGGACGTCCTGCGTCTGGTGGCCGAGGGCCTCGACACCTCCGAGATCGCGACGAAGCTGTCGTACTCCGAACGCACCGTCAAGAACGTGATGCACGGCCTCACGACCCGGCTCCACCTGCGCAACAGGTCGCACGCTGTGGCGTACGCGCTGCGGGAGGGCTACATCTGAGGGGTCGGGGCGGGTCCGCGGGGCGCCACGTCTCCGTGTACCCAGTGCACGAGGCCCTAATCCGTTGCTAAGGGCATTCCGATGGACCGGTGGTTCCCCGGGATGTTCGAGTGCCGGATCGTGACATCCAAGGGCAGCCTGGTGATCTATGCCTCAACGTAGACCGGGTGCTCGAACTTGGCGCTCAGTGGTGGCGGTCGCGAGCAAGACGCACGCCTGGAAGGCGCATGGCCGTCAGGCCCATCGGCAGACTCGGCGGCATCTGTGCTCGCGCCCGCCATCACGTCAACATCCGCCGCCTTGATCACTCGTTGGTGTTGGTGGTGCGAGCCCGCCGTGCGGCGACCTCTCACGACGCCCGAGCCGCTTGAGCTCCTGCTGAGACCGGGGCCCGTGGGGTGCGCTGGTGCCACGAACGGCTAGTGAGGTGTCTGCCGGTACTCGGCAACGGCGGGGCGGGGACCGCAACCTGCGCCCGTAGCCAGCGCTTTTGTCCCGGGCCTCGGACGAGCAGCCACACGGCGTCCTACCGATCGGCACCGAGCTGCTGCCCGAAGCCATCGACATCCGGCACGGGCAGTGCCTCCCGAACCGCCCGAGAAACACTGCTCCTCGTCATCGACAGAGCCACCGGCTCGCCGAACGGGGTCGCGGTCGACGACAGCAGCCGCCACGGGACCGTGACCCCGGGTGCCCTCGCGGTGGTCACGCAGCCAGACGAGCCGGATGTCGTAGGCGTTGACCGCCTGGATCGGATGCCACCTCCGCGCGGTGGATGGCATCCGACTGGCCGGGCGCCGGAACCTACGCGCTCTGGGTCAGCAGACCGGCGTCGATGACCTCGGCGATAAGGGTGGCGCCGCGGCTGTTCTGGTGGATGTGGTCGGTCGTGAGCACGAGACCTCGCCGCCGCGAGATCGTGTCGAGGCTGCGGCGCAGCACTGCGTGCTGGACGAGGACGCCGACGACCGCTGCGGGCGTCACCTCCCGGTATGAAATCGGCGGCGGGTCCGCTCGGCTCAGTTCCTCGATCTGGCGTTCGTGGAGCGGAAGGTAGGCCACCTCGTTGGTGGCGGCGACCTCGGCGATCATCCGGCTGTACGCCTGCGATGCCTGTGCCGCTGCCCCGTCGAGTTGTTGGCCGAGTACCGGTAGCGACAGCAGGCCGATCGTCGCGTCGGTCTCCGCTCGCAGCCGTGCGACGACGGCTCCCAGGCACTGTTGGAACCAGCCGGCCGACGGGCGATCGGGGAGCTGTTTGCGCTTCATGGCCTGCTCGACGGGGTAGCCGGCAAGGCTCGCTCGGGCGTCGTTGGTCCCGATCAACACGGTGATCACATCGGGTGGGTTCGTGACGACAGCATCGAGGCGCTGCAAGAGGTTGTAGGCGAAGTCGCCGTTGACGCCGAATCGGGCAAGCCGCATGTCACCGGGAGGGTGATGTCGTCCGAGAAGATCCAGGTAGTCGACGCTGAACTGCGCGCGGGTGAGGCTGTCGCCGAGGCACGCGATGCGTGTCGTCACGGCGCTTCCTCCGGGCTGGGCGTGCCGACGCGTTCGGTCGGGCGGGTGTCGGTCCGAGGACGGTGGTCGGTGCCGAGGGTCGCGGTGATGGCCAGGATGGACGTCGGCCCCTCCGTGTCGACCACGTGCCATACCCCGGCCGGGTTGATGGTGGCCTCGCCCGGCCCGAGTAGAACGTGGTCGGGCACCCCGTCCACGTCGCGGGTGACCGTCACAGACCCGCTGAGGCAAACGACCAGTTCGTCGCCTGCAGGGTGGCTCTCCCAATGGTCGCCGAGCCCGTCGCCGTCGAAGATCATCACCATCCGGCCCTCGGCGCCGTCTGCCGCGACCGCGGCGCTGTAGGCCTGGAGCACCTCCGGGTCCCAAGTGAAACCCTCGACGGGTTTCGCTCTCGATCCCAGTCCGAGGTGCACGGGGGTGGTCCGCAGGTCCATGGCATTGTGTTCGTGGTTGACGAGTCTCATGCCGACGATCGTCCACGACAGCGATCGGGCGGTCTTGAAGAAAAGGGAAGAGAAGCCGACGCGAAGGGCAGACGGTTGGCGGCTACCCGGCTCCGAGGAGGACTTCGCCGCGACGCCAGGCCGTCGGCGATCGGCCAGTGAACTCGCGCCAGTCCCGAACGAGATGGGCCTGGTCGGCGTAGCCGGAGACGGTGGCCACATCGCCCCACGGGAGCGGGTCCTGCGCCGCCGCCAGTTCGTGCGCGTGCTCGAAGCGCAAGACTCGGGCGAAGGTCTTCGGCGACAGGCCCACCTCACCGCGAAACCGCTCGGTGAGGTACCGACGGCTCCAGCCGAGTTCCGCGGCGACCGCACCAACCTGGACGCAACCCCGCGCGGCGACGAGGCGGCGCCACGCCTCGCCTACCTCGGGACGCACCCAGCGCGCATGGTCGCCGCAGGCGCCACGGCCGACAGCTCGGAGGAGCAATTCGTCCAGCGCGGTGAACCGCGCCGCCCATGTGGTCGCCGATCGGAGCCGGTCGACCAGCTCGACGGCAATCGCTCCGAGAAGCTCGTCAAGCGGGACCAGTCGGTGGGCGAGCTCGGCGGCGGGCATGCCGTAGATGGCCCGGGCCCCGAGCGGTGTCAGCGATACCTGAACACCTTGCTGGCGTCCGTCGTGGTGAATCGCGACGGACCGGCACATCAGACCGCCGGCCACGCTGCCGAATCGGGTGACCGGTGACCCGTCGTCAACGCCCGCCGCCACCTCCAAAGGGTCTGACAGGCTGATCACCGCAGTGAGCGCGCGGCTCGGCGGGCCGCAGTGCACCCCCGCCGGGAGCCCGCGGAGGTCGAAGCCGACATACGAGTCGACGTACTCCCGCAAGACGGGCGCCGGACGCGCACCGATCCCGGTGGCCGTGTGGTCCTCCATTTTCGTCAGTGTACGAGCCGCCCAGCCCAGAAAGATCACCGTCCAAGGACTGATCACCGCCGTTCGCGGCTGGTGACGCGGTTCTTACCGGCACCCCGTCACGCAGCGCCACCTGTCCGTTGGCCGTAGCTGTACGAGAACAGGGCCGGATCAGAGAGCAGTGGTACACATCGGGCCAGCATCTCCTCGGGATCGCTCAAATAGCGCCCGCCATGGAGGTCGAAGGCCAGCGCTACGTATCCCAGCCCGGCGAGAGCATCGGCCCGGCGGCGCTCGACGTCGCTGAGCCCCATGCCCTCCGGTCCGAGCAGCACCGCGGCCCGACGGTCGCCACCGGCCGGGAGCGCGAGGTGCCCGACCATCGTCAGACCGTCCGCCGGGTACTCGACCGCACGCGTCGAAATCGCCGTCATGAGGCCGGACGACCCCCGCCACGTCCGGGCGAACTCCCGTACGGGCCACACCTCCCGCGTCGACCGTGACTCGCCGTGCTCGGCGAGGTCGACCGCGAGGACACGGTGGTCGTCGGGCAGGTGGCCGGTCACCGCGTCGAAGTCGTGCGACGGGTCCGGTCGACTCGATCGGCATCGACGGGTGGGGGGTCCACTACGGCCTGCTCGACGCCGACGGTCACCTGCTCGTCCAGCCCGTCCACCACCGCGACGCCCGCACCGAAGGCGTCAAGCGCACCGCGTGGGCGAGGATTCCCGCCGAGCGGCTGTACACCGCGACCGGCATCCAGCACTCACCCATCAACACCCTCTACCAGCTCCTGGCCGCCCAGTGCACGGCCCAACTCACCGCCGCCAGACGCCTGCAGCTTGCCGGTCGTCGCGGGACCGGCCGAGGCTGCGGCCTTCGGCGAACACCCGCGTGCCCACCTTGAGGTGGCGCAGGGCGGCCGTGCCGTCGCCCGCGGTCTTCGCGGTGAGCCCGAGGTGGGTGCCGTCGGGGGCCACCGACCGGGCCAGGCTTTGGGGCCGGTCCGGCATGGCGGCGGTCCTGTGGCGCGCGGCGTGGGGATGCGGAGGGCCTGACCAGGCAGAAGAGAGCGTGGACGCATCCAGCCCGCACCCGGCCCGAGGCCGGGCGGCCCCGGCTCGGGCCGTACCGTCGCCGCCGAACCAGGCGTCATCTGCATCGCGCTCGGCGCCGTCCTCACGGTCATGCTCGCGCAGGGTTCCTGGCAGTGGTTCGCCACGTACATCGGCGTGACGCTGCTCGCGGCGCTCTTCTCCCTGTACCGGCTGCCGACGTGGCAACCCGGCCTCCGATCCGCGTACGTGGCGAACCTGACGGCGTATTCGCTGGTCGTCGGCCTGTGCGCGGTGATCGCTCTGGCCCCGATGCTGCAGCGCTGGTCGTGGCTCTTCCCCATGCCGGGCACGCGCGACAGCTGTCCCGCGCTGGGCGCCTACGAGAGCGCCCGGACGGAGGCGGCGCTTGTGGACCTGGCCCACCGCGACGCCGCCGCCCCGGCCCGCGCGCGGGACGTCCACAGCGACACCGCCGTCGCGGACTGCCTGTCGGCCACGACGACCCTGTGGCTGCCGGTCTACGCGGCCGGGCGGCCGTCGTCGTGGCGCTGACCGCGTGGTCCGTCGACCGGGTCCGGGGCGCGGAACAAAGTGGCCGGGCACGCCCAGGGCCTGCTCGCCCTCCCCCCGGGGCTCCTGCCGGGCGGCTGTTCGGACCCGGCGTGAGGGGCTGTGCCCACCCGACCCGATCGGGCACAGGATGTCGGGTCGGGCCAGGTGCCTGCCGCCTAGCGTGGTGATCACGAAAGAGGAAGGGGACCGGGGTGCTGGAGCGTCTCAACCAGAGCCTGGAGTACATCGAGGGGCGTCTCGACCAGGACGTCGACGTGGCCGAGGTGGCGCGGATCGCGGCCACCTCGGAATACCACCTGCGCCGGATGTTCTCCGCGCTCGCGGGCATGCCGCTGTCGGAGTACGTACGCCGCCGTCGGCTCACGGTCGCGGGCGGCGAGGTGCTCGCGGGGCATGCGTCCCTGCTGGATGTCGCGGTGCGCTACGGCTACGGCTCGGGCGAGGCCTTCGCCCGAGCGTTCCGCGCCATGCACGGGGTCGGTCCCGGCGAGGCCCGGCGTACCGGAGCGGCGCTCGTCTCCCAGCCCCGGCTGACCTTCCGCCTCACCGTCGAAGGGAGCAGCAGCATGCGTTATCGCGTCGTGGACAAGCCGGACTTCAGCGTCGTCGGCCTCAAGACCCGGGTGCCACTGGTGCACACGGGGCCGAACCAGGCGATCATCGACTTCGTCCGCGGGATCGCCCCGGGGACCCTGGAGCGCCTGGAGAAGCTGTCGGACCAGGAGCCGCGAGGCGTCGTCGCGGTCTGCGACGACCTGGACCCGAGTCGCGCCGAAGGCACCGAACTCGACTACTACCAGGGGGTGATCACGTCCGCGGCCGCCCCCGAAGGCACCACGGTCCTGCCGGTCCCCGCCGGGACCTGGGCGGTCTTCACCACCAGCGGACCCGCGCCGGAGGCCATCCAGGAGCTGTGGCGGGACGTGTTCACCCAGTGGTTCCCGTCCAACCCCTACCGCGGCCGCCCCGGCCCCGAGATCCTGCGCACCCGCATGTCCCCGGACAGGGCCGAGGCCGACGCGGAGCTGTGGCTCCCGGTGGAGCGGGAACAGGGCTGAACCAGGCCCACGTCGGCGGTCCGCCCCGAGCCCTGCGAACGGCCACGGGACGGGCCGCCGACGTGGGCTGTTGTCGGCTCAACTACTCTCGGCGCGGACGACGTTCACACCGTGATCCGGCCGACCGCGGCCGCATCGCCTCTCGGGGAGACGCCCACGTATGAATACGCCACCATCGCCTCAAGGAGCGCGGCGCGCTGACGACTCAGCGGTCCGGATCGGCGCTCTCGTTCCGCTGACGCGGCCCGGCTGGGTCGGGGCGGGTCAGCACTTGCTCGCCGGGCTCGAGTTGGCCGTACGAGAAGTCAATGACGCCGGTGGGATCGCCGGAACGCCGCTGGAGCTGGTGGTGCGGGACACCGCGGCCGATCCGCAGCGGGCCGAGGCGGCCGTGGACGAACTGGCCGGCCTGGGTGTGGCCGCGCTGGCGGGGGAATACCACAGCGTCGTCGCGCGCACCGCCGCTGCCCGGGCCGACGCCCTCGGCCTGCCGTTCCTCTGCTCGTCGGGGGTGCTCGACGCGCTCACCGAAGAGCCGACGGACTGGGTCGCGCGCCTGGCCCCGGCGCAGTCCCACGGCTGGCGGATCTACGCGGACTTCCTGCTCGGCGCGGGCCACAGCCGTATCGCCGTTGCGGCGGATCCGAGTGTGTACTGGGCGTCCGGGACCCGCATCCTGCGGGACCACCTCGCTCCTCGCGGCGGCACGGTCGTCGCGCTCGACACGCGCACTCTCTCCCCCGCGGCGTTGTGCGACGAACTCGTCGCCACGGGCGCGACAGCCCTCCTCCTGCTCGTCGGCCACCCGGATCCGGCGGTGCCGATCGTCAAGGCCGTCCGTCACGACCCGCGTCTCGCCGACCTGTTGATCGGCGCTCCGGCCGGGCAGCCGGAGCTCGCCGACTGGGCGGCGTCGCTGGGCGCGGACGGCGCCGCGGTCCCGTTCCTGCGCTACCTGCCCGAGCGCCTCACCCCGCTCGGCACACGCGTGGAGGCGGCCCTCCGCGAGCGGCTGGCCGGGGCGCCGTCCTTCGTCGCCTTCGAGGGGTACGACACGATCACCGTCCTCGCCGAAGTGCTGCGCTCGCACGGGGCGGACCGGTCGCGCGTCGCCGCGTCCTGGCCGCGCGTCGCCGTCGAAGGCACCCGCGGCCAGATCCGGTTCTCCCGCACGCCGGGCATCGGCGTGTGGCAGTGGGCCTGGCCGCCGGTCCAGGTCGTCGACCGGGACCCGGCGCGGCCCGACCGCTATCGGGTCCTGCACGTCGGCTGAGCGGGGCGCGGCACACGGACCGTTTCGGGTGGCGTGACGTTACGGTCGTCGTCATGACTGACCATTCACTGCGTTCTGTCTCCATCGAGCGGTCCGGGCCGGGCCAGTTCACCGCGACCAATGCCCGCGGGGGCACGATCAGCTTCGGCACCGGCTCCGGGACCGACTTCACACCGGTCGAGCTCTTCCTCGCCGCGATCGGCGGCTGCACCGCGGCCGACGTGGAGGTAGCCACGAGCCGTCACACGGATCCGACCGCCTTCTCCGTCACCGTGACCGGCCACAAGGTCGAGGAGGAGAGCGGCAACCGGATGTCGGACCTCGAAGTCGCCTTCACCGTCACGTTCCCGGACGGGCCGTCGGGGGACCGCGCCCGCGCGATCCTCCCCCGCGCCGTGAAGACCTCGCACGACCGGCTCTGCACGGTCAGCCGCACCATCGAGGCGGGCACACCGGTCCGCGCGACCGTGTCCGACGCGGCGGACGGCGCCTGACCCCCACGCGAATGTTATGGGTACATGACAGTAGGCGCGGGGAGCACGGGGCTCTACGGTGCTGGGCGAACGCAAGCGACGGGCAGCGACGGCTGCACCGCTCCCGTCGCTTGCGGCACCCCCCACACACGCTCGCTTCGAGAAGAGGTTCTCGTGAGCCGCAGAGTCTTTGCCCGCCTGCTGACGGCCTGCCTCGCCCTGGCCCTGAGTTCGGGCACCGTGGCCGCCTCCGGCCCCGCCTCGGCCGATCCTTCCGCGGACACCGGGCAGAGCCGTGCACCCGACCCCTACTGCTACGACGAGCCGTCGCAGCCGACCGCCGACCTCAGCGACCTCAAGGCGTCCTTCAACTCCTCGAACTGGATGCGGACCCTCCAGGCCATGTACAAGCGGCGCTGGCCCAGCGGCGAGGCACTGGCGATCGCCCAGGCCAACGACAAGTACTGGGACCAGTTCGTGGACAAGCGGAGCTTCGACGGGTTCGCCGAGTCGATGATGGTGGCGGTCCACGAGGAGACCCACATGTGGGACCTCGACCCGTCCCGGACCCGGTGGGACGTTCACAGCGCGGCGTGGATCAACGCCGGCCAGCAGGCGCTGACGGTGCCCCTGCACGGCGGCTTCCCCCGCAAGGAGATCCTGCCGCTGATCAAGGACAGGCTCAGCTCGTCGATGGACGACATCTACCTGCGGGACCAGACGCAGGGCTCGTACCGCCTCCAGGGGGTCCTCGCGGAGCAGAACGCCGGGCTCACCGGACTGCCCGCGGTGACGGTGCTCCAGGAGTTCATCAAGGGCGTCGGCGCCGGCAACGCCCGGGACATCGCCGCCACCAACCTCCGTTACCTGCTGCTCTACCTGCGCGTCGCCAAGGACAAGCACCCCGACTACTGGGCCAGGATCAAGGCCGAGCCGAAGCTGCGCGACCTGGTCCTGACCCAGTTCCTGCGGACGGCGTACTGGCTGGAGAAGTCCGCGCCCTACACCGGCAAGCTGGGCAGCAAGGACGCCGACAAGATCACCGCGACGAACTACGCCCCGGAGAACATCGCCGTCCTGGAGGAGTTCACCGGCCGCAAGGTACGCCTGGACTCACAGAAGCACTGCACTGTGGCGCCCCGTCAGGCTTCCGCGCCCTCAAAGGCCGGGAGGCCGACTACAGGTCAGCGGCGATGATCTTCTCGATGTTGCGTTCGGCGAGCGCCGTGATGGTGACGAACGGGTTGACGCTCGTGTTGCCGGGGATCAGGGCGCCGTCGATGACGTACAGACCCGGATGTCCGTGCAGGCGACCGTAGTTGTCGGTGGCCTTGCCGAGGACCGCGCCGCCGAGGGGATGGTACGTGAGGTGGTCTCCCCAGATCTTGTACGTGCCGAAGAGGTCGGTGCGGTAGATCGTCCCCTCCTTGGCGTTGATCTTGTCGAAGATCGTCTTGGCGGCGTCGATCGACGGCTGCTTCCAGGCGGTCTGCCAGTCGAGTTCGGCCCGGCCCGCCGCCGCGTTCCAGGTGAACTGGGCGCGGTGCGGGTTCTTGGTGATCGACAGATAGAACGAGGCGTACGTCTCGATCCCGGTCGGCAGCGGCGCCACCTCGGCGAACGCGCCGCCCGCGGCCCAGTTGTCGATGCCCGCGGTGGGGATGGCCGACTGGAGGCTGCCGGTGGGGTCCCACAGGTGGTTGGCGCGCCCGCACATGACGTTGCCGTTGTCGCCCCAGCCCTTGCCGACCTCGCCGTTGAGGTGCGGCAGCGCGCCGGTGGCCCGTAGTTTCACCAGGAGCTTGCTGGTGCCGACGCTGCCCGCGGCGAAGAAGACCCTGTCGGCGGTCATGGCCTTGGTGGCGACGGTGTCGCCGGTGGTGTTGATCTGGTCGACCGTCACCGTGTAGCCGCCCCCGGCCGCCGGGGTCACCGAAGTGACCTTGTGCAGCGGGGAGATGGTGACGCGGCCGGTCGCCCGCGCGCGGGCGAGGTAGGTCTGCTGCAGGGACTTCTTGCCGTGGTTGTTGCCGTAGAGGATCTCCCCCGCGAGCGCCGACTTGGGGACGGTGCCCGCGGCCTCGCGCTTCATGTAGTCCCAGTCGTACACATCGGGCACGAACACGAAGGGGAAGCCGGAGCGCTGGGCGTGCTTGCGGCCGACGCGGGCGTACTTGTAGCACTCGGCCGTCTCGAACCACTCCGGGTCGATGACGTTCACGCCGAGGCCCGCGTTGGCGCGCGGGTAGTAGGTGTCGTACATCTCCCCCGCGCTCACCGAGGGCAGGACCGCGGCGAAGTTCTCGCGCTTCGGCGTGACCGCCATGCCGCCGTTGACGAGGGAACCGCCACCCACACCGCGGCCCTGGTAGACGGTGATGCCGCCGAACTCCTCGGCGTCCAGGATGCCGGTGTGGCGCGGGACGTCCCTGTCGATGGGGAAGCCGAGGAAATTGCTCAGCGGCTGCTTGGTCTTGGTGCGCAGCCAGTAGGAACGGGCGTCCGGGCTCGTGGTGTTGGCGAAGATCTTGCCGTCGGACCCCGGGGTGTCCCAGGCCATGCCCATCTCCAGCATGTGCACGTCGACGCCCGCTTCGGCGAGCCGCAGGGCGGCGACGGAGCCGCCGTATCCGGTGCCGATCACCAGGACGGGGACGTTGGCGCCGTCGACGGCGCGAGCCACAGGCGCCTGCGCGGCGAGCGCGGCGACGCCCAGAATAGAACTCGTTCCAGCAAGAAATCTTCGACGCGACAGGCCATCAGACACCTTGCCACGTAAGGGTGTACCGCTCATGTGATCTTCCTCACTTCTGACTGAATTCGAAACGAGTTCTACTGCCGCCCGCATGGGAAGTCACGGCATACCTAAAAGTAACCCCTGTCCGATCTTGCACCGTCTGCACTCAGCCGCCGTGGCCGACGACGGCGGTGACCCTGATCTCGACCCGCATCAACGTCGTCAAGCGGTTCGAGAAGCGTGGCTGGATGGAACGGTCACCCGACCCAGACGACGGCCGCTACACCATCGCCGCCCTCACCGACGCCGGGTACGACGTGGTCGCCGCCGCCCCCACCCATGTCCGCTCGGTCCGACAACTCGTGCTCGACCAGCCCACCGCAGCCAACCAGCAGGCGCTCGCCCGGATCGCCGAGAAGCCGCGGGTGCGCCCGGCCGACCTGACGTAGGGCGTCACCGCGCCGCGGGCCGTCCGGAACGGGCACGGCGCAGGGCGACGACGAGCGCGGCCCCGGCCGCGACGATCAGGCCCACTGAGACGGGGTGGATGTCCTTCGACAGGCTCTGCGCGCCGTCCGGCCGCACCAGCCAGATCGTGAGCGGGATCGCGAAGGAGACGGCCAGGAGGGCTGCGGCGGCGCGGACCGCTCGGTCGCGGACGCGGGCGAAGGCGCCGACCAAGGCGATGACGACCGGCACGCCCGAGATCAGGGCGAACTGGCCCAGGACCATGATCGGGACCGCCCAGGCGGAGATGGTCACCGCCCGCGGGATGCCGTGTGCCGTCACTGCGGGTGACGCGGCGGGCGTGGAGGTGGGGGCGGGCGTGGAGGTGGAGGCTGACATGACGTTCCCCTCGTGTGCGCGTGGCCGGGCGTGCGGAGTCGGATGCGCGCACCAGGAGCGCAGATCAGGACCGCGGATGAGAGGTGCGCGGCGCATCGCGTCACACCGTGCCGCCCAGACGATTAGTAGCTTTGTCGTTCGTTATAAGTTCTAACTCCCGCGACGAGCTCTCGTCAATAGCTCCAGTGATAGCCTCTAACTAATTCTTGAGTGCATTGCAGCGGTGTGGGGCGAAAGAGGTGGCTGGGCCATGGCGGACACGGACACGAAGACCCCGCGCGAGCGGTACCGCGCGCAGGTGCGGACCGAGATCAAGGACCACGCGTGGGAGCAGATCGCCTCGGCGGGCGCGTCCGCGCTCTCCCTCAACGCGATCGCCAAGCAGATGGGGATGAGCGGGCCGGCGCTGTACCGGTACTACGCCAACCGCGACGAGCTGATCACCGAACTCATCAGGGACGGCTACCGCAGCCTCGCCGACACCTTCCACACGGCCGCCGCCTCCGGAGCCGGCCTCGCCGCGCTCGCGCACGCCCTGCGCCGCTGGGCGCTGGCCGACCCCCAGCGGTACTTCCTCCTCTACGGCACACCCGTCCCCGGCTACCACGCGCCCGGCGACACCACCGCGATCTCGACGGAGATCATGGCGACGCTGCTCGACGCCTGCGCCGCGCTCCCCTCACCTCCGCCGTCCCCGCCGTCCCCGCCGTCGGAGCAACCCTCGTATCCCCACGCGGAACAGCCCGCGAACAGTCCGGCGACCGCGTTCACAGCCCACCTCGCGGACCACCGCCAGTGGGCGGGCGACCATCCCGCCCCGCCCGCGGTCCTCCACCGGGCTCTGGCCTTCTGGACCCGGCTGCACGGCGTCCTGTCCCTGGAACTCGCCGGGCACTTCACGGGAATGAGCTTCGACGCCGAACAGCTCTACGCGGCCGAGCTCGACAGCCTGCTCGTCGGCGGTGGCGGACCGCCCACCGGGCACTGAAACCCTCCTGAAACCGCGCTGAATGCGGCCTGCCGCACCGTCTGCGGCATGACGACAACGACATCCCGACCACTCGCCATCGCGGCCAAGGGGCTGCGCAAGGCATACGGGGACAAGACGGTCCTCGACGGCATCGACCTGGCGGTGCCGACCGGCACCGTCTTCGCCCTGCTCGGCCCGAACGGCGCCGGCAAGACCACCGCCGTCAAGATCCTCTCCACCCTCATCACGGCGGACGCCGGTGACCTGCGGGTCAGTGGCCACGACCTGGCCGTCGAGCCGCAGGCGGTGCGGGCCGCCATCGGCGTCACCGGGCAGTTCTCCGCCGTCGACGGGCTGATCACCGGCGAGGAGAACATGCTCCTCGTCGCGGACCTGCACCACCTCTCCCCCCGCGAGGGCCGCCGTACCACCGCCGCGCTCCTTGAGCGCTTCGACCTGGTGGCGGCCGCGAAGAAACCCGCCGCCACCTACTCGGGCGGCATGCGGCGCCGACTCGACATCGCCATGACACTGGTCGGGGACCCGCGCATCATCTTCCTCGACGAGCCGACGACCGGCCTCGACCCGCGCAGCCGCCACACCATGTGGGGCATCGTCCGCGAGCTGGTCGCCGGTGGCGTCACCGTCTTCCTCACCACCCAGTACCTGGAGGAGGCCGACGAACTCGCCGACCGCATCGCGGTGTTGAACGACGGCAGGATCGCCGCCGAGGGCAGCGCCGACGAACTGAAGCGGCTCATCCCGGGCGGGCATGTGCGGCTGCGCTTCGCCGACCGGTCCGCGTACCGGTCCGCCGCCGTCGCCCTGCGCGAGGTCACCGCGGACGACGAGGCGCTGACGCTGCGGATCCCCAGCGACGGCAGCCAGCGCGAGCTGCGTTCCCTCCTCGACTGGCTGGACTCCGCCGACATCGAGGCGGATCAGCTGACCGTGCACACCCCCGACCTCGACGACGTGTTCTTCGCCCTGACCGGCGGCGGCGACCAGCCCGCGGAGGCGGTCCGATGAGCTCCCTCTCCCCCGCCGTGCGCGACTCGTACACGATGCTGCGCCGCAACCTGCTGCACGCGCGGCGCTATCCGTCGCTCACCCTGAACGTGCTGCTGATGCCGATCGTCCTGCTGCTGCTCTTCGTCTACATCTTCGGTGACGTGATGAGCGCGGGCATGGGTGACGGCGGCGCCGACCGCGCCGAGTACATCGCCTATCTCGTCCCCGGCATCCTGCTGATGACCATCGGCGGCGCCCCGGCCGGGACGGCGGTGTCCGTCGCCATGGATATGACCGAGGGCATCATCGCCCGCTTCCGGACCATGGCGATCCATCGCGGCTCCGTGCTCATCGGGCACGTGGTCGGCAGTGTGCTGCGGGCGATCATCAGTGTGGTCCTCGTGGGCGCGGTCGCCGTGGCCGTGGGCTTCCGGTCCACGGACGCCACGTTCCTGGAGTGGCTTGCGGCGCTCGGGCTGCTCGCACTGGTCGCCACGGCGTTCACCTGGATCGCGGTGGGGATGGGGCTGGCCAGCCCGAACGTGGAGGCGGCCAGCAACAACGCGCTGCCGCTGATGATCCTGCCGTTCCTCTCCAGTGCCTTCGTCCCGGTCGACGCGATGCCCGGCTGGTTCCAGCCGGTCGCCGAGTACCAGCCGTTCACGCCCGCCATCGAGACCCTGCGCGGACTGCTGCTCGGCAGCGAGATCGGCGACGACGGGTGGATCACGATCGTCTGGTGCCTCGGTCTGGGCACGCTGGGCTACTTCTGGTCGACGTCGCTGTTCCACCGCGACCCCCGATGAGCGAGCGGGCCGCGTCCCGCAACTCGTCACGCCCCAGGGCGGCGTACTCCGACACCGCGTCGGCGTAGGCCGCCCTGTCGGTGTCCTCGGCCGCCCGCCGGGCGCGGGCGGCCGACATGGTCGGCTGGAACTCGCGCAGGACCCGCAGGCGTTCGGCGAGCGCGATCATCCGTACAGCCGCACGACCGGCACCGCCGGACCCCAGACCGGCCACGCCCAGCGCGTGCAGCACCGTCCCGTACACCGGCAGTTCCATGGGCGTGCGCGGCGGGCCGGCGAGCAGCGTCCGCAGTCGTCCGCGCAGCCGGTCGACGGGCTCCGCGACCTGTTCGATCCGGTCGGCGTACGCGTGCGCCGTCACCGCGGCCGCCTGGATCTGCAGCGCCCACGGGTCGATCCAGGGATCGGCGTGGTACATGGACCCGGCGTGGGACAGCCGCTCCATCGCGCCGCGCCAGAGTTCGAGCCCGCTCTCCGTCCGCCCCCGTGCGAGCGCGATCTCGGCGCGCACGCCGATGTCGGGGCTGTAGAAGGTGTCCTGCTGCGCCACGGTGCCGTCCACCTGCCGCAGCCAGTGCTCCGCCTCTTCGAAGTCGCCGCGCTGCACGCAGGCGAGGGCGAGGCCGGAGCGGATGCCGATGTAGTCGCGCTCGTCGCCGAGTTGCGGCAGCACCTCCAGGGCGGCCTTCAAGTTGCCGTACGCGGCCTCTCCCTGCCCCGTCTTCAGGCACAGCTCGCTCAGCCGGGAGTGGCTCACGACCCACACGGTCGGATTGTCGACCGACGCCAGCGCGGCGATCATCCGGCGCGCCGAGGCGAGCGCGCGGTCGATGTCGTGCTGGTACTCCCAGACGTATGTGGCGACGCACTCGGCGATGCCCGCGACCAGCGGCCGCTCGCTGGCACAGAGCCCGCGCAGCACGGCGTAGTCGGGAGGCCGCATCTCGGGGACCGCGCTCAGCACCACGGCGGTGGCGCGCAGCAGCGTGTCCGGCGGGGCCGGGGGGAGCCGCCGCAGAGTGACGAGCTGGCGCAGGACGTGCGAGCCGTTGAAGAGGCTCCCCGTGCACAACACCGCCGCGGCGCGGGCGACTTCGACGTACGCGGGTTCGGGGTGGTAGTGCGACAGGGGCGGGCCGGTGTCGGCGGCGAGCGCGGCGAGGCGCGGGTAGTTGGAGTCGGTGGACCACAGGGCGGCGAGGACGGCGGTGACGGCGGCCGTGGTGGGGCCGTCGGCGCGGGCGAGGGCGTGCCGCAGCGCCGCCACGAGGTTGTCCTGCTCGGCCTTGACGCGCTCCCAGGTGGCCAGGGGCTCCGGGCCGAGGAGCACGTCGTGGTGGGCGACGCCGAAGTCCCGCGCCCAGGCGAGGAACCGGCCGACGGCCTCCTCTTCGCCGCCCGCCGGGGTCAACTCCCCGCGCCTCGCCGCGAGTCCACCACCCGCCACCGCGGCCTCCCGGCCCGCCACCGCGCCTTCCCGGCCCTCTTTCGTGGCCTCCCCGCCCGCCCCCGCGCGCCCCCGCCCCGCCTCCGCACGCCCCCGGCCCACCCCCGTGGCCTCCCCGCCCACCTCCACCAGCCGCGCCGCCCCGAACTCCCGTACGGTCTCCAGCATCCGGAACCGCACGCCGACCGGCGTGTCGGCGACCGTGAGCAGCGACTGGTCCGCCAACTGTTCCAGGAGCGGCAGCGCGTCCTCGCCAAGGACCTGTTCGGCCGCGTCCCCGCTGAAGCCGCCGGGGAAGACGGACAGCGTGCGCAGCGCGGCCCTGGCGTCCCGCGCGAGCAGGTTCCAGCTCCACTCGACGACGGCGTGCAGGGTGCGGTGCCGCTCCGGCGCGTCCCGGGCCCCGCCGCGCAGTAGCGCGAACCGGTCGCCGAGGCGGCGGGCGATGTCCGGCACGGACAGCACCCGGACCCGCGCGGCAGCCAACTCCACGGCGAGCGGCAGCCCGTCGAGGTGGCGGCACAGCTCGGCCACCGCGTCCGGCGGCAGCAGCACGCCGGGCCGGGCGGCACGGGCCCGCTGGGTGAACAGCTCGACGGAGGTGTCGAGGCCGAGTTCCGGCAGGGCGTACACCGCTTCCGACGTGAGGTCGAGCGGGGCTCTGCTGGTGGCGAGCACGGTGAGATCCCGCGAGGAGGAGACCAGGGCGTGCACGAGGTCGGCGGCGCCGCGGATGACGTGTTCGCAGTTGTCGAGGACCAGCAGGGCAGGTCCGGTTCCGAGCACACCGAGGATGCCGGTCACGGGGTCGACCGGGGTGGGGCCGGGCACGCCGCCGTGCCGGCCCTCGCCCGCGCCGAGCGCGGCGGCCACCTCCGCGGCGACGTCCTGGTCGGCGGTGACACCGGCGAGCGGCACGAAGTACAGCACGCGCTGCTCGGCCCGGCGGCTGACGGCGTGCGCCAGCCGGGTCTTGCCGAGCCCGCCGGGGCCGACGACGGTGACGGCCCGGGAGGCGCGCAGCAGCCGCTCGACCTGCGCGATGTCCTCGTCCCTGCCGAGGAGTTGGTTCGGCTCGTGCGGCACGCCGTGCCTGACCGCCGGTGCCTCCCCACGCAGCAGCTCCCGCTGCACGGCCTTGAGCCCGGCGCCCGGATCCGCGCCGAGGTCGTCGCGCAGTTCACGGCGGTACGTCTCGTAGCGTGTCAGCGCGGCGGCCGGGCCCGCCGTCGCCGCCGTGCCGCGCAGCAGTTCGGCGAGCACCTCCTCGTCGCGGGGCTGCGCGGCGGCGGCCGCGGCCAGCGGTCCGGCCGCCTCCGTGTGGCGGCCGAGGCGGGCGAGCGCGAGGGCACGGGCACGGACGAGCGCGTCGCGGACGGGGGCGCGCTCGGCGCGCAGCGCGGCCACGGGGTCGGCGGTGTCGCCTGGGTCGCCGGGGTCGCCCCCGGCGTCCGGGGTGCCCGGCCAGAGCGCGAGCCCGGCCTCGGCGGCGGCGAGGGATCCGGCGTGGTCCCCGGCCCTGGCCCGGTCCGCGCTCGCGGCGGCGTGCTGCGGCAGGGCGGAGCTGTCGACCTGGTCCTCGGTGAGGGCGAGCCGGTAGCCGGTCGGGGTGCTCGCGATGGTGTCGGCGCCGAGTTGGGCCCGCGCCCTGGACACGAGGACCTGCACCGCCTTCCCCGGCCGCTCCGGGCGCTCGTCCGGCCACAGCCCCGCCACCAGGCGTTCGGTGCTGCGGCCGGTGCGCAGGTCTCCCGCGAGCAGCGCGAGGAGGCCCCGGATGCGGGGCGCGGTGACCTCCTGCCCGCGATGGGCGACACGCGACAGCAGGGTCAGGTCAGTGCTCATCCGTGCAGATTAGCCAAGGTGGCGACGGGCTCGGCGTCGGCTTCGAGACGGTCTGCCACCGCCTCAGCTCCAGCGCTCCGGGCCGCGCGGGGTGCCCTTCTCGTTTCCCGCGCGTGGACCGTGCGGGAAACGTCTGCGAGCGGCAGCCCGCCACCGACTTCCACTTCTCCCGCCTCGGCGGCACCCGCCCGCTGTGGACGGTGTACGAGGCGTTCTCCGCGCCCGGCCGGATCCTCACCCAGGTCGCCGAAATACCCGACGGCAAGCGCTACTTCTGGGTGGCGCGCGCGGTCGCCCGGGGCCGCGCCGGACATCACGCGGCGCGCCCCGAGTTCGCCGTCGCCCTGGGCTGCGAGCTGCGCCAGGCGCACCGCCTGGTCTACGCGGAGGGCGTCGCCCCGGACGCCCCGCGCGCGGCGACCCCGATCGGCCTGGGCTGCCGCCTCTGTGAACGCCGTGACTGCGCCCAGCGGGCCCGGCCGACGGCCGCCTGGCGGTCGACCCCGACCGCCGGACGTACGTGCCGTATCCCGTCGAGACGTCGGGCACCGCCTGACCCGTCAGCCGATGCTCTCCCGCGCGCCCACCACCGGGTAGGGCACGAAGGTGCTGCTGTTCTCGTCGATCGCAAGGCGCCGATCCAGCGGGGGGACGGCCCGTTGGGGGCAGTCGGTGCGTTCGCAGAGGCGGCAGCCCATGCCGATGGGGACGGCGGCCGAGGCGTTGTCGAGGTCGAGGCCGTCGGAGTAGACGAGCCGGGAGGCGTGCCGGATCTCGCAGCCGAGGCCGATGGCGAAGGTCTTGCCGGGTTCGCCCCAGCCGCCGCGGTGCCGGGTGAGCGCCCGCGCGGTCCACAGGTAGCGCTGCCCGTCCGGCATGGCGGCGACCTGGACGTGGATGCGGCCGGGCGCGGCGAACGCCTCGTACACGTTCCACAGTGGGCAGGTGCCGCCCGCGCGGGAGAAGTGGAACGCAGTGGCGGACTGGCGTTTGGACATGTTGCCCGCGCGGTCGACCCGGACGAAGGAGAACGGGACGCCGCGCAGCCGGGGCCGTTGCAGGGTGCTGAGGCGGTGGCAGATCGTCTCGTAGCCGAGCCCGAAGTGGTCGCAGAGCCGCTCGATGTCGTAGCGGAACTCCTCCGCCGCGGCGTGGAAGCGGCGGTAGGGCAGGATCAGGGCGGCGGCGAAGTAGTTGGCGATGCCGATGCGGGCCAGCGGCCAGGCCGCGGAGTCCGGCTCGAAGTCCTCCGAGGCGAGGGTGGAGACCTGGTCCGTGTGTTCGAGCAGCGCGAGCTGGGTGGCCATGCGGAACGCCTGCTGGCCGGGGCGCAGCCGTCCGGAGAGGTGCAGGACGCGGGCCGCCGGGTCGTAGTGGTGCAGGAGCTGGTCGGAGTCCGCGGCGATGCGCACGCCGTGGCGTTCGGTGAGGCGCGCGGACAGGACCCGGACGACCTCGCCGGGGCGGATGCCGATCTCCGCCGCGAACCGCTCGGCGGCGAGGTCGATGTCGTGCAGGTAGTTCTGGCGCCGGTAGAAGAACTCGCGGATCTCCTCGTGCGCGGAGCGCGGCTGCGCCACCGGGCCGGGGCCCCGTCCCTCCGCGGCTTCGGCGAGTTGCTCGGTGAGGCGCTGGTTGCGGCGGCCGAGGTCCACCAGGAGCGTGGCCACGGCGGGCATCCGGGAGGCGAGGTCCGAGAGGTCGGACGCCGACACCTGGCCGGTGGAGACCTCGCCGGTGAGGGCGTCCCGCAGGTCGGCCACCAGCCTGCTGGTGTCCCGTTCGGAGAAGAAGCCCGGGTCGACGCCGAACGCCTCGGTCAGGCGCAGCAGTACCGGCACGGTGAGCGGGCGGGAGTCGTGCTCCATCTGGTTCAGATAGCTCGGCGAGATGGCGAGGGTCCGGGCCAGGTCGGCCTGGCTCATCCGGCGTTCCTCGCGCAGCCGTCGCAGCCGCGCTCCCGCGTACGTCTTGCTCACTCGTGGCTCCCGTCCCGCTCACTCATCCGCGGCTTCCGTCCCCTCGGGCATCCGCGGCTCCCGTCCCGTGGGTCATCCGCGGCTCCCGTCGGGCATGCCCGCGATCGTAGTCACGCAGACCCGCACCGCCAGCCTTAACAGAGTTGGCAAAACCGCCGCAGAAGATGCGCAGAACTTGGCAGCCCTCCTCACTTGCTGGCACTGAGTGCCGATGCCACAGTCGAAACGCGGCCGCCGGACTCCGTCGGGCGGAGCGGAACCGGGGCGCGAACTCAAGCCCTGACGTCGGAGATCCCGGCCCATCCGCCTGACTCGGCAGCATTGCTCACCTGTCCCCACACGGACCCGGCGGGCCGCACCCCAGACCATTCAGGCACTCAGTGCCAGATGTTCGCACAGTTCACGAATCTCCAGGAGACGGTCATGGCACAGGCAGGGACGACGACGGCGACGGCCGAGGAGCTCGCGCGGCGGTGGGCGACCGACCCTCGGTGGCAGGGGATCGAGCGCACCTACAGCGCCGCGGACGTCGTGCGCCTCTCCGGCAGCGTCCGCGAGGAGCACACCCTGGCCCGGCGCGGCGCCGAGCGGCTGTGGCGCCAACTGCACGAGCTCGACTACGTCCACGCGCTCGGCGCGCTGACCGGCGGTCAGGCCGTGCAGCAGGTCAAGGCGGGGCTGCAGGCGATCTACCTGTCCGGCTGGCAGGTGGCCGCCGACGCCAACCAGGCCGGGCACACCTACCCCGACCAGTCGCTGTACCCGGCCAACTCCGTTCCGCAGGTGGTCCGCCGCATCAACAACGCGCTGCTGCGCGCCGACCAGATCGCCACCAGCGAGGGCGACTCCGCCGTGGACTGGCTGGCTCCGATCGTGGCCGACGCCGAGGCCGGTTTCGGCGGCCCGCTGAACGCCTTCGAGCTGACCAAGGCGATGATCGCGGCGGGCGCGGCCGGTATCCACTACGAGGACCAGCTCGCCTCGGAGAAGAAGTGCGGCCACCTCGGCGGCAAGGTCCTCGTCCCCACCGCTCAGCACGTGCGCACCCTCAACGCGGCCCGCCTCGCCGCCGACATCGCCGATGTGCCGACCCTGATCGTCGCCCGCACCGACGCGCTCGCCGCCAACCTCCTCACCAGCGACGTCGACGAGCGCGACGCCGAGTTCGTGACCGGCGAGCGGACGGCCGAGGGCTTCTACCGCGTCCGCAACGGCATGGCCCCCGTCATCGCGCGCGGCCTCGCCTACGCCCCGTACGCCGACCTCATCTGGGTCGAGACCGGCACCCCCGACCTCGCCCAGGCCCGCGAGTTCGCCGAGGCCGTCCACGCCGAGCACCCCGACCAGATGCTGGCCTACAACTGCTCGCCGTCCTTCAACTGGAAGGCCGCGCTGGACGACGACCAGATCGCCAAGTTCCAGCGCGAACTGGGCGCCATGGGCTACAAGTTCCAGTTCATCACCCTGGCCGGTTTCCACTCCCTCAACCACGGCATGTTCGACCTCGCCCGCGGCTACGCCGACCACGGCATGACCGCGTACGTGGACCTGCAGGAGAAGGAGTTCGCCGCGCAGGAGCACGGCTTCACCGCCGTCAGGCACCAGCGCGAGGTCGGCACCGGCTACTTCGACCTGGTGTCCACCGCCGTCAACCCGGCCTCCTCCACCACCGCGCTCTCGGGCTCCACCGAGGAGGAGCAGTTCCACTAGGTGCTCCGCGCCGGGCCGAGGGGCCCGGCCGCCGTGTGAAGGGGCGTGGCCCAGCGGATTCCGCCGGGCCACGCCCCTTCACACGTGCGCCCAAACGGCTCGCACTCGTGTCTCATCTCACGTTCCGGAATGTGAACAGTGCTGCCCAGGACCGCGTCCACCCTCTAACCTGACGCGTGCAGCTGGTTCGCCCTGTCCGCCAGGCAGGCGCGTCGTAAGAGGGAACCCGGTGGGAATCCGGGACTGCCCCGCAGCGGTGAGCGGGAACGACCGCCGTCACACGCACTGGGCCCGATGAACGGGGCCTGGGAAGCGACGGCCAGTAGGTGTCTGCCCCGGCAGACGTGCCCGCGAGTCCGAAGACCTGCCCGTTGCCCGTACGTGACCGATCGCGTGCGGATATCCCGGTGACCTCGTGGGCGGGTCGGCGTACATACCAGACGGAGCACCATGCCAGTGGCGTGTGTGTGGTCCGTCTTGTTCGTCATCCCTTCGCGTCCGCGTCCCGTCCCGGGATTCTCAGGAGTCATCTCGCGAAGGAGATTTCCGTGACAGCGAAGTCCGCAGCCGCGGCAGCACGGGCCACCGTGTACGGCTACCCCCGTCAGGGCGCAGGCCGTGAACTCAAGAAGGCGATCGAGGGGTACTGGAAGGGCCGCGTCACCGCCGACGCCCTCAACCAGACCGCGACGGAGCTGCGCCGCTCCACCTGGCAGCGTCTGGCGGCGGCTGGTGTCCACGAGGTGCCGACCGGTGACTTCTCGTACTACGACCACGTCCTGGACACCAGTGTCATGGTCGGCGCCGTCCCCCAGCGGCACCGCTCCGCCGTGGACGCCGACCCGCTCGACGGCTACTTCGCCATGGCCCGCGGCACCCAGGACGTCGCGCCGCTCGAGATGACCAAGTGGTTCGACACCAACTACCACTACCTCGTGCCGGAGCTCGGCCCCGACACCGTCTTCAGCGCCGACTCCACCAAGCAGGTCGCCGAGTTCAAGGAAGCCCTCGCGCTCGGCCTCGCCGCCCGCCCGGTCCTGGTCGGCCCCGTCACGTATCTGCTGCTCGCCAAGCCCGCGCCCGGCGTGGCCGCGGAGTTCGAGCCGCTGACGCTCCTGGACCGGCTCCTTCCCGTGTACGCCGAGGTCCTCGCGGACCTGCGCGCGGCCGGCGCCGAGTGGGTGCAGCTCGACGAGCCCGCCCTGGTCCAGGACCGCACCCCGGCGGACCTCAACGCCGCCGAGCGCGCCTACCGCGACCTCGGCTCCCTCACCGACCGGCCGAAGCTGCTCGTCGCCTCCTACTTCGACCGGCTCGGCGACGCCCTGCCGGTCCTGGCGAAGGCCCCGATCGACGGCCTCGCGCTCGACTTCACCGACGCGGCCGCCGCCAACCTCGACGCGCTCGCGGCGGTGGGCGGACTGCCCGGCAAGCGCCTCGTCGCCGGTGTCGTCAACGGCCGCAACATCTGGATCAACGACCTGGAGAAGTCCCTGTCGACCCTGGGGACGCTCCTCGGCCTCGCCGACCAGGTCGACGTCGCCGCGTCCTGCTCGCTCCTGCACGTCCCGATCGACGCCGCGGCCGAGCGGGACATCGATCCGCAGATCCTGCGCTGGCTCGCCTTCGCCCAGCAGAAGACCGGCGAGATCGTCACCCTGGCCAAGGGCCTCGCACAGGGAACGGACACCATCGCCGCCGAACTCGCCGCGAACCGGGCCGACCTGGCCTCCCGCGCCGGTTCCGCGATCACCCACGACCCGGCCGTCCGGGCCAGGGCCGCGGCCGTCACCGACGCCGACGGCCGCCGCTCCCAGCCGTACGCCACGCGGGCCGCCGCCCAGCGCGCCCACCTCGGCCTGCCGCTGCTCCCCACGACCACCATCGGCTCGTTCCCGCAGACCACGGAGTTGCGCACGGCCCGCGCCGACCTGCGCGCGGGGCGCATCGACACCGCCGGGTACGAGCAGCGCATCGAGCACGAGATCCGCGAGGTCGTCTCCTTCCAGGAGAAGACCGGGATCGACGTCCTGGTGCACGGCGAGCCCGAGCGCAACGACATGGTGCAGTACTTCGCCGAGCAGCTCACCGGCTATCTCGCCACGCAGCACGGCTGGGTCCAGTCGTACGGCACCCGCTATGTGCGCCCGCCGGTCCTCGCCGGTGACATCTCCCGCCCCGAGCCGATGACGGTGCGCTGGACGGCGTACGCCAACTCCCTGACGGAGTGCCCGGTCAAGGGCATGCTCACCGGGCCCGTGACCATGCTCGCCTGGTCCTTCGTCC
The DNA here is from genome assembly GCF_055591765.1 of Streptomyces sp. NPDC041205. Lineage (NCBI taxonomy): Bacteria > Bacillati > Actinomycetota > Actinomycetes > Kitasatosporales > Streptomycetaceae > Streptomyces > Streptomyces sp. NPDC041205. The sequence goes on along the minus strand of NZ_JBVIZH010000003.1, from coordinate 1,131,641 downwards.
GCGACGACCAGCCGCTCGGCGACACCGCGCGCCAGGTGGCCCTCGCCCTGCGCGACGAGGTGAACGACCTGGAGGCGGCGGGCACTTCGGTCATCCAGGTCGACGAGCCCGCGCTGCGCGAGACGCTGCCGCTGCGCGCCGCCGACCGTCCGGCCTATCTGGACTGGGCCACCGAGTCCTTCCGCCTCACCACCAGCGGGGTGCGGCCCGACACCCAGATCCACACCCACATGTGCTATGCCGAGTTCGGCGACATCGTCCAGGCCATCGACGACCTCGACGCCGACGTCATCAGCCTGGAGGCCGCCCGCTCGCACATGCAGGTGGCCCGTGAACTGGCCGAGCACGGCTACCCGCGCGAGGCGGGCCCCGGCGTCTACGACATCCACTCCCCGCGTGTGCCCGGCACGGACGAGGCCGCGGCCCTGCTGCGCAAGGGACTTGAGGCCATCCCCGCCGAGCGCCTGTGGGTCAACCCGGACTGCGGCCTGAAGACCCGCGGCTGGCCCGAGACCCGCGCCTCGCTGGAGAACCTGGTCGCGGCGGCGCGCACGGTCCGCGGGGAGCTGTCCGCGTCCTGACCGGCGGCCCTGCCGGGGGCCGGGGCACCCACGGGTGCCCCGGCCTCGGGTCTCAGTCGGTGACGTCGAGGGCGGCGGACACGATGCTGTCGACGTCGATCCGGTGGTGGCGGTAGACGTCGGTGAGCGAACCGGACTGGCCGAACCTCGTGACGCCGAATGCGCTGGTGGCGGCCTTGTTGACCATGGCCAGGAACGACAGCGCGTGCGGATGACCGTCGAGTACCGTGACCAGCGGTGTGGCGCGGTCCGCGGGGAACGCCTGGTCCAGGTTCCAGAGGTCGGCCTGCTCGTCGTGGCCCTGCCGGGCGCGCAGGGCTCGGTACAGCAGATCGGGGCTGCTCACACAGACGACGTCGGCGGTCACCTGCTCCTGCTCCAGCTCCTGGACACGCCTTCGCGGAGCAGGCCGTGCCCGGGCCGAGTTGCTCGGCCCCGGTGCCGGTGTCCTCGTAGCCGAGGGCGCCGTCCGGCACGTTCACCCTGGCCGTGCCGGACGGCCCCTCGTTCGTCAGCAGAACGCGGACGCCGCAACGGCGTCCGGCAGGAGGTATCGGATGAGTTTCCGGCTCGCGGCGTACGCCGTGTGCGTCGAGGAGGGCCGGGTACTGCTCGCCCGGCACGTGCCGCCGAGCGGCGAGAGCAACTGGACTCTGCCGGGCGGCAGGGTGGAGCACGCGGAGGATCCCTTCGACGCGGTGATCCGGGAAGTCGCCGAGGAGACGGGCTGTGAGGCGGTGGTCGAGCGCCTCCTCGGCGTGGACTCACGGATGATCCCCGCGGCGGACCGCGCCCCCGGCCTCCCCGACCACCAGAACGTCGGCATCTTCTACCGCTGCCGCATCACCGGCGGCCACCTCCGCCCCGAACCGAACGGCGAGACCGCCGAGTCGCGCTGGATCCCGATCCCGGGCGTCGCACGCCTGCGGCGGTCGTCACTGGTCGACAACGGCCTCGACCTGGCACGGACTGTTCCACCGACCGGGCATGTGGAGCCTGTTGCGGTCGGTGGCCTCATCCAGCACTGACCGCCGCGCCGGCGGCGCAGGGCGGAACGGGGAGCGCAAGGGTGGCCATCCGCGCGCTCTGGTCTCTGAAATCTGTTTGGTGTGGTGTCACCGTGTGCCTACTGTGGCGCCGTGAAGACCCAGGTGATCGTTCTCAATGGTGGTTCCAGCTCGGGGAAGTCCGGGATCGTGCGGTGTCTGCAGGATGTTCTGCCGGGGCCCTGGTTGGCCTTCGGGGTCGATACATTCGTTGACGCGTTGCCCGCGGCGATGCGGGCGTCGGATGCGGGGATCGAGTTCGGGCCGGACGGTGAGGTGGTCGTCGGGCCGGAGTTCCGGGCGCTGGAGGGGGCCTGGATCGCGGGGCTCGCCGCGATGGCCGGTGCGGGGGCGCGGATCATCGTCGACGAGGTCTTCCTCAGCGGTGCGGAGTCGCAGCGGCGGTGGCAGGAGGCGCTGGGCGAGTTGCGGGTGCTGTGGGTGGGCGTGCGGTGCGACAGCGCCATCGCCGCGGACCGTGAGATCGCGCGCGGGGACCGCGTCGTCGGGATGGCCGCGTCCCAGGCCGATGTGGTCCACCGGGGCATGGTGTACGACGTGGAGGTGGACACCGGGCATGCCAAGTCGATGGCGTGCGCACGGGCCATCGCGGGGCGGGTCAAGTAGACGCGGGCTCGGTTCGGGTGGGCGCGAGGGGTTCCGGGGCGTCGTGGCGGCGGAAGGTCGCGCGGTACGTGCTCGGCTGGTGGCCCGTGTGGCGGGAGAAGACCTGGGCGAAGGCGCCGGGGTTGCGGTATCCGACGTCGGCGGCGATGCGTGCGACGGTTCTGTCCGTTGTCTCCAGCAGGTGTCTGGCTCGGCGTACCCGGGCGGTGTGCAGGTAGGACAGGGGGGTCTCGCCGGCTTCGTCGCCGAAGCGGCGGAGCAGTGTTCTCGTGCTGACGCCGAACTCCTTGGCGAGGGCGGGCAGGTCGTAGCGCGCCCCGAGGTTCTGGTCGAGCCACCGCTTCACCCTGAGCGAGAAGCTCCTGCCCACGGCGGGCAGCAGCCCCACGTCCACGTACGCGGACTGTGTGGCACGGGCGTCGTCGAGCAGGGTGATGCGCGCCGTGCTGCGGGCCACGCGGGGGCCGTCGTGCTCGCGGACGAAGCGGAGCGCGAAGTCGTACATCGCGCTGAACGCCGCCGTGGTCGTCACGCCGCGGTCGGTCACGACCAGCTTCTCGGAGCGCACCGCCACATCGGCGTACCGCCGCGCGAACCGGTCCGCGTACAGCCAGGATGTCGTCGCCTCACGGCCCGTGAGCAGTCCGGCCTCGGCGAGGAGGAAGGCGCCCACGCAGATCGACACGACCGCCGTCCCGGCGGCGGCCTGCGCGCGGACGGCCGCCACTTCCGGCTTCAGGTCCGCGAGGGTGGTGTCGAGGTCGAGCGCGGGTGAGATCTCGAATCCCGGCACGATCAGTACGTCCGCGGGGCGCATCGCCGAGACGTCGACGCCCGTGCCGCCGGACACGGTCACCCGTCGGCGGGGCGAGACGACCGAGGTCTCGTACGACGCCTCCCCCGCTCCGTGCGCGGCGGCGACGTGCCCGGCCATGGTGAGGAGGTCGAGGACGCCGAACACCTCCGACCCGAAGCAGCCGGGGTAGGCCAGCACACTCACACGCAGCGGAACCACCATGTGGCATCTGCCTCCGACACTTCGGTGCTTGGACTTTTTCGGTACTTCGGCGATTCGGCGCTGCGGCTCTTCGGCGCTTGGCGAGATCGCGGTGAAGCGTGGCGATGTCGCCGCTTCTCGGTGAGGGCAGCATCTCGTCATCCTGTGCGTCATGACAACTGTGCGAGGGCAGCGCGACGACCTCCTGGGGGACTTCTCCCGGAGGACCGTCGACGTCGACGGCATCAGCAAGACCGTGTACGTCTGCGGGTCGGGGCCGGCCGTCATCCTGATGCCGGAGATGCCGGGCATCAGCCCCGACCTCGCGCGGTTCGCACGCTGGATGCGCGACGCGGGCTTCTCCGTCTACATGCCGTCCCTGTTCGGGACCGACGGCGCCCATCCGCTCGTCGAGGCGGGCGAGGCCGTCGTGCGCCGCGCCTGTGTCAGCGCCGAGTTCCGGGCCTTCGCCGGTGGCGGCACCAGCCCCGTCGTCTCCTGGTTGCGCGGTCTCGCCCGCATCGCGCACGCCGAGCGCGGCGGGCCCGGTGTCGGCGCCGTGGGGCTGTGCTTCACCGGCAACTTCGCCCTGACCATGGCGCTGGAACCCGCGGTCGTCGCACCGGTGGTCAACCATCCGTCGCTGCCCCTCGACGACCCCGGCGGCCTCGAGATCGGCGCCGAGGACGCCGCCGCCGTGGCCGAACGCGTCGAGCGCGACGGCCTGAAGGTCCTCGCGTACCGCTTCGCCGACGACAAGTGGTGCACGGGCCGGCGCTTCGCGGCCTATCGCGCGCTGCTCGGCGACGCGTTCGACGGCCGTGTGCTGCCCGACGAGGTGGCGAACACGAACCCTCCGCCCTTCTTCCGCGACAGCGTCGGCTGCGCCCACAGTGTCGTCACCGCGCATCTCGTCGACGAGGAGGGCCACCCGACCGTGCGGGCCCGCGACGAGATCATCGCGTTCCTCGCCGAACGGCTCGGGACCCGGGGCGACCCGAACGACCGCCTCTGAGGCAACCCCGTGGCCCGCTGCGTCCTACTCAGTGGATCTGACTCAGCAGAGGCGCGGCCGCCCGGGCGGCTCCACCACGAGAACGGAGAGTTCGGATGATCAAGTGGGCAGGTTGGCTCATCGCGATGTTCGGAGCGGCGCACACGCTGCTCGCCCTGACCGTGGAGGAAGCCGGGAGTCACGCCGGGGACTGGTTCAGTGGGGAGCTGTGGGGCGAGGACCTCTCCGCGATGAGCGCGGCGAACAGCGCGTACTGGCTGAGTTGGAACAGCTTCGGCCCGCCGCTCGTCCTCGTCGGTCTGACGGTCCTCTGGCTGGACCGCCGGGGCATCGTGCCGCCGTCGTTCATCGCGTGGGTGCTGGGGGTCTGGGCCGTGGGCGACACCGTGATCCTCGGGCTCTCGCCCTCGCCGGTCATCCTGCTCGCGAGCGTGCTGCTGCTTGTCGGGTCCCGCCGTGCCGCCCGTCACGGCGACGCCGTGCCCGCCGCCGACACGACACGGGCTCCGTAGGCGGCCAGGACGGCCACAGCAGTCAGGGCGGCCAGAGCAGCGAGAGCCAGCAGACCGCTCCCGGATCCCCCTCCACTCCCCCTTGTTTGCCGCCCGTTTAAGCTTCTGTCGCTGGTCAGCCCGTCCGCTGACCAGATGGGGACGGGGGGGGAAGAGCGCCGATGAATCATCCGGCCGAGGTGTTCAAGGCATTGCAGGCGGACGATCCACCGCTGGTGGCCGGCTACCGTCTCGCCGCCCGGCTCGGCGCGGGCGGCATGGGCCGGGTCTATCTCTCGCACACCCAGGGCGGCCGCCCGGTGGCCATCAAGGTGGTGCGGCCGGAGCTCGCCGACAACCAGGAGTTCCGGCGACGGTTCCGCCGGGAGGTGGAGGCCGCCCGTCGGGTCCGGGGCGCGTACACCGCCGAGCTGATCGACGCCGACGCCGACGGCGTACCGCCCTGGCTGGCCACGCTGTACGTACCCGGGCCCTCTCTCGCGGAGGCCGTCGCGCGGCGCGGGCCGCTTCCGGTGTCCGCGGTGCTGTGGCTGGTGGCGGGGGTGGCCGAGGCACTGCAGGCCATCCACGGCGCGGGCATCGTGCACCGGGACCTGAAGCCGTCGAACGTGCTGCTCGCCACCGACGGACCACGGGTGATCGACTTCGGCATCTCGCTGGCCTCCGACATCACCTCGCACACGGTCACGGGCTCCGCCGTCGGCACCCCCCAGTTCATGGCTCCCGAGCAGGCGTCCGGGGGTGAGGTCACAGCGGCGACGGATGTCTTCGCGCTGGGACAGACGGCGGCGTTCGCGGCGCTCGGGGAGCCGCTGTACGGGGACGGCCCTTCGGTCAGCGTGCTGTACCGGATCGTGCACTCCGAGCCCGATCTGTCCCTGCTGCCCGCGCAGTTGCGCCCGCTGATCGCCCGGTGCCTGGCCGCCGATCCCGCGCGGCGGGCCACCCTCGCGGAGGTCGTGCACTGGTGCCGACAGCGGCTCGGCCAGGACGCGGGTCCGGGACCGGAGGTCTGGCGGGAGGTCATGGGGCCGGAAGTGCGGGTTCCGGCGCCGGTCCCCGACCCCACTCCGGTGTACACGACGCCGCTGGTGGCGCGGAGCCGGCCGACGGGGCCGGACGACCGGCGGGTCCGCAGGAGACGTATCACGCTGATCACCGCCGCGGCCATGACGGCGGGGGCGCTGGTGCTCGGCGGCGCGGCCTGGACGGTCATGGAGGCGAGGGAGGGGTCCCGCGACCGCAAGGCCGCCGGGGCGTCGACGGCGGGAGCGTCCGGCCGGTCGGACGGGTCCTCGTCGCGGTCGGACTCCGGGTCGGGGTTGGACGGGGCGGGGTCGGACGGCTCGGCTTCGGGTGAGGCGGGGGCGGGGGCGGGAGAGGCGGGGGCCAAGGGGTCCTCGTCGAACGCGCCCAAGCCGCCGCAGGCCATCCCGTACCCCTTCCAGTGGCTCGACGAGAAGAACTCGCTGAACATCAAGGAGCCGGTCGAGCGCAAGGACCGCCAGGGCGACATCCGCTTCGTCTGCAACGACACCAACTGCTCGCTGGAGAGCGACACCAGCGTCATCACCATGCTGTACAGCAAGCCGGGCGCCACCCGCGAGTCCTGCCGCATCGCCCTCAGCGGCGCCGACAGCCGCCGCCTCCCCCTCGCCGCCGCGGCGGCGGGCAGCGAGATCTGCGTCAAGCACCCCTCCGGGGACATCGCGCTGCTCGTGATCCAGGTGAAGTCGACCGCGCTGCCGAAGAGCGGGATCAGCTTCATGACCGCCGACATGACGGTGTGGCGGGCGTAGTGGCGCACTCGCCGGGCTCTCCGGTCCTTCCGGCCCTTCCAGACTTTCCGGGCTTACGTGAACACGAGGGCCGCCGACCACGCGTCCTGCCGACCGCTTCGCCGTAGGCATCGCGTCGCCACGCCGTCCGACCCGCAACCGAACCGTGGAGTGAATCATGAGTGATCGTCACGCGCCTGCCCGGCCGGGCCCTGCCACGACGCCGCGCCCGGCGCCCCCGTTCGACCCCGAACTGAGCCCGGTCCTGGACGCCTTGGGCAGAGCGTCATGGGAGTCGATCACCCCGGACAACCTTCCGGCCCGGCAGCAGCGGGACGCCACGGCCCGGCCCAGGCCGACGGTCGAGGACCTGCGCGCCGACGGCCGGTTCGAGGTGACGGAGCTGCGCGTGCCGGGGCCGCCCGGCGGGCCGGAGGTCACGCTCGTGAGCGCGCGACCGGCGGGGGCCGTCGGGCCGCTGCCCCTGCTGTACTACATGCACGGCGGCGCCATGGTCATGGGCAACGCGTGGTCCGTACTGCCGCGCATCCTTCAGGAGTGGGTGCTCCCGTTGAACCTGGCCGTCCTCTCGGTCGAGTACCGGCTGGCGCCGCGCGCGCAGTACCCGGCGCCGCTGGAGGACTGCTACGCCGGACTCGTCTGGGCGGTGGAACACGCGGCGGAACTGGGCATCGACGCGGACCGCGTCATCATCGGCGGCAAGAGCGCGGGAGGCGGGCTCGCCGCGGCGCTCGCCCTGCTGGCCCGCGACCGGGGCGGCCCCGGGGCACTGGGGCAGCTGCTGCTGTGCCCGATGCTCGACGACCGCGGCAGCACGTTCTCCAGCCGTCAGATGACGGGCATCGGCATGTGGGACCTCACCTCGAACGCGACCGCGTGGCAGGCGCTCCTCGGTGAGCGTTACGGCGCCGCGGACCTGCCGCCGTACGCGGCCCCCGCCCGCGCCACGGATCTCTCCGGCCTGCCCCCGGCGTACATCGACGTCGGCTCGGCGGAGATGTTCCGCGACGAGGACATGGCGTACGCGAACGCGATATGGCAGGCCGGGGGTCAGGCCGAACTGCATGTGTGGTCCGGCGCGTACCACGGCTTCGACGGCATCGCGCCGCGCGCGGCCGTCACCCAGGACGCACGCGACGCGCGCACGCGCTGGCTGCGACGCCTCCTCAGGAGAGGAAGCCTCGGGTGATGTGCGTGCCCGCTCCGTCGTTCTCGGCGCGGTAGTCGGCCTGGCCGACGCAGTCGCTGTACTCGTAGTTGGCCCTGGACGTGCCGCTCAGGCCGCCCGCGTCGGTGCTGGTGGGACCGCCGAGGACGACGTCCGACCTGGGCATTTCGGCGCAGCTGGGGATCCCGGCGTAGTACTCGACGAACCCGCCCTGGGAGCCCTTCAGGTTCCCGCTGCCGGACGGCAGGGTGTACGTGCCCAGGTGCGTGGAGGCGCCGGTGACCGTGTTTCTCGCCGTGCCGGTCCAGGTGTCGGGTCCGGTCCGCTGGACCTTGATGTCGTAGCGGTGGCCGTACACGGCGTCGAAGTCCACCGCGCAGGTCACGCCGGGCCCGCCGTCGGCTCCTTCGTGGCAGTTGGGGTCGGAGGTGGTCGCTCCGGCGGTGAAGGTCGAGAAGCGGGCCGAGAGCCGCTCCTTGCCACCGCTGTTCTCCCTCGGCTGCAGGCCCGTGTAGCCCATGCCGTTCGCGAAGTCGTACTGCTGGGCGAAGTAGGTCCCGGCCTTGTGGGCCGTGGCGGGCCGCACCGTCATGGGGAAGGTGATGTTGGTCAGGCCGGCGGAGGGAGTGCCGGGTATGGACCAGCTGACTGAAACGTTCCCGCCGCCGACGGAGGCAGAGGCGGAGGCGGTGTGGGGAGAGAGCAGGAGCACGCTCGCGGCGGCACTGGCCGCGGCACTGAGGCGGAGAGTCCGGACTGGCATGTGCTGTTCCTCTCTGTGGGGGTGTCGAGGAGGAAGTGAGCGCCGACGTGCGCGGATTGAAGGCGTTTCGCGGCTTGCTCGATGGCGTTCCGCGGCCTCATGGGCGTTCCGCGGCTTGATGGCGCTCTCCACTTGTACTCAGCGGCGGACTCCGGCGACATGGACTCGTACGGGGCCGGGCTTGGACTCTTGACGGCGCCGCGGTCGGGCACGTGCTCAGCCGTAAGAGCCTGTCGCCCTCAGTGCGACTCAGCGCGACTCGGCGCGCGCTCGGTCCAGGACCGCCTCGGCGATCTCGCTCATCACCGCCACGTCGGTGTGGGCGGAGCCCGGCGAGGAACCACCGGGCTCCCGCACCCGGAGGTCGACGCAGATGTTGTCCTGACGCACGATCACCCGGCCGCCGCTCCCGGACCCCCACCAGGCCGACTCGTCACCGAGATCGACCGCTTCTCGGTGCGCTCCGCGCCCCCGGCTGTCGGACTCCGCGTCGCGGAAGCACTTGATGGCCTGCTCCACCGCGCTCTCTCCCACCATCGCGGCCCCTCTCGTGACGACCAGCTCGACGGACGCCGACTGATCCTCGTGATCGGTGCGCCACGTACAAGCCCCATGCGTATCGGAGTCGTACCGGACCGACTCGACGAGCTGCGGCCGGGGTACCGCCCGGGCGGCCAGGTCCCGGTCCAGGAGCACACACGCGGAAGGAAGGGAGCGGTAGCGCTCGTCGTTCGGAGTGGCGAGGGTGATGATCAGTTCCGGCACGATCAGGGACAGCATCAGGGCGGCCCCGTAGTGCGTCAGAGTGGCGGCCTTGCGGATCCTGCCGAGGCCCGCTCGGGCAACGCGGGGCCGGGGTGGGGCCAGCGTGTCCTGGAGTCTGCCGTGCCGAAAGGACAGGACGCCCCCGGACTGGCGGAGGGCGCCGCGGGCGCAGGCGTCCTCCAGGAAGTCCAGTGTCCGCCAGGGCAGTCGGCCGGTCGCGGCCAGCCAGACCCTCGCGACGCCGAACTGTCCCCATGCCGACACGGCGACCCCGTACAGCAGGAGTGCCGCCGCCGCGCTCAGGGAGGACAGCAGCCAGTCCCCGGCGGTGACGACGTCGTAGACGTCCGACGGCGGTACGGCCCCTTCGGGGAGGTACGTCGTGGTGTGTTCGTTCAGGAACAGGGCGATCGGCGCGACGAGGCACACGGCCGCGGCGGCGGCCCGACGTGGTGTGGTGAAGGCGCGGGTGCCGGGGAGGGCCAGCGTGACCCGGCGGTCCGCGTGCAGCAGTGCGCGGGGGCCAAAGGCCAGGGAGTGGTCGGCGACGCCCTGGAAGACCGAGCCGCCCATGAGCAGCATCAGCGGGAGGGCCACGTAGAGAGCCGACCACGGGGGCGCGTCGGTCGTGCTCAGGGCGGTGGCGGTCAGGACGAACGCGAAGGGGCCGGTCACGGCGGTTCTTCGCAGGAACGGGGCCAGCCAGCCGCGCTTCGTGAACGTCCACGGCGCGGCGCTGTCCAGTGCGACGTCAATGACGGCGAGGGCGGCGAAGGGCCCCACCAACGCGATCAGCGGGATGGTGCCGAGTCCGAACGGAGCCTCGAAGGGCCGCGCGTGGCCGACGGGCACCAGGGCCAGGACGCCCAGCGCCATGGCCGCGGCCGCGCAGGCGCCGCGCACGATCCAGGGCACGGCGAGCGGCAGGCTCCACCAGGTCACCTCCCCGGCTCCCTGGTCCCTGGCGTGCCCGGCGAGGAAGACGAGCCAGCGGTGGGCGTCATCGGCGTCCCAGCGACGCCCGGGGCTCGCGGCGGCGAGGGACGGGTCGTAGGCGGCGGGTACGAACTGGGCGAGGAGATGGGCCTCGATGGCCTCGCGGTCACCGAATCGTCGGGAGTCGAGCAGTTCCTCCGGGTCCCGGTCGGTGTCGCTGTACGCCTTGCGGGCCAGCGCGGCCATCAGCGGGGTGGCCAGGGCATCGGTGAGTACGAGGATCCGCGCCGCGCGCTGCCGGTCACCGGCGGGCCCGGTGAGCGCGCGGTCCCAGGAGGTGGTCGTACGCTGCCTGTCCCCCGGCCGGGGCCGGGTGGTGCGCCGGAGGTAGTCGGCCAGATCGGCCACGGTGAGCGGCCGCATCGCGACGGCGGCCGCGCCGGTCAGCGGTCGGCTCTCGCGTATGGCCTCGCGGTACTCCGCCGCACGGCTGGTGAGAACGGCCCCGGCGGCCCGGTCGAGGGTGCCGTTCAGCGTGGTCAAGGCGCGCGGTCGGACGGCTTCGGGGAGTTCGTCGAATCCGTCGAGCACCGGCAACAGTCGGCCGGTGCGCAGCAGTTCGCGGCAGATGTCGCGGGCGGACGCGGTGCCGGTGCTCAGCGCCGCGTACCGGCGGCCGAGCGCATCGGCCGCCCACTCCCACAGGTCCGGCTCGCTCTCCGGCCGCCAGGAGGCGAGGGGCAGGATCACCGGGACCTTCTCGCCCGGCTTTCGGCGTTCCAGAAGGTCGAGGGCGAGACGCACCGCCAGCACCGACTTCCCGGTGCCCGCAGGGCCGAGGACCACGAGTCGGCCGGACGGCACCCGGTCGAAGACGTCGGCGATCTCCTCGAACCGGCCGCAGAGCGAGACAGGTCCGTCGCCCGTGATGTTCTCCCAGTGGTCGATCAGCTCGTCGGGGGCGGTGGTCCACCGAACGGGAATCGGCGCCGGGTCCTGCAACCGGCGCAGCCGCTCCTCACGGAGCAGTTGCTCGCGTACGGCCGTCGCGAGCCGACCGGCCGCCGCGTTGAGCTCCGGGCCGGACCGGTCGCCCCACAGCACCCGGGACCGGCGGTGACGTACAAGAGCGGTGGGCGCCAGCCACAGGCCGAATGTCACGAGCACCACGCTCACCGAACCGAGCAGCAGGTCGAACGCCCGAAGCCGTTCACCGCCGCCGATGTCGACGGCGACCGCGAACAGCAGCACACCCGCCACCGCCGAGCACCCCGCGAGCACCAGCCGCCCGGCGAGCCAACGGCCGGTGACCGGGCGGCGATCGTCGTTGAAGTGGATGCCGCCGTGGATGGTGTGGGCCTGGATGACCGTGTGCGCGGTGCCCGAGAACTCGTTGTACGACACCGGATCCTTCTCCATGCGTCCCCTCACGCATCGCGCCGCACATCGCCGCTCACACCGGCGCGGACGCCAGAAAGGCGTACCCCGACCGGAGCTGGAGCACACAGCATGCCGCGCTCGGACCGATTGAGGGGAATCACCGGTCCTGGGAGAGGTCGTACAGCTCGGCGAACAGGGAGCCCGGGGTGGCACGGAGTTCGTCGAAGGTGCCGTGTTCGGCGATGTGGCCTCGGTCGAGGACGAGGATGCGGTCGGCCAGGCTGGTGTTGTCGAGGCGGTGGGTGACGATGACGGTGATGCGGTCGGCGCGCAGCTGTCGCAGGGCGTCGAAGATCTGGCGTTCGCCGCGTGCGTCGAGCTGGCTGGTGGGCTCGTCCAGGATCAGCAGGGCCGGTCGGCGGTCTGCGTACCTCCTGGACGGCGTCGGGGCCCTGAGGGCGGGATGCCGGGCTCAACGACGAACGTCAGACTTTCGAACACACATGTTTCAGACGGAGCGGTGAGCGCTCTGTCTCGCGGCGGGCGCCGGGTGCCGGTTACACCGACCGTTGCGACATCCGGCGCGGGATCGCGCTCCCCAGATCACCTGCCGACTCGTACACGGCTGCGAGGCGCCACAAAAGCTCGCAGCCGCGGAGTGTCTCGCAGTCCACGTAGGTTTCCGAAGCTCGATCGCCGGTTGCCGGAGAGTCAGATTCGGCGGGGTGCCGCTCCGTCCTGCCAGAGGTAGAGGTCGCGCAGCAGGGAAATCTCGGCGCCGTGATGGATCAGCTCCCTGTTGACGTGCAGGACGATGCCCTCCATGGGAAACCGCTCGGGACCCACCGCGGGCGGATTCTCCAGGTCGGCGTCCGAGAGCTCGCGGACCCCGGCGATCCATGTCCCATACATGTCATCGAGCTGTTTCAGCGCCTCGTCAGCGGTCCCCGCATAGGCGAAGGTCTCGGATTCGACGTCCTGGCCGCCGAAGTGCCACGCGGTCCGATAGCCCAGGACGGAGACGATGACGTGCGCCAGCCGCCAGGCGATCGTGGTCACCGGCGCCGGCTCCGGGCCGGGCCACGCGAAGTCCATCGTCCATTCCCCCGAGCCTTCCGACATCGGTGCGACCGACGTGCCGCGTGGACGGATGCTCCAGCAGCCGCGCACCGGCTCCCAGAAGTACTCCTCATCGGTAAGACCGTGCAGCCGCGGCCGCAGGTTCTTCTGCCAGTGCCGGTCCAACTGGTCCGCGATTCGTTCGCTTCTTGTCATTTCCGCACACTACATACGACACATACAACGGAGACCTGGCTGCGCCGAGCGCCACGCCCCACAGAACGTCCACGAAGTGAAGCGGCGGGTCGAAGGGCTTCATCATGAAGACTTGGGCCCGCGGTGGCACATTCTGCGATGAGGGAGCCGACACAGAGCGGCGGACCCTGCCCGCAGAGATGCCGAATCGGCCGTCGAGGCCGGAGAGAGAGCGGTGCGCCATGAAGCTGGTCGTGCAGGAGTTCCTGTCGCTTGATGGTGTTTCGCAGGGGCCGGGGTCCCCGGACGAGGACACCAGTGACGGGTTCACGCGGGGCGGCTGGTTCGTGCCGCACATGGACGAGGAGTTCGTGGACCTCGTCGGTACGTGGCTCGGTGAGGCGGACGCGCTGCTGTTGGGCCGTCGCACGTACGAGAACTTCGCGCGGGACTGGCCGACGATGACCGATCACCCCTTCGCCCCCACCATGAACGGCCTGCCGAAGTACGTGGCCGCCCACAGCCTGACCGAGGCCGACTGGGATCCGACCACCATCCTGTCCGGGGAGGTCCCCGCCCAGGTCGCCGAGCTGAAGCAGCAGCCGGGGCGGGAACTGCAGATCCACGGCAGTGCCCTGCTGGCCCAGTCCCTGCTGGCCGCCGGGCTCGTCGACACATTGCGGCTCGCCATCGCGCCGGTCGTGGTGGGCAGGGGCCGACGCCTGTTCCCGGAGGGCGGCGCACCGGCCGGGCTGCGCCTCGTCGACCACCGGACGACGCCGGGCGGCCTGTCCGTGCACACCTTCGAGGCGGCGGGGCTTCCGGCGTACGGGCACTACGGGGCCGGGGCGTAGCTCCCTGGTGCCGGGTGGGCGGGCGCCGACGGCGGGCCGGGGTCAGCTTCCGGACGTCCAGCCGATCGTGATCTCGGGGTAGTCGGCGTCCGGTCCGTCCAGGGACGGCGAGGTCGTGGTCCGGCCGCGCAGCCAGCGGTCGAAGAACGCGTGTACGTACGCCCCCGTGACCGCCTGCGAACGGCGCCCCTCGGCCGTGCCGAAGAACCTGGCGTAGCGCTCCGCGGTCCATGTCTGGTCCAGGCGCAGCCCGACGCCGAGCGCGGCGAGGTCGTTGAAGCTGTAGTGGCGCGCGCCTGCGAGGACCATGCGGCGGCCCCAGGCCGTGTGGTGTGCCATGAAGTCGGTCCAGGTCGGCAGCTCCATCGGCTCGGTGAAGAGCAGCAAGGGCTGCTTGAGTCCGGTTTTCACCGCATCCGTCTGGAGGGCCCCGTCCAGGCAAGCGCCCGCCGTGAACCGCGGGTCGGTGCGCAGCGCTTCGGCGGCCGCCGAGCCCCCGAGGGAGTGGCCGAACACGCCGAAGCCGGTGTGTCGCGGCGCCCGTGAGAACTCCGCGGGCAGCCGCGTCGCGCGCTGGCCGGTCAGGACGTCGAGCACGAAGCTCAGGTCGGCTGCGCGGACGTCGGAGTACTTGCGCAGCAGTGTCTGGTCGCCGGTGGCGGGGTTCTGCGGGATGATCCGGCCGTCGGGGAACTGCGTCGGGCCGTCGTAGGTGTGGTTCACACCGATGACGACGTAGCCGTGGCTCGCCAGGTCCTGGGCGAAGGCCGTGCCGGTGGCCGCGGGGTCCTGGCGTCCCGGGCCGAAGAACACCACGGGCGCCCGGCACACGCGCGGGTCCACCGGAGCGTCCTGCCAGGCGCCGGTGCGTACCGATCCCAAGGAGCCCTCGGGGAGTTCGAAGCGCCGCTCGACGACCGGTTCGAGGCCGACCGGGAGGTAGCGGGCGCGCTCAAGGCCGCGGTGCCCGGCGGCCGCGTACCAGATCTGGATCATGAGTTCGCGCGGTGCCGGAACGGGCGCGAAAGGGTCCTCGCGGCGGTCGTCGACGAGGTGGAAGATCCGGGTGCCGACCGGGTGCGGGCCGGTGGCCGCGGGGAGGGGGACGGCGGTACCGGCCGGGGCCGCGAAGGCCGCTCCCGCTCCGAGACCACCGGCGAGCGCCGCCGTCGCCCCCGTCACCGATGCGCGAAGTATCGAACGGCGGGACAGCCTCCCTGAAGGTCCGTCAGGCACAGAGCCGTGGGGCGAAGACCCGTCGGGCAGAGGGGCGGGCAGAGGCTGGTCCGTCATGAGAGGTCTCCTTGATGGCGCCCGTGCGCCAGTCGGTTCGACAGCACCCGTGCGCCGGTCGGTCGTGCGCAAGGGCTGGGCCCAACATCATCTCCCGGGCCGCACGCCCGCTCAGAGGCCGATCGCCCCGTCGATCCGCTCCCGCAGCAGGTCGGCGTGGCCGTTGTGGCGCGCGTACTCCTCGATCATGTGGACGAGCACCCAGCGCAGGGACACGGTGCCGCGCCAGGAGTCCGTGCCTTCCACGTCGAGGTGGGGCGCGTCGGTCACGAAGCGTTCGGAGAAGGCGACTTCGGTGCGCCAGGCGTCCCAGGCCGCCGTGGCGAGGGCGGGGTCGGGCAGCGCGCCGGTGAAGTCCGCGTCGGGTGCGGCCGGGGAGGAGAACAGGGGCGGCGCGTCGTGCGCGGCGAGCACGCGCCGGAACCAGCGGCGCTCCACGTCGGCGAGGTGCCGCACCAGGCCGAGCAGGGAGAGCGTGGAGGGGGTGACCGACCGCTGCGCCAACTCCGCGCCGAGGCCCGCGCACTTGAGCGTGAGCGTCGCGCGCTGCGCCGCGAGGACTCCGGCGAGCAGCGCGCGCTCGTCGCCGGTGGCGGGCCCGCTGAACCGGTCCTCGCCGGAACTGGACGTCGGCGACGCCCCGTCGGCGGCCGGGGTGGCTTCGAACAGCTCGGCCCGTCGCCGGGTGACGCGTTCCTGGGGAAGGTGTGTCATCCGTACATCATCTTGCGTCCGGCGCGCGGGCCCACCTCACTTCCGCCGCTCGACGACCTTCGCGTGCAGGAGCTTTCCGACGAGTTCGATACGGAGACGGGGCTTGGCAGCGGTCGTCTTGGGGCGGAGCTTGAGCTTGGAGTACGTGAGGTTGAGCCCGTCGGTGTCCATCTCGATGTCCGGAGAGCCGACGAAGACCAGCTTGCCGTGCGTCAGGTCCGTCTCGATGCGCAGGACGTCCGAAGTGATCACGGCGTGGGTGAAGTCGAAGGTGACGCGGCACTCCTGCGTGCGCAGCTCGATCCGCGAGGGGACCGGCCAACGGCCCTCCCGGACGAACTTGCCGCCGTGCTGCTCGACCACGAGCACGTCCTTGCCCTGGGCGGCGGGCGCGCTCGGCAGATCGGTGGTCAGCTCGGCCAGCTCGCCGAGCGTCTTGGCCGACAGCGCGCGCTCAAGGCGCATGTCGAGTTCCTCGGCGTCGAGTCGGCCGTCACCGGCGGCGACCCGCAACGCGTCCACGACGCGGTCGCGATCCTCGTGCGATGCCCTCAGGTCGGGCAGATCATTCGACATGGCGCCACGTTATCCGCACCCCACGGCGGCGACCAGCCGCGCCGAACTCACGGGCGCCCGGCAGCGGTCGGCCTCGGGCGTCGAGTGGGCACCTTCGACGTTTCGAGCGGAGGCCGGGGAAGCTAGGCGGTGGCGGGCAGCAGCACTGAGGAGTCCGGTTCCAGTTGGGTCGCGAAGCCGCCGACGACGGCGAGGCGGTCCAGGTCGACGACGGCGATCCGGTTGTTGCCCAGCTGGGAGACGTACGCGAGGGGCTCGGTGGGGTGGAACGACACGGCGGCCGGGGTTCCGTCGAGCTGGAGCGAGCGGATCGCTCGCAGGTCGGCGGCGCTGAACACGGTGAGGGTGTTGGCGGCGATGTCCGTCGCCAACAACCGTTCGTCGTCGACGGTGTAGACCCGCAGGGGGTCTCCCCCGACCGTGCGGCTCCGGCGCACCTTCATGGTGCGCGCGTCCACGGCGACCAGGCACTTGCTCTTGCGCGCGCCGACGAACAGGGTCTTCTCGTCCCGGCTCAGGCAGCTGCTCTCGGGGAGTTGGCCGGGGGTCACGAGGAGCGGCGGGACTGCCGCGTCGTGGGGGCGTACGAGGCTCACCGTGTGCGACAACAGGCCGGTGACGTAGGCGCGTTCACCGTCGCGGCTGAGCGAGAAGAGGTGGGTCTTCACGCCGTGCGTGGGCACCGCCCGGGTCGGGGCCGTGTCGGTGGCCGGGGTGTCGAAGCCGAGCAGGACGGCGTTCTCCTCGCTCAGCGCGTACAGCCGGTCGTGGCGGTCGATGCCCATGCCGTGGACGCGGTGGAACGGCCGGGTGTCGATGGTGCGGGCCAGGGTCCGCTCGGCCAGGTCGACGACGAGGACGGCGGCGCCGCCCTCGCCGACGGTGGCGGCCATGCGTACGCCGTAGTGCCCGACATAGGCGAAGCGCCGACGGGAGTCGACGACCATCTCATGTGGATAGTCGGGCAGTGGGACGCTCCGCAGGCGCCGCCCCGACGAGACGTCGTAGAAGCTCACGGCGTGGCTGCTCTTCTCCACGACCACCAGGACGTCACCGTCCCGTGCCCGGGAAACGCTCACGGCGGGCGTGGTCAGCCCGGTCGCCACCGTCCCGGCTCCCGCGGCCTTGATCACCGTACGACGCGTCACCACAGCCCCTGACTCCGATCTCCCGACCCGAGCTCTTGGCCCGAGCTCTTGGCCCGATCTCCTGACGTGATCCGGCACCCTCAATCCCTACCGGGGACCTCAGGCCGCGGCCCTGGACCCGGCCGCGCGGCGCCGGAGCGACGGCGTGGTGAGCGACGGCGGTGTCCACGCGCCGTCCGGAGGATAGACGTCGGTCCCGGGCGGCACGATCGCGTCGATCCGGTCGAGGGCGGCGTCATCCAGGGTCACGGAGGTGCCCTTGAGCGTGGAGCGCAGGTGCTCCATCGTGCGCGGGCCGATGATCACCGAGGTGACGGCGGGATGTGCGAGCGGGAAGGCGATCGCCAACTCCGGCAGTGTGCAGCCCACTTCGTCGGCCACGGCCACGAGCTGCTCGACGACGTCCAGCTTCGCGGCGGTGCGCGGCGCCGCCGGATCGAAGCGGTCGGGGTTCAGGGTGGGGCGTCCGCTGCTCAGGTCGAGCGCCCGGCCCTTGCGGTAGCGGCCGGTCAGGAAGCCCGAGGCCAGCGGGCTCCAGGTCAGCACCCCCATGCCCAGGCGCCGCGCGACCGGCAGGACCTGCCTCTCGATTCCCCTGGCGAGGAGCGAGTAGGGCGGCTGCTCGGTGCGGAACCGCTGGAGACCCCGGCGGTCGGCGACGTGGTACGCCTCGACGATGTCGTCCGCCGGGAACGTCGAGCAGCCGAACGCCCTGATCTTGCCCTGGCGCACCAGGTCGGTCAGCGCGGAGAGCGTCTCCTCGATGTCGGTCGTGTGGTCCGGCCGGTGCACCTGGTACAGGTCGATCCAGTCCGTGCCGAGGCGCCGCAGGCTGTTCTCCACCTCCCGGACGATCCAACGCCGGGAGTTGCCGCCCTGGTTGGGCCCCTCCCCCATCGGAAAGTGGACCTTCGTCGCGAGGACCACGTCGTCGCGGCGGCCCTTGAGCGCCTTGCCGACGATCGTCTCCGACTCCCCGGCCGAGTACATGTCGGCGGTGTCGACGAAGTTGATGCCCTCGTCCAGCGCGGCGTGGATGATCCGGGCGCAGTCGTCGTGGTCGGTGTTGCCGACGGAGCCGAACATCATCGTGCCGAGGCAGTAGGGACTGACGTGGATCCCGGTACCGCCCAGTACGCGGTGGCGCATGCGACTCTCCTTGGCCGTCGTCGTGTTGGCTCCCGCGGGCCTCTTCGCCATCGTGGCCCTCCAGGCCCTCCAGGCCCTCTTGGCCCCAGCGGTCCTCGTGAGTGCCGTGACTCTACGAGCTGGAGTGCGCTCAAGGGCAAGTGCGTACGTCGGCGGGCGACGGCATGCCAGAGAGCCGGGGCCGCCCTCACGGCGCGGCGACGCCGCAGGGGATGATCTCGGCATGAGCGAGATCATCCTGATGTCCGATCCGAAGGTCACCTCGACTCCCGTACGGGACTGCGGTGAACCGCTGGTGGATGTGCGGACCGAGGCCGCCCTGCTGGTCGACGACCGCCTCAAGGACCCGGCGCACGCCTTCGCGTATCTGCGGAAGGGCGTCGTCGGCCGGCTCCTGGAGGCCCAGACGCTGCTGCCCGACGGGCTGCGGCTGCTGTTCGTCGAGGGCTACCGGCCGCTGTCGTTGCAGCGCGCGTACTTCGAGGAGTACGCGGACGAACTGACGGCGCTCCACCCGGACTGGCCGGCCGACCGGATCCACGCGGCGGCGAGCCGCTATGTCTCCCCGCCCACCATCGCGCCGCACAGCGCGGGCGCCGCCGTGGACCTGACGCTGGCCGACGCCGACGGGCGCGAACGGGACCTCGGCACCCGCATGAACGCCTCCCCGGAGGAGAGCGCGGGCGCCTGCTACACGGAGGCCGACAACATCAGCGCCGAGGCGCGCGAGAACCGCCGCATCCTCGGGACCGCGCTGACCGCGGCGGGCCTGGTGAACTACCCCACCGAGTGGTGGCACTGGTCGCTCGGCGACCGCTACTGGGCCCTGGCCACGGGGTCCGAGCACGCCTACTACGGGCCGCGGGAACTGCCCGGCGACTCGGCGGCACCGGAGCCCGGGCAGCCGCAAGCCGGGTGAGCGGAGAGCCGAGGGCTAGCCGAGCCGGTCGAGGGCCGCGACGACCTGCCGACCGCCGTCCTCCCGTGCGAGGGCGGCGGCGAGGTCGTGCGCGCGGGTCCGCAGGACGGGGCTGTGCACGGCGGCGGTGATGGCGTCGGCGAGGCGCCGGGCGGTCAGGCGCTGGAAGCGCAGGGGGCGGGGCGCCACACCCAGGGTGTGCAGGCGGGCGGCCCAGAAGTGCTGGTCGAGCTGGACCGGGACGGGGACGGCCGGAGTTCCGGCGCGCAGTCCCGCCGCTGTCGTGCCCGCGCCCGCGTGGTGGATCACGGCTGCGGTCCTGGGGAACAGCCAGGCGTGCGGGACGTCCCGCACGGTGATCAGGTCGTCGTTCTCGGCGTGCAGGCCGCTCCACCCGGCCTGGATGATTCCGCGTACCTTCGCACGGCGCATGGCCTCGGCGAGGAGAGCGCTCAGCCGCTCGGCGTCGGCGGTGACGAAGCTGCCGAAGCCCGCGAAGACCGGCGGCGGGCCCGCGTCGAGGAAGTCCGCGAGGCGGGCGTCGGGCCGCCAGTCGGGCGGGGTGTGCGGCCACCAGTAGCCGCACACCTCGTGCCCCGCGGGCCAGTCCGCCGGGCGGGGCACGACCGTCGGGCTGAAGCCGTGCAGGACGGTGCGCCCGCGGGGCAGCCCCAGCGGACCGCCGAACCTCCGCTGCGGCAGGCCGAGTTCGCGCCGCAGCGCGCCGACGGCGGGGGCGAAGATCCGGTCCGTACCCGCCCAGAGGGCCAGCGCGGCAAGGCGATTGCCGTGGGATCCGAACGAGCGGGCGCGGATCATCATCGGCGGGAACGCGCCGGTGGGATGGATCGGCTGGAGGTACGCCCCGATGCTCGGCAGCCGCAGCGCCTCGCCGAGCGCCGCGCACACGGGATCGGTGACCGTGGAGCTCAGGACGACGTCGGCGCCTTCTCGTACGGCGTCCGCGACGCCGACGGTCAGCCGGGGCATGAACGCCCGCGCCATGCGCGTGATGCGCGCCATCTCCACGGGCGGGCTGGCCGCCTTGGCAAGGCCCTGGCCGACCTGGGAGGCCAGCTCCTGCCGCGGGTCCACGGGCAGGGCCCGGAAGTCAAGGCCGTGGACCCGCACCGCCTGCTCGAAGCGCTCATGCGTGGCGAGGACGACCTCGTGGCCCGCGGCGCGCAGCCGCACGCCGAGCCCGGTGTACGGGGCCACGTCGCCCCAGCTTCCCGCCGTCACGATCAGTACGCGCACGACGGCAGGATGTCAGAGACGCCTGGTCCTGGTCAGGGTGCCTCACCCGGGCGTCTGGGTGCCGTCCTCGCCCCCGGCCCGCGGCGGCAGCCGGAAGCCGACTTCCGCGCCGCCCCCGGCCGCCTCGGCGGCGAAGACGGTGCCGTTCTCCGCCTCGACGAGGTCGTGGACGATCGCCAGACCGAGCCCGGATCCGGGTGTGGCCTGGGTGCCGGGACCCCGGTAGAAGCGGTCGAAGACGGCCTGCCGTTCGTCGGCCGGGATGCCGGGGCCCTGGTCGCGTACGGACAGCCGGCAGCCGTCGACGTGGAGGGTGATGGCGGTGCCCGGAGGGCTGAACTTGACGGCGTTGCTGAGGAGGTTGTCGACGCAGCGCTGCACGGCGCGGGGCCGGGCGTGCACCGGGGCGGGCCGGGTGGTCGTGACGGTGATGGTGCGCCCGGTGCGCTGGCTGTGGCGGCGTGCGCTGTCCTCGGCCAGGGTGGGCAGGTCGACGCTCGTGGGGTCGTCCTCGGTGTAGCGGTCGGTGGCCAGTTCGACCAGTTCTCGGACCAGGTCGTCGAGGGCGACCGCCTCGGTGACCAGGGTGGCGAGGATCTTCTCCTCGTCCTTGGGGTCGAGTCGGCCCCGGGCGCGTTGCAGGAGTTCGGCGCTGCCGCGCACCGAGGTGAGGGGGGTGCGCAGTTCGTGGCTGGCGTTGTGGACCAGTTCCTGCTGCTGGGTGCGGGAGCGGCGCAGCGCGCTCAGCATGGTGTCGAAGCTGAGGGTGAGCTGGCCGATCTCGTCCTTCCCTGCGGGCGGCAGCGGCGTGGAGAGGTCCTGGGTGCTGGTGATGCGCCAGGTCGTACGGACCAGGCGGCGCACCGGACGCAGGATCCGGCCGACGGCGAGCCAGCCGAGCAGGGCCGAGACGCCGGTGGCGGCGGCCGTGGTGAGGGAGATGCGCCACATGAAGTCGCGTTCGAGGCGCACGGCGTCGCGGTAGCTCTGGCCGACCATGACCGCGCCGCCGTCGGGCAGGGGCCGGGTGAGGATTCCGTACTCGGTGCCGGAGACCACGACGTCCTGGCGGCTTGTGCCCTTGCCCGTGCGGGCGACGCGGCGGTCCGCGGCCGAGACGGGCAGCGCGGTCCGTCCCGGTGCCAGCGCTCGCACGGCACCCTTCGGGGACAGGACCTGCTCGATCATGTCGTCCCGCTTCGGCGGGGTGCGGTCGGCGGCGAGCAGGGTGACGACCGTGTCGGTGCGGTCCTCCAGGCCGCGTTCGAGTTCGTCGCCGACGACGTCGCTCACGTTGCGGAAGGAGGCGAAGGCGGTGACGGCGATGGCGAGCGCGGCGGCCGCGACGACCAGAACGGTGATCTTGGTGCGCAGCATCACGCGGGCCTGATGGTGTAGCCGACGTTGCGCACGGTGTGGATCAGGCGCTCGCCGCCGCCCTGTTCGGTCTTGCGGCGCAGGTAGCCGATGTACACGTCGAGGGAGCGCGAGGAGGTGTCGAGGTCGTAGCCCCAGATGCGCTCGTAGATCTGGGTGCGGGTGAGGACGGCTCCCTGGTGCCGCAGCAGCAGTTCCAGTACGTCGAACTCGGTCTTGGTGAGGTCAAGGGGCCGTGGTCCGCGCTCGGCCCGGCGGGCGGTGGGGTCCAGGGTGAGGTCGGCGACCCGCAGGAGGCCCGCGTCCGCGGGCGGATCGGTGCGGCGCAGCAAGGCGCGTATGCGGGCCAGGAGTTCCTCGGTCGCGAAGGGCTTGGCCAGGTAGTCGTCGGCCCCGGCGTCCAGGCCCGCGACGCGGTCGCCGATCTGGTGGCGGGCGGTGAGCACGAGGATGGGCAGGCGCTCGCCGCGCCTGCGGAGCATCCGGCACAGTTCCAGGCCGTCGAGGCCCGGCATGACCACGTCCACCATCGCGAGGTCGGGCCGCCGCTCCTCGAACACGCTCAGGGCGCCGAGCCCGTCGGCCGCCACGAGTACGTGGTAGCCCTCGAAGCGGAGGAGCTGCTCCAGGGTGCTGCGCACCCCTGGGTCGTCCTCGACGACCAGCACGGTGCGGTGGGACTCGACAGCGTTCGTCATGGGGACATCTTCGCTGGTGGTGGACGTGGTCACGGCAGTGGCCCCGTCAGCGGCGCACGGGGGCGACGGCGATCGGCGGGAGGCTCTTCAGGCAGGAGGTGTCTCCCGGGGTGCCGGTCCGGATGAAGCGTCCGGTGACTCCCGTGACGCAGCCGCTCTGCTCGAGGTCGGGCACGTGCCCGACGTTGCGGACCGAGAAGAACTCACTGTGCTTGAACTGCCGTGCGGCGGCGCGGCCGTTGGCGTCGGGGGTGTTGGCGTCGAGGTCGCCGGAGATCACCAGGACCGGCACGTCGGGCATCTCGGGGTGCGTGGGCTGCGGGCTCGCGGTGTTCTTCCGGGGCCAGCCGATGCACACGTCTCCGCCGTCCGTCGGGCCCTCGGTGAACCCCTTGGCGCTGAACACCCCGTACGCGCCGGGCTTGGTGGCCGCGAGTGCCGCGCGGTACTGGCGCCACCGCTCGCTCTGCGATGCCTGCGTGGACCACGCCCTGCGGTAGTCGTTGCAGACCACGGCCACGTACGGCGCCTGGTCCTCCGTGCCGACCGATGACGCCTGGTCCTTGACGAGGCGCCGCAGTGGTGCGGGGTCGTCGTGGACGAAGCGGTCCAGGGCGCGTGGCACGCTGCCGAGCAGTGACGGCTCGCCGGGGACCGCGCCCGCTCCGCTGCTGGCCGCCTCGAAGAGCAGGTTGGCAAGCTGGCCTTCGGTAAACCGCAGGTTCCGCTTGACCCCGGCGGACGTGAACGGCACGTCCAGGGGTCGCTCCCGCAGCCGCGCAGCGGTGGTGCCGAGGTCCCGCACGGCCTTCTTGCCGTCGCAGGCCGCGGGGACGGAGCGGTCGCAGATCCGGCGCAGGGCCAGCGACACGGCTTGCGCGCTGGGGCGGACGAGCGGGTCGAACCCGAGGGGGTATGCCCCGGACAGCACGATGGACCGCACGCGCTCGGGGTGCCGGCTCGCGTACACCGGCATCAGGTAGGTGCCGTAGGACAGCCCGTACAGCGTCAGTTTCTTCGCGCCGAGCCGGGCCCGGATCGCGTCGATGTCGTCGGCGGTGGCCGCCGTGGTGTATCCCTCGGCCTTGGGGCCGAGGTTCCGGGCGCAGCGGGTGACGGCGTCGCGCTGCTTCTGCCGTGAGCTGTAGCGGTACTCGACGTCGGTCACCCCGCACGGGATCCGCTCGGACCTGCCGGTGCCCCGCGGGTCGACGAGCAGGACGTCGTGGTCCTTCAGGACGGTGTCGAGGCCCATCGCGAACTCGGGGGCCCGGTCGATGGCGACCTCGCCGGGGCCTCCCGGGTTCACGGCCACGGTCCCCTTGGCGGCACCGGGACCCCGGTGCCGTATGACCGCGTAGCTCACGTCGACCGTGCCGAGCTTCGGCTTCCCGGCGACGAGGGGGCGGGTGATCGATCCGCAGTCCACCCGGTGGTCGTCCACGGTGGGGCACCACTTCGGGCCGCTTGCCCGCTCGGTCGGCGCGGCCACCGCCGTGGGTGTCGCCGAGGCCAGCACCGCCATCATGCTCACAGCAAGCACTGTCCGCCGCACCGTGTTCTGGTAGGTCATCGTTGCTCCTCTCCTGTGACCACCACAGTGGCGGGGCCACTTCAGAGGGACGGCAAAGCAATGACAAGAACGGGTAAGAATGCGCGAGCGCCAGGACGCGCTCGCGCGCGGCTGGGATGTGTGCGGGCGCGTGGGGCGTCCGCCCGCGCGTCCGCACGGGCTACTTCGCGGCCCACTTCCCCAGGGTGTTCGTAGCGGTGTCCGCCGCCTGCCGCAGAGCCTCCGGCGAACCCACGAGCTCACTCGGCAGATATCCGGAGCGCACGCGCAGCTCCCACCCGTGCGCCTGGACCGCGAGTGCGGCCAGGGCGAGGGGGCCGAGCGGCAGCAGGGTCCTGGGTGCGGGGTCGGCGGCGACGCTCTCCCGGTGCTCGACGAGCCGGGCCGCGAGGGCCGTCTCGAAGGCGTCCTGGTCGTCGTCGAGGAGGACGCGCAGGAGCCGGTGGTCCGGTGGGAGAGCGCCGACTGCGTCCAAGTGCCGGGCGGCCTCGGCGCGCTCGTCGGCGTCCGGCTGGCACAGCGGCACGGTGGGCCAGTCGCGCGGGAGATGCCCCTGCGCCTCGGTCAGGTAGCCGCACAGCGCGCCCATCGCGGCGAGGTCCGCCGGATCCGACTTCGAGGGCAGCGTCGAGTACGGCACCCCGTCACGGATCGCGGGCGCGTAGTCGCCCCGCAACAGCAGCCCGATCACCCGCTGCCAGTCCCACACAAGCCCGCTGACCACGCACACGGCGAGGGTGTCGAGCCACGTCCGGGCCGATGGCGCCTGCCCGGTCCCGCTGCCGTACGCGACGACGTCACCGAACCCGATGTCGTCGCTACTGAGTTGCTCGCCGATGAGCGGAAGAACGATCTCCTGGTCCCCGCCGGGGAAACAGCCGACGCTCAACTCCCCGAGGAAACATTCGGCGGCGGTCCGCAGCGCCGTACGCGCGGTCTCGTCGAGCACGCCGCCCACCACCGTGCGGGCCGCGACGTGATCGAGGAGGTCGTCCCCCGTCTCCCGCATCTTCCTGGGCGACGGATCGTCGTACCGCATCCACCGCCACCGCTCCCGGGTGCGCCCGGTGATGTCGTCGAGTGCCTGGACCAGGCGCTCTTCCCGCACCTCATGGCGTGTCACGTCCCGCACGGCTCTCGCCCTCCCCCGTGATCTTCAACTTGGACGCGGCACGCTATCAGCGGCCCCTGACATCGCCCTGGACCTGCCCGCCGGGACCGCTCCCCCGCGCCTGAGGGACCTACAGGGGGCGGACGGTGAGCATCTGCTGTGCGGTGCCGACCGGGCCGTTCAGATCGTGCAGGACGGTGCTGGTGATGCCCTGGCCGGTGGGGCCGAAGGTGACGGTGGTGTCGAGGCCGGTCCAGCGGCCTTCGGGCTGACGGTGCAGGTGGATGGTCAGGTCGACGTTGGGGTACATCCAGGCGGTGGGCGGCTGGCGTACGGCGATGCCGTTGGCGGTGTCGACGAGCGCGAGGTAGGACGCGAGCGGGCTGCTGGTCTGGCCCCCGACGAGGTCGAGGTCGGTGGAGATCCAGGCGGTGGTGCGTCCCGGCTGCGGGGGCGCGAGCGGGCGTACGTCCACGGAGGCGATGTACCCGCCGGGCCACACGGAGCCCATCTCCCAGGGCGCGAGCACGTCGGGAGGCGTGAGTCGGCCGGCGGCGCCGCCCTCGACGGCGGTGGTGTCGAGGGCGGCGAGCAGCCAGGCCCGGGCCCGGACCACCGGGCGGTCGCCGATGAGCACGACGGCTTCGACGAGTTCGATGGTGCGGCCGGGCCGGACGGTCTCGACGCGGATCTCACACTCGTCCAGAGCGGGGCGTCCGAGGATGTCGAAGCTGATCCGCGCCAACAGGAGACCGTTGTCCGGACGGTCGGCCAGGTGGCGGTCGATGGCGTGGACGATGAGGCCGCTGAGCGGGCTGAAGTGCTGCTCGTCCGAGCTCCAGGCACCACCGGCGTGGAGCGTGGGCTTGTAGCGGTGCGCGTCGATGGGCTCGTAGTAGCTGCCGGTGTTCAACGGTGCTGACCTCTCGGCTGGGCGGACCAGGGCGCAAATACGTGCAGGATACAAAAGGATGCCGGGGTGCGGATGTTGAGCGGCGCGCGGGTGGTCCTTGTGGGAGACCCACCCGACCGTGGAGGCCATCGCGCACCGGCCCGGCCCGTCGTCCTGCGTGGAGATCCGTGTCCGTAGGCTGGCCCCATGCCGCCCGACCACAGCTCCGCCGACGCCATCAGCCACATACGGGGATGCTCCGACGTGTACGACGTCCTGGAGCAGATCCGCCTGCGGCCCGGCATGTGGCTGCCGGGCGGCTCGCTCAACGACCTGCGGTCCCTCCTCATCGGCTATGTCATGGCGCTCGCCGTGCACTCCGAGAGCGAGCCCTTCCCCTTCTGGCCCGAGGGAGAGTTCACCGACTGGCTCCACGGTCACTACGGCACCGTCAGCTCCCTCGACTGGGCCGCGGAGATCGAACGCCGCACACCGGCCGGCTCCTCCCCCATCGACGAGTTCTTCCGGCTCCTGGACGCCTTCAAGGACGACCCGGCGCGGCGGCCCACGCCGGACGACCTGAGGGCTCGGCGGCCCGACCTCCCGTACATGAGCAGCACGTTCGTGACGCTCTTCTGGCGCCGCGAGATTCTCGACCAGGCCGTCCAGCAGCTCGAAGGCCACGGCTTCCGCGTCGTCCAAGTGGCGGCGAGCGGCTGGACGACCGCGAAGGACATGCATCAATGCCTGGCCGCGGCCCTGGAGTTCCCCTCCCACTACGGCCACAACCTGTCCGCGCTCAACGACTGTCTCGGCGACGTGGCCCTCTCCGGCACGTACGACGACTCCCCCGCGGGCGCCGGACTCGTGCTGTCGTTCACCGGCTACGACCGCTTCGCCGCCGCGTGCCCCGAGGACGCCCACAGCGTCCTCGACATCATCGCGAACCTCGCCCGTCGTGCGGCGGTGGGGCGGCGCCGCTTCTTCGCCCTGGTCCAGAGCGACGACCCCGACATCCGGTTCGAACCGGTCGGGGCGATGCCCGTCCTGTGGAACGGCGACGAGTGGCTCGATTCCCACCGCCGTTGAGGGTCCCGCCGTTGAAGGTCCGGCCCCACCCCGACGGGCCGGACGCACCCCCTAGTTGCCCCGCAGCCTGACCATCGCGCGCCCTGACTCCGGATCACGTTCCAGCAGGACGTACCGGCTGAGGATGGCGAGGGCGACGATGCAGCCGCTCATCTCCAGCCCCTCCTCGACGAGCGTCCCCAGCATGAGCACGAGGCTGTGGTCGTTCTCCAGCGCCCAGCCGTTGAACGCCTCCGTCACCAGCGCCCCACCCAAATACACCCCCAGTGCGGCGAGAAGGCCGTTGCGCAGGTCACGTGGGAGCTTCCGCGCCCACAGCACGGCGATCACGGTCCCCGTCACCGCGAGCAGCGCGCCGGGCAGCACCCATGCGTGCGTGGGCAGCGATCCCCCGGCCCACTCCTTCCACGACTTGCCGACCTCGCCGAGGCGTTCGTGCAGCGAGACCGACTCGTCGATGCTGAGCAGCGCGGTCGCGGCCGCGAGGCCCAGCCAGGACAGCCGCCCGGGACGCGCGTCGCGCCCGCTGAGCAGGGCGGCGATCAGTGCCACGCCCGCCACGGCCAACAGCAGCGTGCTGTTCCACCACGTGGCCAGGTTGGCCTCGACGTCGACGTTCACCAACTTGCGGATGGTGGGTATGGAGTCGTACCGGTTGTAGGCACGCGTGCCGAGGTCGGCGAGGAGCAGGGCCGCGGTGGCGCCCGCGGCGAACCACAGGACACGGCGGGCCGGGGGTCTCGCGCCCTTGTCCGCAAGTTGGTCAGGAATTTGAAGATCGGTCATGTGTACGGAGGCTAGCCGCTTGATCAGCGGACGAAGCGGCTGGGGCGCCCCGCATGATGCCCTTTCGGACAGACCCGGTGCGACCGCGCGTACACGGTGAACTCGGCCCGGACATCGTCCTGGTGGCCAGGACACCTCGGACGCGTTGCCGACGGGGATCACCGCCTGACGCCTTGCCGTCGACGATCGCCGCCACCCACGCGAAGAGACCGAAGGGCACGCGCTGGCAGACAACTTGGCGGAGCGGGTCAGCCGCCGCGGCGCACCCGGGCCGCCTTGCGGGCCTCGGCCAGCTTGCGGGCCTCGCCGGACTTGCCGGACTTGCGGCCGCCCTTGCCTCCGGTGCCTCCGGTGCCTCGCGAGGCGTCCTTGCTGGTGCCGAGGCCCCGGAAGGGAAGGTTGGTGTTCTTGGGCCGGGGCGCGGCGGGCCCGCCGTCGAGCGGGGTGCCGGAGGGGGCCTTGGCGCCGGTGATCCGGCTCAGTTCGGCCTCGCCCGAGCGGACCTTGGTGGTCCTGGCCTCGATGCCCGCATCGGCCATCAGCTTGCTCATCTCGCGGCGCTGGCCCGAGAGGACCAGGGTGACGACGCTGCCGCGCTCCCCGGCCCGGGCGGTGCGGCCCGCGCGGTGCACATAGTCCTTGGGGTCGGTGGGCGGGTCGACGTTGACCACGAGGTCGAGGTCGTCGATGTGCAGGCCGCGGGCCGCGACGTTGGTCGCCACGAGGACGGTGATCTGGCCGTTCTTGAACTGCGCGAGGGTCCGGGTGCGCTGCGGCTGGGACTTGCCGCTGTGCAGGGCGGCCGCGTGCACGCCGCTGGCGCGCAGGTGCCGGGTGAGCTGATCGACGCCGTGCTTGGTGTCGAGGAACAGCAGGACGCGGCCGTCGCGGGCGGCGATCTCCGTGGTGACGGCGTACCGGTCGGGTCCGTGCACGACAAGCACATGGTGGTCCATCGTCGTGACCGACCCCGCGGCCGGGTCGACCGAGTGGACGGTGGGGTCGTGCAGGTAGCTGCGGACCAGGTGGTCGACGTCGCGGTCCAGCGTGGCCGAGAACAGCATCCGCTGGCCGTCGGGGTGCACCTGGTCGAGCGCCTCGGTGACCTGCGGCAGGAACCCCATGTCGCACATCTGGTCGGCCTCGTCGAGCACGGTGATCCGCACCCGGCCCAGGCGGCACGCCTTGCGCTCGATGAGGTCGTGCAGGCGGCCGGGGGTGGCGACGACGACTTCGGCCCCGTCGCGCAGCGCGGCCACCTGGCGGCCGATCGACATGCCGCCGACGACCGTGGCCATCCGCAGCCGCAGCGCCTCGGCGTACGGCGTGAGCGCCTCGGTGACCTGCTGGGCCAGCTCCCGGGTGGGCACCAGGATCAGGGCGAGGGGCTGCTTCGCGTCCGCGCGCCGCCCGGCCGTCCGTACGAGAAGGGGCAGGCCGAAGGCGAGCGTCTTGCCCGACCCGGTGCGCCCGCGCCCCAGGACGTCGCGGCCCGCGAGGGCGTTCGGCAGCGTGGCCGCCTGGATGGGGAAGGGCTCGGTCACGCCGAGCTCGCCGAGCGTGCGCAGCACCGCGGGGGGCAGGTCCAGGTCGGCGAAGGAGGTCACCGGGGGTGCGGCGGGGGTGGCGGCCTCCGGCCCGGCGGGGTCGCTCTGCGGGGTGCCGGGGCGGTCCTGGTGGTCAGCGCGGTCCGGGTGGTTCATGACGAGCCTTCCGTCTGAGGGACGTACCGAGGAAGGCCCGGCAGGAACGAGAAACGGGGAGTGAGCAGCCACGCGCAGGGCCAGCGGCCTGGCCTGCGGAAGTCGCCAGCTTCACCACCGTACAAACGGTTGAGGATAACACAAAGTGACTGGTCGGTCCGTCGTCGTGGGGTGAGAGGCCAAGCCCCGCCCAGGCCCGCGGCCCGGGCGCTCAGCCCCTCGCGCCGCGTCGCGTCACCGCCCACAGAACAAGAGCCGTCGCGCTGATCCCGGCGCCCAGGACGCAGACGGCTCCCCACCCGGCCGCCGCGTAGACCGTGGTCGACGCGAGCGCTCCCGTCGCGCTGCCGATGGAGTAGAAGACCATGTAGCCGCCGATCAGGCGACCTCCGGCGTCGGGGCGGAGGCCGTAGATCAGGCTCTGGTTGGTGACGTGGACGGCCTGGACGGCGAGGTCGAGGACGATCGCGCCGATGGCCAGCGCCCACAGCGACTGCCGGGTGAAGGCCAAGGGGAGCCAGGAGGCGACGAGGAGGGCGAGGGCTGTGCCGGTGGTGCGCTGGGCGAAGCCGCGGTCGTGCAGACGCCCGGCCGGGGCGGCGGCGAGGGCGCCCGCCGCGCCGACGAGACCGAAGGCCCCGATCGCGGTGTGCGTCAGCGACTGGGGAGGCTCGCTCAACGGCAGGGCGACGCAGCTCCACAGGGCGCTGAAGGCGGCGAAGACGAGGAGGGCGAGCAGGGCCCGGTCGCGGAACACGCGTTCGCGGGTGAACAGGGTGATCGTCGAGGCGAGCAGTCGGCCGTAGCTGAGCGCGGGAGGGGGCGTGGTCCGGCGTGGGAGCTCGTGGTGGAGGGCCAGGGTGAGGGCGAGGGTGAGTGCCGCGGACGCGAGGTAGACCGCCCGCCAGCTCGCGAGGTCGGCGAGGAGCCCGGAGGCCGTGCGGGCGAGCAGGATGCCGATGACCACGCCGCTGGTCACCAGGCCGACGACACGGCCGCGTTGGGCCGGTCCGGCGAGAGAGGCGGCGAAGACGACCAGGGACTGGGTCACGACCGCGAGGAAGCCCATCAGGGTCATGCCGATCAGCAGGACCGAGGCCGTCCCCGAGAGCCCGACGGCGGTCAGCGCCCCTGCCAGCAGGACGAGTTGGACGAGGATGAGGCGCTTGCGGTCGATCAGGTCGCCGAGCGGCACGATCAGGAACAGCCCGAGGCCGTAGCCGATCTGCGTCAGGGTGACGATGGCTCCGACGGCGCCCTCGCTGATCCCGAAGTCCTGACTCAGGGTGGCCAGGAGCGGTTGGGCGAAGTAGACGTTGGCGACCGCCACCGCGCCGGCGAGGGCGAAGAGCAGTGTGGTGCGGCGGGAGAGCGCGCGTGTCGGCGCTTCCCCGGTCGCCTCGACGGCCCGGGGCGTTTCGTCGCAGGAGGTCACGGGATCCCTTTCCGGTCAGTGGTTGCATGTTGCTACCAGATGGGAAACGTAACCTCGCCTGGTAGCATGTTGCAACCATTAACGTCGGACGGAGGCCGCCGTGGTCAGACGGACCCGCTTGGACGAGAGCACCTGTCCGGTCGCCCGGTCGGTGGACGCGATCGGCGACTGGTGGTCACTGCTGATCGTGCGGGACGCCTTCGACGGCAGCCGGCGCTTCGGGGAGTTCCAGCGCAGCCTGGGCGTGGCGAAGAACATCCTGTCCACACGCCTGCGCGGCCTCGTCGCGGGCGGCGTCCTCGACGTCGTACCGGCATCGGACGGCAGCTCGTACCACGAGTACGTCCTCACCCCCAAGGGTCAGGACCTCTTCCCCGTCATCGTGGCGCTGCGACAGTGGGGTGAGGGCCACTTCTTCGAGCCCGGCGAACCGCACTCGGAGCTGGTGGACCGCCGCAGCGGGCGCCCGCTGCGCGCCCTTGAGGCCCTTGCGGCCGATGGGCGCCGCCTCGGCCCCGAGGACACTGTGGTGAAGAAGGTCGAGGGGTCGGAGGCATCGGCCGCGCCGCAATAGCCCTCAAGGACTTGCCCACTGGCGCCGGGGCAGCGGTGGGACCTGTCTCCGACGGGTCGGCGCCGCGTCGCGACATCTGGCACGCGCGCTCCTTGCGCCACGCCGATCCATCGGACAGGTCCTGACCCCCGCCCACCCGCGGCACCACAAGACCCGACGCATACGCCACCACCGCCTGCGTCCGGTCGCGCAGGCCGAGCTTGCCGAGCACCTGGCTCACATGGGTCTTCAACGTCTCCTCGCTGCCGTGCAGGCGGGCCGCGACCTCCGGGTTCGACAGGCCTTCGGCGATCAGTCTCAGTACCGGCAGCCCGCCCCTGGGCCGCCGGTCCACGGAAGGAATCCGACCGTGCGCAAAACCCGCATCCTGGCGGCCACCGTCCTCACGGCGGGCCTCGGCCCGTCCGGAGTGGCCACCGCGTCGGCGAGCGGCACCACCGACTCCCCGACTCGCGGTTCAGGCAGGCGACTTCGTCCGCGAGCCGGAGTCACGGCGCGCCCCCTGGGCAGGCTCAAGGACGACTGCCCCACCAAGCCGCCCGTCCTGGGCAAGGGCGGCAAGCTTGCCGGGGGCATGACGGCGGGCAGCGCCGCCGTGGGCGGCGGCGAGCGGGATCCCGCGAAGGGCACGACGCGTGGCGAGTAACGCCTGGGGGTCCGCCCGCGTTTCCGACGTGGACCCGCACCCGGGGCATGCCCTGGCCTGAACGCCGCCGGGGGCGGTCAGGACAGGGCATGCCACCGGTGGTCAGCCCGTTTCCCTGCCGAGTACCGCGTCGACCTCCACCTCGACGAGCCAAGCGGGGTCGATGAAGCGGGAGACCTCGACGACCGTGCAGGCGGGGCGGACTGCGGCGAAGCGTTCGCCGTGGGCCCGCGCGGCCTCCTTCCACTGCGTCACGTCCGTCAGCAGGAGGCGCGTGCGCACCACGTCGTCGAGCGACGCCCCCG
The DNA here is from genome assembly GCF_055591765.1 of Streptomyces sp. NPDC041205. Classification (NCBI taxonomy): domain Bacteria; kingdom Bacillati; phylum Actinomycetota; class Actinomycetes; order Kitasatosporales; family Streptomycetaceae; genus Streptomyces; species Streptomyces sp. NPDC041205. Next base: position 1,098,699 of record NZ_JBVIZH010000003.1, on the reverse strand, counting down.
CCTCCCGCAGCGCCCGCTCGGCGATGTCCAGGCACCGCACGGTCTGGGCGTAGACATCGCCGGGTCCGACGGTGGCGCCGTCGTCCCCGATCGGGGCCGTGCCCGCGACGGCGACGTACTGTCCCGAGCGCACCGCGCGCGAGAAGCCGATCTGCGGCTCCAACGGCGATCCTGAGCTGACGATCTGACGCACATGCTCCATCGCGTCATCGTGTCAGTCCTGCGCCGGACGGCCGGGCGTGGGGCGTCCAGCCGTCAGCGAGCAAGGGCGGTCACCGGGTGAGGGTGGCGGGAGGGGTCGTTCCGCAGAACTCGGCGAGGAGTACGTACGCGGCCGCGTCGGTGTCGCCCGCCCAGTCGGTGTTGAAGTTGACCACCAGGCGGTGCCGTCCGTCGCGGGTGGTGTACGCCATGGACTGCGAACCGGGCAGGAAGCCGGTGTGCCCCCAGACCACCTTGCCGCAGGGCAGCTTGGCGCGGAAGATCCCGAGGCCGTCGTCCTGGCCGTCGCCGAAGTCGGGTGAGGGGACGGTGGTCGTCATCTCCTTGAGCTGGGCCTCGGGGAGCAGTTCTCCACGCATCAGGGCGGTGAGGAAGCGGTCGAGGTCGCCGGTGCTGGAGATGATCTCACCGGCGGCCCAGCCCCAGGAGGGGTTGAACTCGGTGATGTCGTGGACGGTGTGCCGCGGGTCGTCGGGGAACTTGGTGTACATCCGCCCGCTCGGCGCGGGGATCCGGACGCCGGTGCCGGGCAGGCCGGTGGCGTGCAGCCCGAGCGGCTCGAAGATCCGCCGCTCGGCCTCGGCGGCGTAGCTGCGGCCCGTGGCCCGTTCGACGACCATCGCGGCGAGGACGTACTCGGTGGTCGTGTAGTTCCAGCCGGAGCCGGGCGCGAACTTCGGCTTGTGACGCATGGCGAGGGCGACGAGCTGTTCGGGCTGCCAGGTGTCGTAGCGGTGGGACAGGTAGATCTTGCCCTGCAGGTGCAGGTCGGGGTCCTCGGTGTAGTCGTAGATGCCGCTGGTGTGGTTGAGGAGCTGGCGGAGGCTGACCTTGCGGCCGTCGTGGCCGTGGCCGCGGACCAGGCCCGGCAGCCACTCCTCCACGGTGTCCGACATGCTGAGCCTGCCCTCGGCCTCCAGTTGGAGCAGGACCGTGGCGATGAACACCTTGGAGATGCTGCCCGCCCGGAACCGGTCGGCCGGCAGCGGGGGACGCCGCGTGCCGAGGTCGGCGGCCCCCGCACCGCCGTGCCAGGTGCCGCGCGCGTCGTGCGCCCGCACCAGGACACCCGGGACTCCCGCCTTCACCGCGGCGTCCATGGCGGCCCGGGTCGGTTCATGCCCGCGGGCGGCCGACCCGGCGGACGCCTCGGCCGCTGTCGACGGGGCGCTCAGCCCGGCCGCGGCGACCATCGCGGCCGCAGCGACCAGGGTGATCAGTGTGGTCCGTACCGTACGCAACGTCATGCGAACCTCCCTCTCACCGGAAGGGACCCGTGCTGCCCAGGCAACGGTTGGCTCCCCGGCGCGGCGCGAGGGAGGCAACCCGTTCGGGTCAGGGCCGCCCGCCACCCCTCCGCGCGCCTCCGCGCCCCTTGCACTCGGCCGCCACCCGGCCGTTCGGGTCCCGCGCGCCGGGATCCGAACGGCAGGGGCTGCCCCTGAGGTCTCGCTGCTTCAGGTCCTGCTTACGGTCCTACTTCCAGGGGTCCGTGAACGCCCGGCCCGGAACCGGCTTGGCGATGAGTGCCGTGGCGGTGAAGAAGTTGACCTGGCCGATCGCGAACATCAAGGTGGCGAGCGCCTTGGGCTCGTAGTGCTCGGCGACCTCTGCGTACAACGCGTCGGAGACCCGCTCACCGTCCTCGGACGGCCGCAGGACGGCCTCCACGAGAGCCAGCGCGGCCCGCTCGGCGGCGGTGAAGTACGGCGAGTCCTGCCAGGACGCCACGGAGGTGATCCGCTCCTCCGACTGCCCCGCCGTGCGCAGGAATCCCGTGTGCAGCACCGTCAGATACGTGCTGCCGACGACCTGCCCCGCCCGCAGGTGGACCAGGCTGATCGTGGGACGCGGCACCGAGCCGTTGCCGACGACCTTGAACAGGGCCGCCGACACTTCCGCCACCTCCGGGACCAGCTCCGTGGGGTCCTCCTTCATGCGCGGAGCGAGCGGGACCTCAGCGGTGATCGAGCGCGTTCCCATTGTCTTCTCCCTCAGCATCAGTCAGTCGTCACGCCTTGCTTTCACTTGGCTGACGGATCGCGGCGGGGAAGTGTGACCGGTGGCGGTCGATCACTGACTTCACGGGCCCTCCGTATTGACCTCCACGGCTTCCGGGATGACGGCGACGAGGTGTTCCTGCCAGCAGTCCGTCTGCCGCGTGGCGACTTCGGCCCCGCAGCCGGCGCACACGAGGTTGGGGCCGTCGAGGCCGTCGGGTTCGCAGCAGCCGTTCTGTCGCCCCGGCCCGCGGTGCCGGTGGGTACCCGGGGCACCGTCGGGGTGCAGGGTGATTGCCCCCGTCTCGGGGTTGATCGCGTAGGTCCCCTGCTGCAAGAGGGGCAGGCCCAGGCGCTCACCCGTGAACTTCTCCGGGGTGGGCGGGAAGGGGACCTGTCGGAGTTCGTCGGTCAGAAGCTCGCCGCAGTTCACACACGTGATGATGGACACCGAAGGATTTTCTCGCGGTCGAGCCGGGCCGGCCCAGACTCTCGCGGCTACGGCTGGGTGCTCGTTGCCACAAGTGGGTCGCGGCGGCAACAGCTGGGTCTCAGCGGTCTCCATTTCAGTTCTCACCGTTACGAGCGCTGCGGCGCCGGTACGCGTTCGCCAGCGGCAGCGGGTACGACGGCGGGGACGGCGACCGGCACCGTCGCACCCTTTCGTCCCGCCAGACGGCAGCCGAGGCAGTGGGCGTGGCCGCGGCGCGCCGCGGTGTCGCGGACCCGCCAGGGCTGCTGCGCGACCGGCCGCGGCCCCGTGGGCTTGCCCCACCCGGCGAGGTGGAGGAGCCAGGTGGCGAGTGCGGCGAGGACGACGACGGCGCCGCCCGCCACCAGCGCCCCGGTCGAGTCCGCCGCGAGCCCCGCCCCCATCACCGCGCTGCCGAGCACGGCCGTGCAGGTGCCCGTCCAGCCCGCGACCGTGTGACCCATGTCGTGGTCTCCGTGCATGCTCATGGCCGTCTCCTCGGGAAATGGGATGCTGTGACGGGTGATCGCGACTCGCCCGCGCGAATACGTCTTATCTCGCGAGCTAATTTACTTAGATGCTAAGGGGATCTGTGGTGCAGGGCAAGACGCGTCCGGCGGCGACGGCCGACCAGGCGCTGTACGCGATGGACCGGATGATCGCGACGGCCCAGTTCGGGCAGCAGGACATCGCCCGGCGCATGGGCCTCAACGTCACGGACCTCACCTGTCTCGGCTTCCTCATCGAGGCGGCCAACGCCGGTGAGTCCCTCGTGGCGGGCGACCTCGCCGAGCGGGCCCGGCTCACCACCGGAGCGGTGACCGGTGTCCTCAACCGCCTGGAGAAGGCCGGTTACGTACGCCGCCAGGCCGACCCGAAGGACCGCCGCCGCGTCCACGTGACCATGGAGGAGTCCGCGCAGAGCCGCATCCTGGAGGTGTACGGCCCCGTCTACGAGCGCCTGGGCACGCTGTTCGCCGACTACGGCCCGGACGAGATCGCCGTACTGACGGACTGGTTCACCCGCGCCAAGGCGCTGCTCCAGGACTCGCTGGACGAGATCCGCCAGGAGGGCGCCGAACCGCCCAGGGCCGAGGGCTGAGCGGCCCGGCACGCCGACACCCGATCCCTCTCAGCCCTTCCGGCCCCTCAGGTAGTCGTCGACGACCCGCATCACCTTCTCCGTCGCGCCCCTGCGGTACAGCCAGTGGCCGACGACGTCCATCGCGAACAGGGACGCCTTCGGGTAGGCGGCCGCCATGCGCCGGGCGCCCGCCAGCGGGGTCGCCGTGTCGTGGGTGGCGTTGACGACGAGGACGGGCGGGAGACCGCCCGGCGCCCGGGCCGGGCGGGGCTTGGGCGGCATGGTCCAGCCCTGACAGCTGAGGATGGTGTCCAGGGACTGGGCGTTGTAGCGGACGTGAGGTGCGGCCTTCGCCACTCGCGCACGCAGGGAACGATAGTGCGCGTAGTCGCGGATCCGGAGGTCGTAGTCCCGGCACATCACGAGCCGCGCGTACGGGTCGAGGCTGTTGTCGAACCACCTGACCTTGCCCTTCCCGGTGTGCAGCGCGGCCAGTTCCCGCGCCGTGGTCTGCGGGAACCACCCCTCGAGCCGGGCGTTGAGGAAGCCGGAAAGCTGATCTGCGCTCATCTTCGCCCGCGTCGGCCCGTCGGGGCCGGGGAAGCGGAGCGTACCCGCGTCGGCGCGGGCGAACAGCCTGTCCACGACGCCCGCGAGGCTCTGCCCCTTCAGCGCGCAGGAGGCGCTTCGCGCGCACCAGGCCGCGAGCCGCTTCAGGGTGCCGTTGAGGGAGACGCTGCCCGTCCTGAGGTACCGCTCGGCGGTCGGCCGGTTCGGATCCATCGCGCTGTCGAGGGCCAGTGCGCGGAGCCTGTCCGGGAAGAGGCGCGCGTAGCGTTCGCCGATGAACGTGCCGTAGGAGTGGCCGAGGAAGCTGATCCGGCGTTCACCGAGGGCGGCGCGGATGGCGTCCATGTCGCGGGCGACGCTCTCGCTGTCCATGTGGGCGGCGAGCGGGCCCGTCAGCTCGCGGCAACTGTCCGCGAACCGGCCGTTCAGGGTGCGAAGGCGCGCGAACTCGGCCGCGTTGCGCGGGCGGGCCGGGATCGCGTCGAGGAGCGACTCGTCGCAGCGGGCGCCCTGACTGCGGCCGATGCCTCGCGGGTCGAAGCCGATCATGTCGAAGCGCCGGAGCATGGCCGGGGCGTAGCCCTCTACGGGATCGTCGGCGTACAGCGCGTCATCGGCCCCGGGCGCCCCGGGGCCGCCGGGGTTCGACATCAGGACGCCGATGCGCCGCGACGGGTCGGTGGCCGGGTAGCGGGCGACGAAGATGCCGACCTTGGGCCCGCTTGGCTTCGCCCAGTCCACCGGCACCTTGACCGTCGCGCACCGCGCCTTGGGGCTGGGGTCGGGCTCGGGCGGATCGGCCTTCGGGCAGGCGCCCCAACTGATCCGCGGAACGGGGGTGTTGCGGATGCCCGACGACTTCGGTGCGGACGCCGCGCCGGGGGTGGCCAGCGCCAAGGTCGCCGTCAGAGCGGTGGAGGCGACCAGGGCCAGGAGCACGGTCCCGGGCCTGGTCGGGTTCACAGTCGTACGCATGCTGCTGTTCATGCGCGTCACTGTCGCGCTTGGGCGTGATGGTGCCTCTATCGGCTCATGATGGATACGTAACAGCGTTACGAGACACAGCAGATGACGCTCCCTCACCCGGCCCCGCGCCCGAGCCGACCACGCCCCACCGCCTCGGGCGCGACAGCGGTCCGGCGCCGACTACCGAGAAGCGCCGAGCCAGTCCTCGTAGCGGGTGGCGGCCAGGCGCGCGCCGGGCCGCGGGACCAGGACGTCGCCCTCGACGGCGGCGAACATGCCCGCCTTGTCGTCGGTGACGACGGTGCGCGGGTCCTTCCGGTGCTCCAGCGTGATGCGGCCGAGGTCGTCCAGGGAGAAGGCCTCGGGGCCCGCGACGTCGAGCGTGCCGTTGAGGGGCGGGGCGGTGGCGACGTCGGCGAGGGCGGCGACCACGTCGGCCGCGGCGATGGGCCGGACGGGGGTGGCGGGCAGCCGGACCGTCTCGTCGTCGGAGGTCCAGGACATGACCGCGTCCACGAACTCGTAGAACTGGGTGGCGCGCACGATCGAGTAGGGCGTGGGTCCGCCGCGCAGCAGCTCCTCCTGGAGCGCCTTCGCACGGTAGTAGTCGAGCTGCGGCACCTGGTCGACGCCGACGATGGAGAGGATGACCTGGTGGGTCACGCCCGCACGCTCCCCCGCGGCCAGCAGGTTCTCCATGGTGGTGCGGAAGAACGCCGGGGAGGCCTCGTCGAACGTGGGCGAGTTCGACACGTTCACGACCGTGTCCGCGCCGTCGAGCGCCTCGTCGAGACCCGCGCCGGTGAGCAGGTCGAGCCCGGTCGACAGGGACGAGGCGACCACCTCGTGCCCGGCGTCGCGGAGCCTGGAGACCAGCTGGGAACCGATGAGGCCGGTGCCGCCGATGACGGTGATCTTCATGATCGCGCCCTTCCGTGAATCGAGTGCCACCGTCACGTCACATGACGTAGCTAACTCGGATACCTGATGTCCGAGATAATACTCGGATACCCTGTGTCCGAGTCAAGCGGGCGAGCACGGCACACGGGGAGAGCACATGAAGATGTCCGGCGGCGTGGAGTGGGCGGTGCACTGCTGTGTGGTGCTGACCGCGGCGAGCGAGCCGGTCCCGGCCGCCCGCCTCGCGCAGTTGCACGACGTCTCGCCCAGCTACCTGGCCAAGCAGATGCAGGCCCTGTCCCGCGCGGGCCTCGTCAGGTCCGTCCAGGGCAAGACCGGTGGATACGTACTGACCAGACCCGCCGCCGAGATCACCGTCCTGGACGTGGTCCAGGCGGTCGACGGGGCGGGCCCGGCGTTCGTGTGCACCGAGATCCGACAGCGGGGCCCGTTCGGGACTCCGCCCGAGGACTGCGCCAAGGCGTGCCCCGTCGCGCGCACGATGGCGGCCGCCGAAGCGGCCTGGCAGGCGTCCCTGCGGGGCGTCTCCATCGCCGACCTCGTCGGCTCCGTGGAGCAGGACAGCGGACCCGAGGCCCTGCCCACGATCGGCGCGTGGCTCAACACGGCGAACAGCTCCGGCGGCTGAGCGCCACCCGGCGCGGTCACAGCCGTAGCGACAGCCGCGATCGCCTCAAGTCCGCAGCGCGTCCGGTGGCTGGTCCTCGTCGGTGGCGGGCGCGGCGCGGTCGTCGATGGCGATGTGGACGGGTTCGGCGCCGGGGCGGGGTGAGGTGGTCAGGGAGCGCACGGTGGCGGCGATGCGCTCGTACAGGTGGCGGGCGATGGCCGCGGTGCCGGGGTCGACGCTTGGGGCGCGCCGGACGTCGCGCAGTCTGGTGAGGGCGGCGACGAGGCTGAGCCCGGAGACGTCGACCGCGACGGTGCCGCGGTCCTCCGCGACGGCGCCGGGGATGTGGAAGTGCCGGTCCTGCCCGGCGTGTTCGACGAGGAAGGCCCAGGTGTCGCGGTGGACCGTGAGGCGCGCGGCGGAGATCCCGGCGGCCTTGCTCAGCAGGTCGAGGTGGTCGTCGTCGGCTTCGTCGTGACGCACGCGCTCTCCCTCGTGACGTCCGGGCTCTTCGGCCGCGGACGGCGACCCCTCTCGGGCGGGTGGTGTTGCCTCTCCCTCCGGCCGACGGCGGCTGATGTCGTTGAGTGCGGCGCGGATGGCGACCAGTTCCGTGCTGAGGGTCGCTAGCGGGTCGCGGAGGGCGTCGTGGCCGCGGCCCAGGGCCTCGCGGACGACGGCTCGGATCTCGGCGAGGCCGGTGGTGATGGCGGCGTTGGCGTCCTGGCGGGCCTGGTCGACGGCGTGCCGCTGGTCGTCGACCTGCTGCCGCAGTTCGGCGAGGTCGACGTGCATCCGGTTGAGGTGTTCGGTGATTTCGGGTCGCTTGTTGAAGATCGTCATACGTCTCCCTGGCCGCTGGAAAGGGCCAGCGTGACGAGAGGGCAACTCGGCGACAAGCGCGTGAATCGGACACGCGGGACGTCGGCTCCGGTGGTCGCCGAAAGTGGCGTCGGCCCCGTTTTCGTACAACTGCCGTGAGCCAAGCCTTTGTTGGCCGTGGGGCCGCTGTTCGCGCAGAGGTTCAGCGCTGTACCGTCTGGCACGACCCACAGCAGCAAGGAACGGAGCCCCGCATGTCCAGCCCCCTGGATCGAGTCGACACCTCAACCGCGCACTCCGCTCGGGTGTACGACTACATCCTGGGCGGCAAGGACCACTACCTCGTGGACATCGAGGCGGGCGACGCCATGTGCAGGCACTGGCCGTCGCTGCCCGTGCACATGCGGGAGAACCGCCGGTTCATGCACCGCGCCGGGCACTTCCTGGCGCGGGAGAAGGGCGTCCGGCAGTTCCTGGACATCGGGACCGGGCTGCCCACCGCCCCGAACCTGCACGAGGTGGTGCAGGAGGTGGCCCCGGAGTCGCACGTGGTGTACGTGGACAACGACCCCATCGTCCTCACCCACGCCCGCGCCCTCCTGCAGAGCTCCCCCGAGGGCGCGACCGCGTACGTCGACGCCGACATGCACGACCCCGATGCCATCCTCGACAGCCCGGAACTGCGCGCGCTCCTGGACCTGAACCAGCCGGTCGCCCTGATGGTCATCGGCATGCTGCACTTCATCCTGCCGCCCGACGACGAGCAGTTGGTGCGGCGCCTCCTCGACCCGCTCCCCTCCGGCAGCTATCTGGCGATGACCATCGGCACGGCCGACTTCGCGCCCGAGGAGGTCGGACGGGTCGCCGAGGAGTACGCCCGGCAGAACATGCCCATGGTGCTCCGCGACCTGCCGACCACCACCGCGTTCTTCGACGGGCTCGACCTGGTCGAGCCCGGAGTGACCCAGGTCCACAAGTGGCGTCCTGGCAGCGGGCAGCGGGACGTCCGCGACCGGGACATCGCCATGTACGGGGCGGTGGCGCACAAGCCCTGAGACCGCGCCGCACCCCTCTCCCCGCACTCTCGGCGCCACACGGAGCCGAGACCCCCCACAAGTGAAGGGACAGCAATGGTGCACTACATACGGCTAGGAATAGCCGGCACCGCCGCAGCGGTCGCCCTGACCCTGGCGCCCGCCGCGAACGCCTTGTCCGCGCCCGAACCGGCCGCGGCGAAGAAGGCGTCGGCCGTCGTGACGCTCCGCTACGACGACAGCCGCGCCGCGGGCTGGGAGGCGGCCATCGCGGCCGGAGTCGCCTCGTGGAACGCGAACGTCGACAACGTCAAGCTCGTCGAGGCCGCGCCCGGCACCCGGGCCGAGATCCAGATCGTGGCTACCAGCGGCTGGCCGCAGGCCACCCTCGGCCCGGTCCGCCCCGGCGGCAGGGCCCAGGTCCAGCTCGGCCAGCAGGCGGTCACGGACGGCCACGACAAGACCCGTATCGCCGCCCACGAACTCGGCCACAACCTGGGCCTGCCGGACACCAAGCCCGGCCCGTGCTCCCAGCTGATGTCGGGCTCAAGCGCCGGCACCAGCTGCAAGAACGCGGTCCCCGACGCGCGCGAGCAGGCCCGCGTCGAGGCCGCCTACCGCACTGGCGCCACATCGCACGTCCCGACCGACGGCCGCACCCTGGTCGACGCGCGGTAGCCAACCCCCGCCAGGGCTGAGGCCCCTGGGGCACAACACGGCCACAGCGCCACGGTGCCTGACCGCGCGCACGCGCGGTCAGGCACCTCGCCGTCGGCCCTGCGGGCCGCTACGGCGCCATCTCGTACGCCCCGGCCAGCGCCTCCACGCGCTCCCACACCCGCGCCGAGCGGGCCTCGTCGACGACCGGGCGGCGGACCGCGCCGAGGGCCCAGTCCTGCTGCGCCTCGGTCGCGGAGTCCTTGCCGTGCAGTTCGACGGCGTACGCGGAGAAGTCCCGTACGAGCACGGCGAACAGCTCGTCGAGGACGTCCTGCTCCAGGCCGGTCAGGCGGGCCTGCTCCAGGATCAGCTGGCCGTGCACGACGAGCGCGAAGAGCTGGCCGATGGCGAGCAGCAGGTCGAGGTCGCGGCTCTGCTTCTCGTCGGGGGCCGCGGTGGTGACGAACTCGCAGAGCGCGTCGGCCTGTTCGCGGAACCGGGCGACGTTCGGCACCTCGGCGTACGCGTCGTAGGCGGTGCGCCAGTCGTGGAAGCGGATGGCGCCGAGGCCGCGGGCGGGGCCCTGCCGGAAGAGGAAGTCGTCGTCGGTCGCGTCCAGGCGGGTGGGCACGGGCGCGTACTCGGCCGGGTTCAGGAGGTGGTTGCCCATGAACTTCAGGATCAGGGCGAGATTGACGTGGACCGTGCCCTCCAGCTTCGGCAGCCCGCGGATCTCGGTGGCGGCCTGGGCGAAGTAGGTGTCCTTCTCGAAACCCTTGGCCGCGATGACGTCCCACATCAGGTCGATGACCTTCTCGCCCTCCGTGGTCACCTTCATCTTCGTCATGGGGTTGAAGAGGAGGTAGCGGCGGTCATCGGGTCCCGCGGAGCGGAAGTAGTCCACGGCGCGGTCGCTGAACAGCTTCATGCCGACGAGACGGACGTAGGCGTCGGTCAACTCCCGGCGCACGTGCGGGAAGGCGGTGACGGGGCGGCCGTAGAGGATGCGGCCCGTGGCGTGGGTGACGGCCTCGTACATCGCGTGCTCGCAGATGCCGATCGCGCCGGTGCAGAGGTTGAACTTGCCGACGTTGACCGTGTTGAGGGCGGCGTCGAAGGCGGCGCGGCCCGTGTGCAGGACGTCGGCGGCGGCCACCGGGTAGTTCTCCAGGCGGAACTCGCTGACGTACTTCGAGGAGTCGACGACGTTCTTGACCAGGTGGTACGCCTCGTGGCGGCTGTCGGCGGCGAAGAAGACGTAGCCGTCGGGGCCCTCGACGTCGGTGCGGCGGCCGAAGACGGAGACGAGGCCAGCGGCGTTGCCGTTGCCGATGTAGTACTTGGAGCCGCTGGCCCGGAACCCGCCCTGGCCGTCGGGCTCCAGGAGCATGTCGGTGGAGTAGATGTCGGCGCCGTGCGACTTCTCCGACAGGCCGAAGGCGAACACCTCGCCCTGGGTGAGGAGTTCGGCCGCGCGGGCGCGGGCGGCGGCGTTGTCGCTCTGCCAGACCGGGCCGAGGCCGAGAATGGTGACCTGCCAGGCGTACCAGTAGTCGAGGCCGTAGAAGCCGAAGATCTCGTTCAGGGCCGCGATGCGGGCGGTGTCCCAGCGCTTGTCGCCGTGCCCCTCCTGAGCGTCGGCCGCCGGGGTGAGGAAGGTCGCGAACAGCCCCTCCTTCGCGGAGAACGCGAGGAAGTCCGCAAGCCAGGCACGGGAGCGGTAGTCCTCGATCAGCTTGCGCTTGCCGCGCGCCTCGAACCAGTCGACGGTCGCGCGCAGCAGCCTGCGCGTCTCGGGGTCGAAGTGGGTCGGGTCGTACGTGCGCGGGTTGAACAGCAGCTGGTCGGCCATGGCAATTCGCCTTTCCGGCTCGGGAGTTGAGGAAGGGAGGACTTCGGGGAACGGACGGCTCCGGGCCCGGTTCAGCGCTCGGGGCCGAGCCGTCGGAGGGTGGCGATCACGTCGTCGAGCCAGGCGAGCGTCATGCGTTCGTACGCGATGCCGCCACGCAGTACGACGTGCTGGAGCTCCTGACCGGCGTCGGGCGTCCCGGGAGCCTCGGGTCCGGTGAAGTCGCGCCGCTCCCCCGCGAGATAGTGCGCGAGCCGGTCGGCGTGCGCCTGGCGGTGACGTTCCACCTCGTCGATCAGGGCGACCGGGTCGTCGAAGGCGGCGCCGCGGATCTTCACGGCGAGCTCGTGCCGGACGCTCTCCGGTTCGATCGGCTCGTGCAGCCAGCGGGAGAGCGCGCTCCGGCCGGGCGCGGCGACGGAGTACTCCTTCTTGTCCGGCCGGTCCGGTTGCGCCACCTCGCGGGCGTCGACCCAGCCGTCGTTCTCCATGCGTTTGAGGACGCGGTAGATCTGCTGGTGGGTCGCGGCCCAGAAGTAGCCGATGGACCGGTCGAAGCGCCGGGCCAACTCATAACCGGAGCCCGGCTTCTCAAGGAGGGAGACGAGAATCGCGTGCTCGAGCGCCATGCCCGAATCCTTCTATGCAACTCGTTGCATAGACAAGTGGCACTGCCCAGGTGAGACACGGCTCACCTGGGCAGTGCGGCATCCGGCGGTGCCGGGTCAGAGCACGGTCACGTATCCGGGGGCCGGGAGGCGGGTCGCCATCGTGGGCTCGTGGATGTCGGCCAGCGCCACGAAGAGCAGCGCGACAGCGAGCGCGCCGGGGTCCGGTACGCCGAGCGCGTGATCGCCGACGTAGCTCGCGCGGCCGCGCCGGGGGCGCAGCGACGCGGTGGAGAGGGCGCCCCGGATCGCGGCCTGCGCGGCGGTGGTGAGCGGGGCCTCCGCGCTCTCGGAACCGTCGGCGGGCTCACCCCCGGCCGCGGCGGCCAGCGACTCGGCGGCGGGCGCCAGCGCGTCGACGATGGTGCAGTCGCCCACCCGCGCCCCGCCCACGCGGTGGATCGCGGCCTGCGCGCCCGCCGTGGCCTCGGCGAGGGCCGCGACGGACGGCGCCTGTCCCGTGCCGGGCTCGGCGGCCGCCAGGTGCTGGAAGAGCAGGCCGAACAGCGGGCCGCTGGTGCCGCCGACGTCGTTGAGGAACGCCTCGGCGAGCGCGGCCACGCCGTCGGCTCCCGTCTCGTCGGCGAGCTTCACCGCGCGCCGGACGCCCCCGGAGAGGTTGTCGCCGAAGTCGCCGTCGCCGACGAGCTGGTCGAGCTTGGTCAGGTTGTCGCGGACCTGGGCCACGATGTCCGCGTAGCGGTCGAGCACCACGCGGCTGCCGGTGGCGAGTGCGGGCGCGGCGGCCGGGGTGGCGGAGGCGGGGCGCTCCGGGGCGCGGTCCACCGCCGTGGCGGGGCCCTCGGCGCTCATGGGCCGGGGCAGGACGAGCGGTGTCTCGGCGGGTGCCGTCCACAGGTCGGCCCAGCCCGCGTCGAGGCGGGTGAGGGTGAGCGAGAACCCGGACATGTCCAGGGCGGAGGTGTACGTCCCGGCGACGGTCAGCACGGGGCGCAGGCCGCGCTCGGCGAGCCGCTCGGTCAGCAGGACGCTGATGGCGTGCAGTTCGAGGTCGGTGGTGGCGCCGAGGCCGTTGACGAGGGCAAGCACCTCGTCGGGGCCCGGCGGCAGCGCGTCGAGCAGGTCGTCGGCCATGCGCCGGACGAGGTCGCGGACCGGGGGCCTGGCGATGGTGCGGGTGCCGCGCTCGCCGTGGATGCCGACGCCGTAGTCGAGGACTCCGGCGTCCAGGGTGAAGGCGGGGGCCGACGTCGTGGGCGAGGTCTGGGCGCGGGCCGCGACGGCGATGCTGCGGGACTGGGCCACGACGCGGGTGCCGAGCTCCTGGAGTTCCGCCAGGGAGGCGCCCCGGTCGGCGGCGGCGCCGAGCAGCTTCTCCACGACCACCGTCGCGGCGGTGCCCCGGCGGCCCGTGGCGCTGTCGGCGGCGTCGGTGGCCAGGTCGTCGTCGACGAGGACGGTCGCGACCGGGATGCCGTCGTGCCGCAGGCGCTCGGCCGCGATCTGAAAGTTGATCACGTCGCCCGTGTAGTTCTTGACGACCAGGAGCACGCCCTCGCTCTTGGCGGCGGCGACGCCGGCCTCGTAGATCTGCCGGTTGTGCGGGGAGGCGAACACCTCTCCGGGACACACCGCGTCCAGGCCGCCGCGCCCGAGCAGCCCGGTGTGCAGCGGCTCGTGCCCCGAGCCGCCGCCGGACACCAGGGCGACCCGCCGGTCGGGGTGCGGGTCGCGCGCCCGCAGGAACAGCGGCGCGGCGTTGACCTCGACCTTGTCGGGGTGGACGAGGGCGAGACCGCGGGCGGCGGTCAGTACGGGGTCGGTTTCCGGCAGGAAGTAGGTCATCGGTCGTTTCTCCGTAGGTCAGGGCGCGGGGTCGGGGGCGGAGCGTCGTTGGCGCCGCCGGCCGTGCCGACCGGGCCCACCCTGGACGTCGTACCGCGCCCAAGATCGGAACACTATCGTTCCGGAACCGGGAGGTTCCGGTGCGGGCGTCCGGCATGCGATCCTGCCACCTGCGCCGCAAGGCCGCGAATCGGACTTCGACACCGAGAAACCCCTGATCAGCCCAGTCATCTTTGCGAGGTCTTTACCCGTGACGAACGCGCGACGCGAGGACCTCGGCCGCATGCTCCGCACCTGGCGCATGGCCCGCGACCCCGCGCGGGTGCCCGGCATCGCCCCCGCGCGCGGCCATCGCAGCTACCTGACCCAGCTCGACATCGCGCTGCTGCTCGGCGTCTCCGAGCGCTGGTACCGGGCGCTGGAGAAGGGCGAGGACCGGCGGTACGGCCGCGAGATGATCGCCGGGATCGCCCGGATCCTGGAGCTGTCCCCGCGCCAGACGGCCGCACTGCACCGGGGCACCGGCCACGAGCCCCCGGCGCGGTCAGGAACGAGCGGCGCCCCCGACCCCGCGCTCGTCCAGCTCATGCGCGAGCAGCGCCACATCAGCTTCCTCTGCGACCAGGCCTGGGACGTGGTCGACGCGAACACCGTCGCCGCCCGCCACTGCCCCTGGCTGGTGCGCCCCGGCGCGAACGTCATGACCTGGGCGTTCTCGCACGAGGCCCGCTATCAGCTGCGGGACTGGGAGAGCCGCTGGGCCGTGCACCTGCTCACCCGCCTGCGCCTGGCCTGGCAGCGCTGGCCGGACAACGCCCGCCTCGACGAGGTCGTCGAGGCGGTGCGCGCCGAGCCGGGTGTCGCGGCGTTCTGGGACGCCCCGGCACCCGCCCCGCCGGAGCCGGACCCGTCCGACGACGTCCGCCCGATGTACTTCCCGCTGCTCGCGCCGGACCCCGTCGACGTCCGGGTCCTTGCCTGCGGCCCGTACGACGACACGTCACTGCGCTGGTACCTGGTGATCCCGGTGGACGGGACCCTCACGTTCCCGTAACCGTCGGGCCCCTCTCAGCCGCCGCTGCGGCACAGGGCGCCGTCGACCAGTTCCCGCATGACGTCCTCCTGGCGGGCCGCCGCCTTCGGGTCCGCGGAGCGGCTGTGCGCGGAGACGGTGACGGTGCGCCTGCCGTCGGAGGTGGTGGCGGTCCGCATGACGTAGCCGAAGCCGCTGCCGCCGTGCGTGAGGTAACTCCCGCCGCAGGACAGCGGGGTGGCGAAGAGACCGAGGCCGTCCTCGGTGCCCGCCGGGTGGCCGCTCCCTCGCGGCACCGGGACGGTGGTCCGCATGGCGGTCAGCTCGGCGGGCTTCAGGAGCCGCCCGGCGGCGAGGGCGGCGAAGAAGCGGTTGGCCTCGTGTGCCGTACCGGTCATCGAGCCGTCGGCCCCGCTGTCGAAGGGGCGGTAAGGGATCGTGGTGTCGATCATCGGGCCGCCCTCGGCGAACTGCTGGTAGTTCACCGTGTGCGGATCCGGCAGGAACGGCGAGCTGCCGGTGTCCGTGCGGCGCAGCCCGAGGGGGCGCAGGACGCGGTCCTCGACCTGCCGTTCCCAGGTCCTGCCGGTGAGCTTCTCGATGATCATTCCGGCGAGTACGTAGTTGGTGTTGGAGTACGCCCAGCCCTTGCCCGCCGCGAAGTCCGGCTCGTGGCGCATGGCCAGGGCCACCAACTGCTCGGGCCGGTAGGACTGCCAGCGTTTGGCGAAGTACGTCCGGGCGCCGGGGTCGGGGAAGACGTCCCGCGTGTAGTCGTGGAGGCCGCTGGTGTGCCGCAGCAGATCGCGGACGGTGATGGTCCGCCCGTCGTTCCCGGAGCCGGAGACGACACCGGGGAGGACGTCCTCCACCGACTGGTCGAGGGTCAGCCGCCGCTCGCCCACGAGTTGCATCACGACGGTGGCGACGTACGTCTTCGTGATGCTGCCGAGCCGCAGATAGCCGTCCTGCGGGACCGGCCGCCCGCTCCTCAGGTCGCGCACTCCGGAGCGGGCCTTGACGGTCCCGCGCGGGGTTTCGAGGCGGACGGCCACACCCGTGACCCCGGCGTCGCGCAAGGCGTCGGCGTCCCGTTGCAGGGCTTCGCGCTGACCGGCGTCGCGCTGCGCGGGCCGGTCCTCGGCGGCGGGGCGGGGCAGCGCCGAGGCCGCGGCGCACGGCAGCGCCGAAGCGGCCAGCGTCAACGCGCCGACTGACAACCACAAACGACGAATGATCATGCCCCGAGGCTAGGAACAGCGCAGGCCGCAGCCCATCCGGCCGACCCCCTGACGGAACGGGGGCCAGTCGGATGGACACCGTGGCGTGAGGCTACGACTGCGCCTGTGCGCCGGTGTGTTGATACAGCTCGGGCACCGAGACCTTGATCGGTTCCTGTGTGGTGCGGGCGATCACGACGACCACAGGCTCGACCGGGTCGGGGTTCTCCTCCCGGTGCGGGACGAACGGCGGCACGAGCACGAAGTCGCCGGGATCGGCGGTGATCCGCACCTCCTGCGTACCGTCGTGGAACACGAACACGGGGTGGCCGCTGACCACGAAGATCCCCGCCTCCGACTCGCCGTGGTGGTGGTTGTCCGTCGCGCTCAGCGGCGGGTTCTCCACCCGCCCCATCCACAGCCTCTTGGAGCCGACCGTGCCTCCGCTGATGGCGGCGTAGCCGTCCAGCTCGCCGGAACGGACGTGGTGGACACGGTTGTTGAGCGGCGCCTCGCCGCCCGGGCCCAGCGCGGATCCGGTGTCTTCGCGGGTGGTCATCGTCTGTCCTCCTGGTGGTGTACGTGGGCCCGTCGGCCGGACACCAGGTTGCGACGGCCGCGACCAAGACGACAACTAATGTTGCCGCTCTGGCAAGTTGTGCTGTGCGCAGAGTGCCCGGGTGACCATGCGCATCGCGGCCCGGTGCCGGCGAGGCGACGCTCGCGCCCACGGTGACCCGGCGCCTCATCCGCGCCTTCTCCGCCCTGCCGCCCCCGCTGCTTCCCGGCGCCACCCCCGCCTCCGCCCCGGGGCCGCGTACGGACGGCCCCCTCACCGCCCTCACCGCCCGGGAGCGGGAGGTCGCCCGGCTGGCGGCCCAGGGCATGCCGAACGCCCGGATCGCAGCCGCCCTTGGCCTTGCGCAGCCGGGCGTCAAGAGCACGATCAACCGGATCCTCCCCCGGCCCGGCCTGGAGAACCGCGTACCGATCGCGGTACTCGTCCTCACCTCCGAACCGGAGTCCGAACCGGAGGGCGCGGCGGACGCCGAGGGAGCCCAAGGCGCAGCGGCCGCCAAGACCGCCGAGGACACTGCGCGCGCCGAGAGCACAAGGGGCACCACGGATACCACAGACACCACAGACACCACAGACACCACAGGCACCACGGGCACCACCAGCCGCGCCGTCCTCACCGACTCCCGCCACAGGGAGAGGAGTTCGTAGCCGACCCCGTGCGGCGGAGCCCGGTGCGCGCTCCGTCTTCCCGTGCGGAATGCCGGGCAGACACACGAAGTTGCAGACGGCATGAAAGCGATAGGTGTCCATGACTTCGGCGGCCCGGAAGCACTGCGGGTCCTCGACCTGCCCGAACCGCAAGCGGGCCCCGGTGAGGTCCGCATCCGCGTGCACGCGGCCGCCGTCAATCCCACCGACGTGATGCTGCGCACCGGCGGCCACGCGGTCCGGATGGCCGACCGGCGGCCCCCGTTCGTGCCCGGCATGGACGCCGCCGGGGTGATCGACCAGCTCGGGCCGGGAGCGGACGACCGGCTCGCCGTGGGCCAACGGGTGGTCGCCATGGTCCTGTTCACAGGCCCGAACGGCGGGGCCTACGCCGAGCAGGTCGTCGTGCCCGCCGCGTCGGTGGTACCGGCACCGGAGGGGGCGGACTTCCCCGCCGCGTCCACCCTCCTCATGAACGCCATGACCGCACGCCTCGCCCTGGACGCGCTGGCCGTGCCGCACGGCGGGACCGTCGCCGTGACGGGTGCCGCGGGTGCCGTCGGCGGGTACGCGGTCGAGCTGGCCAAGGCCGACGGGCTGACCGTGATCGCGGACGCCGCCCGGCCGGACATCGAGGTGGTGCGCGGCTTCGGCGCCGACCACGTCGTCGAGCGCGGCGCCCAGGTCGGCGCCCGGATCCGCGCGCTGGCCCCCGACGGCGTCCCGGGCCTCGTGGACGGTTCGCTGCAGACCACCGAGGTGGCGCCCGCCATCGCCGACGGCGGCGCGCTGGCCGAGCTGCGGGGCTGGTCCGGCCCGGCCGGGCGCGGCATCCGGGTGCGGCCGGTGATGGTGTCGGACGGCATCACCGACACCGAGAGCCTCGACACGCTGCGGCGCCAGGCCGAGGACGGCACCCTGACGCTGCGCGTGGCCGAGGTGCTTCCCGCCGACGAGGCGGCCAAGGCCCACCGCATGCTGGAGTCGGGCGGCCTGCGGGGCCGGTTGGTCCTCGACTTCTCCTGAGGGCGGCGCCGGGGGGGGGCCGGGCCGACCGGGACGTTCGGCGAGCGGCCCCGGCTTCCGTCGCAGGGTGAATCCCGCCCGTGACGGACAGGAGGCCGGCGTGGCCGGGACGACGCCGATCGAGACGACGGTCGCCGCGGTGATGGCCGAGCTGGCCGAGTTCGAGGCCCCCGAGGCACGCACGGTGAACGAGAAACACGGCGACGACCACGGCGTGAACCTCGGCAAGCTGCGCGCGCTCGCCAAGCGGCTCAAGACGCGGCAGGACCTCGCCCGCGACCTGTGGGCGACGGACGACAGCGCGGCGCGGCTCCTCGCTCTCCTCATCTGCCGCCCGAAGGCGTTCGAGCGCGACGAGCTGGACGGCATGCCGCGCGAGGCCCGCACGCCCAAGGTGCACGACTGGCTCGTGAACTACGTGGTGAAGAAGAACCCGCACGCCGAAGAGCTGCGCCTGGCCTGGTCCGGCGATCCGGATCCCGTGGTCGCGAGCGCGGGCTGGGCGCTGACCGCCGAACGCGTGACGAAGAAGCCCGAGGGCCTCGACCTCGCCGGGCTCCTCGACGTCATCGAGGTGCGGATGAAGGACGCCCCGGACCGGCTGCAGTCGGCGATGAACCACTGCCTGGCCCAGATCGGCATCGATCACACCGAGCACCGTGCCCGCGCCATCGCCGTCGGCGAGCGCCTGGAGGTCCTCAAGGACTACCCGACGTCGCCGGGCTGCACGTCCCCGTACGCCCCCGTCTGGATCCCGGAGCTGGTGCGCCGACAGCAGGACAAGGCGGGGGCTTGACGGACGGGGACGCGAGGGGCGGCAGCCGGTCGTCCGGACCACCTGGTCGTCGAGGACGCGCCGTCCGGAGTCGAGGCCGGGCTCCGGGCCGGGATCACGGTGTGGGGCGTCAACGCCCCGGTCGCGGTGGACGGCGTGCACCGCCACTTCGGCGGCCCGCGCGGGGCGGGGCCCCACATGCTCACCTTCGCGACCGGAGGCGGCCCGAGGCGCGCTTGACCTTGACACGGTGACAAGGTCTTCACTGCGGTCAAGGTCATCACTGCGTCTAGGAGGTGGTCCGGATGACCCTGCCGGTACAGGACACGGAAGCGATGCGGGCCCTTCAAGGGCTGGGGGGCGGCAACGCGTCCGTGCGGCTTCGGGCAGCGCTGGCGGTCGGTACGAGCCCCGACCCGCGTTTCCTCGACAAGCTCGTCGAGCGGTGCGCGATCGAGCCCGATTTCTCCGTACGCGAAATGCTCACGTGGGCCCTTACCCGCCACGCGGCGTCGACGACGGTCCCGGCGCTGCTCCTTGAACTCCGCTCGGAGCGTGTCCAGGCACGAAGCCAGGCGCTGCACACGCTGTCCAAGATCGGCGATCGGCGGGCGTGGCCGGCGATCACACGGGAGCTACTGTCCGACACCGACGACGAAGTGGCGCGGAGCGCTTGGCGGGCCGCGGTCGTACTCGTACCGGAAGGTGCGGAGCCCGAGCTGGCCTCGGTGTTGTCGACACAGCTCGGGCGCGGTGGACATGAGACGCAGCTCAGCCTCAGCCGGGCGCTGATCGCACTCGGCGAGGCGGCTTCACCGACGCTGCGCGCCGCGATGGCGGACCTGGACCCGCGCGTGCGGGAGCACGCGATCGCCACGGAGCGGCTGTCGCGCGATCCGGACGCCGGATTCACGTCCGCGGTCGAGGAGGCGAAGCGGGTCATGGTGCTCGGCGCGACCGGCCAGGAGGAGTGAGGATTGAAGGGTGAGGAGGAGCGAGGAACGACGAGTGAGGAGTGAGGCGCCGTGCTGATCGGTGAGGTGGCCCGGCGGTCCGGGGTCAGCCCCCGCATGCTCAGGCACTACGAGTCGCTGGGCCTGCTGCGGCCGACGGGGCGTACCGGCGGCGGCTATCGGGAGTACGCCGACGAGGACATCCGGCGCATCTTCCACATCGAGAGCCTGCGGGCGTTGGGCCTCTCGCTGCGTGAGGTCGGGTCCGCGCTCGACGATCCCGGCTTCACGCCCTCGTCCCTCATCGACGACCTCGTGCGGCAGACGCACGAACGCATCGCACAGGAGACGGCGTTGCTCACGCGGCTCCGTCGGATCGGTGCCGCGGAGCCCACCGGCTGGGAGGACGTCCTCCAGACCGTGGCGCTGCTCCAGGCGTTGGGTTCGGAGAGCGCCGGGAAGCGGCAGCGCGCGGCCCTGTCCTCGGTCGACGAGGTTCCGGTGCCCGTGGAGGCCCTGGTCGAGGCGGTCCTGAGCGAGACGGACCCGAACGTCGCCGGGGCCCTCCGCTGGGCTCTGGCGCAGTCGGGCGACGGCGGACTGCCGCTCCTTGCGGAGGGGCTCGGCTCACCGGTCGCCGACGTACGCAAGCGTGCCGTCCAGTCCATCGCCGAGATCCCGCACGACGAGGCCACCGCGGTGCTGCGGGACGCACTCAGGAACGCCGACCTCGTGGTCCGCAGAGGTGCGGCTCTGGCGCTCGGGGCCCGCGGAGTCGCCGACGCGGTTCCGACGCTCATCGACATGGTCGTCGAGCAGGCGAACGACGTCGACGCGGCCGACGCCCTGAGCACGCTGGCGAGCGGTCCCGGATCGGCGGATCAGATCACGGCCGGACTCGTCGCCTTCCTCTCCGACGGCACCGACGGCGCTGAAGACGCGGCCGCACGGCTGCGCCTGACACAGGCGCTCGCGGAAATCCCGGGAACCGCGGCATCACGGGCTCTGACGGACCTGTCCCACGACGAAGACCGGACCATCGCGCTGACCGCCGCGTACATTCTCACGATGCGCGACAGCCACTAGCGGCTCCTGCCCGGGGTGCTGTGTGCGCGGGCGCACGACGAGCGGCACATCTACCGCTGACCGCAGGGTTACTGCCACCCGTGCCACACTGATCCCGTGCCGCCCTTCAAGACCGTCGCCGCGTACGCCCCGCCCGGAGTCGGCATGCTCGCCGTCGGTGTCGTCTGCGAGGTGTTCGCCCCTCGTGGGGCGGGCTTCCCCGGCTTCGAGTTCGCCCTGTGCGCCGACCGGCCAGGGACGCTGGCGACGGACTCGAACGTGCCGCTCACCGTGGAGCACGGCCTGGACCGGTTCGCCTCCGCCGACCTGCTGATCGCCCTGCCGGGCACCGGCTTCCGTACGCCTCCCCCGCCCGCCGTGGTCGACGCGCTGACGGCCGCGCACGCGCGCGGCGCGCTGGTGGCGGCCCACTGTGTGGGCGCGTTCGCGCTGGCCGCCGCAGGGCTCCTGGACGGCCGCCGGGCGACCACGCACTGGCGGTTCGCCGAGCTGCTCGCCGGCCGCCACCCGGACGTAACCGTCGAACCCGACGCCCTCTACATCGACGAAGGCCACATCGTCACGGGCGCGGGCGCGGCCGCGGGTTTCGACATGTGTCTCCACCTGCTGCGGCGGGAGTACGGCGCGGCGACGGCCAACGCCATCGCCCGCGACATGGTGCTGCCGTCCCACCGTGACGGCGGGCAGGCCCAGTACCTGTCCGCGCCCGTCCCCGAGGACTGCGAGGACGAGCGGCTCGCCGAGGTCCTTGCCTGGGCCCGCGAGCACCTGCACGAGCCGCTTCCCGTGGCGGAGTTGGCCCGGCGCGCCATGATGAGCAAGCGCTCCTTCGCCCGCCGCTTCACCGCCGCGACCGGCACCACCCCGCACGCCTGGCTCCGCAACCTCCGGCTCAGCGGCGCCGAGGAACTCCTGGAGACCACCGACCTCCCGGTCGAGGAGATCGCCCACCGGGTGGGCTACGGCAGCGCGGCCGTGCTCCGCGAACAGTTCGTACGCCGCCGGGGGGTACCGCCGAGGTCGTACCGGCGCTCGTTCACCAACGCCCTTTAGTTCCCGCGGCGCCTGCCGCACGCCCCCGACCTACGATGCGCCCATGACGATCACGTACGAGTGGCGCGGTGGCTTCGACAACGCGGACGTCAACGCGCTCCACGCCGAGGCGTTCGAGCACGCCGTGTTGCCCATCGACTGGCTGGCGCAGGTGCGGCGGCACAGCCTCGGGTGGGTTTGTGCCCGTGCGGGCGGGAGGCTGGTGGGGTTCGTCAACGTCGCCTGGGACGGGGGTGTGCACGCCTTCGTGCTCGACACGATGGTGGCCGGGGACGTGCGCAGGTCCGGGGTGGGGAGCGAACTCGTGGCGGTCGCGGCGCGCGAGGCGCGGGCGGCGCACTGCGAGTGGCTGCACGTCGATTTCGACGAGCACCTGCGGGGCTTCTACTTCGACGCGTGCGGCTTCAAGCCGACGGACGCGGGGCTCATCGCGCTGCGTTGAGCCACTTGCCCGCGTGCCGCAGGTTCTTCGTGCCGACCGGCCGGGCCTTGGCGCGGCCGGTCGGTTGGGGTGCCCCCCGCTCGCCGTGCAGGGGGGGCAGCACGCCGCTCCCGCCCGGTACAGGACCGGGCGGGAGCGGTCGGCGATCCGTCAGTTCTTCCCCCACTGGTTCGGGACCAGCTCGCAGGGTGCGGCCTTGCCCCGGATGCCGTAGAAGCTCGTGAAGCCCTTGTCGTTGCCGGGGTAGAAGCCACTGCCGCGCTCCATCACCATGGTGTCGCCCCGGTGGAAGACCAGCTTCCACACCTTGCCCTTCGGGCCGGGCCTGCCCGGGCGCTTCTGGGCATCCTCGGGCAGCTTCTCCCCCGCCTGTGCGCCCGCGCTGTCGCCGCTGCCGTCCTGCTCGGCGGAGTTGAGCAGGCTGATGACGGTGTCGCTGATCATCTCGCCACGCGGCATGCGGCAGGCCTTGCCCTTGGGCGCATCGTCCACCGACACCCTGACTCCGGCCGCGCGCAGCTTGCCGGCCAGCGCCTCCTGCTCGTCGATGTCGAGCGTCAGGTCATGGAGGGTGACACGCACCGCTCCGCCGGAGAGCCGCTCCACGGCATACGCCGACGATCCCCCTTCGTCGCCCGGCAGGACGATCGCCGTCGCGGTCGCCGCCGCGCAGGCCACCAGGACCGCACCGGCCCGCACCGGCGTCACCATCCGTCGGCGCACCGGCGCGACCGCAGGCCGCGAGCCCTCCCCGGCTCCCTGGAGTCGTACTTCGCGCTGCAGTTCTTCCAGCAGGCGGTCCTCGAATGTCTCGGTGCTCATGACTCTCCCCCCGCGTAGGCGATTTTGGCGGTATGTGTCTCGGCCTGCCGCGCGTGCTCGGCGTGCTGGGTGCGTTCGTCCTGCTGCGTGCGCTGGACCGGCTTGCGCTGCGTGCGCTCGACCGGCTTGGGGTGCTCGGTCTGCTGGAACTCCGGCTCCTCCCGCGCGAATTCGGCGGCGCCGCGCAGTTTCCTGCGCGCGCGGTGCAGCCGTACGCGGGCGGCGACCTGGGTGGTCCCCAGGGCCGCCGCGGCCTCGCTCACCGTCAGCTGGTCGACGGCGACGAGTTCGAGCACGGCCCGCTCGCTCTCGGGCAGATCCGCGAGCAGTTCGAGGGCCCGCCGCCCGCCCCGCTCGGCGTCGAGCTTCTCCTCGAGCCGCGCGATGTCGTCATCGTCGAGCAGCCGCCGCCCCGCGATCCGCGCTCCCAGCCCGGCCTGCCGCGAACTGCGCCGGTATTCGGCACGGACGACATTGCGGCCTATCCCGAACAGCCAGGCCGCCTCGCTCCCGAGCCCGGGACGGTACCCGTCGGCGGAGTCGACCACCGCGAGGAAGACATCGGCGGTCAGATCCGCGACGGTGTGCGGATCGCTCACCCGCCGCGCCACGAACCGCGTCACGGCGTCCACGTGCCGCCGGTAGAACTCCTCGAACACCCGAGGATCCCGCAGCCCACCCCCGACCGGCCCGCCTCTGCTTCTGCTCTCGGTCCCCATCACTCTCCTCGTCGCCCTGATCGATCCTCACCGATGCTGCGTCGTACGACTGTTCTTGGCCGGAGGGGGCACGGGCGTTACATCCGGCGTGAGGTCAGTCGGTGTAGGTGAAGCCGATGGACGCGGTCATCGCGTTGCCGCGGGCGGTGGCGATCTTGACGGGGCCCGCATCCGGGTACGCGGGCGCGGTGAACGTGACCTGACCGTCGTCGACGACGCGTACGTTCGTCGCCGCGACCCCGCGGAAGCCACCCGCGGTCGGGGTGCCCACCAGGATCTGGGTGGTGCCGGTGAGCCCGCCGCCGGTGAGGGTGACGGTGAAGCCGCCGTCGACGGAGCCGGTGTCGGGGCTGACGGCGGTGAGGGCGGTCGGGATCGGGCTGAGCGGGGCGCCCGCCTCGACGAACTTCACGGCGACGTAGTGGTCGCTGTTCATGGTGACGCTGAGGGACGCCGCGCGGGTGGGCTGCACCTTGCCGTCGACGATCCACCGGTCGATCTTGTGGCCGGAGTCCGGCGTCGCGGTGATCGTGACCTGGTCCCCGGCGGCGAACAGACCGGTCGAGGCGGCGGTGACGGTGCCGCCCGTACCGTCCTGCGGCACCGCGGTGAGGGCGTGGCGCTTGGGGGCGGTGCTGTCGGCGGGCGTGCGGTAGTTGGCGAGCACCGGCCCGGTGAGGTTCATGACGCGGGTGGAGTCGGCGGGTTCCGGCGAACCGAGGGCCACGCCGCGCGGCTTTCCGTCATGGTCCTGGCGGGGGTTGGAGAACCACATCTTGTTCTCGCACGTGGCCTGGCTGGCGCAGCTCATGTTGTAGCCCATGATGTCGACCCAGGTGCGGTCCTCGGGCAGGAAACCGTGGTTGTCCGGGTAGTACGGGTTGTAGTTGCCTGCCCGGTAGTTGTCGGCCGTGGGCTCGATGGGGTCGGTGACGTAGTCGTGGTTGAGGCCGAAGTTGTGGCCGATCTCGTGGGCGAGGTGGTGGGTGCCGAAGGTGTCGGCCTGCTGCGCCCCGAAGCCGGTGCCGTCCGTGCTGTACCGGCTGTTGTCGCCGGGGATGAGACGGGGCAGGAAGGGCGTCATACCGGTTCCGGCCGTGTACGTGCCCGGGCCGGGGGTGAACTTGGACAGGACGTGCACGAGGTCGGCGCCCTTCGCGTCCCGGGTGGCGCGCACACTGGTGGCCCAGTCGTCGGAGTACCGCGGGTCGTCCGGATCGGCGAGCGCGCCCGTCATGCCGTCCAGGTCGGCCGCGCTCCCGGACCACTCCGGCGTCTCGAAGGTGCCGAGCAGGTTCAGACGGGCCTTGACCTGGCTGTCGGCGTACGCCTGGTTGGTGCCCTCGACGGCGGCCTTGGCCTGGAGTTCGAGGGTGGCCGCGCCGCCCTCGGTGTCCTGGACGGTGCCGGGCGTGTAGCCGATCAGGACGTCGATGACCGGATCCGTCGGCTCGGCCCGTCTGCTCGGTGGCGCCGCCGGGCGCGCTGTCCGCTCCAGGCGCAGCCCGTCGCGTACGAGCGGTGTCTGGCGCGCGGTGTCGAACGACCGGATGCGGGACACGCCGGGCCGCACGGCTTCCAGTACGTAGCGCACCTGCCCCGCGGTGATCTCACCGGCGACCCGCGGCCTGCCTCCCGCGCAGGCACCGTCGACGGCGAGAGCTACCGGCCGGTCGGGGTGCCCGGCGAGATGCCCGCTCCACAACAGGGTGCCCTCCCGGTCCCGTGACACCTTCTTGGCGTGGGCGGTGACGCTCTCGCCGTCGAACAGCGGGAGGGCCCGCCGGTCGGGGGCCGCGACGGTGCCGCGTCGGCACAGGGCGCTGAAGGTGTCCTCGGCCCAGGTGACCTCGCCTGAGCGGAGCTGGCCGGGGAGACCGGGCGTCGGCGCCGCGGCGGGGCTCGGGGCCGCGGCGGGGCTCGGGGCCACGGCGGGGCTCGGGGCCACGGCGGGGCTCGGGGCGGCGGTCAAGGTGGCGGTGAGAGCGGCGACGGCGCCGATGACGATGAACCTGGCGGAGACCAAGGGAAGACTCCTTCGCGCACACATGCGATCGACTCGGACACGAGTACGGTCCCCCGTAGCGGGTGGGGGCGCGGGAGGAGCGGGGCCGAATGGCGGCCTGAGCAGGGTGAATGAGCGGGGTGAAGGGAGCGCGGACCGCCGTTGTCGAAAGCTGGGTGAGTCTTGGTGTCACCGGCTTGGCGCCAGGGCCGGTGCGGGCGAGGGCCTCCTTGGCACGGGCCCCGCCGACGTGGGCCCTAAGGCCTGTCAGACCATCAGCTCCGTCGAGTCGATCCTGCACACGACGGCGCGGCGCCCCCTCGGCGTCAGGCGTTCGGGGCGACGCGCAGGCCCGCACGACGCCCCCCCGGCTGTACGCGGCGGGCGACCTGGCCCTGCGTACCGCGCAACTAGATGATCGGAGCGTTCGTCTTCGGGGACCTGGCGGGCGCGGACGCGTCCCGGTCCCAGGAGTCCGACGGCGAGTTGCCCGGTGAGCGGCTGTCCACCGCGCACGAGCTGTTCTACCGGCCGCTGCGGAACCCCGACGGGCCGCCGCAGGACGGCCTGGTGACCCGGCATCATGTCTACGAGGACAGCCTGGCCGTCGCCCAGGCATTCGAGCCGGAGAACCGGTGAAGCACCACGGAGCGGCCGACGGGTTTCACAGGTCCGCGGTCGGCCGCGGACCGGGCGGCTGCCCGCGGTAGGTCAGGCGACGTCCCAGGCCGCTTCGATCATCTGGAAGATCTCGTCCACGGCGGCCCGCGGGTCGGCCGCCTCGCGGGCCAGTGCGTAGGCGTCGATCACGAACCTCGCGATCGCCCGGCAGGCCGTCGCGCTCTGCGGCAGGCCGGGATCGGCGACGAGGGCCGCCGCCAGCGACTCCGCGTGGCGCAGCCTCATCGACTCCTCGTACTCCCGCAGGGCCCGGGACTCGTCGATCATGCGGTAGATCGGCGCGGAGCCGTCCGCCGTGCAGTGCCGGACCATGGCCTGGATCTCGCGGCGCAGGGCGGGGATGAGCGGTTCCTGCGGCGTCCGGTCGGTGACCGCCCGCGTGAGGCGCTGCTCGAAGTCGTCGTCCCGCTCGAACACCAGGGCCTCTTTCGAGGCGAAGTGGGAGAAGAGCGTGGTGACGGCCACGTCGGCCTCGGCGGCGACATCGCGGATGCCCACCGCGTCGTACCCGCGCTCCAGAAAGAGCCGCAGGGCGGCGTCGGCGATCTTCTGGCGGGTCGCGGCCTTCTTGCGCTCACGGCGTCCGGTCGGCACGGTCATGCCCTGACGCTACCAGGTGCAAAGCAGTAGCTGTCCCAAAACACTAACCGTTAGTGTTACGTTCGAGGGCATGAAGAGAGTGAGCTTCGCCGAGT
Organism: Streptomyces sp. NPDC041205; assembly: GCF_055591765.1. Taxonomy (NCBI): domain Bacteria; kingdom Bacillati; phylum Actinomycetota; class Actinomycetes; order Kitasatosporales; family Streptomycetaceae; genus Streptomyces; species Streptomyces sp. NPDC041205. Next base: position 1,071,275 of record NZ_JBVIZH010000003.1, on the reverse strand, counting down.
TCGGCGGTCCGGACGTTCTCCAGTTCGTGGACGCCGAGGAGCCCCACGCGGGCCCCGGCCAGATACGCGTCGCCGTGCGGGCGGCGGGTGTGAACCCCGTCGACTGGCGGATCAGGGAAGGGCAGTTCCAGCAGGTCCGTCCGGTCGAGTTGCCTGCCGGAGTCGGGCAGGACGGCGCCGGGGTGGTGGACGAGGTCGGTGCGGGCGTGGCGGGGGTCGAGGTCGGTGACCGCGTGTTCGGGCGCGGCTCGGACGCCTACGCCGAGTTCGCCGTGCTGTCGGCCTGGGCCCGGATGCCCGAGGGGCTGACGTTCGAGGAGGCGGCCGGATATCCCTCCGTGGTGGAGACCGCGCTGCGCATCATCGGCCAGGCCGGCGTGCGGCCCGGGGAGACGCTGCTGGTCAGCGGCGCCTCCGGGGGAGTCGGGTCGGCGGTCCTGCAGATCGCCCGCGACCGCGGCATCACCGTGATCGGTACGGCGGGCGCCGCGAACCAGGAGTATCTGCGGGGCCTCGGCGCCCTCGCGACGACGTACGGCGAGGGCTGGGTCGAGCGGGTGCGGCGGCTCGGCCGCGTCGACGCCGCGCTCGACCTGGCCGGTTCGGGGGTGATCCGCGAACTCGTCGAACTGACCGGGGACCCGGGGAAGGTGGTCTCCATCGCCGACCTGGGTGCGCCGGACCACGGCGCCCGGTTCTCCGGCGTGACCGGGGACGTGCCGAAGGCCCTCGCCGAGGCCGTCGACCTCATCGAGCGGGGCAAGCTCCGCATCCCGGTCGAGAAGGCGTACGCGCTCGCCGATGCCGCGGCGGCGCACATCGACAGCCAGGCCGGTCACACACGCGGGCGCCGGGTCCTGGTCGTCTGAGCCGTTTCCTGCCCGGGCGCACGGCCGGGCCCGTCATCTTCCGTCCAGCGGTCCCGCCGGGTCCCACCCGGCGGGACCGCGACACACGAGGAGCCCCATGCGTACCCCTGTCACCATCATCGGCGCCGGACTCGGCGGCCTCTTACTGGCCCGCGTCCTGCACCTCAACGACATCCCCGTCACGGTCTACGAGGCGGAGTCCTCCCCGGCGGCACGCGCGCAGGGCGGGATGCTCGACATCCACGCAGACAGCGGACAACTCGCCCTCAAGGCGGCCGACTTGACGGACGAGTTCCGCGGCCTCGTCCTGGAGGGCCGCCAAGCGATACGGCTCCTGGACCGCAGCGGGACCGTCCTGTTCGACAAGGCCGACGACGGCACGGGCACGAGCCCCGAGGTGCAGCGCGGCGAGCTGCGCCGACTCCTGCTCGACGCGCTCCCCGACGGCACCGTCCGCTGGGGCCACAAGGTCACGGGCGTCCGCGCGCTCGCCGAGGGCCGCCACGAGGTGACCTTCGCGGGCGGCACCAGCGCCGTCACGAGCCTGCTGGTGGGCGCGGACGGCGCATGGTCACGAGTCCGGCCGCTGCTCTCCGACGCCGTACCCGCATACGTCGGACGGACCTTCGTGGAGACCTTCCTGCACGACGCCGACACCCGGCACCCGGCCACCGCGAAGGCGGTCGGCGGCGGGACGCTCGTCGCGCTCGACCCGTACGAGCACGGGAAGTGGCTCGTGGCCCACCGGGAGAAGGACGGGACGCTGCACGCCCACATCTCCCTGACCAAGCCTCGGGACTGGTTCGCCACCGTCGATTTCACCGATGCCGCCGCAGCCACCGCACTAATCGCGGCGGAGTACGAGGGCTGGGCGCCGGAACTCACCGCCCTGGTCACCGGCGGCCGGACCGGGCCGGTCCCGCGCCCCCTGCACGCCCTGCCCGTCGGGCACCGCTGGGACCGGGTGCCGGGAGTGACCCTGCTCGGCGACGCCGCCCATCTCTCACCCCCCGACGGCGCGGGCGCCAACCTGGCCATGCGGGACGGCGCCGAACTCGGCATGGCCCTCGCCGCTCGTCCCGACGACATCGAGGCCGCCCTTTCGGCGTACGAGCAGGCGCTGTTCCCGCGCAGTGCGGCGGCCGCCGCCGTGGCCCCCCGCGACCCCGCACCCCGGGAGATCATCGACTTCTTCGCGCCCCCTGCAGCGTCGGCACCACCATCGGCGTCTCCGTGACCGGGTCCGCGACGATGACGCTCGGCAGGTCGAAGACGTCCTTGACCAGAGCGGCGTCGACGATCGTGCCGGGGTCGCCCTCGGCGACCACGCGGCCGTTCTTCATGGCGATCAGGTGGTCGGCGAACCGGCACGCCTGATTGATGTCGTGCAGGACGGCGATCACCGTGCGGCCTTCGTCGCGCAGCTCGGCGAGGAGGCCGAGGAGTTGGTACTGGTGCGTGATGTCGAGGAACGACGTCGGCTCGTCCAGGAGCAGGTAGGGCGTCTCCTGGGCGAGGACCATCGCCATCCAGACCCGCTGGCGCTGGCCGCCGGACAGCTCCCGCACCGGCCGGTCGGCCAGGTCCTCGACACCGGCGGCTGCCATCGCCTCGACCACGGCCTCCTCGTCACGCGCCGACCACAGCGCGAGCAGCGACTGGTGCGGGAAGCGGCCGCGGCCGACGAGTTGGCGGACCTTGATGTCGTCGGGGGCGAGGGGATCCTGCGGCAGGAAGCCGAGTTGCTTGACCAGTGCCTTGGTCGCGTAGCCGCCGACCTCGCGGCCGTCGAGGCGCACCTCCCCCGTGCCGGGGCGAAGCAGGCGGACGAGTGCGCGCAGCAGCGTGGACTTTCCGCAGGCGTTGGGGCCGACGATGGCGGTGAAGGCGCCGTCGGGGACGTCGAGGTTCAGATGGGTGGACACCACCCGGTCTCCGTAGCGCAGGGTGATGTCCCGCGCGGTCAGGCGTGCGGTCACGCGCGCGCCACCTCCTTGGTGAGCAGCCAGATCAGATAGCAGCCGCCGATCGCGGTGCTGACCACTCCGACCGGCAGGGCGACAGGGGCGAGGAGCATTTGCGCGATCAGGTCGGCGCCTTGGAGCAGGACCGCCCCGGTGAGCGCGGCGGGCAGCAGCGGCACCCCGGCCGCGCCCGCGAGCCTGCGGCCGATCTGTGGTGCGGCGAGCGCGATGAACGCGATCGGTCCGGCGACCGCGGTCACCGTGGCCGTGCAGCCGACGCCGACGAGGACCATGAGGAGGCGCAGCCGGTCGAGGCTGACGCCGGTGGTCACCGCGACGGCGTCGCCGAGCGCCGCCTGGTGCATGGCGTGCGCGCGGGCGGCCATGAGGGCGAGGAGCACCCCGATCACCGTGAACGGAATGCCGAGGTCGCCCCAGCCGACGCCGCTGAGCGAGCCCGCGCTCCAGCCGACCGCGGCGATGGCGACCTCCAAGTCGGCGCGCAGCACGATCCACGAGTTCAGCGCGGTCACCATCGCGTTGACGGCGACGCCGATCACGACCAGGCGCAGCCCGGAGAACCCCCGGTCGTACGCAAGGACGTAGATCACAGCCGCGACGACGAGCCCGCCGAGCGCGGAGCCGACGGCCAGTTGCGCGGACGTGCCCGAGAGGACGGTCAGGGCGACCAGGGCGCCGGTGTAGGCACCGGCGTCGAGGCCGATGACGTCCGGGCTGCCCATCGGGTTGCGGGTGAGGTTCTGGAAGAGGGCGCCGGAGACGCCGAGGGCGGCGCCGAAGACCAGGGCGGCCAGGACGCGGGGCAGCCGCCAGTCCTGGATCACGACGACGGAGGGTTCCGTCCCGTTCAGGGCGGCGAACACCTCGCCGGGGCTCTTCCAGGACGCGCCGTAGCAGAGTCCGAGGAGCCCGAGGCCGAGGATCAGGGCGGTGAGGACCGCGACGAGGGTCACCGTGCGGCGTTCGGGCCGCAGTCCGAGCGCGGTCAGGGGGCTCCGGCGCCGCGCGGCAGCGGCGACGGTCTTGCGTGCGGTCACAGCGCCCCCGCCCCGTGGCGGCGGACGGCCCAGATCAGCATGGGGCCGCCGAGGAACGCGGTCACGACGGCGACCGGCACCTCGCCCGTGGGCAGCAGCACCCGTGATCCCATGTCGGCGACGAGCAGCAGGATCGGGCCGACGACCATCGTGTAGAGGATGAGCCACGGCACCGAGCCCCCGGCGGGTCTGCGGACCAGGTGCGGCACGATGAGGCCGACGAACAGGATCGGTCCGGCCACCGCCGTCGCCGCGCCGCTGAGCACGGTGATCAGGGCCAGTGCGGCGATCCGCACGCGGCCCACGTTCGCGCCCAGCGTGTTGGCCACGCTCTCGCCGAGAGCGAGGACGTTCAGTGCCCGGCTCAGGAGCAGCGCGCCGACCAGGCACACCCCGATCGCGGTCAACGGCCAGGCGAGCGGGGCCTGTTCGCGGGCGGCGAGGGAGCCGACCGACCAGAAGCGGTACGCGTCGAAGACGTCCGGGAGCATCAGCCGCAGGCCCATGGCGACGCCGCTCAGGACCGCGGTCAGGGCCACGCCGGTGAGCACCAGGCGCAGCGGCGAGCGCCGCCCGACCGCGGCGACGAGCAGTGCCGCGAGCACGGAGCCGACGATGGCGAAGCCCAGTTCGCCCGCCTGTCCCCCGGTCAGGCCGAGCGCCGAGCCGAGGGTGATGGCGAACCCGGCGCCCGCGGTGACCCCGAGGATGCCGGGCTCGGCCAGCGGGTTGCGGGCCAGCGTCTGGATGAGGGCACCCGCCACGGCGAGTGCGGCGCCCACCGCGACGGCGAGGAGCGCGCGCGGCGCCCGGACGTCCCGCACGACCACGTGGTCGTCGGTGCCCCGGAAGTCCAAGAGCGCGCGGACGACTTCGGCGGGCGGCACCGAGCGGGCGCCGATGCCGATGCTGACGACAGCGACGACCGTCAGGAGCACGAGTCCGCCGACGAGCAGGGCGATCCGCGGGGTGACCCGCCCCGGCGCCGTCGTCCCGGACGCGCGGTCCCGATGCGCCGTGGCCCCGGACCCGCGGTCCCCTTGCCCCGCAGCCCCGGACCCGCGGCCCCCTTGCCCCGCAGCCCCGGACCCGCGGTCCCCTTGCCCCGCAGCCCCGGACGCGCGGCCCGCGACGGTCACCGCTTCAGGAGCGGAGCGAACGACTTGTCGATCGCGTCCAGGGTCTTCATGGCCGACCCGTAGGTCGCGGCCTCGGTGTAGCGCAGGGGGAAGGTCTTCCCGGCCTTGACGGCGGGCAGGTTCTTCCACAGCTTGGAGTCCATGACGTACCGCACCGCCTTGGGGACGCTGCCGTCGGCCTGGACCGAGTACGTGATGGCGTCGGCGTCGCGGAGCGAGGCGGGCAGTTCCTCGATGGACGGGGTCTCGCTGACCGCGTGCGAGCCGGGGCCGGGCTTCTTGACCTTGCCGTAGTACTTCGCGCCCAGGTCCTCAGCGATGTTCGTGCCCCACGAGTTGCCGAACTCGCGCTGGAAGGTGCCCTTGGCGACCTCACCGTACGCCCCGACGTGGCCCAGCTTGAGCTGGGGCAGCACGCCCTTGTACTTCTTGGCGAGCTTCGCGGCCGTGGCCTCGTACCGCTCCTGCACCGCGTCGAACTTCTCCAGCGAGCCCGCGGCGTCGGACTGCTTGCGCGTCAGCTTGCGCCACGCGGACGGCACGGTCGGGCCGATCGCCACCACGGGGGCGATGGACTCCAGGCGCTTGACGTCGATGTCGCCGAGGACCGGGGCGGGGACACCGATGACGATGAGGTCGGGTTCGGCCTCGGCGATGGCCTCGTAGTTGGTCTCCTTCGCCAGTTCCCCTGCCACCTTGGGGAGTTTCTTGTACGTGGCGAGGTCCTTCTCGCTCATCAGCGGCTCGCCGCGCTTCCACGACGAGATCCCGACCAGCGACGCGTCGGCCTCGATCATGGCGGGCACGGCGTAGCCCGTCGCCACCACGCGCTTGGGGTGGGCCGGGATGGTGATCTTGCCGTTGTCCGCGGCGAACACCCGGGTCTTGCCCTTGCCTGCGGCGTCCGAGTCGTTCTTGGACGAGCCGCACCCGGTGACGACCAGGGCCAGCGCCACGGCGCCGACCAGGGCCGACGATCTACGGATGGACATGTGTTGCTCCTTGCTCGTGCGGGAGGGTGTGCCGCGTGCGGCGGCGTCGCCCCGCCCCCCGTTCGGCCGTTCGGTCAGTGGCTGTGGACGTGCCCGTGCTCGTGGCCGTGGTCATGGCCGTCCTCGTCGTCGAAGTCGGCGACGCCGCGCTTCCAGTAGCCGGTGATGTCGTGGTCGGCCTTCGCCAGCCGCAGGTCGTCACGGACCCAGCGGCGCAGCGGCTTGATCTGTCCCGCCTCGCCCGCGACCCACACGTAGAGCCGCTCGCCCTCGGGCACGGTCACCGCGGTCACGGCGCGCGCGAGGGCGTCGCCGGTGCCCGGCGGGCGGTCGCCGCGGTGCAGCCAGCGCACCTCGACGCCCTCGGGCGCGGACAGCTCGATCTCCTGGGTGGCGTCGGCGACTTCGACGAACGCCCAGCCCTCGGCGCTCCCGGGGAGTTCCTCCAGCCAGCGCGCGATGGCGGGCAGCGCCGTGATGTCGCCCGCGAACAGATAGCGGTCGTAGGCGTGCGGGACGATCAGTCCGCCGGGCGGCCCGGCGACATGGACGACGGCGCCCGGCTCGACGGCGTGGGCCCAGTCCGAGGCGAGGCCGCCGTCGTGCGGGACGATGTCGATGTCGATCTCGCCGGTGACGGGGTCGTAGCGGCGCACGGTGTACTCGCGTGAGGTGGGCGCCGGTCGCGGCCAGCGCAGCATGGTCCCGTTCGGCTCGGGCAGCCGCAGCGTGCCGTCGGGCTCCGGGAACAGCAACTTCACGTGCTCGTCCGGCGCGTGGGCCTCGAACCCCTCGGTGCCGGGCCCGCCGAGGGTCACCCGCAGCAGGCCCGCGCCGACCATGGCGGTCCGGACGACCTCGGTCTCCCGGACGCGGATCGGGTAGCCCACCTTCTCGGCGTGCTCGCCCGCGCGCACTTCGGCGATCCGCTCCAGGTGCCGGTGCCGGTGGTCTATCAGGCTCATGCGGCACCGCCCGTCAGCGGTGCCGTCCGGCGCCCCGGCCCGGGCCGCTCGGCGCGTGCGCGGTCCTGCCGGGATTTCGGTCGCCCTGCTGACCAGGGCGACCGAGCCCGCCCTGCCTCCGCGTTCCAAGTCGGCATGAGATCCCCTCCCCTGACGGAAACAGAGGCAAGGCTAACCTAACTTAGATCTTGATCTGGAGACCGGGCCCTCTCCCCCCGGTCTCACCTGCGGCCGGAGACCCCGTCGACGACGAAACTGGTGACCGACTCGGCCGGGACGGTGACCGTGGCGCGCTGGTCCGTGACCCGGACGGGGTCGCGGCGTTCCAGTGCGCCGTCGGCACTGGTCACAACCGGCGTCACGGTCGCGTCCGGGCTGACGGCGGCGAACTTCGACAGATCCACCGTCACCGTGCGCTCCGCTCCGGCGGAGTTGACGTGGACGATCGTGGCGCCCTTGCCGTCGGCGTCGAGCGCCGCCGCGCTGGAGGCGTCGTCCACGGTGATCAGACGGTCGCCCGGACGGATGTGGTGGGTGAAGTTCCGGGCCGTGTCGAACTTGGTGTTGGTCCTGATGGGGCAGGTCTTCAGGGTGTCCTCGGCGGTGCAGTCGAAGGGGAGCTGAATGCTGCCCCAGTTGCCGCCCTTGGGACTCTCACCGCCCGGCTTCATGTTGTCGTAGTCCTCGACGGGCTGCCAGAACACCCAGGCTGTGGGCTCCAGTTCACGCAGGTCGTCGACCATGTGCTGGGCCAGCCCGAGACCGGACCTCATGTCCTCGAAGTCCTGCCCGTCCGGGTCCCACTCCCCCTCGACCTCGCTCATCCACAGCGGCTTGCCCGCCGCCTTGGCCAGGTCCCGCACCGTGGTGCGGCCCGCGGTGCCGTACGTGTGGACGTTGAGCTGGTCGACCAGGCGCCGCACCTCCTCCGGGTAGGAGTTCCAGTTCTCGGCGAACTTGGTCGGGTTGGTCTCGTCCATCGCCGAGATCTTCGTGCGGCTCTTGGACTTCCGCAGGGCCGGAGCCAGCGAGCGGATGACCTGCTGCTGGAGGCCGGGGCCCATGTGCGCGCCCTCCTGACGGCCGCCGACGGGCTGTCCGTCGGGGCCGAGCCTGGTGCTCCAGTAGTCGGTGTTGGGCTCGTTGAAGGGATCGAGCGTCTTCACCTTGATGCCGTGCGCCTTCTCCAGGCGCCGGGTCGCGCCGACGAGGTACGCGGTGAAGTCATCGACGGAGTCCGCCTTGAGCTGGTCCTCGTTGGCGTCGAAGCCCCCGGAGACGTAGCCGCTCTTCGTCATGAACCACGGGGGCGAATTGCTGAACGTCTCCCAATGGTCGATCTTCGACTTGATCCGGTCGACCCACCAACGCTGGGGCTTGTCCGCGTCGCCCTTCCAGTGGGCGGGGTTCGCGGAATCCCACCACTCGGTGTCCTCGCGGGTGGTGCCCTCGGGGGCCCGCCACCAGCCCTCGACCGCGCCACCGGCCCGGAGGTAGTCCTTGACGTCGGGGGCGTTGCCGCCGCCGATGTTGTAGCGGGCGATGTTGAGGTTGAGCCCGTCGGCGCCGAACAGCAGCTCGGCGAGTTCGTTGCGGATCTCGTCGGGGTAGCCCCCGGTGGCGTTGGCGAACCAGACCAGGCTGGTGCCCCAGCCCTCGAACTTCTGCTGCGCGTGCACGGGGTCGGGCCGGACGGTGACGGAGTCGGCGGCCGTGCGCTCGGCCGCGGGTGACGGTGGGGCGGCGGCGAGTGCGGTGACCGCGGCCAGGGCGGTGACGCCGAGGACGGTCGGCAGCGGCCGTTTGCGGGTGCCGTGTGCCATCGTGATCCTTTCTGGAGTTGTCACTTCGGGTGGGGCGCCGTGCTGTCAGGGGGCGGGCTCGCGCAGGACCGCGACTCCGCGTGGCGGCAGGGTGAGGTGGCTCCGCGGGACGTCTCCGGGGGCGCCGGTGAGTACGTCCCCGGTCAGGCCGGTCAGGGTCACCGCCTCATCGGTGCGGTTGACCAGGAACAGGTAGCGGTGGTCCCCGGCCCGGCGGACCGTGAGCTCGACCCGGCCGCGCGCGGCGGCGGGAAGCTCGCTGTGGACGTCGGCCGCCTCCAGCAGACGGGGCAGGAGCCCGGCCAGCCCCTCCGCCCCCAGGCGGCTGCCGACATAGGCGGCCGCGCCGCTCCCGGCGGGGCGGCGGGTGACCGCCGGGCGCCCGCTGTGCTCGCCCGAGCCGTAGCGGGCGAGCACCTCCACGGCGGGGTCGGTGACGTCGACCCGGTCGGCCCACAGCGTGCCCGTGAAACCGCCGTCCAACGACACGGCGTCGCCGTCGAGGAGCGGCCCGAACTCCTCCACGCGGATGCCGAGCAGATCCCGCAGCGCGCCCGGGTAACCGCCCAGCCACACATGGTCGTTCTCGTCGACGACACCGGAGAAGTACGTGGTGACCAGGTGGCCGCCGCCCTCCGCGTACCGGGTGAGCCGATCGGCCAGCTCGCCGGGCACCACGTGCAGGACGGGCGCGACGAGCAGCCGGTACGGGGCGAGGTCGGTGTCCGTCGTGATCACGTCGGCGCGGATCCCGAGGGCGAGCAGCGCGGAGTACCAGTCGAGCGCCTCCTGGCGGTAGTCGAGGCGGGACGTGGGGTGGGAGTCCTGTTCGCTGGCCCACCACGACTCCCAGTCGAAGAGGATCGCGACGGCGGCCGGTTCGCGCTCGGAACCGGCGACCGGCGCCAACTCGTCCAGTGTGCGGCCGAGTTCGGTCACAGAACGGAAGACCGCGCTGTCCGCGCCGGCGTGCGGGACCATCGCCGAGTGGTACTTCTCCGCGCCCGCCGCCGACTGGCGCCACTGGAAGAAGCAGATGCCGTCGGCGCCGTGGGCGACGTGCAGCAGCGAGTCCCGGGCGAGGTCGCCGGTGCGTTTCGCGACGTTGACGGGCTGCCAGTTGACGGCGCTCGTGGAGTGCTCCATCACGTACCAGGGCCGACCACCGGCGATGCCGCTGATGAGGTTCGCGGAGAACGACAGCTCGTCGCGGTCCTGGGGGCCGGGGTGGACGTAGTGGTCGTTGGAGACGAAGTCGACCTCGCGGGCCCAGTCGGCGTAGTTCATGCCCTTGGTGCCGCCCATCACCATGAAGTTGCTGGTGACGGGCGTTTCGGGGGTGAGGCGGCGCAGGATGTCCCGCTCGGCGCGCAGATACTCCTTGAGGGCGTCCGACGAGAAGCGCTTGAAGTCCAGCTGCTGGGTGGGGTTGGGGTGGGAGGCGGCGAGGCGGGGCGGCAGGATCTGGTCCCAGTCGCTGTAGCACTGGGACCAGAAGGCCGTGCCCCAGGCGTGGTTGAGCCGGTCGAGGCCCTCGTACCGGTCGCGCAGCCAGCGGCGGAAGGCCCGGGCCGCGTCGTCGGAGTAGTCGTAGATGTTGTGGCAGCCCAACTCGTTGTTGACGTGCCAGGCCGCCAGGGCCGGATGGCCCGCGTACTGCTTCGCCATGGCGGAGACCAGCCGGAGCGCGTACTCACGGAACACCGGCGACGTCGGCCGCCAGTGCTGCCGCGCCCCGGGCCAGACCGTCGCCCCCTCGGCCGTGACCGGCAGGATCTCCGGGTGCGCCGTGGTCAGCCAGGGCGGCGGTGACGCGGTGGCGGTGGCGAGGTCGACGGCGATGCCGTGGGCGTGCAGGAGGTCCATCAGTTCGTCGAGCCACGCGAAGTCCCAGACCCCGTCGTCGGGTTGGACGCGCGCCCAGGAGAAGATCCCCAGGGAGATGATGTTGACCCCCGCCCGGCGCATCAGGCGGACGTCCTCCTGCCACACCTCCCGGGGCCACTGCTCGGGGTTGTAGTCGGCGCCGTAGGCGAGCCGGGCGCGGCTGCCGCCGTCCGGTGCGGGCAGCAGGCGGGGCAAGGTGGTGCGACGGGTCATCGTCACTCTCGTCTTTCGAGCGTCGTGCGAGCGTCTGTGGAGGAGTGGGCGCGTGTGGGGTCGCGGGCGGGCGTGCGGCGGGCGTGCGCACGGCGGGCGGATCACTCGTGGACGGTGAACCCCTGCTGCTTGCCGTATTCGGCCGACTTCCGCTGCCAGGACCTCAGCCCGTCGGCCAGCGGGGTGTCCGACACGTACGCCTTGCCCGCGGTGTCGTTGAAGACGGAGTTCGAGTAGACCTGGAACGGCAGGTACGTCCAGTCGTCCGGGACGCGCGCCGCCGACTCGGCGAAGACCTGGTTGGCCTTCTGCCCGCCGAAGTAGGGGAACTTCGTCTGCTGGAACTCGTCCGACGTCAGATCGGTGTTGGTCGCGGGGAAGGCGCCGTTCTTGATCCGGGTCTGGACACCGGCTCCGTGATTCGCGTACTCGATGAAGGCGTACGCGAGTTCCTTGTTCTTGCCGGCCGAGGGCAGGGCCAGGGAGCTGCCGCCGTTCTCCGCGCTGGCCTTGCCGCCCTTGGTCCACTGCGGCAGCGGGGCCACGCGCCAGTCGCCCGCGCCGGACTTCACGCCGGAGGCGAGGTTGGCGGGCATCCAGGCGCCGATGGCCAGGGTCGCGATGGTGCCCTTGGCCATGCCCTGGTACCACTCGTCGCTCCAGGACGTGATGGGCGCGAGGAGCTTGTCGTCGATCAGCTTCTGCCACGTGCCCGTGTAGGCGGCGGCTCCCTTGTCCTTGAAGCTGATGCCGACGTCGGTCTTGTCCTTCACGTCGAAGGGCCGTGAACCCGCCTGCCACAGCAGGCTCGTGGTCAGGCCCGCGTCACCGGTGTCGTTGGTGATGTACACCTTCGGATCGGCCTTGTGCAGGGCGCGGGCGGCGTCGACGTACTCGTCCCAGGTGGTGGGCACGGCGATGTTGTGCTTGTCGAAGAGCTTCTTGTTGTAGAAAAGCGCCATCGGCCCGGAGTCCATCGGCAGGGCGTAGGTCTTGTCGCCGCCCTGGCTGACGGCGCTCCAGGGACCGCGGGAGTAGCTGCTGGCGAGCTTGTCCGCGCCGAAGCCGGACAGGTCGGTGATCGATTCCTTCAGGGCGAACTGGCCTAGGGCGTAGTACTCGATCTGCGCGACGTCGGGGACGCCCTTGCCCGCGGACATGGCGTTCTGCAGTGCGGTGTACTGCTTGTCGTTCGTGCCCGCGTTGACGAGGTCGACCTCGACGCCCGGGTGCTTCTCCTCGAAGTCCTCGGCGACCTTCTTCAGGGTGGGTTCCCAGGCCCACACGGTGATCTTTCCGCCCTTCTTCAGGGCCGCGTCGATGTCCTTTCCGGATACGTTCTTCGGGCTCGCGCCGTCGTCGGAGGAGCCGCAGGCGGCCGCTCCCAGGGTCAGTGCGCAGACGACGGCGAGACCGCGCAGGGCACGGCGGGTGTGCAACGGCATGGACGTGTTCCCCTTGGCTGGACGTGCGGATCGGTGTGCGGTGAGCGGGAGGTAGCGGGGGCCGGTTCGGGCGCGGGCGCGGAGAGCTACTCCTTGACGCTTCCGGCGGCGAGGCCCGACTGCCAGAACTTCTGGAGCAGCAGGAAGGCGGCGACGAGCGGCACGATGGTGAGGAGCGACCCGGTGATCACCAGGTGGAAGACGGGCTCGCCGCCCGCCGTGGAGGCCTGGGCGTTCCAGCTGTTGAGGCCCAGGGTCAGCGGATACCAGTCGGGATCCTTGATCATGATGAGCGGCAGGAAGTAGTTGTTCCAGGTCTGCACCATCGTGAACAGCAGGACGGTCACCATCCCGGGCGCGAGCAGCGGCAGACACACCTGGACGAAGGTGCGCAGTTCCCCGGCGCCGTCGACGCGCGCGGCCTCGAGCAGTTCGGCGGGGATCGCCTCGGTGGCGAAGACCCACATCAGATAGAGGCCGAAGGGCGAGATGAGGGAGGGGATGATGACGGCCCAGGGGGTGTTGGTCAGGCCCATCTCTCCGAACATCAGGAAGGTGGGCACCGCGAGGGCGGTGCCGGGCACGGCGACCGCCCCGATGACGACGGCGAAGACGACGCGCTTGCCGGGGAAGTCGAACTTGGCGAGGGCGTAGCCGCCGAGGACGGCGAGGACGGTGGCGCCGCCGGCACCGAGGACGACGTACAGGAGGGTGTTCAGGAGCCAGCGGGTGAAGACGCCGTCGTTGTAGGTGAACGTCTCCCTGATGTTGTCCCAGAGGGCGAAGTCACCGCCGAACCACAGGCCGAACGAATCGGCCAGGCTCTCCTGGGACTTGGTGGCGCTGATGACGAGCCACAGCAGCGGCACGAGGGTGTAGAGGACGACCAGTCCGGTGAGCAGGGTCAGCGGGACGCTGCGGCGGGGTCGGGCGAGGCTGTGGCGGCGGCGCCGGGCGGGGCGCAGGCGCGGTGGCGGGGTGTGCCTCGCGCGTGTGGCGCGGGTGGTCCTCGCCGCGGTCCTGGTGGGGGTGGCCATGGGTCACGCTCCCTTGCGCATGCCGCGGAGCTGGACGACGTAGGCGATGACCATGGTGATGAGACCCATGATGATCGCGACGGTCGCGGAGTAGTTCTGCTGCTGTCCGTTGAACGACAGGGAGTACGTGTAGAGGTTGGGGGTGTACGAGGTGGTGATGGCGTTGGGCGCGAGGTCCTGGAGGATGCTCGGCTCGTTGAAGAGCTGGAAGCTGCCGATGATCGAGAAGATGGTGGCGATGACCAGCGCGCCGCGGATGGCGGGGAGTTTGATGGCGGTGATGACGCGCAGTTGGGACGCGCCGTCGATCTCCGCGGCCTCGTACAGGGAGTGCGGGATCACGCGCAGCGCGGAGTAGAAGATCAGCATGTTGTAGCCGACGAACTCCCAGGTGACGATGTTGCCGATGGACGCGAGCACGAGGTCAGGGGAGAGCGGGTCGGGCAGGTCGGCGCCGAAGGCGTCGTTCACGTCGCCGACGAGTCCGAACCGGGTGCCGTACATGAAGCCCCACATGAGGGTGGCGACCACGGCGGGCACGGCGTACGGCAGGAAGATCGATATGCGGAAGAAGCTCTTGCCGTACAGCCGGCCGCTGTCCAGGGCGAGCGCCACGAGCAGCGCGATCCCGAGCATGATCGGCACCTGGACGGCGAGGAACAGCGCCACCCGGCCGAGCCCCTCCCAGAACTCGGGGTCGTCCAGGGCTCGTTGGTAGTTGTCCAGGCCCACGAAGGTGGTGCCGCCGATCAGCCGGTCCTGGAACAGGCTGAGGTAGATCGAGTAGGCGATGGGGGCCAGGAAGACCAGGGCGAAGACCAGGGCGAACGGGGCGACGAACCCCCAGCCCGTCCAGGACCGCCGCCGTCGCGGCGGTGGTGGGCCCGCGCGCCCGACAGCCGCGGATTGCAGTGTTGCCATGACAAGTCCCCTCGTGCTCGCCTCGCGCCCTAAGGGGCGCGCCTTGCGATGTTTACGTAAACATCGATGGCCGGAAAGGGCCGCTGGTCGTGTTATGTTTACGTAAACATTGAGTGGGAGATGTCTACACTGCGCCGCAGCGGAGGGTCAAGAGGCTGCGTGAGAACTCGACTTGAGTGCAGGGAAGGGTGCAAGTGACAACCAGCGGAACACCTGCGGGCGGGCGCCGGACGCCGGGCCGTCGGGGCGGGGCGCCCCGCCGCAAGCAGGGCGCGTCCATGATCGACGTCGCCCGTCTGGCCGGTGTCTCAGGCCAGACCGTCTCCCGGGTCTCGAACGGCTTCCCCGGCGTCACCGAGGAGACCCGCGCGCGGGTCCTGGAGGCGATGACGGAACTGGGCTACCGCCCCAACAGCGCCGCGCGGGCCATGCGCCGCGGCGAGTTCCGCACCATCGGCGTCGTCACCTTCACGCTGTCGACCACGGGCAACGTCCACACGCTGGACGCCATCGCGCGCTCCGCGGCCCAGGAGGGGTACGCGGTCACGCTGCTTCCGGTCGCCGTGCCGACGCAGGACGAGGTGCGCGGCGCGTTCTCCCGCCTCGGCGAACTCGCCGTGGACGCGATCATCGCCATCATGGAGGTGCACCTCCTGGACGCGTCGTCCCTGGTCCCGCCGCCCAACGTGCGGGTCGTCGTGGCCGATTCGCACGCCGGCGACCGCTACAGCGTGGTGGACACCGACCAGGCGGGCGGCGCCAGGACCGCCGTGGACCACCTGCTCGGCCTCGGCCACCGGACGGTGTGGCACGTGGCCGGACCCGAGGAGTCGTTCGCCGCCCAGGGCCGGGAAGGCGCCTGGCGCGCCACGCTGGAGGCGGCGGGCCGCGAGGTGCCGACCGCCCCGCGCGGCGACTGGACCGCCGAATCGGGCTACCGCGCCGGGCTCCTGCTCGCCGAACAGCCCGACTGCACCGCCGTGTTCGCCGCCAACGACCAGATGGCCCTCGGCGTGATGCGCGCCCTGCACGAGAAGGGCCGCTCCATCCCCGGCGACGTCAGCGTCATCGGCTTCGACGACATCCCCGACGCGTCCTCCTTCTTCCCGCCCCTGACCACCATCCACCAGGACTTCGACCAGGTCGGCCAACTGCTCGTGGAGAGCGCCCTGCGGCAGATCCGCACCGGGTCCGGCGAGCAGGGGACGACGCTGGTGCCGACACATCTCGTGGTGCGGGAGAGCACGGGGGCGCCGCGCGCGGGGCGCCGCTGACGGGGGCGGTACGCAGATCCGCTGCTCGCGCATGGAAGGCACGCGCGCGTAGCCGTGGGGGACACTACGCGCGCGTGCCGGTCGAGGGTGCGGCCACCTCCAGTGCCCTCACAGCTTGTTGACGCCGCCATGACGGTCGGGCCGCGGCATGCACGCCAGGGCGTCGGCTCTGCCCGTCAGGGTGGCGCGGGCGGGGCCGGGGCGGGATGGACTTTCGCGTACGGCCCCATGGACTCTCGTACGTCCGCGAAAAAGTGTTGTCTCCAGGCGCCGAGCCGCTCTCCTATACGTCGGACCGACCGGCGTACACCACAGAGCGGAGCAGACATGCACCTGGATCACCACGGCGAGCAGGACCGGACCCTCACCCCGGAGGCCGGGGCCGCCGACAGCGAGCGGCGCGGTCGTCACGGGCGGAGCACGCGCGGGCGCAGGGTTCGCATCCTGGCCGGAGGTGTCGTGGCGGCCGCCGCTGTCGCCTCGGTGGGGACGCTCGCGCTGGCCAACCCCTCCGGCGATGAGGACCAGGGCAAGGACGCGGCGACCGCCGCCGCCCCGCGCGCCAAGACCCCGCCGAAGCGCCCGGCGCCGAGCAAGTCCGTGAAGTACGCGAAGCAGCTGCTGGTCCTCGTCAACAAGGAGCGGGCGCGGGCGGGTTGCAGGCCCCTGCGCCTGGACCGCCGGGTGCAGGCCGCCGCGATGGCGCACGCCAAGGACATGGCGGCGCGCAACTACTACGACCACACCAGCCCGGAGGGCGTGAGCGCCGGAGACCGGATGCGCAAGGCGGGCTACCCGGCCGGGGCCTGGGGCGAGAACATACACAAGGGCCCGAAGGGCCCCAAGACCGCGATGCGTGACTGGATGCGGAGTTCCGGACACCGCAAGAACATCCTCAACTGCGCGTACAAGGACTTCGGCGCCGGTGTCAGCCTGAAGGCCAACGGCCCTTGGTGGGTGCAGAACTTCGGCACCAAGCGCTGATCCCGCAGCCCGCCGCACCGCCCCGGGGTCAGCCCTTCAGCGGGCAACTGGTCAGCAGGGTGACCGCGTCCGCCCCTGCGGGACGCGGGACGGTGCGGCCGGGCGGTGGGCGACGGCCGGAGCGGAGCCAGTCCTCGACGGCTGCGAACGCCGAGCGATGGCAGGGCACGAGCGGGCGGAGCCGGTCGGGGAAGGTGTCGAAGAGCGAGTCGGTGTGGGTGGCGCCCTCGACGCGGTACGAGCGGAACAGGTCGCCGCGTCCCGCGTCCCGGACCAGCCGGGCGTAGACGTCCGCGTCACGGCCGATGGGCAGCAGAACGTCGAGCGTGCCCTGCACCGTGATCAGCGGTTTCCCGATCTTCCCGGTCAGCTCGATCCGCTCCACCGCGCGGTGGACCCGCGCCGGACGGCGCGCGTAGTCGTAGTCCGCGTCGCAGCCGGGCGTGCCGGGTGCGCAGTACGGGGTGCCCGCCTCGGTCGGCCCGTCGAAGCCGGGGTCGAACTCCTCGCGGTACACGCGCTGGGTCAGGTCCCAGTAGCTGCGGTGGTGGTAGGGCCACAGGAACTCCGAGCCCGCGGGGAAGCCCGCCGCGAGGAGATTTCGGTGGGCGCGGGCGGCTCCGGCGCCGCCCGCCGCGTAGGCGGGGTACGCGCGCAGTGCGGTCGGCAGGGAGGTGAGCAGGTTCGGCCCGTCGGCGCGCCACAGGGTGCCCTCCCAGTCCACGCCGCCGTCGTACAGCTCGGGGTGGTTCTCCAACTGCCAGCGCACGAGGTAGCCGCCGTTGGAGATGCCCGTGGCCAGGGTGCGGGTAGGAGGCCGACCGTAGCGCTGGGCGGTCACCGCGCGGGCGGCCCTGGTGAGCTGGGTGACGCGCCGGTTCCATTCGGCGACGGCGTCACCCGGCCGTCGGCCGTCGCGGTGGAACCGGGGTCCGGTGTTGCCCTTGTCCGTGGCGGCGTAGGCGTAGCCGCGGGCCAGCACCCAGTCGCCGATGGCCCGGTCGTTGGCGTACTGCGCCCGGTTGCCGGGGGTGCCCGCGATCACCAGGCCGCCGTTCCAGCGGTCGGGCAGCCGGATGACGAACTGGGCGTCGTGGTCCCAGCCGTGGTGGGTGTTGGTCCGGGAGGTGTCGGGGAAGTGGCCATCGATCTGGATGCCCGGGACGCCGGTGGGCGTGGGCAGGTCCTTCGGGGTGAGGCCGGCCCAGTCGGCCGGGACGGTGTGGCCCGAGCCGACGGTCCCGGCGGTGGTCAACTCACCCAGGCAGGAGATGAGTTGACGCTCGGCGCCGGGGACGTGCGGCTGGTGGGGGCGGGCGCAGGTCGCGGATTCCGGAGTGTGCGTGGCGGCGCCGCTCGGGTCGGCGGTGAGGACGAGGAGGAGGGCCGCCCCGGTGGCGGCGGCGCGCGCCAGGCGGAGGGGGCGTGATCCGCGCGGCGCGGGTGGGGTACGGGCGGTGAGGCGTGCGGGGCGCATGCGGCTGCCTTCGGGTACGGGAAGGGGGCGGAGGGGGCGTGGCGCCGGAGCGGTGACGCGGCCCCGGCGACCGAAGCGCGGGCTCACCCGTGGAGGCCGAAGAACTCGGTGATCCAGTAGCTGGAGCAGATCGACGCGACGAAGTGGGCGGTGCCCGTCGCCCCGCACTGCCGCGCCCCGCTTCCGGGGTCGACCGGGGTGCCGTGGCCGATGGTCGGCACCCGGTCGACCTCGACCGCGACGCTGCCGTCGGCGGCGAGATACTGCTCGCGTCGGGTGCCGTTGGGCCCGATGGTGGACGTGCGGTCGGGCGTCTGTTTCAGGCCGTGCACGGCCGTCCACTGATCGCGCAGCGCGTCCGCGTTCTTCGGCACGACCGTGGTGTCGCGGTCGCCGTGCCAGACGGCCACGCGCGGCCACGGCCCGGTGTGGCCCGAGGCGGCGTCCTTCACGCTCTTCGCCCAGGCCGCGGGGGTCCGGGTCACGCCGGGGTTCATACAGGTGAACGCGGACAGGACGTCGGTGGCGCAGCGGTAGGGCAGACCGGCGACGACCGCCCCCGCCCGGAAGACGTCCGGGTAGGTGGCGAGCAGAGCCGAAGTCATCCCGCCACCCGCCGACAGGCCCGTCACGTACGTACGGGTGGGGTCGCCGCCGTAGGCGGATCCGGCCTTGGCGACCATCTGCCGGATCGAGGCGACCTCACCCTGTCCGCGCTGGGTATCGGCGCTCTGGAACCAGTTGAAGCACTTGTTGAGGTTGTTCGACGTCGTGGTCTCGGCGAAGACCAGCAGGAACCCGTACCGGTCGGCGAACTTGGTCAGGCCGGAGTTGTCGGCGTAGAGCTGGGCGCTCTGGGTGCAGCCGTGCAGGGCCACCACCACGGCCGGACGCGCGGGCAGTGACGTCGGCCGGTACACGTACATGTTCAGCGCCCCCGGGTTGGCTCCGAAGTCGGTCACCCGCTGCAGGGCGACCGCCGCGCGCGCCTCGGGGGCCGGGGCGAACAGGGACGCGCCGGAGGCGAGCGCGAGGGCCGCGACCAGCGTGCCGATCCTGCGCGTCCGGCGTCGGAGCCATTCCGTCCGCCGGGCCAACAGACCTGTTCGGGTGGGTAGTTGGGCGATTGCGTACGCCATGAGTGCCTCCTGCGAGCGGCGAGGTGCCCGTCACCCTAGGAGCGCCCCCGAACCTCGCGACATGGCGCCGACCCCCACAACCACGCCGCACGCACAGGCCGTACGCCCTGTTGCGCGGCCGGAACGGAGTCGCTGTGCGCGGCGATCCGCCAAGCAGCCGTGAAACGGACCGTGTTGAACGTATTGACGAACCGCGCGCACGCTCCTACGGTCCCGTTCCACAGAATCACACATGAATCAACAATTCAGAACGCAACGAAGGTTCCTTCATGTTGAGACGCACCCTCACCCCCCTCCTGGCCGCGTGCGCGAGTGTGCTCGCGCTCCTCACCGCCGCTCCCCCGGCACAGGCCGCCCCGGTCACGGTCACCAACGGAACGCAGTTCAGCGACACCGACGGGGCGCCGGTCCACGCCCACGGCGGCGGGATCATCAAGGTCGGCTCCGCCTACTACTGGTTCGGCGAGAACCGCGACGGCGGCAACAACTTCAAGGCCGTGTCCGTCTACCGCTCCACCGACCTCAAGACCTGGGAGTTCAAGAAGGACGTCCTGACCCAGGAGTCCACCCCCGAGCTGAAGGTCGCCAACATCGAGCGCCCCAAGGTGATCTACAACAAGTCCACCGGCCAGTTCGTCATGTGGATGCACAAGGAGAAGGGCAACGGCGACTACAGCGAGGCCCGCGCGGCCGTCGCCGTCTCCGACACCGTCGACGGCGACTACACCTGGAAGGGCAGCATGCGGCCGCCGGGCGACGTCACGTCCCGGGACATGACCCTGTTCCAGGACGACGACGGCACGGCGTACCAGATCACGTCCGCCAGGGACAACGCCGACCTGCACATCTACCGGCTCACCTCCGACTACACCCGCTACGACAAGCTGGTCGCGAACCCCTGGGCGGGGACGTACCGGGAGGCGCCCGCGCTGTTCAAGCGGGACGGCGTGTACTTCATGCTCACCTCGGGCAACAGCGGCTGGCAGCCCAACCAGCAGCAGTACGCCACCGCGACCAGCGTCACCGGCCCCTGGAGCGAGATGAAGGACGCGGGCAACGACAACGGCTACCACTCCCAGACGACCTTCGTCCTGCCCGTGCAGGGGAGTTCGGGCACCTCGTACCTGTACATGGGCGACCGCTGGGGCAACTCCATGGGCGGCACGGTCAACGACTCGCAGTACGTGTGGCTGCCACTGTCGTTCCCGACGCGGACCCGGCTGACGCTGCCGTGGTACCCGAAGGTCGGCATCGACGCCGCCGCCGGGACCATCGAGGGCGCGGAGGGCGGCCCGCACTTCGGCCTTGAGGCCCGGCACAGCGGCAAGTGCCTCGACGTGTCCGACGACTCCGCCGCCGACAACGCGACCGTCGTCCAGTACGGCTGCGACCTCGGCCTCAACCAGCGGTGGCGGCTCGAGGACGTGGGCGGCGGATACGCCCGCGTGCTGGCCCAGCACAGCGGCAAGTGCCTGGACGTCGCCGACGAGTCCACCGGCGACGGCGCCGCCGTGAACCAGTACCGCTGCGGCAATGGAGCCCACCAGCAGTGGCAGTTCCAGGACCAGGGCGACGGGCGCTACCGGCTCGCGGCCCGGCACAGCGGCAAGTGCCTGACCGTCGCGGACGGGTCCACGCAGGACGGGGCGCGGCTCGTGCAGCAGCCTTGCGGGAGCGGCGCCGATCAGCAGTTCCGGCGGCGCGCGGCCTGAGTCGGGCGGCCCGTCGTCCGGCGTCGGCGGACCTGCCGTCCGGCGCATGGCCTCTCGTCCGGCTCCAGCGGGCCTCTCGTCCCGCGGCGGACGGGGCGGTGTCCCGCGTCGGCTTAGATCCACCCCGCGGCCAGGCGCAGGCTCTCCTCGACCGCGTGCGGGATGTCGACGACCGGGAACAGCGTGTGCCGCACGGTCCGTTCGGCGTCGACGATCAGGATCAGACGCTTGTGGCGCAGCCTGCCAGCGCCACGGAAGGTCGGCAGGCGCAGGGCCGCGGCCAGCCGGTGGGAGGCGTCGGAAAGGAGGGTGTACGGCACCTGCTCGACGCGCGCGAACTCTTCCTGCTCGTGGAGGAGTTGGGTGCTGATTCCGCGTACGTCCACGTCCGCCGCGCGGAAGTCGGGCCAGGCGTCGCGGAAGAGCCGGTTCTCCAACGTGCAGCCGACCGCGCCGGGGATCGGCGGCTCGCCCCACTGGATGCCCGTGCCGGGGTAGGTGAACAGGACGGTCGCGACGGCGTCCGGGGAGATCAGGGGCAGGTCGGCGCCCCCTGGGCCGGGCAGGTCGAGGCCGTCGGGCAGGCGGGTGCCGGTCAGGGCGTGGACGCGGGCGTGTTCGGCGCTGTCCGCCTCGGCGGTCCCGGTGAGGCTGCCGTCACCGAGGAGCCACCGGTCGCCCCAGTCCTGCATGGCGACGAGCAACGGGAGCAGCGCGGCTCCGGCGTCGGTGAGCACGTACTCGTACCGTACGGGACGCCGTTGGTAGAGGCTGCGGCGCAGCACACCCTGGGCGACGAGCCGCCCGAGGCGCTCGGTGAGGACCTTGCGGGACAGTCCGATCTCGGCGGCGAGCGCGTCGAAGCGGACGTGGCCGCGGGCTACTTCGCGCAGCACCAGCACGTTCCACCAGTCGCCAAGGACCAGGGCGGCCTGGGCGATGCCGCAGGTCTCGTCAGCGTTGTGCATCCTCATGGACCCATAGTAGGTTCCTTTTCGGGACCCACTTTGTTTCTGCTTGAAACTTACCGCCCGCCGCCGCGCGGGCCCAGCGTGAGGAGTTGCACCGTGACCGCCATCAGCCGGGTCGTCGCACGCGAGATCATCGACAGCCGGGGCAATCCCACCGTCGAGGTCGACGTGGAGCTCAAGGACGGTTCGCTCGGCCGCGCGGCCGTTCCCTCGGGCGCGTCCACCGGAGCCAGGGAGGCGGTGGAGCTGCGTGACGGCGACCCGAACCGGTACCACGGCAAGGGAGTTCGGCGTGCCGTCGACGCCGTGAACGAGAGCATCGCGGACGCCGTGACCGGACTCGACGCCGAGGACCAGGCGACCGTGGACCGCACGATGATCGACCTGGACGGCACGGACACGAAGTCGCGGCTCGGCGCGAACGCCCTGCTCGGCGTCTCCCTGGCGACCGCCAAGGCCGCCGCGGCCGCCCACCGGCTGCCGCTCTACCGCTACGTCGGCGGGGTCGACGCCCGGCTCCTGCCGGTGCCGATGATGAACATCGTCAACGGCGGCGCGCACGCCGACAATCCGCTCGACTTCCAGGAGTTCATGATCGCCCCGATCGGCGCGGCGACTTTCGCCGAGGCCGTCCGGATGGGCTCGGAGGTCTTCCACACCTTGCGCGGCAACCTGATCGCCGCCGGACACAGCGTGAACGTGGGTGACGAGGGCGGCTTCGCACCCGACCTGCGCACCGCCGACGAGGCCCTGGACTTCGTCGTCCGCGCCATCGAGCAGACCGGCTACAAGCCCGGCACCGACATCACCCTCGTCATGGACCCGGCCACCTCGGAGTTCTTCCACGACGGGGTCTACGACTACGCGGGCGAGGGCGTCCGCCGCACCCCTGCCGAGCACGCCGACTACCTCGCCGCCCTCGTCGACCGCTACCCCGTCGCCTCCATCGAGGACCCGATGGCCGAGGACGACCACGACGGCTGGCGCGACCTCACCGCCCGCCTCGGCGACCGCTGCCAGCTCACCGGCGACGACGTCTTCTGCACCAACGAGACGCTGCTCACCGCCGGCATCCGCGACGGCGTCGCCAACTCGATCCTGGTGAAGGTCAACCAGATCGGCACCCTCACCGAGACCCTCGCCACGGTCTCCACCGCCCACCGCGCCGGCTACACCGTCGTGATGTCCCACCGCTCCGGCGAGACCGAGGACACCACCATCGCCGACCTCGCCGTCGCCACCGGCTGCGGCCAGATCAAGACCGGTTCCCTGTCCCGCTCCGACCGCACCGCCAAGTACAACCAGTTGTTCCGGATCGAGGAGGAGCTGGGCGCGCAGGCGCGGTACGCGGGGCGGGAGGCGCTGGGCCTGCGGCGCTGACGTCGTCGACCGGCACAGGCCGCCCGCCTCAGGGCGATGTTCGCGGTCACTTTGCGTGCGGTGGAGTCGGTCATGACTGCGTTTCCTCCTCCGTGGTTTCGGTGTGAGGTGCCTTGTACGTTCACCGGGATGCACGGACGGTTTCGGCGAGCTTGTCGAGGCTCTGGCCGAAGCCGACCTCGATGCCCGCGATGAAGTCCGCGGAGTCGACCGTGCTGCCGGTGATCCGGTACTGGACGTCGAGGTCCGTGCCGGTGCCGGTGGCCCGGAGGCCGAAGTCGACGTGGGCGGTGAAGGCGGAGCTGCCGTCGGGAAGGTGCGGGGAGAGCCGGTGGGCGAGGCGCTCACCGGGGCGCACGTCCTCGACGACTCCTTCTCCGTGCCCGGCGACCTGGTCGGAGCCGTCGACGTCGTCGGAGTCGCGGTACCGCAGGACGACGCGTCCGCCCGGGCGCGCCTCGAAGACGAGTTCGGAGACGCGCAGCTCGTCGGGCGTCCACCACCGGGTGAGCAGGGAGGGCTCGGTCAGGTGGCGCCAGACCAGGTCGAGGTCCCCGGCCAGGGAGCGGTGGAACCGGAACGAGCGGCAATCGGCCCACCCCGGTACCTCCGCCGCGCGGCGCTCCGCGTCGAGGCTGCGTCCGTAGCGGTCGGAGGTCTCGCGGGGGCCGCCGGCCTGGTCCGCGGTGTCGGCGAGCCCGTGGAGCACGGCGGCCAGGTCCCGCAGGGAGTCGGAGCGGAGGGCGTAGATGCGGCGCTGGCCGGTGCGCTGCGACGTGACGACACCGGCGCGCTCCAGGTGCTGAAGGTGCTTGGTCGTCTGCGGCTGGCGCGCCTCGGCGAGCTGGGCGAGGACGCCGACCGGCCGGGGCCGCTCGGCCAGGAGGGCCACGAGCCGCCAGCGGGCCGGGTCGGCCAGTGCGGTGAGGAGTGCGTCTGCGCCCATGGGCAGCAGCATTCACCCAGACGAATATTCGCGTCAAAGGACATCTGAGTGGGCAGTCGCACCCTTCGCCCCGCCTTCAGCGAAGCGAACGTACAGGGCCCTCCTGGAGAACGTCGGGTCGATCACTCGGCAGCCGGATGTTCAGCGGCAGGCGCCGCGTCCGGCTACCTCCCGAACACCTGGGTCCACGTCCAGTCCTTCTCGACCACGCCCACGCCCATCGTGGTGAGGTCGCAGTTGAGGATGTTCTCGCGGTGGCCCTGCGAGTTCATCCACGACTGCATCACGGAGTCAGGGGAATTCTGGCCGCGGGCGATGTTCTCGGCGCCGGGCGACGGATAGCCCTGGGCCGTGGCCCGGTCGGCGAAGGAACGGCCGTCCTGGCTGGTGTGGTCGAAGTAGTTGTTGTCGGACATGTCCTCGCTGTGGAGCTGAGCGGCGCGGGAGAGCCGGTCGTCGAGCTTCAGGGGACGGCAACCGGCCTTGACCCGCTCGTCGTTGACGAGAGCCAGGACCTTCCCGGCCGTGGTGTTCGCGGGGGCGGCGGTGGGCGCGGTCGGCGCGGTGGGCCTGGGCTTCGGCTTCTCGGTCCGGGGCGGCTTCGGCGCGGGCTTCTTCGTACGCGAGGGCTTGGGCTTGGGCGCGGCGGACTTGCTCGGCTTCGCCTTGGGCTTGCGCGACGGTGAGGGCGAGGCGGTGGGCGAGGGCGAGTCGGGGGCGGCGGACGTCTTGGGCGGCGCGTCCGCCGCGGAGGTCGACTTGTCGTCCTCTCCGTCGCCCGGCAACAGGTGCAGGCTCGCCATCGTGCCTCCGGTGACGAGTACGGCGGCGGCGGCCGCGAGGACGGTGGCGCGCCGCCGCTTGGCTATTCGGCCCGGGCGGCGGTGGCTGCGGCGGCCGGGGGGCGGGGCGTCGCCCACGGTGGCGAGGACGGAGGTGTCACCGGCGGGAACGCCGGTCGGCGCGGAGATGTGGTCCAGCGGGACGTCCGGGCGCAGAGGGTCGCCCGCGAAGCCGTCGTAACCAGCCGGGGCGAAGTCGGCGCCCTGGGCCGAGCCCGAGCCGTGAGCGAAGTCCGCGCCCTGGGCGAAGTCGCCCCCGTGACCCCAGTCCGCCCCCTGGCCCAAGTCCGCGCCATGCCCCAAGTCCGCACCGTACGCAACATCCGTACCGTGACCGAGCCCCGCACCCGACCCTCCACCCCGCCCCAGCGCCGCGAGCCCCGCAAGCCCGGCCAGCGCCACCGGCACCAACCCGAGACCCACCAGCAGCCCCTCGGCCGGCACCAGCCCCGCCTCGTACCCGGAGCAGGCCGTGCAGTCCCGCACATGCCGGGCGATGCGCTTGCGCCACAGCCCGGACGGATGCCCGTCCCAGACCCCGAGCACCGAGGCGAGCCCCGCGCACGAGGGCTGCGCGGACAGCGCCCGTACGACAAGGCGGGCCGTCTCGAGCTGCGCCTTCATGCGCTGCACCCGCACCGCCGTGTGCTGCGGTGACAGGCACATGGCGGCGGCCACATCGCTGCGGCTCAGCTCCCCCGCCGCCTCCAGCCACCACAAGGAGAGGAGCGCGCGGTCGTCGGTGTCCAGCCAGCGGGTGGCCTCGGCCGCCTCCCGCCGCTGCCCCTCCAGACCCAGGCGCAGGATCGTCAGGTCCACGAAGTCGGCGCCCGGATCGGCCACGTCGTACGCGTCCTGGAGACCGGAACCGGAGGGTGCGGCCTGCTGCTTGTGCCAGTGCCCGCGGATCTGGTTCATCGCGATGGCCACCAGCCAGGACCGGAAGCTGCGCGGGTCCTGGAGCGAGGCGAGCGCGCCGAGCGCGCGGATCATCGTCTCCTGCACCACGTCGTCGACGTCCGCGTGCCCGTTCAGCGCCCGGCCCACGATGTTGTAGACCAGCGGCAGATACTCGGTGACCAGCTCGTCCTGCGCCCACAGGGCACCCTGCCGCGCCGCCTCGACCACCGCGGCACGGTGCTCCTCAGTCGCTGTCACGGCCGCCCACGTCCTTTCCCTGTCCCCCGCATTTTCCGTCCGACACCAGGGAGACCTGAGGGCGGGGGCGGGATAACAGAAACAGGAGTGGCGGATGAACAAGCGAGTGGCGAGGCGGACGCGACCACGACCGGGGCCGCGTCCGGCTCAGACCGGGCCGATCACCCGGACACGGACAGTGGCCGGTGGCCGGTCACCGGTCACCGGTCATCGCCGTCGTGGAACAGCCCCACGTTCTCCTTGGTCACCAGCGGCGCGGACAGCTGGTCCTCCAGCATCCCGTTGGGCAGCCGCACGATGGTCGAGCCGTGATCGGTGGGGCCGGGCTTGAACTTCTCCCCGTTCATCGCGGCCTTGATGTAGAACATGCCGTACTTCGCGTACGCGTCGGCGGGCTGCGAGACGGTCGCGTCGATCTCGCCCTTGCTGATCGCGTCGAATTCCTGCGGGATGCCGTCGTTCGACACGATCGTGATGTGCCCCTTCGTGCCCGCCTTCTTCAGCATGCCCTTCGCCTTGAGGGTCTGGAGGGTGGGCGCGAGGTAGACGCCGCCCGCCTGCATGTAAATGCCCTCGATGTCCGGGTCGGAGTTGAGAAGGGTGTCCAGCTTGGACGCGGCGGTGTCCGACTCCCACTTCGCGGGAATCTCCAGGACCTTCACCTTCGGGTACTTCTCCTTCATGCACTGGCGGAAGGCCTTGGACCGGTCCCGGCCGTTGACGGAGGCCAGATCGCCCATGATCTGGACGACCTTCCCGCTCTTGATCTCGTCGCCGAGGTAGTCACAGGCCTTCTGGCCGTACGCGACGTTGTTCGCGCGCACGACCATCGCGACCTTGCCCTTCTCCGGCGCCACGTCCACGGCGACCACGGGCACGCCCTTGCGCTCCGCCTGGTCGAGGCCCGCGGAGATCGCGGCACTGTCGATCGGCGCGACGACCAGACCCTTCACACCCTGGTTCAGCTGGTTGTTGATGTCCGTGATCTGCTGCGCGGGATCGCTGTTGGAGTTGACGGTCTTGAGCGCGTCGACGTCCTCGGACTTCGCCATCTTCGGCACGTAGTCGTTGTACGACTGCCAGAACGGCGAGGTCAGCAACGGCAGGATCACGCCCACCTTGCCCTCACCACCGCCCCCGCCACCGGATCCCGCGGTGTCATCCGTGCTGCCACAGGCCGAGAGCACCAGGGTGACGCTGGCGCCAACTGCCGCCACGCGCACTGCTCGTGCTCTGATCCCGAGGGTTGTTCTGGCCACGTATCGGCTCCATACAAGTGTGGTGAGCGTGAGGGGTTCCGACATCCGCCGTCGGTGGCTCTGAATGTTCATCGGATCACTCGGCGGAGTCAATGGCTCAGAGGTACTGATCTTCGGCGCGATACCGGAGATTGGTCTGATCACCCTCGTGGTTAGACTCGGCCGCAAGGGACTTGGAGGAGCAGCTGTGGAAGATCTGGACGTGCGCACCGCCCCGCAGAAGGGCACGGTGACACAGCGCGCCATCGACCAGATCAAGGCGATGATCGCCGACGGACTGCTCGGACCGGGGCAACGACTTCCCACCGAACGGGACTTGGCCGTGCAGCTCGGCGTATCGCGCAGCTCGATGCGCGAGGCCGTACGCGCGCTGACGTTCATGGGCGTCCTGGAGGCGCGGCACGGGTCAGGGGTGTACGTCACCCAGCTCGCGGCCGGTGACCTCCTGGAGTCCTTCGGCGTCGTCGCCGACCTCTCCCGGGGGCCGCAGATGGTCGAACTCCTCGAAGTCCGCAAGGTGTTGGAGTCCACCGCGGCCGCGCTTGCGGCGGCCCGCATCGACGCCGACCAACTCGTCGAGGTCGAGCGGCACTTGAGGGCCATGGACAGCACCGACGACGCGGAGGATCTCCTCGCCCACGATGTCGCGTTCCACCGGGCCATCAACGAGGCCGCGGGCAACGACACCATGGCGGCCGTCCTCGACGGCCTGTCCTCCCGCACCTTCCGCACCCGGGTCCGGCGGGGCTACCAGGAAGAGGGCGCCATCGAGCGCACCCGCCGCGAACACGCCAGCATCCACCGGGCGCTGGTCGCCCGGGACCCGGAGGCGGCCCGGGTCGCGGCCGCGGCCCACGTCGGCGAGGTCGAGCAGTGGCTCCGAGAGAGGCTGGCCGCGAGCCGCGAGGCCTGAAGTCGTCGCGGCGGCAGCCCTCACCGCATGTGGGAGCAGTCGGAATCAGAGTCCCGCGTGATGGCGATCACGTCGTCGAGCCGGTCGCGCACCGCGAGCAGGTCGGCGATCCGCTGGCAGCCGAACTCGGCCGCCAAGGCCGCTACACACCGCGCCTCGACCGGACCTACCCGCTCGACGACGTCTCCGAAGCGCACGCGTACGCCGAGCGCGGACACACACGGGGGAAGGTCGTGGTCCGCGTCTGAGCTTCCCTCTTCGCAGAGTCCCGCTCACCCGTCGGACAAGAAGAGTTCGCCTGCGCGGGCCTCATCAGCGGGGCGCGGCGCCCTCTAGGTTCTCCTCGATGACCAGTCGGCAAGGTGCTCAACCCATCGTTGTCCGCCCCTCCTGGACGAAGGAGTAGATGTGGAACGTCGTACCTTCCTGCGCGGAGCCGTCATCGGGACGTCGGCCGCCGCCTTCGGCGGCACCCTCATGCACGGCGCCGCCTACGCGGCCCCGGCCCAGAACGGCCCCGGCCCCTACGGCGCGCTCGGTACCGCCGACGCCAACGGCATCCGACTGCCCAGCGGCTTCACCAGCCGGGTCATCGCCCGCTCGACCCAGGCCGTCCCCGGCACGTCCTACACCTGGCACAACGCCCCTGACGGCGGCGCGTGTTTCGCCGACGGCGCGGGCTGGATCTATGTCTCCAACTCGGAGATCAACCCCGGCGGCGGGGCGAGCGCCGTGAAGTTCGACTCCTCGGGCACCGTCACCGGCGCCCACCGCGTCCTGTCCAACACCCGGCAGAACTGCGCGGGCGGCGCCACCCCGTGGAACACCTGGCTCTCCTGCGAGGAGGTCTCCCTCGGCTACGTCTACGAGACCGACCCGTGGGGCGTGAACGCCGCCACCCGGCGGGACGCCATGGGCCGCTTCAAACACGAGGCCGCGGCCGCCGACCCGGGACGCCAGGCGATCTACCTCACCGAGGACGAGGGCGACGGCTGCTTCTACCGCTTCCGGCCGACCACCTGGGGCGATCTGTCCGCCGGCACCCTGCAAGTGCTGGTGGCGGGCACCGGCACCTCCGGCTCCTTCACCTGGGCGAACGTGCCGGACCCGGACGGCTCACCCACCGCGACCCGCAACCAGGTGTCCGGCGCCAAGCGGTTCAACGGCGGCGAGGGCTGCCACTACGCGGGCGACACCGTCTGGTTCACCACCAAGGGCGACAACCGTGTCTGGCAGCTCAACCTCACGAACAGCACCTACGAACTGGCCTACGACGACAACCTGGTCAACCCCGGTCCTGCCCCGCTGACCGGCGTCGACAACGTCACCGGCTCCTCCTCCGGCGACCTGTTCATCGCCGAGGACGGCGGCAGCATGGAGATCTGCATCATCACCCCGGACGACATCGTCGCGCCGTTCCTGCGGATCAACGGCCAGTCCGGCTCGGAGATCACCGGCCCGGCCTTCTCGCCCAACGGGTCCCGCCTGTACTTCTCCAGTCAGCGCGGCACTTCGGGAAGCTCGTCGGGCGGCATCACCTACGAGGTCACCGGGCCCTTCCGCACCTGACCTTCCTACAGCGGCACTTGAACACCCCCCGGGGCCGCCCCTGAACAACGGCGGCGGCCCCGGAGAGCAGTCCCGCTGGAGTCGGCCGGGCATCGCAGCGGTGATCGCGATCGGGATCCGGTCGCTCCTGGCGTACCGCCTGGACCTGTCCCATGGGACGCCGGACCCGTGGGAGATGCGCCAGGACTGAGCGCGGGCCGGAGGCGGTAACCACCGCTTGTGGCAGCGGCGTTGACAGCGGATCTGGGCTGTTCCATCGTCGATGGCGGGGATTGTCGGATTTTACCGGCCCCGCCGGGCCTGCTGGGCGCGATGACCGGCCCGGCGGTCCCGTCACTCCGGTCCGGGCCGCCCCGACCGGTCAGGGGAACCGCATCCCCTTCCGGCCGTCCCCGTGAGGAGACGGACATGAGCGAGCCATCCGGACGCGCACAGCGGCCTCCGTCCCGGGGCGCCGGGGGCGAGGACCCGGCGGTGCGTTTCGACGCCACGGTCCACCCCGGAGCGGCGAACCGCGACCTTCGCGGCATCGCCGATCTGGACCTGGACCGGATCCCCGACCCGGAGGGCGCGGTCCGGGTGCTCGTCAGCGCCGACGAGTGCCGTCGATTACTGGAGAGCGGCTACGAAGTCCATCTGCACGCCCCGGTGCCCGTCCGCCCCCTGCCCGCCGAGCTGGTCGAGCAGGACGACGCGGTCAGGGCCTGGCTGGACGAGCGGCTCCAGGGCATCCAACGGCCGGGGGGTGCGTGATGTACCGCACCGTCTCCCAGCTCGACTCGGTGATCGCACAGCTCGCCACGTCGTTCCCGCAACTGTGCACGAGGATCCAACTGCCCGAGCCCTCCCTTCAGGGGCGCCCCGTGTTCGCCCTGCGGCTGCGCGGCGGTCCGGGCGGAAACCGCCGCGGTGTCCTGTTCGTGGGCGGCACCCACGCGCGCGAACTGATGAACCCCGACGCCCTGGTGGAACTCACCGTCGACCTCGTCACGAGCTACCTGAACGGCACTCCCGTGGTGTACGGCGGCCGGACCTGGACCGCCCTCGACGTCAAGCTCGTCCTGGAGAGCCTCG
The DNA here is from genome assembly GCF_055591765.1 of Streptomyces sp. NPDC041205. Taxonomy (NCBI): domain Bacteria; kingdom Bacillati; phylum Actinomycetota; class Actinomycetes; order Kitasatosporales; family Streptomycetaceae; genus Streptomyces; species Streptomyces sp. NPDC041205. The sequence continues at coordinate 1,040,264 of NZ_JBVIZH010000003.1, read as the reverse complement.
ACGTGTGGATCGTGCCCTGCGTCAACCCAGACGGGCGCCACCGGGTGATGACGGTCGACAACATGTGGCGCGGCAACCTCCGTGACAACCCGGGGACCACGTGCGACGGGGTCGACCTCAATCGCAACGCGGACTTCGTGTGGGGCGTGACGGAGGGGCAGACCTCGTGCAACCCCTGCAGCGAGGTCTTCGTCGGGTCCGGCGCCTTCTCCGAGCCGGAGACCCGCAACGTCAAGCACCTGCTCGACACACGGCAGATCCTCACGTTCGCGGACGTGCACTCGTTCTCGGAGCTGGTCCTCTATCCATGGGGCCACGCCCACAGCCAGACCGACGACCCGGCCCAGCGCTTCACCGGCCTGCCCACCGGAACCTGCGCGCCCCTCGGCACCCCGGGCTACCGGGAGTACATCACCGCCCGGGACCAGCTCCGCTTCACGACGGTCGCACAACGCGTCGTCGAGGCGATCGCGGCGGTACGCGGGCGGGCGTACACCCCCCAGACGGGCCGGGCGCTGTACGCCACCACCGGCACCCAGAGCGACTACGCCTACAGCAGGCACATCGCGAATCCCGCGCTGCACAAGACGTACGGCTTCACCCTCGAAACGGGCCCGCGGGTCGCAACCGTCGAGGACTCCTTCCACCCGCGGGACCCCACCCTCATCAAGCGCGACGCCAAAGCGGGCGTCCTCGCCCTCGCCCAGCAGAGCGTCTGCGCCTTCGACCTGATCGGAGTACGGCTGCTCGGCCGCCAGACCGAGGTGGACGCGCTGCGCCGGGTCCGCGACGAACAGCTCTCGACCACCGAGGCCGGACGGGAGTGGATCACCCTCATCGAGCGGGTCGAACTGCCCGTCGCTTCGGTGCTGTTGGCCGACGAGCGCCTGGCGGGCCGGGCCGCCGCACTGATCGAACGCGCGGCAAAGCTGGTCGCGGACGAGAAGCTCGTGGCGACCGACGACGACGTCGACCAGGGCCTCGCCCTCCTGAACGAACTCGCCGGCCGGGCCGGAGCGAAGGACGAGCAGGTGCGCGTCGATCTGAAGGCGGTCGGTGTGACACTCGACCGCGCGCGGAGGGTGCCAGCGGCCGAGGTGGTGCGGGAACTGATGGGCAGGGGCCCGCGGTCGGAGTGACGAGGCCCGGGACGCCGCCGACCAGCCGGGCGGGACCGCTCGGCGCCCGTGCGGGGCGTCAGCCCGGCAGCGCCTCGCCCAGCCGCGTCAGCTCTCCCGCGCTCAGCGTGAGTTCCGTGGCCCGCGCCGAGTCGGCGATGGAAGTCGGGCGGCTGGCTCCCGGCACCGGGATCACGGAAGGGGAGCGGCTCAGGAGCCACGCCAAGGCGATCTGCTGCGGGCTGACACCGCGCTCGGCCGCGACGCGGTGGAAGGCGGTGCCGACGGAGGACGGGCCGGAGGGGCCGTCGAGTGAGCTGCGGGAGATGCCGCCGAGAGGGCTCCAGGGCAGGAACGCGAGGCCCAGTTCGGCGCTCAGGCGCAGTTCGGGCTCGCTGTCCCGGACCGCGGGCGAGTACTGGTTCTGTACGGAGACGAGTCCGTCGCCGAGGATCTGACGCGCCTCGCGGATCTGCTCGACGGTCACGTTCGAGACGCCGGCGGCGCGGACGATGCCGGCGTCGAGCAGGTCGCGCAGGGCGCCGACGGACTCCGCCCAGGGCACGGCGGAGTCCGGCTTGTGCAGTTGGTACAGGCCGATCGTGTCGACGCCGAGGCGCTTGGCGGAGGCCTCGGCTGCGCGCTTGAGATGGGCCGGGGTGCCGGTCACGGTCCAACTGCCGTCTCCGGGGCGCCCTCGGCCGCCCTTGGTCCCGATCAGGACGTCGGAGGTGTCGCCGCCGTAGCGGGCCAGGGCGCGGGCGATGAGGAGTTCGTTGTGGCCCACCTCGTCGGCGTGCCAGTGGTAGCTGTCGGCGGTGTCGATGAACGTGACACCGGCGTCGAGGGCGGCGTGGACGGTGGCAATGGCGCGCGCCTCGTCCGGGCGGTGCTCGATGGACAAGGGCATGGCGCCGAGGCCGATGGCGCTGACGGCGGTGTCTCCGATGAAGCGGTGTCGCACGGCGGTTCGGTTCCTCAGGCAGTGGGGGCGGCGGACGCGGTGAGGGCTTCGGCGACGGCGCCGGGGAGCCAGTCGGTCGTACGGGAGAAGGCGAAGCCCAGTTGTTTCGCGCGGGAGTTGCTCATGGCGTAGTGGCGGTCGAAGGAGAACGGTGAGGCGGTCGCGCCCGCCGCGACGGTCTCGTGGACGGGCTCGCGGCCGGTCTGCGCGGCGACGATCGCGGCCAGGTCGTGTACGTCGAGCGGCCCGTCGGAGCAGGCGTTGACCGGGCCGGTGACATCGGTGGCGGTGGCCGCCCACAGCAGCAGGTCCGCCAGTTCCTCGTGGTGGATGAACACCGTCGGAAGCGCGTTGGCATGCACGGCGATCGTGTCGCCTCGGGCGATGCGCTCGGTGTAGTACGTCAGGCGGCCCGTGAACTCCTGCCTGCCGCCGCCCAGGACGTGCGCGCTGCGGACGGCGGTGAACGCGAAGCCGCCCTCCCGGGTGAGGACGGCCTCCGCCTGGCGCTTGCCCTCGGCGTAGTGGGCCTCCAGGTACGCCTCGTCGTGCCAGGGCAGGTCCATGGCCACCTGCCAGGCGCGCGGGTCGACGTTCCCCTCCGGCACCGGGGTGCCCGTGGGCACCGTCGGCAGCGCGGCGGTCGCCGGGTCGTAGACCTCGATCGTGGAGGTCATGACGTAGCGCCGGGTGCGGTCGGCGAAGGCGCGGGCGGCGATCGCGGCCTGCACGGGGGTGTAGCAGACCTGGTCGACGACCGTGTCGAAGGTGCGGGAGCCGAGCGCGGCGACCAGGGCGGCCTCGTCGTCGCGGTCCACGACGAGGTGCTCGACCCCGGCGGGCGGCCGGGCGGAGCCTCGGTTGATCACGGTGACCTGATGGCCGCCCGCCCTCAGGCGCTCGACCAGGAGCTTTCCGAAGTAGCGGCTTCCGCCGATGACGCAGATCCTTTGCATGCCTCCACTCTGGACACCTACTGTCATCAGCAGAAGTGGTGGCTTACTGGAATCGCTTTAAGGAAAACTGTTGATCGATGTGCAGCGGCTCCGCGTCCTGCGGGCGGTGGCGGACCACGGCAGCTTCAGCAAGGCCGCCGCGGCCCTCCGCCTCACCCCCTCCGCCGTCTCCCAGCACGTGGCGGTCCTCGAACGCAGCCTCGGCGCCCAGGTCGTGGCGCGCAGCACGCGCGGGGTCACTCTCACGCAGGCGGGTCAGATCATGGTCGGGGCCGCCGAGTCCGTCGCGGCCGAGCTCGCACAGGCGAAGCAGCAGGTCGAGCGGCTCAGCACGGGCCGCGTCCAGTTCACCGTCGCCACCTTCAGCAGCGGCGGCAGGCACCTGCTGCCCGGCGCGCTCCCCCGGCTGATGGCAGCCCACCCCCACACCCAGCTCCACATCAGGGAGGGCGAGCCCGAGGTCACCCTGCCCCTGGTCCGCCAGGGCGCCGTCGACCTCGCGCTCGCCTACCACTTCGACGGCCCGCTGCCCGTCGGGCCGAGCCCGACCAGTCTGCGGTGGACGCCGCTCAAGGAGGATCCCCTGCACGTCGTCCTGCCCGAAGGGCACCGTTTCGCCGACCGCGCGGCGCTCGACATCAGCGAACTCGCGACGGAGCCCTGGGTGCTCGGCTGCCTCAAGACCGAGGCGCACCTGCGCCGCCACGCCGAGCGGGCGGGCTTCGAACCGGACGTGCGCGGGACCACCACCGACTACTTCTTCGCCCGCTCGCTCGTCGCCGCGGGCCTGGGCATCTCCCTGATCCCTTCCATCGCGCTCGTCCCGCCGGTGCCGGGCCTGCGCACCATCCCGGTCCGACCACCGGCTCCGGCCCGGTACATCGGCGTCGCCACGATCGACCGCCGTCACGACCGCCCGCACCTCGCGACGTTCATCGAGGCACTCCGCGAGCAGGCCGACTGGGGTTAACCCCAGCACCGATCCGGATGGTCGCCTCATCGCCCTGGCTCCGCTCTGGGGACATCGTGGGACGGCGGGCACAGGGAGCGCCCACCGCGCTCCCTCCATGAGGGCCCGCACGACGACCAAGGGGGCACAAGTGATCGGACACAGGCGTGCGTTGCGGGGCTCCGTCACCCTGGCCGTGGCGGTCGGTGTCGCGATGGGCACGCTGACGGCCGGCGACCTCCCCGGGCGGGACGCCACCGCGCCACTCGCCGCGGCCGGGTCCGCCGCCCCCGCCGATGCCTCTGCCGCCACCAGCACTGCCACCACCGCCGACCACGCTCGGCTCCGTGCGCTCCTGCGACGGCTCACCACGGTCGACGGCGGGCCCGGGGCGCTCGTCGCCCTGCGCGACCGGCGCGGTAGCACGGTGCTGACCAGCGGGGTCGCGGACGTCAAGAGCCACGCCCCGGTGCGGGGCGACAGCAGATTCCGGATCGGCAGCATGACCAAGACGTTCGTGGCGACGGTCATGCTCCAGTTGGTCGGAGAGCGGCGCGTGGTCCTCGACGCGCCGGTGGAGCGCTACCTTCCCGGTGTCGTACGCGGACACGGCAACGACGGCCGCCGCACGACGGTCCGTCAACTCCTTCAGCACACCAGCGGCGTACCCGACATCCTCGACCACTTGAAGCCGCAGGAGATCATCAAGAACCCGCTCGCCCACCACGACACGCGCGACCTCGTGAACACCGCGCTCGCCCACCCCCCGACCTTCAAGCCGGGCGCGGGCTGGCGCTACTCCAGTACGGGCTATCTCCTGGCAGGCATGATCATCGAGAGGGTCACCGGCCATCCGTACGCCGACGAGATCCGGCGGCGCGTCATCAAGCCGCTCGGCCTGCGCGAGACCCAGGTGCCGGGGGACGCGTCGGCCATTCCCGGGCCGCACCCGCGCGGGTACGTACGGCCGGGCGAGAACGCGCCGCTCCTGGACCTCACCGCCATCAACCCCTCGGTCGCGGGGGCGGGCGGCGAGATGATCTCCAGCGGCGCCGACGTCAACCGGTTCCTTGACGCGCTCCTGCGCGGCAGGCTGCTCCGCCCGGCCCAGCTCCGGGAGATGACGCGGACGCGCCCGACCGGCAACCCGGACGGCCGGGCGTACGGCCTCGGCCTGGAGAGCAGGCCCCTGCCCTGCGGCGGCCTCTACTGGGGGCACAGCGGCGACATGTTCGGCTACGAGACGGTGGCCGGGGCCACGTTCGGCGGCAGGCAGGCGACGGTCATGGTGAACGTCGACCCGGGTGGTACGGACGCGCAGAGCGCCGACATGAAGGCAGCCGTCCAGACGGCGCTCTGCAAGTAGCAGGGTCCGCCCCGGTCGCCCGCTACTCGGCCGAGCCGGAGGCCGGGCGGACCTCCAGGACGAAGAGCAGGAAGCTCATCTTGGTCGAGAGGCTCGGGAAGTCGTCGGGGTACAGCTCGCGGGCGGCCGGATCGGGCTTCGGCTCGCTGAGGGCGGCCAGGCGGAACCCGGCCGCGGTGAAGGCGTCGGTCATCGCGTGCAGCGGCCTGCGCCAGAAGGTCATCGGGGCGGGCCGCCCCACCAGGTCGGTCCAATCCGCGGTGTAGCTGGTGGTCGCGGAGTAGTCGGGCCGGGGGTCCTGGATCGCGTAGTCCACGAACGGGTGCGACACCGACACGATCAGGCGGCCGCCGGGCCTGAGCACGCGCCGCATCTCGGCCAGCGTCGGCCCCCAGTCCTCCAGGTAGTGCAGCACCAGCGAAGCGAGGACATCGTCGAACGCCCCGTCGGCGAACGGCAGCGGGTCCCTCAGGTCGGCCACGTGCAGGTCCGCGTCGGCACCGAGCCGCCGCCGTGCCAGCCCCACCATCCCGGCGCTGGAGTCGACGCCGGTGACGGCCGCGCCCCGATCGCGCAGCGCGGCGAACAGCGGACCCGAACCGCAACCGGCGTCGAGGATCCGGCGGTCGGCCACGTCCCCGGCGAGGGACAGCATCGCGGGCCGCTCGCAGTAGGCGTTCAGGAGACTGGTCTCACTGAGGGCCGCGTACGCCTCGGCAAAGCTGTCGTAGTCGTTCGCCCGAGCCGGAGGCGTGGGCTGGGCAGGGCTTTCGGCGGTGGGCACGCTGCGGTCTCCGTCCAGTCGTCTCGGCATGACGCGCTGGCGTCCCACTGGTCCCGGCAGGGCGCACTGGTGTCACACCGGTCCCGGCAGGGCGCGCCGGCATCATCCTGATGATCGACGCCGTTTCGCTCCACACCGGTTCCCGCGCCGTCGCCCCGGAGCGCGCCGAGACCGCCGGGACGCGCGTCAGTCCGGCCGGACCTGGGTGAGCACGGCGTCGAGCAGGCCGGGGAAGCGGTCGTTCAAGTCGTCGCGGCGCAGGCTGACGTACCGCGACCGGCCTTCCACCGTGGTCCAGGTGAGTCCGGCCTCGCGGAGCACCCGGTAGTGGTGGGACATCGTCGTCTGGTGGACGTCGATGGTCTCGCTGATGCCCGAGCAGCTCTCGCGGCCGCTGTCGGCAAGGCGGCCCAGGATCGCGAGCCGGACCGGGTCCGCCAGCGCGTGGAGGATCTCAACGAGCTTGATCTCGTCCTTCGTCGGCTGCGTCAACGCACGCATGACCGACCTGTCCGTAGCTTCACGGCGACCAGGCTAGCCCACACATTGATACATGGACAAGCATCCATGTGTTGGTTACGTTGTGCCGCGTCGAACCGCCTCGACGCACCGTGCAGCGGAATGGATGGCCCATGTACAAACGCCTGTCGCCCCTCGCCCTTGCGACGTTCGCCGTCGGCACCGACGGCTTCGTGATCGCCGGACTGCTCCCCGCCATCGCCGACGACCTGGACGTCAGCGTTCCCACGGCCGGACAGCTCGTGACCGTCTTCGCGCTGACCCTCGCGGTCGCCGCCCCGGTCCTCGGCTGGGCGACCAGTACCCTCGACCGCCGCACCGCCCTGCTCCTGGCCCTCGGCGTCTTCGTCGTCGGCAACGCCGCCACGGCCCTCGCGACCTCGTACGGCGCCGTCATGACCGCCCGCGTCGTGACCGCGGCCGGGGCCGGGATCATCTCCTCCACCGCCTCCAGCGCCGCGGCGGCCGTCGCGCCGCCGGAACGCCGGGGCCGGGCCCTCGCGTTCGTGCTCGGCGGGCTGACGCTCTCCAGCGCGATCGGCCTCCCGCTGGGCACCCTCATCGGGCGCGGCGACTGGCACCTGACGCTGTGGGCCGTCGCCGCGCTCGGAGCCGTGGCCGCGCTCGGCATCGCGTTCGGCATCCCGAGGATCACGCTGCCCGCCGCCACGTTCCGGGCGCGGCTCGCTCCCCTCAAGGACCGGTGGGTACTCGGGGTGCTCAGCGTCACCATGCTCGCCCTCACCGGGACCTACCTGCTCTACACGTACATCGCGGCCGCGCTGGCCGAGGTGACGGACGGCTCCGAGGCCACGCTCACCGCGGTGCTCTTCGTGTTCGGGCTCGGAGTCCTTGGCGGCAACCTGCTCGCGGGGCGGCTCTCCGACCGCCACCGGCCCGAACGGGTCCTGATCGGGAGCCTCGCCGCCGCCGTCGTCGTGCTGGCCACCGGCCGCGTGGCCGTGGAGACCCTCGGCACCGCCTTCGTGTGGACGGCGGCGCTGGGCCTGTGCGCGGGCGTCCCGGTGGTCCCACAGCAGCACCGACTCATCGCCCACGCCCCGGCAGCCACACCGGTGCTCCTCGGCCTCAACGCCTCGGCGATCTACGTCGGTGTCGCCCTGGGCGGAGCGCTCGGCGGCCTCGCACAACGGTCGGTCTCCCCCGTGTGGCTCGGCATACCGGCGGCGGGCGTCACCGCCCTGGGGCTCCTCGTCGCCCTGGCGAGCACGCGCGGGGCCGGCGGGAAGCGCCCGGCCGGGCAGGACGGCACGGAGCAGGGCCCCACCGAGACGGCGACGACGGACCGCGCCCAGACCATCTCCTCCAACTGAGCCCGAACGAGGCGGCGACGAACAGGCGGCCGCGCTGCGGGACTTGGAGACCGGGGAAGCTGCTGCGCGGGAGGAGCTACGGCGAGCCCTCAGCGTGCACCGGGACGGCGTCGCACAGGTCTGGGACCTGGCTGACGCAGCGGGTCACCGGGGCTCCGCGTCGAGCCATGAGCGGCGGCCCGGCCCGGTGGGGTGAGTGCCGGTGACGCCCATGACCACCGAGTAGAGGCTGGTCTGCGCCGCGACGAAGAGGCGGTTGCGCTTGACGCCGCCCCAGGAGATGTTGGCGACCGCCTCGGGGACGTTCAGCCGCCCGATCAGCGTGCCGTCGGGGGCGTAGCAGTGCACGCCGTCGCCCATGGCGGCGGCCCACAGGCGGCCGGAGTCGTCGAAGCGGAGGTTGTCGAAGCGGGCGGCCTCGCGCGCGGCGGCCGTGGCGAAGACCTCGCCGTCCGACAGGGTGCCGTCGTCGCGTACACCGAAGACCCGGATGAAGCCCGCCCGCGCGTCGGAGACGAACAGACGCCGCTCGTCCGCCGAGAACACCAGGCCGTTCGGGGCGCCGAAGCAGTCGGCGACCAGCCGCACTTCGCCCGTGCCGAGGTCGACCCGGTAGACGTTGTTGGCGCCGATCTCGCTCCGCGCGCGGTACCCCTCGTAGTCACTGGTGATGCCGAAGTCCGGGTCGGAGAACCAGATGGAGCCGTCGGACTTCACCGTGGCGAGTTTCGCCGCGCTGCCCGAGGTCCTGGAGGCGCACGTCATCGCGAGCAGCGCGTCCGCGCTCGTGAAGGTCAGGACCGCGACCACGCAGCAACTGCAGGACGTGCTGCGGCGGTTGTACGCCATCGACGGGGTCAGCGGCACGCAGGCGACGGTGGCCCTTGAGACGTTCTTCGAGCGACCGGTGTCGCCCCCTGGCCGCGGCCGCCGATCAGGACTGACCCATGCGCCGGCGGCCCGACGTGCGACGCCCGCCTCCGGGCGCCGTCAGCCATTCGGCCTCATCACATGGGGTGACTTCCGTCAGCCTCGCTACGCCGACACTCTGCCAATGGGCGAATATCCCCCAACGCGGGGCATCGGAGGATGTATTGATTCATGTCTCCCTGACCAAAGCTCTGCACTGGAGTGACATGCAAATCCGTAACCTCCCCTACGCTCTCAGCGTCGCCGCCCTCGCCCTCACCGGGGCCACGGGGAGCGCCGCCGCCATCGGCGACGACGAGGGCACCTCCAGCCTCAGCGGCAACGGCGCCGAGCAGGCCTTCGGCAACAACGTCACCAAGGGGAACCTGAGTGCGCAGGGGGCCGCGATCCAGGGCTCGTTGAACAAGCTCTGCCTGGGCGTGCCCGTCAAGGCGAACGTGGGCTCCATCGTCGGCCTCCTCGTCCCGGTCGCCGTCCAGGACATCCCGGTCCTCTCGGCCCCGCAGAACCAGCAGTGCGCCGAGAACTCCACGCAGGGCAAGGGCGACGAACCCGGGTCGCACATCCTCGAGGACATCTCCGCCATCTCCGGCAACGGCGCGAACAACCACTGAACCGAACGTCCTGCGGGCCGCGTCGCGCGGCCCGCAGGACGTTGCCCGGGGCCGCGGAGGTGCGGCTCGGGGTCCGGCCGGGTATCAGCGGCGGCTTTCGACCCTCATGTCGCCGTGAAGCAGCGTCCGGACGAAGTCGCTCGCGAGCGTGGTGTGCGGGAAGCCCAGTTCGATCGCGCCGGCCTCGTCGAGGCGGGCCAGTTGGGCGGCGGTGAAGTCGACCTCCAGGGCGCCGAGGTTGTCCTCCAGTTGGGCGGGCGTGCGGGCGCCGACGACCGGGGCCGTCACGGCCGGGTTCTGCAGGGTCCAGGCAAGGCCGACCTGCGCGGGCGTCCGGCCCAGCTCGGCGGCGACCTCCTTCACGACGTGCACGATCGCGAGGTTGCGTTCGCTGAGCGCGCCGCCCGCGATGATGACGCTCTTGCGGGTGCCGTCGGCGGCGGCGTCCCTCGCGGTCAGGTCCTCGCGACTGTACTTGCCGGTCAGCACCCCACCGGCCAGCGGTGACCACGGGGCCACTCCGAGCCCCAGCTCGCGCGCCATGGGGATCAGGTCGCGTTCCCCGGCCCGCTCGATCAGGCTGTACTCGATCTGCAGCGCGACCAGCGGCGACCAGCCGCGCAGGTCGGCGACCGTCTGCATGCGCGCCACCTGCCAGGCCGGGGCGTTGGAGATCGCGACGTACAGGACCTTGCCCTGGCGGACCAGGTCGTCCATGCCGCGCAGGATCTCCTCGACCGGTGTCGTGGCGTCCCACAGGTGCAGGTAGAGCAGATCGATGTAGTCCGTCCGCAGCCGTCGCAGACTGGTCTCCACCGACGCGAACAGGTTCTTGCGGTGGCTGCCCCCGGAGTTGGGGTCGCCTGGCCGGCGCAGCGTCGAGTGCTTCGTCGCGAGCACCAGGCTCTCGCGGCGGCCCTGGGCGAATTCGCCCAGCAGACGCTCGGAGCTGCCCTCGGTGTAGGTGTCGCGGTGTCGATGATGTTGCCGCCGCGCTCGACGTAGAGGTCGAAAAGCTTGCGGACCTCGTCCTGCCCGGCGCCCCGGCCCCACTCGGTGTAGAAGGTCGCCGCGCCCAGCGCCAGCGGTGAGACCCGCAGCCCGGAGCGGCCGAGGAGCCGGTAGGTGTCGAGGGTGAGCGGCATCGTGTCCCCCTGTGCTTGATCCGTTGCCGGGAACAAGCCTGTGACGGCCGCGGGCCGGGGGTGAGGGAGAGAAGTTCCTGGGACCGCCGGTCCTACCCTCGCCGCGTGGCGGCGGGGCGGATACGGGGTCGTCGCGTGCGCCGTCAGAACCAGTGCAGGCAGTACGGGGCGCGGTCGCCGCGGAAGAGGGCGTCCGCGAGGGTGGCCGCGCCCGGGCGGTGGGCGCGGATGTGTCCGGCTCGCACGAGCGTGCTCGGGGCGGTGCCGCCGAGGTAGACCGAGGCCAGGTCGCTCACGTCCAGGGACAGGTCGGGCTCCCGGTCCGTCGGGACGCAGTCGGCCTTGCCGTCCTGGACGGTCAGCAAGTAGCGGCTCCGCTCGCCGAGGAAGGGGTCGTCGACGTCGAGGACCAGCTCGCCGTCCACGAACCAGCCGCGGGCGGTGAGCGCGCGCGGGACGTCCAGGAGCCGGACCCAGAGTCCGTCGGTGTCGGCGGTCACCTGGCCGGCCCGGAAGTCCGCGAGCTGCCAGCGCACCGGATGCCCGGGAGGGCAGCGCTTGAACACGACCTGGGTGATCAGGTCGTGTCCGAGGACGAACCGGGCCAGGGCCGTGGCGGCGGTGTCGTCGACGGCGATGGTCTCGTCGACCGTCAGGGTGGTGTCGGGGTCGCCGAGCGCGTAGCTGGCGTAGCCGTCCGGTACGCCGTCGGCGTCGCGGTGGACGGCGACGTAACGCGGCGCCGGGGAGACCGGAGGCTGCCCCGCGCCCAGGGCCCACCAGCGGTGCGGCCGGGACAGGGCGCCGGGCTGTGCGCGACGGTACCGGTCGTAGACCTCTTCGAGGATCTCGCCGCACTCGGTACGCCGCAGCACCTCGACCGAGCCGGGGTCCGTGCCGGTCGCCGGGGCGTCGGCCGCTCCGTGCACCCGGGGGTGGGCGAGAGCGGCCTTGTGGCGCGGCACCGTCAGGCGCTGCGTGTAGGTCGCCGGTCCGTACCCGAACCTGCGGTAGATCACGGCCTCGGACGCGAGGAGCACGGAGAGGAACTCGCCCCGGGCCCGCAGCTCGGTGAGCTGATGCCGCATCATCGCGCTGAGCACGCCCTGACGCCGGTGCGAGGGCAGGACGCCGACGCCGGTGACCCCGGCGGTCGGGGCGATGATCTCACCGGGCAGGGTGAGTTCGAAGGAGTATGCGGCGGCGGTGCCTACGGGGCGCCCGTCCGCCGCCACGGCGAACAGGCCACGGTCCATTTCGAGCGCCGCCCACCAGACCCCGCCGCCGTCGGTCGGGGTCTCCGGAAACCTCCCGAACGCGGCGAGCATGGTGTCGACGAAGACGTCGAAGTCCTGGTCGGTCGTGGGACGGATGTCCATGGCTGCGGCTGCCTTCCGGGGATACACGCACCACGACTCGTGGTGTCGCGCATCAGTGCAACGTCGCCCCGGGGCCGGGTCAATCGAATTACGGCCGGGCGGGCGTGAACGCTGCCCGCCCGGCCGCAGCAGTCAGGTCCGGTCCCGTTCCGTCAGGACGGGCGTTCCCGGTGGTACACCGACCAGTCGCTCGGCGGGTACGTGGCCTCCGGGGCGGAGAGGGCCACGTCCACCGCGAGCCCGATGTCGTCGGTGAAGAAGTCGTCGAGATCTCGGATCATCTCGAGGCCCCGCACGGTGCCCTCACCGAGCGGGCGCTTCATGCGGTCCACCCCGGAGGGAACGCCCACCGGCTTCCGGCGGGCCATCGACACCGCGTGGTCGGCCCGCTTGTCCAGGCCGAACGCGATGTATCCGGCGCCCAGGGCGAGGTACTTGAGCGCGTCCTGCACACCGCGGGAGAGTTCACCGATCCCGTGCATGGTCTGCATGGGGCTGCCCGCGGAGCTTTCCCCGTACGGTGCGGGGCCGTGCAGTTCCTCCAGCCGTCTCCGCTCGCCCTCGAACAGCTCCAGAGCCTCGTTCAGCGCCCGGCCCACACGGCTGAGTTCGCCCAGGTCATGGATCATGCGATGCGCCCTTCCCGTCAACTGCTGTGACTCTACGACCGACTGGGGTGCCCCCGTGGGCCGTCGCGCACAGCAGACCGGTTGTAGTGAGGAACTGCTCGCAAGCGGAACCGCTGTTGATCCGCTTTGCGTCTCGGTCCCGGAAACCTGCTGCCGATCTGGAGCACAGGACTGGAAGGAGGCAGGTGGAAATGGCGTCGCTCGCGGAGCTGCTTCGGGAGTTCAAGGAGCGGTCCGGGCTCAGCTATGGGGTGCTGGCCAAGCGACTTCACATGAGTACGTCCACGTTGCACCGGTACTGCAACGGGGACGCGGTGCCCACCGACTTCGGGCCGGTGGAACGGTTCGCCCGCCTCTGCGGGGCGACGTCTGAGGAGCTGGTGGAGGTCCATCGGCGGTGGATCCTGGCGGACGCGGATCGGGGACGGAAGACGGAGCAACCCGCTTCCGGCGCCTCGGCACCCGAGCCGGAGCCCGAACCCGTCTCAGGCATACGCCCCGTGCCCGCCGCATCGCCGCTCTCCCTCGCCCGCAGGCCCCGGACCCTCATCCTGGCGGCCTCCGTCGCCGCGGTCCTCGGCATCGGCTCCGTCGCCCTCGCCATGAACGGCGGCGACGACGGCGACCAGCACAAGCGGAGCGCCGGCCCCACCGCCCCGCGGGACCCGGGCGCCTCTCTGCCCGACCGGTCCGGCGAGAACAACGGCAAGGACAACCCCAACGGCAAGGGCCCCGCCGCCGACGGCACGCGCGGCGAGGACTCCACTGCACCGCTGACAGCCCACACCAAGCCGTACGTGTACGAGGACGACTGCGTGCACAGCTTCCTGGTGAACCGGAAGCCGGCCGAGGTGCCCCGGCCGCCCGTCGAGCAGGACGCGCCGGGCTGGGTGGGTGACCTCGGCGCTGTCACGGCCGGTGACCAGTACATCGAGGTCACCGTGCAGGGCATGGGCAAGGAAACGGTCGTCCTGCAGGACATGAACGTCCGGGTGCAGAGCACGGGCGCGCCGCTGGACTGGAACAACTTCCAGATGGGGTCGGGCTGCGGCGGCAAGGCGCCCACCAAGTCCTTCGCCGTCGACCTCGACGACGCGGCGCCACGCGTCACGACCAGGGCGGGCCAGCGCGACTTCCCGTACAAGGTCAGCGAGAACGACCCCGAGGTGTTCCGCATCAAGGCGAGCACCGAACTGCACGACGTGCGCTGGTACTTGGAACTGGAGTGGTCCAGCGGCAACCGGCACAGCACGCTGCGCATCGACGACCAGGGCAAGCCGTTCCGCACCAGCAGCAAGGAGGGACGCCCCTCGTACCGCTGGTGGGGCGCCTCGAAGTGGGAGCGGGAGGGGGCGCAGAACGGCTGAGTCTTCGTGAGCCGCGGCGGGTGAAGGCCTCAGGGAGCCGGCCTGGGCTGCGGCCCCGGCCGGTCCGCGCCGCTCCTGGCCGCTGATGCCGGAGCCGAGGGGTTGTCGCCGAGGTCGACGTCTCCACTCGGTCGGGTCTGAGGGACCGCGTCCGTTGCGTACCGATGTGACGCATGTCCCTCGGCCCGGGGTACAACCTCCATCTGCGCCTGCCAGTCCTCCATAGGTCCAGGCCAATATGCTCACCCCAGGAGAGACCCCCCGCATGACCTCGCGCATCACCCCCGTACGTCTGGCGGCCGCCACAGCGGTGACCGCCACTCTGACGGCCGGGCTCCTCGCCGTCCCCGCGGCGGCGACGGCCGCCCCGGCCCCCTCCCGGCTGAGCGGCGACTTCGACGGCGACGGCTACCGGGACGTCGCCGTCGCCGCCCCGGCTGCCACCGTCGGCGGCAAGAAGTGGGCCGGTCAGGTCGTCGTCACGTACGGCACCGGCCAGGGCCTGGCCTCGACGGCGCGGCGGACCGTCATCAGCCAGGACTCTCCCGGAGTCCCGGGTGCGGCGGAGAAGAACGACGAGTTCGGGAGCCAGCTCGCCGTGGCGGACCTCAACGGTGACGGCTACAGCGACCTCGTCGCGTCCGCGCCCAAGGAGAAGGTGGGTCGGAAGGAGGACGCCGGGGCGCTGGTGGTCGTATGGGGCTCCCGCAAGGGCCTGTCGGGTGCGACGACGGTGAAGAACCCCCAGACGCTGTCGGGGAGTTACTTCGGCATCGGTCTGGCCGCCGCCGACTTCACCGGCGACGGCAAGCCGGACCTGGCCGTGGCCGCCCAGAGCGACACGGGCCGCAACGCGTACCGGATCCGCCTGATCCGGGGCCCGTTCACCAAGCAGGGCCGCACCGGCAAGGTCACCACCTACCAGGCTCCGCTGGAGAGGCCCGGACTCACCGCAGGGCACGTCAACGGCGACAAGAAGGCCGACCTGATCGTCACCGGCCTCCAGACCGGCAAGGACGTCCTGGGCGCCGCCGTCTTCTACAAGGGCACCGCGTCCGGCCTGGCCGAGGGCGCCAAGCTGCGCGCGGGCACGACGGCTGCCGTCGGCGACCTCAACGGGGACGGCTATGGGGACATCGTCCTCGGCAACCCCGACGAGCCGGACGTCGAGCCGTCCGGCTCCAAGGGCGGAGAGATCAGCGTCGTCTACGGGACGAAGTCGGGGCCGAGCAAGACCCGTCGTAAGACCCTCACGCAGTCCAGCGCGGGGGTGCCCGGCGCGTCGGCGACCGGGGACGGCTTCGGCTCGGCCGTCGCGATCGGTGACTTCGACGGCGACCGCCGCGCGGACCTGGCGGTCGGCGTGCCCGGCAAGACGTACGGCGAGGACCCCTATCTCTACGGCGCGGGTTCCGTGGTCTACCTGCGCGGTTCGGCGTCCGGCCTGACGACGGCGGGCGCGACGGCCGTACACCAGGACAGCGCGGGCGTGCCCGGTGCGCGGGAGGCCGACAACACCTTCGGCGAGGCGCTGCTCGCCACCGACGTGAACGGAGACGGCCGCGCCGACCTCACGATCGCCTCGTCCCAGGCGAACGCCGAGTCGGGCGCGCTCTGGCACCTGCCGGGCGCACGGGGCTCCGTCCCCTACTCCACGACGGCCTCGACGGGATTCGGGCCGGGGCAGCTCGGCCTGTCCACGAAGTACTCCGCGTTCGGCACCATGCTCGCGGGCTGAGGCACCCACCACGCGCCCCCACGCCGACTCCCACGCTGGGCGGACCCGTTACCCGCCCGGCGTGGGGGGGACGAGCCCACAGCACCCTTCAGGCAGCGTGCCGGAGACCTCGGCCAGGAATACGGGGGATGTCGAGGATCGGGCATATCGCGCGCGTATCGAAAAGCGCACACCCCACCGCAACAGTCTCCCGCGTTCCATGGGGGCACGGACCACAGCGGTCCGTGCCGAGGACGTGATGCCCCGGCTCCGGAAAGTGGTCACGAAGAGGAGCGTGTCATGCCATCTGGGAATGGTCGTCTACCGCTGAGGAGCGCCGGTTTGGCCGCCGGTGTCGCCATGCTGATGACGGCCCATACCGGGCCTGCCACCGCCGCCCCGCCTCAGGTCGGGAACGTACAGAAGGCGATGGAGGAGCTGGCAAGGATTCCTGGGGTCGTGGGGGTCGTCGGCGGGGCCTACGTCGACGGGAGAGCCGTCGGGCTGGGCAGCGCGGGCTCCCGGTTACTGGGGGGCCGGGGCGGGAGGATGCCCGCGAACGCCCGCTTCCCGATCTGGTCACAGACCAAGCAGATGGTGGCCACCGTGGTGCTCCAGCTGGTCGAGGAGGGCGAGTTGGGTGTGGACGACAAGCTCGGCGACCTGCTGCCGGTGGTGGTGGAGAAGGACCTGGTGACGCGGGCCGACGAGATCACGGTACGTCAGATGCTCCGGCACACCTCCGGCATTCCCGACTGGTGGGCCGGGAAGCCGAACCCGGACGGGAGCGAGGGAGACCCTTCGTTCGACGTCTTCGACTTCACGACCCCCTATCGGCCGCTGGATCTGGTGAAGTGGAGCCGTGATCGGCCCCGGACCGGGGAGCCGGGCGAGAAGTGGTTCTACTCCAACACCAACTACACCCTCCTGGGCCTGATCATCGAGAGGTTGACCGGCCATGACCTGGCCACCGAGCTGCACACGCGCCTGTTCGGCCCGCTCGAGATGACCAGGACCTACCTCAGGGTCAAGCCGCCGGAGGGCATCAAGGGGCCGCACGGCCACGGCTACTACCCCGACGCCGACGGCAGGCTGCGCGACGTGGACCGGTTCAACGCCAGCCTCACCGGCGCGGGGGCCGGAGGGGTGGTCTCCACCGCGCACGACGTGAGCGCCTTCAACCGGGCGTTCACTCAGGGCAAACTGCTGCCGCCGGAACTCCAGCGCATCCTGACCGACCGGCCGTCCGATTCCCCACAACCCCAGGGCGAAAGCCACCGCCGTTGCGGCGACGACTTCTCCATCACGGGCGGGTTGGCACCCGGCTCCGTCGCCATGACCTTCTACTCGGCGGACGGCCGCCGCCAGTTCGCGGTGTCGTTCACTCTGAGCGTCAAGCCCAGCGCCGTGGAGCTCGACGTGGGCAAAGCCGTGGAGACCATCTTCTGCCCCACCCCGTCGGCAAGTGCTCCCGCCTCCTCGGCCCACGTCAGCGGATGAAGGCGAGGGCGTCAGGTTCCGGGGGACGCCACCCGCCGGTCGCCCGACCGAACGCCCTAGTCCAACGGCCTCAGGAAGCGCCGCTCGTAGCGGCGGATGCACCCGGTGCGCCGCGCCAGCTCAATGGCCTCCTGGCACTCGGGGTCGCTCGCGCTGTCCGTGCGGTACTGCTCGTACGCGGCGAAGCTCGGGAAGGAGAACAGCGCGTACGCGATGTCGCTGTCGCCTTCGCTGGGCAGGAAGTAGCCGTGGTGCGTGCCGCCGAACCGGTTCACGAGGACGACCCAGCGGCGGCCGTACTCCTCGAAGTCCGCTATGCGCTCGGGGTCGATCTCGTACTTCAGGTGAATGCTGATCATGCGACGACATGATGCCCGAGCGATCGCGCGGGGCACAGCGGGAATCGGTACGCGGGCGACTCGGTGTGCGGACGGCTCGGTGCGGCGGAACGCATCGGTCGCGGCCCTCCCGGACACCGCCCCGGTGTGGGATGGTCCAGACCTGACCGGAATCGCACGCCGACGGCGGCCCGCCGTAGTGGCCACAGCCCCTGTCCGACGCGAGGCATCACGTACGCCTTCACGCGATGCGCGCATTATCAGCCTCGATATCCAGCTATCAGTCAATTCACTACGGAATATGCGCTTCTCGTTGCCCCTGCCCGCAGGTCTGGACCAGTCTTCCTTCAGCCATCGGGGCGCGGACCTCGATGGCCCTGCCGAAGAGGGAGGACTCACCGTCATGCCCCTGCGCAAGCTGTTCGCCACCGCGGCCGCCGCCGCGGCCATCGCCGGTGCCGGAGTGATGGCCGCTCCGGCGGCCCAGGCCGATACGGTCTCGGCCGCGACCCTCGGCCCGACCGCGTGGATCCCCTGGGGTACGTACGCGGATCTGGCCAGTTGCCACCACGCGGGCCAGTGGGCGGTCCAGAACGCCGGAGCGTCCAACTACACCTGCTCCCAGACCGCGCCCAACCAGTACGCGCTGTACATCTACCGCGTCTGACGCCCACGCACGGACAGCGCCAAGCGCCCGCGGCCGGTTCCCCCGACCGCGGGCGCCCCCACTACTCCTGCGGCTCCGACCGCGGAGCCGTCGGCTCCTCGGCGACGATCCGGGTGAAGCCGTGGGACTCGGTCATCCGGCCGTCCGGCGTGAAGGTGTAGAACGCCATGACCTCCGTCGCGACCCGTTTCCTGCGTGTCGCCGCGTGGATCGTGAGGCGTGCCGCGATCCGGTCGCCGTCCGCGATGGCCTCGTGCACCTCGAATCGGGCCTCGTCGTCCGCGGCCAGGTTCTTGCGTACGGGGCGGATATGGGCGAGGAGCTTGTCCCAGTCGAGCCGGATGCCGTCGCTGACCATCACGATGTCGGGCGCGTAGAAGCGGGCCATCGCCGGGGCCGGGTCGTGGTCGCCCCGGACGACCTGCTCGTGGAACGTGGCGAAGAAGTCTGCGATGAACTGCTCGGGCGTGCTCTGGGCCAGCGGCTTCATGGCGCTCCCCTCCAGGCGCGGCGAAGCGGAGCGGTCCGCGCGACACCGCCCCACTAACTCTTACAGCCTGTAAGATATGGAGCAGCCGACAACTTTGACAAGGTGTAAGAGTTGAGCCTTCCTCCACGACGTCGCGCCGACGCCGAACGCAGCCGTACCGCCGTCCTCGACGCGGCCGTCCAGCTCCTCGGCGAGCGCCCCGACGCGGGCATGGCCGCCGTCGCGACGGCGGCCGGAGTCACCCGGCAGACCGTCTACGCCCACTTCTCCTCGCGGGACGACCTGCTCACAGCAGTCGTCGACCGCGTGACGGAGCGGGTGGCGGAGGCGATGGACGCCGCGGGCGCCGACGAGGGTCCGGCACCCGACGCGCTCCTTCGGCTGCTCGACGCGGCCTGGCGCGCCGCCGAGACGTACCCGGCACTCGTCCGGCTCGGAGCCCGCCCGGCACCGCCCGAGGAGGACCGGGCCCGCCACCGGCCGATCGCGGACCGCATCGCGCGCGTCCTGCGACGCGGCCGTGACAGTGGGGAGTTCGACCCGCGCCCCGCACTCTCCTGGCAGGTGGCGGCCGTGATCGCACTGAGCCACGCCACGGGAGAGGAGATCCGAACCGGCCGTATGCCCGCCGCCGACGCCACGGCCGCCCTCCACTCCGGGCTGCCGCGCCTCCTCGCACCGGACGCCCCCGGGGAATCCTGACACCGCGCCCCGACCCCCGCCGCCCGAGCGCACGGCACCCTCCGCGTTGCGCCCGCACGCCCGACGCGACAAGGTCGAAGCATCGGCTGAGACCTACCAGGAGGGCAGGCGCATGCCCATCGCAACGGTGAATCCGGCGACCGGTGAGACCGAGCGGACCTTCGAACCGCTGGGGGCCGAGGAGGTCGAGGAGCGCCTCGCCCGGGCGGCGGCGACCTTCGAGCGCTATCGCACCACTCCCTTCGCCGACCGCGCCGCCCTCCTGCACCGGGCCGCCGACCTCCTCGACGAGGACGCGGACGCCGTCGCACGCACCATCACCACGGAGATGGGCAAGCCGCTGGCGGCCGCCCGCGCGGAGGCCGGGAAGTGCGCCAAGGCCATGCGCTGGTACGCCGACCACGCCGAGGGGCTGCTGGCCGACGAGCACCCCGACGACGGGGACGTGCGCGACTCCGGCGCGGGCAAGGTGTTCGTGCGGTACCGGCCGGTCGGTGTCGTCCTCGCCGTGATGCCGTGGAACTTCCCGCTCTGGCAGGTGGTGCGGTTCGCCGCGCCCGCCCTGATGGCGGGCAACGTCGGGCTGCTCAAGCACGCCTCGAACGTGCCGCAGACCGCCCTGTACCTGGCGGACCTCTTCCGCCGCGCGGGCTTCGACGAGGGGTGCTTCCAGACGCTGCTCATCGGCTCCGGTGCCGTCGAGGGCGTCCTGCGCGATCCGCGCGTCGCCGCCGCCACGCTCACCGGCAGTGAGGGCGCGGGGCGGGCGGTCGCCGCCGTCGCCGGGGACGAGATCAAGAAGACCGTCCTGGAGCTGGGCGGCAGCGATCCGTTCGTCGTGATGCCGTCGGCCGACGTGGCGGCCGCCGCGCGCACCGCCGTCACGGCGCGGGTGCAGAACGCGGGTCAGTCGTGCATCGCCGCCAAGCGGTTCATCGTGCACACCGAGGTGTACGACGCCTTCCTCGAGCGGTTCAGCGCGGGCATGCGGGAGCTGACCGTCGGCGACCCGATGGCCGAGGGCACCGACGTGGGCCCGCTGTCCGGCGCGCAGGGCCGGGCCGACCTGGAGGAGCTGGTCGAGGACGCCGTGCGCCGGGGCGCCGTCACGCACTGCGGCGGACAGCGGCCCAAGGGGCTCGACCAGCGGCTGAGCGAGGGCTTCTTCTACGAGCCGACGGTCCTGTCCGGCATCACCCCTGAGATGCGCATCCACCGCGAGGAGACCTTCGGGCCCGTGGCCACCGTCTACCGGGTCGCGGACCTGGACGAGGCGGTCTCCGTCGCCAACGACACGTCCTTCGGGCTGAGTTCCAACGCGTGGACCGACGACCCGGCCGAGCAGGAGCGTTTCGTACGTGACCTGCAGGCGGGCGGTGTGTTCTTCAACGGCATGACCGCTTCGCACCCGGCGTTCCCGTTCGGTGGCGTCAGGCGTTCCGGGTACGGCCGTGAGCTGTCCGGCCACGGCATCAAGGAGTTCTGCAACGCCACCACGGTGTGGTTCGGCGCCTGAGGCGCGCGGCGGTCGGGAGGTGGCACGCATGGAGCCCGTCGAGGCGCTGAGCCGGATCGCCTTCCTCCTCGAACGCGCCCAGTCCCCCACCTACCGGGTGCGGGCCTTCCGCACCGCCGCGGCCGCCGTCGCCGCCCTCTCGCCGGACGAGCTGGCCGAACGGGTACGGACGGGGACCCTTGAGGCGCTGAAGGGCGTCGGCCCGAAGACGGGTCAGGTGGTACGGGAGGCGCTGCGCGGCGAAGTGCCCGCGTACCTGGCCGACTTGGAGGAGGCGTCCCGGAAGCCGCTGGTGTCCGACGGCGGCACGCGGCTGCGTTCCCTGCTCCGCGGCGACTGCCATCTGCACTCCGACTGGTCCGACGGCGGCAGCGGCATCGAGGAGATGGGCCGGACCGCCGCCGCACTCGGCCACCAGTGGGCCGTGCTCACCGACCACTCGCCGCGCCTGACGATCGCGCGTGGACTCTCCCCGGACCGGCTGCGCGAGCAACTGCGCGTCGTGGCCGAACTCAACGCGAAGTGGGCGCCGTTCCGGCTGCTCACCGGCATCGAGTGCGACATCCTGCCGGACGGCACGCTCGACCAGGAGCCCGAACTCCTCGCCCGGCTCGACGTCGTGGTCGTCTCCGTCCACTCCAAGCTCCGCATGGACGCGCCCGCGATGACCCGCCGCATGCTGAAGGCCGTACGCAACCCGCACGCCGACGTCCTCGGCCACTGCACCGGCCGCCTCCTCGGCGAGCGGGGCCGACCGGAGTCGACCTTCGACGCCGACGCGGTGTTCGCCGCCTGCGCCGAGGCCGGGACGGCCGTGGAGATCAACAGCAGGCCCGAGCGCAAGGACCCGCCGAGGCGGCTCCTGCGCCGGGCGGTCGCCGCGGGCACCCTGTTCGCCATCGACACCGACGCCCATGCTCCCGGCCAGCTCGACTGGCAGATCATCGGGTGCGCGCGGGCCGAGGAGTGCGAGGTGCCGGCCGAGCGCGTGGTCACGGCGTGGGGTGTCGACGAGCTGCTGGCGTGGACGGGCGGGGCCGCGCCGGAATGAACCTCGGCAGCGTCGAAGAGCGGGGCGCCGGTGTTGTTGCCGGTGTTGTCGAAGAGCGGCCGGAGGCTCAGCCGGTGGCCAGGGTACGGCCGAGGAGCGGGAGCAACCGGTCCCAGTGGTGCTGGAGGGCGGAGGGGTTGAAGGCCGCGGTGTCGGCCATGGTGAAGCCGTGGACGGTGTCGGGGTAGATCTCGGTGGTGTAGCCGACACCCGCGGTGTCCAGGGCCTGGTTGAGCTCGCTCATGGCCTCGGGCGTCATGTCGCCCTCGGCGAGGCCGATGTGGACTTCGGCGGTGAGCTCGGGGATGCGGCGGTGCGGGCTGTCGGGCGCGTCGGTGACCAGGGCTCCGGGGTGGAATCCGGCGACGGCGGCCACCCGGCCGGGGTGGGCCGTCGCGGTGCGCATCGCCAGGACGGCGCCCAGGCAGTAGCCGAGCGCGCCTACCGGCCCCGGGCTCACCTCGGGCTGATCGGCGAGGAACGCGAGGTAGGCGTCCGCGTCCCGCAGGACCCGTTCGGTGGTGTGCGCCTCGACCAGGGGTATCAGCTGGGCGAAGAGCCCGGGACGGTCCTCTTCGCCGATGTGCTCGGGGAGTTCGACGACCGGTGTCGGGCCGTGCCGGTAGTAGACGTTGGGGACGAGCACGTAGTAGCCGTGCCGGGCCAGTTCGCGGGCCATGTCCTCCAGGACGGGCCGCAGGCCGAACGCGTCCATGTACAACAGCACGCCCGGGTGCCGATCGCCGTCGTCGGGGAACGCGGCGAAGGCGTCGGCCTGTCCGTCCGGGGTGGGAATCCGCAGTGTCTTCGTGGGCATGGTCACGAACCTAGCAGCGGTGATCAACTCGACCGCCACCAGGAAGGGTCACGCACCACGCGGGCCGCCCGCGCCCACGAGGGCCTGGAAGGCCGCCGGGTCACCGCTGCCTTCCTCAGCGCGGTCCCGCTCCTCGTACCGGGTGCGGTACCGGGTCCCGATGGCGTCGTCGGGGTCGGTCTCACCATCCCCGGCGACGATGCCGAACGCGATGGTCACCGTGCCGACGTGGACTCCTTGCGGGGCGAGTTCGGCGTGCCGAGCGTGCGCCCAGTTCCGCAGACCGGCCATGGCCATGCCGACGTCGGCCAGGAAGGGGGCCGGGATCGTGGCCGAGACACCAGTGGTCAGCAGCAGCGTGCCGGCGCCTCGGGCGTGCATCCCCGGCAGTACGTGCGCACGGCGGCTACGGCCTGACGCTGAGGCAGCTCGAACGCGACGGTCTGGTGACCCGCACCGTCCATGCTGCGTTCCGCCCCGCGTCGAGTACACCTTGACCAAGCTCGGCTCGACCCTGCTGGCCGCCGCCACGGCGCTGGGCGACTGGGCCGCTGCCCACCGCGCGGAAATCGGAGCCGACCGCCGCCGCTACGACGACGAGCACACCCCCACGGGCCCGCGCCTGACCTACCGGGATCCCGCCGGTCGAGCACACCGGGCTCACCCCTCGGCCGCGCCGTCCGACGCCCGCTGGGGACCGGGGCGGACATGCGCCCGTACCCCTTGCAGGCCGAACAGGACGAGCAGTTCGACCGCGCCGCCGTCCGCGCTGCCCAGCCAGTGCGGCATGGCCGTGTCGAACTCGGCCGCCTCGCCGGGCGGCAGCGTCAGGTCACGCTCGCCGAGCAGCAGGCGCAGGCGGCCGCTGAGCACGTACAGCCATTCGTGGCCCTCGTGGGTCTGCGGGGTGGGTTCGAGGGGTTCCGGTCGGGCGGGGATGATCATTTTGAAGGCGTGCACTCCGCCCGGGCGTCGGGACAGCGGGAGGAAGACCATCCCGAAGCGCTGGATCGGCTTCAGGTGGATCCGCGGGTCGCCCGTGCGCGGGGCGCCGACGAGGTCGTCCAGCGGCACGTCGTAGATCCGGGCCAGCGGCAGCAGCAACTCCAGGCTCGCCCGGCGCTGCCCGCTCTCCAGCCGGGACAGGGTGCTCTCCGACGCTCCCGTCGCCGCCGCCAGGTCGGCGAGCGTGATGCCGCGCTCGCGCCGCAGCGCCCGCAGCCGCGGTCCCACCGCATCGAGTACGTCTTCCGTTCCACGGTCCACCAGACCATCTTGCCGGAACCGCAAGATTGCGTGCCAGGTCCCGCGGAGCCTGCCGACACTGGGCGCATTCCGACACGAGGAGCCTCGATGAGCACCAACGAAGCGGTCACATTCTGGGAAGACGTCTACGGGAGCCGACAGCCGACCACCGACCCGCGGCCGAACCAGCGGCTCGCCGAGATCGTCCCGGGCATTCCGCCCGGTGATGTGCTGGACCTGGGCTGCGGCGACGGCGGCGACGCGCTGTGGCTCGCCCGCCAGGGGTGGCGGGTCACCGCCGTCGACATCTCGGCCGTGGCGGTCGAGCGGCTCGCCGGCCTGGCCCGCGCGCGGGGCCTCGGCAACCGGGTCGTCACCGCGCGGCACGACCTGCAGGAGTCCTTCCCGCCGGGCACGTACGACCTGGTCTCCGCCCACTACCTCCAGACCCCCTTCGCCCTGGACCGGGCGGCGGCCCTGCGGACGGCCGCGCACGCGCTGCGCCCGGGCGGGCGGCTGCTGGTCGTCGACCACGGCTCGGCCGCGCCGTGGTCGTGGAACCAGGATCCCGACACGCACTACGCGCCCCCGCAGGAAGTCGCCGCGGGGATGGACCTGGACCCGGCGACGTGGAGGGTCGAGCGGGCCGACGCGCCCCGCAGGACCGCGACCGGACCGGACGGGCGCACCGCCGAGGTCACCGACCACGTCCTGCTCATCCGCCGCACGGTGTGATTTGGCGCTGCCACACGTCCTGCTCATCCGCCGCACGGTCTGACGTGGCGCCGCCACGTGTCCTGCCCATCCGCCCCACCGCCTGCCCCGGCGTCGCCGCGCCGACCGACCCGGCGCCGACGCCCCCCCAAGCCGACCGGCCCTCGCTCTCCCAAAGGACCCCGCCATGCCCACCACCTCCCACCGCGCCCGCCGCAGCGACACCCCTCCGCCCCGTCCCGGCAGCAGCGAGGCCGACGTCCTGCGCGGCTTCCTCGACTATCTGCGGGCCTCGGTGGCCGCGAAGGTCGACGGCGCTCCCGAACCGCAGGTCCGTACGGCCGCGGTGCCGTCGGGCACCAACCTGCTGGGCCTGCTCCAGCACCTCACGTCCGTCGAGCGCGCGATCTTCCTCGGGGACCAGGTCAGCGACTGGCAGGCGACGTTCCGCGCCGCGCCGACGGACAGCGTGGCCGACGTCGTCGCCCGCTACCGGGAGGCGGTCGCACGCGCCGACGCGGTGCTGAACGCATGCGTCGACCTCAGCGCACCGGTCCCCCGCCCACAGCCGGGAAAGCCCGCCCCCAGCGTCCGTTGGGCCCTCACCCACATGATCGAGGAGACCGGCCGCCACGCGGGCCACGCGGACATCCTCCGTGAACTGATCGACGGCGCCACCGGTCGCTGACTCCCTCTCAGACGCGGGGCCTGGTCCCGGCGCACGGTGCGCCGACGAGGCCGGGGCCCTCGCGCGGCTCCCCGAGGAACGGGGGCGGGCCCTGCCCGTATCGGCGGGCCGTCTCGCACGTTGGCCGGGTGACCTTGTCGGTCCCGCGAGACGAGAGACGAGAACACAGCACGATGCGCGCTCATCCCCGCAGGCGTCCGGTCGGACGGACCCTGCTCCTGTTCGCCGCCCTGGCCCTCCCCCTGACCCTCGGTCAGGGGCCTGCCCCTGCCGCGGTCCCCGCTCCCCCGCCCTCCGCGGCCCCTGCCGTCGCCCCCGTCCTCGACCAGGACTTCGCCGACCCGGACATCCTCAAGGCGGGTCGCACCTACCATGCGTACGCCACCCATGGCGCCACGCAGAACATTCAGCACGCCACGTCCACCGACCTCACGCACTGGAAGGCCGACAGCGGCGACGTGCTGCCGGTGCTCGGCGCCTGGGCGCTGCCCAAGCGCGATCTGGTGTGGGCTCCGGAGGTGTACGACAACGGCGGCGGCTACACGATGCACTACACCGCGCGGGACCGCGCGAGCGACAAACAGTGCGTCGGGGTCGCGCTGTCCGACTCGCCGGACGGGCCGTTCCGGCCGGTCGGCGACGGGCCGCTGATCTGTCCCGCGGCACAGGGCGGGGCGATCGACGCCTCCAGTCACACCGAGGGCGGGCAGCGGTACGTGCTGTGGAAGAACGACGGCAACTGCTGCGGCCTCGACACCTGGCTGTACCTCCAGCCCACTTCGTGGGACGGCACCCGCGTCACCGGGGAGCCGGTTCCGCTGGTCAAGCGGGACCAGGACTGGGAGGGCCCGCTCGTGGAGGCACCCACGCTCGTGCGGCGCGGCGGCCGCCATGTGCTGTTCTACTCGGCGCACTTCTACCGCGGCGACCAGTACCTGACCGCGTACGCGGTGGCGGAGAAACTGACCGGCCCGTACGTGAAGTCGTCCGGCCCGCTCATGACGACGGGCGGCTTCGCGGGCGCCGTCCGAGGGCCCGGCGGCCAGGACGTGGTGACCGGGCGGGACGGCCGTGACCGCATCGTCTTCCACGGCTGGAACGCCGACTACACGCAGCGGGCGATGTACGTCGCCGGGCTGCGCTTCGAGGGCGGCCGACCGGTCGTGGGAGGCATCGAAGTGCCGTGAGCACTCCCTGTCCGTGCGGTCTGACGGCATGCGCCGGTGCGGTCCGCCCGCCGCGGCCGTCGACCGGCGCGGTCACCCGCAGTGGTGAGCGGTCACCCGCAGAGGTGAATCGCCGGGCCGGTGACCTGAGTTTGCGGGGGTGGGCGGGCCCGCACCACCGTATCCCGCTTGCTTCCGGCATCTCGGGATAAATACATTCCCGACCTGCTGGGACGCGCCCGTCCCAGGACAGGAAACAGCGGGGGCGGAACGCCGTCGCCGGCCATCCAGGGGGCTGTTCTCGATGACCGACCACGGCGGACGCGAACATCCCCCGGCCCACACAGGACGCGAGCACCCCGCCGCGGCACGGCAGTTGGGCGGGGCGCTGCGGGCGCTGCAGCAGCGTTCGGGACGTACGTTACGGAGCCTGGAGGAGCAGGTACGGATCAGCGACTCGTCGCTCTCCCGCTACTTCCGGGGCGACACCGTGCCGCCCTGGCCGGTGGTCCGTGACGTGTGCCGGGCTCTGGGCGGCGACCCCACCGAGTTCCGGGCGCTGTGGGAGGCGGCCGATCGGAGCCGACCCGAACCACCGCCCGGTCCTCCGCGCGGGCCTGACGCTCCGTCGCCGCCCGCTCCCGGCCGGATCGCCGCCGTGCGGGCCCGCCTCACCGGCCGCTGGGCGTTCGCGACGGCGGGCGCCGTGGCCGGGCTGCTCGCCGGGGTCGCCGTCGCCGTGCTGACGCTCCCGTCCGCGCCCTCGGGCCCCGCCACCGGTACCGGCGCGCCCACCGGTTCCTCCGGGCAGGCCCCGGTCGCGGAGGGGAGCGTGCGGGCCGAGGAGGCCTCGGCCGACGCGCCGAAGCCGCCCGAGGCGACACGGATTCTCGTCAGCCGGGCCACGGGCAACTGCCTGGACGACAGCCTCGACAAGGGCCTGCGTTCCTACGCGTGCAACGGGATGCCGTACCAGTGGTGGACCGTCAACCGGTCCGCCGACGGCGGCCGCCAGCTCCGCAACCACGCCACGGGGAAGTGCCTCGACGACGGCGGGAAGGGGCTGCGTACGGTGCCGTGCGGCGCCGCGCCGTCCCAGCGATGGCTGTTCGTCGCGGGCGCCGACGAGGCGGTGGGGCTGCGGAACACGGTCACGGGCAGGTGCCTGGCCGACCACAGCCGTCCGGGTCTGCGGGCGTTGCGCTGCGCGTCCACGCGGCACCAGAAGTGGGCGTGACCGGTGGCCGTGCCGTCGGCCGTCGCCGCTCGCGCCGGGCCGCGGGCGACGGCGCCGGAGCACACGCGGAGGGGGACGGGCCGGTCCGGGAGGCGCCGACTGCCCCTACATGTACCTCGACATGCACCGAACGAGCGGTTTGCGGAAGGGGCTCTTCCAGGGGCGTCACGGACGGTGGACTCTCGCCGGGAAGGCTGCCCGTCCGCCTCTTCTCGCGGAGCGGCAGCGTGGAAGGCCTCACTGGGAAAGCGCTGAGGCCCGACCCCCGAGGAGCGACATCACCCATGGCCGCACACAGGAGGACCCTCCGGAGCCTACTCGCCGCCTGCGCCGCGGTGGCGCTGGCGACCGCCCTGCCCACCAGCGCCCAGGCCGCCACCGGCAAGTTCCATTACACCGGCACGGACGGATCCAACAATCTGCTGATCAACCCCACCGACGGCCTCTGCATCGACCTCACCAGGACCTCACTCGGCGTCGACAACCAGACCGGCACCAAGGCCACGGTGTACGCGGGCTCCGGCGCGTTCCGCTGCCAGGGCGCCAAGGAGGTCGTACCGGCGGGGACAGGGGTGACCTGGGGGACCTTCCGGGCCAACACGGTGTGGTTCGGGACCGGGGCGCCATAGACGCCCGCCTTCACACCGAAGTGCCGCTGCGCGCGGAGGCGTTGACGGCGCCAGGTGCCGCGCCGGGCCCCCGGGGTCGAGGCGGAGGCGAGGTGAACCGTGCTCCGGACGTGACGGGGCAGGGTCAGGGGACCCCGCCGGGACTTCGGGGGGTGCGGGGCACTCCGATGTCGTCCAGGAAGTCGGTGTAGGCGCACAGCCGGGCGGTGTAGTCGCGGATCAGGGCGACGCACTCGTCCAGGTCCCGCACCGCCACCTCGGGCAGTTCCCGCAGCAGCTCCCAGGGCGCGTCGCCGTCGCCGGGGCGCAGCGCGTCGACGCCCGCCTCCCCCGCCACGACGAACATCTCGTCGCGCAGGTCCACCGACACCGCCACGCGGGCCTCGCGGCGGTCACCGCGCCGCGCCGCGCCCACCAGGTCGAACGAGACGCCGACGGAGACGTGGGCACGGACCGCGGGCGGCAGGACCCCGCCGTAGCGCGGTGTGACGGCGTCCTGGTGGGCGAGGAACTGGTCGTATCCGTAGGACTGGAAGTCGCGCACCGCCTCGTTGAGCGCTGCCAGCAGTAGGGCCGCCCCCGCGGCCGCGGCATCCATGGCCACAGCATAGGACGGGCCTTCCCTGTTCCCTGCGGTCCGGCCGGATTCCCCGCGGTCCGTCCGGCGAGCGGCGTCTCTTACAGGGCTATCCATTCGCGAGAGGTGGTGACTTCGTCGAGCACGTCGGGCAGCGGTACGACACCGAGGCCGGGGCCGGTGGGGACGTCGAGGTGGCCGTCGGCGAGGACGAAGGGCTGCGTGATGTCGGTGGCGAAGTAGCGGTGGGAGCCGGAGGTGTCGCCGGGGAGGGTGAAGCCGGGCAGGGCGGCGAGGGCGACGTTGGCGGCGCGGCCGATGCCGGTCTCCAGCATGCCGCCGCACCAGACGGGGATGCCGTGGGCGCTCGCGATGTCGTGGATGCGGCGGGCTTCGAGATAGCCGCCGACCCGGGCGGGCTTGATGTTGATGACGGAGCAGGCGCCGAGCGAGATGGCCGCGGCCGCGTGTGCGGCGGACTCGATGGACTCGTCCAGGCAGACCGGGGTGCGGAGCTGCTCGGCGAGTGCGGCGTGCTGCACCATGTCGTCGTTGGCCAGGGGCTGTTCGATGAGGAGCAGGCCGAAGTCGTCGAGCGCGGTGAGGTGCTGGGCGTCCGCCAGGGTGTAGGCGGCGTTCGCGTCGACCTGCAGGAGCAGCTCGTCGCCGAAGCGCTCGCGCACGGCACGTACGGGCTCGACGTCCCAGCCGGGTTCGATCTTCAGCTTGATCCGGACGTAGCCCTCGGCGATGTAGGCCTCGACGGCGTCGAGGAGTTCGGGGACGGAGTCCATGATGCCGACGGAGACCCCGCACGGAACCCGGTCCCTGGCAGCACCCAGGTAGGAGCCGAACGACTCGTCGGTGCCCCGGAGTCGGGCGTCCAGCAGGGCCGTCTCCAGTGCGGACTTCGCCATCCGGTGCCCGGTGAAGGGGGCCAGGATCCGTCCCACCGCCTGCACGTCCACGCCGTCCTTCGGCAGGGCGGGGATCAGGAACTCCCGCAGGACGTGCTGGGCGCCGTCGACGTACTCGGAGCAGTAGCGCGGCTCGGACATGGCCGCGCACTCGGCCCAGCCCTCGCCGTCGGCGGTGACGACACGGACCAGCAGCACGTCGCGGCTGGTCTCCACACCGAAGGAGGTACGGAACGGAGCGACGAGGGGCATCGCGATCCGGCGCAGCTCGACACCGGAGATCTTTGTCTTCATGGCTGGTGGCTCCCTTTCAGGCGGGGTCAGGATCTGTCGGGCGGGGTCAGTGATCAGGAACGGGGTGGGGTGCGCCGGACCACGTAGCGGCGGCGTTCGTGGAAGCCGACGACGTGGGCGCCCTCGGCGAGGAGGCCGCCCAGGGTGTGCCGTACGGCGAGGCGCCAGGCACGGGCGGCGCCGGGATCCGTGTGGCGCAGGGCCTCGATGTCGTCCGGGAGGTCGATGAGGACGGTGTCGGCGTCGGTCGGGCCGGTCTCCGGGCGGCCTTCGTGGTCGCGCAGAGCGTGGGTGGCGCCGACGGGCAACTCGATCGGGTCCGGCGGGGCGGGTGCGGTGAGGTCCCAGGCGGCGAGGACGCGGTCGGACTCGTCGCCGCCGTTGATGGCGTCGTCCATCGCGCCGTAGAAGGAGGTCAGGTACTCCTCCGGGCGGGCGCCGAGTTTGACTAGGTTGAAGTAGGCGTTGCGGCGGATGAGCGGGTCGTAGGTCCAGGTGATGCGCGTCAGTCGGCGGGCGAGGGCCCACTGCCGCTGGTGCGTCTTGAGGGCGAGGCCCACTCCGCGGCCCATGACGGCGCCGGTGATGTGCGAGTGCAGGCTGGTGCCTATGGGTGCGCCGAAGAAGGCGACGGACGCCCCGACGAGACGGCCGCCCTCGTACGCCCCGGCCACGTAGTTGCCCGCGTGGGAGAGGGCCCGCATGGCCTCGGCCGAGAGGGGTGAGTGGCCGGGTTCGCTGCCCCAGATGTCGGCGTAGAGGAGGCTGACCGCTTCGAAGTCGTCCATGGCGTGGAGTTCCCGGATGGCCGGTCCGTTCACGCCGGTCGGCTCGTTCAGGAGCGTCGACGCGCTCGGGAGGGGCGAGGCGTTCGCGAGGGCCGAGGTGTCCGGGACGCGCGATCCGGTCATCGCACCGCTCCGACGAGGTGCGCCAGGAGCCGCGCGCGGTCCGGCATGGTGGCGGTGAGCACGTGTTCGTGGTCGGCGTGCGCGCCGTCGCCGACCGCGCCGAGGCCGTCGAGTGTGGGGCACCCGGCCCCGGCGGTGTAGTTGCCGTCGGAGGCCCCGCCGACCGCGGTCTGTGACAGCGGGCCGAGGCCGAGCCAGACGGCTTCCTCTGCGGCCAGGGCGAACAGTTTCCGGGAGGCTTCGGCGGCCAGGGGCGGCCGGTTGGGGCCGCCGTCGATCTGAAGGCGGGCGGCCGGGTTTCGGGGCTCCAGGTTCTTGATGAGCCGGTCGACCGCTTCCTGCGCCGCCGCGTCGGGTACGCGGACGTCCACGCTCAACTCGGCCCGCGCGGGCACGGTGTTGCTCGCGCTTCCGGCCCGCATCACCGTGGGCGTCACGGTCGTGCCGGGGCCGGTGGATGCGGTGACGGTGTCGGCGATGCTCCGCAGGGTGAGGAGTTGATGGGCGAGTTCGGTGGCCGCGTTGACTCCCTTCTCCGGTTCGAGGCCGGAGTGGGCGGCGCGGCCGTGGACGGTGATGTCGTAGAGGGACACGCCCTTGCGGCTGGTCTTCAGCGCGCCGCCGGGTGCCGAGGCCTCCAGGACGAAGGTGGCCGTGCACTGGCGTGCGATGTCCTCGATGAGCCGCCGGGAGGTGGCCGAGCCGGTCTCCTCGTCCCCGGTGACGAGGACGCAGAGGCCGTCGAGGGAGGGCAGCGAGGCGAGGGCGTGGAACATCTGGACCAGTCCGGCCTTCATGTCGAAGACCCCGGGGCCGCGGGCGACGCCCTGCTCCACCGACCAGGGGTGGGTGACGAGGGAGCCGATGGGCCAGACCGTGTCGTGATGGCCGAGGAGCAGGATGCGCGGTGTGCCGAAGGTCCAGCGCACGTGGGTGACGCCGTCGGTGACGAGGGTGCGGGGTGAGGCGCCGAGCAGTCTGCGGCCCTGGGCCGCGACCACCTGGGCGCTGCGGGCGACGGCGGCGTGGTCGGCCGAGTAGGACTCGCAGGTGACGAGTTCTTCGAGGTCGGCGAGCATGGCGTCGAGGCTCGGCGCCGGGCCCGCCCGGCGGTGAGGCTGCCGGGCCACCCGCACGTCCGGCTGCTGGATCGCCCGTCGACCCGGCTGTGGCTCCGGCTGCGCGGAATGGCTTTCGTCGTCGTGCGGCACGGGTGAGTCCTCCAAGGTGGGTTGGCCACCACGCTGACCATGCGGCGGGAGCCGCGTACGTGGTGAGGTGACGACCTGATGCGGCGTCAGACCAGGTGCTTGTTCAGGCCAAGCACTCGTTGAGTGCGGGCGCTCGTTCAGCCCATGTGCTTGTGCATGAGCCGTCGCGTGTTCCCGCCCAGGATCTTGAGGATGTCCTCCTCGGGCAGGCCCCGGCGGACCATCGCCTCGGTGACCCGGGGCAGGTCGGCCGGGCCTTCCAGGCCGGGGAAGCGGAAGAGGGGGTCCTCGTCGTCGACGTTCTCGCAGCAGGGCGGGGTGAGATCCGCGATGATCTCGTCGAGGAAGTCCGCCCCGAGGCCGACGTGGTCGACCCCGGCCACCGAGACGACGTGCTCGATGTGGTCGACGACCCGGTCGACGCTCACCTTCGCCTCGTCGTCGGTGAGGAAGTCGGCCACGAAGTTCACGCACACCAGGCCGCCGGTGTCGGCCACGCCACGGATCTGCTCGTCCGTGAGGTTGCGGTGGTGGTCCCGTAGCGCACGGGCGCAGGAGTGGGTGGCGATCAGCGGGCGGGTGGCCAGCTCAAGGACATGGGCGACACCGCTGTCTCCCAGGTGGGAGATGTCGAAGAGCATGCCCAGGCGTTCCATTTCCCGCAGCGCCTCGACACCTGGGGCGGTCAGGCGGCTGCCGGTGGCGTTCTCCCGGCTGCCGTCGGCGAGCGGCGTACGTCCCCAGTGGGCGATCGAGGCGATGCGTACGCCGAGCCGGTACAGGGTGGAGAACAGTTCGACGGAGGCGTCGACACCCGGCGCGCTCTCCAACGCGAGGACGAGGGCGATCTTGTCCTCGGCGAGGGCCCTGTCGATGTCGGCGCCGTTGAGGCACAGGGCGACGTGGTCGGCGTTGGCCTCGGCGATGACGTGGCCGCACTCGATCATGCGGAGGGTCTGCCGCAGCGCTCCTTCGGGCCGGTACTGCTCGTCGATGAACACCGGCAGGACCTGGATGCCGACGCCGCCCTCGCGCAGCTGCGGCAGCCACCGTTCCCGGAAGAAGCCGCCCCAGCGCTTGGGCGGGCGAGCGGAGACCGCCATGAGGAGGTCGTTGTGGGCATCGGCGACGACGGCGCGGCGATGGAGGCCGAGGGACACGACGGAACCTTTCGCGTGGCGGGGAGCAGGGGTGGCCCGGCGGCACGCCGCCGAAGGGCGGCGCGACAGGGACAGGGGGCGGGCTGGGGCGGGCGGACCGAACAGGGCCCGGGTGTGGGCGAGGTCCACGTGCGGGACCGGCTCCGGGTGCGGGACCGGTCCGGAACGATGCGGGCGTACGCGACACAACGTACGCACGACGAACCCCCGGGATCTTGGTCCAACGGGACAAATCAGTGGGCCGATGCTTGGACACGCGGACAAACCCGGGGCGTGACGCGGTCTTTAGAGTGGCGAACCACTACCCCCCTGCACCTCACGTGGCCTGACCCGTCACACCGCACGTACGCAGAA
This sequence comes from Streptomyces sp. NPDC041205, assembly GCF_055591765.1. Taxonomy (NCBI): domain Bacteria; kingdom Bacillati; phylum Actinomycetota; class Actinomycetes; order Kitasatosporales; family Streptomycetaceae; genus Streptomyces; species Streptomyces sp. NPDC041205. The sequence continues at coordinate 1,006,309 of NZ_JBVIZH010000003.1, read as the reverse complement.
GGAGACACCCATGCGACGCAGGACAAGCGCTCCCGTGACCTTGGCCTTCACCGCTTCTCTGTTGACGGCTCCCGCCGTGTCGGCCGCGTCCGCCGAGCCCGTCGGGTCACCGCGGTGTGACGCCAAGCCCATCCAGACGGCACTGAAGGCGCTGGGCGGTGTCGGCGCCTCGGGGATCAGCGTGACGGTGAAGAGTCCGCGCTGCGGCGTGCGGAAGAGCGGTGTCGGCCTCGCCGACCTCAGGACGGGCCGCAAGGCCGTCGGCAACGAGCACAGCCGTATCGCCAGCAACACCAAGACGTGGACGGCCACGGTCGTGCTGCAGCTCGTCGGCGAAGGCAGGATCAAGCTCGACGACACCGTCGACGACTACCTGCCCGGCCTGATCCGCACCAACGTCTACGACGGCCGCAAGATCACGATCCGGCAGTTGCTGCAGCACACCAGTGGCCTGCCCGACTACCTGGAAGCGCCGTTCTGGGAGAACGACGAGGAGCACCGCTGGGATCACATCGAGCCCCTCCTGACGGTCAAGCAGGCGCTGGAGCTGCCGCCGCCCGACGACAGGACCCCGGACGGCTTCTCCTACTCCAACACCAACTACAACCTGGCCGGACTGATCGTCACCAAGGTCACGGGGCGGAGCATCGGCACCGAGATCAAGCAGCGGATCATCAAGCGCCTCGGGCTGCGCGAGACCTACTGGCCCGGTGACCGCGTCACGATCCGCAAGCCGGACCTGCGCGGCTACGTGGAGCGCAACGGCACCCTGGTGGACAAGACGGAGTGGAACACCTCCGCGGCCGACGCGTCGGGGGCGCTGGTCTCCTCCGGCGTGGACGTGACGGCGTTCTGGACGGCGCTGATGTCCGGGAAGCTCCTCGCCCCGGCGCAGTTGGCCGAGATGAAGCGGACCATTCCGGATGACTCCGCGAGGTCGCGCTACGGCCTGGGTGTCGAGCGCTACGAGCCCCGTCCCGGCCTCGTCGCCTGGGGACACAGCGGCTACATGGAGACCGGCCACAAGCTCAGGAACGCCGTCACGGACGACGGCAAGCGGGCCGTGACGCTGCTGATCGGCTCGGAGTCGTTCAACGAGGAGAAGGTGGACGCCGTCGTCAACCGCCTCATCCGCGATCTGCGCTGACCGGCGCGTGCCGCGCCCCCGGGGGTTCGCCCTCCGGGGTTCGGCGCCCTGGGGTCGCGGCACCGGTGCACATCATGGGGGTGCGCCGGTGCCGCGCCTCACTCCGGCGCGTCGGTGAACCCGGCTCCGGCGGTGCCGCCGAGCCCCGCCAGCGTCCTCAACTGCAGCCAGAGGACGAGCCGTTCGTCGGGGTTCTCCAGGTCGACGCCGAGCTGCCGTCCGGCCTGCTTGAGGCGGTAGCGGCAGGTGTTGGGGTGGACGGAGAGCGCCTTGGCCGCGCTCGCCACGTCACACCCGGCGTCGAACCAGGCCACCAGGGTGCGCGCGTAGTCGGTGCCGTGCTCGGCGTCCGCCGCGAGCACCCGCTGCCAGGAGCCCTCCTTCAACTCCCGCCGCTCGCGCATCACTTCGGAGAGCCGCAGCAGCGTCACCCGGGGGCGCACTTCGTCGACCGTCGCCACCGGCAGCGCGTCGTCAAGGAGCCGCAGGACGAGGTCCGCGTCCGCGCGCGAGCCCGCCACCCCGCCGAGGTCCGGCACCACCGCGCCGAGCGCCGCCCGCACCGGCACCCGCAGCGACCGCCCGGCCCGACGCACGATGTCCTCCGCCAGCCGCCGGTGCCGCCGGTCACCCGCCACCCGTTCCTGCGGTACGTGCGCCACGCCCGGCTCCCCCGCCGCGGGCAGCAGCGCGTACACCACCCCGTCCAGAAGCACACACGCGTGCCGCCCGTAGCGCGCCTCGCACTGCAGGCGTACGACGTCGAGCAGCCGCGCCGACGTCCGCTCGGCGTCCGGCACGCTCGCCGCCGCGTCCAGGACGAACGCGGCCACGCGCACCACGTCGAGGCCCAGGCGGTGCGCGGCCGTCGAGGCGTCCGCCGTACCGTCGAGGAGCCTGCGCAGCAGGTCGGTGTTCTGATGGCGTACCAGTTCCTGGGCCGCGCGGGTGCGCAGCAGGAGCAGCGCCGCCGTGGACGCGCCCTGGGCCAGGGTCTGCTCGGCGTCCGGGGCGAGCGTGCCGTCGTCGACCACCCAGACCGAGCCGAGCGCCTCGCCGCCCGCCCGCACCACGGTGGCGAGCCTCGACAGGCCGCCCTCCTCGAGCGGGGGCAGCCGCACCGGCTTGTCGGCGGCGAACACCAGCCTGACCTGTTCCGCGTTGTCGAGGCTGCCCGGTACCTGAAGGCCCAGGATGCCCTGGCGGCGGTCCTCGTCGACGGGCTGGCCGGGCACGGTGGAGTAGGCCAGGATGCGCCCGCGCGGATCCTCCACCGACGTCGCCCCGCCGGTCGCCGCCGCGATCGCGTCGGCCAGCGCGAACAGGTCCCCCACGCCGCCGCCGTGGGTGGACCGGCCGTCGATCGCCGAGGCCAGCATCAGGTGCACGTGGTGCCAGGCCGTCTCGTCGTCGACCGTCAGCAGCGCGAGCCCGCACGCCTCGGCCGCACCGACCGGCCCGTCCGCGCCCCGCACCACGACACCGGTCATCCCGGCGTCCGCCGCGGCCCGCACCAGCGGTTCGGCCGCGGCCGCGGGCACGCCGACCGCGAGCAGCAGGGCTCCGGGCGCGTGCGGCAGCGGAACGTGCGCGTCGTACAGCAGCACCTCGGTGACCGGGGTGGCGGGTCCGGCGGGCGCGGTGCGCAGCCGCAGCGACGAACCGCCGACGACGTCCACCAGGTCGCCGAGGGTGCAGGCGTCCATGGGTGCTCCTCATCGCGTCGGCCTCGGATCGGCACGGACCGCCGTCCTGGCAGCCCAGAGTGCTCCCCCGAGGCATCCGACCGTTTGGCGGATCCCCACGGAAACCTAGGCTTCTGCTGTCCGGATTGACAACCCCGGTCGCCTGGGCTGGCGTCGCCCCTTCCTCGTCGACGTTCCACGCATGGTGGCGGCCCGGCACCCTGGGGGTGCCGGGCCGTCCGTCGTGTCGGGCTTCCGCTCAGCGGACGTCGACGTCAGCGGATGGTGATGTCAGTGGATGTTGGCCTCAGCGGATGTTGACGTCGATGCACGCGTAGAAGGCGTTGGCCGTGTCGCCGATGTTCCATACCGCGAGGACCTTGTGCCTGCCGGTGGCGTTGCCGAGGTTGACCTGGTGCGAGACGGTCGCGGGGGGCTGCTGGTTGCCGCCGTCGATGGTGGCGACCTTGGTGCCGTCGACGAAGTACTCGTAGTTCGCGGTGCGGTGCCGGGCGGTGAACGTCCAGGTGAACGTCTGCGTCCTGCTGACGTCGCTGACCCGCCAGCCCTTGCTGTCGTTGTCGAGCTCCGCGAACCTCGCGTTGCCGCCGCTGCAGCTGCGCAGGCCCTTGGGGCCCTCGACGCTCTGCGGTTCCCACTTGATCTCGCCGCACGACACCGCGCCCTGGGCGCACTGCGCCTGACGGCTCGCGGGTGCGTTGACGTATCCGTGCGCGCTGGCCGAGCCGGTCGGCAGGGTGAGAGCGAGGACCGGTGCCAGACCGGCTCCGATCATGGCGGCTACCTTGCGCTTCTTGTCCATGCGTACTCCTTCACGGCATTGCTTCATGGGGGGGGGTGACGTGAAGTGCTCTGGTGTGGGGGGTGGGGGTGCGGCAGGCCGTTGTGGACAGTGAGGCCTGATGTTCACGGCTGCCGATTAGTCTGGACCATAGACTTTGGCAGGTCACGGTCAAGGGCGATTTCGGGCCAGGTCCGCGACCGCCCACGGCCGTCGGTGCCGGTCGGACGCCAGGCGGATGCCGGCTTCACTGCGGCCGCGCCCTGGTCCGCTCCCACCCGTGGGGCCCCGCGAGCCAGGCGCTGGCCGACGAGATGCCCTCGGCCGGTGAACTCGTCACCTCGCAGCTGGGCCGGGACGTCGACCCCAAGGTCGTCGACGAGGGCCTCGAAGACGCGTATCACACGCTCCACTGACGCCACGTCAGCCACTTCACCGCCCCCCCCCCCGCGGACCCGTCCGCCCCACCGGCCCGCCTTCCTGCACCGCCCCTCAGTCCCACCGACCCGCCCCGAGGTGAATCAGCGATGCAGGCGCAGCACACCGTCATCGATCGCGTCGACCAGGCGGCCGAGGACGTCGTCTCGCTCGTCCTGCGCGCCGCCACCGGCTCCCTGGCACCCTGGGAACCGGGCACGCACATCGACTTGACGCTGCCGAACCGACTGACCCGCTCGTACTCGCCGTGCGGGGACCCCGCCGACCAGGAGCGCTATCGCGTCGCGGTGCGCCACGGCCCGCTGAGCCGGGGCGGCTCGGAGTACATCCGCCACCACTTCCGCCCGGGCCGCACCCTCGAAGTGTCGCCGCCCCGCAACCACTTCCCGCTGCTGCCCACGCCGCGCCACCTCTTCCCCGCCGGCGGGATCGGCGTCACCCCTCTGCCGCCGATGCTGTCCGCGGCCGTCGCGGCGGACATCCCGGCCTCCTTCGTCCACGCGGGCCGGTCGACGTCGACCACGCCCTTCGCCGAGGGGCTGCCGCTCGCCGTACGGCGACGGGGTGCGGCTCGTGGCCACCAGCGAGGACAGCCGACCGGACCTCGGGGCCCTGGCCGCCGCTCTCGCGCCCGACGCCTTGGTCTACTGCTGCGGCCCCGCCTCAGGCTGCCGCGAGGGCGTCTGCGGCAGTTGCGAGGTCACCGTGCTCTCCGGCAGCCCCGAACACCGCGACGACATCGGCGCCCCCGCCGGTCGCATGTACGCGTGCGTGTCGTGCCCGCTCACGCCGGAACTGCACCTGGACCTCTGAGGCCCCCTTCCCGGCACCACGACGCTGGGGTTCGAGACGGTGGTCTCAAGTCCGAGCAAAGCGTTCATGCATCTGAACGTGCGGAACCCGGTCGAGTTCGACTACTGGTCCACGGCGGCCCGTGATTCCACGACAGCGGGGGCCACCACCCCGTGGCGCGGCTCCTTACCCGTTCAGGACGGGCGCGAACGGGTACCCCGAAGGGCGGACGGGTCATCTCCGCAGTCGCCGACCTGCGGAAGTCTCCACCAGTTCACCGATATGGACACCACCGGTACCCGCAGTACCGTACGGTTTCTCGTACACGGTACGACGAGTGGCTGCCGATGAACCGCGCGTCCGTGGCAGTCTCTAGCCAGTCGGCTGGCTTTTGTTGAACGGCCAGGAAGGAACGACTCAATCCGATCGCGGATTGTCCAACGGGGTGTCGAGGAAGCATAGGTTCCGGTCTCGGAACGCCAACGGGGTGTTGTCTCACGATTGATTAAGTGATGTTGCATGGCTCCGAGTCCCGGCCTGACCAGCCCGCGGGAGTCAGTCGCGGGCCGGCTCTTGGGCCGCACACGGCAGCAGAGCCCTCCTCTCCTTCGTCCGCCGCCCCAGGGGCGGCGCCCGGAGCGTGGCCGCCGCCGCAACTCGGAGCACCGCAGACCCGACCAGCATCCGCTGCACTCACTGTGTGAGGAGTTCTCCATGCAAGCGTTAGGTGTCCTCGTCGTGGACCGGCATCCCGTCATCAGGTACGCCCTCTCATCCCTGCTGGACACCAGAGTGGCGTGGACCGCCGAAGCGGCGACGAGCGACGAGGCATGGCACGCAGTCAGGAACTCCTGCCCGGGTGTCGTCGTCCTCGAACTGGAGCTGGAGGGCACGACCAGCGGCGCCGACCTGTGCCAGCAGGTGAAGGCGATGGAGAACTCACCCCGGGTCGTGGTCTTCACCGGGGACACCTCACCCGGCGCCGTCGTCGCCGCGATCTCGGCCGGGGCCGACAGCTTCCTGCACAAGAGCGTGGGCAGCGCGGAGCTGGTGGACGCGGTGGTGCGCACCCACCTCGGCCAGCGCATGTGGATACTCGGCAAGAGCGAACGCGATCACATAGACGTGCGGAGCGTCACGTCCGACGGGCTGCCCGCCATCACCCGCAGGGAAGAAGAGGTCCTGAGCCTCGTGCTGCGGCGGTACACCAACGAGGAGATCGCCGGTGAACTCTCCCTGGCCCCGCAGACCATAAAGAATCAAGTCAGCAGCGCGCTGCGGAAACTGGGCGTCAGCGGACGCCGCGAGCTGTTCCGCAAGTACTCCTTCCAGGCGGGCGTGGCCACCGGAGCCAGAGGCTGACCGGGCGGACCGCCCCCGCAGATGTCATCCCGTACAGACGGCATCCCGTACAGACGGCACCAACTGCAGCGGTCATCCCCTCCCACTCGAACGCCCCTGGACGAAGTCGCGTGCCCCGGCACGCGCGCCGGGGGAATCGATGATGTCGGCCAGCAGCTCACGATGCGAGCGGTACTCGTCGGCCAGTTCCCCGTCGCGCGCCCGGGCCAGGACGGCCTTGCTCGCGAGGACGGCGTGGTCCGCGTGCGCGGCGATCCTCTCCCCCAGCTCACAGGCGGCCGCGACGGCCGTCCCCGCGGGCACGACGCGGTTGACCAGACCCAGCGCGAACGCACGCTGCGCGTCGATCGGTTCGCCGGTCAGAGCCATCTCCATCGCCACGACGGGAGCGATCGCGCGCGGCAGCCGCAGCAGACCGCCGGCCGCGGCCACGAGCCCCCGGCGGACCTCGGGCAGCGCGAACCTGGCGTCCGCCGACGCCACCACCATGTCGCAGGCGAGCACCATCTCGAAGCCACCGCCGACCGCCGCCCCCTCCACCGCGGCGATCAACGGCTTGGCCGGTGGACGCTCCGTGAGGCCTCCGAAGCCGCGACCCGGCAGGGAGGCGCGCTCACCGCGGGCGAAGGCCGCGAGGTCCATCCCGGCACAGAACGCCGGCGGGGTGCCCGTGAGCACGCCCACCCTCAGCTCCTCACGGTCGTCCAACTCCGCGAAGGCCGCGGCGATTCGCTCCGCCATGGCACGGGTCAGCGCGTTGCGCACACGGGGCCGGTTCAGTCGCACGACGAGGATCGGGCCGCACCGCTCGACCAGCACATCGGCAGCGTTCCCGGGAGCGGCGCCGCCGTCGGCGCGGTCCTCTCCGCGGCCGCCGTCCGCCTCGGCGGCGGGGCCCTGCCTGAGCTCTCCGGTCACACCTCTGCCCACCCTGATTCGGCGTGTTACGGGGGTTTGACCAGCAAGCGTAGTGCGGGCGTCGGCAGCCACCTACGCCCTGGAAGTACTCGTCCTGATGCCCGTTTGAGTACCCCCGATGACTGTACGGGCGCGCCCGCGCACACGTGCAATCCCTATGCGGGGAGGGGGGTCGTCCCCCTCATGCCGCCCGACGAGGGAGAGGTTTGCCATGGACGCGCTGACGGAAGCCCTGCAGGCCGATGCGCCGACCCGGGAGTGGAAGGGCCTCTCGCCGCCCTCCGCCTATCTGGCGGCACACCTGCGGGCCGAGGACATGGACCGGTTCGCCCCCGGCGAGGAACGCGACGTCCGCACCACCCTGCACGTCGACACCGTACCCATGCCCGAACTCGCCCCGGACGAAGTCCTCGTGGCGGTCATGGCCAGCTCCATCAACTACAACACCGTGTGGTCGGCGACGTTCGAGCCCGTACCCACGTTCTCCTTCCTCCAACGCCTCGGCCGCCAGGGCGGGTTCGCGAGCCGCCACGACCAGCCGTACCACGTCGTCGGATCCGACGCGGCGGGCGTGGTCGTGCGCGCGGGAGCGGGCGTACGCCGCTGGGCCGCGGGAGACCACGTGGTGGTGAGCTGCGTCCAGGTGGACGACCAGGAGCCGGCCACGCACGCCGACGGCATGATGGGCGCCGAGCAGCGCATCTGGGGCTATGAGACGAACTTCGGGGGCCTCGCCCACTACGCCGTGGTGCGCGCCAGCCAACTCCTTCCCAAGCCCACGCACTTGACGTGGGAGGAGGCCGCGTCCGTGCTGCTCACCGCGGCGACGTCGTACCGCATGCTGGTGAGCGACAAGGGTGCCCGGATCAAGCAGGGCGACATCGTGCTGATCTGGGGCGCGGCAGGCGGACTCGGCGGCTACGCCCTGCAGATGGTGAAGAACGCCGGGGGCATCGCCGTGGGCGTCGTCGGCTCCGAGCGCAAGGCCGAGGCGCTGCGGCGGCTCGGCTGCGACGTCGTCATCAACCGCGCCGGCCTGGGTCTCGACGCGGGCTCCGACCGCACGCCGGAGCAGACCATCGAACTGGGCAAGCGGCTCGGGCGGGTCATCAGGGACGCGCTCGGCGAGGACCCGCACGTCGTCTTCGACTACGTCGGCAAGGCGACGTTCGGGCTCTCCGTCTTCGTGGTCCGGCGCGGCGGCACCGTGGTCACCTGCGGCTCGAGCACCGGCTACGACCACCACTTCGACAACCGCTACCTGTGGATGAACCTCAAGCGCATCGTGGGCAGCCACGCCGCCAACCTTCAGGAGCAGTGGGAGTGCAACCGGCTCTTCCAGCTCGGCCGCCTCACCCCCGTCCTCTCCGACGTCTATCCGCTGGAGAAGGTCGGCGAGGCGGCCGCGCTGGTCCAGCGCAACGAGCACCTCGGCAAGGTCGGCGTGCTGTGCCTGGCGCCCGAGCCCGGTCTCGGCGTCACCGACCCCGAGCGGCGCCTTGCCCTGGACCCGGAGGGCAAGAACCCCTTCGCCGCGCGGCGGCCCGCGCGGGCCTGACGGACATGAGAGTGCGGGCCCGCGCGTCGCGCGGGCCCGCACTCTCATGTCTCGACGGTTACTGCTTGCGGTAGACGGACACCGCGTCCCTGCTGTCGTAGTGGAACGGCTCCTTGCGCCAGCCGCCCCAGCGGTCCTCGAGCTCCAGGCCGCCGAGACGGGCCATCAGGTCCTGCTCCGACGGCCAGACGAAGCGCATGGTCGCCGCGATGATCTTGTTGCCCTTCTCGCTCATGATGACGTCCGTGCGCTTGACCATCTGCGTCGTCGGGTCGACGTGGTTCATCTCGAACCAGGCGAGCCGAGGGTGCCCGGCGAGGCGGCCGGAGATGCGGAACGGCTCGGTCATGCCGTAGTCGTTCTGCCGCCCGCGCTGGTAGTACGTCATGTCCGGCACGATGTTCTGGACGACGAGCCGCCCGCCGGGCTTGAGCCGCTTGGCGCTGTTGGCGAGGCAGCGCGCCTGCTCGTCCTGGTCGGGCAGGACGAACAGCGTGGCCAGGGCGATGAAGACGACGTCGTACTCCTCTTCGACGTCGACGTCGGCGAAGTTGCCCTCGAACACCTCGATCTGGTCCCCGCCGGGCTTCTCCTTCAGCTTCTGCAGCATCTTCGGGGAGGCGTCGATGCCGGCCACCCGCACGCCGCGCTGCGCCAGCGGCAGGGCCACGCGGCCGGTGCCGATGCCCAGTTCAAGGGCCGTGCCGTCCTTGGCGAGCGCCGCGAGGAAGTCCGCGGCCTCCTCCGCGTCGTCCCGGCTGTCGTCAGGCGTCCAGGAGTCCCAGATGTCGGCGTAGCGGTCCCACTCCTCCGCCGCCTCTTCCTGCCACTGCTTGCTGGTCTTGCGACCGGTGTGCTGACTGGTCATCTCGTCACTCACCTCTCGTCACGTGGAGAAATCCCGTTGTCATGCCCTGGCCCCGGGTGTCATCCCATGGCCTTGGCGAAGCCGGACTCGGGCAGCCGGCCCGACTTCACATCGGTGAGCGCGCCGTCGAGCGCTCCGGCTATCTCCGCCACGTCGTCCTCGGTGATGACGAGCGGCGGCATGAGCATCAGGTTCGGCACCACGCGCAGGCTGGAGCTGAGCACGCCCCGGCTCTCCAGGGCCATGCGCAGCTTGTTCACCTTGCCGGGCGACCACGAAGGGCCGCCGGGCTCACCGAACTCCAGGCCGCAGAACAGGCCGAGGCAGCGGAAGCCGGTCAGTTCGGGGTGCTGGGCCTGGAGCTTGCCCAGGGCGGCGAGGAGGTCCGACTCGCGTCGGCGCACGTTCTCCAGGACGCCGTCCTCGGTGAGGGCCCCGATCACCGCGAGGGCCGCCGCAGCGGCCACCGCGTGGCCGTCGTTGGTCGAGCCGACGCTGAGCGCGGTGTCGCCCGTGGTGCGCTCGTGCAGTTGCTCGTAGAGGCGGTCGTGGATGGCGACGGCCGACATCGGCACGTACCCCGAGGTGATGCCCTTGCCCAGGGTGATGATGTCGGGGGTGACGTCGGGCAGTTGCCCGGCCCTGGTGAAGTCGCCGACGCGGCCCATGCCGGTGACGACCTCGTCGAAGATCAGGTGGATGTCGTGCTCCCGGCAGAACCGGCCGAGGGAGCCCAGGTACTCGGGGGAGAGAATGTGCCCGCCCTCACCGACGACGGGCTCCACGATCACCGCGGTCACCCGCTCGGGGCCGAATTCGCGGATCAGCCGCTCCATGTCGCTGACGCCCGGCGTCGCGCCCACGGAGAACGGTCCCGGGGCGTGGTGCACCTCGGGGAGCATGGGGCCGGTCTGGTGGTGCAGGTAGGGGACGCCGGTCACCATGCCGGCGCCGGGGCCCTGCCCGTGGAAGCCGTCCCACATGGCGAACACGGCCATGCGCTCGGGCTGTCCGGCCCGCAGCCGCAGGAAGCGGGAGAGCTGCAGGGCCATCTCCACCGCCTGGGCGCCGTTGCTGGCGAACCGGACGTGGTTGATGCCCTCGGGCAGATGGCCGACGAGGGCCTCGGCGCAGTCCACGGTGACCTGGGCGGGGCGGCCGTAGCCGTAGCTGTTGGCGAACGGCAGCTTGTCCACCTGCTGCTTGATGGCTTCCTTGACGCGCGTGTTGCCGTAGCCGAGCGTCACGTTCCACAGTCCGGAGCGGCCGTCCAGGTACCAACGTCCGCCGGAGTCGCGGACACGCACACCGTCGGACTCGGCGAGCAGGTCGTCGGGGGACAGCGCCTTGAGGTACGGGCGCGGCACGCCGCTGTTCCACAGGGCGTAGTCAGCGGGGTCGATCACGATAGGTCCCTTTCTCTGCTGGGGGTGCGCTCGCTGGCGGTGGTCGGGGGTTCGGGATGGGAGTGCGGGTGGGGGTGGGGTGCGGGTGATTCGGGGGTGTCGCCGGTGCGGGTGGGTTCAGAGGTGTCAGTGGTGCGGGTGGGGTCGGGGAGTGTCGGCGGCGCGGGTCGGCGCACGAGGTCAGCCCGGTCCGAGCCCGAGCAGCCGGGCCGCGTTGCCGTACAGCCAGCCGTCCGTGACCTCGTCGCCGAGGCCGAGGTCGGCCACCTGCCGGGCGAGCACGGCGACGGGGTCGGCGTTGACCCAGGTCGCCGAGCCGAACAGGACCCGGCCGCGCAGCGCGGTGCTGCCGTACAGGAGCAGTGGCTCCCAGCCCGATCCGGGGCGGGCCATCCACGGCGGCCGGTGGGAGGAGATGTCGAGGTAGACGTGGCGGTGGCGCTGGGCGACGGAGATCAGGGCGAGCACCCAGGGCCAGGCCGCGTGCCCCGCCACGATGGGCAGGTCGGGGTGGCGCAGGGCGATCCAGTCGACGTTGCGGGGGTGGCACAGCTCGGCGGCGTGCCGCGAGAAGTGGTGCCCGGTGTGCAGCCACAGCGGCATGCCGAGCTCCTGCGCCCTGGCGTAGACCGGGTCGTACGCCACGTCCCGCGGGTCGACGCCCTGCCAGAACGGCGTCACCGCGAAGCCGCGCATGCCGAGGCCGTGGCAGCGTTCCAGCTCCGCGACGGCTCGGGCGGGGTCGGTGAGGTCGATGCCCGCCCAGGCCTGCAGCCGGTCGGGGGCCTTGGCGGCGACGGCGGCGACGCGGCTGTTCACGTCGTCCCCGTCGGCGGTGGCGCCGCCGCAGCTCATCAGGACCTGGTGGACGACGCCGTTGTCGTCCATGGCCGCAAGGAGCGCCTCGGTGTCCACGCGCTCCGGTTGTGCCGCGACGAGCAGGTCGACGGCGCCGTCCTGGTCGCCCGCGTCCAGACGGGCCCGGAAGCGGGGATGGTCGGCGCCGAAGACCGCCGTGGCGTGGCGGCCGAAGGCGCGCAGGTACGACGGTGCCACCGCGCCGAGCCCGCGGAAGTACGTGCGCCAGCACTCCCGGTCCAGGGCCAGCGCGCACACGTCGATCACACGGTGCGCGGCGGCCGCCGGTTCAGCGGATGCGGTCACGGGTGACCTCGATCCCTGCGGCCACCCGGTCCCAGGTGTCGGGGGTGACGCCCTGCGCGCGCAGCGTCTCCTTGCGGACCTTGCCCGTCTCCGTCACCGGCAGCTCGGCAACGACCCGCACATAGCGCGGCACCATGAAGTGGGCCATGCGAGGCCGCAGATGGGCGAGGAACTGCTCCGGGTCGAAGCGGACGCCGGACCGCAGCACGAGGGCGGCGAGTATCTCGTCCTCGGCCTGGTCGCTGGGCACCGCCACGGCCGCGGCCAGGGCCACGGCGGGGTGGCTGAGCAGTTCGGCCTCCACCTCGGCGGAGGAGACGTTCTCGCCCCGGCGCCGGATGGCGTCCTTGATGCGGTCCACGAAGAAGAAGTCGCCGCCCGGTTCGCGCAGCACGGCGTCCCCGGTGTGGAACCAGCCGTGCCGCCACGCCGCCGCGGTGGCCTCCGGCATGCCGTGGTAGCCGTGGAACAGCGACCACGGCCGGTCGGCGCGCAGCACCAGCTCGCCCGCCTGACCGTCCGGTACGTCGATGCCGTGCTCGTCCACGACCCGGCACTGCACCCCGGGGCGCGGCCGCCCGCAGCTGCCGGTGCGCTGCGGGTTGAGCGCGGACACCAGCGGCGCCGACGTCTCGGACATGTTGAACCCGGTGTAGACGTCCACGCCGAAGCGGCGGCCGAAGTCGAGGGCCTGGCGCGTCAGCGGGATCACGCAGGCGGCCCGCAGCGGATGGTCGGTGTCGCCCGGGCGGGGCGGCAGGCCGAGCAGGAAGTCCACCATGGCGCCGAGCAGCGTGCACATGGTGACCTCGTACCGGCGGATCACCTCCCAGAACTCGCTCGTCCTGAAGCCCTCGGTGACGACGACCGAACCCCCGAACAGGAGCATGCAGTAGGCCACTTCGGTGCCGCCGCCGTGGCACAGCGGCAGGTTGAGCAGGTACCGGTCGTGCTCGGTGATGTCGTCGTCGAGGAGTGCCGTCACCGTCGAGTAGTGGTGGACGTAGGAGACGAGGACGCCCTTGGACGGCCCTGTGGTGCCGGAGGTGTAGATCACCGCCATGGTGTCCCAGGGGGCGACCGGCCGCTCGGGCGGCACGAAGTCCTCCGGCCGCCCGCGCAGCGCCGCCGGGCCGTGGACGCGCGGGGCGCCGGGCAGGGCGTCGGGCCATGGGTCGTCGGGGCCGCCGCCGAGGACGACGACCTCCTGGAGCCGGCCACCGCTCGTGTGCTGGAGCCGGTCGACGAGCAGCGTGTGCGCGACCAGGACGCGGGCACCGGAGTTGGCGAGCACGTGCCCGAGCAGGCTGCCCCGGTAGGCGGTGTTGACGGGGACGTGGACGGCGCCCAGCAGATTGACGCCGTACCAGACACGCAGCGCGTCCCGGCCGTTGGGCAGCCAGCACAGCACGGTGTCGCCCTGGCGCACGCCGAGGCGGTACAGAGCGGCGGCGGTGGCACGCGCGTCGTCGTAGGCCTGTCCGTACGTCCACGCGGTGCCGTCGCTGCCGTCGGCGCTGTCGTCGAAGACGGCGTACACGCGGTCGGGGTGGGCCTGGGCGCGGGCCGCGAGCAGCGCGCCCGTCACGCAGTGCGCGGCGTCGGGCACCCGGGGGTCCCCGGGCGGGAGGATCTCGACGAGGCGGTCGGGCGCCTGCTCGGCGGGCCCGGTCGCCGCGGCCGGGCCGGGGGCGGTCGTGGCGCCGGTCATTCAGGGATCCCGGGCACGTCGACCATGTGGCCGCCGGAGGCGTCGTAGTGGCGCAGCGTCCGCAGGTACTGCTCCCAGTTGACCAGGGTCTGCGCGTTCCTGCTGACGGGGCGCACGGGGATCAGCGGGCCGATGCTGACGGCGGGCGGGCGGGTGACGGCCCACAGCACGACGTCGGCGATGTCCGCGGGATCCAGCAGATCGCTGACCTCGACGCCCAGGGTCTCGGGGTCCTGCGCCAGGTCGGTGCGCACCCAGCCGGGCAGCACGGCGATGGCGCGCACCCCCACGTGCCGGTTCTCCAGGTCGATCTGGGCGGTGAGGGCGTTGAGGGCGCGCTTGGTGAGGGAGTACGGGGCCGACCAGTCGGCCTGCAGCAGGCTGCCCTCGGAGCTGATGTTGACGATCCAGCCGTGGCCGCGTTCGCGCATGCCGGGCAGCACGGCGCGGGCCAGCAGGAACGGCACGTCCAGGTTGAGGTGGAAGGCCTGCCGCCAGTGCCGGGGGTTGGTTTCGTGGATGGGCCCGGTGCGCGCGAGGGCGGCGTTGTTCACCATGATGTCGATGGGGCCGAGGGCCCGTTCGGCGGCGGCCACCGTGTCCTTGGGGGCGCCGTCGGCCGCCAGGTCGGCGACGAGGGTGACGGCGGGCACCTCGTGAGCCGCCACGTCCTGTTCCACGGCGGCGAGCTGTTCCTTGCGGCGGGCCACGAGCGCGACGGAGGCACCCGCCTGGGCGAGCGTGCGGGCGATGCTCGCCCCGATCCCGGAGGAGGCGCCCGCGACCAGCGCCACCTTGCCCTTCAGGGGCCTGTCGTCGGTCACCTGCGGTCTCCTTCCGGCACGGTGGGGTGGGGGCGCGGCACGGAGGGCGTCACTGCCGGGGTCCTTCCTCTAGGGGGCGCTCGGACGGGTCCAGGTGCGGCAGTCCGGCCAGGCAGTGGCCGCCGCCGTCCACGCGCAGCTGCGCGCCGGTCAGACCGGCCGCCGCGGGGCTGATGAGGTAGCAGACGAGCGCCGCGACCTCCGTGGGCTCGCTCATCCGGCCGGTGGGCACCAGCCGGTTGGTCGCGTCCAGGAACGCGGGGTTGGTGACGTCCGTCATCGGGGTGCGGACGAAGCCCGGGAGCACACTGTTGGCCCGCACGTTGTACCGGGCGGCCGAGGTGGCGAAGTGGCTGGTGAACTGGGCGGTGGCGGCCTTGCTGAGGCCGTAGCTCGCCAGGTTCGCCACCGGTGCGCTCACCGCGGCGAGCGAGGAGACGACGGCCACCGCGCCGCCCCTGCGGGTCGCCGTCCAGTGCTTGAGCAGCGCGTCGCAGGTACCGGCGTACGAAAGGGAGTTGAGGGCGAGGAGCCGTTGGCGGTTGTCGGAGTTGTCGCCGGCGCCGTCGAAGGAGACGGCGCCCGCGGCGTAGGCGAGGGCGTCGACGCCCCCGGTGCGTTCCCATGCCTCGTACACCAGGCCGCCCGCGCGCGCCGGATCGGACAGGTCGGCGGTCACCACCCAGGCCCTGCGGCCCAGTTCACGGACCTCGGCGGCGAGCTTCTCCAGTTCGGGGCGGCGGCGGGCGACGAGGACGACGTCGGCGCCGCGGGCCGCGCTCTCCCGCGCGATGCTCGCGCCGATGCCGCTGCTGGCACCCGTGACCATCACGACGCGCCCGGTGAGCCGGAACGGATCGGAGGCCTCCGTGTCGGCGGCGGCCGGGTCGCGGCGCGGCGGGCGCGCCGACGGCATGGGCACGATGCCCGCGTCGAGCCCGCCGTCCAGCGGCAGGGTCTCCCCCGCTACGCTGCCGAAGCCCCGTGACGCCAACAGGCGCAGCGCCGCCGTGAGTTCGGGCGGGGTGACGGGGCGGCGGGTGACCAGGTGCCGGAGCAGTTCGCCCTCGGCCTCGTCGGTGAGTTCGTGCCCGAGGAAGGGGGCGTAGCCGACGCGCACGGTGTTGGCGAGCACCCCCTGGGTGGCGCACCGCTTGGCCAGGTGCTGCCACCAGGCGTGGTCGGCCGCCCGCTCCGCCGCGCACTCGGGCTCCGCGTCGTCGTGGACGTGCGGGCCCGCGTCGGTGACCAGGACGGCGCGGCCGTCGCCCCGGCGGGCCATGGCCTCGAGGACGCGGGCCACGTGCGCGCGGCGCAGCGACGCCGAGGCGCGGCTGCCGAGCGCTTCGTTGCCGAGGGCCACGACGCAGTACACGTCGGGGGGTTCGGGTGTGTCCGCGCCGTTGACGGCGGTGACGTGGAAGCCGAGGCTCTCCCAGGCCTCCTTGACCGCGCGCGCGTGGGTCGCCCCGGGCGCGGACTCGAGGAGGACGTGGCGGCCGACGGGGGCGAGGGACTCCGTCTCAAGGCGCGACGTGGGGGCCGACTCGGCCGTCGTCCGCTGATCGGTCGCCGTCCGGTGTTCAGTCGTCGTCCGGTGTTCAGTCATCGGAGGCTCCCACGAGGATGGCGCTGGCGACGGATCCGATCGTGTAGTTGAGGCTGAGGGCCAGGTCCACGCGCGCGGTCCTGCCCTCCGACCCGGACACCGGGTCGAAGGTGCACACCTCGGCGGGCTTCTCGCAGTTGGCGGTCGGGGCGATGTGGCCGTGGCCCATCATCTGGAGCGTCGCGGCCACCCCGATCACGCCGAGCGGCGCCCCGCTGTGGCCGAACACGGCCTCCTGGACGGTGACGGGCAGCCTGGCCGTCCGCTCCCCGAAGATCGCGGGCATGATGTTGCCCTCCATGAGGTTGAAGGCCCGGTCGCCGGTCGCGGCGCCGTTGACGTAGTCGATCTCGTCGGGCGTGGCCAGTCCCGCCATGCAGGAGCGCGCGGCGCGCACCGCCCCGGCGCCGCCGGTGTCGAGGGCCAGGTTCGGCTGGGCGTTGCGGGTGGTGGTCTGGCCGAGGATCCGGCCGTAGCTGCGCGCTCCCCGGCGCCGGGCGTGCTCGCGGCTCTCCAGGATCAGCGTGGCGGCGCCGTTGCCGTAGTTGAGTCCGGCGGCCCGCTCGTCGTAGGGGCGCATGGGTTCGTCGATGAGGGTGGCGGTCTGCGGCTCGGTCCCAAGGACCGACCGGGCCTCCAGTTCGGCGTACTGGCGCAGGCGGCTCTCGCGCCAGTAGTCGGCGCCGGTGACGACGGCGATGTCCGTCTCGCCGGCCGCGATCATCCGGGCGGCGTTGCCGATCAGTACGGCGGACGAGGCGCATCCGCACGACAGCGTGTAGCTGGGTCCGGTGGCGCCGACGAGGCCCGCCTGGGTCGTCTCCACGTCCGACATCACCGCGTTGAGGACGTTGCGGAACAGCACGGAGCGGGCCTCGCGCGGGCTGATGTGCCGGGTGTCGGCGAGCAGCACCGGCAGGTACGTGTCGACGATGGCGTCGGCCGTGGCGTTGCGTCCCGCGAGCACCGCGGCCTCGCGGAGCGCGCCCGTGCGCCAGTCGAGGGTGGCGTCCTCGCACGCCTCCAGGAGGGCGAGCAGCCCGTACAGATGGATGTCGGAGTACTTCGCGACGAAGCGCGGCGGGATCTCCGGCAGCCGGGCGACGACGGACTCCGGGTCGAGGGGCACGCTGCCGAAGTACGTGCCGTCGTCCTGTGCGAGGAACGAGTCGCCGTGCGCGACGGCCGTCCAGAACTGCTCCGGTGTCGCCGTCGGCGCCCCGCGCCCCGGCAGACAGAAGCCCATGCCGGTGACGAGTGCGTCCCGGGGGCTCTTGGTCGTGGTCACCGCTCGGAACCCTTCGCTCGATTCGCCAAGTTCGCCCAGCTCGCTCGGTGCGCTCAGATCCGGTAGAGGAGGCTGCCCCAGCACCAGACCCCGCCGCCGATGGACGGGGAGAGGACCAGGTCGCCGGGTTTCACGACGCCGCGCTCGCGCAGCTCCGAGACCGTGGTGGGGATGGAGGCGCTGGAGACGTTGCCGCGGAAGGAGAGGTTGGTCAGGACGCGGGCCGGGTCCGCGCCCAGGTTGTGCTGGATGCCCTTGGCCAGCGGCTCGGTCCCGGAGTGCGGGATGAGCCAGTCGATGTCCCCGATGGTCAGCTTGTTGCGGCCGAGGATCTCCTCGACGGTGTCGGCGATGTGCGCGAGGGCGACGTCGTTGAGGTCCGGGTGGCTCTTGACCCAGCCCTTCTCGCCGCCCGCCGCGGACATGTTGGCGAGGCTGCCGTCGGTGTGGAACACGGAGTCGATCAGGCCCGGCGCGGCGCCGGGGGTCGCCTCCAGGACGCAGGCGCCGGCGCCGTCGGAGACGAGCATCGAGCCCTTGGAGCCGGGACGCACCCGCCGGGTGACGCGCTCGGTGGTCGCCACCAGCGCCTTGCGGTAGCCGGTCGGGGAGGTCAGGAACGAGGCCGCGGTATGCACCGCCTGGATGAACCCGGCGCAGGAGCCGCACACTTCGAAGGCCATGGAGCCCTTCATGCCGAGCTCCGCCGCGGTCAGCGCGCCCACCTCGTGGACGTAGTTGCGGTCCGTCCAGTGGCTGACGACCACCACGTCGATGTCGTCGGCTTCGACCCCGGCCTGTTCGAGGGCCTGCCGGGAGGCCGCCGCGGCCATGAAGACGGGGGTCTCCTCGTCACCGGCCCGATAGCGGGTGCGGACGCCGACTCCGCCGATGACGCGGTCCTCCACGACGCTCGTCGTGGCGTCCTCCACGCCCTCGTTGTGTATTTCCTCGGAGCCGAAATAGTGGCCGAATCCGGTGAAACGTATTCCGGCGTCTTCCCAAATGCCGTGCTGGCCTGTCGTCATGGACGGAAAACTAGTGGCGTCGGCATTCGAGGGCATCTGGCCTCCAGTACTCGATGATTCAATCCGCGGGTACTCGACGTACCCCACTCATAGGCGCACTCCGCCCGGTCCTGCGTTTTTCGTCACGGCACCCAGCCGGGCGGCCCGCCGCCGTCGACCCGAATCACGGAACCGGTGACATAGGGGTTTTCCGCGGCGAAGCACACCGCGTCCGCGATCTCCTCCTCCGCACCCCAACGGCCCAGCGGCACAAAGCGCTTCAGCCCGTCCATGTAGTGGGCGTGCCGCGGGAAGGCGGTGCTCTTCTCGCGCAGCGCCTCGCCGTCCATGACGCCCGGCGCGACGGCCGCCACCCGGATCCCGTAGGGGCCGAGTTCATAGGACCAGGTGCGGGTCAGCGCCTCCACGCCCGCCTTCGCGGCGGTGTACGCGGACTGTCCGTAGGCTCCGGCCGCGAGGCCGGAGGAGACGTTGACGATGGCGCCCGCCACCTGGTGCCGCACCATGCTGGCGGCGGCCTCGCGCCCGACGAGGAACACCCCCGTCAGACACAGCCGCAGCGTCTTCTCCCAGTCGTCGAGCGGGTGCGTGAGCAGCTCGGCGGCGCTCTCGTCCCGCGGCTTGCGCAGCAGCAGCCGGGAGAGGTTGCGGCCCGCGTTGTTCACGCACAGATGCAGCGGCTGGTCCGCCGTCAGCTCGGCGAAGACCTCCCGGACGGACGCCTCCGACGTGACGTCGGCGCGCACCGCCCGCAGGTCGAGACCCTCGGCCTCGGCCATGGCTCGTACCTTCTCTAGGCGGCCCTGGTCGAGGCCGATGACCGTGGTGCGCCACCCGCGCTCCGCCAGCATCCGGCCGACGGCCAGGCCCAGGCCCCGGGTGCCCCCGGTCACCAGCGCGTTCCTGGAATCGGACAAGACCGTTCACCTCTCGCTCTCGGATTCACCCGCGGACTTCTCTGGTACGCCGGTTCACTGGTACCGGAAAACCATGGCGCCCCAGCTCAGACCGCGCCCGATACTGACGCCGAGGAGCAGTTCGCCGGGTTTCACCGTGCCGTCGCGCACATATTCGGAGAGCGCGCTCGGCATGCCCACGCTGGAGGTGTTGCCACGCCGCGGCAGGTTCAGGAGCATGCGTTCGCGGGGAATCCCGAGGCGGTCCGCCATCGGGTGCAGGAGATTGGTGTTGGCCTGATGGGGAATGCACCAGGAAATCTGTTCCGGCGCCAGGCCGTTGCGCTTGAGTACGGTCTGCCCGGCGTCGACGAGCATGTCCGGCGTGACCTCGGAGAGCACTCCCCCGCGCATCACCATCTTGTCGTTCTCGTCGATGTCGAAGGCGTCGTAGTAGCGGCCGTCGGCGCGCAGGACCACGTCGATCATCCCGCTGCGGGTGGGCAGTCCGTCGGCGCCGCCGCCCACGGACTCGCCGCGCCGCCAGACCGCCGCCGCGGCGCCCGCGCCGAACAGCGCGGAGTTCTTGAAGCCGAAGTTCAGGATGGCGCGCGGGCTCTCGGCGCACACCACGAGCGCGGTCCTCGCGCCCGTCGTCGCGAGGAGACCGCGGGCCACCACGCTCGCGTAGAGGAACCCGGCGCAGGCCACCGCGGTCACGTCGAAGCAGAACGCGTCCCGCGCCCCCAGCTGCCGTTGCACCGGCAGGGAGATGTCCATGTAGTTGTTGCCGATGGAGGACGGGTTGGCGCGCGGCCGCGCGGTCGCGCTGGTGCCGACGATCACGTCCACGTCGGAGATGTCGAGGCCCGCGTCGTCGAGGGCCGCCCGCGCCGCCTTGACGCCCATCTCGGCGAACCGCTCCCCGGGTCCGGCCCAGTGGCGGGTGCGGACGCCCGTGTGCTTGCGGATCCAGGCGTCGTCCACGTCGAGGTCCGGCAGTCCGGCGAAGTGGTCGTTGGTGACCGGCTCGCCGGGGAAGTAGTGGCCGACTCCGCTGAGCACGACCGGCGGACCGCCGTTGTCGAGCGGTGACTGGGTTTCGGACATGGGGGAGGTCCTTTCCTCGTCTTCCCGTCGTGTGCGCGCTGTCTCGTCGTCGCGTCTGTCTCGTCGTCGCGCCGTGTCGTGCCGACGTCGCGTCATGCCGTCGCGATGTCGTCGCGCCCTGCCGTCGCGTCGTCGCCTTTGTGCCGCTGGTGCGGCCCGTGCCCGTACCCGTGCCTCAGAGCTGGTACAGGAGCGCTCCCGAGAACCAGCCCGCGCCGGCCGCGGGCGACAGGATCACGTCGCCCTTGCGCAGTTCGCCGGACTCGGTGAACTCCGACAGCGCGCTCGGGATCGTCGCGCTGGTCGTCTGGCCGCGGGTGCGCAGGTTCGTCAGGACCATCGCGGGGTCGGCGCCGACGCGCCGTATCAGCTCCTCGCTGATCCGGGTCGACCCCGGATGCGGCACCACCCAGTCCACGTCCGCCATCGTCATGCCGGCGCGCCGCAGCACCAGGTCCGTGGCCTCGCCCGCGGTCGCCGCCGCCACCTGCGCGATGGAGGGCAGGCTGACCGTCCAGCCCTCGCTGCCCCGGGCCTTGGAGACGCCCGCGTGCTCGCCGTAGCTGAGCACGACGGAGTCCCGCAGCCGGGAGTCGTCCGGCGGCCCCGCCTCCAGGACCGCCGCGCCCGCCCCGTCCCCGCCGACGTAACTGCCGCGCCGTCCGGGCTTGAGCCGCCGCGAGAACTGGTCGGAGCAGACCACGAGGGCGCGCCGCCACTGGTGGCTGGTCAGCATCGCCGCGGCCGTCTGCACGGAGTGCACGAAGCCGACACAGGCCGCGCACACGTCGAAGGCCAGGGCCCGCCCAGCGCCGAGCCGCATCGCGATCCGGGGCGCGTCCTCCGGCGCGTACCGGCGCTGCGACCAGGAGGAGAAGACCACCAGGTCGAGGTCGGCGGCTTCGAGACCGGCGTTGCGCAAGGCGTGCCGTCCGGCCTCCACCGCCATGAACGGCACCGTCTCCGTGTCGTCGGACAGGTGCCGCCGCTCCACGCCGAGGTCGGGGCCGAGGACCGCGGCCTCCATCTCGGGCGCCTCCGGCAGGTCCGCCGGGATCTCCTCGCAGTGCCGCGGGAAGTAGTGCCCGAAGCCCCGGAAGGACAGGCCCTTGCCCATCCAGATTCCACCGCTCACACCGTGCTCCTCACCTGTAGAAACCCTGCGGGTCGAGACTGCGCAGCCAGGCGATCTCCGCCTCGGTGACCTCCGGTTCCGCGGTGCAGCCCGCGCTGCTCACGGGCCAGCGGGTCAGCGTCGCCACGGCGTCCTCGGGCCGGGTGGGTCCGTCGCCGCCGGGCGGCAGCCAGGTGGCGAGCCGGAAGGGGCCGGGGGTGTCCGTGCCCGCCGCGCCCGCCGCGTCCTCCGTGCGCCGGAACCGCCCGAAGTGGCTGACCACTTCGCGCACCCGGGCGCCGGGGCTCGTCACATAGGCGACGCGCTCGACGAACTTGCGCGGCGAGGCCGTGGAGAGGACCAGGCAGTCGGTGCTCGTGGCGATGTCGTTGGCGCCGCCGGAGCCGGTCAGCCACCGGCCGTCGGCCAGCAGGCTGGTGTTGACGTTGCCGTCCGCGTCGACCTCACCGGCGGCGAGGACGCCGAGGCAGCGCGGGTTCGCCGACACCATGCCGCCGAGGATCTCCGGGATGCCGCCGAGTTGCTGGGAGCGCGTGGCGTGCAGCTGGCTGAACAGGAAGACGTCGCCGGGCTCGGGATCCGTGGCGTAGAAGCCGAGTTCGGCGCAGATCGGTACCCGGATGCCGCGCTCGCGCAGCAGCGCGGCGGCCAGCCAGGCGGCCAGGTGGGACACGCCGATGCCGGCGAGCAGGGTGTCGTAGGCGCCGCTGGTGACCCGTTCGACGATGGCGCGCGCCCCGAGGACGATGGTCCGCTCCGCGCGCGTCACCGGCTCGGCGGTCGCGGGGAGCGGTGGCGCAGTCGCAGGCTCGCGCGGAGTCAACGGCTTGACGGCGAGGGTCAGTTCGGCGCGCCGTTTTGCACCGAGCTTGCGCACGTACTGGGCGTGCCCGGCGGGTTCCTCGACCCACTCGCGGTACCACTCCTTGGCCCCGTCCTCGGTGGCGAGGCGCTCGACCAGATCGGTGAGGAAGGCGTAGTCGTCGCGGTAGCCCACCACGTCGCCGCTCGCGTCGCCGGTGGCGAGGCCGCGCAGCGACTGCGGGTGCGCGCCGTACGGCGCCTCGCACAGGGCGAGCACGCGCTGCCCGGGGATGACGACCCGCTCCGGGTGCGCGTCGACGAAGTCCTCCGGCACGATGCGCTCCACCGTGGCGATCACGCCCTGTTCGGCGGCGTACGCGGCCCAGGGGCCCTCGCCCGCGGGCGGCACGAGCACGATGTTGCCGCGCCGGTCCGCGCAGGCGCCGTGCACGAGCGTGAGGTCCGGACGCAGCCGCTCGACCAGGGCGAAAGGACGCTCCCCGGCTGCCGGGTCGGCCACCCGCAGGAACTTCGGCCCCTCCCCCGCCGCCTCCGGCCGCGCACCGGGGGCGTCGGCGGTGAGTCCGCGCTCCAGGTCGCTGCCGACGAGCGAGGACGTCACGGCGTACGGCAGCCCGGTGGCCCCGGCCATCAGCCGCTGCGTGAAGCTGAGCAGGGACCACAGCTCGCAGCTGAAGGGGGTGCCGTGGACCAGGTCGCGGTAGAGCGGGTTGGGGCGCGGCGTGGGGTAGGTGTCGCCGAGGAAGCACGTGATCAGGTGCTTGACGGCGCCCGACATGGTCAGCGCGTGCATCGCCGTGTGCGTCGCCGAGGTGCTGACGGTGAACTCGCCCCGGCCCGCGAACTGTCGCGCGAGGGCGTAGACCATGGCGTTGGGCCGGGCCATGGTCATCGCCAGGTGCAGATGCATGCCCGGCGTCACGTACCGGGACACCAGGGAGTCGACGTCGGGGACGACGACGGGGCGGGACGCCGTGCCGCTGTGCGTGCTCATGGTCTCCTTCAGGGTTTGGGTCCGCGGGAGCGGCGCACCGGTCACGCGGCGCCC
This sequence comes from Streptomyces sp. NPDC041205, assembly GCF_055591765.1. Lineage (NCBI taxonomy): Bacteria > Bacillati > Actinomycetota > Actinomycetes > Kitasatosporales > Streptomycetaceae > Streptomyces > Streptomyces sp. NPDC041205. Next base: position 982,695 of record NZ_JBVIZH010000003.1, on the reverse strand, counting down.
AGGGCCAGCACCGAGGTCTGGCTGCCGATGGCGAAGGCCAGGGACACCGCGAGGTCGGTGCGGGTCGGCCGGGGGCCCTCCGCGACGTGGTCGTGGTCGCACTCCGGATCGGGTACGGCGCCCGCGTAGTTGGCGGTCGAGCACAGGCACTGGTGGTGCAGGGCCAGGGAGGTGGCCGCCGCGTTCACCATCGAGGCCGCGCCCAGGAGGTGGCCGTAGACGGGCTTGACGGAGCTGAGGGGCGGAAAGGCGGACCGCGGCCTGCCCTCGTAGAGCGCGCCGAGCATCCGGCTCTCCGCCACGTCGTTCTTCGGCGTGGCGGTGCCGTGCGCGCAGAACCAGTCGACGTCCCGCGGGGTCCGGCCCGCGTCGTGCAGCGCCTCGGTGACGGCCGCGGCCGTGACCTGCCCGCTCATGTCCATGCCGAAGGGGTGGGTGGCCTCGTTCAGGGCCCGGTGGGACAGGAAGCGGGCGTAGCCCGTGGCACCGCGCGCCCGGGCGTGGCTCTCCCGCTCCAGGCACAGGGCGACGGCGCCCTCGCCGAAGGCGAAGCCCTCGCGGTCGCGGGTGTAGGGGCGGATGGCACGCCGGGGGTCTTGCGCCTCGGTCGACAGGACGCGGTCGCCCATCGCGCGGAAGGACTGGAAGACCAGGGGCGTCAGGGGGAACTCGTAGCCCACGACGACCACGGCGTCGGCGATGCCCGCGCGGATCAGGTCGGCGGCGAAGGCGATGGCGTGGTGCCCGCCCACGCAGGCGCTGCTCAGCGTGGTGACGAACCCGCGCACGTCGCCGTAGATGGCGGACAGGGTGGCCGGGGCGCCGGGCATGCCGCGCAGCATGGCGCCGCTGTCGCCGAAGTGGTCGGTGGCGGCCGCCTCCTGGGCGCCCTCGCCGTCGTCGGCCGTCAGTGCCTCGCTGACCCACTCCAGGGGTCCGCGGGAGGACGAGGCGATGAGGGACAGGCGGCGCGGGTCGATGTCGTCGGACCCGAGCCCCGCGTCGCGGCGGGCCTCCTCGACGGCGGACATGGTCACCAGCGCGTCCCGGGTGTACCGGGCGGCGAACTTCTCGTTCAGCTCCGGCAGGAACTTCCGGTGGTCGAAGTCCCGCAGTTCTCCGGCCGCGCCGACCCCGGCCCGGTCCGGATCGACGCGGGTCAGACGGCCGATCCGGGAATTGCCGTCGCGCACGTCCTGCCAGAATTCATTGACGTGGGTCGCGCCGGGGAGCATGACGCCGATACCGGTGACGAGTACCGAGCCCCGGCGGTCTTTCCGTCCAGCGGTTCCAGCCAGTTCAGCCATGCGGGAAAGCTATCCGGCGACTTCCCGTGCGGCATCGGTCCGCCGGTACCCGCCAGAATTCACCTCCGGTACTTGAAGTACCAATTATTGATTTAGGTACCACCGATACCTGCCGCGGGAAGAAACCGGGTACCTGCGGCCGGTTACGCCCCGGCCGGTCAGCGCCCTAACGTCGGCAGCCGTCACCGGCACAGCACGGTGCACCAGCATGCGCCCACTGCGTGCGGGCGACCTGTCGACAGCGGCACGCAACACAGGGAGTCTCATGGCGGACCAGCAGCAGGATTCCGGTCGCGACACATTGATCACGGGCATGGGATTCGCCCTGCCCGGCCCTGGCGGACTGTGCGCGACTTCCGCGGAATTCCTGGAAATCGTCTCCACAGGCGCCTGTCACGTGGAAAACAACGGTGTCTTCTTCGGTCAAGTGCGCACCGATGTCGCGGATGTGAAGGAGCGATATCCCGAACTTCCCGTCAAGGCACTGAAACTCTATTCCCCGGTGCAGTTGCTCGGCCTCGTCTCCATGGCGGAGGCCTGCGGCGACGCCGGGCTCGACTGGCGTGCGGGCGCGCTGTCCGAGGCGGCGATCCTCGCCGCCCGCGACGGCGGTGACTGCTGGTCGGCCCAGTACGCCGACATCCTCAACACCGACCGCGCCAAGGCCACCAAGGACGAGATCAACGAGCTCGGCACCCGGCTCGCCCTCACCGGCATCCCCATGGACGTGGCCAACGTCCAGGTGTCCGTCGTGGCCGGGACCGGCCCCAACTTCACCGTCTCCAACGGGTGTACGTCATCGGCGGTGCTGCTCGGCATGGCGCAGCGGATGATCGCGAGCGGCGAGGTGGACGTCGCGGTGGTCACCGGCGCCGACGTGTTCGGCCTCGACTTCCTGCGGCACTACGCCGACCTGCTCGACCGCTACGCCGAGCTGAGCGCCGAGGAGGGCGTCACCGTCGACGCCATGGAGGACGCGGCCCTGGCGATGGGCGCGCAGATGCGCCCGTACGACAAGAACTCGCCGGGCTCCAACATGGGCAACGGCTCCATCACGATCGTCGTGGAGAGCCGCGCGCACGCCGAGCGGCGCGGCGCGACGCCCTATGCCCGGATGCTGGCGCAGCGCACCCGGCGCAGCCCGCAGCACAGCGCCTTCGCCATCGACCGGGCCGGGGTCGGCATGGTCCAGGCCGCGCGGGACGCCATGGCAGGCCTGGTCGAACCGGACCAGATCGATTACGTCAACGGCGGTGCCGAGGGCGACCGCGTCTTCCACGAGACGGAGTCGAACATCGTGCACAGCCTCTTCGGGGACCGTGCGACGCGCATGCCCGTGACCGTGCAGGAGGCCTGCTTCGGACACAACGGCGGGCCGCTCGGCGGCCTCGGCGTGGCGGCCACGTCGCTGATGATCCAGCGCGACGCGGTGTTCCCGACGGCGGGCTGCGTCGACCCGGACGACGCCTGCCTCTTCGACCCGGTACCGGGCACCACCGCCCGCCCGCAGCGCGTCGAGCACGCGCTGTCCTTCAACTACACCGTCGGCATGGTCAGCAGCGCGATTCTGCTGGGGAAGGCGTGAAGGCCAAGGAGATGGACAAGCACCGCACACGCGCGGCCGTCCTGACGGGCGTCGCCGGCTATGTGCCGCCCGGCACGGTCACCAACGCCGAGTTGGAGGCCCGGCTCGACACCACCGACGAATGGATCCGCAGCCGCACCGGCATCGCCGAGCGGCACACCGTCCCCCCGGGCACCGCCACCCGTGAGCTGGCCGTCGAAGCAGGCCAGTTGGCCCTCAAGTCGGCGGGCCGCGACAGCGTGGACGCCGTCGTCCTCGCGACGGCGACCCCGGACCGTCTCTGCCCGGCCACCGCCCCCGAGGTCGCGTCGGCGCTCGGGCTCGGCCCCATCGCCGCGCACGACGTCGCCGCCGTGTGCGCCGGGTTCCTGTACGCCCTGTCGGCCGGGGTCGGGGCGATCGCCGCGGGCTTCGCCGAGCACGTCCTCGTCATCGGCGCCGAGACGTTCTCCGCCATCGTCGACCCGGAGGACCGGAACACGGCCGTCATCTTCGGCGATGCCGCCGGTGCCGTCGTGCTGCGCGCCGGGGATCCGGACGAGCCGGGCGCCATCGGCCCGATCCGGCTCGGCAGCGACGGTACGTACAGCGACCTGATCCAGATCCCCGCGGGCGGCGCCCGGCAGCGCTCCACCGGCACCGTGCCCGAAGCGAGCGACCACCACCTGCAGATGCAGGGCCGCAAGGTCTACCGGCACGCCAAGGAGCGCATGGCCCAGTCCGCGCTCGACGTCCTGGAGCGCTCCGGCTGGGCCGTCGAGGACGTGGACCGGCTCGCGACCCATCAGGCCAACGCGCGCATCAGCGAGGCCGTCGCCGACGAGCTGGGCGTCCCGCTCGACCGGGTCCTGTCCAACATCGAGCACGTCGGCAACACCGCGGCCGCGTCCCTGCCGCTGCTGCTCGCCGACTCCGCGACCCAGGGCAAGCTGCGCCCGCACGACCGGGTGCTGCTCGCGGCGTTCGGCGGTGGACTCGCCTGGGGCGCGGCATCGCTGACCTGGCCGGACGTGACGGCCTTCGCGGCGCACGCCTATCGCGGCTGAGGTTCTCCCGGCGCGGGCCCCGCGCCGACCCCACCGACACTGCGCTCCCGGGAGGAAACGGTGTACGAAACGGTCAAGTCCCTGCTCACCAAGGAATTCGACATCTCCGAGGATCAGATCGCCCCTGAGTCCACGCTGGAGGACCTGGGCCTGGACTCGCTGGCCTCGGTCGAGTTCGCCCTCGCCCTGGAGAAGGGCCTCGGCGTGGAGATCACGGACGACGAGGTGGTGGAGCTGGAGCGGCTCGACAAGATCCTCGAACTCGTCGAGCGCCGCAAGCGCGCGTCCTGACGCGGTCGCGCGCCGGCCCGTGGAGAGAGCCGCGCGCACGGGCGTGAACACCAGCGCCGGACAGCCGGGGCCCGTGACGGGCCCCGGCTGTCTCGACGTGCGCTCCGCGCACCGTCCCCGCGCACGTCCCGCGCGTGGCACCCGCCCGGTCCACGGGCGGGTGCCACGCGCGGGCGGCGTACGGTTGCGACGCGCGGAGCGCCTGCGGTCAGGACCGGTCCACGGACTCGGTCCTGTTCTCCACGGACTCCCCCGGTGCCTGCTTCACCAGGTCCACGCTTCCCTCAGGGCCGCCGTCGGCACCCTCGGCCGCCGGGGTGAGCCGCCCCGCCGACCGCGGGATGAACAGGAACACGGCGATCGCCACCAGGACCAGAAGGATGCCGGTGCACAGCGACGTGAACCCGAACGCGTCCGCGAACGCGTCGTCGGCCTGCCGCTTCAACTCGTCCCCCGCGGAGCCCGGCAGCGCTCCGGCGACCCCGACGGCGTCGGCGATGCCCTCCCGCGCCGCGTCCATGGACTTCTCGTCCACGCCCGGGACGGAGGTGTCCATCTCCCTGCGGAACAAGGCGGACGCCACGCTGCCCATGATCGCCACGCTGAGCCCGTTGCCGAGTTCGTAGGAGGTCTCCTCGATACCCGCGGCGCCGCCCGCGGTGTCCGCCTCGGCCGTCGACATGATGGCGTCCGACGCGGCCGTCATGGCGCAGCCCGCCCCGGCGCCGATGCCCGCGAGGGCGATGGCGAAAACCCAGTACTCGGTGTCGGGCTCGACGTTCATCAGGACGAAGAACGCCCCGCCGATCAGCCCCATCCCGATCGTCATCGCGTACCGCGTGCCGTACCTCGGCACGATGATCGACATGATCGGGGCCCCGATCATGGTGGCGAGCAACAGCGGCAGCAGCCGCAGGCCCGACTCCATCGGCGAGGCGCCGCCGATGAACTGCCAGTGCTGCGTGAGCAGAAGCATCAGCCCGCCCATGCCGAACATGGCGAGGACCACGCTCACGACCGCCACGGAGAACGCGCGGTTGCGGAACAGCGCCGGGTCGAAGAGCGGGTCGGGCACCCGAAGGACCCGCAGCACCAGGGCGGTGAGCAGCGCGAGGCCCAGGACGCCCGTGATGATCGTCTGAGCCTCCAGGCCCTCCGCGCCGCCGTGCTGGATGGCGTACACCAGGGAGATCAGGCCGGTGACGGAGAGCACCGCGCCGGCGGTGTCCCAGCGCGGCGGGTTGGGGTGCCGGGACTCCGGCACCAGGGTCACCGCGGCGAACAGCGCGAAGACCATGATCGGGACATTGATCAGGAAGACCGAGCCCCACCAGAAGTGCTCGATCATGACCCCGCCGACCACGGGTCCGACCGCGGCGCCGGCCGCGGACATGGTGGCCCACACGGCGAGCGCCACCGTGCGCTCTTTGCGATCTGTGAAGACATTGCGAATGATCGACAGCGTCGACGGCATGATGATCGCGGCGCCGATGCCGAGCATCGCGCGGGCCGCGATCAGCATCTCGGGCCCGTTCGCCCAGGCCGCGGTGGCCGAGGCGGCGCCGAAGACGACGAAGCCCAGGCACAGGAACCGCTTGCGGCCGAGGCGGTCGCCGAGGGTGCCGCAGCTGATCAGCAGCCCGGCCACGATCAGCGAGTAGACGTCGACGATCCACAGCAACTGCACCGACGACGGCTTGAGTTCGGTGCTGAGCGTGGGCAGAGCCACGTTCAGCACGGTCAGGTCAAGGGCGACGACCAGCAGGCTCAGCGAGAGGACCCCGAGCACCGCCCACCGGTTCTTCGCCCCGGGGACTTCGCCGCCCCCTCCCTTGCCCCCGCCTCGCCTGTCGTCCACCACGCCATCCATGGCCGGCCTCCTTCGGGATTCCGTCAACTGTGTTCCCGTACGGCATACCGTCTATCGTACGGCGTACGAGTCTGCGTTAGCATAGAGACGTGACTGAAACTTCTGGACGAGACACGACACCGAACGGCCCACCTGGCTCGATCTGGCTGCGCGAGCTGAAACAGCGGCCGGCCAAACAGCCGCTGAGCCGGGAGCAGATCGTGCGGGCGGCGGTGCGACTCCTGGACGAAGGGGGCGTGCGCAACCTCCGCATGCGGCAGCTCGCCGACTCACTGAACTCGGCCCCGATGTCGCTCTACTGGCATGTGCCGACCAAGGACGACCTGCTGGAACTGGCCATCGACGCCGTCTTTCCCGACCCGCCCACGCCGTCCGGCTCGGGGAACTGGCGCGCCGACATCCAGACCTGCGCGACGGACCTGTTCGACGTGCTCCTCGAGCACTCCTGGATGATCGAGCTGATGGGCGGTCATCCCCCGGTGGGACCCCGGGCCCTGGCCCACACCAGCGCCATCATCGAGATCCTGGAGCAGGCCCGTTTCTCGCCCCGCCAGCTGGACTCGGCGCTCTCCGCGATCTACTACTACACCGTGGGCGCGGCCCTCTCCGAGGCGTCCTGGCAGGCCATGGCCCGGCAGAGCGCCGAGAGCGAGGAGGAGTGGGCGAGCCGCCTCGGGCCGTACCTCAGCACGGCCACGCAGGACCATCCGGAATCCCTCGCCGACTACGTCAAGCGCAGTGCCTCCAGCAGCACGGGCCAGCGCTTCCGTGACGGCCTGGAGTGCATGGTGTCGGGAATGGACCAAATGCGGTCGATGAACTCATGACCCGCACGAACACGCCGTCCGACCGCCCCGTCCAGGTGGCGTTAAGGAACCGTAAATCGCCGCCTCATTGCCCGGTACGTCTGACACGCTCCCGGGATGTCAGTAGCTGCTGACCCTTACCCAGGGTGCCGGCAGTCAGCGACACGCGCCGTATACGGAACCCCAAAGGGGAAGTCCCATGAGTGATGTGGTCGTGCGTGCCCAGCTTCGAGAGCCGTACGAGGACGAACAGCGCATCCCCGACATCATCATGGCCTGCCCGCACGAGGCCCCCGAGCCGCCCGGCGGCGCCGACCAGGTCGGGGAGTTCACCCGCACCCTGGAGTGGGCGTTGCTGCTGCTGCGCACCCTGGAGCGGGACGGCCGCGACCGCGTCCCCGAGGACGACCTGAACCGTCTGCACTCCCTCGTCCGCGCCCTGGACCAGCGGCTCATCCCGGCCCTCGAGGGCGTCAGGGACGCCGCAGTCCGTCGCTACCGCGAACTCGGCGGTTCCTACGGCGGCCTGGCCAAGGCGATGGGCGTGCCGCGCTCGACGGCACAGACCAGATCGATGGCCCTCCTCGGCCGCGAACCGTCAGCCCACGAGCGCTGGGCCTCCGGCCAGTAACACCGCACCCGCCCACCGCCGGACCCACCACCTGACGGACAGCCAGTCCCCACGCACAGCCCCGGAGCGGCCCCACGCCCGGGGCTGCGTGCTGTCCGACGCAGGCCACGGCCTCGGGGCCTGCGTCGGCGAGCCGGGGACACCGCGTGCGTCGCTGATCCCCCCGTCCCATAACCTCATGCGTGCGGACGTCGGATGCGACGTGTGTCCACGCTGAGGAGGCGACGGTGCTCGGAAGGGTCACGCGGTTGCTCGCGGGCGCCATGACGCTGGCCTGTCTGGTGCTCATCGGCCCCAGCACCCCGAGCGGTGCCCACTTCGCCAGGACACCGCCGGTCGAGCCGGTCAAGGACGTCGTACCGAACCGGGTCATGACGTGGAACATCTGCAACCCCTGCGGCGACGAGAACAACGTCGGCCGGGCGGCGGAGATCGCCACGTACGCGCCCCAGGTCATCGGGATGCAGGAAGCGTGTGTGCGGGACGTCGAGAGGATCCGGGACTATCTGGAGCACCTGCACGGGCTGGTGTACCACGTCGAGTACGGGTCGGTGCTGCGGAACCGGAGCCGGTGCGGCGGCTGGCCGTGGAGTCCCGGGGGCTTCGGCCAGGCGATCCTCTCGGCGGCGCCGATGAAGGACCACGTGAACGTGGAGTACCCCGACGGCGGGTCCGAGGACCGCGGGTACATGGCCGTCACCACGACGGTGGGCGGCCGGTCCGTCCGGGTCTTCAACACCCACCTCGCCCAGCGACGCCAGGAGGAGTTCCGGGCGGACCAGGTCGACGTGCTCGCCCCAGCCGTCGCCCGGCACGACCGCGCGATCGTCCTCGGCGACTTCAACGCCGTGCCGGAGGCGGCCGAGCTCGCCCGGATGTGGTCGGTGGCCACCGACGCGGACCCGCAGTGCCGTCCCTCGCCCACCGGGTCCGGTACGTGCGAGCCGACCACCGACTGGCAGCTCAAGTTCGACTACGTCTTCCTGCGCAACATCGCCCCGCTCGAACAGGGCGTGCATCCCAGTGCGTACTCGGACCACCACCCGGTGCACGCCGACGTGGATCTCAAGTAGACGCGGAAGTAGACACGGAGCGGGTTCTCGCATTGCCGCCCTCCGCCAACTCCCCAGTCGACGCGAGACTCCGTATCGTTCGCCTGTGCACATGATCTGACCGACCCGAGGCGAGTCTGGGAGGACGCATGCGGGGGGACGGCATCATCACTGGGCGGGGAGGGCAGCCCCGGTTAGGGGCGGTGCTGCGACAACGGCGGGAAAGTCGGGGTATGTCGCTGCGGCAGATGGCTCGGCTCCTGCACTACAGCCCCGGCTGGATCAGCCGCGTGGAGAACGGGCGGGCCATCCCCACCGACGAGTTGGCCCGCGCCTGCGACCAACTGCTCGCGCTCGACGGCGAGCTGATCGCGCTCGCCCGGGCCGAGAGGGGCGGCACCGCCGAACTGCTCAGGCCCGCGCAGCTGCCACCAGGAGCGTCCGCCTTCGTGGGCCGTCAGGCTCTCCTCCGGGAGCTGGACGCCCTCCTCGCGGATGCAAATCGGAGGGAGAGCGTGCTGACGATCGCCCTCGACGGACCGGCGGGCGTGGGCAAGAGCACGGTGGCGCTCCGGTGGGCGTACGAGATCGCCGACCGGTTTCCCGGGGGCGTGCTGTTCACCGACCTTCAGGGCAACTCCCCCGAAGCACGGCCGCTCGACGCGGCCGACGTACTCGAACAGTTCCTGACCGCCTTCGGCCTTCCCGCCACCGCCATCCCGGCGGACGAGGCCGAGCGTGCCGCGGTCTTCCGCAGCGTCGCGGTGCGGCGCCCCATCCTCGTGGTCCTGGACAACGCCGCCGGCTCCCGGCACGTCGAACCGCTGCTCGTCGGCGCGCGCGGCTGCGTCGCCCTCGTCACCAGCAGACGCCGGCTGACCGGGCTCGCGGTCAAGGCGGGCGCGCACCGGCTCTCGGTGCGGCCGATGGACCAGGCGGAGTCCGCCGACCTGCTGAGCGCCGTCGCCGGTCCGGAGCGGGTCGAGGCGGAACCGACGGCGACGGCGGTCCTAGCGCGGCGCTGCGCGCACCTGCCGCTGGCCCTGCGCATCGCCGCCGAGCGCCTCGCCACGTTCCCGCACCGCTCCATCGCCGACGCCGTCGCCGAACTCGCCGACCGGCGGCACCGGTTGAACGTCCTGACCGACATCGACGACCCGCACCTCGCGGTGCGCGCCGCCCTGTCCTGCTCGTACCGGGCCCTGGACGTCGAGGCCGCCCGGACGTTCCGTTTCCTCGGCCTGTTCCCCGGAGCAACGATCAGCGCCGCCGCCGCGGCCGCCCTCGTCGACCGGCCCCTCGGGCACACCCGGCGCCTCCTGGAGGTCCTTGTCGCCGTGCACCTCCTGGAGGAGACCGGCCCCGACCGCTACCGCCGCCACGACCTGCTGCGCGACTACGCCGCCGAGCGCGCCGCCGAGGAGGAGCCGGTGACCGCCTGCCAGGAGGCCGTGCTGCGGCTCATCGGCTGGTACGCGCGCACGGCGCGGGACTGGGCGCCGCCACACGAGCCGGGCAGTGCGCGGGTCGACCCCCACGAGGCCGGTGCGGGGCGCGCATGAGCGTGCCCGGCCCATGAAGGGTGCCCAGCCCCGGCCCCTTCCATCGCCGCCCCCTGTTGCGCAACGGAGAAACACTGTCGGGCGCCGGACCCGCTGACCACAGTGGGACCGCGTCGTTCCGGGCAGCTCCGGGCCTACCGCGCGTGACCTGCGCGGCGTACCGCCGAGCCCGACTCAGCACCACACGTCGGAGCACCACCGCGCCCGGGCACCGCACGGCACGGCATCACCACGACAGAGCTTCCTGACCGAGCTTGGGGTGCGAAGAACCTGCCTATGAACGCCAACGACCGCCACACACGGCACGCATGACGCCCGGGCGTCGCCTGGGAGCGAGAAGGAACGCCGCCAGACAGGCACTCGACACGCATCCGGCGCGCGACGACACGGCCCTGCGTCAGGTGCTCGAAGACGCCTCGATGGGCCGCTGGGAAGGCCCACGCGACCTGCTCACGGCCACCGGCGCGAACTGGGACCGCAGGGTCTTCCAGCTCCAGGTCCTCGCCGAGGCGGGCGCGCGGCTGCGGTTCGCCGACACCTGGGCCGAGGCCGAGCCGCGCTCCCCGCACGCTCTGGCCCTGCTCGCCAACGTGCAGGCCCTGCGCGCGATGATCGCCGGACGCGACGAGGGCCGGACGCTGATGGAGGACGCCTGGCACACCTGCGCCGCCGTGCAGCGCGTCTGGCCCGAGGACGTGGCGCCGCTACTCGTCATGCTCGCGCTGCTGCGCACCCACGCCCCCGACCGCTACACGCTGCGGCAGGTGTGGGACGAGATCAAGCAGCGCGACCCCTGGAACCGCGAGGCCCACCACGAGGTGGTGACGTACCTCTTCGCCCGCAACCACGGCGAGCAGGGCGAGGCCATGTGGTGGGCCGAGGAGCAGGCCGCCGTCGCCCCGCCGGGGCTGCCCCTCGCGGTCCTGCCCCTGGTGGTCCTCGCCGAGGCGCACCGGTCGCGGCAGGAGCGGGACCAGGACGGATACGGACTGACGATCCACCCCTGGGTGGAGTGCCCGACGACCGACCTGGTCCTGGACCGCTGGTGGCGCTATCGCCCGCCCCGCCCGCACGCCTGCTTCGCCGACGACGCCAACTACCTCGCCCACGCCCTGTCGTTCGCGAACCGCCACAGCGAGGCGTCCGAGGTCTTCGACGCGATCGGCCCGTACGCCACGACCGTGCCATGGTCCTACTGCGGCCCCGCCACCGAGTTGTTCCGGCGCCACCGCGCCTGGGCCTACGACCCACCGCGCATCCGCCGCCGCTAGCCCCACCCGCTCCCCCCACCCTCTACCCCTGATGTCCGCCTCCCCGATTCCCCCCTCCCCTTTCACAGACCAAGGACAGACGAACCGTGCCTCTTGATGTATCCCGCGTCTCCGACGAGGAGCGCCTGAAGCAGCTCGGCTACCAGCAGACCCTGTCCCGCTCCATGTCGGGCCGCGCCAACTTCGGCGTCAGCTTCACGATCATCTCCATCCTGTCGGGCTGCATGACCCTGTACGGCTACGGCATGAACACCGGCGGCCCGGCCGTCATCATGTGGGGCTGGCTGTTCGTCGGCGTCATGACACTCTTCGTGGGCCTCGCCATGGCGGAGGTGTGCTCCTCGTACCCGACCAGCGCGGGGCTGTACTTCTGGGCCCACCGGATGGCCCCGGAGCGCTCGCGGGCGGCCTGGGCGTGGTTCACCGGCTGGTTCAACACCCTCGGCCAGATCGCCGTGACCGCGGGCATCGACTTCGGCGCGGCGACGTTCCTCAACGCGCTCCTCGACCTGCAGTTCGGCTTCGAGGCCACGCCCGAGCACACGATCATCCTGTTCGGGATCATCCTCGCCCTGCACGGGGCCCTGAACACCTTCGGCGTGCGCATCGTCGCCTTCCTCAACGAGGTGTCGATCTGGTGGCACGTCCTCGGTGTCGTCGTGATCTGCGGCGCCCTGGCGATCGTCCCCGACGACCACCAGTCGATCAGCTTCGCCCTGGGCGAGTTCGTCAACAACACCGGCTTCTCGTCCAGCATCTACGTCGTGGCCATCGGTCTGCTGATGGCCCAGTACACCTTCACCGGCTACGACGCCTCCGCGCACATGACCGAGGAGACCATCGACGCCGCCACCGCGGGACCCAAGGGCATCGTCCGCTCGATCCTCGTTTCCCTCGTGGCCGGGTTCGTGCTCCTCTTCGGCTTCACCTTCGCCATCCAGTCGTACTCCGGCGCCCTCGACTCCGACACCGGCGTGCCCCCGGCCCAGATCCTCATGGACGCGCTCGGCACCACCGCCAGCAAGTGGATGCTGCTCGTCATCATCGTCGCCCAGCTCTTCTGCGGCATGGCCTCCGTGACCGCCAACTCCCGCATGATCTACGCCTTCTCACGCGACGGCGCACTGCCCTTCTCCCGCACCTGGCACAAACTCAACCCCACCACCCGCACCCCCACCAACGCGGTCTGGCTCGCCACCGGAGGCGCCTTCGCCCTCGGCCTGCCCTACCTGTGGAACAACACCGCCTACGCCGCCGTCACCTCCATCGCCACCATCGGCCTCTACATCGCCTACGTCATCCCCACCTACCTCCGCCTGCGCCAGGGCGACCGCTTCGAACGCGGCCCCTGGCACCTCGGCTCCTGGTCCACCATCGTCGGCACCATCGCCATCGCCTGGGTCGCCGTCATCACCGTCCTGTTCATGCTCCCGCAGAGCTCACCCATCACCCGGGACACCTTCAACTACGCCCCCGTCGCCGTCGGCGTGGTCGTCGCCTTCTGCGGCACCTGGTGGCTCGCCTCCGCCCGCAAGTGGTTCCTCAACCCCGACCGCCCCCGCGACGTCTCCGGCACGTCCGTCCCCGAACACCACGACGCGAAGCGATGACGCGCGCGGCCGTGCCACCCAGCGGCGGTGGGCGTCGAACCCGGTGCCGGGGGTGGTGCTGACGCCACCCCGACTCGGGCCCCAGGCCTCCTGACCCGCGCCCCGCACCGGAGCAGGATTCTCCGTGTCACCAGCGACGACCCCGGCGCCAGCGCCGGGGTCCGGACACGAACGGGGTTGCACGATGACCAGTCAGACGCCCGGCCACACGCGGCGAAGGATTCTCCAGGGTGCGACGTTCGCGGCGGCGGCCGGCGTGGCGGGGGGCCTGGGGCTCGGCGGGTACGCCCCGACGGCACGGGCCGCGACGCCGGGCCCGGCCCCCGCGGGAACGGGCATGGCAGCGGGGGCGAACCCGTTCCTGGAGGGCGCGTTCGCCCCCGTCACCGACGAACTGACCGCGTTCGACCTGAAGGTCGTCGGGCGGGTGCCGCGCGACCTGGACGGACGGTTCCTGCGCACCGGCCCGAACGCGCTGGGCGTCGAGGACCCGCGGGCGCACCACTGGATGCTGGGCGACGGCATGGTGCACGGGGTGCGGCTGCGCGACGGGCGCGCGGAGTGGTACCGCAACCGGTGGGTGCGCTCCTCGGGGGTGGCGAAGAAACTGGGCGAGACCTACCCGGGTGAGGTGCCGCCGGACGACTTCGCGTGCAACACACATGTGATCCCGTACAAGGGGCGTGTCCTCGCGCTCCAGGAGGGTGGGCCGCTGCCGTACGAGCTGGACGGCGACCTGAACACCCTGCGCCCGTACGACTTCCGGTCCACGCTCGAGGGCGCGTTCACCGCGCACACCAAGTACGACGCGGTCGCCGACGAGTTGCACGCGGTGGCGTACTACCCGACCTGGGACCACGTGCGGCACATCGTGATCGACCGGACCGGCCGCGTCGCGCGGACCACCAAGGTCCCGGTGGCGGACGCGCCGATGATGCACGACTTCGCGCTCACCGAGAAGTACGTGGTGATCGTGGACGTGCCGATCACGTTCGACGCGGCGGCCGCTGAGGCGGGCGCGCTGGTGCCGTACATCTGGGACGACGAGCGCCCGATGCGGGTGGGCGTGCTGCCGCGCGCCGGCGGCAGCACCCGCTGGTTCGAGGTCGACCCGGTCTACTACTCGCACACGCTCAACGCCTACGACCAGGGCGGCTCGGTGATCGTCGACTTCACCTCCATGCCCGCCCCGTTCTACGCCGCCGGACGCGGCAACGGCGGGCCATCGGCGACCGGTTCCCCGGCCCTCGACCGCTGGACGATCGACCTGCGCGCGGGCCGGGTCCGCAGTTCCCGCACCGACGACCGCCCGCAGGAGTTCCCCCGCGTCAACGAGTCCCTGATCGCGCGCCGGCACCGCTACGGGTACACGGCGAGCGCGGCCGCCATGTGGACGGCGTACGAGACGGTCGACGGGGTGCCGCCGGACACCAAGTTCACCAACTGCCTGGTGAAGCACGACATGCTGCGCGGCACGCGGCAGGTACACCGCTTCCCGAAGGGCGCGGCGGCGAGCGAGCCCGTGTTCGTGCCCCGGCGCGGCGCGCGGGACGAGGACGACGGCTACATCGTGTCGTACGTCAACGATCCCGACCGGGGCGCGACCGACCTGGTGATCCTCTCGGCGCAGGACTTCACGGGCCGCCCACTGGCCCGCGTCCAGCTCCCGGGCCGGGTGCCGCTCGGCTTCCACGGGAGCTGGGTGGCGGCCTAGCACCGCCGGGGCGGTCACGTTGTCGCCGAACGTGGAGCCCAGCGGTGCTTTCGCCTCGGGCGGCAGTTCCTGGGTGATCTGTGCGGGGGCTCTCCCCCGCGTCGGGCGAGAATGCGACGACGTAGACGAGACCGCTGGCCTGGGGCAGGTCGCCCGCCTCGGTGATGACGGCGCCCCCGTAGGAGTGGCCGACGAGGGGGACCGGCCCTGCGAGCTGCTTGACCATCTCGCGGGTGCGCTCGGCGTCGTCGGCAAGGGAGGTCAGCGGGATCTCAAACAACGCCGGGCCCGCTCGCGGATCAGGTGGGCCGGAGCGGAAGGCTCAGGGTGGCGACGGCGCCGTGCGGCTCGGCGTTCGAGAGCGTGACGCGGGCGCCGATGACGTGGGCCTGGCCCAGGGCGATGGTGAGGCCCAGGCCGTGGCCGTGACCGCGTTCGGCGGCGCCGGTGCGGAAGCGCTGGGGGCCGCGGGCGAGGAGGTCGGCGGGGAAGCCGGGGCCGTGGTCGCGTACGACGACGGTGGTGGCGTCGGTGGTGCCGTCGACGGTGACCTCCACCGGCGGGCCGCCGTGCCGGTGGGCGTTGAGGACCAGGTTGGTGACGATGCGGTCGACGCGGCGCGGGTCGGTCTCCACGACCGGGTCCCCGACGACGGTGACCCGGGTGTCGAGGCCGGTGCGGCGCACGGACTCGGTGACCAGGTCGCCGAGCGGCACCGGCTGCGCGTCGGCCCGCTCGGCGCCCGCGTCGAGGCGGGAGATCTCCAACAGGTCGTCCACCAGCGCCCGCAGCACCCGCACCCGGTCCTGGACGAGCTCGGTGGCCTCGCTCTCCGGCAGGAGCGACGCGGAGGTGACGAGGCCCGCGAGCGGGGTGCGCAGTTCGTGGGCGACGTCGGCGGTGAAACGCTGTTCGTCCCGCAGGCGTTCCTGGAGGGCGTCCGCCATGTGGTCGACGGCCGAGGAGATCTCACTGATCTCGTCGTGGCCGCGGCTCGCGGTCCGCGCATCCAGGGCGCCGTTCCTGATGCGCCGGACGGTGCCCGCGACCCGGCGCAGGCGCCGCAGCACCAGTTCGGCGGCGAGCAGCGTCAGGGGCACGACGACAGCGAGGGTGGCGATGGCCGCGTACCGGATGTGCCGGTCGAGCGCCTGCAGGCTGCGCAGCTCGGCCCCCATGTCCATCTGGACGGCCAGGTCGGTCCCGTCGACGCGGCTCGCCGCCCACATGGACGGGCCCTGCAGCGGCTTCCTGGTGTCGTACCAGGTGAGCGGGCCGGGTTCGGAGGCGAGCCGACGTCGCAGTTCGTCCGGCACCTCGTCGCCGATGTCGTAGCCGGGCGTCCCCGAGGGGTTCCGGCTCACGGACCTGCCGTCGCGGAACTCGGATTCGGCCACTTCCAGTTCACGCAGCGCGGTGCCACGGCCGATGCTCAGGGAACGCGACTCGGTGGTCTGGTGCACCAGGACGCCGATGCCCACGGCCATCGCGCAGGCCGCGGCGGCCACTCCCGCGGCGATCTTCCAGCGGAGGGAGCGGGGGTCGACGAGGCGGAGGAGGAACTGGGGGACGGAGGTGCGGTCCTCGTCATCGGGAGTCCGTCGCATGTCAGCGCCGGAACTTGTAGCCGAAACCGCGCACCGTCTCGATGTGATCGGCGCCGATCTTCTTGCGCAGCCGCTGCACGGTCAGGTCGACGACCCGGCTGTCGCCCTCCCAGCCGTAGTCCCACACCTTGCGCAGCAGGGTCTGCCGCTCCAGGACGATGCCGGGAGCGGCCACGAACTCCAGGAGCAGGCGCAGTTCGGTGGGGGTGAGCGCCAGGAGGCGGCCGTCCGTGCGGACTTCGAGGCCACGGGTGTCGACGGTGAGGTTCCGGAAGGTGAGCAGGCTGCCGTCGGGCGCCGGGGCGTCGGCCGTGGCGGGCGCGGTGAAGGTGGCGCGGCGCAGCAGGGTGCGGATGCGGGCGACCAGGACCGTGGTGTCGACGGGCTTGACGATGTAGTCGTCGGCGCCCGCCTCCAGGCCCGCGACGACGTCCAGTGCGTCGCCGCGCGCGGACATCATCAGGATGGGGGCCTGGCTCGTCTCGCGGACCCGGCAGGAGAGACCGATGCCGTCGAGGTGGGGCAGCATGACGTCGACCAGGAGCAGGTCGTGCCGGCCGTCCCGGAACATCTCCAGGCCCGTCAGCCCGTCCGGGGCCGCTGCCACCTCGTAGCCGTAGCGCTCCAGGGCCATTCCCACGGACTTGCGGATCGTGTCGTCGTCCTCGATCAGCAGGACGCGCACGGGGGCGGCTGGGCCGCCCGCATGGGGGGCGGGGCGTCCCGCCGGTTCGTTGTGGGGCTGTGGCATCTCGTCACCTGGGGGTCGTCTCGTGCGGGGGCCGGGCCCGCTGATCACGACGGTATCCGCTTTCGCCGTGGTCACAGGGTCAGGGCCGCCGCGACGGGCAGGTGGTCGCTGCCGGTGCGCGGCAGGGTCCAGGACGAGGCCGGGGTGACGCCCTTGACGAGGATCTGGTCGATCCGGGCCACCGGGAACGACGCGGGCCAGGTGAACCCGAACCCGGCGCCCGCCTGCTCCTGCGCCGACCTCAGCTGTCCGGTCAGCGGGCGCAGGGCCGTGTCGTCGGTCGTGCCGTTGAGGTCGCCGACCACCACGACGCGCGGCAGCGGCTCGGCGCGTACGACGGCGGCGAGCTTCTCGGCGGCCTCGTCGCGCGTGGCCGTGGCGAAGCCGCCGCCCGGGTGCACGCGCACCGACGCGAGGTGCGCGGTGTACACGGCGAGCGGGCCCTTCGGGGTCTCGGCGGTGGCCCGCAGCGCGCGGGTCCACGGCATGATCGGGATCGGTTCCACGTCCCGCAGGGGGTACTTGCTCCACAGCCCGACCGTGCCCTGCACCGCGTGGTACGGGTAGCGGCCGTCCAGTACCCGCCCGTACTCCGGTGCCGTGGCCGGGGACAGTTCCTCCAGGGCGACCAGATCCGCTCCGGAGGCCATGAGAGCGCGGGCGGTGCCGTCCGGGTCGGGGTTGCGGTCGTGGACGTTGTGGCTGACGACGGTGACGTCGCCGGAGCCGGAGCGCTTGTCCATGACCATGCCGCCGAACAGCGAGCACCAGACGACGGCCGGGACCAGCACGGCGAGGGCGGCGGTCGCGGAGCGGCGCACGGCGGCGAGCACCAGGAGCAGGGGGACGGCGGCGCCCAGCCAGGGCAGGAAGGTCTCCAGGAGGCTGCCGGGGTTGCCGAACCGGTGGGGCACCCAGGTGTGGCCGAGCATGATCAGTGCGAGGAGCACGGCGGCCGCCGCGATGAGTCGGCCGCGGCGCCAGGGGCCGCCGCCGGTGCGGCCCTCCCCGAGGCCCCCGGCCATCGCGGGCGCGGGCCCGTCCGTACCGACCGTGTGTTCCGGCAGTCGTTCGTGCAGCGATGTCATGACCGCACCGGCTTGTCCGCGTCCAGGGCGAGGGGAAGGTTCCGCTGTACGGCGTCGATCAGCGCGCCGCTCCTGTCGATGGCCGCCGCGAGCCCTTCGGTGGGGGTGGTGTCGGCGCGCTGTCCGAGGACGACTCCGAGGACGAGGTACCGCTTGCCGCCGGACTTCGCCTCGGCGGCCCACATGAGGTTGCCGCCCGCGGGTGTGCTCGACCCGGTCTTCAGGCCGATGACGCCGGGCTTCTCCAGGAGCCGGTTGGTGTTGGTGACGGTGCCGGGCACGCCGGGGACCGTCGTGTCGCGCAGGGCCACCACCTCGCGGAGCGTCGGCTGTCTCATGGCACGCCGGGCGAGCTTCAGCTGGTCGTCGGCGGTGCTCTTGGTGCTGGACTCGAAGCCGCTTGCTCCGGTGTACGTCGTGCGGGTCATGCCGAGTTCTTCGGCGGCGCGGTTCATCTTCGCGACGAACGCCTTCTGGCTTCCGGCGTCCCAACGGGCCAGCAGCCGGGCGACGTTGTTGCCGGACGGGAGCAGGAGGAGTTCCAGGAGTTCACGCTGGGTGTGGCGGCGGCCCTCGCGGAGTCGCACGGTGGATTCGCTGAGCGAGTGCGACTCCTGCGCGGCTGCCGCGTCGACGGTGATCCGTGGCCCCCTCTCCCCCGCGTCCAGGGGGTGTTCCTTGAGGAGCACGTACGCGGTCATCACCTTCGTGACGCTCGCGATCGGCACCGGCTCCCGGCCGCCCCTGCTGCCGAGGCTGCCGACGCCCCGCACCTCGATGCTCGTCTGCCCCTCGTCGGGCCACGGCAGCCCCAGGGATCCGACGGAGCCGAGGCCCCGGCCGTCCCCGCCGTCCTCGCCTCCGGGAAGAACCAGCCAGCCGCCCGCTCCGGCCACGACCAGCACGGCGGCGGCCGCGCACAGCGCCTTGCCCCGGTGCGGCCCCCGCCGCAGCACCCCGCCCGCACCGACCACTCGTACCCGACGCACCCTCACCGACGACCACCTCTCCACGCCCGACGTCCGCGGGCTCTCCCGCGAACGCCTCCAGCCTTGGAGAGGACCGCGTCCAGCCGGTCAGGGCCGTGCATCCACCGGCGCGCGGTTATGTGTCAGCCAGGTATCAGCGGGGATCAGCGGGCGGGCCGGAGGGCGGCCGGTGCTCGGGTCCGGCGCGGTGTCAGCGGGACACGATGTGGAGGGTCGCCGTCCCGCCCTCGCCGGTCGTCGCCTGGATGACCACCGCGTCGGGCTGAGGGCTCGGCCGGGTGGCGCCGCCGAGCCCGCCGCAGGAGTTGCCGCTGCCGTTGACGCGGAGGACCGTGACGCAGCCTTGGCCGGGGCCGGACGCGCCGCCCTTGGCCCGGCCGCTGCCCGACTTCACCGTGTACGCGACCTTGTTCGGGCCGACCTCGGTCACGGACAGGGTCGCCGTACCCCGCGGGCCCTTGAAGCGGAAGGTCACCTTCTCGGACACCGCGATCTCGCAGTCGCCGTCCGCGCAAGCCCCGACGTCATGCCCGTCGGCAGCCGAGACGGACGGCTTCGCCGAGCGCTTCCCGGCGGATGCCTGCTCGGACGGGGACTTCGAGGTCCCCCGGTGGGAGGGCGACTTGTCGTCGGCGTCGTCCGAGTCACCGCAGCCGACCGCTGCCAGGGACGCAAGGGCGGCGAGTACGAGGCTCGCCGCCCAGCGGATCGTCCGTCGACGCGCCCTGCGATTAGGCCGTCGGCTCGACGGTCGCGTCGCCCGTCGATGCGAGAGCCGCGCCCGCTGCCCACGTGCCGTTGTCGTCGCCGCCATGCGGTACCCCCGTGTCCCGGCCTGCCTGGGTCCGGTGTTCGGCAGCCAGCCTTCCCACTTGTCACCGCCGTCACGCGCGGCCCCCGCGACCACCGGGGCTTCGTCCAAAGGCAGGCCTTCAGGGGGTGCCGCACAGGACGAACGCGACCAGCGGGCGCCTGGTCCTCACCGAACTTGTCGCCCCCGATCACCACGCGCCGATGACCTTCGTGCGCGGGGTGCTGGAGCAGACCAGGGTGGCCCGCAGGTGTCAGTGGCCGCTGCCACGATGACCGGATGACCTCCACGCTCTTCGACCGGCTCCGGTCCGGCGGCTTCGAGCAGGCACACTTCCATCAGGACGCCCGGACGGGGCTGCGCTCCCTCGTCGTCCTCCACGAGACCACCCTCGGCCCCGCGCTCGGCGGCGTCCGCATGCACGCGTACGAGGACGAGACCGCCGCCCTCGAAGACGGCCTGCGCCTCGCCCGGGCCATGGCGCTGAAGGCCGCGGCCGCGGCGGTCACCGCGTGCGACGTTCTCGCGCCCTGTGCCTCGGGGGCGTCGTCGACGACCGTACGCTGCCGGAGCTGCGCTGCCGGATCATCGCCGGCGGCGCGAACAACGTGCTCGCCGCGCCGGAGCACGCCGCCGCGCCGGAGGCCCGCGGCATCCTCTACGCGCCGGACTTCTGTGTGAACGCGGGCGGGCTGATCTTCCTGGAGGAACGGCTCCGCGGGCATGACGACGCCCGGACCGAGCAGCGGGTCCGTCAGGTCGGCGAGCGCCTGGCCACGGTCATCGAGCACGCGCGCCGCTCCGGCGTGCCCCCCACGGAGGCCGCGCTGGCGCTGGCCAGGGCACGCCTCCGCTCTCGCTGACGCGCCCTGCCAGGGAGCGGTTCACCTTAGGGGCGATTCACCGTAGGAGCGGTTCACCGTGTTTCGGGGAGCCCCGAAACTCCTGGAGTCGGTCGGATGGAGGCCACAAACGTGGTGGCCCGGAACAGGAGACGACTACGGGGAGATCTCATGACCAAGAACCGCACGGCCACCATCGGCGTCGCCTCGCTGCTGCTCGCGGCGGGCGCTCTCGGGGCGACCGGCCTGCCGGCCGCCGCCGACACCGGGACCGGGGAGGCCCGCGCCTACGCCGAGGACATCGTGAAGGGCGACAAGGTCCAGGTGCAGCGCAGCATCAAGCCGTTCAGGACGAAGAACCATGTGCAGCACCCTTTGACGAAGTACATCAAGGAGAAGATGGGCGGCGGGGCGTCCCGCGACGTCACCCCGGGCCCGCATCATCCTCGCCGCCCGTCTGCCTTAAGGTACTGCGGACACCCCCGTATACCGCGCGAAACCGGAGCAAGTGCCCGTGCCCCCGTCCCTCAAGGCCGTCCTGGACCGCATCGCCACCGAGATCCAGGCCCTGCCGGGCCGTGGCCGCCCCGCCGACTACATCCCGGCGCTCGCCTCGGCCGACCCGCGGCACTTCGGGATGGCCGTCGCCGAGCTCGACGGCACGGTGTACGGCGTCGGCGACTGGCAGCGGCCCTTCTCCGCCCAGTCCATCACCAAGGCTTTCACCCTGGCCCTCGACCTCTCGCTGGACGGCGACCTGCTGTGGGAGCACGTCGGCCGGGAGCCGTCGGGCAACCCGTTCAACTCCCTGGTGCAGTTGGAGTACGAGAACGGCATCCCCCGCAATCCGTTCATCAACGCGGGCGCGCTCGTCGTCACCGACCGCCTGCATGCCGCCACCGGCGACGCGGCCGGAACGCTCCGTGCCTTCCTGCGCGCCGAGTCCGGCAACGACCGCCTCGACTTTGACGAGGCGGTGCTCGCCTCCGAGACCGCGCACGGCGACCGCAACGCCGCCCTCGCCCACTTCATGGCGTCGTACGGCAACATCACCAATCCGGTGCCCACGCTCCTCGAGCAGTACTTCCGCCAGTGCTCCATCGAGGCGTCCTGCGCCGACCTGGCCCTGGCCGCCGGTTTCCTCGCCCGCCACGGCATACGGTCCGACGGCTCCACGCTCCTCACCCGCAGCCAGGCCAAGCAGGTCAACGCGGTCATGCTGACCTGCGGCACCTACGACGCCGCGGGCGACTTCGCCCATCGCGTGGGCCTGCCCGGCAAGAGCGGCGTCGGCGGCGGCATCATCGCGGTCGTCCCCGGCCACTGCACCGTCTGCGTCTGGAGCCCGGGCCTCGACCAGCGCGGCAACTCCGTGGCGGGGGTGGCCGCGCTGGACCGCTTCACCACGCTCACGGGCCTGTCCGTGTTCTGACGCACCAGGCTCCCGGGGCGCTCCGTGCTCTGCCCGTCGGCTCCTCGGCCCCTCGGCCCCTCGGCCCCTCGGCCCCTCGGCCTCTGAAGGCTCCCGCCGACGCCCCCAGACCCCAATACTGAGCCTCATGGGATTCGCCGTCTTGATGACCCTGCCCGGCCTGGTCATCCTGCTGACCGTCATCGCCTTCGCCGACCAGCTGTTCCTCCGCGCGGGCCGCGCCGGTCTGCTGCCCTGGCGCACCAGCGCCCGCCAGGGCCAGATATCGTCGACCGGCTTCGAACAGCTCCACGCCAGCTTCTCCCCCGGCAAGCAGAACGAACTCAAGGAACGCCAGTCGGCGCTGGTGATGCGCGACGACGAGCAGGACGGGGCGCCGCCGAACCGGACGACGGTGGACCTGGAGGGCAGGGTCGCAGTCGTCCGCGTACCGCCGCGGGCCGACCGGTAGGGGGTCCGGTGGTAGGGGGTCCGGGTGGGTGAGACGTTGGAGGGGGCGCCCACTCCTTCGAGGCGACGGGCCCGGACGCCCCGGCGCTCGGGGGGGGCGTGGGCAGGCGCCACCCTGGGCCTGCCCCTTGGCGACGGAGACCCCCAACTGGCCACGGCGGCCTGCCAGATCGTCTCCATCGTCTCCTGATCGGATCGCTCCGACCCGGGGCGGGTACACGTAGTCCTCGCCCTGCGTTCGCCGGAAGCGCTTCGGGGTCGTCTGACGTAGCTGTGCCGCGACCCCCTTCGACGGGGCCGGTCGCGCGCCTACGCTGGCGGCCCGGCGCACGGGCGATGCCTCCATGCACGCCGGTCGGGGGGCACATCGGGGGGCTCGATGGGATCCAGGGGCATGGCGGCGGGGGTCGTCGCGGCGCTGATCGGCGTGGCGGGGATGATCATCGCGGCCCTCATCACGGTGACCGGCGGCGACGGTGGCGACAAGTCCGGCCCGAGCCCGATCATCCAGACCAACGACAGCGGCGACAACATCCTCTGCCTCGGCGACGTCAAGGTCTGCGTGGGCCGGACGGACAAGGCGAACCCCAAGTCGTCCGCGTCGTCGGCGCCGAAGAAGCCGCCGCCACGGACGTCACCGGCGCCCAAGGACTCGCCCGCGACCCGCACCCGTGCACCCTCCCCGACGGACGAGGACGAGAAGGGCGACGGCGGCGGGACGGAACCGCGGCCCGACAGCGCCGCGGTCACCTCCCTGCTCGCCCGGGCACCCAGGGTCGCGCTGCGCGGCCCCGGTCCCGGCGCCCTCCGTGCCGTCCTGCTCGACGTGCCCTCCCCTGCGCCGCGGTGGAGCACGCTCGGCATCGGGGCCCGGCGGCTGCGTGCCGCCGGGGTGGACGGGGTGCTGTTCCGGCTGCCGGCGCCGGTCTCCGCCGGAGTGTCCGTCGACACCTCGCAGGCACCGGCCGACGTGGAGTACGTCTTCTTCGACACCGACGGATGGCGGCTCGGCACCCAGACCGCCACCAGCTGCGCCACGTTGTGCCCCTCCCTGACGCAGAACCAGGTGACCGCACCCCAGTACCAGCACGTCCTGGTGACTGACGCGGGGCGCAGCATGGGGTGGCCGCCGGGGCAGCGGTACGTCTACACGCCGGGGTGAGCCGTCGCCGGGCGGGAACTGCCTAGTGGTGGAAGGTCGTGACCGTATCGAGCGCGGCCCGCGGGGTCGTGACGCGGTTCACCGGCGCGGCCTCGTCGGCGTAGCCGAAGGAGACACCGACGAGCAACTTCCCTTCGGTGACGCCGAGTTCTGCGCGGACCGTGTCGGCGTAGAAGCTCAGCAGCCCTTGCGGGCAGCTCGCCACGCCGTACGCGGTCATCGCCAGGAGCAGGGTCTGGAGGTAGGCGCCGACGTCCGCGGCGAGGCGGGGGCCGCCGTCACCGGTGACGAACAGGAACGCGGCGTGCGGGGCGTCGTAGAAGCCGAGGCTCCGGGCGTCGTAGGCCGCCCGTGCCGCGTGGTCGTCGGGGCCGATGCCCAGCGCCCCGTACAGGTCGGCGCCGAACGCCGCCCGGCGCTCCTGGTGCACCGCCGTGTAGATGTCCTCGGAGTACGGGATGTCGATCGAGGTGCGCCGCGCGGCGTGGTCGGCCCGCAGGGCGTCCGCGAGGCGTCGGCGCGCCTCGCCGCCGGCCACCTCCACCCGCCACGGCTGCGCGTTGGAGTTGGACGGAGCGGCACCGGCCAGCGAGAAGATCGCACGGATCGTGTCCTCGGGCACGGGGTCCGGGCGGAAGGCGCGGGTCGCGTGCCGTCCGCGTATCAGTTTCTCCGCGCAGCCGCTCAGCTCGGTGGGGACCAACGGACTCATGCCTCACTCCTCGACGACAGCCAATGTAAACGGATTCGTTTACATGACCGACCCTAGCAAGCCACTCCCCTCGAAGTAAACGCAGACGTATACTTTGCGGATGGGTATGACGACTACGGCATCGACGACTGCGACACCTCAGGGGCGGGGGCGCGGCGGACGGGAGCGCGTCCTGGCCGCCGCCGCCCGGCTGTTCGCGACCCAGGGGATCAACGCGACCGGCATGGAACAGGTCGCGGAGGAGGCCCCGGTCTCCAAGCGCACGCTGTACGCGCACTTCCGGACCAAGGGCGACCTGGTGATCGCCCACCTCCAGGACCTCGCGTCGTCGGGGGCCACCCTGGAGAGCGCCCTGACCCGCGAGGACGTCCCGCCGATGGAGCGGATCCTCGGGCTGTTCGACCCGCCCGCGGTGGATGCGGACCCGGTCCGCGGATGCCCCTTCATCGACGCCGCGGCGGAGTTCCCAGATCCGGAGAACGCGGTCCACTCCTACGCCCGCGAGCAGAAGCTGCGGATGGTGGAGCTGGTCACCGCGCTCGTGACGGAGCTGGGCTGCCGCGAACCCGCCGCGCTCGCCGAGCAGTTGGTCACCCTCGCGGACGGGGCGGCCAGCCGCGCCATGGTCCTGGGCGAAGCGGACTACGGCCGGCACGCGCGGGCGGCGGCGGAGGTCCTGCTCGCCCACGCGTCGGCGGGCACGGCCTGACGCGGTCCGCTACGCCCCGCCGCCCTCCCGGCCCCCGCGCGCCGCCCGCGCACGGTCCCGGCGCTCGGCGTGGGCGAAGTGCCGCGACACGGCGTGGAACGACTCCTTCGGCTCCCAGTGCCACCGCGCCGTCGGGTCGTCCTTCGTCTTCCAGATGGCCTTGGTGAGGCTGTAGCCGGCGATGTCGAGGTCGTGGCGGCGGGTGCGCCGGTGCGGGGCGTCGGAGGTGACGAACTGGTACACCATGGCCGCGTGCAGGTCCAACTGCTCGAACGCGTTCAGGACCTGCCCGAGGTACTGGGCCTGGGTGTGCTCGCTGCGCCGCACACCCTTGCGGACCTCCGGCTCGGGCTTGCTGTAGTCCACGACGTCCCAGCCCATGCCGCCCGCCTCGGGCGCGCCCTCGAAGGTGCAGGTGCCGCACTCGGTGATGGCGACGGGCTTGCCCCACTTCCGGTACGGGGTCAGCTCCTTGGCGTAGCCGCGCGGGTCGGCGAAGTACGAGTAGTAGTTGACGCCGACGATGTCGAAGAGGTCCCAGTCGACCTGGTCGCCGTGCGCGGAGCCGTAGGTCAGCGGGCCGTGGAACACGCGGCGGCCGGTCTTCGCGGCCAGGCCGATGAACCGCTTCAGCGCGCGCTGCGTCGCCGCGGGGTCCCAGTTGCCCTTCTGGATGTTCTCGATCCGCTCGACCGCGTTCGCACCGGGGACGATGCCCGGCACGAACAGGATGAACTCGCACCCCACGCTCAGATACACCCGCGCGCCCTGGCGGCGCAGCCGCTCGGCCTGCCTGCCGGTCTCGGCCAGGTGGTCGAGGATCTCGCGCTCGGGGACGTCGGCCAGGCGCGGCTGGAGCCATACGTGCATCCCGTGCTCGACGGCCTCCCTGGCGGTGGCGGTCAGACGCTCGACGCCGGTGCCGAAGACGACGACCGAGTTCGCGTGCAGGTCGTGCCTGATGGAGCGCATGTCGGAGCGCATCCGGGCGCGGCGCCACCCCGTGTGCCGGGTCTCGCCGTCCTCGCACTCGTACGTGACGCCGCGGTGGACCAGGCCGCGGCCGGTCGCCGTGCGCGTGTCGGCCGAGGTCGGGGCGGCCCCTGGGCGCGCGCCGGACCGCGGGTCCGGCGCGGAAGCCGGGTGCGTACCGGACCGCGGGCCCGTCGCGGCGCCCGCCTGCCCGGTGAGGGCCGTGCCCACCAGCGCGCCCGCGCCGACCGCCGCCGCCCCCGTCAGGAACGTCCCTCTCGTCATCGCTTCCTTGCGCATCGAGCACTCCCACCGTCGTCAACAGGTCGCGTTCCGGAACGTCTCCGCGACGTCCCCGGAACGTCTCAAGACTCGGCGTCGGGCAGGGTCCCGCTCATCAGCCATCGGTCCTCGCCCGCCGTATCCAAAGTCGCAACCGTCCGGTCGACGGCCCGACTTCCGGCCCGACTTCCGGCACGAGGGGGCGCGGCACGTCTGGGCGAGCCCCCGCTCACGCCGCCCGGACCGACAGCGCGTGGTGGAAGACGTCGCGCGGGTCCCACCGCTCCTTCACCGCGCCCAGGCGGGCCTGGTTGGCCTTGTAGTAGAGGGTCTGCCAGGGCGTGCCCGAGGTGTTCCAGCGCGGGTCGGCGAGGTCGGTGTCGGGGTAGTTGATGAAGGCGCCGTCGGCGTGCTCGCCGGGGACGGGGACGCCGCCGGTGTCGGCGAAGAGGTCCCGATAGCAGGCGCGGATCCAGGCCAGGTGCGCGGACGCCCGCTGCGGGTCGGCCCAGGCGGCGAGGCAGGAGAGCTTGAGGACGGAGTCGCGGTGGGGCATGGCCGTCGCGGTGGGGGACGGGGTGTTGACGGCGCCGCCGTAGGTGTTGAGGACGACGCTGCCCCCGGCCACGTCGGAGTCGGCGCGGGTGAGGTGGCGGTGCAGCACGGCCACCTGGCGGTCGGTGAGACGGCGGCGCAGGAACGCCGACTCGATCTTGATGTGCCGGTCCGCAACGGCCTCCCCCGAGCCGCGCAGCGCGGCGGTGAGCCAGGGAAGCCGCTGGACGTTCAGCTTGGCCGGCCGACGGGTGCCCGCGCTCACCGCGTCGAGGAAGCCGTCAAGGAGCCGCCTGTCCGCGCCGGGCACGGCGGTGACCTGCCCGAACATCCGGTGCGCCCCGGCCGCCCTGCGGGTCAGGGCGAACTCGGCGTACAGCGCGGCCTGCGGGTCGTCGGCGCCCCGGTGGCGCTCGGCCCACTCGCCGTGATTGCGCACCAGGCGGGCGAAGTGCTCCTCGTCCATGCCGTCCCAGCTCCAGTCCGCCGTGAAGGTGAGGGCGGTCCGGGTGGGGGCGGGCAGCATGTACGCGGGGTCGGTGTCGCGGGTGGCGTCCGGCGAGCGGAACCACATGCGGGTGACGACCCCGAAGTTCCCGCCGCCGCCACCGGCGTGGGCCCACCACAGCTCGCGGTGCGGGTCGTCCTGCTCCCGGCTCGCCACCACCGCGCGGGCCTCGCCGTGCCGGTCCACGACGACGACCTCCACGGCGTACAGGTAGTCGCTGACGAGGCCAAAGAGGCGGCACAGCGGCCCGTATCCGCCGCCCGGGACATGCCCGCCCACGCCCACCTCGGGGTGGTTTCCGGCGGGCAGCGTCACGCCCCAGCCGAGGTACAGCTTCCGGTAGACCTCCCCGAGCGTCGCCCCGGCCTCCACGACGAAGGCGCGGCGCGCGGCGTCGAACGACACCTCCCGCATGGGCGACATGTCGATGACGGACTTCACCTGGGGGTGGTCGACGAAGTCCTCGTAGCAGTGCCCGCCGCCGCGCATGGCGAGCCGGGCGCCCGCCCGCACCGACTCCTCTACGGCGCGCGCCACTTGGGCCGTCGAACCGACCAGGTAGACCTGCTCGGGCCGGCCTCGGAATCGGTTGCTCGCGCCTCGGGTGGTGAGTTGGGCGTAACGCGGGTCCGCGCGGGTGACGCGGACGGAACCGTCCGGCAGCCAGTCCGCCTTCCCCGCGCCGGTCCCGGTGATGCCGACGGCGGCGGGGCGAGTGGCTTCGGCCGCCGGTGACGTCGCCCTGGCGGACGCCGGGTTCCGCACCGGGCTCAGCGCCGGGCCGAACGCCACCCCCGCGCCCGTGACCGTCGCGGCCCGCGGAACGGTGCGTCGAGCGTGCTCGTCCTTGGAACCCATCACTGCCCCTTCGGTAGTCGGCCATGCGCACGCGCCGCGCGCCCATGCCCTGCGTCCGTGCCGCAATTCCCAGTCGTACGGCGGCACTTATGAAGGTAGGCAGGAGCGGCGGCGGTGGCAGGCGCGCTACCAACCACGTCGGGGGTGCACTCAGCACCACCCCCATGGAGGTGGTGCCGCGCCAACGGCCCAGGGAGGTCGTGCCCTGCGCAGGGCTCACCGGGCCGCCCGGTCACATACCGCTCGGCCGGATCATCTCCCGCCCCGCCGTGACCCCGCCGTCCACGGACACGGAGGCGCCGGTCATGTACGAGAAGTCGTCGGTCGCCAGGGAGACCACGGCGCGGGCGATCTCCGCGGGCTCCGCCATGCGTTCGAGGCCGTCGACGTTGAGGGGCCCGAACGCCTTCTTGTACGCGGCCCAGTCGGCGTCGGGGAGGCCCGGCGGGCGGACGAAGGGGGTGTCGGTGGTGCCGGGCAGGACGGCGTTGACGCGGATGCCCCGGGGGCCGTAGGCGAGCGCGGCGGACTTCACGATGCCCTGGACGGCGCGTTTGCTCGCGGTGTACGCGGCGCCGTTCGGCCGGGCGCACTCGGCCGCCGAGGACGACGTGCAGAGGACGACGCCGCGCCCCGCCTTGAGCATGTGCGGGATCTCGTACTTCAGGGCGAGGAACACCCCGCGCGCATTGGTGGACTGGACGTCGTCCCACTCCTCGACGGTCAGTTCGTGCGGCAGTCTGGCGCTGCCGATCCCGGCGTTGTTGAAGGCGACGTCGATGCCGCCGTAGCGGTCGGCCATCGCGTCCACGAAGGCGCGCACCTGGTCGGCCTCGCGGACGTCGGCCCGCATGTAGGTGGCCTCGCCGCCCGCCTTGCGTATCTCCTGCTCGACGCGGCGCCCCGACGAGACGCGGCGGCCGCAGAATCCGACGCGCGCGCCTTCCGCGGCGAAGGCCTTCGCCGTCGCCTCGCCGATGCCCGAGGTGGCGCCGGTGATGAGGACGGAGCGGCCGTCGAAGCGCCGTTTCGCCCGGGGGCCCGGACGGGGTGTCGCCGCGCGGGCGGAGCCGTCGAGGGTCAGGGAGGCGAGCCCGAGGGCGGCGGCGCCGCCGAGGAGGGAGCGCCGGGTCGTGTCGTGTGCGTTCATGCGGCCAACGCTGTCAGCGCGGGCGGGCGGGACGCTTCCTGCGACGGGCCCCCGCGGCGGCCACGAGGAGGAGGCGGCCGCGGGGGCCTCCTCCTTCGGCAGGACCCCGGTGGCGCGGCGGCGCCTATCGTTGTCCCGGTGAACCGATCTTGGGTGGAAGCGGCCTTCGACCGCGGGTACGCGCGGGTGCGCGCCCTGGCGGTCGCCGGTGCGCTGCTCGGCTGTCTCCTCCTGGTCCAACGGCCCTCCCAGGCAGCCGACTGGGGGTTCGCGGCGGTCGGCGTCGCGCTGTGTCCGGCCGGGGTCCGATGGGTGTTCGCCTCGGCAGTGGCCCGGTCGGGGCTGCTGGTCGCCGCGCACGCGTGGGGCGCGGAGCCGGTCGTGGCCTTCAAGGTGCTCGCCGCCCTCGGCGTCTTCGAGGTGTCGGTACGGCGCACGGGGCGACGGCCGGTCGTCGCGGCCTCCGTACTGGCCTGCGCCGTCGTCGTGAACCGACTGGACGACCTCCCCGCGGAACTGCCCTCCGTGCTCTACAAGATGAGTGTTGTCGCCGGGGTCCCCCTGCTCCTCGGCGCGTACGTCCGGGCCACGCGGGACGCCGCCCGCCGCGCCCGCGACCACGCGGAGCAGGAGCAGGCACGCGCCGAGCAGCGTCTCCTGTCGGCCCGCACCGCCGAACGCACCGCCATCGCCCGCGAGTTGCACGATCTGGTGGCACACCATGTCTCGTCCATGGTGGTACGGGTCGGGGTCGCCCGGCACGTCCTGCCCGCCGCGGGCACCGACGGCACGCCCGACCCCCGCATCACCGCCGTCCTCGACGACCTGCACGCCGGCGGCACCGCCGCGATGGCCGACCTGCGCCGCCTGGTCGCGGTGTTGCGGGACCCCGACAGCGTCACCCCGGGCGCCTCCCCGCTCCTCTCCCCCGGCGCCCTCGCCGCGGCCCTGGAGTCGGTCGTGGCCCAGAGCGCGCGCTCCGGCCTGGTGGTGGAGGCCGCGATGGACGACGGGGAACTCACGCGGGTCGACACGGCACGGGGGCTCGCGGTGCTGCGGCTCGCCCAGGAGGGGCTGGCGAACGTGACCCAGCACGCGGGTGCGGGGGCGCGGGCGTGGCTGAGGGTGCGGGTGGGTGCGGACGGGGGCGTGCAGGTCGAGGTGGAGGATGACGGAGGGAGTGGTGGTCGCGGAGGGGGTGACGGTCACGGTGGAGGGGGTGGCTCGGGGCACCAGCACCCTGCGGCGGCGCGGGCGGCCGGGCCGTCCGGGCACGGGCTTGTCGGCCTGCGTGAGCGGGTGCGGCTGCTGGGCGGGCGGTTGGAGGCCGGACCGGTCGGGCCGGGGTGGCGGCTTCAGGCGGAACTCCCGCTCCTGGAAGGGGATGTGACGGCCGAGGAGGCCCTGGACGGCGTGGCAGGCGTGCGGGCCGGGAGACCCTTGGAAGCCGCCGGGACGGAGCCGCGGCCGTGATCCGCCTCCTCATCGTCGACGACCAGCAGCTCGTCCGCATGGGCCTCCGCATGCTCTTCGAGCAGCCCGACGACATCGACCTCGTGGGCGAGGCGGCCAACGGCAAGGACGCCGTCCGCCTGGCCGAGCGCCTCGCCCCCGACGTCGTCCTGATGGACCTGCGGATGCCGGGCGTGGACGGCATCACCGCCACCCGGCGCATCACCTCGGCCCGTCCCACCACCCGGGTCCTCGCCCTGACCACGTTCGACGACGACGATCACCTCTACCCGGCGCTCGCCGCCGGGGCCTGCGGCTTCCTGGTGAAGGACACCCCGCCGCCCCAACTCCTGGACGGCGTACGCCGCGCGGCCCGCGGCGAGGCTCCCTTCAGCCAGGCCGCGCTGGACCGCATCGTCGCCCGCGCCCTGCACACCGGCACGGC
Source organism: Streptomyces sp. NPDC041205 (assembly GCF_055591765.1). NCBI lineage: Bacteria > Bacillati > Actinomycetota > Actinomycetes > Kitasatosporales > Streptomycetaceae > Streptomyces > Streptomyces sp. NPDC041205. The sequence goes on along the minus strand of NZ_JBVIZH010000003.1, from coordinate 951,175 downwards.
CCCGCCCGCGCAGGGCGCCACGGCGCCGCCCGCCGGTCTGACGCCCCGCGAGCGACAGGTCCTGAGTCTGCTCGGGCAGGGCCTGTCGAACAGGGAGATCGGAGATCGGCTGCACCTGGGGGTGACCACGGTCAAGACGCACGTGGCGAACCTGATGGCCAAGACGGGCTGCGACAACCGCATCCGGCTCGCGGTCCTCGCGGTCCAGTCCGGCGTCACCGCCTCCGGCTGAGCCGACACGTCATCGGCTCACCCTGCCCGGCGGGTCGATGGGTCAGGCCCGGCAGCGCAGCATCACCAGCGGCGGGTTGCCGAGGGAGGTCCGCGCAGAACTCCGCGCCGAACGCGCGCAGGCCCGCGTCGGACACCTCAAGGGGGACCCAGGTCAGCTCGCTGAATCCGGCGGCCCGCAGGCACGGTTCGTAGACCTCGCGGCGCGGGCAGGCGCCGTTGAACGAGAGCGGCGGGTCGAGGAGCGCCGTGACCCGCACGCGCGGGCCGGTCTCGATCTCCTCGCCGGTCGCTCGCAGAGGAAGCCGTACTTGGCCAGCGACGGCCCGTCGAAGCGGTATTCGGGTGTCTGGGCGAGCACGAAGAACTCGGCGCCGGGCTTCAGGTTCCGGTGCACGTTGCGGCACATCCGCTCCATGGCGGCGATGTCCGGCGCGTGGTTGAGCAGCTGCACGCTCAGGGCGATGTCGAAGGAGCGCTCCAGCGGCCGCAGTTCGGCCACGTCCCCGACCTCGTAGCGCACGCCCGGCGGATCGCTGTCCTCGACCGCCTCACCGATCCCGTCGTACTGCTGCACGCTCACCGCGCTGCCCTCCCGTGTGGACCGTCAAGGCGTCGGCCCCGGCTCGCCTCAGGAGACGGGCCGCGGCCGCTGGCGGGCAGTCTTCCCGCGCCTCGGCGGCCGGTCGTACTCACAGAAGCCACAAAGATCGGGACGCCGTCCCGGCAGCCCGCACAACGGGGCCGGCCTCAGGTCAGGTTGCGGGCCCGTTCAAGCACCTCGGCCGGGGCCTTGGCCACCGAGCCGGTGTCGAACGGGGGCTGCGGGTCGTACTCCGTGTAGAGCTGGATCGCCTGTGCGGTGGTGTCGTCGCTGAGCAGGGCTGCCAGTTGGAGCGCCATGTCGATGCCCGAGGACACCCCGGCGGAGGTGATGATCCGGTCGTGGCGGACGATCCGCTCGGGGGTTTAATGGGCGCCGTAGGACCGCAGTTCGTCGATCACGCCCCAGTGGCTGGTGACGGTCAGGCCGTCCAGGAGGCCGGCCGCCGCGAGCACCAGGGCTCCGGTGCACACCGAGGTGGTGAAGCGGGTGCCCGCATGCATGCGTCGGACCCAGTCGAGGAACTCGGGGTCGTCCGCCACCGTCCAGGCGCCTCCGCCGCCGGGGATCAGCAGGACGTCGCAGCGCTCCACCTCGGAGTACCGGGTCGGGACGTGCACCGGCAGGGAGCCGAGCACGTCCTGCACCAGGCCGGGTTCGGGAGCCACGAAGCGCACGGTGGCGTCGGGCACATGGGCCAGGATCTCGTACGGTCCGATCGCGTCGAGCGGCTCGAAACGGTCGAAGAGCGGGATCACTATGTCCATGCGCCGCATCCTAGCCCGGGAGTTGATCAGCGCCCGCGGGGCCGGGGAGGCTCGGGGCGGCCGGTGAAGGGCCGCGCCCCGGCGCCACCCCGTCCCTCACTTCCGGCCCGCTCCCCCTGCCCGGACCGCGCCCGCGCTCGCCCCCACCACCAGGGCGATCGCCACGCACTGCAGCGCCGAGAGCGTCTGTCCGAGGACCAGGAATCCGGCGAGCGCGGCGACCGCGGGGGCCAGACTCATCAGGACCGCGAAGGTGGCCGCGGGCAGCCTGCGCAGGGCGAGCAGCTCCAGCGTGTAGGGCACGCCGGACGACAGCAGCGCCACGACCAGGCCGATCCCGAGGACCTTCGGCTCCAGCAGGGTGGTGCCCGCGGCACCGATCCCCAGCGGCAGGCTCACCAGGGCGGCCACGGCCATCGCCAGGGCCAGCCCGTCCAGACGCGGGAAGCGGGCCCCCGCCCGGGAGCTGAAGACGATGTACGCCGCCCACATCGCGCCCGCACCGAGCGCGAACCCCGCGCCCGCCAGGCTGAGTTCACCGAAGCTGCCCTGCCCGAGCAGGAACACGCCCGCGAACGCCATCCCTGCCCACACCAGGCTCGCCGCCCGCCGCGCGGTGACGACGGACAGGAGCAGCGGGCCGAGCACCTCCAGCGTCACCGCCGGGCCGAGCGGAATGCGGTCGATCGCCTGGTAGAAGAGGATGTTCATGCCACCCAGGGCGAGCCCGAAGGCGCCGACGACGCCCCAGTCCGTACGACTGTGGCCGCGCAGCCGGGGACGGCAGACGACAAGGAGCAGGACGGCCGCGATCGTCACCCGCAGCGCCACTACGCCGAGCGCGCCCGCGCGCGGGAAGAGCAGGGCCGCCGCGGCGGAGCCGAACTGCACCGAGAGGACACCGGCGAGCACCAGGCCGATGCCGCCGAGGCTGCCGGCGCTGGCGGGGGCGGCCGCCTTGCGTATCCCGACGGCGGGGGCGGCCCGCCCGGCCGTGGACGTCGCCCCCACGGAGCCTGCCGCCGCGGGCTCCGCCGCCGTGGCGCTCGTGCCCCCAGCCACCGTGGGACCTGCCACCGCGGGCCCCGCCGCCCCGGCCCCTGTCACCGCGGAGCTTGCCGCCGCGGTCCCCACCTGAACCCTCGTGTTTGTCATGCCCCCACGCTAGAAAGCCGCAGGCGTCCTGGGAAATGCCAGGTGATCCGTGGTTATGCTTGCGAGGCATGACCATGGAACTGCGCCACCTGCGGGCCTTCCTCGCCATCGCCGAGGAGGGCACGATCACGCGCGCCGCGACCCGGCTGCACACGGGCCAGCCCGCGCTGTCCCGCACGCTGCGCCAGCTCGAGACGCATCTCGGGGTGCGCCTGATCGACCGGTCCACGCACCATCTGGAACTCACGGCCGCGGGCCGGGCGTTCCGCGACCAGGCCGCGGCCGCCCTGTCCGCCGTGGAGACGGCCTTCGATCCCCGTTCGCTGGCCGCCCTGCCGCTGCGCCTCGGCCACCCCTGGGCCGCGCTGGGCGATCTGACCCTGCCGCTGCTGCGCCGCTGGGACGAGGAGCATCCCGATGTGCCGCTGGAGCTGCGCCGCGTCGACGACCGTACGGCGGGGCTCACCCAGGGCAAGGTCGACGTCGCGTTGCTGCGCGGCGAGCTGAGGGCTCCGGACCTGGTCACGGAGCTGCTGATGCGGGAGGAACGCGTGGCGGTGGTGCCCGCCGACAGCGACCTCGCCGCACGCGACGCGCTCACGCTGGCCGACCTCACGCCCTGGCCGATCGCCCTCAACACGGTGGCGGGCACGACCACGCTCGACCTGTGGTCCACCGCCTCACGCCCCAAGGTGGTGATCGAGGTCACCAACACGGACGAGTGGCTGACGGCCATCGCGGCGGGCCGGGCCGTGGGCATCTCGACATCGGCGACGCCCCGCATGCACACCCACCCGACGATCGCCTACCGCCCCCTGACCGACGCCCCGTCGGTCCCCCTGGTGCTGGCCTGGCATCGCGGCGCCCCGGCGCACCCGGCGATCCCGGACCTGATCCGCCTGGCGCACGAGTTGGTGGGGGAACACTGACGGTCAGCACGGCCGGACGACGGGCGGGTTGCCGCGTCGCAGGCGGCGTGTGCGCCCGCCGACCACACGGGTCCGGCGCTGAGCGGCGGGCTCGATCAGCGAGTAGCGGGCTTGAGGCCAGCGAGCCTCGTGATCCGACAGCACGTGGTCGAGAGCTCCTGTCGGCAGTTCCTCGCTCGAGTTGTGTTCACGAGTTGTGTTCACGAGTTGTGTTCACGCACGATCCGCCGGCCCTTCGGCGTTCGGCGCCAGACCAGCGAGGCCGTGGCGCGAAGGTCGAGCAGTATGGGGTACGGCCGCCCTCCCGCACCTGGCAGTACATGCCACCACTCCTTGGAACTACGCGCTCGCACCCGCCCCGGAAGAGGATCTCTCCTTCACCGCCGAGGCGGGGCCGCTGGTCGGCGACCCCCTGGCGCATGCGGGCACCCCGGTACGGATACGTGGCCGCGCCCGGCGTCTGAAGGAATGGGTCGCGGACGACGAATACGTGGTGACCCCGCTCCACCCCGGTTCGGCCCGTGCCGTCACCCCGCGGGAGAAGGTGACGCTCATCCCGATGGGCGCGGCACGACTGCGCGTCACCGCGTCTCCCACCGCGACGCCCGGCGGCCGCCCCTGGACACCCGAGCCCGCCTGCCACCGGATCGGAGACCAGCACAGCGGCAAGGCTCTCGGGGTGGACGGCATGTCGACAGCGAACGGCGCGCAGGTCGTGCAGTACGAGGACAACGGCACCGCGGACCATCTGTGGCGGCTGGTCTGGGCGCGGCGCACCTTCTCCGGTTCACACCCCCACGTACTGACTGACGTACTCACCGCTGGGCGGTATCGGGGTGATGACGTCGACGAGAACCCCCGAGGGGTCGGCCACGATGAAGTGCCGTTGCCCGAAGTCCTCACTGCGCAACTCCAGGGCGGGGCTGAGCCCTTCGCGCACGACAAGGCGCTCCCACTCCGCGTCGACGTCCTCGACCTCCAGGTTGAGCAGGAGGCCCTGAGCGGGGAGACGGTAGGCCTCCGGGATGGTCGGGTGGGTGTGGTCGAGGAGGGCGAGCTCGTACGGCGAGTCGCCCGGGCGGCGCAGGCTCACGTACCAGTCGGCTTCGAAGGTGGTCTCGAAGCCGAGGAGCCGGGTGTAGAAGTCCCGGGACTCCGCGAGGCGGGCGGTGCAGATCACGGGATAGAGGCTGGTCAGTTTCATGGTCACTCCTCTTCACATACCATCGGTATGCGAATGACGGTAGTCACGTACTATCGGTACGTCAACCGTCAACGGAGTGGAGCGCGATGAGCCAGCAGGGCGTCCGGGCACAGCAACGGGAGCAGACGCGGCGGACGTTGCTGCGGGAGAGCAGGCAGTTGTTCGCCGCTCAGGGCTATGGTGCGGTGGGTCTGGCGCAGATCGTCGAGGCGGCGGGGGTGACCAAGGGCGCGCTGTACCACCACTTCGACAGCAAGGCCGGCCTCTTCGGTGCCGTGCTGGAGGAGGTGCAGCGGGAGGTGGGTCGGCGCGTGGCCGCGGCGGCCGAGGCGTACACCGACCGCTGGGATCAACTGACGGCGGGCTGCCGCGAGTTCCTCACCGTGACCGCCGAGCCCGACATTCAGCGGATCATGCTGGTCGACGGGCCCGCCGTCCTGGGCTGGAGCGCCTGGCGCGCCCTGGACGAGGCGTCATCGGCCCAGCACCTCCACGACGCCCTGACCGCCCTCATCACCGAGGGAACCCTCCCTCCGCAGCCCGTGGAACCCCTCACCCACCTCCTGTCCGGCGCCATGAACGAGGCCGCCCTGTGGCTGGCCTCCCCCTCCGGCCCGACGGACCCGGCCGAGACCTGGACAGCCCTCGAACGACTGCTCCGGGCCCTGCGCCACACCGGCTGAAGGCGCCCGGTCGACGCCCTCCCCGCCGCTCCTGCGCGGGTCGGACCGCCCATGGCTGGGCAGGAGAGCGCAGGGAATGCTTGCGGGGCAAGGCAAGGCGCGACGGGGAGGTGCCAGTGGGCCGGAGACGGCGGCTGCGGGTGGCCGGCGCACTGGTGGGGGTGGCCGCCTCGGCGGTGACGTGCGGGCTTGCCGTGATCGCGGCGCGACCAGGCCGTGCTCGACGTGTGGGGCGAACGGCGGGAGACCGTCGTCACGGAAGCGGTTCGGCACGAGAGGAACGCGCCGACGGGTGAGGTCACCGGAACCTGGTGGGAGTGCTCGCTGGAACGGCTCGACGGCACGAAACTCGAACGGAACCTCAGAGAATCGGACTTCCTCCCCCTGGGCGAGGCGTGCCCCGCCGACGCGAAGGCAGGCGACCGGGTCGTGGTGTACGCGGCGCCCGGTGGGTTCGCCGCGCCGCAGACCAACGCGCCCGTCGGGGGCATCTGGCTGGTCACCGCGCTCACCGCTGCCGCGACGGTGGCGGCGGGGGCGCTCACGTCCACCGGAATGACGCGCGCGGGCACGCCGACGGCCGGGTGGCTCCCACGCCCTCTGCGGACCTGGGCGGACGCCTCACCGGCGACGCGCACCTGAGCGCCATCGCTCTTTCAGGGGCAGCCGTGCCGCGTCCGCGTGCGGGCTTTCACGCCGCGTCACCCGACACCGGCCCGGTCGGATCCTTGTGCCAGACGAAGACCTCCGTGCCCGGCCGGTGCTGCGAGAACTGGCCCGACGGGGAGGCCTCCTGGAGTACGCGGCGCAGGTCGGCCTCGAAGGCGGGGCGATGCGGGCCGAACAGATGGGGGGCCGAGAAGGACATCGAGAAGACCTCGGCCACCAGGTCGTCGCAGTCGCGGGTCAGGGGCCGGCCGCCGGGGAAGACGTGATGGTCCGGGCCGGTGAATCCGGCGCGGGTGAACACCGTCGCCTCGTCGCCTGGTGTGCCTTGCGGCAGGGTTCCTCGGCCCGCCCGTCTGACCGGGCCGAGGTACTTTCTGACCAGGTCGTCGATCGCGGCGCGGGGCGGGGCCGGGTGGGGCAGGACCTCCGAGTCGGGGGGTGCCGTCTTCAGGTCCGAGATGTGCAGGAGCACGCCGCCGGGGCGGAGCATGTCCCGTACGGTCGCCGCGACCAGGTCGCGGTCCATCCAGTGGAACGACTGGGCGAAGCCGACCGCCGTGAACGTGCCGAGGTCCGCGGGCAGGTCTTCGGCGCGGGTCCGCACCCAGCGCGTCTTCCCCGCCAGGCCCGCCCTCGCCGCCTGGCGCCCGGCCTCGGCGATCATTCCGCCGTCCGGGTCCACGCCCACCACCTCGCGGAACAGATCCGCCAAGGTCAGGGCGACCGTGCCCGGACCGCATCCCACATCGAGGAGGCGTCCCCGCCCGTCGAGGCGCAGGGCATCCGCCAGCGCTTTCGCAAGGCCGGGCGCGTACGGGAGCCGCCCCCGCGAGTAGTAGGCAGCCGCTCCCGAGAACAAGGTCTCGTCCCATTCCCAGCCGTCCATCACGCCCACCCCTCTCCTCTTGCTGGTCCTTGGTGCCTCGCGGACCCTCTTGCCCGTTCGGGCCGGACCGCCCGATGATTCCACGACTGGGGTGATGTGGCGGGGTTTTTCCCCTCGTCAGCAAGCGCGCGGGTCTCGGTCACCGTCAGTGAGGTGGCGCGAGGAAGCCGTCCACGACACGGCTGACCTTCGCGGCGCCCGGCGGCGCACTCCGCGTGGGGCCGATGACCGCTTCGGTGAACGCTTCGCGCGCCGACTCCGCGACCGCGAGTTGCCGGTTCTCCTTGGTCCTGAAGAGCGTCTGGATGCCGCTCCAGCTCAGCTCCAGGTCGGCGGCCAGACGGCCGATGCTCAGGCCGTGCCCGGCCTGCCCTTCCAGGCCCGACGCATCAGCCTGTGAACTCCGCTGCCCTGCAGGCTCGTTCTCGGGTCGGGCTACCTCGTCGAAGGGGGCATCGCCTACAAGGTCTCCCAGGTTCTGTGACGGATCGTCAACCGGCCCCTGGGACAGGTGGCTTCTGCGCCAGGAACGTGGCGAGCGTCCTCGTCGCCCCTCCGTCGGGCTCCTGCACCAGCCGCGCCGTGACGACGAGTCCGGCCCGGCGCAGGAGCTCCACGATCCGCTCCACCGGCACCAGATGCGACGCGAACGACACCGGATGGCCGCCGTACGCCCGCGCGGGACGCACGCGCTCCCCGTCACCCACGTAACCGACCATCATCAGGCGGCCGCCAGGAGCGAGGGTGCGGTGGAACTCGCCGTACACCAGCGGCAGCAGCTCGGGCGGTGTGTGGTGGGTGGAGTAGTAGGCGAGGATGCCGCCAAGGGTGTCGTCCCCGATGTCCAGGGCGGTGCTTGACCCCACCGTGAAGCGCAGGTCCGGGAAGGCCTGTCGGGCCAGATCGATCATCTTGGGCGACAGGTCGACACCGAACGCGGGCAGGCCTTGCCCGACCAGATACGCCGTCACAAGGCCCGGACCACACCCCACATCCGCGACCGGCCCGCGACCGGCTTTCCGTACGTCCGCCACGAACGCGGCCAGCATGGCGCGTGACAGCGGGTCCAACTCCGCCGGGGTTTTGACGCGTTGGAGATAGTCGACCGCCACGGTGTCGTACGACTCCCGGACCGCAGCGAGGTAGGCGGGCTCCGCCGCCCCAGCTGTCCCAGTCACCCCTGGGACATTAGGGCACGGCGGGGCCCGGGGGACACGGGGGCGGCCCAGTTGTGCCCCGCGCGCGGCTACGGCCGGCGGGTGGCGGTGATGAGAAGGCGAGTGGCCTGGGCCGCCTGCGTCGCCGGGGCCGGGGTGTCCGTGATCGCCGCCGTCGCCATCGCGCCTTCCGCCAGGAGGAACACCTGGTCCGCCAGGCTGTCGGGGAGGTTCGCCCGGGACACCAGGTCCGCCACGTACTGCTTGAAGGCCTGCTTGTGCAGGCGGACTTGGCGGGCGACCGGCTCCGAGGTGGCGCCCAGTTCTCCGTAGGAGTTGATCCAGGCGCAGCCGTTGAAGTCGGGTTCGGCGAACCACTCCCCCAGCCAGTCGAAGATCGCCAGGATGCGACGCTCGGGGTTGTCGTGCCGCTCGACGTGCTCGGCGAGGTCGTGCCGCCAGCGCTCGTCGCGGCGTTCCAGGTAGGCCTCGACGAGGCGTTCCTTCGCGGGGAAGAGCTGGTAGAGGCGCTTGAGGGACAGACCGGACGCGGTGCGGATCTGGTCCATGCCGACGGACTGGATGCCCCGCTGGTAGAAGAGCCGCTCGGCCGCGTCCAGCGCCCGTTCGGCAGCGGTGACTGTGGTGTCCATCGGCCAACGCTACCGCGACGACCTGCCGGAGGACCGGCCGGTTTGCCTCGGAGGCAATTTCGCTACCCAGGAGAACGGTCGTTCTCTAGAGTGGCGGACGAGGCGGAGAACGAGCGTTCTCCAGCTGTGGTCAGCATGCGCGCATGAAGGAGCAGACATGACGTCACGCCCTCCGTTCCCTCCGTTCGACGAGGAGACGGCACTGCTGAAGGTCCAGGCCGCCGAGGACGCCTGGAACACCCGCGACCCAGAGCGCGTCGCGCTCGCGTACACCGTGGACTCGGTCTGGCGGAACAGGGACCGCTTCCTCACCGGCCGGGACGAGATCACCGCGTTCCTGCGCGACAAGTGGTCCCGCGAGGGCGAGTACGCGCTGCGCAAGGAGCTGTGGGACTTCCACGGGCCCCGGATCGCGGTGCGTTTCCAGTACGAGTGCCGGGCGCTGGACGGCCAGTGGTGGCGCAGCTACGGAAACGAGCTGTGGGAGTTCACGGCGGAAGGGCTCATGGCCCGCCGCGAGGCCAGCATCAACGACGTGCCGATCAGCGAGGCGGAGCGGCGCATCTTCGGCCCTCGGCCGGAGAGCGAGCGGCGCACGCCGCTCCCCGTCCAGTAGGGCACGCGGGCGAGGCGGGGCCGGTGCGGCTCCGGTCCCGCCTCGCTCCGTCGTGCGCCGGACGCGTCCCGTCAGTCGGTGCGAAGGAGCAGCTTCGTGGCGCCGATCGCCTGCTCCACCGGCAGGAACTCCGGCGGGTTGGCGGGGTCCGTGCGCAGCACGGGGTAGCGCTCCAGGAGCGCGTTGATGGCGATGCGCGCCTCCAGGCGGGCCAGCGGCGCGCCGATGCAGAACTTCATGCCGCGGCCGAAGTCCAGGTGCGGGTTGGGGTCACGGTAGGGGTCGAACTCGTGGGGACGCTCGAAGCGCCGCTCGTCGCGGTTGGCCGCGCCCAGCCACAGCGAGACGAGGGAGCCCTTGGGCACCTTGACCCCGGCGGCCTCCGTGTCGGCGGCGGCGATGCGGTACGAGCCCGCGATCGGGCTGAGGAACCGCAGGGTCTCCTCGGCCACGCCCGAGACCATCTCGGGGTTCTCGCGCAGCCGCGCGAAGTGCTCGGGGTGGGCGTCCAGGCACAGCAACATGTTGCCGAGCAGCGCGCTGGTGGTGGTGTGCCCGATGATCAGCAGCTCGTTGGCGAAGTTCACGACGGCCGCGTCGCTCAGGCCCTCGCCGTCGACCTCCGCCTGGACGAGTTTGGTGAGCAGGTCCTCCCGCGGCTTCGAGCGGCGCTCGTCCACGTGCTGCTGGAGGTAGGCGAGGAACTCCGGTACGTGCCGCAGCGCGGCCGCCACGTCGGCGTCCTCCGCCGTCTCCTCGCCGCCCACCGAGATGTCACCGGCGGCGGCGATCATCTGGTCGACCCACTGCTTGAACAGGCCGCGGTCGCTCTGCGGCACGCCCAGCATCTCGGCGATGACCATGACGGGCATCGGGTAGGTGAGGGCGTCGACCAGCTCCAGCTGGTTGCCGGTGGCGCGCTCCTCCGCCTCGTCGAGGAGGCTCTTGGTGATCTCGACGATGCGCGGCTCCAGCTCGGCCACCATGCGCGGGGTGAACACGCCGCTGATGAGCCTGCGCAGCTTGGTGTGGCCCGGCGGGTCCGCCTGCAGGAGCGTGCCCTGGTTGAAGGCGTCGGCGGCCGCGGTGTCGCCCATCAGGGCGGCGCTCACGTTGGCCGAGTACTCCTTGGGGCTGCTGTAGACGCCGACGATCTCGTCGTAGCCGTAGATGTGGACCACGCCGTTTTCATCGATCTTGACGGGGTGCTCCGGGTTGCGTCCCCACATCCAGAAGTGCAGCGGGTTGAGTCCCCAGCGGTCGGCGAGTTCGGTCATGTTCGTTCGTTCCCTCTCTTCGGCACTGCTCGGCTCTCGGGGGTTGTGCGCGGTGGGTGGTGTGCGGGGTGCGTGGGTGTACGCGACCGGCGGGGGCCGTCGTCACGCGCCCGCGGCCATGGCCTCGCGCAGGCTCTTGGGTCGCAGGTCCGTCCAGTTCTCCTCGATGTAGGCCAGGCAGGCGGCGCGGTCCGCCGTGCCGAAGACGACGCGCCAGCCCAGCGGGACCTCGGCGAACTGCGGCCACAGGGAGTGCTGTTCGTCGTCGTTGGCGAGGACGTAGAACGTGCCGTTCTCGTCGTCGAAGGGGTTGGTGCTCATGCTGGCTCCCTGTCCTTAGTCCGTGAGGTGGCGGGTGATGATGGAGCACATCTCGGCCGCGGGCCCGGGCGCGTTCAGGCCCAGGTGTGTGGCGTCGATGTCGTGGGTGTGCAGGTCGCCCTCGATGTGGGGCTCCCAGAAGGCGGCCTGGGCCTCGGGGTTCCGCGTGGCCTTGAAGAACAGCGCGGTGCCCCGGTACGTCGGCTGGCTGAACTCCCGGACCATCCGGCCGTGCTGGACCATCAGGGCGGCGCCGTTGTCGATGAGCGTCCGGCGCTCCTCGCCGTCCTCCTCGCCCGGCAGGTAGTTCTCCAGGAAGTCCCTGGCCTCGTAAAGGTCCAGGCGCGCGTCCTCCTGTGCGGCGAACCAGTCGCCCGGTACGGCGTCGAGGAGGACGACGAGGGGAACCTCGTGGCCGCGGCGCTGCAGTTCCACGGCGACGGCCTGGCCGATCGGGCCGCCGATGGAGTGGCCGACGAGGTGGAAGGGGCCTTCCGGCTGGACGGAGAGGATCTGGTCGGCGTAGTCGGCGACCATGGCCTCGAAGGTCTCCGGCAGCGGCGCCCCGTCGAAGCCGCGGGCCTGGATGCCGTACGCCGGGCGGTCGCCGAGCTGCGTGGCCATGCCGAGGTAGGACCAGCACAGTCCGAAGCCGGGGTGGATGAACCACACCGGCGCCTTGGTGCCGCCGGTCTTCAGGGGCAGCACCACGCCGAACGGGTCGCTGTGTCCGGTGGCTTCGGAGCCCCCGGTCAGGTGCGCGGCCACGTCGGCGACGGTCGGTGACTGGAACACCAGGCGGATCGGCACCTCGACCATCAGGACCGTGCGGATGCGGCTGATGAGTTTGGTGGCGAGCAGCGAGTGGCCGCCGAGGTCGAAGAAGTTGTCGTCGACGCCCACCTTCTCGACGCCGAGGACCTGGGCGAACAGGCCCGCGAGCACCTCCTCCTGCGGGGTGCGCGGCGCGCGGTAGGCGGCGCCGCTGACGAGTTCGGGGGCGGGCAGCGCCTTGCGGTCGACCTTTCCCGCGCCGGACAGCGGGATGGACTCCAGGGTGACGAACGCGGCCGGCACCATGTGCTCCGGCAGCCGCTCGGCGGCGAAGGCCCGCAGCTCCTCGGTGTCCGGCCCCTCTCCCTCGGCCGGGGTGACGTAGGCGACGAGGCGTTTGCCGGTGCCCCGGTCGTCGCGGGCGATCACCACGGCCTGGGTGATGCCGGGGTGTCCGGCGAGGACGGACTCGACCTCGCCGGGTTCGATGCGGAAGCCGCGGATCTTGACCTGGGTGTCGGCGCGGCCCTGGAAGACCAGGCCGCCTTCCTCGGTCCAGGCCACCACGTCACCGGTGCGGTACATCCGCTCCCCCGGCCCGCCGAAGGGGCAGGCAACGAAGCGCTCCGCGGTCAGGGCGTGCCGCCCCAGATAGCCGCGGGCCAGGCGCTGCCCGGCGACGTACAGCTCTCCGGGAACGCCGGGCGGCACCGGTCGCAGGGCCGTGTCGAGGACGTACAGACGGGTGTTCTCCATGGGCCCGCCGATCGGCACGGTGCCGGGGATGTTCTCGGGGTCGGTCACGAAGTGGTGGGAGGTGGCCGCGGTGGTCTCGGTCGGGCCGTAGCCGTTGACGACCTGGAGTCCGGGGCAGGTGCGCAGCGCCCGCTCCAGGGAGGCCGGGGCCACCACGTCGCCGACCGTCCACACCTCGCGTGCCCCGCGGAACGCCTCCGGGCTCTCGTCGGCGATGGTCATGAACAGTCCCGCCGCGAGGGCGAGTCCGGTCACGCCGTGCTCGGCGATCAGCTTCGCGAGGGCCGCCGCGTCCAGGCGCCCGGGCGGGGCGACGACGACGGTGCCGCCGCCGAGCAGCGGGATCCACATCTCGTACGTCGAGGCGTCGAAGGCCTGCGGGTTGTGCATCAGCACCCGCTCGTGGCGGCCGCCGGCGAAGCAGCTGTCGGCGGCGAGGAGCACCACGTCGCGGTGGGTGGTGCCGACGCCCTTGGGCAGCCCCGTCGAACCGGAGGTGTACATCACGTAGGCGAGCTGGTCGGGGTGTCCGGCGGGGGCCGCGGCGAGTGGTCCCGCCCCGGCCCGGGCGATCTCGGCAGCGGTGCCGGGCTCGTCGACGACCAGGTGCGGGCAGGGGCTGTCGAAGAGCCGCTCCGAGATCTCCGCGTCGGTCACCAGGAGCACCGGCGCGGCGTCGCCGAGGAGGAACGCGAGGCGCTCGGCCGGGTAGTCCGGGTCGACGGGCAGATAGGTGCCGCCCGCCTTCAAGACGGCAAGGACGGCGACGACTTGCTCCACCGAGCGCGGCAGGGCGAGTCCGACCACCGACTCCTGTCCGACGCCGCGTGCGGCGAGCACCCGGGCGAGCCGGTCGGCCCGCTCGTCCAGCTCCCGGTAGGTCACCCGCTCCTCGCCGAGGACCACCGCGATCCGGTCCGGCACCTGCGCGGCCTGCTCGGCGAACGCCTCCTGGATGGTGCGCGCGGCCGCCGGGGCGACCGTGTCGTTCCATGCGGCGACGACCCGTTCCAGCTCGGCCTCCGGCATCAGGTCGAGGTGGCCGAGGGGGGTGTCGGGGTCGGCGGCCAACTGCTCAAGGAGGCGCCCGAGGCCGGCGGCTATGCGTGCGGCCGTGGCGGGGTCGAACAGGCTCTCCTGGTAGTGCAGGCCCGTGCGCAGGTGCGGGGAGGCCTCCGCGGCCACGCCCATCGGGTAGTGGGCGCCGGTGACCGGCCGGGCCCCGGTGATGGCGATGCCCGCCTCGTCGTGCGCCTCGACCAGGCCCGCCCGGTCGATCGGGTAGGACTCGAAGACGACCATCGTGTCGAAGAGGGTGCCGAGGCCCGCGGCGTCCTGGATGTCGCTCAGACCGTGGTTCTGGTGGTCCATCAGGACGGCCTGGCTCTGCTGGAGCCGGGTCAGCACCTGCGCCAGGGTGTCCTGCGGGGTGTAGCGCACGCGCACGGGCAGGGCGTTGATGAACAGGCCCACCATGTCGTCGACGCCGGGCACCTGCGGCGGGCGGCCCGAGACGGTGGTGCCGAACACCACGTCCTGCCGCCCGGTCAGGGCGCCGAGCAGCACGCCCCAGGTGCCCTGCACCAGGACGTTGAGGGTGACGCCCAGTTCGGCGGCCCGCTGCGACAGCATCCGGGACGTCTCCGTGGACAGCGGCACCTCGGCCGACCCGAACCCGCCGTCGTCGTCACCGACGGCATCGGTACCCGCCCCGGCGAGCATCGTCGGCGTGTCCACACCGTCCAGCTCGGTGGCCCAGGCGCGGGCCGAAGTGGCGCGGTCCTGCCCGGCGAGCCAGGTCAGGAAGTCCCGGTAGGGGCGCACGCGCGGCAGCTCGGAGGTGTCGCCGTCGGTGCCGTAGGCGCGGATCAGGTCCTGCAGGAGGTGCGGGATCGACCAGCCGTCGTACAGGGCGTGGCTGGCGGTGAAGACCAGCTCCGAGCGGCCCGGCTCCATCAGGACCAGGGTCAGCCGCATCAGGGGCGGCTTCGCCGGGTCGAAGTGGTCCGCGTGGTCGGCGGCGAGCAGCCGCTCCAGCTCGGCGTCGCGCGCCGCGTCGGAGAGGTCGCGCAGGTCCACGACCTTGTACGGCAGTTCGACGTGGTCGCGGACGAGCTGTACGGGCTCGCCCGCCGCGCTGGTCACGAACGCGGCGCCGAGGTTCGGGTACCGGTCGAGGAGCACCTGACCGGCCCGGCGCATGCGCTCGGGGTCGACGTCGCCGGACAGGTGGAACGTCAACTGCACGTGGTAGGCGTCGAACGACGAGTCGGCCATCATGCTGTGGAACAGCAGGCCCGACTGCATCGGCGTCACCGGCCACACGTCCACCAGGCCCGGGTGGCTCTCCGTCCACACGTCGAGGTCGCGCTGGCTGACCTTGACGAGCGGCACGTCCGACGGCGTGAGGCCGCCCGCGTCGGGCCGCTCGGCGTGCCGGGCGAGGCCTTCGAAGGCCGTGCGCCACAGGTCCGCGAGCTGCTGCGCCTCGTCCCGGGTGAGCAGCCCGCCGGGGAAGCCGATGCCCGCGCTGAGCCGCGGTCCGGCCTCGGTGTCGGTGACGTACGCGGTGACTTCGAGGGTGGCCATGGCGGGCATGTCCGCGTCGGGCTGGGCGAACAGGTCGTCCACGTCAGAGGCGGCGGTCCAGCCGAGGCCCCGCAGGCTCTCCGGCATGTCGGCGGAGGCGAACCGGCCGAGGTAGTTGAAGGAGATCTGCCCGGTTCCGTGGTCCTGGAGGGCGGCCGCGGTCTCGGGGTTGAGGTAGCGCAGCAGGCCGAATCCGATGCCGTGGTCCGGTACGGCGTTCAGCTGCTCCTTGACGGCCTTGATGGCGCCGCCCGCGGCTCGGCCGCCGGTGGCGGCGTCGTCAAGGTCGAAGCCGCCGACGTCCAGGCGTACCGGGAACATGCTGGTGAACCAGCCCACCGTGCGGGACAGGTCCGCGCCCGGTGCGGCGCTCTCCTCGCGGCCGTGGCCCTCCAGGCGGATCAGGGCCGAGGAGGCGTCGCGCTCGTCGACGCCGCGGGCGCGCCGCCACTGGGCGAGGGCCACGGTCAGCGCGGTGAGCAGGCCGTCGTTGACGCCGCCGTGGAAGGCGGCGGGCAGCGTGGTGAGGAGGGTGTCGGTCGCGGCCACCGGCAGTTCGAGGTGGACGGTCTCCACGGTGGCACGCACGTCGAGCGCCGGGTCGAAAGGACGGGACCCGATGGCCGGGTCGGGTCCGTCCAGGATGCCCTGCCACAGCGGGAGTTCGGCGACGCGGTCGGCGTCGGTGGCGTGTTCCGCCAGGGCGTGCGACCAGCGGCGTACGGAGGTCGCGACCGGGGCGAGTCCGGGGGTGCGGCCCTGGCCGAGCTGCTGCCAGGCCTCGGCGAGGTCGGGCAGGAGGATGCGCCAGGAGACGCCGTCGACGGCGAAGTGGTGCAGGACGATGATCAGGCGTCCGGGTGTGACGGCGCCCTCGGATTCGCCCTGGCCCGGCGCGGCAGAGGTGTCGAACCAGACGAACTGGGCCATCACCCCGGCCTCCGGGTCCAACCGCCCGGCAGCCGCGTCCAGTTCCGCCGCGGCCCGCTCGTGCCAGTCCGGCCGCTCCCAGCCGTCCCGCCACTCCACGCGGTGGATCAGCTCGGCGGCGTCCACCGTGCCCGGCTCGGCCACCTCCAGGCCCTTGGTCCCGGTGAGCACCAGGCGGGAGCGGAGGATGTCGTGCCGGTCGACGACCGCGCCGAGGGTGGCGGCGAGGCCGTCGTGGTCGATGCCCGCGGGCAGGTCGACGACGGTCGACATGGTGAACCGGTCACTGCCGCCGCCCAGTTCGAGCAGGTAGTGGCCGATCGGCAGCAACGGCATGAAGCCGACGCCGCCGCCCTCCAACTCCTCAAGGACGGTGCCGGTGCGGCCCGCGGCCGCGGCCTCGGCCAGCTCGGCGACCGTACGCAGCTCGAAGATCTGCCGGGGTGTCACTTCGAGGCCCTGGGCGCGGGCGCGGGAGACCACCTGGATGGAGCGGATGCTGTCGCCGCCGACGGCGAAGAAGTCGTCGTCGACGCCGACGCTCTCCAGGCCGAGGACCTCGGCGTACACGGCGGCGAGGGTGTGCTCGTCGGCGGTGCGCGGCGCCCGGTAGGCGCCGCCGGTGAACTCCGGCTCCGGCAGGGCCTTGTGGTCCAGCTTGCCGTTCAGGGCCAGCGGGAGGCGGTCCAGCATCACGAAGGCGGCGGGCACCATGAACTCCGGCAGCCGCGCGGACACGAACTTGCGCAGGTCCCTGGCCTCGACACCGGCGGTGATGTCGTAGTTGTCGCCGGTCTCGTCGACCTCCACCGGGACGACGTAGCCGACGAGCTGGGTGCTGCCGCGCACCTCCCGGGCGACCACGGCGGCCTGGGCCACCGCGCGGTGGGCGGTGAGGGCCGCCTCGATCTCGCCGGGCTCGATGCGGAAGCCGCGCACCTTGACCTGCGCGTCCCCGCGGCCGACGTAGTCGAGCTGGCCGTCGGCCCGCCAGCGGGCGAGGTCGCCGGTGCGGTACATGCGCGCGCCGGGCTCGCCGAACGGGTCGGGCACGAACCGCTCGGCGGTGAGCGCGGCCCGGCCGTGGTAGCCGCGGGCCACGTTGCCCGCGACGTACAGCTCGCCCACCACACCGACGGGTACGGGCGCGAGGCCCGGGCCGAGGACGTAGGCGCGCATGTTGCCGAGCGGGGCGCCGATGGGGGCGCCCGCGGCGCCGGTGCCTTCCTCGGCGATGGTGCTGGTGGTGGCGTAGAACGACTCGGTCTGGCCGTAGGCGTTGACGACGCGCACGCCGGGGATGGCCTCGCGCACCCGCTCCACGAGGGAGGCGGACAGGGCCTCGCCCGCGAACACCACCGCGTCCGCCGTGATGTTCACGTCGGCCTGGTCGAGCAGTCCGGCGAGGACGGACGGGACGGTGCTGATCACGCCGCCGGACCAGCCGCCGCGCTCGCCGACGACCAGGACGTCGCGGACGACCTCGACGGTGCCGCCCTGGGCGAGCGTGGTGACGGTCTCGAAGACGGACACGTCGAAGTTGACCGAGGTGCCCGCCAGGGTGCGGGTGCCCGCGTCGATGCCGACGGACTCCGCCAGGCGCAGCACGCCGTTGACGACGTCCCGGTGGGTGATGGTCACGCCCTTGGGCACACCGGTGGAGCCGGAGGTGTACATCACGTACGCGGCGTTCGCGGGCCGCGCCGCCGTCACCGGGGCGCCCGCGGCGCCCTCCGTCAGGTCCCCGAGGTCGTCGAGGCTCTTCAAGATGAGCGCGGGGCGGGCGTCGTCGAGGATGTGGTCCAGGCGGGTGCTCGGGTACTTGGGGTCGATCGGCAGGTAGGCGCCGCCCGCCTTGAGGATGCCGAGCATGGCCACCACGAGGTCGGCCGAGCGCGGCAGGTTCAGGCCGACGATCGTCTCCGGGCCGACGCCGCGCGCGGCGAGTGCGTGGGCCACCCGGTCGGTGCGGGCCTCCAGTTCGGCGTAGGTGAGCTGCTCCTCGCCGAAGACGACGGCGGTCGCCCGCGGAGTCCGGGCGGCCTGCTCGGCGATGAGCTGCGGCACGGTCAGGTCGGGGGTCTCGGCGGCGGTGTCGTTGAAACCCCGCAGGACCAGCTCGCGCTCGTGCGGCTCGACCAGGTCGACGGTCGCGACGGGCCGCGCGGGTTCGGCGGCGAGCCGGTCGAGCAGGCGCACGAAGCGGTCGGCGATCGTGCGGGCGGTGCCCTCGTCGAACAGGTCGGTGGCGTACTCCAGGACGCCCAGGACGCCACGTCCGGGCAGGTCGGCCATGTTGAAGAACAGGTCGAACTTGACGGTGTCGTTGGGCACGCGCTCGAACTCGACCTGCAGGCCGGAGAGTTCGAAGTCCTGCCGGCTGAAGTTCTGCCAGGCGAACATCACCTGGAACAGCGGCGAGTAGGCCGTGGAGCGCTCCGGGTTCAGGACCTCCACCAGGCGCTCGAAGGGCACGTCCTGGTGGTCGTAGGCGGCAAGGGACTTGGTGCGGACCTGGTCCAGGACGTCGTTGAAGGTGGGGTTGCCGTCGAGGCGGGCGCGCAGCACCCAGGTGTTGACGAAGAAGCCGACCATGTCGGTCAGGTTCTCGTCGGTGCGGTTGGCGATCGGCGAGCCGATGGTGACGTCGTCGCCACCGCCGAGGCGGTTCAGGAGCACCGCGAGGGCGGCCTCCAGGACGATCGCCACGGTCGCACCGCGCTCCCGGGCCAGTTCGCCGACGCCCGCGACGGTGTCCGGGTCGAGGGCGAAGTCGACGTGGGCGCCGCGGTGGCTGGCCTTGGGCGGCCGGGTGCGGTCGGTGGGCAGTTGCAGGGGCTGCGGTACGCCGGTCAGCTCGCCGCGCCAGTAGTCGAACTGGGCCGTGAGCAGGCTGTCGGGGTCGTTCTCGTCGCCGAGCAGGTCGCGCTGCCACAGGGTGTAGTCGACGTACTGGGCGGGCAGTTCGGGCCAGCGCGGGGCCTGGCCGGCGAGCCGGGCCGCGTAGGCGTCGGCGAGGTCCCGGAACATGGGCGCCATCGAGGAGCCGTCACTGGCGATGTGATGGACCATCAGGACCAGGACGTGGTCGTGCTCGGCGAGCCGCAGCAGCACCGTGCGCACGGGGATCTCCGTGGCCAGGTCGAAGCGGTAGGACGCGAAGTCCATGATCGAGGCGGTCAGGTCCGCCGCCGCCACGTCCACCACGGGCACGTCGAGGCGCACCTCGGCGGCCGGGAGGACCCGCTGGTAGGGGGTGCCGTCGGGGTCCTCGGCGAAGAGGGTGCGCAGGCTCTCGTGCCGGGTCACCACGTCGCGTACCGCCGCCGCGAGCGCGTCCGGGTCCAACTCGCCCTTCAGCCGGAGCGGGAAGGGCGCGTTGTACGTGGCCGATGGACCCTCGAACTTGTCGAGGAACCACAGGCGGCGCTGGGCGAAGGACAGCGGCACCCGCTCCGGGCGCGGCTCGACGCGGACCATCGGCGGGCGGGCCCGGTCGCCCTCGGAGAGGTGACCGGACAGGCCCACCACCGTCGGCGCGGCGAACACCGCGCGGATGGGCAGTTCCACGCCGAGGACGGCGCGGATGCGGCTCACCAGGCGGGTGGCGAGCAGCGAGTGGCCGCCGAGGGCGAAGAAGTCGTCGTCGATGCCGACCCGGTCCAGGCCGAGGACCTCGGCGAACAGGCCGCACAGCAGCTCTTCCTGCGGGGTGCGCGGGTCCCGTCCTGTGGCCTGGGCGACGAAGTCGGCGACGGGCAGCGCCTTGCGGTCCAGCTTGCCGCTGGCCATCAGCGGCACCTCGGCGATGGCCACCACCGAGGCGGGCACCTGGTGCGCGGGCAGCCGCTCGGTGAGGTAGTCGCGCAGCGAGCCCACGAGGGTGCCGATGCGCCCGGCCGCGGCGGGCTCGCTCGCCAGCTCGCGCTCGGCACGCCCGGCGGGCACGAAGAGACCCGTCAACTGGTCGGGCAGCTCGGGGCCCTGCGGGAAGACCAGCACGTCGAAGCTCTCGGCCACCGCTCCCGACCAGGTCAGGAGCACCGTCCAGCCCTGCTCGGCGGCCTGGTCCCAGACGTCCTGCGGGTCCACGGCGGGGCCCGTCACGGCGGGAGCGGTCATCAGCCCCGCGGCGACCGCGAGGTCCACCTCCTCCGTCAGGCGGGCGTTGGGGATGCCCACGACCCGCAGCACCTCGGTGTCCTCGCGGGCGGCGCACAGCTGGGCCAGCTCGCGCAGGTCGCCGACCTGGCGGCCCCAGTACAGCGGAGGCGCCTCGGTCAGCTCCACCGGCGCCGCGGGATGCTTGTGCAGCACGGCCTCGTAGCGGTGGCGGGTGAGTTCGTTGTGGGCGCGGCCGGGCTTGAGGCGGATGTCCACGCCGGCGGCGCCGTGCCGCGCCGCCCACTGGGTGAACCACTCCGGGTCCAGGACCAGTTCCTGCTCCATGAGCATGGCGCGGGTGATCGCGGCCCGGGCCTGGGAGGTGGCTGCCTCCGGCTGGTGGGCGTGCTGGACGCCCGCGCGGAACAGCCGCAGGGTGGCGGCGTTGCGGACGTCGCCGACGATGATCCGGCCGCCGGGCGCGAGGAGTTCGAAGGCCTGCGCCAGGACGCGGTCGAGGTAGTCGGCGTCCGGGAAGTACTGCACCACCGAGTTGAGCACGACGGTGTCGAAGTGGCCCTGGGGCAGCCCGGTCACGTCGTCGGCGGCGCGGTGGCGCAGGGTCGCCTTATCGGCGTATCCGGCCTGCTCGGCCTCGTGGGCGAGGCGCTCGATGACGGCGGATGACAGGTCGGTGGCCCAGTACTGCTCCACGTGGGGCAGGACGTGCGCCATCAGCAGGCCGGAGCCGACGCCGATCTCCAGGACGCGGCGCGGGGCGCGGCTGAGGATCTGCCGTACCGCGGCGTCCCGCCACTCGCGCATCTCGTGCAGCGCGAGCGGCCGGTCGGTGTAGGTGGAGTCCCAGCCGGTGAAGTCCTCGCCCCAGACGGTGTTCGCCGCGGAGTAGACCTGGTCGTAGATGGTCTCCCATTCCTCGACCTGCCGCTCGGCGGCGGCCGTCTGTCCGGTGCCGTCCAGGTGCGGGACGACGTAGCCCATCAGGCGCCGCTCCCCGGCCTCGTCCTCCTGGACCGTCACCACGGCCTGCGCGACACCGGGGTGGGTGGACAGGGCGGCCTCGACCTCGGCGGGTTCGATGCGGAAGCCGCGGATCTTGACCTGGGTGTCGACGCGGCCGTGGAAGACCAACAGGCCCTCGTCGGTCCAGGCCACGACGTCGCCGGTGCGGTACATCCGCTCCCCCGGCGCGCCGAAGGGGCAGGCCACGAACCGCTCGGCGGTCAGGCCCGGGCGGTTGCGGTAGCCGCGGGCCAGGCGCTCCCCGCCGATGTACAGCTCGCCGGGCACGCCGGGAAGGACCGGCCGCAGCGCGGCGTCCAGGACGTAGACCTGGGTGCTGTCGAGGGGGCGGCCGATCGGGACGACCTCGCCGATGTCCTCGTGGGTGTCCATGTTGTGGATGGAGGTGGCCATGGTGGCCTCGGTGGGCCCGTAGCCGTTGACGACCCGCAGGCCGGGGCAGGTGTCGAGGACGCGCCGCACCAGGGCGGGCGCCACCGCGTCACCGGCCGACCAGACCTCGCGCACGCCGGTGAAGGCTTCGGGCATCTCGTCGGCGATGACCATGAACAGGCCCGCCGTCATGACGACGCCGGTCACGTCGTGCTCGCGCACGGCCGCCGCCAGGGTGGCCGCGTCCAGGCGGCCGGGCGGGGTGATGACGATGGTGCCGCCGCCGAGCAGGGGGATCCACTGGTCGTAGGTGGAGGCGTCGAAGGCCTGCGCGTTGTGCATGAGGGCGCGCTCGTGGTTGCCGCCCGCGTAGCAACGGTCGGCCGCGAGGCTCACGACGCCCCGGTGGGTCACGCCCACGCCCTTGGGGCGGCCCGTGGAGCCGGAGGTGTACATCAGGTAGGCGAGCTGGTCCAGCTGCCCGGCCTGCGCGGAGGCCAGCGGCTCCGCCGAGGCGGCGGTGATCTCGGCGGCCGTGTCGGACTCGTCGATGACCAGGAACGGGCAGGGGCTCCTGGGCAGGCCGGCGGCGATCCGCGCGTCGGTCACCACGAGGGTGGGGTCGGCGTCGCTGAGCATGAACGCGAGGCGGTCGGCCGGGTACTCGGGGTCGACGGGCAGATAGGCGCCGCCCGCCTTCTCGATGGCCAGGAGCGACACGATCTGCTCCACGGAGCGCGGCAGGGCGAGCCCGACCACGGACTCCTGCCCGACGCCCCGCGCGGCCAGGACCCGGGCGAGGCGGTTGGCCCGCTCGTCGAGGTCCCGGTACGTCAGGGTCCGCGCGCCGTCCACCACGGCCGGGGCGTCCGGGGTCCGCGCCACGTGCGCCTCGAAGACCTGGGGGACGGTCTGCTCGGCGGTCGCGGCGGGGGTGTCGTTCCAGTCGGTGAGGATCCGCTTGCGCTCGTCGTCCTCCAGGATGCCGAGGGCGGCCACCGGGGTGTCCGCGTCGCGCGCCAGGAGTTCCAGGATCCGCGCGAGGCGGCCCGCGATGGCGCCGACCTGGGCGGCGTCGAACACGTGCGGCCGGTACTCGATGCCGACCTTCAGGTGCGGCTCGGCGAGCGCCATGACGACCAGCGGGTAGTGCGCGCCGCTGAGCGGGCTGATGCCGGTCAGCTCGATCCCGGCGGCGGCTCCGGCCTCGCTGAGGGCGACGGCGTCGATCGGGAAGGACTCGTAGCCGACCATCGTGTCGAACAGCGTCGGCAGGCCCACCGCCTGGTGGATGTCGAGCAGCCCGTGATGGTGGTGGTCGAGCAGCGCGCTCTGGCGCTCCTGCAGGTCGGTGAGGAGCTCGCGCAGGGTGGCGCCCGGGGCGCAGTTCACCCGCACGGGAAGGGAGTTGATGAACAGGCCGACCATCTCGTCGGCCCCCGTGACCTGGGGCGGGCGGCCGGAGACCGTGGTGCCGAACACCACGTCCTGGCGCCCGGTCAGGCCCGCGAGGAGGACCGCCCAGGAGCCCTGGATCAGGGTGTTCAGGGTGATGCCGAGGTCGGCGGCCCGGCGCGCCAGGTCGCGGCCCGTCTCCGGGGACAGCGGCACGTCCGCCATGGCGATGCCCGCCGGTTCCGCGTCGCTGTCGGCCGCGCCCGGCGCGAGGAGCGTCGGTGACTCGACGCCGGACAGCTCCGTGGCCCAGGCGCGGGCGGCCGCGCCCTCGTCCCGCTCGGCGAGCCAGGACAGGAAGTCGCGGTAGTCACGGATCCTGCCGAGGCCGCTCGCGTCGCCCGCCGAGCCGTACAGGCGCAGCAGGTCCTCCATGACGAGGGGCAGCGACCAGCCGTCGAACAGGACGTGGTGGGCGGTGAAGACCAGTTCCCACCGGTCGGCGGCCAGCTTCACCAGCGACATGCGCACCAGGGGCGCGGTGGCCGGGTCGAAGTGGCGGGCGTGCTCCTCGGCGAGGTGGCGCTTGAGCCGCTGCTCGCGCTCGCCGTCGGCGAGGCCACTGAGGTCGTACTCGGCCCAGGGCAGCTCGACGTGCTCGTGCACGAGCTGGACGCGGCGGCCGTTGTCGGCCATGACGAACGCGGCGCGCAGGGTCGGGTAGCGCTCCAGGAGCGCTTGTCCGGCGGCGCGCATCCGGGCGCCGTCGACCTCGCCGTTCAGGTGGAAGACCAGTTGCATCTGGTAGGCGTCGAAGGAGGCGCCGGCCAGCTCCGCGTGGAAGAGCAGGCCGTCCTGCATGGCGGTGAGCGGCCACACGTCGGCGAGGTGCGGGTAGCGCTCCTCCCACGCCTCGAGCTGGGCTTGGTCGGCGGTGACCAGTGGCACGTCGGAGGGCGTCAGGCCGCCCGCGTCCGGCTGGTCGGCGTGGCGGGCGACGCCTTCGAGGGCCGTGCGCCACAGGACGGCGAGCTCCTCGGCCTCGCCCTCGGACAGCAGGCCGGAGGGGAAGTCGAGGCGGGCGTCCAGGCGCGGGCCCTGCGGTGTGTCGGTGACGTACGCGCTGACCGCGAGGGTCGCGAGGGCGGGCATGTCGGCGTCGAGGTCGGCGATCAGCTCGGTGGTGCCGTCGGCCTGGGTGAAGCCGAGGCCGCGCAGGTGCTCGGGCATGTTGCCGGAACCCGTGTAGTGGCCCAGGTAGTTGAAGGAGATCTGCCCGGTGGGGTAGCGCTCCAGGATCTCGGCGGTCTCCGGGTTGAGGTGGCGCAGCATGCCGTAGCCGACGCCCTTGTCCGGCACGGCGAGGAGCTGTTCCTTGACGGCCTTGACGGCGGCACCGGCGGCGCGGCCGCCCGCGAGGGCGTCGTCGACGTCCACGCCCGCCACGTCGAGGCGCACCGGGTAGACGCTGGTGAACCAGCCGACCGTGCGGGACAGGTCCGCGCCCGGCGCCGCCGCTTCCTCGCGGCCGTGGCCCTCCAGGCGGATCAGCGTCGAGGCCGAGGCGTCGTCGGCCACGCCCCGGCCGCGCCGCCACTTGGCGACGGCGAGGGCGAGGGCGGCGAGGAGGCCGTCGTTCACTCCGCCGCGGAACGCGCCGGGCAGGGTGGTGAGAAGCGTCTCGGTGGCCGCCGTCGGCAGGTCCATGTGCACCGTCCGCACGGTGGCGCACACGTCCACCGCCGGGTCGAACGGCCGTCGGCCGAGGTCCGGGTCGGGGCCGGTGACGATGGCGCGCCACAGCGCCAGCTCGCCCGTGCGCCGCTCGGTGGCCGCCTCCTCTGCCAGGGCGTGCGCCCAGCGCCGTACGGAGGTGGTGACTTCGGCGAGTTCGGGGGTGCGGCCGTCGCGGACCTGACGCCAGGCCTCGGCGAGGTCGGGCAGCAGGATGCGCCAGGACACGCCGTCGACGACGAAGTGGTGCAGCAGGATCAGGAGGCGTCCCGCGGTGTCGGCGCCCGCGTCGAACCACACGAACTGCGCCATCACTCCGCGCCGCGCGTCGAGGCGGCCCGCGGCGGCGTCGAGTTCGGCGGCGGCCTGGTCGCGCCACGCGCCGTCCCAGGCGCCGCTCCAGGTGACGCGGTGCAGCAGCGCGCCCGCGTCGACCGTGCCGGGGCCGGTCACGTCGAGTCCGGGGGCGGGGTCGGTGACGAGCCGGGAGCGGAGGATGTCGTGCCGGTCGAGGACCGCGCCGAGGGTGGCGAGCAGGCCGCGCTCGTCGATCCCGGCGGGCAGGTCCACGGTCATCGACATGGTGAACCGGTCGGTGCCGCCGCCCAGTTGGGTCAGGTAGTGCCCGATGGGAAGGAGTGGTACGAAGCCGACTCCGCCGCCGTCCAGTTCGGCGAGGACGGGACGGCCCGGGCCTTCGCCCGCCGCCTGCGCCAGCTCGGCCACGGTGCGGCACTCGAAGATCTGCCGGGGTGTGACGTCGACGCCCTGGGCGCGGGCGCGGGAGACCACCTGGATGGAGCGGATGCTGTCGCCGCCGATGGCGAAGAAGTCGTCGTCGACGCCGACGCGTTCGAGGCCGAGGACCTCGGCGTAGACGGCGGCGAGGGTGAGTTCCTCGGTGGTGCGCGGGGCGCGGTACTCGCCGCCGGTGAACTCCGGCTCCGGCAGCGCCTTGTGGTCCAGCTTGCCGTTGGGTGCCAGCGGAAGCCGGTCGAGCATCACGAACACCGACGGCACCATGAACTCGGGCAGCCGCCCGGAGACGAACCGGCGCAGGTCCCGCGCGGACACGATCGCCGTGAGGTCCAGGTCCAGGTCGCCGAGGCTCGACACGCTGTCGAGGCCGCCCTCGCCGGAGTCCACCGGCACGACATAGCCGACCAGTTGGGTGGAGCCGCGGCCCGCGTGGGTGGTCACCACGGCCTGCGCGACGCCCGGGTGCGCGGTCAGGGCCGCCTCGATCTCGCCGGGCTCGATGCGGAAGCCGCGCACCTTGACCTGCGCGTCGTCGCGGCCCGCGTACTCCAGCCGGCCGTCCGGGGTCCAGCGGGCGAGGTCGCCGGTGCGGTACATCCGCGCGCCGGGCTCGCCGTACGGGTCGGGGACGAAGCGTTCGGCGGTGAGTGCGGCGCGCCCGTGGTAGCCGCGGGCCACGTTGCCCGCGACGTACAGCTCGCCCACGACGCCCGGTGCCACCGGCTCCAGGCCGGGGCCGAGGACGTAGGCGCGCATGTTGCCGAGGGGCGCGCCGATGGGGGCGCTGCCGGTGCCGCGCCAGGTGTCGTCGGCGGTGAAGGTGGTGGCGTAGAACGACTCGGTCTGGCCGTAGGCGTTGACGACGCGCACGCCGGGGATGGCCTCGCGCACCCGCTCGACGAGGGAGGCGGGCAGGGCCTCGCCCGCGAACACCACCGCGTCGGCCTGGAGCTTCCCGCCGACCTGGTCGAGGAGTTCGGCGAAGACGGAGGGGACGGTGCTGATGATGCCGCCGGACCAGCCGCCGCGCTCGCCGACGACCAGGATGTCGCGGACCACTTCGAGGGTGCCGCCGACGGCCAGGGTCGTGATCGTCTCGAAGACGGAGACGTCGAAGTTGACCGAGGTGCCGGCCAGCGTGCGGGTGCCCGCGTCGATGCCGATGGCGTCGGCGAGGCGCAGCACGCCGTTGACGACGTCGCGGTGGGTGATGGTCACGCCCTTGGGGACGCCCGTGGAGCCGGAGGTGTACATCACGTAGGCGGCGTTCGCGGGCTTGACGCGCGGCAGTTCGCCGCCTTGGACCTCTCCGGCGCCCGACTCGAAGTCGACGTCGTCGACGATCAGCGTCGGTATGTCCGTCGTCGGCAGCACGCCCACGGTGTCGGCGCTGGTCAGGACCAGGCACGGGCGGGCGTCGCGGAGGATGTGGTCCAGGCGGGTGCTGGGGTAGCGGGGGTCGATCGGCAGGTAGGCAGCACCGGACTTGAGGATGCCGAGCATGGCCACGACCAGGTCGGCGGAGCGGGGCAGCGCCAGGCCGACGACGCTCTCCGGACCGGCGCCGCGCGCCACGAGCTCGTGGGCGAGCAACCCGGCCCGCGCGTCGAGTTCGCCGTAGGTCAGCTCCGTGTCGCCGTGGACCACGGCGAGCGCGTCGGGTGTCGCCTCGGCCCGGCGCTCGACCAGGCCCGCGACGCTGAGTTCCGGCGTCTCCGCCGCCGTCTGGTTGAACGTGCCGAGGACGAGTCGGCGCTCGCCCGCGTCCAGGACGTCCGCGAGGGCGACGGGCCGCTCCGGCGCGTCCACGAGCTGGCGTACCAGGCGGACATAGCGCTCGGCGACGGCTTCGGCCGTGGACCGGTCGAACAGCTCGGTGGCGTACTCCAGGGACACGGACAGGCCCGGCTCGTCGGGGTCCGCGAAGCAGCTGAACTCCAGGTCGAACTTGGCGGTCGGCGTCGGCAGGCCGGTGCAGCGGGCGGTGAGGCCGCCGTGGAGTTCGAGGGTGACCGAGCGGTGGGTCTCCCAGGTGAACATCGTCTGGAACAGCGGGTGGTAGGCCGTGGACCGCTCGGGGTTGAGCATCTCCACCAGGCGCTCGAAGGGCGCGTCCTGGTGGTCGTAGGCGGCCATGGCCTTCTCGCGGACCCGGCCGAGCAGGTCCTCGAAGGAAGGGGTGCCGGACAGGTCGGTGCGCAGCACCCAGGTGTTGACGAAGAAGCCGACCAGGTCGTCGAGCTGGCTGTCCATGCGGCCCGCGACGGTGGAGCCGATGGTCACGTCCGCGCCCGCGCCGAGCTGCTGAAGGAGCGCCGCGAGCGCCGCCTGGAAGACCATCGGCCCGGTCACGCCGTGGCGGTGGGCGAGCTCCTCGGCCCGGCCGTACAGCTCCGCGTCGACGCGGAAGTCCACCACGTCGCCGTGGCGTCCGGCCACGGGCGGGCGCGGCCGGTCGGCGGGCAGGCGCAGCGGCTGCGGGACGCCCGTGAGTTCGCCGCGCCAGTAGTCGAGCTGGGTCGCCAGGATGCTCTTGGGGTCGTGCTCGTCGCCGAGCAGGTCGCGCTGCCACATCGTGTAGTCGACGTACTGCACGGGGAGTTCGGGCCAGTCGGGCTCGGCGCCCTCGGCGCGTGCGGTGTACGCGGCGGCGAGGTCGCGGACGAGCGGGGCCATGGACTCGCCGTCGGTGGCGATGTGGTGGGCGAGCAGGAGCAACTGGTGGTCCTGGGGGCCGCTGCGGAACAGGGTGGCCCGTACGGGGATCTCCTCGGCCAGCGTGAACGCGTACTGGGCGGCCCGTGCGACGGCCGCGTCCCGGTCCGCGGACGCCACCTCGACGAGCGGGACGTCCAGGTGGACGTCCTCGGCGGGGACGACTTCCTGTGCCGGTACGCCGTCGGCGTTGTCGATGATCAGGGTGCGCAGGCTCTCGTGCCGGACCACCACGTCCCGTACGGCTGCGGTGAGCGCCGCCACGTTCAGCTCACCCGTCAGCTCGATGAGGAACGGGAGGTTGTATGTGGCCGAGGGACCCTCGAAACGGTCGATGAACCACAGACGGCGCTGCGCATAGGACAACGGGATCATTTACTTTGCACTCCTGTTCATCTTCTGCAGACGGGGCCGCCTGGTGGTCGATGCCTCCAGGACGGTGCGCGAGAGGTCGGCGACGTCGCGGGAGTCGAGCACCGCGCGGATGGGAACGTCGACGCCGAAGCTGTCGCGGATGTGATTGGTCAGGCGGGTGGCGAGCAGGGAGTGGCCGCCCAGGTCGAAGAAGTTGTCGTCGATGCCGACCCGGTCGAGGCCGAGGACTTCGGCGAACAACGAGCAGAGTTGCGCTTCCTGCGGAGTGCGCGGGGCCCGTCCGGTGTTCTGCGCGGCTGGCGCGGGGTCGGGGAGCGCCTTGCGGTCCACCTTGCCGTTGGCGGTGAGGGGAATCTCGGCGAGGGCCACGAGGCCGGTGGGCACCAGGTGGGCCGGGAGGAGTGCGGTGAGGTGCTCGCGCAGGGCGGCGATCAGGGCGTCGGCGCTTCCGGCAGTCCGGGTACCGGCGGTTGGCCCGGCCCCGCCCCCTCCCCCGGCGCCGTCGTCCGGCTCCGGCACCACGTAGCCGACGAGTTGCCTGCCCGCCTTGCCGGTGCCGTCCCGGGCCACGACCACGGCCTGCGCCACATCGGGGTGACCGGTCAGGGCCGCCTCGACCTCGGCGGGCTCGACGCGCACCCCGCGGATCTTGATCTGGTCGTCGGCGCGCCCGGCGTATTCGAGCTGCCCTTCGGCGTTCCAGCGGGCCAGGTCCCCGGTGCGGTACATGCGCGCGCCCGCCGGGCCGAAGGGGTCGGCGACGAAGCGCTCGGCGGTCAGGGACCGCTGCCGGTGGTAGCCGCGGCCGAGGCTGCCCGCCACGTACAACTCGCCGACCACGCCGGGCGGTACGGGGGTGAGCCCGGGGCCGAGGACGTAGGTGCGCATGTTGCCGATCGGGGTGCCGATGGGTGCGCTGCCGGTGCCCTGCCAGGTGTCGTCGGCGGTGAAGGTGGTGGCGTAGAACGACTCGCTCTGGCCGTAGGCGTTGATCACGCGCACGCCGGGCAGGGCCTCGCGCACCTTGGCGACCAGGGACGCGGGCAGGGCCTCACCGGCGAACACCACGGTCCTGAGCCCGGTGATGGTGCCCATCTGGTCGCGGAGTTCGGCGAAGACCGACGGCACCGTGCTGATCACGTCGGCGGTCAGGGAGGTCCGTTCGCCGAGGACCATGGCGTCGCGGACCACTTCGACGCAGCCGCCCCGGGAAAGGGTGGTGACGATCTCGAAGACGGACACGTCGAAGTTGACGGAGGTGCCGGCCAGCATCCGCGTGGACGCGTCCACGCCCACGCGCCGGGCGAGCCGGGCGACGCCGTTGACCACGTTGGCGTGCGTGATCATGACGCCCTTGGGGGTGCCGGTGGAGCCGGAGGTGTACATCACGTACGCCAGGTGGTCCGGGCTCGGCGGCTCGGTCCGGTCGGGGCCCACCCGGTCCGGGGCGCCCTGGAGGTCCACGTCGTCGAGGTACAGGGACGGCGTGTCCGTCCTCGGCAGCACCTCGACCGTCGCGGAGTCGGTGAGGATCAGGGCCGGGCGGGCCTGGGCGAGGATGAAGTCCAGGCGGTGGCTGGGGTAGGCGGGGTCGATCGGGAGGTATCCGGCGCCCGACTTGAGGACGGCGAGCATGCCGGTGACGAGGTCCGCCGTGCGCGGCAGCGCCAGGCCCACCACCTGTTCCGGACCTGCGCCGCGCGCGCACAGCTCGCGGGCGAGAACGTTGGCTCGGGCGTTCAACTCGCGGTACGTGAGGGAGTGTTCGCCGCAGACCACGGCGGTGGCGTCGGGTGTCTCGGCGACCTGCTTCTCGATCAGCTCGGGGATCGTGTGCGCGGCCGTCGGCTCCGCGGTGTCGTTCCACTCGCCGACGATCCGGTGGCGCTCGCCGTCGTCGAGGAGGTCGACGAGGCCCACGGGGGTGCCCGGCTCCTCGGTGAGCCCCAACAGGACGCGGCCGAGGCGGGTGGCCAGGTCGTAGGCCGCGGCCGCGTCGAGGGCGTGGCGCTGGTACTGGACGGTCAGGCGCGGGTGGGCGCCGTCGGGGTAGACGAACAAGGTCACCGGGTAGTGGCTCGCGGTGAAGGAGCGCAGGCCGCTCACCGTGATCCCGGCGGCCTCGCTCGCCTCGCCGATGCCGGTGCGGTCCAGCGGGAACGACTCGAAGGCGACCACGGTGTCGAAGAGCGCCGCGAGCCCGGTGCCGCGCTGGATCTCGGTGAGGCCGAGGTGATGGTGGTCGAGGAGCGCGGCCTGCCGGTCCTGGAGGTCGGTGAGGACCGACGCGAAGGGCGTCGCCGGTGCGCAGCGGACGCGTACGGGAACGGTGTTGAGGAACATGCCGACGACGGAGTCGACGCCCGGCAGCGTGGGCGGCCGTCCGGACACCGTCGCGGAGAACACCACGTCCTGCCGTCCGGTCAGCTGGCCGAGGAGGACTCCCCAGGCGCCCTGGACGAGGGTGTTCAGGGTGACGCCCGAGTCGGCGGCGCGGGCGGCGAGTTCACGGACCTGGGCGGGGGTGAGCGGGACGTCGGTCTGGTCGATGCCGGGGCTCGCGGTGTCGAGGGCGGCGGGGGCGATCAGCGTCGGCTCGGTGACGCCGTCGAGTTCGTCGGCCCAGGCGCGCAGGGACTCCTGCGGGTCCTGCCGCTCCAGCCAGGCCAGGTACTCCCGGTAGCTGCGGGCCCGCCCGAGCGCCGAGGCGTCGCCGTCCGCCGCGTAGAGCTGCAGCAGGTCCTGGATGAGCAGCGGCAGCGACCAGCCGTCCACCAGGACGTGGTGCACCGTCAGGACGACGGCGTGGCGGCCGGTCTCCGTGGCGATGTGGGCCAGGCGCAGCATCGGTGGCGCGGCCGGGTCGAAGTGGGCCTTCAGGTCCTCGGCGAGGAAGTCCTCGTACGCCGTGGTGCGTTCGGCCGCGGCGTGGCCGGTGAGGTCGAGGTGGCGCCAGGGCACCTCGACGCCGTCGACGACGAGTTGGACCAGGTCGCCGTCGGGGCCGGGCACGAACGCGACGCGCAGGGCGGGGTGGCGGTCGAGCAGGGCCTGGGCGGCGGTGCGCAGCCGGGTGGTGTCCACGGGTCCGGACAGGTGCAGGACGTACTGCTCGTGGTAGGCGTCGAAGTCGGATCCGGCCTCGGCGACCAGCTTGGAGTGGAAGAGCAGTCCGGACTGCAGGGGCGAGGCCGGCCAGACGTCGGACAGGCCGGGGTAGCGCCGCTCCCAGCCCTCGATGTCGCCCTGCTCGACGGGGGTGAGGAGCACGTCGGAGGGGGTGAGGCCACCGGCGCCGGGGTCGGCGGTGTGCCGGGCGAGGCCGGTGAGGGCGGCGCACCAGAGGTCGGCGAGTTCCCGCACCTCCGCGGCGCTCAGCACGCCCTGCGGGGCGGTGAACAGGGCGCCGAGGCAGGGGCCTTCGGGGGTGTCGGTGACGTGGGCGTTGATGTCGAGCTCGGCGAGGGCGGCCATGCGGGGGTCCTGGCCCGCGTCCAGTTCGGCGAGTTCCGTCAGGCCGGGGGTCTGGGTGAAGCCGAGGCCGCGCAGGTTCTCGGGCATGTCGGCGGCGGCGGAGAAGCGGCCCAGGTAGTTGAAGGAGATCTGGCCGGCCTCGTGGCCCTTGAGGGCGTCGGCGGTCTCGGGGTTGAGGTGGCGCAGCAGGCCGTAGCCCATGCCCTTGTCGGGGACGCCGGCCAGGTGCTCCTTGACGGTCTTGACGGCGCGGCCCGCGGCGGCGCCGCCCGCGAAGGCCTCGTCGAGGTCGGTGCCCGAGAGGTCGAGGCGGACCGGGAAGACGCTGGTGAACCAGCCGACGGTGCGCGACAGATCGGCGCCCGGCGCCACGGTCTCCTCACGGCCGTGCCCCTCCAGGCGGATCAGCGTGGACGGCTCCTCGACGCCACGGCCGTGCCGCCACCGTGCGACCGCCATCGCGAGAGCGGCGAGCAGGCCGTCGTTCACACCGCCCCGGTAGGTCGCGGGCAGGGTGGTCAGGAGCGCCTCGGTGACGGCCGGGGGCAGCTGCACCCGCACCTTGCCGAGGGTGGCGACGACGTCGACGGCGGGGTCGAGCCGCCGGGTGCCGAGCACCGGGTCCGGTCCTTCGACGACGGACTTCCAGTGCTCCAGTTCGGCGGTGCGGCCGGGGCGGCCCGCCTCCTCGACCAGCGCGTGCGACCAGCGGCGCACGGAGGTGGCGACCGGCGCGAGCTCCGGTGTCGTACCGGCGCGCACCTGCTGCCAGGCCGCCGCCAGGTCGGGCATCAGGATGCGCCAGGAGACGCCGTCGACGACCAGGTGGTGCAGGGCGAGCAGCAGCCGCCCTGCCCGCTCCGGTCCGGCGTCGAACCACACGAACTGCGCGACGGTCCCGGCGACGGGGTCGAGGCGTCCGGCGGCGGCGTCCAGTTCGGCGAGCAGCGACTTGTGCCACTCGTCCGCGTCCCACTGGCCCGCGCACTCCACGCGCCGGATGAGCGACGCCGTGTCCACGGAGCCCGGGGCCTGGGTGACCAGGCCGCTGAGGACGCCCTCCACCAGGCGTGCCCGCAGCAGGTCGTGCCGGTCGACGACCGCGCCGAGGGTCGCCGCGAGCCCCGCCTCGTCGATGCCCTGGGGCAGGTCGAGGACCATCGCCTGGAGGAACCGTTCGAAGCCGGGACCGCGGCCCCGCAGCCAGCGCGTCACCGGCAGATGCGGTACGAAGCCGATGCCGCCGCTCTCGAACTCCGCCAGGACGGGGGCGTCTTCACCGGTCCCGGCGTTCGCCGCGGTCTCGGCGAGATCGGCGACCGTGCGCCGTTCGAAGACCTCCCGGGTGCTGAGGACCACACCGCGGGCGCGCGCCCGGGTGACCAGCTGGATCGACTGGATGCTGTCGCCGCCGACGACGAAGAAGTCGTCGTCGACGCCGACCCGCTCCACGCCGAGGACCTCGGCGAACAGCGTGGCGAGTATCTCTTCCCGCTCCGTGCGCGGCGCCCGGTAGGCCGCGCCGCGGAACTCCGGCTCCGGCAGCCCCGCCCGGTCGAGCTTGCCGTTGGCCGTGAGCGGCAGCGCGTCGATGACCACGAACGCGGCCGGGACCAGGTACTCGGGCAGAGCGCGGGCGAGGAAGGCGCGCAGCTCGCCGGGGCCGAGGCCCGCCGCGAGGGCGAAGTGGCCGGTGCCGCCGCCGCGTTCGGCCTCCAGGGAGGCGTCGTCGGCGGCCGGGACGACATAGCCGACCAGTTGCTTGCCTCGGTTGCCGCGCCCCTCGTGCGGGACGACCACGGCGTGCGCCACCCGGGGGTGCAGTTCCAGGGCGGCCTCGATCTCGCCGGGCTCGATGCGGAAGCCGCGGATCTTCACCTGGGCGTCCGAGCGGCCCTCGAAGCTCACTTCGCCGCCGGGGGTACGGGAGACGACGTCGCCGGTGCGGTACATGCGCTCGCCGGGCGCGCCGAAGGGGCAGGCCACGAAGCGTTCGGCGGTCAGGGCGTGGCGGTTCAGATAGCCGCGGGCGAGGCCCGGGCCCGCCAGGTACAGCTCGCCGCTGGTGCCGGGCGCCACCGGGCGCAGCCCGTCGTCCAGGACGTACGCGTCGATGCTGTCCATCGCCCAGCCGACGGGGAACGGCTCGGCCACGTCGGCGGGTTCGGACACCGGGCGGCACAGGGCGAACGTCGTCGTCTCGGTCGGGCCGTAGCCGTTGACGACCGTCAGCCCCGGGCAGCCGCGCAGCACCCGCCGCACCGCCTCGGGTGACACCACGTCGCCCCCGGCCCACACCTCTCGCATCCCGGTGAAGCTCTCCGGCCGCTCCTCGGCGACGACCTTGAACAGACCGGCGGACATGAAGGCGGCGGTGACGCGGTGTTCGGTGATGAGGGCGGCCAGGGCGGTGGCGTCGAGGACACCCGGCGGGGCCACGACCACGGTGCCGCCGGACAGCAGCGGCACCCACAGTTCGTACGTCGAGGCGTCGAAGGCGAGCGGGGCGTGCTGCAGGACGCGGGTGTGCGCGCCGCCCGCGTAGCGGCCGTCCAGGGCGAGGGTCACCACGTCGCGGTGGGTGACGGCCACGCCCTTGGGGGTGCCGGTCGAGCCGGAGGTGTAGATGACGTACGCGAGGCTGTCGGGGTGTCCGGGCAGGGGTGCGGCCGGGGTCTGCGGGGCGTCGGTCGTACGCGGCCCGCTCGGCGTGGTCGCTTCGCCTGTACGCGGCCCGCTCCGCGCGATCGCATCTCTCGTGCCGGGCTCGTCCAGGACGAGGTGCGGGACAGTGCTCGGGGGCAGGGAGCGGGCGGTCTCGGTGTCGGTGACCAGGACCGTCGGCGCGGCGTCGGCCAGCATGAAGTCGAGGCGCTCGGCCGGGTAGTCGGGGTCGACCGGCAGATAGCCGCCCCCCGCCTTGAGTACGGCGAGGACCGACACGACGTACTCCGGCGACCGGCGCAGCGCCACGCCGACGATCGACTCCTGGCGCACCCCGTGTCCGGTGAGCACCCGCGCGAGCCGGTCGGCGCGCTCGTCGAGCTGGCGGTAGGTCCACGCGACGTCGGTTCCGCCGACGACCGCCACCGCGTCCGGTGTCGCGGCCGCCTGGCGCGCGAAGAGCGCGGCGACGGTCACGTCGGGGACGGGCAGGGCTGTGGCGGAAGACTCATGAGGGTCGGTCACGAAGGCTCCAGAGGCTCAGAAATTCCGTGCGGGACGCGGTGAGCGAACAGTTCGCGGCGCCGGTGGGGCGGCGGCGAGCCATGGCAGCGCAACGGAACCCAGCATTCGCCGGTGCCTCGGAGAGCCGTGGAGATAAGGCGGACCGACCCGAAGCGCGGCGCACTTCCTTCGGCCCGGACCGTCTCCACTCCCCCATTGGTTTCCGGTCTCGCTTGCCTGCCGGGGAACCGTAACGCAACGAGTTCCGGGCCGTCCGACCACCGGATTTCCCCCGTCGCCGCGCCCACCGTTCTCAACTGAACGGGCGGCTGCCCGGCGCATCGGACGCGTCCTGCGCGGTTCGCGTGAATGTCCTTTCTCACGCCTTCATCGCGGTGCGTCGCTCGATATTTCCCAAAGGGGGTGACTGTACTTTCTCAACACCCGATTCAGAGCCGCCTTTTCAGCCCTCTGCTCCGCAGGTCAGAGGCGATGTCCCGACCGTTCTCACACCGCTCCAAGGGAGTGTTGGAATGACCTTCGGAACGGCCGGTCCACGCAGTCCGCACAAGTCCTGGCCAGCCATGTCCCGTCACCGGGACAGCCCTCCTCTGCGAGCCTTTCTTCGGTTCACCAGGGGTCGGGTACGGGGTACGTTCGGACTCGGCCCGAGTGCGGCCCGACGGCCTGTGTTGAATCGGCGCGGCACCTCTCGTCATGAGACCGGGAGTTCTTGGACATCGGCCGGGTCCCCACGATTTCCTGACGGAGAAATAACGCCGCCCGAATACCGCACGGCCTTCTTTCGGACCGTCCTGACGAGTTCCGCCACGGCCGTCCCTTTCGCCCCGTGCCGCCGCACGGCATCCGCCTAGACCGAGAGCGAGTAGAACCGTGTCTGCCGACCGCACGCGCACCGATGCCGGGTCCGCCGGGGAACCCCTCTTCCGCAGCGGCACGATTCCGCTGGTCGTCTCCGGGGCCACCCCGGCGGCCGTACGCACGCGGGCGGAGCGGCTGCTCGCGCTCCACGCCGAGGACCGGCCCGCGGTGCGGGACCTCGGCCTGGCCCTGGCGGCCGCCCATGCCGCCGCTCCCCCGGGCGCCGCCGACGAGCACGCCGGGCGCGCACCGACCGCGGCGCGGCACCGGGCCGTCCTGTGGGCCGACGACGAGGGGCAGCTCGTCGAGGAGTTGACGGCACTCGCCGAGGGCGGCCGCAGCGCCACCCGGATCAGCGGGGTCGCCGGGCCGCTCGACCGGGCCGTGTTCGTCTTCCCCGGCCAGGGCCCGCAGTGGCTCGGCATGGCGGCCGGGCTCCTCGACGACTCCGACGTGTTCCGCGCCTCCGTCGACGCCAGCGCCCGCGCGCTCGCCCCGTACCTCGACTGGTCCCTTGAGGACGTGCTGCGCGGGACGCCCGACGCGGCGTCCCTGGAGCGCGACGACGTGGTGCAGCCCGCCCTGTTCGCCGTGATGGTGGGCCTGGCCGAGCTGTGGCGGTCCTTCGGGGTGCAGCCCGCGGCGGTGCTCGGGCACAGCGTCGGCGAGATCGCCGCGGCCGTCGTCGCTGGCGGCCTGTCCCTGGACGACGGGGCGCGGGTGGTGTCCCTGTGGAGCAAGGCGCAGGCGCGGCTCGCGGGGCTCGGCGGGATGATCTCGGTGTCGGCCACGCGGGCGTACCTGGACACGAAGGTCGCGCGCTGGGACGGCCGCGTCGCCGTCGCCGCGGTCAACGGGCCGCAGTCCGTGGTCCTTTCCGGCGACCGTGACGTGATCGACGTACTCATGGAGGAGTTCGCCGCCGAGGGCGTGCGGGCCCGCCGGATCCCCGTGGACCTGGCGGCCCACTCCTCGCACATCGAGGCCATTCGCGAGGAGATGCTGACCGGACTCGCGCCGGTACGGCCGCGCACGGGGAACGTGCCCTTCCACTCCACCGCGACCGGCGACTACTTCGACACCGCCGGGCTCGACGCCGGGTACTGGTACGCCAATCTGCGCGGCACGGTGCTGTTCGAGCAGTCGACGCGCGCCCTGGCGGCGGACCACCACGCCTTCATCGAGGTCAGCCCGCACCCGGTCCTGACCATGGCGCTCCAGCAGACCCTGGACGACCTCCAGTCGGACGCCGTGGTGGTGGAGTCGCTGCGGCGCCGCGAGCCCGGCACCCGCCGGTTCCTCACCTCGGTGGCCCGCCTGTACGCCGGGGGCGCCACGGTGGACTGGCGGCCGGCGTTCGGCCCGGACGCGACGCCCTTCGAACTGCCCGCGGCCGTCCTGCCGTCGCCCGACCCGGTAGCGGACGCCGACGCTCCGCAGCGCCCGGGCGCCCCGGCCGACGAGTCCCCGCAGGAGGCCGTGGCCCGCCTCCTCGACGTCGTACGCGCCGAGATCGCCGCCGTCCTCGGCCTCGACGCGGACGCCGAACTCGACGACACCGGGGCGTTCAAGGACCTCGGCTTCGACTCCGTACGCGCGGTGGAGCTGCGCAACCGCCTGGTGGACGCCACCGGGATGCGCCTGCCGGTGACGATCGTCTTCGCCCACCCGACACCGGAACGCCTCGCCCAGCACCTCGCCGCGCAGCTGACCGGTACCGCGGATTCCGCAACGCCCGCGCCGCTCCCGGCCCGGCGGAGCGCCGACGCGGACGAGCCCGTCGCCATCGTCTCCATGGCCTGCCGCTTCCCCGGCGACGTGGCGTCGCCGGAGGACCTGTGGCAGCTCGTCGTGGACGAGCGGGACGTCATCTCCGGCTTCCCCGTCAACCGCGGCTGGCCCCTTGACACCCTCTTCGACGGCGACCCGGACCGCGCGGGCCGCTCCTACACGCGCCAGGGCGGATTCCTGCACGACGCGGACCAGTTCGACGCCGAGTTCTTCGGCATCAGCCCGCGCGAGGCGCTGGGCATGGACCCGCAGCAGCGCCTCGTCCTCGAAACCGTGTGGGAGGCCCTGGAGCGGGCCGGAGTCGACCCGGCGGCCCTGCACGACACCGACACCGGCGTGTACCTCGGTGCGCTCGCCCAGGACTACGGCCCGCGCCTGCACGAGGCCGACGACAAGGCCGGCGGGTACCTGCTCACCGGCAACTTCACCAGCGTCCTCTCGGGCCGCGTCGCCTACACCCTCGGCCTGCGCGGGCCCGCCGTCACCGTGGACACCGCGTGCTCCTCGTCCCTGGTGGCCCTGCACCTGGCCGCGCAGGCGCTGCGCGCCGGTGACTGCGAACTGGCGGTCGCGGGCGGCGTGACGGTGATGTCGAGCCCCGGCATGTTCGTCGAGTTCAGCCGCCAGCGCGGCCTGTCGCCGGACGGGCGCTGCAAGGCGTTCGCGGAGGACGCGGACGGCACGGGCTGGGCCGAGGGCGTGGGGGTGCTGCTCCTGGAACGGCTCTCCGACGCGCGCCGCAACGGCCACGAGGTCCTGGCCGTCGTCCGCGGCTCGGCCATCAACCAGGACGGCGCGAGCAACGGCCTCGCCGCGCCGAGCGGACCGGCCCAGGAGCGCGTGATCCACGCCGCGCTCGCCGCCGCCGGGCTGGCCCCCGCCGACGTCGACGCCGTCGAGGCGCACGGCACCGGCACCCGGCTCGGCGACCCGATCGAGGCCGGTGCGCTGCTCGCCACGTACGGGCAGGGACGCAAGGACGAACAGCCGCTGTATCTGGGCTCGTTGAAGTCCAACATCGGGCACGCGCAGGCCGCGGCCGGGGTCGGCGGCATCGTCAAGATGGTCCAGGCGATGCGCCACGGCACGCTGCCCCGCAGCCTCCACCTCGACCGGCCCACGTCGCACGTCGACTGGAGCGCCGGCGCGGTGCGCCCGCTGGCCGAGGCGCGGTCCTGGCCCGAGACCGGCCGTCCCCGGCGCGCCGGGGTGTCCTCCTTCGGCATCAGCGGCACCAACGCGCACGTGATTCTGGAGCAGGCGCCGGTGGAGGCGGCCGTTGCTGGTGAGGCGGCCGAGGGCGATGCCGACGGCGCGGGCAGCGTGGGTGTCACGGACACCCTGAGCAACGCCACCCCGGTGAGCGGCGCGGATGTCGCGGCCGACGCGCAGGACGCCCACGGCACGGGCACCACCACCCTCCCCCACCCCACCCCGCACCCCTGGCTCCTCTCCGGCCGCACCGAGGACGCCCTGCGCGCCCAGGCCGCCCGCCTGCACGCCTTCGTCGCCGAGCACCCCGAGCCCCCCGAGCGGGACGGCCTCGCGGACATCGGCCTGACGCTCGCCACCGCGCGCACGCGTTTCGCGCACACCGCCGCCGTCGTCGCACAGGACCGCGAGGGCTTCCTCGGCGGGCTCGCGGCGCTGGCCGACGGCGCGCCCTCCGCCGACGTGGTGCGCGGTCCGGCGGGCGCGGGCGGCCGGACGGCGTTCCTGTTCACGGGGCAGGGCAGCCAGCGGCACGGCATGGGCCGTGAGCTGTACGCGTCCCAGCCGGTGTTCGCGGCCGCGTTCGACGCGGTGTGCGCACAGCTGGACCAGCATCTCGAGGTACCTCTCAAGGACGTGGTGTTCGCGGCGGACGACGCACGCCTGCACCGGACGGAGTACACGCAGCCCGCCCTGTTCGCGCTGGAGGTCGCGCTGTTCCGGCTGCTCGAACACTTCGGGGTCACGCCCGACCACCTCCTCGGCCACTCCGTCGGCGAGATAGCGGCCGCCCATGTCGCCGGCGTACTCGACCTCACCGACGCCTGCACCCTGGTCGCCACCCGAGGCCGACTGATGCAGTCCGCCCCGGCGGGCGGCACGATGACGGCCATCGAAGCCACCGAGGACGAGATACGCGAAACCCTCACCCCCTACGCCGGACGCCTCGACATCGCCGCCGTCAACAGCCCCGGCTCCGTCGTCGTCACCGGCGACACCGACGCCGCCGCCGACCTCGCCGCGTCCTTCCGGGAGAAGGGCCGCCGCACCACCGACCTCAAGGTCAGCCACGCCTTCCACTCGCCGCACATGGACGGGGTCCTCGACGCGTTCCGCGAGGTGGCCGCCGGGCTGACCTACGCGCCGCCACGCATCCCCGTGGTCTCCAACGTCACCGGCCGCGTCGCCACCGCCGACGAACTGGCCGACCCCGAGTACTGGGTCCGCCACCTGCGGCACACGGTCCGGTTCGCCGACGGAGTCGGCGTTCTCCACGACGAGAAGGTCACGACGTACGTCGAGCTGGGCCCGGCGCCCGTGCTCGCCGCGATGACCCGGGCGTGCCTGGGCGAGGACGGCCCGCGGCCGGTCGCCGTGCTGCACCCCGACCGGCCCGCGGCGCACACCCTCGCCACCGCGCTGGCCCATCTCGCCCTGCACGGGGCGCCCGTGGACTCCGGCGCGCTGTTCCCCGGCGCCCGCAGGACCGTGCTGCCCACGTACGCCTTCCAGCGCCGCCGCTACTGGCTCGACACGCCCGCGCCCACGGGCGACGCCACCGGCCTCGGCCTGGAGGCGGCCGGGCACCCGCTGCTCGGCGGCATGACGAGCCTCGCCGGGGGCGACGGCCTGCTCCTGTCCGGGCGGCTCTCGGCACACACCCACCCCTGGCTCGCCCAGCACCTCATCGCGGGCTCCACGCTGGTGCCCGGCGCGGCCCTCGTGGAACTCGCCGTCGCCGCGGGCGACCGGGCCGGGCTCGGCTCCTTGCGCGAACTCGTCCTCGAAGAGCCGCTGCGCCTGCCCGACGAGGGCATCCGCCTCCAGCTCACCGTGGGACCCGCCGACGACTCCGGCGAGTGCGCCGTCGCCGTCCACTCGCGCCGCGACCCGGCAACCGGGGGGTCCGCGTGGGGCGAGGGCGAGTGGACGCTGCACGCCTCGGGCGTCCTCGCCGCGGCCGGTGCGCCCGTGCCCGCCTCCGCCGCGGAGGGGAGCTGGCCGCCGCCCGGCGCCCGGCCGCTCGACCACGAGGGTCTGTACGCGCGCCTCGCCGACCTGGGGTACGCGTACGGCCCGGCGTTCCAGGGGCTGCGGGCCGCCTGGCGGTCGGGCCCCGACCTGTACGCGGAGGTGGCGCTGCCCGAGGAGCAGCACGCGGAGGCCGCCGAGTACGGCCTCCACCCCGCTCTCCTCGACGCGGCCCTGCACGCCCTGCTGCTCGGCGAACCGGACGCGCCGGGCGCCCTGCGCCTGCCGTTCTCGTACGACGGCGTCACCCTGCACGCGGCGGGCGCCACCCGACTGCGCGTCCGGCTCAGTCCGGGCGAGGGCGACGGCGTCGTCCTGGAGGCCACCGACCCCGCCGGGCAGCCCGTGCTCACCGTGGGCTCGCTCACGATGCGCCCGGTGCCGCTGGACCGGATCGCCGCAGGGGGCGGCTCCGTCCGCGAGGGCCTGCACCACCTGGAGTGGCACCCGGTCCCGGCCGTCAACCCCGCGTCTCGCAGCGGCCGTTGGGCTGTCCTCGGCGGCCCCGCGCCCGGCTTCACCGGCACGCCGTACCGGGACCTGGAGGCCCTGGATGCCGCCCTGGCCTCCGGCGAGCCCGCTCCCGACGTCCTCGTACTCCCGTACCGCACCCCCGAAGACCGGCGCGACGAGTTGGCGGCGACGGGCGACGCGGTCCGCCGGACCCTCGCCACCGTGCAGCGCTGCCTCGCCGACGAGCGGCTGCAGTCGACCACGTTCCTGTTCCTGACCCGCGAGGCGGTCGCCACCGCGTCCGGCGACGACGTGCGCGACCTGCCCGGGGCCGCCGTGCACGGGCTGCTGCGCACCGCGTCGAGCGAACACCCGGGCCGCTTCGCCCTCTTGGACATCGAAGACACCGCCGACAGCCCCGCCGAAGACCACGGCCCCACCGGGATCGACGCGGCCGCCGCCCTCGCCGCCGCCGACGGGCTCCAACTGGCGCTGCGGGGCGGCACCTTGTACGCGCCCCGGCTGACCCGCGCCACCGTCCCCGAGGACGCGGCGGTTACGCTCGACCCGGACGGCACCGTCCTGGTCACCGGCGGCACCGGGGGCCTCGGCCGACTCGTCGCCCGGCATCTGGCCGTCCGGCACGGGGTGCGGCACCTGCTGCTGTGCAGCCGCAGCGGGCACGCCCCCGAACTGGTCGCGGAACTCGCCGGGTCGGGCGTCACCGTGACCGTCGTGGCCTGCGACGTCACGGACCGGGAGCGGTTGGCCGAGGTCCTCGCCGCCGTGCCGGACGAGCATCCGCTGACGGCCGTGGTGCACACGGCCGGTGTCCTCGCCGACGCCACGCTCGACAACCTGCGCCCCGACGACGTCGACCGGGTGCTCGCCGCCAAGGCTGACGGCGCCCGGCACCTGCACGAACTCACCGCGGAGCTGCCGCTGGCCGCGTTCGTGGTGTTCTCCTCCATCGCCGGTCTCCTCGGCAACCCCGGCCAGGGCGCCTACGCCGCCGCCAACGCCCACCTGGACGCGCTCGCCCAGCACCGCCGTGCCCACGGTCTGCCCGCGACGTCGCTGGCCTGGGGGATGTGGGACGCGACGGCCGGGGGCATGGCCGCGAAGCTGTCCGACGCGGACGTCGCCCGCTGGAGCCGCAACGGCGTCCTGCCCCTGTCGGCCGAGCGCGGCATGGAGCTGTTCGACGCGGCCCTGGCCTCGGGTGAGCCGCTGCTCGTCCCGGTCGAGCTGGACGTGGCGGCGCTCCGCGCCCCCGACGCGTCCCCGCCCGCGCTGCTGCGCACCCTGGCGCCCCGCACCCGCTCCCGCCGCCGCGCCGCGGACGGCGGCGCGGGGACCGGCGCGGACTCGTGGGCCGCGCGCACGGCCGCGCTGCCGGAGACCGAACGCCGCCGCGCCGTCATGGACCTGATCGTCTCGACGGTGGCCGCGGTGCTCGCGCTGCCGAGCGCCGCGGGCATCGCCCCGGACGCGGCGTTCCGGGAGCTGGGTCTGGACTCCCTGTCGGGCCTCGAACTGCGCGGCCGGCTCGGCACGGCCACCGGCCTCAAGCTGTCGGCCACCGTCGTCTTCGACCACCCCACCCCGTCCGCCCTCACCGACCACGTCGTGTCCCACCTCGACCAGGCCCCCACCGCCCGGCCGGGCGCGCCGAGCACCGCGCCGACGGCCGTCCGGGACGACGACCCGATCGTGATCGTCGGCATGGCCTGCCGCTACCCCGGCGACGTCCGCACCCCGGACGACCTGTGGCAGCTCGTCTCCGAGGGCACCGACGCGATCGGCCCGTTCCCGGAGAACCGCGGCTGGGACGTCGAGAACCTCTACGACCCGGACCCCGAGCGGCCCGGCAAGTCCTACACGCGCCACGGCGGCTTCCTGTACGACGCGGACCGCTTCGACCCCGAGTTCTTCGGCATCAGCCCGCGCGAGGCGGCGGGCATGGACCCGCAGCAGCGCCTCCTCCTGGAGACCAGCTGGGAGGCCGTGGAGAGCGCGGGCATCGCGCCGACGGCCCTGCACGGCAGCCGTACCGGCGTGTTCTGCGGCGTGATGTACAGCGACTACACCTCGCGGCTGCGCGCCACGCCGGAGAGCGTGGAGGCGTACGGCTTCACCGGCAACTCGCCCAGCGTGGTGTC
The DNA here is from genome assembly GCF_055591765.1 of Streptomyces sp. NPDC041205. NCBI lineage: Bacteria > Bacillati > Actinomycetota > Actinomycetes > Kitasatosporales > Streptomycetaceae > Streptomyces > Streptomyces sp. NPDC041205. The sequence continues at coordinate 907,303 of NZ_JBVIZH010000003.1, read as the reverse complement.
CGGCCGTGTCTCCTACACGCTGGGCCTCAAGGGGCCCGCCATCACCGTGGACACGGCGTGCTCCTCGTCGCTGGTCGCCACGCATCTGGCGGCGCAGGCACTGCGCAACGGCGAGTGCGAGTACGCCCTCGCCGGGGGTGTCACGGTCATGTCGGCGCCCGCCACGTTCATCGAGTTCAGCCGTCAGCGCGGCCTCGCCCCCGACGGGCGCTGCAAGGCGTTCTCGGGCGCGGCCGACGGCACCGCGTGGAGCGAGGGCGCCGGCGTGCTGCTGCTCGAACGGCTTTCCGACGCGCGCCGCAACGGCCACGAGGTCCTCGCCGTCGTCCGCGGCTCGGCCATCAACCAGGACGGCGCGAGCAACGGCCTCACCGCGCCCAACGGCCCCTCGCAGGAGCGGGTCATCCGCGACGCCCTGGCCCAGGCCGGGCTCGCCCCGGCCGACGTCGACGCCGTCGAGGCGCACGGCACCGGCACCCGGCTCGGCGACCCGATCGAGGCGCAGGCACTCCTCGCCACCTACGGCCAGGACCGGGACGCGGAGCGGCCCCTGTACCTGGGCACGCTGAAGTCCAACATCGGGCACGCGCAGGCCGCGGCCGGGGTCGGCGGCATCGTCAAGATGGTCCAGGCGATGCGGCACGGCATCCTGCCGCGCACGCTGCACGTGGGCGAGCCGACGCCGCACGTCGACTGGGGCTCCGGCGCGGTGTCGCTGCTCACGGACGCCAGGCCCTGGGACGCGGGCGCGGCGCCGCGGCGGGCCGGTGTGTCGTCGTTCGGCGTCAGCGGCACCAATGCCCATGTCGTACTGGAAGAGGCGCCGGTGGTCGCTCCGTCGCCCGAGCAGGCGGGGCAGCCGGGGGCCGGGCAGCAGGAGACCGGGATCGCCGCCGGGCCGGGTCTTGTGCCGTGGCTGGTGTCGGCTCGGGGAACCGGAGCGTTGCGGGCGCAGGCGGCGCAGTTGCGGCCGCTCGCGGCCGGGGCGGGCAAGTCGTCCGCAGGAGCCGCCGGGTCCGCTGCGGCCGCCCTGCGCGACGTGTCCGCCGAGGTCGCCTTGTCCGACGCGTCCGCTCAGGCCATCCGGTCCGTCGCGTCTGTCGCGTCCACCGAGGCCGCCGGAGCCGTCGGGGGCGTCGGGGCCCCCGACGCTCACGACGCGGTAGCGCTCGGCCGGGCGGACCTCGACATCGGCCACTCCCTCGCCGCGTCCCGCGCCACCCTCACGGACCGTGCCGTGATCCTGGCGGCCGACCGCGCGGAGCTGCTCGCCGGGCTCGACGCCCTGCGGGACGGCGAGACGGCGGCGAACGTGGTGACCGGCGGCGCGGCGGGCCCGGTGCGCACCGCGTTCCTGTTCACCGGACAGGGCAGCCAGCGGCCGGGGATGGGCCGTGAACTGCACGCCCGTTTCCCGGTGTTCGGCGCCGCCCTCGACGAGATCTGCGACCGGATGGAGTCCGTCGCGGGCATCGACCTGCGCGAGCTGATCTTCGCCGACGAGGGCAGCCCGGAGGCGGCCCTGCTCGACGAGACCCGGTACACGCAGCCCGCCCTGTTCGCCGTCGAGGTCGCCCTGTTCCGGCTCATGGAGCACTTCGGGGTCACGCCCGACCACCTCCTCGGCCACTCCGTCGGCGAGATAGCGGCCGCCCATGTCGCCGGCGTACTCGACCTCACCGACGCCTGCACCCTGGTCGCCACCCGAGGCCGACTGATGCAGTCCGCCCCGGCGGGCGGCGCGATGACGGCCGTCGAAGCCACCGAGGACGAGGTACGCGAGACCCTCACCCCCTACGCCGGACGCCTCGACATCGCCGCCGTGAACGGACCCACGTCCGTCGTCATCACCGGCGACGTCGAAGCCGCCCTGGAACTGACCCGCGTCTGGCGCGACGAGGGCCGCCGCACGTCCCGCCTTCGCGTCAGCCACGCCTTCCACTCGCCGCACATGGACGGCGTCCTCGCCGACTTCCGTGCCGTGGCGGCCCAGTTGACGTATGCGGCACCCCGCATCCCGGTCATCTCCAACGTCACCGGCCGTGTCGCCACCGCCGACGAACTGGCCGATCCAGACTACTGGGTACGTCAACTGCGCGGCACCGTCCGCTTCTTCGACGGCGTGCGCCACCTCGCCGCGGACGGCGTGACCGGGTTCCTCGAAGTCGGCCCGGACGCCGTGCTCACCGCCATGGTCCGGGGCAGCGAGGGCGAGGACGTCTCCGTCGCGCCGCTGCTGCGCCGCGGCCACGACGAAGTCCGTACCGTCACCGCCGCACTGGCCCGGAACTACGTGGGCGGCGCCGCCGTCGACTGGAGCGACTTCTTCCCCGGCGGCCGTACGGTGCCCCTGCCCACCTACCCCTACCAGCGCGAGCGGTACTGGCTCAGCGCCCCGACCGCCCCGGCCGCCCCGGCGGCGGCCGCGGGCCGCGGCCACCCGGTGCTCGACGACGGCGTGGAACTGGCCGACGGCCAGGCCCTGTTGTTCACGGGGAACCTCGACCCGTACGCCGAGCCGTGGCTCGCCGATCACGTCATCGCCGGTTCCGTACGACTGCCGGGCGCCGCCGTCGCGGAGCTCGCCCTGTACACGGCGCGACGCACCGGCGCGGCACAGGTGGCCGACCTCACCCTGGAACAGCCGCTGTCGCTCACCGAACCCGCCGCGGTCCAGGTCATCGTCGGCGCCCCCGCCGACGACGGCAGCCGCTCCCTGGCGCTCTACTCGCGGCCGGGGGGCTCGCCGTCCACGCCGTGGACGCGGCACGCGACCGGTGCGCTGAGCGCGGACGGGGCCGACGGACCTGGTGGGCTTGGTGGGCTTGGTGGGGCCGACGCGACCGATGGGTCGACCACTGCCGCGCGGGGCCCGGCCGACCTCACCGCCTGGCCGCCCCCGGAGGCCTCCCCCGTGCCGATCGACGGCCTCTACACCCGCCTCGCCGACCGCGGTTACAGCTACGGCCCCACCTTCCAGGGCCTGCGTCGGCTGTGGCGCGCCGGGGCCGAGCTGTACGCGGAGGTCGACGCACCGACGGGCGCGATCGATGCCGGGTTCGTGCCGCACCCCGCCGCCCTCGACGCCGCCCTGCACTCCCTGCTCGGCGCCGCGGGCGACGACGACCGGCTCCTCGTACCGTTCGCGTGGAGCGGCCTGAGGCTGCACACCGACAGCACCGATGGCTCCGAGCACACCGAACGCGCCCAGGGCACGGGCTCGAAGGACAGCGCCGAGAGCGCCACGCTGCGCGTGCTGCTGCGGCGCGGCGACGGCGACACGTACGCGCTCCTCATCGCCGACGCGACCGGCGCCCCGCTGCTCAGCGCCGACGCGCTCGCCCTGCGCGAGCTGCCGCCCGGCGCGGGCCGACCGGCCGACAGCGCCGCCCTGTTCGCCCTGCACTGGCCCGAGCGGAAGCTGTCCGCGCCCACACCGACCGGCACCTGGGCCGTGATCGGCCGGGGCACGGACGCGCTGCGCGACACCGTGCGGGCGGGGGGCGTGACCGTACGCGCCCACGCGGCCCTCGACGACCTGCTCCGCACGCACGACGACGGGACCGAGGCGCCCCATGTCGTCGTCCTCACGCTCGGTGGGGCCGCCGCACACGGCGACCTCACCGGATCCGGCGCGCCCGGCCACCCGGGCGGAGCCAACGGGTCCGCGGCACCCCGCGGATCCCACGCACCCGGTGGGTCCACCGAACCTGGCGGACCCACCGGGGCGGCCACCACCGAAGCACTCGAACTCGTCCAGCGCTGGCTCGCCGAGGACCGGTTCACCGCGAGCCGCCTCGTCCTGCTCACCCGGGACGCGGTCGCCGCGGCCGACGGCGAGCACCCGGACCCGGCGCGGGCCGCGGTGTGGGGGCTGGTCCGCTCCGCGCAGGCGGAGCACCCCGGCCGGTTCATGCTGATCGACACCGACGACCACCCCGACTCCGTCCGCGGCCTCGTCCGGGCCATCGCCTCCGAGGAACCCCAACTCGCCGTCCGCGCCGGTGCGTCACTCGTCCCGCGGCTGCGCGAGCACCAGCCGGGCGACACCGCGGCCGTGGCGTTCGGCGCGCACAGCAACGTACTGATCACCGGTGGCCTGGGCGCCCTGGGCCGGGTCGTGGCCCGTCATCTGACGGAGCTGCACGGCGTACGCCGCCTCGTCCTGACCGGGCGGCGCGGCCTGGACACGCCGGGCGCCGAGGAGTTCGTGGCCAAGCTGGAGGCCACCGGCGCGCAGGTGACCGTCGCGGCCTGCGACACGGCCGACCGGGCCGCCGTGGCCGCGCTCCTGGAAGGTCTCGAGCAGCCGCCGACCGCGGTGGTGCACTCGGCGGGCGTCCTCGACGACGTGGTCGTGGAAGGGCTCACGCCACAGCGCCTGAACGCCGTCCTGCGGCCCAAGGCGGACGCCGCCCTGCATCTGCACGAGCTGACCCGGCACCTGGACCTGTCGGCGTTCGTCCTGTTCTCCTCCCTCTCGGGGATGCTCGGCACCGCGGGCCAGGGCAACTACGCGGCCGCCAACACCTTCCTCGACGCCCTGGCGCGGCGACGGCACGCCGAGGGGCTGCCCGCCGTGTCGCTCGCGTGGGGCCTGTGGGCGGGCGAGGAGGACATGGCCGCGGGGCTCGGGAACACGGATCTGCTGCGCCTGGCGCGGTCCGGTGTCGCCCCGCTGTCCGCCGACGAGGGCCTCACCCTCTTCGACGCGGCCGTCGCGGACGGGGCGCCGGTCCTTGCACCCGCCCGGCTCGACCTGCGCGGCCTCGACTCCGGTACGGTCCCGCCGGTCCTGCGGACCCTCGCCCCGGCGGCGGCCCCGGCCCGGGCGGCCACCGCGCGGCCCACCGAGACCCCGGCCGCCGTGCTGCGCGGCCGTCTTTCCACCGCGCCGCACAAGGAGCAGCGGCACATCATCCTGCAGGCCGTGCGGGCCGAGGTGGCCGCCGTCCTCGGGCACGCGGCTCCGGAGCGGGTCGCGGCGGCGAGCCGGTTCCAGGACCTCGGGTTCGACTCGCTGACGGCGCTGGAGCTGCGCAACCGGCTCAGCACGGCGACCGGCGTCCGGCTGCCCCCGACCCTGGTCTTCGACCACCCGAGCCCCGGCGCCCTCGCCGACCGGCTCGCCGTGGACCTGGCCGTGCGGACGGGCGGGGCGCAGGAGGGACCGGTGGATGGAGGCGCGCCGTCCGGCCGGGACGGGGCCGACGCAGCTGATGGGGCCGACGGGCCCGGTGATGACAGCGCCGTCGACGCGATGAGCACCGACGAGTTGGTGCGGCTTGCCCTGGGCGCCGACTCCGCCGAGCCGTCCGGCCACCGCGCCGTAGGAGCGGATGGGGCAACCGTGGCGTAGGGCGCGACACAGCGGCCCTGGTCCCGGGTGGCACTTCCCCCGGGACCAGGGCCTTCTGCGTGTCTCGGACCTGGCAGGCCCACCGGCCCTATCGGGGCCCACCGGACCCGTCGGACCCGCTGGACCCGCCGCGCCGTCAGTCGGCGGCGGCCTCCGCCTCGATGGCGTGGAACGGCGGGGCCTGCGGCAGCGGCGTGACGGACGTGACCGCGAGCCCGGCGCGGCGGCACACCTCCTCGAACTCCGCGCGGGTGCGTTCCCTGCCGCCGACGTTCACCAGCATGTTCAGGTCGCTCAGGTAGATCCGCCCGGCGGTCTCGGCGTCGACGATCTCGGAGAGGACGGGCTCCACGATCAGGACGCGGCCGCCGGGTGGCAGCGCCGCGCGGCAGTGGCTCAGGATCGTCACCACCTGGTCGTCCGACCAGTCGTGGACGATGCTCTTCATCATGTGGAGATCGGCGCCTTCGGGCACCGAGCGGAAGAAGTCCCCGGCCACCAGGGAACATCGGTCGGCGAGTCCGTCCCGGCTCAAGGTGGCCGGGGCCTGGGCCAGGCCTTCCTCGGTGTCGTAGATGACGCCGGTGACGGCGGGGTGCTCCCTCAGCACGGCGCTGAGGAGCGTGCCGTCGCCGCCGCCGATGTCCATGACCGTCTTGAACCGCCCGAAGTCGACGGCGCCCGGCAGCGCCGCGGCCGTCTGCCGGGTCCCCTGGCTCATCGCCGTGTTGAACTCCGCCGACAGGTCCGGGTGTTGCTTGAGGTGACCAAAGAAGTCCGTCCCGAAGACCTTGTCGAAGGCGACCTCGCCGGTACGGACGCTGTCGTCCAGTTGCTCCCAGCCCCGCAGCATCATCGGGTCGGTGAACATCCGGGCGATGGAGGCGAGGGAGTCGGGGCGCGCGGGGTCGAGCAGGGCGCCGGCGGGCGTGACGGCGAAGATGCCCGCGGCGCGTTCCTCCAGCAGGCCGAGACTGGCCAGGGCGCGCAGCAGCCTCGCCATGGGCTGCGGCGCCGCGGCCGCCTGGGCGGCCACGTCGTCCGCCGCCATCTCCTTGTCGCCGATCAGCTCGACCACCCGTAGCCGCAGGGCCGCGCGCATCGTCTGCGCCGCCACGCCGCCGAAGGCGTACTCGATGACCAAGCGGGCGTCGTCGGGAGTGGTCTCCCGGGCCTCGTCGTTCGTCACTGTGTGGTCCCTTTCGCCAGGTGAGTCGTCTGCTTCGCCAGGTGAGTCGTCTGCGTTACGGGATGGGTGGCGGCGTCGACCTCATGCGCGGCCTCCGCATGAGCGTCCCGTCGGCGGCGTCGGCGTCCTCGTAGATGTCGGCATGGGCCGACGTCGCTAGGCGTACCAGCGCACCCGGCGTGCACCCGGTGAAAGCGTGCACATCGCGATGGAGGTGGGACTGGTCGACGTATCCACAGGCCAGCGCGGCCTCGGTGACGTCCGCGCCCGCGTGGAGGCGGCGGACCGCGCTGTGGAAGCGGACGAGCATCGCCGCGCGCTTGGGGGTGAGGCCGACCTGGGCCGTGAACCGGGCCCACAGCCGCTTGCGGCTCCACCCGCACGCGGCCGCCAGGTCACCGACCCGCACCCGGCCCCGCCGGGCCACGATGGCCGACCAGCTCGCCGCGACTTCCGCGTCCACCGACGGCGCCCGCGCCGCCCGCTCGACGAGGAACCGGTCGACGAGGGCGAACCGCTCCGGCCAGCCCCCGGCGCCGGTGATCCGTTCGCCGAGCCGCCGCCCCCGCGCTCCCCACAGCTCCTCCAGGCCGGTCACGGACCCCTGGAGGTCGGCGGGCGCGGTGTCCATGAGCGCGTAGGCGGCCAGGGGCGACAGGCGCAGCTCGACGCAGGAGAACCGCCCGGAGCGAATGCGGGTCGGCCCGGGCACGGGACCGGCGACGAGGCTGCCCAGGGCCGCCCGGCCCGAGCCGTCCTCGACGTGCAGCAGGGCGTCGCCGGAGCCGAGGACGACGGTCACGAACGGCTGCGGGAACACACGCATGTCGATGCGTCCGCCCGCGCGGGAGCGGTACCCGGCCACGTGGACCCCGCGCACCGCGGACCCGCCGACGGGCCGCACGGTGTCCCAGCCGTCGTCGGAGCCCGGGCCGCCGGCGTGGGCACGGCGTGTCGCGGAGTCCCGGCCGCGTTCAGGGTCCCGGCCGTCTTCGGAGTCGTCGCCGTACATGCCCCCACCCTGGCCGGTGCGCGCCGGCTCGTCTTGGACGAATGTTCCCCGTCCTACGCCGGGACGCGCGGGCTCACCAGCATGCGGATGTCGTCGGCCGCCCAGAGCACGAACCGTTCGACCGGCGTCACCTCGTGGCCCGGCACCGGCCGGAACCGGAAACGTTTGAGCAGGACGGCCAGGATCAGTTGGGCCTCGACCACGGCCAGGTTCGCGCCCTCGCAGCTCCGCGGGCCGATGCCGAAGGGAATGTGGGCGAGCCGCGGCCGCTTCGCGATCTCCTCGGGCGTGAACCGCTCGGGGTCGAACCGCTCGGGCTCGGGCCAGTGCTCGGGGTTCATGTGGACGGCCCAGAAGGGGTAGAAGACCGTCGCCCCCGCGGGGATCTCGTAGTCGCCGACGACGAGGGCGTCGGTGGTCTCCCGCGCGCCGTAGGGGCCGGGCGGGTAGAGCCGCATCGACTCCTTGAGGACCATGTTCAGGTACGTGAGCCCGCGCAGGTCGGTGTAGTCGGGGGCGGCGCGGTCGCCGAGCACGCGGTCCAGTTCGTCGGTGACACGTGCGGCCACGTCGGGGTGGCGCGCGAGCAGATGCAGGGTCCAGGAGACGGCCACGCCCGTGGTGTGGTGGGCGGCCAGGAGGGTCGCCATGACGGTGTCGCGGATCCGTGCGGGCGGTTCACCGGCCTCGACGAGCGCCCCGATCAGATCGCTGCGGTCCGCGCGGTCGTCGGAGCGGTGCGCCGCGACCACCTGGTCGACCGTCGCGCGCAGTTGCGCCAGGGCCGCTTCGGCGCGCTCGGCGCGTTCCTCCTGGGTGCCGGGGACCGGGACCTGGTAGAGCCGTCCCAGGTACTCGGTGAGGACGTCCTCGAACGCGGTGATGACGCGGTCGGGGTCGGCGGCGCCGCTGCCGCCGAGGGCGTATTCGCAGATCATCCGCAGGGTCAGCGCCGTGAGGTCCTTCTGGAGTTCGACGGGCTCGCCGTCGGCCCGCTCGGCCCAGCCGTCGGCCAGGTCCGTGGTCAGCGCGGTGAAGGTCGCGAAGTGCCGCTCGTGGGAGGGGCGTCCGGCGAACACCGAGAGCAGGATCCGTCGCCACGGCGTGTGCTGGGCGGCCGGGATGACCTGGAGGTTGTCCGCCTCGCACAGCGGCGCGAGGAACTCGAACAGCTGGTCCGGCCGTTCGTTCAGGTGCGCGGTGGCTTCGAGGAGCACGGGGTCGGCGACGGAGACGGCCGTCTCCGCGCCGGGCAGTTGGAACCGCACGACGGGGCCGTACTCGGCGTGCAGCCGCAGTTGGTACTGGTGCAGCCCGCCCGCCTCCGTGACGGCGCCCACGCCGCCGTCCGGCCGGGGATCGGGGCCCGGTATCTTCGTCATGGCCATGGCCGGATTTCCTCCTCGTGCAGCCGCCCCACCAGAAAACCCCCACCCCGTAGGCCAGTTCCACTCCATTCGAGCCATTCGAGCCACGGATACCAGCCCCTCGGTCCCTCGGGCCCCTCGCGCGCCTCGTCAGGGCCGCTCGCGGCGCCGCCCTTGGGAGCGGTCGGCGGGGTCGGCGTCGCGCGCCGCCCGATAGCGGGTGATGAGCGCGGTCAGCTGCGGGTTGAAGCCCTCGGCGGCTTCAAGGGCGGCGTCCGGCAGCGGGTCGTCGGGGGCGTAGCCGAGTGCGGGCTTTCCGGCGAGGTGTCCGCACAGGGCGTCGAGGTGGTCCAGGAGGGCCGCGTTCCGAGCCTGCTCGGGGGTGAGGGAACGCAGCCACGCGAAGCGCTCGGCCGGTGCGTCGGGGCGGGGCGGCAGTTCCCGGCGCAGGCCCTCGGCGCGCGCGGACAGGGTGTTCCACACCGGCAGTCGCAGGGCCGCGACCAGGTCGCCGGGTGCGGCGCGCGTGGTGGTGGTCATGCGTCCACGTTCGCAGGGGGCACTGACATCGGCGCGGTGCCGACGCGGCGATTCGGGTGGGTCAGCCGTCCGGGCCCGCGCGTTGCGGCAGGTGGGGCAGCCGATGGCGGCGCATCTGGGCCTCGGTGGACGCGGGCGGCGCGCGGCGGGTCCGCCCCGGCCTCAGCGGGCTGCCCCGGGGCGGGCGCGCCCTCAGGCCCGGCGGGCTGCCCCCGAGTGGGCCCGCCCTCAGGCCCCGGCGGGCGTGGCCTGTGGGCGGCTCGCGGTGAGCACGGCCCGATGGACGGCCCGGGCGAGGCGGGCGCCCCACAACGATCTCGGCCCGGCGAAGGCGTGCGCCTCCTCCCCGGCACGCGGGACGCGCGCGGCCACGCACACCGCGTCCGTGGGCGTGCCCGAGCAGTCGTGGGAGGCGTCCAGGAGCGCCTGCACCTTGGCCTCCGTGGCGGTGGCGACGGCGTTCACCAGCGCCGCGTCGGTCAGGGCCGTCGGCAGCGCCACGACGATGTTGATCGTGCCGGGGCGCGCCAGGAGCAAGGACCCCTCGTCCGGGGCCGCCGCCCAGCCGCGCACCCTGATGCCCGCGGTCACGACGGCCTCCACGCCCCCGTCGGCGGCGTGGGCGTACGCGGACACGTCGGCGGCGGTCATCAGGCCGACGCCGGGCCCCTCGGCTCCCGCCGCGCGCGCGAGGTCCGTCAGGTGCCGCTCCGGGTCGGTCCGCCGATAGCCGTGCGACACCTGCGCGTTGAGCACCCAGGAACGCTCCCCGATACCGCCGCCCAGGACAGCGCTGCTGACCATCCGCCAGCCCGGCCCGGCACGCCACAACAGCGCCCGCAGCCGCTCCCCGTCCTCATCCCTCGTACGCATCTCCGGAGACAACAGGCCACTCTCCGAAGACAACGAGCAACTCTCCGGAGGCAACAGGCCCGTCTCCGGAGACAACAGGCCGGATTGCGCGGGACTCGGTATGGCGGAGGGCACGGGCAAGGACCTTTACGGAGAGACTGAGCGGCAGGTGATCGTACGCCGTCACCGTCGCCGTCTGCTGCCCCCCCCCGGCGAGAAGCACCGCCCCAGGAGTAGCGCCATGGACGTCTCACTCGTGCTGTTCACGTCCGACCTGCGGCTGCACGACCATCCCCCGCCGCGCGCCGCGCTCAACGAGGCGGATGAGAGCGTGCCGCTCTTCGTCCGGGCGGACCTGGACGGCGCCACGGTGCACGAGCCGTGGCGGCTCACCGGCCTGGACCGCGCCCGGTTCGACTACCCCGAGCCGGTCGTCGACCTCGCCGAAGGCCTGGCGCGCTTCCGGCGGGCCCGGGGGCGCGACTGAATCATTCGCTCCGCTTGTTCCGGGGTGGTGTCCCGGCCCGCGTGGGGCACCGTGAATGATCGAGGTCATGCTCTTCGAGTTCCTGTCCGTCGCCGCCCTGATCGTCGTACTGGTGTGCGCGGTCGTTCGTCCCTTCGGGCGGCCGGAGGCGGTGTTCGCCGTGCCCGCCGCCGCCCTCGTCATCGTCACGGGGGCGATCCCGCTGGACGACGTGCGCGACGAGGCGGCCCGGCTCGGGCCGGTGATCGGCTTCCTCGCCGCCGTCCTGGTGCTCGCCAAGCTGTGCGACGACGAGGGGCTCTTCCGGGCCTGCGGCACATGGATGGCCCGCTGGGCCCGGCACCGGCCACGGCGGCTTCTCGGCTCGGTGTTCGCGCTCGCGTCGGCCGTGACCGCCGCGCTCAGCCTGGACGCGACCGTGGTCCTGCTGACTCCGGTGGTGTTCGCCACGGCCACCCGCATGGGCACCTCCGCCAGGCCGCACGCCTACGCCTGCGCCCACCTGTCGAACACGGCGTCCCTGCTGCTCCCGGTGTCGAACCTGACGAATCTGCTCGCGTTCACCGCGACAGGCCTGACGTTCACCCGCTTCGCGCTCCTGATGCTGCTTCCCTGGGTGGCCGCGATCGCCGTCGAGTACGTCGTGTTCCGCCGCTACTTCGCGGCCGACCTGGACGCGCCCACCGACGACGACGGGGCCGAGGAGCGCCCGGAGGTGCCGCTGTTCGCGCTGGTGACCGTCGCCGCGACGCTCGCCGGGTTCGCCGTGGCCTCCGCGGCCGACGTCGACCCTGCCTGGGCGGCGGCGGCCGGCGCGGCTGTCATGGCGGTACGCGCCCTGGCCCGGCGGCACACCACACCGGCGGCGATCGTCCGCTCCGCGGGCCTTCCGTTCCTGGCGTTCGTCCTGGCCCTCGGCGTCGTCGTGCGCGCCGTCATCGACAACGGCCTCGGCGACGCGCTCGGCCACGCCCTGCCCGACGGCACGTCCCTGCCCGCGCTCCTCGGCACCGCGGCACTCGCCGCCGTCCTCGCGAACCTGATCAACAACCTGCCCGCCGTGCTCGCCCTCACCCCCCTCGCCGCCGCCTCCGGCCCCGGAGCGGTCCTCGCCGTGCTCCTCGGGGTCAACATCGGCCCCAACCTCACCTACGCGGGCTCCCTGGCCACGCTGCTCTGGCGCCGCATCACCCATCACCACGAGCACGACGTCCGGCTCAAGGAGTTCACCGTCCTCGGGCTCCTGACCGTCCCCGCCGCCCTGCTGATCTCCACCCTCGCGCTGTGGGCCTCGTTGCGGGTCATCGGCACCTGACGGCGGCCTGGCCTGTCCGGAACCCGGCGCGCCCTCAGCGCGGGCAGGGGCGGCCGTGGTCGCGGGCCTCGCTCGCCATGGTGATGGCCGCGTCGAGGCGGTCCCTGGTCTCCAGCATGCCGGTGATCTGCCCGTCGATGCGGGCGCGTTCGGCGCGCAGCAGCTCCAGGACCTGCGGGGCCACGTCGTCGGTCTCGATGCAGGGCAGCAGCTTCACGACGGTCCTGCTCGTGAGACCGGCCGCGTACAACTGCTGGATCAGCCGGACGCGGTCGACGGCCGCGGCCGGGTAGTGTCGCTGGCCGCTGGGGCTGCGGTCCGCGGACAGCAGGTCCTGCTCCTCGTAGTACCGCAGCGCCCGCACGCTCACACCGGTCGCCGCGGCGAGTTCGCCGATCCTCATGAGCCCCTCCTCCGAGTCCCGCGCGGCCCTGCCGCCCGCCGTCCGTCCCCCGGCGAGGCCTGTCGCCTACGACACTTGCCTCTGACGTCAACGTCAGGTTTTAGCGTAGCCGACGCACCACCCCGCATTGCGCCGGTACTACGCGAAGGACACGACTGTGACCAGCCTGTTCGACAGTTTCCAGCTCGGGAGCCTGACGCTGCCCAACCGCCTCGTCATGGCCCCCATGACCCGCGCCCGCGCCTCCGCCGACGGCATCCCCGGCGAGCTCACGGCGACGTACTACGCGCAGCGCGCCACCGCCGGGCTCATCGTCACCGAGGGCGTGCAGCCCAGCCTCACGGGCCAGTCCAACCCCAACACCCCGGGCCTGCACACCGACGCGCAGGTCGCCGCGTGGCGGCCGGTGACCGACGCCGTCCACACCAACGGCGGCCGCGTCTTCGCCCAGCTCATGCACGCCGGGCGCGTCGGCCACCCCGATGTCGCCGGGCACCACCCCGTCGCGCCGTCCGCGATCGCCCTCGACGCCACCCTGTACACCGGCTCCAAGGGCCGCCAGGCCGCACCGGTCCCGCGCGCCCTCAGCACCGCCGAGGTCGGGGGCGAGATACGGGTCTTCGCGGACGCCGCCAGGCGCGCCGTCGACGCGGGCTTCGACGGCGTCGAACTCCACGGCGCCAACGGCTATCTCATCCAGCAGTTCCTCTCCGCCAACACCAACCGGCGCACCGACGCCTACGGCGGATCGGTCACCGGCCGCATCCGCTTCGCCGTCGAGGCGACCGAGGCCGCGGCCGACGCCATCGGCGCCGACCGCGTCGGCCTGCGCCTCTCCCCCGGCGGCAGCGTCTGGGGCATCGCCGAGGACGACGTGCCCGAGCTGTACGCCGCCCTCGTCGCGGCCCTGGCGCCCCTCGGCCTCGCGTATCTGCACGTCCTCACCGGCACCGACGAGGACACCCTCGTCGCGCTCCGCAAGGCGTGGCCGGGCGCCTACATCGTCAACCCCGGCGGCCAGATCGGCCCGCGGGCGGGCGACCGGGCCGCCGGCGAGCACCGGCTCGCCCAGGGCGCCGACCTCATCAGCTACGGCCGCGCCTTCCTCGCCAACCCCGACCTCGTCGAACGCTTCCGCGCGGACCTGCCGCTGCACACCGCCGACCCCGACACCTGGTACCAGGGCGGCACGACGGGCTACACCACCTTCACCAGCTACCAGCACTGAGCGCGTAACGACGGGGGGTGTCCGCGTGCGGCACCCCCCATCACTACGCTCACCCCAATGGGCCTGGACATCAACGTGCTGATCGCCGACTGGTCGTGGCTCGGCGAGGTGCCGCCCCGGGAGCGGCTGCCGCGGTTGCGGGACGCTTGGTACGCGGACGAGACGGGGCTGTGGGACGTCGGCCCGGAGGCCGCGCGGGCGGTCGAGGGGGACTGGGAGTGGCCGCGCGGGTCCGGTGGCCCGGTCTTCGGGATCTACGAGTTCCGGGGCACCCTCGGTTCGTTCAAGGCGCACTTCTGGGCCGGGGAGCGGTGGGAGGCCGTACGCGACCACGTCGACCCGGTGCTGCGCTCCGCAGGGGACGCCCTGCTGCTCGGACTGATCTGGAACGGCCTCGACGGCGAGGCCGAGCACACGGATCCGGGCTTCTTGGCGGACCCGCGCTCCGCCTGTGCCGACCCCGCCGCACTCCACGGAGTGCTGCTCGCGCGGTCACCCGACAGCGTGCGACGCCTGGCGGCGGCGTGGGAACGGCTGCGGCCGCTCCTCGGCGGGCTGCGCGAGGCCTTCACCACCCATTCCGCGCCGGCTCCTGGAGGCGGGTGGATGCGCACCTTCGACGAGTTCGGCGTCCTTCTTGAGGACTGGGGGCGCGTCCTCGCCGAGGCGGACCGGCGCGGGTGGTGCGTGGTGGGGCTCAGTGAGTAGGCCGGGGCGGCGGCCACCGGGTGTGCCCGCGCTCCGGCCCAGCCGGATTCGCCGCCCTCCTCCCCTCCCTTCCACCCCATCCACCCCATCCACCACACACGATCGGAGCGTTGATGACCGAGACGAACGACGACCGCCTGCCCGACCACGACGACCGCTTCCTCGACGCCGTGGCCGACCGGCTCGCCGCTCTCCCCTCCGTGCACGCCGTCACCCTCGGCGGCTCGCGGGCCCAGGGCACGCACACCCCGGACAGCGACTGGGACCTGGCGGTGTACTACCGGGGCCGTTTCGACCCGGACGACCTGCGGGGCATCGGCTGGTCCGGTGAGGCCTCCGAGATCGGCGGCTGGGGCGGCGGCGTGTTCAACGGCGGCGGGTGGTTCACCATCGACGGCCGTGGCGTCGACGTCCACTACCGCGACCTCGACGCGGTCGAGCACGAACTCGCCGAGGCCCGCCAAGGCCGGTTCCACTGGGAGCCGTTGATGTTCCACCTCGCGGGCATCCCCAGCTACCTGGTCGTCGGCGAACTGGCCATCAACCGAGTCCTGCGCGGCACGCTCCCTCACCCCGAATACCCACGGGCGCTGCGCGCGGCCGCCCCGCCGGTGTGGCGCCAACGTGCCGCCATGACCCTGGACTACGCCAAGTCCGCCTATGCGCCGCGCGGCCAGGCCACCGAGGCCGCGGGTGCCATCGCCACGGCCGCCCTGCAGTCCGCGCACGCCGTCCTCGCCGAGCGCGGCGAATGGGTCACCAACGAGAAGCAGCTCCTGCGCCGGGCGGGCCTGCGCGGCATCGACGCGGTCGTGGCTCGGCTGCGGCCCGACGACCCGACCGCGTTGAAGCAAGCGGTCGCCGAGGCGGAGGCGCTGCTGCTCCCATGAGTGATCACCTACAGGACCAGGAGGCGTTCCGGGCGTCGGCAGCACGGTTGGTCGCGGCGCGCTACCCGCACGCTCTGGGCGCGCTGCTCGGCGGCTCGGCCGCGCGGGGCCGCGCCACGGCGAGCAGCGATCTGGACGTGGCGGTGCTCCTGCCGGACCAGGACCACAGCGGCCGGGAGGTGGTCCGGCACGAGGGCCGCCTGGCCGAGCTGTTCCTCAACACCGTCGCGGACCTGCCGGAGTTCTTCGCATGGGACCGGGCCCGCCGCCGCGGCACCGTGCTCTTCCTCTACGACCAGGGCCTGCCCCTGACCGACCCGCACGGCCATGTCGCCCGCACCCGCGACCTGGCCCGGCAGGTGCTCGCGTCCGGGCCCGCCCCGCTCACCCCCGAGGAGCGGGAACACGGCCGCTACGTCCTCACCTGCTACCTGGACGACCTGATCGACCTGATCGACCCGCGCGACTCGACCGTCACCGGCTCGGCCGGGCGCTACGAGCAGTTGTCCGTCGCCGACCACGTCCTGCGCGAGGCGGCACACCTGCTCACCGCCCACCACAACGCGTGGACGGGCATCGGCAAGTGGCTCCCCCGCAGGCTCCTGAGCGCGGACCCGGTCCTGGGCAGGGCACTCCTGGACGGCCATCAGGCCGTGGCCGAACGGGCCGACCCCACCCCCCTCGCCGCAGCCGCGGAGCAGGTGCTCGATCTCCTGGGCGGCCCTGTGCGCGAGGGATACGCGCACCGCTGGAAGCCGTGACCAGGCCCCGGAGCACCCGCCGCGGCGCCCTCAGTGCCGGCTCAGCATCGGCAGCAGCAGCGCCGCCGACCAGCTGAAGTTGGGTGAGTTCAGGGGTGCGCCGGTCAGGGGGTCGTAGTTCTCCATGACCGGGCTCCGGGCAGACAGGCCGTGGGCCGTGGCCAGGAGGCGGTCCGTGAGGGTGCGGGCCTGTGCCGTGTGGCCGTAGCGTCGCAGGCCCGCCTGGGCGAAGTACGCCTGGTCCAGCCAGACGGGGCCGCGCCAGTAGCGCTGCGGGGCGAAGTAGGGCGAGCTGCGGGCGACGGTCGGGAACGGGACGGGGGTGGCGAACTCGCGCGGGTCGGTGAGGCGGTCGCGTACGGCGGCGGCCTGTGCGCGCGACGCCGTGCCGGTCCACAGCGGGATGGCGCCCTCGATGCCCCGGCCCCGCGCGGTGAGCCGCTCGCCGCTGTCGAGGGCGATGTCGTGGAACCAGCCGTCCCCGGGGTCGTACATGCGCTCGCGCACCGCCCGGTGCGTGGCCTCGGCCCGGCCGCGCCAGCGCCGCTCCCCCGCGCGGTCACCGGTCGCGCGGGCGATGTCGGCGAGATGGTCCTGGTCGGCGGCGAGGTAGGCGTTGAGGTCGACGGACTCCTGGGTGAGGGAGTAGCCGGTGACGGTGCCGGAGGCGTCGCGGTTGGTGACGACGGAGGTGCCGAGGGCGGCGTCGAAGCGCGGCGCGTTGTCCATGCCGCTCTCCCAGGCGGCGGCGAGCCTGCGCTCCTCGGTACTGTCGTTGGCGGGGTCGACGGTCGCGCCGTACTCGGCGAGCCCGTCGCGGTCGTGGTCACGGTTGCGGTACCACCAGGCCTGGTACGCGGCCAGCTTCGGGTACATCTCGCGCAGGAAGGCACGGTCGCCGCCGCGCCGGTAGACCTCCCACACGGCCCAGGCGGCCAGCGGGGGTTTGCTGTTGCGTTCGTTCCAGTTGCCGCCGCCGTCGGCCTGGTCGTTGTAGAAGACGGCGTCGGGGATCATGCCGGCGTCCTGCGGCCGGGTCGCCGATGTCGGCCGGATCTGGTGGTCGAACATGGCGCGGATCTGGGACTGGGCGAGCCGGGGGTCGAAGCGCGCGGTGCCGACGGCCTGTTTCCAGGTGTCCCAGGACCAGATGCCGCCGGTGAACCACTTGTAGGAGATCGAGGGGCTGATGGCGTCGTGCCGGATCCGCCCGGCGGCGGAGCGCCAGTTGGTGACGAGGGTCTCCAGCGACTTCACGGCGAGGCGGCGCCGGTCGGCGGGAACGCCTCGGGTGACGGCGGCGACGTAGCGGCGCCAACGCGCCTCACCTGCGGCCGCGTTGGCGGCCGGATGGGCGAGGACACGGCGTACCGCGGACGCTTCGCGGGTCCGTTCGGCGGCGGTGAACGTGTAGCTCTCGGTCCAGTCCAGACTGCGGGCCGCTCCGGGGGCGAGCGTGAGGGGCGCGGCGAGGTCGCTGCGGTAGGTGTCGCCCGTGACGGTGGTGCGGACGGGCTCGCGGTGGGTGACCTCGAAGCGTTCGGTGCCGTCGGTGAGGTAGTCCCACTTCTCCCGGACCCGGGCGAAGCCGACGGCGACACCGCGGGCGGTGGCGGCCAGGGCGGGCGCGTCGCGCTGGGGCGGCGCGGCGGGGCGCAGCAGGGTGCCGGTCCAGCCCGCGCCGAGGGTGCGTGGTGCCCGGCCGGTGTTGTGGATCCGAGCCCGGACCAGGGCGGTCCGGTCGGTGGCGAAGCGCAGGTCCAGGGTGAGCCGCAGGCCGTCGAGGCGGTAGGTCTGGCGCAGCGCCCCGGGCAGCGAGGTGAGGCGCGGTGCGCCGCCCGCGCCGAGGTCGAGGGCCTTGCCCGCCTCGGTGAGCCGGATCCGGCTGAAGGACTTGCTCAGCCACCAGGGGTACTCCTGGGCGATGTGCAGCGGCCCGGTGAAACCCCCGTACGCGGCCGGGTCGTCGGCGGACGGCAGCGCGTAGGCGTGCCAGGCGCCGCGGTCGGCGAAGACGTTGACCGGGTTGAACTCTCCGGGCTGCGCGGCGGTCGGGGCGCCTTGCAGGTCAAGGACGTCGGCGTACGAGGAGGGGGCGTCCGGCGCGTGCGGGTCCGCCGCCGGGGTGGCGTGCCGTGCGGAGTCCTGTCGTGCCGCGTGTGCCGGTGGCGGCCCGTGGACCGGTCGAGCCGCGTCGGCGGCGGGGGCGAGGCCTGCGGCCAGGGTGACGGCGAGGGCCGCGGCGGTCAGGGCGCGCGGGCGGGAACGCAACGTGCGGTTCTCCGAACTCTGCTGTGGGGACGGGGAGACGGCCGGGGCGGGCGGGCCCGGCGTCGCCTCCGCGCGATGAACGCACGGAGGCGACAGGACTGGCTGGGTGCTGCTCAGTCGTGCGAGTCGGGCGGCGGGGTGCTCAGACGCCCGCGACGCTCTGGATCCAGGAGCGGTACGCCGTCACGTTCGTGTACGCGGTCGTGGTCTGGCGGTCACTGGTGGACGCCACGCCGACCTGGATGCCGTTGGCCATCATCGGGCCGCCCGAGTCGCCGCCCGCGGTGATGCCGTTGCCGCGCCGGGCGCAGATGGCCTGGCCCTGGTAGGCGTCGCGGCAGCCGCCGGTCACGACGACGTTGGCGACCTTCAGGAGCTGCGACTGGCAGTTGATCTCCTGGCCGCACTGGGAGGTGGCGCCCCAGCCGTACACCTGCACGGTCTGGTTCACCTGCACGGAGCCCGGGGTGCCGAGGCGCGCGTAGGTGCCCGCCACGGAGCGGTCGAGCTTGACCAGGGACAGGTCGGAGCTGGCGTTGTTGTGGACGCTGACGCCGTTGGCCGTGGTGCCGCCCGAGGTCTGGTCGAGGCTGCCGATGCGGAACGAGAGGCCGCCGCCGCTGACGCAGTGCTTCGCGGTGAGGATCCAGGTCGGGGCGATGATGGTGGCGCTGCAGGTCTGCCGGCCGTTGGAGAACAGGCGGGCCGCCCAGGGCGCGTTGCTGGCGTAGCCGCCGCCGATGATCGGCTGGGCGGAGGTGCCGGATGCCACGGTGGGTGCGTTGGCGGACGGCGCCGTCTGGGCCGCGGCCGTGGGGGCGAGCCCCAGGACGGCGAGGGCGGTGGCCGCGAGCGCGGGGACGAGTCTGGATATTCGCACGTTCGTCTCCATTGTGTGGGGGATGAAACGTCCTGCGATAAGGACGCGACCGCATAGGTATGCGGGTGGAGCGCACACGCGGAAGGCGGGTTTCCCCTGGCGCGTGCATGCCATGCTCGGCTGGGGTGAATGTGGCAGAGGAGTCACGGAGGACGCAAGAGGTTGACCGCCGAAATTCCCTCGCCATAGCTGCCCCGAGGGCGAGTTTGGATCTGTTTCGCAGTTCACTGTTGCGATTTGACCTTCAATCACCTGCCGGGAAGGGCGCGGCGCGAAGGGCACCGGGAAGCCCGCGCGAGGGGCCACGGATCGGCTGCGTGAGCTTGCGTCGGCCCGCATGTCCAAACGGGGCATCTTGGTCCGGACCATTCTGCACGCAAGCGCCGCCACCCTGACAACCGCCTTTTGCGACAAGCCTGTTGGCCCCAGACGGACACGCGAAGCCGCACTGATGCGTTCAACAAGTCAAGGAACTCCGGTCACTTCCCTTGACGAGTGATGCACCCGGATGAAGCATGCAACGCGAGAGAGCGCTCCCATCACCCCCACGTGTTCATTTCCTGAACCAGGAGAGTGCCCCATGTCCGCTTTCCCAGCCCGCAGGTCCGTCCTCGGGGCCGCTGCCGCGTCCGTGCCCGCCCTTCTCGCCCTGTCCGGTCCGGCAGAGGCCGCGTCCTCGGCCAGGAAGGCCAGGAAGCCCCGGCTGCCCGGTGGCGGCGACCTCGGGCCGAACGTCATCGTCTTCGAACCGTCCACGAGCGGCATCCAGGCCAGGCTGGACGAGATCTTCAAGAAGCAGGAGTCGGCGCAGTTCGGCACGGGCCGGTACGCCCTGCTGTTCAAGCCCGGCACGTACCACGGCCTCAACGCCCAGATCGGGTTCTACACCGCCATCGCGGGCCTCGGCCTGTCCCCCGACGACACCACCATCAACGGTGATGTCACCGTCGACGCGGGCTGGTTCGACGGCAACGCCACGCAGAACTTCTGGCGGTCGGCGGAGAACCTGGCGCTGGTCCCCGTCAACGGCACGAACCGGTGGGCCGTGTCGCAGGCCGCGCCGTTCCGCCGCATGCACGTGCGCGGCGGCCTCAACCTCGCCCCCACCGGGTTCGGCTGGGCGAGCGGCGGCTACATCGCGGACAGCCGCGTCGACGGCGAGGTCGGACCGTACTCGCAGCAGCAGTGGTACACCCGCGACAGCGCCGTCGGCGGATGGCGCAACGCCGTCTGGAACATGGTGTTCTCCGGCGTCGAGGGCGCCCCGGCGCAGAGCTTCCCCGAACCCCCGTACACGACGCTCCAGACCACCCCGCTCTCCCGCGAGAAGCCGTTCCTCTACCTGGACGGCACCGAGTACAAGGTCTTCCTGCCGGAACTGCGCACCAACGCCCGCGGGGTGTCCTGGGGCAGCGGCACCCCGCGCGGCACGTCAGTGCCGCTCTCGCGGTTCTACGTCGCCCGGCCCGGGGTGTCCGCGGCCACCCTCAACCAGGCCCTGGACGAGGGGCTGCACCTGCTGTTCACGCCCGGGATCTACCACCTGGACCGGACGGTCGAGGTACGGCGGGCGGGCACCGTCGTCCTCGGGCTCGGCTACGCCACCCTCATCCCCGACAACGGCGTCACCGCCGTGAAGGTCGCCGACGTCAACGGGGTGCGCCTGGCCGGTCTCCTCGTCGACGCCGGTCCGGTCAACTCCCCCACCCTGCTCGAGATCGGCCCGCGTGGAGCCGCCGCCGACCACTCCGCCGACCCCATCACCGTGCAGGACGTGTTCATCCGCATCGGCGGCGCGGGCCCCGGCAAGGCCACCACCAGCATGGTCGTCAACAGCCGCCACACCATCGTCGACCACACCTGGGTCTGGCGCGCCGACCACGGCGACGGCGTCGGCTGGGAGACCAACCGCGCCGACTACGGCCTCCGCGTCAACGGCGCCGACGTCCTCGCCACGGGCCTGTTCGTGGAGCACTTCAACAAGTACGACGTGCAGTGGTACGGCGAGCGCGGCCGCACGATCTTCTACCAGAACGAGAAGGCGTACGACGCCCCCAACCAGGCAGCCATCCAGAACGGGAACATGAAGGGCTTCGCGGCCTACCGCGTCGACGACTCCGTGACGACGCACGAGGCGTGGGGTCTGGGCAGCTACTGCTACTACAACGTCGATCCGGGCATCGTCCAGCACCACGGCTTCGCCGCCCCGACGAAGCCCGGGGTGAAGTTCCACCATCTGCTGGTGGTGTCGCTCGGCGGCAAGGGCCAGTACGAGCGCGTCATCAACGACACCGGCGCCCCGACCTCGGGCACGTCGACGATCCCGTCCAAGGTCGTCTCGTACCCCTGATCCCGTACCCCGGAGCGAAGGGGCTGGACAGGTCTCTCGTCCAGCCCCTTCCTCCGAAGCCTGCCTAGCCGACGGCCACAGCGCCGCGCAGCGCCTCATGCACCGTCGCGATCACCTCCGCCGCGCGCGGGCTGAGGTAGAAGTGCCCGCCGCGGAACACCTTGAGGTGGAACGCGCCGGTCGTGTGGGCGCGCCACCGCTCGGCTTCCGGGACCGTCGTCTTCGGGTCGTCGTCGCCCGTCAGGGCGGTGATCGGGCAGTCGACGGTCGTGTCCACGGGGCCGTACGTCTCGATGGCCCGGTAGTCGCTGCGGATGGCTGGCAGCACCATCCGCAGCAGTTCCTCGTCGCCGAGCACCTGGGCGTCGGTGCCGCTCATGGCCTTCATCTCGGCGACGATCCCGTCGTCGTCCCGCTGGTGGACGTTCTCCTCGCGCCGCGTCGACGGCGCGCGCCTGCCGGAGGCGAAAAGGAGCGCGGGCTTGTGGCCGCGGTCCTCCAGCCTGCGCGCGACCTCGAACGCGAGGACCGCGCCCATGCTGTGCCCGAAGAACACCACCGGGCGGTCGAACAGCGGCTCGACGACGGGGGCGATCCGGTCCGCCAGCACGCCGATGTCGTCCACGTTCGGCTCGTGCCGCCGGTCCTGGCGGCCGGGGTACTGCAGGGCCGTCACGTCGCAGCCGTCGGCGAGCGCGGCCGACACGGGGAAGTAGAAGCTCGCCGATCCGCCCGCGTGCGGGAAGCACACCAGCCGGACCGGGGCGTCCGCTGCGGGGTGGAACCGGCGGAGCCAGAGGTCGCTGCCGTCGGCAACTGTCATGTTCTTCGTCCATTCTGTGTCGTTGTCGTACGGGGACGGGGTTGGCGCCCCGGTGCGAAGGGTGACAAGACCCGCTGCTCCAGAGGGTCTTGTCGCCCGGTCCTAGCGGGAGTCGGCGCCCGGACCCTCGTCCAGCCAGGCGCGCACGGCGAGCGCGGTGGACTCGGAGCGGTCCTCCATGATCGTGAAGTGGTCGCCGGGGACGTGGGTGTCCTCGTGCGGGAACGGCCAGTCGGGCTGCCAGTCGTCCTCGGTCTCCATGGCCTGCGACTCCCCCGGCGGAAAGGTCGCGTGCACGTACAGCGTCGGGCTCTCGACCGGCTCGGGCTCCCAGTCGCTGAACACGCGCAAGTAGCCTCCCTGCCCGGTCAGTTGCGCGCCGTTCATCATCGCGAACGCCTCGGTGGTGGTGCCGCGCGCCTGGAGCGCCGCGTACAGCCGGTCCTCGAAGGAGGTCGTCGCGGTGTACGTGTCCACGAGGACCGAGGCCACCGGCGCGTGCCCCTGCCGTTCGAGGAGCGCGGCGACGGCGTTGACCATCCACCCGCCCGACGAGTACCCGGCGAGGACGAACGGCCGGTCACCGGCCGCCCTGCGCACCGCCTCCGCCTGGTAGCGGACGACCGCGTCACGCGTCGCGGGCAGCAACTCCCCCGCGCCGAAGCCTGGGTTGGGCAGCACGGTCACGTCCCGCTCGCCCGCGAACACG
Source organism: Streptomyces sp. NPDC041205 (assembly GCF_055591765.1). Taxonomy (NCBI): domain Bacteria; kingdom Bacillati; phylum Actinomycetota; class Actinomycetes; order Kitasatosporales; family Streptomycetaceae; genus Streptomyces; species Streptomyces sp. NPDC041205. Next base: position 884,159 of record NZ_JBVIZH010000003.1, on the reverse strand, counting down.
GGGGCGAACCGGGCGTAGTAGTGCGGGCCGGAGGGCGCCATCGTCGGCGGGAAGCACAGCAGCGGGACACCGGGGCCGGTCGCCAGGGTGACCGGCGGCAGCGCGGGCGTCCCGTCCGGCTCCTCGAACACCTGCCGCAGCCGCGCGGCGGCGTTCACCATCTCCCACGCCTCGTCCTCCAGGCCGAGTTCGTACGCCTGCCGGTACAGGCCCGTGAGCGAGTCCTCCAGCGCCGACGAGGCCGGGGCGGCGGGGGCGTCACCGACCGCCGAGGCGAGTTCGCGCCGCAGATACCCGGCGAGCGCCGGTCCGGTCGGCTGGTCGAACACGACGGTCGTGGGCAGGCGCAGACCGGTCACGGCCGCGAGCTGGTTGCGCAGTTGCAGCGCGGTCAGGGAGTCCAGGCCGAGCTGGGTGAGGGTGCCGGAGACGTCGAGGCCGTCCGGCGCGTAGCCGAGGACAGCCGCCACCTGGTCCCGTACGAGGCGCAGCAGTTCGCGCTCCTGCTCCTCCTCCGTCAGACCGGCGAGGCGCCGCGCCAGCGGCTCCTCGTCCACGGCGGCGGCCCTGGTGGCGCGCGGGCGCACGAGGCCGCGCAGCAGCGGCGGCACCGTGTCGGGCCCGCCGCGCAGGGCGCCGGCGTCGAGCCGCATCGGCACCACCAGGGCCTCGTCGGCGGCGCAGCCGAGGTCGAACAGGGCGAGGCCCTGTTCCTCGGTGAGGCCCGCGACGGCGGAGCGGGACATCCGCGCCACGCCGGTCCCCGCGAGGTGTCCGGTCATCTCGCTCGCCGTCTCCCACAGGCCCCACGCCAGTGAGGTCGCGGGCAGACCCGCGGCCCTGCGGTGCTGTGCGAGCGCGTCGAGGAACGCGTTGGCCGCCGCGTAGTTGCCCTGGCCGGGGCCGCCGAGGATGCCCGACACGGAGGAGAAGAGGACGAACGCCGACAGGTCGAGGTCGCGGGTCAGCTCGTGCAGGTGCCAGGCCGCGTCGACCTTGGGCCGGAACACGCCGTCGACCTGGGCGGGCGTCAGCGAGCCGATCGTGGCGTCGTCGAGGACGCCCGCGGAGTGCACCACGCCGGTCAGCGGGTGGTCCAGGGGCACCGCGGCGAGCAGCTCCGCGAGCGCGTCCGGGTCGGTCACGTCGCAGGCGGCGAGGGTGACGTGCGCACCGAGGCCGGTCAGTTCGGCGTGCAGTTCGTCGGCGCCGGGCGCCGCTGCGCCGCGGCGGCTGGCGAGGACGAGATGCCGGACGCCGTGCTCGGTCACCAGGCGCCGGGTGACGAGGCCGCCGATCATGCCGGTGGCGCCGGTCACCAGGACGGTGCCGCCGGGCGTGAACGCGAGCGGGGCCTCCGCCTCGGACGGCCGCGAGCGGGCGAGCCGCGGCACCAGCGCGTCACCGGCGCGCACCGCGGCCTGCGGCTCGGCGCCGGTGAGGACGGCGGGCAGCGCGGCCCACGACGCGTCGTGTCCGTCCACGTCGACCAGCGCGAACCGGTCGGGGGTCTCGGACTGCGCCGACCGGATCAGGCCCCACACCGCCGCGTCGGCGACGTCGGGAACGTTCTCGGCGGGCACGGCCGCGACGGCCCCGCTGGTCACGAAGACCAGGCGGGAGTCGAGGAACCGGTCGTCGGCCAGCCACTCCTGGGCGAGCCGCAGCGCGCGCAGAGCGGCGGTGCGGGCGCCGGAGACCGGCTCCGCGTCGCCCTCGGCGAACGGAACGACGACCACCTCGGGCACCCCGGCCTCGGCGAGGGCCGCCAGGTCGGCGTGCTCCTCGACGGTGACGCCGGACGCCGCGAGGCCCGCACCGGCCTTCAGGTCGTCCGGGCCGACGATCGCGAGGGCGCGGGCGGGAGCGTGGGTGGCCGCACCGGTCGGCGCGGCCACCCACTCCAGCCGGAACAGCGCGTCGCGGTGGCGCGCACCCCACTGTTCCGCGGCGATCGGCCGCAGGACGAGGGATGCGACCGTCGCCAGGGGGTGCCCCTGGGCGTCGGTCAGTTCCAGGGAGACGGCGTCGGTTCCGGCCGGGGTGAGGCGGACGCGCGCCGCTGTGGCACCGGTCGTGTGCCAACGGATCCCGCTCCAGGAGAACGGGAGCCGGGGCCGACCGGCGTCTTCGACGAGGCCGCCGAGCATGCAGGCGTGCAGCGCGGCGTCGAGGAGCGCCGGGTGCAGGCCGAAGGACGCGGCGTCCCCGTGCTGGTCCTCGTCGAGCTCGATCTCGGCGTACACGGCGTCCTCGCCGCGCCACGCGGACTTGAGGCCCTGGAAGGCGGGGCCGTAGGAGATCCCCTTCTCCTCCAGGCCTTCGTAGAGGCCGTCGAGGTCGACGGGTTCGGCGTCGGCGGGCAGCCAGTCGGCGACCGGGGCCGGGGCTCCGGTGGCTCCGGTGGCTCCGGTGGTGAGGAAGCCGGTGGCGTGCCGGGTCCATTCGGTGTCGGCCGTCGGGTCGTCCGGGCAGGAGTCGACGCTCAGCGTCCGGCGGCCGGAGCCGTCGTCGCCGCCGACCGTCACCCGCAGCCGTACGCCGCCGCGCTCGGGCAGCACCAGCGGTGCGGCGAGGGCCAGTTCCTCCACCTCGTCGAGGCCGAGCCTGCCGCCCGCGGCGAGCGCGACCTCCGCGAAGGCCGTGCCGGGCAGCAGGGTCGTCCGGGCGACGGCGTGGTCGGCGAGCCACGGGTGGGTGTCCGTGCCGAGCCTGCCGGTGCACACCAGGCCCTGCCCGTCGGCGAGTTCCACGACGGCGCCGAGCAGCGGGTGGTCCGCGCCCGCCAGGCCGAGCCCGCCTGCCGCCTCGTCGAAGCGCAGGTCGCGGGGGGCGTCCAGCCAGTAGGACGTGTGCTGGAACGCGTACGTGGGCAGGTCGACGCACCGCGCGCCACGACCGGCGAAGAACGCATCCCAGTCCACCGGCACACCGCGCGTGCACACCTGCGCCACGGCGGCGGCCAGCGCGGACTCCTCCGTACGATCGCCGTGCAGCACCGGCACGAACGCCGCGTCGGGCGCGGATTCCAGCCCCAGCGCCGACAGCGTCCCGCCCGGCCCGACCTCGACGAACGTGGCCACACCCTCATCCACGAGGGTGTCGACGGCGGCGCCGAACCGCACGGCCTCGCGCACGTGCCGCACCCAGTACTCGGGCGAGGCCAGCTCCTCGGCGGTCGCCTTAGTGCCCGTGAGGGTGGAGACGATCGGGATCGAGGGCGCCTCGTACGACACGCCTTCCAGGACCGTGCGGAAGTCGTCGAGCATCGGGTCCATCAGGGGTGAGTGGAACGCGTGGCTGACCTTGAGGCGGGTCGCCTTGCGGCCCGCCTCACGCCAGTGGTCGGCGACCGCCTCGACGTCAGCGGCGACACCGGAGACGACCACTGAGTTAGGGCCATTAACCGCCGCGACACCCACTGTCTCCGGCAAGTCGTCCGAAGCTACCTCGGCCTCCGACGCCTGAATCGCGACCATGGCGCCACCCTCAGGCAACGCCTGCATCAGCGCGCCGCGCGCCGACACCACCTTGACCGCGTCAGCCAGCGACCACACACCAGCCACATGCGCCGCGGCCAGCTCACCGATCGAGTGACCCACAAGAACGTCAGGCCGCACACCCCACGACTCCAACAGCCGGAACAGGGCGACCTCGACAGCGAACAGCGCGGGCTGCGTCACCCCGGTCTCATTCAGCGCCTCGGCATCCTCACCGAACAGAACGCCACGTACCGACGGATCGAACTCACCCAGGACCTCGTCCAAGGCCTCTGCGAACACAGGGAAACAGGCCGCCAGTTCACGCCCCATCCCCAACCGCTGCGACCCCTGCCCCGAGAACAAGAACCCCACGCCACCCACGGCGACAGACCCCACGTACAAGCCGGGGAACGGCCGCCCCTCGGCCAGCGCGCCGAGCCCGTCGAGGAGCGCCGCGCGGTCGTCCGCCACGACGGCGCCCCGGTGGTCGAGGGCCGACCGCGTCGTCACCAGCGAGTAGGCGACGTCGAGGACGCCGGTCCCGGGCTCGCCCGCGACCCGCTCCCGAAGGCGGAGAGCCTGCTCCCGCAACGCCTGCGCGTTCTGCGCGGACAGCACCACCGGCACCGGGCCGTCCGGCGCGGCGGCGGCAGCGGACGCCTCGGGCTCCGGGGCCTGCTCGATGATGGTGTGCGCGTTCGTACCGCTCACACCGAACGACGACACGCCGACGCGGCGCGGGCGCCCCGTCTCCGGCCACGACCGGGCCTGTGTCAGGACCTCGACCGCCCCCGCGGTCCAGTCGACGTGGGGCGAGAGCCGGTCGACGTGCAGGGTGCGGGGCAGCTCCGCGTGGCGCAGCGCCATCACCATCTTGATCACGCCGGCGACACCGGCCGCGGCCTGGGAGTGGCCGATGTTCGACTTCAGCGAGCCGAGCCACAGCGGCTCACCGGCACGGTCCTGGCCGTAGGTGGCGAGGAGTGCCTGCGCCTCGATCGGGTCGCCGAGCGAGGTGCCGGTGCCGTGCGCCTCGACGGCGTCGACGTCGGACGGCGCGAGTCCGGCGCTCGCGAGCGCCTGGCGGATGACCCGCTCCTGCGAGGGGCCGTTCGGGGCGGTGAGACCGTTGGACGCGCCGTCCTGGTTGACCGCCGAACCCCGTACGACCGCGAGGACCTTGTGGCCGTTGCGGCGGGCGTCGGAGAGCCGTTCGAGGACCAGCATGCCGACGCCCTCGCCCAGGCCGGTGCCGTCCGCGTCGGCGGAGAACGCCTTGCAGCGGCTGTCCGGGGCCAGGCCGCGCTGGCGGCTGAACTCCACGAAGGCCCCCGGGCTCGCCATCACGGTCACGCCGCCCGCGAGGGCCAGCCCGCACTCGCCGGAGCGCAGCGCCTGGGCGGCCAGGTGCATGGCCACCAGCGACGACGAGCAGGCCGTGTCGATGCTCACGGCGGGCCCTTCGAGGCCGAAGGTGTAGGAGAGGCGGCCGGAGGCGACGCTGCCCGAGCTGCCGAACCCGAGCTGTCCTTCGAGGCCTTCCGGGGACCGTGTGAGGCGGGCGGCGTAGTCGTTGTACATCACGCCCGCGAACACGCCGGTCGCGCTGCCGCGCAGCGACCTCGGTTCGATGCCTGCCCGTTCGAACGCCTCCCAGGAGGTCTCAAGGAGCAGGCGCTGCTGCGGGTCGACCGCCAGGGCCTCGCGCGGCGACATGCCGAAGAACGCCGGGTCGAACTCGGCGGCGTCGTGCAGGAAGCCGCCCGTGCGGACGGTGCTCGTGCCGGTGTTGTCGGGGTCCGGGTCGTAGAGCGACTCCACGTCCCAGCCCCGGTTCTCGGGGAAGTCGGAGATCGCGTCACGGCCCTCGGCGACGAGGCGCCACAGGTCCTCGGGCGAGCGCACCCCGCCGGGGTAGCGGCAGCTCATGCCGATGATCGCGATCGGCTCGTCCTCGGCGACGGCCCTGCGTTCGACCGCCGCCCCCTCGTCACGGTCACCGAGCAGCCTGGAGCGCAGGCGGCCCGCGAGCGCCAGGGGCGTCGGGTAGTCGAAGACCAGGGTCGCGGGCAGGCGCAGGCCGGTGGCCGCGTCGAGCCGGTTGCGCAGTTCGACGGCGGTGAGCGAGTCGAATCCGAGGTCGCCGAAGGAGCGCTCCGGTTCCACCTCGGCGGCGGACGCGTGGCCGAGCACGGCGGCGACGGCTGTGCGGACGACGTCGAGCAGCGCCGGGAGGCGCTCGTTGTCCGGCAGGTCGGCGATGCGTGCCGCGAGGCCCCCTTCGGCCTTGGCGGCCTCGGGGCGGGCCGTGCGGACGAGGGCGCGCAGCAGCGGCGGGACGGTGTCGGGGCGTGCCCGCAGCGGCGCCAGGTCGAGGCGCATGGGGACGGCCACGGGTGCGGGCAGCGCGAGGGCGGCGTCGAAGAGGCGCAGGCCCTCGTCGGCGGACAGCGCGGCGGCACCGGCGCGGGTGAGGCGGCCGCGGTCGGTCTCGGCCAGCTCTTCGGTCATGCCGCTGGCGTCCGCCCACAGGCCCCAGGCCAGTGAGGTCGCGGGCAGGCCCTGGGCGCGCCGGTGCTGGGCGAGCGCGTCCAGGAAGGCGTTGGCTGCCGCGTAGTTGGCCTGCCCGGGGTTGCCGAACGTGCCCGCCGCCGACGAGAAGAGGACGAACGCCGACAGGTCCAGGTCGCGGGTCAGCTCGTGCAGGTGCCAGGCCGCGTCGGCCTTCGGCCGGAACACGGTGTCGATCCGCTCCGGGGTCAGCGAGCCGATGACACCGTCGTCCAGGACGCCCGCCGCGTGCACGACGGCCGTCACGGGGTGCTCGGCCAGGAGGGCCGCCACCGCGTCCCGGTCCGCCACGTCGCACGCGACGGCGGCGACTTCGGCGCCCAGCTCCATCAACTCGTCGTACAGCCCACCGACTTGACCCCGCCTGCTGGCAAGCACAAGCCGTCGTACGCCGTGCCGCCGCACCAGGTGCCGCGCCACCAGCCCGCCGAGCATGCCGCTCGCACCGGTCACAAGCACCGCACCGTCACCGAAGGACGAAGCCCCCGACTCCTCGGGGCGGTCCCGGACGAGCCTCGGCGCGAGGAGTTCACCGGCGCGCAGGGCCAGTTGGGGCTCGTCGGTCGCGACGGCGGCGGGCAGCGCGTGGGCGGAGGCGGCCAGCAGGTCGACGTCGACGAGGACGAAGCTGCCGGGGTGCTCGGCCTGGGCCGCGCGTACGAGGCCCCACACGGGCGCGTTGGCCAGGTCGGGGGCGTCCTCCTCGGGGCCCGCCGCCACCGCGCCCCCGGTGACGAACACCAGCCGTGCCGAGGCGAACCGGTCGTCGGCGAGCCACTCCTGCACGAGGGCGAGCGCCCAGTGCGCCGCCTCTGACGGGTTCGCGGCCGGGGGCACGGGGGCGAACACGAGGTCCGGGACCGCCTCCTCCGCCAGCGTGGCCAGGTCCGGGTACGCGTCGACCGGCTCGGCGAACTCCGCCTGGGCGAAGCCGCGTCCGAGGACGGCCCAGCGGAGGGCGGGCGATGCGGCAGGCCGCACGCGCGTCCAGTCGACGCGGAACAGCGAGTCCAGGCGGCGGCCGGTGAGGCCGTCCGTCGTCAGGGGCCGCAGCGACAAGGCTTCGACCGAGGCGACGGGGGTGCCCGCGGCGTCGGTGAGGTCGAGGGCGACGCCCGCGGTGCCCGCCGGGGAGAGCCGCCCGCGCAGGGCGGTCGCGCCGCCGCTGTGCAGTCGCACGCCGCTCCAGGAGTACGGCAGGTGCAGCTGCTCGGTGTCGGCGACGAAGGGGCCGAGCCCGATGGCGTGCAGCGCGGAGTCGAGGAGCGCGGGGTGCAGCCCGAAGGAGCCCGCGGCGTCCTGCTCGGGCAGTTCCACCTCGACGAACACCTCGTCGTCCCGGCGCCACGCGGCGCGCAGGCCGCGGAACGCGGGGCCGTAGCCGAGCCCGGCCGCGGCGAGGTCGTCGTAGCGCCCTTCGAGGTCGACGCGTTCGGCCCCCGGGGGCGGCCAGGCCTCCGCGCCCGCCGCGCCGCCGGTCGCCGGGACGGCCCCGCCCGCCGTGAGCGTGCCGAAGGCGTGCCGTGTCCACGGCTCGCCGTCCGGCTCGTCGTCGGGCGCGTCGTCGGCCCGGGAGTGGACGCTCACCGCGCGGCGCCCGGACTCGTCCGGTGCTCCGACGGCCACCTGGAGCCGCACGGCGCCGTCCTCGGGCAGGACCAGGGGCGCCGCCAGCGTCAGTTCCTCGACGTGGTCGAGGCCGACCTGGTCGCCCGCCCTGATCGCCAGTTCCACGAACGCGGCGCCGGGCACGAGGACGACGCCGCCGACGGTGTGGTCGGCGAGCCACGGGTGGGTGGCGAGGGAGAGCCTGCCGGTGAGCAGGGCGCCCTCCTCGTCGGCGAGGGTGACGGCGGCGCCGAGGAGCGGGTGGTCGGCGGGACGCAGGCCCACCGAGGCCACGTCCCCGGTGGGCGCGCCCGCGTCCAGCCAGTAACGGGCGCGCTGGAAGGGGTAGGTGGGCAGGTCGGCCCGTCGGGCGCCGCGGCCCGCGAACACCGCCTGCCAGTCGACGGCGACGCCCCGCACGTGCAGGGCGGCGACCGCCGAGGTGAGCGTGGCGCCCTCGGGCCGGTTCGCGCGCGACGCGGCCACGAGCAACGCGCCTTCGTCGGCGCAGTCGCGCCCGGCGGCGGTGAGGACCGCGTCGGGGCCGAGCTCCAGGAAGTGCGTGACGCCGTGCCCGGTCAGGGTCCGCACGCCGTCGAGGAACCGCACGGCCTCGCGGACGTGGCGCACCCAGTGCTCCGGGTCGCGCGCCTGCTCGGGGGTGAGCACGGCGCCGGTGCGGGTGGACACGACGGGGATGGTCGGCGTGCCGTAGTCGACGCTGCGGGCGACGGCTCGGAAGTCCGCGAGGACGGCGTCCACGTGCGGGGAGTGGAACGCGTGGCTGACCTTCAGGTACCGGGTCTTGCCGCCGCGCTCCCGCCAGACCACGTCGATCGCGGCCACCGCGTCGGCGTCGCCCGCGACGACCGTGGACTCGGGGCCGTTGACCGCGGCGATGTCCACCGTGCCGCCGTGCTCGGCGACCAGGCCGCGGACGGTGTCCTCGTCGGCGCGCAGCGACAGCATCGCGCCGCCCTCGGGCAGCGCGCCCATCAGCCTGCCGCGGGCGGCGACCAGCTTGCACGCGTCGGCGAGGGAGAACACGCCCGCCACGTGGGCAGCCGCCAGTTCCCCGATGGAGTGCCCGGCGAGGAACTGCGGGGCGAGGCCCCAGTGGGTGACGAGGCGGAACAGCGCCACCTCGATCGCGAACAGCGCGGGCTGCGTGTACGTGGTGAGGTCGAGCAGGTCGGCGGCCGTGTCGGCCTCGGGTCCGGGCTCGGCGAAGAGCACGTCCCGCAGCGGCCGGTCCAGGTGCGGGTCCAGTCCGGCGCAGACCTCGTCGAGGGCCCGGGCGAACACGGGGAACTCCCGGTACAGCTCGCGGCCCATGCCCACGCGCTGGCTGCCCTGCCCGCTGAACAGGAACGCGAGCTTGCCGCGCGTTCCGACGGTGCCGCGCGTCAGGTGGGGCGCGTCGCTGTCGGCGGCGAGGGCCGCGAGGCCGCGCAGCAGTTCGGCGCGGTCCGCGCCGACGACGGCGGCCCGGTGTTCGAGGGCGGTCCTGGTCACGGCGAGGGAGTAGCCGATGTCCACCGCCGGTACGTCCGTGCCGTCCAGGTGGGACAGGAGGGCGGCGGCGCGCTCGCGCAGCGCGGCGGGGTCGTTGCCGGAGAGGACCCACGGCAGGGTGTCGGCGCGGACCGGGTCGACGGGTGCCTCGGCCGGCTCGTCGTCGGGGTCGGGGGCCGGGGCCTGTTCGAGGACGACGTGGGCGTTGGTGCCGCTGATGCCGAACGACGACACCGCCGTGCGGCGCGGCTGCCCCGTCCGTGGCCACGGCCGCGCCTCGGTGAGGAGTTCCACGGCGCCCGCCGACCAGTCGACGTGCCGGGAGCGCTCGCCGACGTGCAGGGTCGGCGGCAGCACGCCGTGCCGCATCGCCATGACGGACTTGATGACTCCGGCGACACCGGCGGCGGCCTGGGTGTGGCCGACGTTGGACTTCACCGAGCCGAGCCACAGCGGCTCGCCGTTGCGCTCCTGGCCGTACGTGGCGAGCAGGGCCTGCGCCTCGATGGGGTCGCCGAGGGTGGTGCCGGTGCCGTGTGCCTCGACCGCGTCGATCTGGGCGGCGGTCAGTCCCGCGCTGTCGAGGGCCTGGCGGATCACGCGCTGCTGGGAGGGGCCGTTGGGGGCGGTGAGGCCGTTGGACGCGCCGTCCTGGTTCACTGCCGATCCGCGGACGACGCCGAGGACGGGGTGGCCGTTGCGGCGGGCGTCGGAGAGCCGCTCCAGGAGCAGCATGCCGGCGCCCTCGCCCCAGCCGGTGCCGTCGGCGCTCTCGGAGAACGACTTGCAGCGGCCGTCGGCGGCCAGGCCCCGCTGCTGGCTGAAGCCGATGAAGGTGTCCGGCGTCGCCATCACGGTGACACCGCCCGCGAGGGCGAGCCCGCACTCGCCGGAGCGCAGCGCCTGAGCCGCCAGGTGCATGGTGACGAGGGAGGACGAGCAGGCGGTGTCCACCGTGACGGCGGGCCCCTCCAGCGCGAACGTGTACGACACGCGCCCGGAGGCGACGCTGCCGAAACTGCCGGTGCCGAGGAAGCCGGCCACTTCCTCCGGCACCGACCGCAGCCGGGACGCGTAGTCGTGGTACATCACTCCGGCGAACACGCCGGTCCTGCTGCCGCGCAGCGTCGCCGCGTCGATCCCGGCGCGCTCGAACGCCTCCCACGACGTCTCCAGGAGCAGCCGCTGCTGCGGGTCCATGGCGAGGGCCTCGCGCGGCGATATCCCGAACAGGCCGGGGTCGAACTCGGCGGCGTCGTGCAGGAATCCGCCCTCCCTGCGGAACTCCCGGCCGGGGTCTTCGGGGTCGGTCAGTGCGACGTCGCCCCAGCCCCGGTCGGCGGGGAACGCCGTCACGCCGTCGCGGCCGTTCGCGACCAGTTCCCACAGGTCCTCGGGCGAGCGCACGCCGCCGGGGTAGCGGCAGCTCATGCCGATGATCGCGATCGGCTCCTGCTGCCCTTCCTCGGCCTCGCGCAGCCGCCGACTCGTCTCGCGCAGGTCGGCGGTGACCCGCTTCAGGTAGTGGCGGAGCTTCTCTTCGTTGTTCATGCGGTCTCTACTCCAGGAAACGTTCGAGCAAGTGGGGTGGCCGGGCGGGTCAGGAGATGCCGAACTCCTTGCCGAGCAGGTCGAAGACCTCGTCGTCCGTCGCGTCGTCGAGGTCGTCGGACGCCGCGTCGGCGCCGTCGGCACGGCTCTCGCGCCACACGGCGAGGAGCGCCGAGAGGCGGGCGCCGACCTGGTCGTCCTCGTCGTCGCCGGGCTCGACCGCGGCGAGGCTCGCCTCGATGCGGCTCAGTTCGGCGAGCAGCGGCGCCACCGCGCCGGGCTCCTCGACGGCGAGCCCCTCTTCGAGGTAGCCGACCAGGTCCAGCGGGGTCGGGTAGTCGAAGATGAGGGTGGCGGGCAGCCGCAGGCCCGTGGCCGCGCCGAGCCGGTTGCGCAGCTCGACCGCGGTCAGCGAGTCGAAGCCCAGCTCCGTGAACGCGCGCCGTTCGTCCACTTCCTCCGCGCCGCCCAGCGCGAGCACGGCGGCGACGTGGGCGCACACGAGGTCCACCAGCGCCGACGGCCGCTCGGACGCGGGCAGCGCCGCGAGCCGGTCCCGGAGCGCGGCGGCCGGGTCGAGCCCGGTCTCCGCGGCCCTGCGGGTCGTCGTCCGTACGAGGCCGCTGAACACCGGGGGTACCTGCGGGAGTTCCCGTACGGCGCGCAGGTCGAGGCGCATCGGTACGACGACCGGGTCCGCCCCGAGGGCCACCGCGTCGAACAGCTCCAGGCCCTCCTCGGGGGCGAGGCCCGCGGTCCCGGCGTCGGCCATCCGGGCGCCCATGCCGTCCCCGCCGGACCACAGGCCCCACGCGAGTGAGGTCGCGGGCAGGTCGTGGGCGCGCCGGTGCCGGGCGAGCGCGTCGAGGAACGCGTTGGCCGCCGAGTAGTTGCCCTGGCCGGGGTTGCCCAGCGTGCCCGCGGCGGACGAGAACAGCACGAACGCCGACAGGTCGAGGTCGCGGGTCAGCTCGTGCAGGTGCCAGGCCGCGTCGACCTTGGGCCGGAACACGGTGTCGACCTGCTCGGGCGTGAGCGAGCCGATCGTGCTGTCGGCCAGCACACCGGCGGTGTGCACGACGGCGGTCACGGGGTGCGCGGAGAGCAGGGCGCTCACCGCGTCCCGGTCCGCCACGTCACAGGCGACGGCGGCGACTTCGGCACCCAGCTCGATCAACTCGTCGTACAGCTCCCCGACTTGGCCCCGCCTGCTGGCAAGCACAAGCCGTCGTACGCCGTGCCGCCGCACCAAGTGCCGCGCCACCAGCCCGCCGAGCATGCCGCTCGCACCGGTCACAAGCACCGCACCGTCACCGAAGGACGAAGCCCCCGACTCCTGCTCCGCCTCGGCGGGCCGGACCCGTGCGAGCCTCGGCACGAACGACTCGCCGCCGCGCACGGCCAGCTCGGGTTCCGAGCTGGTGAGGGCGGGCTTCCAGCCGTTCTCGTCGTCGACGTCGACGAGCACGATGCGGTCGGGGTTCTCCGACTGCGCCGTACGCACCAGCCCCCAGACGGCGGCCGCGGCCAGGTCCGGCACATCCTGGCCGGATCCGACGGCCACGGCACCCCTGGTCACGAGGACCAGGCGCGAGGTCTCGCACCGGTCGTCGGCCAGCCAGCCCTGCACCAGCTCCAGGACGGCCAGGACCTCGGGGCGTACCGCGTCCGCGCCCTCGGACCCGGCGCACCGCACCACGACGTTGTCCGGCAGCAACTCGCCCGCGTCCAGCTCCGACCGCACGGCGGCCCAGTCCGCGAACTCCGCCACCGAACCGACGCTCCCGCCCGACGACGCCGAGGCCGGTGTCCAGTCGAGACGGAACAGCGACTCCCAGCTCTGCCGGGACAGCGCGGCCGTGACGGGCCGCAGCACCAGCGAGTCGATCGAGACCACCGGAGCACCGGCCCCGTCGACGACGGTCAGCGCCACGCCGTCGGTCCCCGCGGGCTTCAGTCGCACCCGCAGCGCCGTCGCGCCCGAGGCGTGCAGCCGCACACCCGACCACGAGAACGGCAACCTGCCAGGACCGTCCGCCGCACCCATCAGACCGATGGCGTGCAGCGACGCGTCAAGAAGCGCCGGGTGCAGACCGAAGCCACCTGCTTCGACGCCCTCCGGCAGGGCGACCTCGGCGAAGACCTCCTCGCCCTTGCGCCAAGCGGCCCGCAAGCCCTGGAACACCGGCCCGTAACCGAAACCACCATCGGACATACGGTCGTAGAGCCCATCCAGGTCCACAGCCTCCGCCCCGGCAGGCGGCCAGACACCGGCGTCGACCAGCGGCACCTCCGCGCCGCCTGTGAGGGTGCCGCTCGCGTGCCGGACCCACACATCGCCGTCGTCCTCGCGAGCGTGGACCGTCACCGAGCGTCGACCGGACTCGTCCGGCACACCGACCCGCACCTGCACCCGCACACCACCACGCTCCGGCACCACCAACGGCGCCTCCAGCGTCAACTCCTCCACCACACCGCACCCGACCTGATCACCCGCATGCACCGCCAGCTCCAAGAACGCCGTACCGGGCAGCAGGACCGAGCCCTGGACCGCGTGATCGGCGAGCCACGGGTGGGTTCCCATCGAAAGGCGGCCCGTGAACAGGACGGTGTCCTCGTCCGCGAGCGCGACCGCGGCGCCGAGCAGCGGGTGGTCGGCGGAGCCGAGTCCGAGACCGGTGGCGTCCGTGGCGGGCCGCAGGCTCGTGTCGGGCCAGAACCGCTGGTACTGGAATGCGTACGTCGGCAGGTCGACGGCGTGGCCGCTGCCCGAGTAGTAGGCGTTCCAGTCGACGCGCACGCCGCGTACGTCCAGTTCGGCGAGCGCGGTCATGACCGCGCCGTCCTCCGGCCGGTCGCCGCGCAGCACCGGCACGAAGGCCGCGTCCGGCAGGGACTCCTGCCCCAGCGCCGAAAGAACGCCACCGGGGCCGATCTCGACGAGGACGTCCGCGCCCATGTCGACCACGGCGTCGGCGAAGCGCACCGACTCGCGGACGTGCCGCACCCAGTAGTCCGCCGAGCCCAATTCCGCCCCGGAGACCGGCTTGCCGGTCAGCGTCGACACGATCGGGATCGAGGGCGCCTCGTACGACACGCCTTCCAGGACCGTGCGGAAGTCGTCGAGCATCGGGTCCATCAGGGGTGAGTGGAAGGCGTGGCTGACCTTGAGCCGGGTCGCCTTGCGGCCCGCTACGCGCCAGCGGTCGGCGACGGCCTCGACGTCAGCGGCAGCCCCGGAAACGACCACCGAGTTAGGACCATTAACCGCCGCGATACTCACCGTCTCCGGCAAGTCGTCGGAGGTGATCTCGGCCTCGGACGCCTGGATCGCGACCATGGCTCCACCCTCGGGCAGCGCCTGCATCAACGCACCACGCGCCGACACCACCTTGACCGCATCCGACAGCGACCACACGCCCGAGACGTGCGCGGCAGCCAGCTCACCGATCGAGTGACCCGCCAGCACATCCGGCCGCACACCCCACGACTCAAGCAACCGGAACAAGGCGACCTCGACCGCGAACAGCGCAGGCTGCGTCACCCCCGTCTCGTTCAGCGCCTCGGCATCCTCACCGAACAACACCTCACGCACCGACGGATCAAACGCCGCCAACACCTCGTCCAGCGCCTCCCCGAACACCGGGAAACGAGCCGCCAGTTCACGCCCCATCCCCAACCGCTGCGAACCCTGACCCGAGAACAGGAAGCCGACCCGGCGTTCGTAGGCGACACCGCGTACGACTCCGCTCGTCAGCCGTCCCTCGACGGCGTCGTTGAGTCCGGCGAGGAGGTCGGCCGAGTCCCGGCCGACGACGGCGAGCCGGTGTTCGAACCCGGATCGCGAGGTCGCGAGAGTGCGGGCGACGTCCGCCGGGGCGAGGTCGGGCCGCGCGGTCAGGTGGTCGCGCAGCCGTACCGCCTGGTCGTGCAGCGCGCTCTCGGTGCGGCCGGAGACCAGCCACGGGCCGAGCGGCGCCGCGTCGGTGGCCTGCGGCGCGTCGTCGTCCGGCGCGGACTCGATGATGACGTGCGCGTTGGTGCCGCTGAACCCGAAGGACGACACACCGGCCCGGCGGGGGCGGTCAGTCCGTGGCCAGGGCCGCGCCTCGGTGAGGAGTTCCACGGCGCCCGCGGACCAGTCGATGTGCGGCGAGGGCTCGCCGACGTGCAGGGTCTTCGGCAGCAGGCCGTGCCGCATCGCCATGACCGTCTTGATGACGCCGCCCACACCGGCGGCGGCCTGGGTGTGGCCGATGTTGGACTTCAGGGAACCCAGCCACAGCGGGTCCCCGGCGCGGTCCCGCCCGTAGGTGGCGAGCAGCGCCTGCGCCTCGATGGGGTCGCCGAGGGTGGTGCCGGTGCCGTGTGCCTCGACCGCGTCGACGTCGGACGCGGTCAGGCCCGCGCTCGCCAGCGCCTGGCGGATCACCCGCTGTTGCGAGGGACCGTTGGGCGCGGTGAGGCCGTTGGACGCGCCGTCCTGGTTCACGGCCGAGCCGCGGACGACCGCGAGCACCTGGTGTCCGTTGCGGCGCGCGTCCGAGAGGCGTTCCAGTACGAGCATGCCGACGCCCTCGCCCCAGCCGGTGCCGTTGGCGTCCGTGGAGAACGAGCGGCAGCGGCCGTCCGGCGACAGCCCCTGCTGGCGGCTGAAGTCGATGAAGGCGGAGGGTGTCGCCATCACGGTGACTCCGCCCGCGAGCGCGAGCTCGCACTCGCCGGAGCGCAGCGCCTGAGCGGCCAGGTGCAGGGCGACCAGGGACGACGAGCAGGCCGTGTCCACGGTCATCGCGGGCCCTTCCATCCCGAAGACGTAGGACACGCGGCCGGACGCGACGCTGCCCGCGTTGCCCGTGCCGAGGAAGCTCTCGACGCTCTCGGGCACGCCATGCAGCTGGGAGGCGTAGTCGTGGTACATCACGCCCGCGAACACGCCGGTCGCGCTGCCGCGCACCGACTTGGGGTCGATGCCCGCCCGCTCGAACGCCTCCCAGGAGGTCTCAAGGAGGAGCCGCTGCTGCGGGTCCATGGCGAGGGCCTCGCGCGGCGAGATGCCGAAGAAGCCCGGGTCGAACCGGTCGGCGTCGTGCAGGAAGCCGCCCTCGCGGGTGTAGGAGCTGCCGGCCCGCTCGCCCGCCGGGTCGTACAGCGACTCCACGTCCCAGCCGCGGCCGGTCGGGAACGGCGTGATGCCCTCGGCCTCGTCGACGAGCAGGCGCCACAGGTCCTCCGGGGTGGTCACCCCGCCGGGGTAGCGGCAGCTCATGCCGACGATCGCGATCGGCTCGTCGGTCACGACCGGGGCCGCGACCGCGCCGGTGGCCGGTGCGGCGGCGGGCGCGCCCGCGAGTTCGACGCCGACGAACGCGGCGATCGCCGCGGGGGTCGGGTAGTCGAAGACCAGCGTGGCGGGCAGCCGGAGGCCCGTGGCGGTGCCGAGGCGGTTGCGCAGGTCGACGGCGGTCAGCGAGTCGAAGCCGAGCTCCGTGAACGCCTGGCCGGGTGCCACCTCCTCCGGTCCGGCGTGGCCGAGCACCACGGCGGCCTGGGTGCGGACGAGGTCCAGGAGCACCCGGTCGCGCTCGTCGTCGGCCAGCGGCGCGAGCCGGTCGCGGAGCGCGGCGGCCGGGTCGGCCCCGCTCCCCGCGGCCCTGCGGGTCGTCGTCCGCACCAGGCCGCTGAACACCGGGGGTACCTGGGGGAGTTCCCGTACGGCGCGCAGGTCGAGCCGCATCGGTACGACGACGGGCTCGGTCCCGCAGACCGCGGCGTCGAACAGTTCGACGCCCTCCGTCGCGGACAGGCCGGTCGAGGCGGACTGCGCCACGCGGGCGCCCATGCCGTCGGCCCACAGGCCCCACGCGAGTGAGGTCGCGGGCAGGCCCTCGGCGCGCCTGCGCCGGGCCAGGCCGTCGAGGAACGCGTTGGCCGCCGAGTAGTTGCCCTGTCCGGGCCCGCCCAGCGTGCCCGCCACGGACGAGAACAGCACGAACGCCGTCAGGTCCAGGTCGCGGGTCAGCTCGTGCAGGTGCCGGGCCGCGTCGACCTTGGGCCGGAACACGGTGTCGACCTGCTCGGGCGTGAGCGAGCCGATGGTGCCGTCGTCGAGGACTCCGGCGGTGTGCACGACGGCGGTCACGGGGTGCTCGGCCAGGAGCGCCGCCAGGGCGTTCCGGTCGGCGACGTCGCAGGCCGCGTACGTCACTTCGGCGCCCAGCGCGACGAGTTCGGCACGCAGTTCCTCGGCGCCCTCGGCGGCGATGCCGCGCCTGCTGGCGAGGACCAGTCGGGCGACTCCGTGGCTTTCGACGAGGTGCCGGGCGACGAGGCCGCCCAGCGCGCCCGAGGCGCCGGTCACCAGGACCGAGCTGTCCGGTCCGAACGCCGGGTCCGTGCCGGGCTCCGGCCGCACCCGCGCGAGGCGGGCCACGTACGCCCGTCCGTCCCGCACGGCGATCTGGGGTTCGCCGGTGGTCAGCGCCGGCTCCCAGCCGCTGTCGTCCGCGGTGTCCGCGTCGTCGAGGTCGTCGAGGTCGACGAGCACGATGCGGTCGGGGTTCTCCGCCTGTGCCGTACGCACCAGACCCCAGACGGCGGCCGCGGCGAGATCCGGCACGTCCTGGCCGGATTCGACGGCCACCGCGCCGCGGGTCACGAGGACGAGGCGCGCCGCGCCACAACGGTCGTCGGCGAGCCAGCCCTGCACCAACTCCAGTGCGGCCAGGACCTGTCCACGTACCGCGTCCGGCTCGTCAGACTCGGCGCACCGCACCACTACGTTGTCCGGCAGCGACTCCCCCGCGTCCAGCTCCGACCGCACGGCGGCCCAGTCCGCGAACTCCGCCACCGAACCGACGCTCCCGCCCGACGACGCCGAGGCCGGTGTCCAGTCGAGACGGAACAGCGACTCCCAGCTCTGCCGGGACAGCGCGGCCGTGACGGGCCGCAGCACCAGGGAGTCGATCGAGACCACCGGAGCACCGGCCCCGTCGACGACGGTCAGCGCCACGCCGTCGGTCCCCGCGGGCTTCAGTCGCACCCGCAGCGCCGTCGCGCCCGAGGCGTGCAGCCGCACACCCGACCACGAGAACGGCAGCCTGCCAGGACCGTCGCCCTCGCCCATCAGACCGATGGCGTGCAGCGACGCGTCAAGAAGCGCCGGGTGCAGACCGAAGCCACCTGCTTCGACGCCCTCCGGCAGGGCGACCTCGGCGAAGACCTCCTCGCCCTTGCGCCAAGCGGCCCGCAAGCCCTGGAACACCGGCCCGTAACCGAAACCACCATCGGACATACGGTCGTAGAGCCCATCCAGGTCCACAGCCTCCGCCCCGGCAGGCGGCCAGACACCGGCGTCGACCAGCGGCACCTCCGCGCCGCCTGTGAGGGTGCCGCTCGCGTGCCGGACCCACACATCGCCGTCGTCCTCGCGAGCGTGGACCGTCACCGAGCGTCGACCGGACCCGTCCGGCACACCGACCCGCACCTGCACCCGCACACCACCACGCTCCGGCACCACCAACGGCGCCTCCAGCGTCAACTCCTCCACCACACCGCACCCGACCTGATCACCCGCATGCACCGCCAGCTCCAAGAACGCCGTACCGGGCAGGAGAATCGAGCCTTGGATCGCGTGATCGGCGAGCCACGGGTGGGTCTCCACCGACAACCGGCCGGTGAAGAACTGCCCGTCCGAGTCGGCCGTGTCGACGATCGCGCTGAGCAGCGGGTGGTCGGCCGCGCCGAGACCCGCCGCGTCGAGGTCACCCGCGGAGACTCCGGCGTCGAGCCAGTAGCGCTTCCGCTGGAACGCGTACGTCGGCAGGTCGACGCGCCGCGCGCCGCGACCGGCGAAGAAGGCATCCCAGTCCACCCGCACACCGTGCGTGGCCAGTTGGGCCACCGCGGTGGTCAGCGCGGTCTCCTCCGGGCCGTCGCCCCGCAACGCGGCGACGAAGGCCGCGTCCGGCGCGCACTCCTGCCCCAGGGCCGCAAGGACCCCACCGGGACCGACCTCGACAAACGTGACCATGCCCTGGGCCACGAGTGTGTCGACGGCGTCGGCGAACCGCACGGACTCCCGCACGTGCCGCACCCAGTACTCGGGCGAGGCCAGCTCTTCGGCGGTCGCCTTCGTACCGGTGAGGGTGGAGACGATCGGGATCGCGGGCGCGTCGTACGACACGCCGTCCAGGACCGCGCGGAAGTCCTCCAGCATCGGGTCCATCAGCGGTGAGTGGAACGCGTGACTGACCTTCAACCGGGTCGCCTTGCGGCCCGCCTCACGCCAACGCTCCGCAACCGCCTCGACGTCAGCAGCCACACCGGAGACGACCACCGAGTTAGGGCCATTAACCGCCGCTATACCCACTGTCTCCGGCAAGTCGTCCGAAGCGACCTCCGCCTCCGACGCCTGGATCGCGACCATGGCTCCGCCCTCGGGCAGCGCCTGCATCAGTGCACCACGCGCGGACACCACCTTGACGGCGTCAGCCAGCGACCAGACACCGGCCACATGCGCTGCGGCCAGCTCACCGATCGAGTGGCCCGCAAGAACGTCGGGCCGCACACCCCACGACTCAAGCAGCCGGAACAACGCCACCTCGACAGCGAAGAGCGCAGGCTGCGTCGTCCCCGTCTCGTTCAGCGCCTCGGCATCCTCACCGAACAGCACCTCCCGCACAGACGGGTCAAACGCCGCCAACACCTCGTCCAGGGCCTCGGCGAACACCGGGAAGCGGGCCGAGAGTTCACGGCCCATCCCCAGCCGCTGGGACCCCTGACCGGAGAACAGGAAGCCAACGCCGCCCACGGTGACGGACCCCGTGTGCAGGCCGGGGAACGGCCGCCCCTCGGCCAGCGCGCCGAGCCCGTCGAGGAGCGCCGCGCGATCGTCCGCCACGACGGCGCCCCGGTGGTCGAAGGCGGACCGGGTCACGGCCAGCGAGTAGGCGACGTCCAGGACGCCGGTCCCGGGCTCGCCCGCGATGTGGTCCCGCAGTCGCCGTGCCTGCTCCCGCAGTGCCTCCGTGTTCCTGGCCGACAGGAGCCACGGCACGACGCCGTCGGCCGGTGCCGGAACGTGGTCGTCGCTCGGCACCTGCTCGATGATGGTGTGCGCGTTCGTGCCGCTCACACCGAACGACGAGACACCGGCGCGGCGCGGACGGCCGGTCTCCGGCCACGAACGGGCCCGCGTGAGCAGTTCGACGTCACCGACGGACCAGTCCACCTGCGAGGTGGGCTCACCGACGTGGAGGGTCGGAGGCAGCACGCCGTGCCGCATCGCCATGACCATCTTGATGATGCCGGAGACACCGGCGGCGGCCTGGGTGTGCCCGATGTTCGACTTGATCGAGCCGAGCCACAGCGGCTCACCGGCACGGTCCTGGCCGTAGGTGGCGAGGAGTGCCTGCGCCTCGATCGGGTCGCCGAGCGTCGTGCCCGTACCGTGTGCCTCGACCGCGTCCACATCGGACGTGGACAGGCCGGCGCTCGCCAGCGACTGCCGGATCACGCGCTGCTGCGAGGGGCCGTTCGGGGCGGTGAGGCCGTTGGACGCGCCGTCCTGGTTGACCGCCGAACCCCGTACGACCGCGAGGACCTTGTGGCCGTTGCGGCGGGCGTCCGACAGGCGCTCCACGAGGAGCATGCCGACGCCCTCGCCCCAGCCGGTGCCGTCGGCGCTGTCGGAGAACGACTTGCAGCGGCCGTCGGCGGCGAGGCCGCGTTGACGGCTGAAGTCCACGAACGTGCTCGCGGTGGCCATCACCGCGACACCGCCCGCGAGCGCGAGCTCGCACTCCCCCGAACGCAGCGCCTGCACCGCCATGTGCAGCGCGACGAGCGAAGACGAGCACGCGGTGTCCACCGTGACCGCGGGGCCCTCGAGGCCCAGCATGTAGGCGACGCGGCCGGAGGCGACACTTCCGGACGCGCCGGTGCCCAGATAGCCCTCCACGTCCTCCGGCACGGAACGCAGGCGCGCCGCGTAGTCGTGGTACATCAGGCCCGCGTACACGCCGGTGGCGCTGCCCCGCACCGACTCCGGGGCGATCCCGGCCCGTTCGAACGCCTCCCAGGAGGCTTCGAGGAGGAGTCGCTGCTGCGGGTCCATGGCGAGGGCCTCGCGCGGCGAGATCCCGAAGAACCCCGGGTCGAACTGGTCGGCGTCGTAGAGGAAGCCGCCCTCACGTGCGTACGAGGTGCCGGTGTGGTCCGGGTCCGGGTGGTACAGCCTCGCCAGGTCCCAGCCGCGGTTGTCGGGGAAGTCGCCGATGGCGTCGACGCCGTCGAGGACGAGCTTCCACAGGTCCTCGGGCGAGTTCACGCCGCCTGGGTAGCGGCAGCTCATGCCGACGATCGCGATCGGCTCGTCGGTGACGGCGGCCACCGTGCGGGTGGTCGCCGCGACGACCGGGGAGCCCGCGAGTTCGGAGCCGAGGAAGGCGGCGACCGCCGCGGGGGTCGGGTGGTCGAAGACCAGCGTCGCGGGCAGCCGCAGTTCGGTGACCGCGTTGAGGTTGTTGCGCAGTTCGACCGCGCTGAGCGAGTCGAAGCCCACCTCCCGGAAGGCGCGGTCGGGTGCGACGGCGTGCGCGGAGCTGTGGCCGAGGACCATGGCCACGTGTTCGAGGACGAGGTTCAGGAGGGTCTTCTCCCGCTCCGCGTCGGTCAGGCCGGCCAGCGACTCGGCCAGCGCCGAACCTGCGAGGGCGGCACGCTCGACGGTCCTGCGCACGGCGGTGCGCACCAGGCCGCGCAGGACGACCGCCACGGGGTGTGAGCGCGCCTGCCGGTGCAGCCCGGGCAGGTCGAGCGGGACGGGCGCGAGGACGGCGCGGCCGGTCGAGGCGGCAGCGTCGAACAGCGCCAGGCCCTGGGCCGTACGCAGGGGAATCAGGCCACCCCTGCTCATCCGCTTCACGTCGGCTTCGTCGAGCTGGCCGCTCATGCCGCTGGCCTCGGCCCACAGGCCCCACGCCAGCGAGGTGGCGGGCAGCCCGGCGGCACGGCGGTGCTGCGCGAGCGCGTCCAGGAAGGTGTTCGCCGCCGCGTAGTTGCCCTGGCCCGGACCGCCGAACACACCGGAGGCGGACGAGAACAGGACGAACGCGGACAGGTCGAGGTCGCGGGTCAGCTCGTGCAGGTGCCAGGCCGCGTCGACCTTCGGCCGGAAGACGGTGTCGATCCGGTCCGCGGTGAGCGAGCCGATCGTGGCGTCGTCGAGGACACCTGCCGTGTGTACGACGGCGGAGATCTCGTGTCCGGCGAGCAGGTCGGCGATGGCGTCGCGGTCGGCGACGTCGCAGGCCGCGTACGTCACTTCGGCGCCCAGCGCCACGAGTTCGGCACGCAGTTCCTCGGCACCCTCGGCCGCGATGCCGCGCCTGCTGACCAGGAGCAGCTTTTGTACGCCGCGCTGCGCGACCAGGTGCCGGGCGACGAGGCCGCCCAGCGTGCCGGTCGCACCGGTGACCAGCACCGCACCCGAACCGAAACCCGGGTCGTCCACGACGGACCGCTCGGCCCTGGCCAGGCGCGGCACGCTGGTGCGTCCGGCACGCACGGCGAGTTGGGGTTCGCCGGTGGCGAGCGCGGCGGGCAGCGCGTCGAGCGAGGCCGCCTCGTCGTCGAGGTCGACGAGCACGATCCGGTCCGGGTTCTCCGACTGGGCCGTGCGCACCAGGCCCCACACGGCGGCGTGCGCGAGGTTCCGTACGTCCTCGTCAGCCGTGGTGGCGAGCGCGCCCTTGGTCACGACGACCAGGCGCGCCGCGTCGAAGCTCTCGTCCGCCAGCCACGTCTGGACCACGTCCAGCGCCCAGTGCGCCGCCTCGTGCGCCGAGGCCACCGGGTCGGACGCGAACGTGCCGGGGCACGACACGACCACGTAGTCCGGCAGTTCCGCCGACGGCGTGAGCGAGTCGGTCCACTCGGTCGTCGGGAGATCGTCTTCAGTGAGCGGTACGGGGGCCCAGTCCAGGCCGAACAGCGCGTCACTGAGGTCGTCACCGGCCAGCTGTTCCTGCGAGACGGGCCGGATCACCAGCGAGTCGATCGTGGCCACCGGGGCGCCCGCCCCGTCCGCGATCGCCAGCGCCACCCGGTCCGGCCCGGAGGAGGTCAGCCGCACCCGCAGCAGCTCCGCGCCGGAAGCGTGCAGCCGCACGCCCGACCACGCGAACGGCAACCGGCCGACCCCGTCGGCCTCGCCGGACAGGCTGATGGCGTGCAGGGCGGCGTCAAGCAGCGCGGGGTGCAGCCCGAAACCGTCGGCCTTCACACCCTCGGGCAGCGCGACCTCGGCGTACACCTCACCGCCGTCGCGCCAGGCGGCCCTCAGGCCCTGGAACACCGGCCCGTAGCCGAAGCCGCCTTCGACCATGTGGCCGTAGAAGCCGTCCAGGTCGACGGCCTCGGCCCCGGTCGGCGGCCACTCGGTGAGCGAGGCGCCGCCGCGGGCCCTGCCGCCCGCCTGGAGCACGCCGATGGCGTGCCGGGTCCACGGCCGGCCGTCGTCGGTGTCGCCCGCACTGGAGTGGAGGGTCAGTTCGCGCCTGCCGGACTCGTCCTCGGCGCCGACCCACACCTGGACCCGCACCGTGCCGTTCTCGGGCACCACCAGGGGCGCCTCCAGCGTCAGTTCCTCCACCACGTCGCAGCCGACCTGGTCACCGGCGCGGATCGCCAGCTCAAGGAACGCCGTCCCGGGCAGCAGGATCGAGCCGAGCACGGCGTGATCGGCCAGCCACGGGTGCGTGCGCACCGACAGGCGGCCGGTGAGCAGCACGCCGTCGGTGCCGCCGAGGACGACCGTCGCGCCCAGCAGCGGGTGGTCGGCCGCGCCGAGCCCGGCCGCCGTCACATCGCCCGTCGCGGGCATCACGTGGGGCCAGTAGCGCTGGTGCTGGAAGGCGTAGGTCGGCAGGTCGACGCGTCGCGTACCACTGCCGTCGAAGAAAGGCTGCCAGTCCACCTGGACGCCGCGCACATGCAGCTGTCCGGCGGCCGTCGTGACCGCCACGTCCTCCGGACGCTCACCGCGCAGCACCGGCACGAAGACCGCGTCCGGGGCGGACTCCTGACCCAGCGCCGACAACACCCCGCCTGGGCCCACCTCGACGAACGTCGCCACGCCCTCATCCACGAGCGTGCTCACGGAAGCGGCGAAGCGCACGGACTCGCGCACGTGCCGGACCCAGTAGTCCGGGGAGGCCAACTCCTCGGCGGACGCCCGGACACCGGTCAGCGTCGACACGATCGGAAGCGACGGCTCCCCGAACGACACGCCCTCCAGGACCGCACGGAAGTCGTCCAGCATCGGGTCCATCAGCGGCGAGTGGAACGCATGGCTGACCTTCAGCCGGGTCGCCTTACGGCCCGCCTCACGCCAGCGCTCCGCAACCGCCTCGACATCGGCAGCCACCCCGGAAACGACCACCGAGTTAGGACCATTAACCGCCGCGATACCCACCGACTCCGGCAAGCCCTCGGAAGCGACCTCGGCCTCCGACGCCTGAATCGCGACCATCGCACCACCGGACGGCAGCGCCTGCATCAACGCACCACGCGCCGACACCACCTTGACCGCGTCAGCCAGCGACCACACACCAGCCACATGCGCTGCGGCCAGCTCACCGATCGAGTGACCCGCAAGAACGTCAGGCCGCACACCCCACGACTCCAACAGCCGGAACATGGCGACCTCGACAGCGAACAGCGCAGGCTGCGTCACCCCGGTCTCATTCAGCGCCTCGGCATCCTCACCGAACAACACCTCCCGCACCCGCGGGTCGAACTCACCCAGGACCTCCTCCAGGGCCTCCGCGAACACCGGGAAACGGGCCGCCAGTTCACGGCCCATACCCAGCCGCTGCGACCCCTGACCCGAGAACAAGAACCCCACCTGGCCAGGTTCACCAGCGACCCCAGTGACCACCGCACCGGTCACCTGACCGTCGGCCACCGCCGCCAACGCGGCCAGGAACTCGTCCCGCTCACCGGCGACCACCACCGCACGGTGCTCAAGCACCGCCCGCGTCGACACCAGCGCACGGCCCACATCCGCGACGGTCGACTCGGAGTCCTCCGCCACGAAGGACCTGAGGCGGGCGGCCTGTTCGCGCAGCGCCTCCGGGCTCTGGGCCGACAGCGTCCACGGCACCAGGCCGTCGTGCGCCGGTTCCGGCGCGTGCTCCGCTGCTTCCTCCGGCTCGATCGCCGGGGCCTGCTCGATGATGGTGTGGGCGTTGGTGCCGCTGACGCCGAACGAGGACACACCTGCCCGCCACGGCCTGCCGGTCTGCGGCCACGGCCGCGACTCGGTGAGGAGTTCCACCGCTCCCGCCGACCAGTCGACGTGCGACGAGGGGGCGGTGACGTGCAGGGTCTGCGGCAGGACACCCTGCCGGAGCGCCATCACCATCTTGATCACACCCGCCACACCGGCGGCGGCCTGCGTGTGCCCGATGTTCGACTTCACCGAGCCCAGCCACAGCGGGTCGCCGGTGCGGTCGCGGCCGTAGGTGGCGAGCAGGGCCTGGGCCTCGATCGGGTCGCCCAGGGTCGTGCCCGTGCCGTGTGCCTCGACGGCGTCGACGTCGGACGGCGCGAGTCCGGCGCTCGCGAGCGCCTGGCGGATGACGCGCTGCTGGGAGGGGCCGTTCGGGGCGGTGAGACCGTTGGAGGCGCCGTCCTGGTTGATCGCGGAGCCCCGTACGACCGCCAGGATGTTGCGTCCGTTGCGCTGGGCGTCGGAGAGGCGCTCGACGAGCAGCATGCCGACGCCCTCGCCCCAGCCGGTGCCGTCCGCGCTGTCGGAGAAGGCCTTGCACCGGCCGTCGTCCGCGAGGCCGCGCTGGCGGCTGAAGTCGATGAACACGCCGGGTGTGGTCATCACCGTGACACCGCCGACCAGGGCCGTCGAGCACTCCCCGGAGCGCAGTGCCTGCACGGCCATGTGCAGGGCGACCAGCGACGACGAGCAGGCCGTGTCGACCGTGACGGCTGGGCCCTCAAGGCCGAACGTGTAGGACAGGCGGCCGGAGATGACACTCGCGGCGCTGCCCGTGCCGATGTATCCCTCGACCCCTTGCATGCTGTCCGGCGCGGCCATCAGGAGCGTCGGGTAGTCCTGGCCGTTGGTGCCGATGAACACGCCGGACCGGCTGCCGCGTACCGAGTGCGGGTCGATGCCCGCCCGCTCGTACAGCTCCCAGGTCGCTTCGAGGAGGAGCCGCTGCTGCGGGTCCATGGCGAGGGCCTCGCGCGGCGAGATCCCGAAGAACGCCGGGTCGAACTCCGCGGCGCGGTCGAGGAAGGCACCCTTGTTGGTGTACGACGTGCCGGGGCTCGCCAGCTCCGGGTCGTAGAGCGCGTCGACGTCCCAGCCGCGGTCGGTCGGGAACTCCACCACGGCGTCGGTACCGCCGACCAGGAGGCGCCACAGGTCCTCCGGCGAGTTCACGCCGCCGGGGAAGCGGCAGCTCATGCCGACGATCGCGAGGGGCTCGTCGACGGCGACGGTGGTGTGGGTGGTCGCCGTCACGGCGGGTGCGCCCACGAGTTCGGTGTCGAGGAACGCGGCCAGCGCGGCGGGCGTCGGGTAGTCGTAGATCAGCGTCGCGGGCAGGCGCAGTTCGGTGACCGCGTTGAGGTTGTTGCGCAGTTCGACTGCGCTGAGCGAGTCGAAGCCGAGTTCCTTGAACGCGCGGTCGGGTGCGACGGCCTGCGCCGAGCCGTGGCCGAGGACCACGGCGACGTGGCTCTGCACCAGCTCGACGAGTGCCTTCTCGCGGTCCGCGGCGGTCATGCCCGCAAGGGACTGGGCCCAGGTGTTCCGTGCCGTGGCTCCGGCTTCGGCGGTCCTGCGCGCGGCGGAGCGCACCAGGCCGCGCAGGACGGGCGCCACGGGGTGGGAGCGCGCCTGCCGGTTCAGCGCGGGCAGGTCGAGCGGGACGGGCGCGAGCAGGGCGCGGCCTGTCGAGGCCGCCGCGTCGAACAGCGCGAGCCCGTCGGCCGTGCGCAGCGGGAGCAGTCCGCCGCGGCCCATCCGCTTCACGTCGGCGTCGTCGAGCGCGCCGGTCATGCCGCTGGCCTCGGCCCACAGGCCCCACGCGAGGGACGTGGCGGGCAGCCCGGCGTCGCGGCGGTGCTGTGCGAGCGCGTCCAGGAAGGTGTTCGCGGCCGCGTAGTTGCCCTGTCCGGGGGCGCCGAGGATGCCCGCCACCGAGGAGAACAGGACGAACGCGGACAGGTCGAGGTCGCGGGTCAGCTCGTGCAGGTTCCACGCGGCGTCGGCCTTCGGCCGGAACACCGTGTCGACGCGCTCGGGCGTCAGCGAGCCGATCACGCCGTCGTCGAGGACACCTGCGGTGTGTACGACGGCGGAGATCTCGTGCGCGGACAGCAGCGCGGCCACGGCGTCGCGATCGGCCACGTCACAGGCCACCAGGGCGACTTCGGCTCCGAGAGCGACCAGTTCGGCACGCAGTTCCTCGGCGCCTTCGGCCGCGGCGCCGCGCCTGCTGACCAGGAGCAGGTTCCGTACGCCGCGCTCCGCGGCCAGGTGTCGCGCGACCTGGGCGCCCAGCGTGCCCGTCGCGCCGGTGACCAGCACCGCGCCCGTACCGAAGCCGGGGTCGTCGACGACGGATCGCTGCACCCTGGCGAGGCGCGGCACGCGGAGGTCGCCGGAGCGCACCGCCAACTGCGTCTCGCCGATGGCGAGTCCGGACGGCAGCGCGTCCAGCGAGGCCGCGTCGTCGTCGAGGTCCACCAGCACGAACCGGTCCGGGTTCTCCAGTTGGGCGGACCGCACCATGCCCCACACGGCCGCCTGTGCGACGTCCCGCACCTGCTCGTCGTCCGAGGCGGCGACCGCGCCCCTGGTGACGACGGCCAGGCGGGCCGTGTCGAACCGCTCGTCCGCCAGCCACGTCTGGACCACGTCCAGCGCCCAGTGCGCCGCCTCGTGTGCCGCGGCCGCCGGGTCGGACGCGGGCGTGCCGGGGCACGAGACGACCACCCAGTCCGACCGCGGCTCGGTCAGGTCCGCCAGGTCGGTCCACTCGGTCGTCGGTGCGGCGCCGTCGGACGGCGCCACCGTCACCCAGTCGACGCCGAACAGCGCGTCGTCGCGGTCTTCTCCGGCGATCTGGTCCGGCGTGATCGGGCGCAGTTCGAGGGAGTCCACGGTCGCGACCGGCGCACCCGCCCCGTCCGCGATCGCCAGCGAGAACCCGTCCGCGCCCGTGGGCGCGAGGCGTACCCGCAGCACCGTGGCGCCCGAGGCGTGCAGCCGCACGCCCGACCACGCGAACGGCACCCGGCCGGCCTCGTCGGCGCCGCCGGACAGACCGGTGGCGTGCAGCGCCGCGTCAAGGAGCGCGGGGTGCAGGCCGAAGCCGTCCGCGCCCGCCTCCTCCGGCAGGACGACCTCGGCGAACACCTCGTCGCCGCGCCGCCACACGGCCCGCAGGCCCTGGAACACCGGCCCGTAGCCGAGACCGGCGTCGGCCGCCCGGTCGTAGAGCCCGTCCAGGTCGACGACCTTGGCGCTCGCGGGCGGCCACTCCACCAGGGAGGTGCCGCCGGTACGTCCGGCCGCGCGCAGCACACCGGTGGCGTGCCGCGTCCACGGCCGGTCGTCGTCGGTGTCGCCCGTGCTGGAGTACAGGGTCAGCTCGCGGCTGCCCGACTCGTCCTCGGCGCCGACCCACACCTGTACGCGGACAGCGCCGTGCTCGGGCACCACCAGCGGCGCCTCCAGCGTCAGCTCGTCGACGAGGTCGCAGCCGACCTGGTCGCCGGCGCGGATCGCCAGCTCCAGGAGCGCCGTGCCGGGCAGCAGCACCGAGCTGTGGACCACGTAGTCGGCCAGCCACGGGTGGGTCTGGACCGACAGACGGCCGGTGAGCAGCACGCCGTCCGTGCCGCCCACGGTGACGGCGGCGCCGAGCAGCGGGTGGTCGGCGGCGCCGAGCCCGGCCGCCGTCACGTCGCCGACAGCGGGCAGCGCGTCGAGCCAGTGGCGCTGGTGCTGGAAGGCGTACGTCGGCAGGTCCACGCGCCGTGCGCCACGCCCGGCGAAGAACGCCTCCCACGCGACCTGGACACCGCGCACGTGCAACTGCCCGGCGGCCGTCGTGGCCGCGGCGTCCTCGGGCCGATCCGTACGCAGCATCGGTACGAAGACCGCGTCCGGGGCGGACTCCTGACCCAGCGCCGACAACGCCCCGCCCGGCCCGACCTCGACGAACGTCGCCACACCCTCATCCACGAGCGTGCCCACGGCATCGGCGAAACGCACCGACTCACGCACATGGCGCACCCAGTACTCGGGCGAGGCCAACTCCTCGGCGGACGCCTTCGTGCCGGTCAGCGTCGACACGATCGGAAACGACGGCTCCCCGAACGACACGCCCCCCAGGACCGCACGGAACTCGTCCAACATCGGATCCATCAACGGCGAGTGGAACGCATGGCTCACCTTCAACCGGGTCGCCTTACGGCCCGCCTCACGCCAGCGCTCCGCAACCGCCTCGACATCGGCAGCCACCCCGGAAACGACGACCGAGTTAGGGCCATTAACCGCCGCGATACCCACCGTCTCCGGCAAGCCCTCGGAAGTGACCTCAGCCTCGGACGCCTGGATCGCGACCATCGCGCCACCGGACGGCAGCGCCTGCATCAGCGCACCACGCGCCGACACGACCTTGGCCGCGTCAGCCAGCGACCAGACACCAGCCACATGCGCCGCAGCCAGCTCACCGATCGAGTGCCCCGCCAGCACATCCGGCCGCACACCCCACGACTCCAACAGCCGGAACAGCGCCACCTCAACCGCAAACAGCGCAGGCTGCGTCACCCCGGTCTCGTTCAGCGCCTCGGCATCCTCACCGAACAACACCTCCCGCACCCGCGGATCGAACTCACCCAGGACCTCGTCCAGAGCCTCCCCGAACACCGGGAAACGAGCCGCCAGTTCACGCCCCATCCCCAACCGCTGCGAACCCTGACCCGAGAACAGGAACCCCACCTGACCGGGATCGCCGACGACCCCCGTGACCGCCGCACCGGTCGCCTGGCCGGCGGCCACCGCCGCCAACACGTCCAGGAGTTCCGTCCGCTCGGCGGCCACGATCACCGCACGGTGCTCCAGCATCGCGCGCGTCGTGGCGAGCGAGTAGCCGACGTCGGCGATCGGCTGATCGGCGACGGCGGCGAGGAGGCGCTCGGCCTGTTCCCGCAGGGCGTCCGCGTCGCGTGCCGAGAGGACCCACGGAACGAGGCCGTCGCGTACCGGCTCCCGCGCGTCCTGCGGTGCTTCCTCCGGCTCGGCCACAGGGGCCTGTTCGACGATGACGTGCGCGTTCGTACCGCTCACGCCGAACGACGACACGCCCGCCCGCCACGGCCTGCCGGTCTCCGGCCACGACCGGGCCTCGGTCAGCAGCTCGACCGCGCCCGCCGACCAGTCGACGTGCGAGGACGGCTTGTCGACGTGCAGCGTCTTCGGCAGGGTGCCGTGCCGCATCGCCAGGACCATTTTCATCACACCGGCGACACCGGAGACCGCCTGGGTGTGGCCGATGTTCGACTTCAGGGCGCCCAGCCACAGCGGCCGGTCGGCGGCCCTGTTCTGGCCGTAGGTGGCGAGCAGGGCCTGGGCCTCGATCGGGTCGCCCAGGGTCGTGCCCGTGCCGTGTGCCTCGACGGCGTCCACGTCGGAGGGCACGAGGCCCGAGTGGGCCAGTGCCTGGCGGATGACGCGCTGCTGCGAGGGGCCGTTCGGGGCGGTGAGGCCGTTGGACGCGCCGTCCTGGTTGACCGCCGAACCGCGGATCACCGCGAGAACGGGGTGCCCGTTGCGCCGGGCGTCCGACAGCCGTTCCAGGAGCAGCAGGCCCGCGCCCTCGCCCCAGCCGGTGCCGTCCGCGGCGTCGGCGAAGGGCTTGCAGCGGCCGTCCTCGGCGAGGCCGCGCTGGCGGCTGAACTCGATGAAGGTGTCCGGCGTCGACATGACGGTGACGCCGCCCGCGAGGGCGAGCCCGCACTCGCTGTGCCGCAGCGCGTGCACGGCGAGGTGCAGGGCGACCAGGGAGGACGAGCAGGCGGTGTCGATGGTCAGCGCGGGGCCTTCTAAGCCCAGGACGTAGGAGATGCGGCCGGAGACGACGCTGGCCGCGTTGCCGGTGAGGAAGTAGCCCTCATGGCCGTCGGGCACACCGCCCTTGGCCAGGCGCGCCAGGTAGCCCTGGCCGTTGGTGCCGATGAACACACCGGTCCTGCTGCCGCGCGTCGAGTGCGGGTCGATGCCCGCGCGCTCGAACGCCTCCCACGACGTCTCCAGGAGGAGGCGCTGCTGCGGGTCCATCGCCGCGGCCTCGCGCGGCGAGATCCCGAAGAACGCCGGGTCGAACTGGTCGGCGTCGTAGAGGAAGCCGCCCTCGCGGGTGTAGCTGGTCCCGTGCCGCTCGGGGTCCTGGTCGTAGAGCGCTTCCAGGTCCCAGCCGCGGTTGGTGGGGAATCCGGAGACGGCGTCCCTGCCGTCCGCCAGGAGCTGCCACAGGTCCTCGGGCGAGTTCACTCCGCCCGGGAACCGGCAGCTCATGCCGACTATCGCGATCGGCTCGACCTCGCGCTCCTCGG
Source organism: Streptomyces sp. NPDC041205 (assembly GCF_055591765.1). NCBI lineage: Bacteria > Bacillati > Actinomycetota > Actinomycetes > Kitasatosporales > Streptomycetaceae > Streptomyces > Streptomyces sp. NPDC041205. The sequence goes on along the minus strand of NZ_JBVIZH010000003.1, from coordinate 852,777 downwards.
CCTCGCGGAGCTTGCCACGCGCCTCTTGGAGGTCCACCGTGGCTCGCCGGAGGTAGTCGAGGTACTTCTCCTCGTTCGACATGTGTTGCGACCTTTCAAGCGAGTTCATCGGCTCAAGACCTACCGAGTTGTTCATCAAGGAGTGCGAGAAGTTCGTCCGCCGAAGCGGTGCGCGCGTCCGGTCCGGACTTCGCGGCTTCCGTGCTGGTGTGCGCCTCGTCCCACCTGGCCACGAGCGCGCGCAGGCGGTCGCCCACGGCGGTGCTCTGCTCGGCGTCGGGTGTCAGGACGGACAGCGCGGCCTCCAGGCGGTCCAGCTCCGCGTCGATGGTGGGCGCGCCCATGCCGAGCATCTGCTCCAGCACGTGTGCGGCGAGCGCCGACGGGGTGGGATGGTCGAACACGAGCGTCGACGGCAGGCTCAGCCCGGTGGCCGAGTTGAAGACGTTGCGGAACTCGACCGCGGTGAGCGAGTCGAAGCCCAGGTCCTTGAACGCCCGGCCGGGTTCCACGGCCGTGGTGCTGTCGTAGCCGAGTACGGCGGCGACCTGCTCCCGTACCAGATCGAGTACGACGCGCTCGCGGTCCGGCACGGGCAGTGCGGCGAGCTCGGCCGACAGGTCGAGCGGCGCCGTGGCCTCGGCGGGAGCCGGGGCCCTGCGTGCGGCGGGCAGTTCCCGCAGCAGCGTGGCCGGGAGCGTGGGCGCGTACACGGTCCAGTCGATGTCCGCCACGACGAGGACCGTCGGGTCGTCCTGGCGCAGGGCCCGGTCGAGGGCGGCGATGGCCAGTTCGGGCTCGAACGGGGCGGTGCCCCGGCCGCGCAGGATCTCGGCGAGCTGCTCGCCGACCATGCCGCCGCCGCCCCACGGCCCCCACGCCACCGAGGTGGCGGCGAGGCCCGCCGCCACGCGCCGTTCGGCGAAGGCGTCGAGGAAGGCGTTGGCGGCCGCGTAGCTGCCCTGGGCGACCGCGCCGAACGTGCCCGAGATCGAGGAGAACAGCACGAACGCCGACAGCTCCAGGTCCCGGGTCAGCTCGTCGAGGTTGACCGCGGCGTCGACCTTGGGCCGCAGCACGGTGGCGAGCCGCTCCGGGGTGAGCGCGGTGAGGACACCGTCGTCCAGGACGCCCGCGGTGTGCATGACGGCGGTGAGCGGGAACTCCTCCGGCACCGACGCGAGGAGCCGTGCCAGCGCGTCCCGGTCGGCGACGTCGCAGGCGGCGATCGTCACCTGTGCGCCGAGCGCGGTCAGTTCCGCGCGCAGTTCCTCCGCGCCGTCGGCGTCCGGTCCGCGCCTGCTGGTGAGCAGGAGGTGTTCGGCGCCCTTCGCGACCAGCCACCTGGCGACGTGCGCGCCGATGCCTCCGGTGCCGCCGGTGACGAGGACCGTGCCGGTGGGGTCCCAGTCGCCGAGGTGCCCCACGGGGGCCTGCACCAGCCTGCGGGCGAACACGCCGCCGGGGCGGAGGGCGACCTGGTCCTCGTCCCGGGTGCCGGACAGGATGCCCGCGAGGCGGGCTCCGGCGCGGTCGTCCAGGGTGTCGGGCAGGTCGACGAGGCCGCCCCAGCGCTCGGGCTGTTCCCGCCCGATGACGCGGCCCATGCCCCAGACCATGGCCTGCTCGGGGTCGATGGCCGTGTCGGAGCGGCCGACCGTGACGCCGCCCCGCGTCGCGTGCCACAGGGGGGCGACGAGTTCGGCGTCGCCGAGTGCCTGGACGAGGGCGAGCGTCGCGTACACGCCGCCCGACGGCAGTTCGGGGTCCAGCGCGAACAGTGACAGGACGCCCGCGACGGGCTCGTCGACGGCGAGCCGCGCCGTCAGCGCGTCCCGGTCCAGGGCCTCGCCGGCCCGGACCGGCACCACGCGGGCGCCGTGCCGGGTCAGCGCGGCGGCGACGGATTCCTCACCGGCGCCGTCCCTGCTGACCACGAGCCAGGTGCCCTTGAGCGCGGCGACGGGCTCGGGCACGGGCAGCCAGCTGACGCGGTAGCGCCAGCCGTCGATCTCGGAGTTCTCGGACTGTGCCTGCCGCCACGACGCGAGCCGGGGCAGCACCGTGCCGATCGGGTCGTCGAGCGACACGTCCAGCTCGTCCGCGAGATCGCCGAGGTCGCCGTCCGCCACGGCCGCCCAGAACTGCGCGTCGACGGTCCCGGTGACGTCGCCCGTGGGGGCCGCGGCCATGGTGGGCCAGATCCGCCCGCGCCGGAAGGCGTAGGTGGGCAGGTCCACGTGCCGTCCTTCGGGCACCAGTTGGTGCCAGTCGAAGGGCAGGCCCGCCACGTACGCCTCGGCGACGGAGGTGAGGAACCGGTCGGCGTCACCGTCGTCGCGGCGCAGGGTGCCCACGACGACGGCCCGGGTGCCGGTCGCGTCCAGCGTCTCGCGTACGCCGAAGGTCAGCACGGGGTGCGGGCTGCACTCGACGAACGCGCCGATGCCCCGCTCGAGCAGGCCGCGTGTGGCCTCTTCGAAGCGCACGGTGTTCCGCAGGTTCTCGTACCAGTAGTCCGCGCCCACCTCGGCGCCGGTCAGCCACTCCCCGGTGACGGTGGACAGCATCGGCACGCGCGCGGCCCGGGGTTCCACCCCGGCCAGCACGGTCGCCAGTTCGTCCTTGATGCGCTCGACGTGCGCCGAGTGGGACGCGTAGCTGACGGGGACGCGCCGTGCGCGGGTGCCGTCGGCGGCGCGGGCCTCGATCAGCTCGTCCAGGGCGTCGGCGTCTCCCGCCACGACGACCGAGCCGGGGCCGTTGACCGCGGCGATCGCGATCCGCCCGTCCCACTTCTCGATGTACGCGCGGGCTTCGTCGACGGTCACCGCGAGCGACACCATGCCGCCCTGTCCGGACAGCGTCAGGATGGCCTGGCTGCGCAGAGCGACGATCTTGGCGGCGTCGGCGAGCGACAGGGCACCCGCGACGTGCGCGGCGGCGATCTCGCCCTGGCTGTGCCCGACGACCGCGTCCGGCTCCACACCGTACGAGCGCCACAGCGCCGCCAGCGACACCATCACCGCCCACAAGGCAGGCTGCACCACGTCGACGCGTTCCAGCGCGTCCGCGTCGGCGAGGACGTCCCACAGCGACCAGTCCACGTACGGCGAGAGAGCCTCGGCGCACGCCTCCATCGAGGCGCGGAACACCGGGGAGGACCCGGCGAGTTCCGCGCCCATGCCGAGCCACTGCGAGCCCTGGCCGGGGAACACGAACGCCACCTTGCCCACGGGCCCGGCGACACCCGTCGCCACCTGCGCCGACTCGACACCGCGGGCCACCGCCGTCGGCCCTTCGACGACCGCGGCGAGGCCGGCGAGCAGGCCGTCACGGTCCTGGCCCACGACGACCGCCCGGCTGTCGAGGGCCGACCGCGACACGGCGAGCGTCGCGGCGACGTCGCGCGGGTCGAGGTCGGGGTGCGCCGCGAGGTGGGCGCGCAGCCGGTCGGCTCCCGCGCGCAGCGCCTCGTCGTCCTTGGCCGAGACGAGCAGCGGCACCAGGGACGTGTCCGGAGCGGCGGGCCGCTCGGGGGCTTCGGTGGCGGGCGCCTGCTCGATGATGGCGTGCGCGTTGGTGCCGCTGAATCCGAACGACGACACGCCGAAGCGGCGCGGCCGGTCGGTGTCCGGCCAGTCGTGCTCCTCGGTCAGGAGCGCGACGTCGCCGGTCGACCAGTCGACTTCCGGGGTGGGCTCGTCGACGTGCAGGGTCTTGGGCAGCACGCCGTGCCGCATCGCCATGACCATCTTGATGATGCCCGCGACACCGGCCGCGCCCTGCGTGTGCCCGATGTTGGACTTCACGGAGCCGAGCCACAGGGGCTCGCCGTCGCGGCCCTGGCCGTAGGTGGCGAGGAGCGCCTGGGCCTCGATCGGGTCGCCCAGTTTCGTGCCGGTGCCGTGCGCCTCGACGGCGTCCACGTCGGACGCCTCCAGTCCGGCGCTGGCGAGCGCCTGGCGGATGACGCGCTGCTGCGAGGGGCCGTTGGGCGCGGTGAGGCCGTTGGACGCGCCGTCCTGGTTGATGGCGGATCCGCGCACCACCGCGAGCACTTGGTGTCCGTTGCGCTGGGCGTCGGAGAGCCGCTCCAGGACGACCGTGCCGACGCCCTCGCCCCATCCTGTGCCGTCCGCGTCGGACGAGAACGGCCTGCACCGGCCGTCGGTGGACAGGCCGCGCTGGCGGCTGAACTCGATGAACGAGCCCGGCGTCGACATCACGGTCACGCCGCCCGCGAGGGCCATCGAGCAGTCGCCCGTGCGCAGCGCCTGCACCGCCATGTGCAGCGCGACCAGCGACGAGGAGCAGGCGGTGTCGACCGTCACCGCGGGGCCTTCGAGGCCGAAGGCGTAGGCGACCCGGCCGGAGACGACGCTGGCCGCGTTGCCGGTGCCGATGAACCCTTCGACGGTCTCGTCGCTGCGCGTCAGGAGCAGGGTGTAGTCCTGCACGTTCGAGCCGGTGAAGACGCCGATGTCACGCCCCCGCACCGAGCTCGGGTCGATGCCCGCGCGCTCGAACGCCTCCCAGGACGTCTCCAGGAGCAGCCGCTGCTGCGGGTCCATGGCGAGGGCCTCGCGCGGCGAGATCCCGAAGAACGTCGGGTCGAACTGGTCGGCGTCGTAGAGGAAGGCTCCTTCCCGGGCGTACGAGGTGCCCGCGTGGTCCGGGTCGGGGTTGTACACGTTGGCCAGGTCCCAGCCGCGGTTTCCGGGGAACTCGCCGACTGCGTCGACACCGTCGTGGACGAGCCGCCACAGGTCCTCGGGCGAGTTCACGCCGCCCGGGAACCGGCAGCTCATGGCGACGATCGCGATCGGGTCGTCGCTCACACCGGCCACCGTGCGAGTGGCCGTCACGACGGCGGGCGCGCCCGTGAGTTCGGTGCCGAGGTGCGCGGCGAGCGCCGCCGGGGTCGGGTGGTCGAAGACCAGCGTCGCGGACAGACGCAGCTCGGTGGCGGCGCCGAGGCGGTTGCGCAGTTCGACGGCGGTGAGCGAGTCGAAGCCGAGGTCCTTGAACGCGCGGTCGGGCACGATGGTGTGCGCCGAGCCGTGGCCGAGGACCACGGCCACGTGCTCGAGGACCACGTCGAGGAGTGCCTTCTCCCGCTCGGCCCCGGTGAGGCCCGCCAGCGACCGGGCCAGCGCGGATCCGACGGCGACGCCGGACTCGGCGGTCCTGCGCGCGGCGGTGCGCACCAGGCCGCGCAGCAGGTGCGGGACGGGGTTGGTACGGGCCTGCCGGTGCAGCGCGGGCAGGTCGAGCGGGACGGGGGCGAGGACGGCACGCCCGGTGGTGCCCGCCGCGTCGAACAGCGCCAGGCCCTGGGTCGAGCGGAGCGGGATCACTCCGCCCCTGCTCATCCGCTTCACGTCGGCCTCGTCGAGCTGGCCGCTCATGCCGCTCGCGTCCGCCCACAGGCCCCACGCCAGCGAGGTGGCGGGCAGCCCGGAGGCACGGCGGTGCTGCGCCAGCGCGTCCAGGAAGCTGTTCGCCGCCGCGTAGTTGCCCTGCCCGGGGCCGCCGAGCACTCCGGCGACGGAGGAGAACAGGACGAACGCGGACAGGTCGAGGCCGCGGGTCAGCTCGTGCAGGTGCCAGGCCGCGTCGACCTTGGGCCGGAAGACGGTGTCGATGCGATCGGGGGTCAGGGAACCGATCACGCCGTCGTCGAGGACACCTGCGGTGTGTACGACGGCGGAGATCTCGTGTCCGGCGAGCAGGTCGGCCAGCGCGTCGCGGTCGGCGACGTCGCAGGCCGCGTACGTCACTTCGGCGCCCAGCGCCACGAGTTCGGCACGCAGCTCCTCGGCACCCTCGGCCGCGATGCCACGCCTGCTCACGAGCAGCAGGTTCCGTACGCCGCGCTGCGCGACCAGGTGCCGGGCGAGCAGACCGCCCAGCGTGCCAGTGGCACCGGTGACCAGCACCGCACCCGAACCGAAGCCGGGGTCGTCCACGACGGACGCGCTGACCCTCGCCAGGCGAGGGGTGCGGATGTCGCCCGAGCGCAGGGCGAGTTGGGGTTCGCCGGTGGCGAGCGCGGCGGGCAGCGCGTCGAGCGAGGCCGCCTCCTCGTCGAGGTCGACGAGCACGATCCGGTCCGGGTTCTCCGACTGGGCGGAGCGGACCAGGCCCCACACGGCGGCGTGCGCGAGGTTCCGTACGTCCTCGTCAGCCGTGGTGGCGAGCGCGCCACTGGTCGCGATGACCAGGCGTGCCGTTTCGAATCGCTCGTCGGAGAGCCAGGCCTGGACCGTGGTCAGCGCCCAGTGGGCCGCTTCGTGCGCGGCGGCGACCGGGTCGGACGCGGAGGTGGCCGGGCAGGACAGGACGGCGAAGTCGGGGAGTTCCGTCGATCGCGCCAGTTCGTCCAGGTCGGTCCGCAGGGTTGTCGGCGTCTCGCCGTCGGGCAGCGGGGCGGATGTCCAGTCGACGCCGAACAGCGCGTCGCCGCTGTCGTCACGGGCGAGTTGGTCGGCCGAGACCGGGCGCAGCATCAGCGAGTCGATCGTCGCCACCGGCGCGCCTGCCCCGTCGGCGATCGCCAGCGTCACGCCGTCCGCCGCGTCCGTGGGCGTGAGCCGCACCCGCAGCACCGTCGCTCCCGAAGCGTGCAGCCGCACGCCCCACCACGAGAACGGTAGTTGGTCGGGATCCGCGCCGTCGGTGAGGCCGATCGCGTGCAGGGTCGCGTCGAGCAGTGCCGGGTGCAGCCCGAAGCCGTCGGCCTTCACATCCTCGGGCAGGACGACTTCAGCGAACACCTCGCCGTCCTTGCGCCAGGCGGCCCTCAGGCCCTGGAACACCGGCCCATAGCCGAACCCGGCCTCAGCCCGCTCGTCATAGAAGCCCTCCAGGTCCACGACCTCGGCCCCCGCCGGAGGCCACGCCTCCAGAGCAACCCCATCGGACAGGCCACCCTCGCGGAGTACACCAACGGCATGCCGGGTCCACGCACGACCGTCCTCGACATCGCCGGAGCTGGAGTAGAAGGTCAGCTCACGCCGACCCGACTCATCCGACGCACCGACCCACACCTGCACCCGCACCGAGCCGTCCGAAGGCAGAACGAGCGGCGCCTCCAGCGTCAGCTCCTCCACCAGATCGCAGCCGACCTGATCCCCGGCACGCACCGCCAGTTCGGCAAACGCCGCGCCAGGCAGCAGCGCCGTTCCCTGGACCATGTACTGAGCCAGCCAAGGGTGCGTCTGGACCGAGACCCGTCCGGTCAGCAGCACACCGTCCGTACCGCCGACAGCGACAGCCGCACCCAGCAACGGGTGCTCCGCCGAACCAAGCCCGATCGCTGCGGCATCGCCGGTCGAGTACGACGCGTCGAGCCAGTAGCGTTCGCGCTGGAAGGCGTAGGTCGGCAGGTCGACGCGTCGCGTACCGCGGCCGTCGAAAAAGGGCCGCCAGTCCACCTGGATACCGCGTACATGCAGTTGCCCGGCGGCCGTCGTGACCGCCACGTCCTCCGGACGCTCACCGCGCAGCATCGCCACGAAGACGGCGTCCGGGGCGGACTCCTGACCCAGCGCCGACAACGTGCCGCCGGGGCCGACCTCGACAAACGTCCCGACGCCCTCGTCCACGAGCGTGCTCACGGCATCGGCGAAGCGCACGGCCTCGCGGACGTGGCGGACCCAGTACTCGGGCGAGGCCAGTTCCTCGGCGGTCGCCCTCGTGCCGGTGAGGGTGGAGACGATCGGGATCGCGGGCGCCTCGTACGACACGCCCTCCAGGACCGCGCGGAACTCGTCCAGCATCGGGTCCATCAGCGGCGAGTGGAACGCATGGCTGACCCGGAGGCGGGTGACCTTGCGGCCCGCTTCGCGCCAGCGCTCGGCGACTGCCTCGACGTCGGCGGCGGCACCGGAAACGACCACCGAGTTAGGGCCATTAACCGCCGCTATACCCACCGTCTCCAGCAAGCCGTCCGAGCTGACCTCGGCCTCCGACGCCTGAATCGCGACCATCGCCCCGCCAGTTGGCAGCGCCTGCATCAACGCACCACGCGCCGACACCACCTTGACCGCATCCGACAGCGACCAGACACCCGAGACGTGCGCGGCAGCAAGCTCACCAATGGAGTGACCCGCCAGCACATCCGGCCGCACACCCCACGACTCCAACAGCCGGAAAAGCGCCACCTCGACCGCAAACAGCGCAGGCTGCGTCACCCCGGTCTCGTCCAGCGCCTCGGCATCCTCACCGAACAACACCTCACGCACCGACGGATCAAACGCCGCCAACACCTCATCCAGGGCCTCCCCGAACACCGGGAAACGAGCCGCCAGTTCACGCCCCATCGCCAACCGCTGCGAACCCTGACCCGAGAACAAGAACCCCACCTGACCGGGCTCATCGGTGACCCCAGTGACCACGGCACCACTCGACTTGCCGTCAGCCACCGCAGCCAAAGCGGCCAGGAACTCATCCCGCTCACCGGCCACGACCACCGCACGGTGCTCAAGCACCGCCCGCGTCGACACCAGCGCACGGCCCACGTCCGGCACGGACAGCTCGGGCGTCGCGTCCACAAGGGACTTCAGTCGCACGGCCTGCTCGCGCAGCGCGTCGGCGCTCCGGGCCGAAAGGACCCACGGCGTGATGCCGTCCGGCACCGGCGCCACCTCAGAGGTGGCCACATCCTCGGCTGCTGCCGGGGCCTGTTCGATGATGGCGTGCGCGTTGGTGCCGCTCACGCCGAACGACGACACACCGGCCCGGCGCAGGTGACCGGTCTCCGGCCACGGCTGGGTCTCCGTGAGCAGTGCGACGGCGCCCGCCGACCAGTCGACGTGCGACGACGGCTCGTCCACGTGCAGCGTGCGCGGAAGCACACCCTGCCGCATCGCCATCACCATCTTGATCACGCCGGCCACACCGGCGGCGGCCTGGGTGTGGCCGACGTTCGACTTCACCGAGCCGAGCCACAGGGGCTCGCCGTCGCGGTCCTGGCCGTAGGTGGCGAGGAGGGCCTGGGCCTCGATCGGGTCGCCCAGTTTCGTGCCGGTGCCGTGTGCTTCGACCGCGTCCACGTCGGACGGGGCCAGGCCCGCGCTGGCGAGCGCCTGGCGGATCACCCGCTGCTGCGAGGGACCGTTCGGAGCCGTCAGACCGTTCGACGCGCCGTCCTGGTTCACCGCCGAACCGCGTACGACAGCGAGCACGTGGTGACCGTTACGCTCGGCGTCCGAGAGCCGCTCCACGAGCAGCATGCCGACGCCCTCGCCCCAGCCCGTGCCGTCCGCGCCCTCGGCGAACGCCTTGCACCGGCCGTCCTCCGCGAGCCCGCGCTGACGGCTGAACTCGATGAACGCGCCCGGCGTCGACATCACCGTCACGCCGCCGACCAGCGCGAGCTCGCACTCGCCCTTGTTCAGCGCCTGGCCCGCGAGGTGCAGGGCGACCAGCGACGACGAGCAGGCCGTGTCCACCGTCACCGCCGGGCCCTCTAGCCCGAAGGTGTACGAGAGCCGGCCGGAGATGACGCTCGCCGCGCTGCCCGTGCCCGCGTACCCCTCCGCGCTCTCCTGCGCGGCCATCAACAGCGCCGCGTAGTCCTGGCCGTTGGTGCCGACGAACACACCGGAACGGCTGCCGCGCACCGCGTGCGGGTCGATACCGGCCCGCTCGAACGCCTCCCACGACGTCTCCAGGAGAAGTCGCTGCTGCGGGTCCATGGCGAGGGCCTCGCGCGGCGAGATCCCGAAGAAGTCCGCGTCGAACTCACCGACACCGTGCAGGAATCCGCCTTCACGCGCGTAGGTCGTGCCCGCGTGGTCGGGGTCCGGGTCGTACAGGGACTCCACGTCCCAGCCGCGGTCGGTCGGGAAGCCGGACAGCGCGTCCGTGCCGGACTCGACGAGCCGCCACAGGTCCTCGGGCGACTCGACCCCGCCGGGGAAACGGCAGCTCATGCCGACGATCGCGATCGGCTCGTCCGTCGTGGCCATGGCCGTGCCGGTGACCGTGCCGACCACGGTGACGCCCGCGAGTTCGGCTCCGAGGTGCGCGGCGAGCGCCGCGGGAGTCGGGTAGTCGAAGACGAGGGTGGCGGGCAGGGCAAGCTCGGTCGCCGCGTTGAGGTGGTTGCGCAGTTCGACGGAGCTGAGCGAGTCGAAGCCGAGGTCCTTGAACGCGCGGTCGGGCGAGATGGCGCCCGCGGAACTGTGGCCGAGCACCACGGCCACATGGCCGAGTACGAGGTCAAGGAGGGCCTTCTCCCGGTCCGCCGCGCTCATTCCTGCGAGCGTGCGGGCCAGCGCCGAACGCGCGGCGGGGCCAGCCCCGACGGTCCTGCGGGCGGCGGTGCGCACCAGGCCGCGCAGGAGGTGCGGTACGGGGTTCGTACGCGCCTGTCGGCGCAGCACAGCCAGGTCCAGGGGTACCGGCACGAGCGCGGCGCGCCCGGTCGTACCCGCCGCGTCGAACAGCGCGAGCCCTTCGGCCGAGCCCAGCGGGATCATGCCGCCGTTGGTGATACGCCGTACGTCCGACTCGTCGAGCTGGCCGCTCATGCCGCTCGCGTCCGCCCACAGGCCCCACGCCAGCGAGGTCGCGGGCAGCCCGGCAGCACGGCGACGCTGCGCGAGCGCGTCCAGGAAGGCGTTCGCCGCCGCGTAGTTGCCCTGACCGGCGGCGCCCAGCGTGCCCGACACCGAGGAGAACAGGACGAACGCGGACAGGTTGAGGTCGCGGGTCAGCTCGTGCAGGTGCCAGGCGGCGTCGACCTTGGGCCGGAAGACGGTGTCGATCCGGTCGGGGGTCAGGGAACCGATCGTGGCGTCGTCGAGGACACCTGCGGTGTGTACGACGGCGGAGATCTCGTGTCCGGCGAGCAGGTCGGCGACGGCGTCGCGGTCGGCGACGTCACAGGCCGCGTACGTCACTTCGGCGCCCAGCGCCACGAGTTCGGCACGCAGCTCCTCGGCACCCTCGGCACCCTCGGCCGCGATGCCACGCCTGCTGACCAGGAGCAGCTTTTGTACGCCGCGCTGCGCGACCAGGTGCCGGGCGACCAGGCCGCCCAGCGTGCCGGTCGCACCGGTGACCAGCACCGCACCCGAACCGAAGCCGGGGTCGTCCACGACGGACGGGCTGACCCTCGCCAGGCGCGGAGCGGTCGCGGTGCCCGAGCGGAGCGCCAACTGCGGCTCGCCGGTGGCGAGCGCGGCGGGCAGCGCGTCGAGCGAGGCCGCCTCCTCGTCGAGGTCCACGAGCACGATCCGGTCCGGATTCTCCGACTGGGCGGAGCGGACCAGGCCCCACACGGCGGCCTGTGCGACATCACGTACAGCCTCATCAGCCGAGGCGGCGACCGCGCCCTCGGTCACGACGACCAGGCGCGCCGCGTCGAAGCTCTCGTCCGCCAGCCACGTCTGGACCACGTCCAGCGCCCAGTGCGCCGCCTCGTGCGCGGCGGCGACCGGGTCGGACGCGGACGTGCCGGGGCACGACACGACCACGTAGTCCGGCAGTTCCGCCGACGGCCCCAGCGTCTGCGCGTCGGTCCACTTGGTTGTCGGCGCATCGACTTCAGGCAGGGGTACGGGCACCCAGTCGACGCCGAACAGCGATTCCCCGTCCTGCCGCGACAGCGTCTCCGAGACCGGGCGCAGCACGAGCGAGTCCACCGTCGCGACGGGGGCACCTGCCCCGTCGGCGATCGCCAGCGTCACGCCGTCCGCCGCGTCCATGGGCGTGAGCCGCACCCGCACCACCGTCGCACCCGAGGCGTGCAGCCGCACACCGGACCACGCGAACGGCAGCTCACCAGAGCCATCGGCTTCTATGCCGTCGATGAGGCCGATCGGGTGCAGGGTCGCGTCAAGCAGTGCCGGATGCAGACCGAAGCCGTCGGCCTTCACACCGTCCGGCAGGGCGACCTCGGCGAACACCTCGCCACCCTTGCGCCAGGCGGCCTTCAGGCCCTGGAACACCGGCCCATAGCCGAACCCGGCCTCAGCCCGCTCTTCGTAGAACCCCTCCAGGTCCACAACCTCGGCCCCCGCCGGAGGCCACGCCTCCAGGGAGACTTCACCAGAGAGGCCGCCCTCCCCCAGCACACCGACGGCATGCCGGGTCCACGCACGACCGTCCTCGACATCACCGGAGCTGGAACCGGAGCTGGAGTAGAACGTCAGCTCACGCCGACCCGACTCATCCGACGCACCGACCCACACCTGCACCCGCACCGAGCCGTCCGAAGGCAGAACGAGCGGCGCCTCCAGCGTCAGCTCCTCCACCAGATCGCAGCCGACCTGATCCCCGGCACGCACCGCCAGTTCGGCAAACGCCGCGCCAGGCAGCAGCGCCGTTCCCTGGACCATGTACTGAGCCAGCCAAGGGTGCGTCTGGACCGAGACCCGTCCGGTCAGCAGCACACCGTCCGTACCGCCGACAGCGACAGCCGCACCCAGCAACGGGTGCTCCGCCGAACCAAGCCCGGCCGCCGTGACATCGCCGGTCGGCGCCAGGGCCTCGGGCCAGAACCGCTCATGCTGGAAGGCGTACGTCGGCAGGTCCACGCGCCGTGCGCCACGCCCGGCGAAGAACGCCTCCCACGCGACCTGGACACCGCGCACGTGCAACTGCCCGGCGGCCGTCGTGGCCGCGGCGTCCTCGGGCCGATCCGTACGCAGCATCGGTACGAAGACCGCGTCCGGGGCGGACTCCTGACCCAGCGCCGACAACACCCCGCCCGGCCCGACCTCGACGAACGTCGCCACACCCTCATCCACGAGCGTGCCCACGGCATCGGCGAAACGCACCGACTCGCGCACATGGCGCACCCAGTACTCGGGCGAGGCCAACTCCTCGGCGGACGCCTTCGTGCCGGTCAGCGTCGACACGATCGGAAGCGACGGCTCCCCGAACGACACGCCCTCCAGGACCGCACGGAACTCGTCCAACATCGGGTCCATCAACGGCGAGTGGAACGCATGGCTCACCTTCAACCGGGACACCTTCCGCCCCGCCTCACGCCACCGCTCCGCAACCGCCTCGACATCGGCAGCCACCCCGGAAACGACCACCGAGTTAGGACCATTAACCGCCGCAATACCCACCGTCACCGGCAACTCGTCAGAGCTGACCTCGGCCTCCGACGCCTGAATCGCGACCATCGCGCCACCGGACGGCAGCGCCTGCATCAACGCACCACGCGCCGACACCACCTTGACCGCGTCAGCCAGCGACCACACACCAGCCACATGCGCGGCAGCCAACTCACCGATGGAGTGGCCCGCAAGAATGTCGGGCCGCACACCCCACGACTCAAGGAGTCGGAACAGCGCCACCTCAACCGCGAACAGCGCAGGCTGCGTCACCCCGGTCTCGTTCAGCGCCTCGGCATCCTCACCGAACAACACCTCCCGCACCCGCGGATCGAACTCACCCAGAACCTCATCCAGAGCCTCCCCGAACACCGGGAAACAGGCCGCCAGTTCACGCCCCATCCCCAACCGCTGCGACCCCTGCCCCGAGAACAGGAACCCCACCTGGCCAGGTTCACCAGCGACCCCAGTGACCACCGCACCAGTCACCTGGCCGTCGGCCACCGCCGCCAACGCGGCCAGGAACTCATCCCGCTCACCGGCCACGATCACCGCACGGTGGTCCAACGCCGACCGCGTCGTGGCGAGCGAGTAGCCGATGTCGGCGAGCGCGTGCTCGTCGACCACGGACTTCAGCCGCTCGGCCTGACCCCGCAGAGCATCCTCGCCGCGCGCCGAAAGCACCCACGGCACGACGCCGAGGCCGTGGCCGTCGGTCACCGGCACCGGCTCCAGGGCGGGGGCCTGCTCGACAATGACGTGCGCGTTCGTCCCACTGAACCCGAACGACGACACACCCGCGCGCCACGGCTGGCCCGTCTCCGGCCACGAGCGCGTCTCCGCCAGGAGTTCCACCGCGCCGGCCGACCAGTCGACGTGCGGCGACGGCGCGTCCACGTGCAGCGTCTGCGGCAGCACGCCGTGCCGCATCGCCATCACCATCTTGATCACGCCCGCCACACCGGCGGCGGCCTGCGTGTGCCCGATGTTCGACTTGATCGACCCCAGCCACAGGGGCCGGTCGGTAGCACGGTCCTGCCCATACGTGGCAAGGAGCGCCTGCGCCTCGATCGGGTCGCCCAACGTCGTACCCGTGCCGTGCGCCTCGACCGCGTCCACATCGGACGCGGTCAGACCCGAACTGGCCAGGGCCTGGCGGATGACGCGCTGCTGCGCGGGGCCGTTCGGGGCCGTCAGGCCGTTGGACGCGCCGTCCTGGTTGACCGCCGAACCGCGCACCACCGCGAGCACCTGGTGCCCGTTGCGCCGCGCGTCCGAGAGCCGCTCGACGAAGAGCATGCCGATGCCCTCGCCCCAGCCCGTGCCGTCGGCGGCCGCCGCGAAGGCCTTGCACCGGCCGTCGAGCGAAAGGCCGCGCTGACGGCTGAACTCGATGAACGAGCCCGGCGTCGACATCACCGTCACACCGCCCGCGAGCGCCAGCGAGCACTCGCCCGAGCGCAGGGCCTGGATGGCCAGGTGCAGGGCGACGAGCGAGGACGAGCAGGCGGTGTCGACGGTGACGGCGGGGCCTTCGAAGCCGTACGTGTACGAGAGTCGGCCGGAGGCCACGCTGGCCGCGTTGCCGGTCGCCGCGTAGCCGCCCACGTCCTCGGCCGCACCGCCGAGGACCTGCCCGTAGTCCTGCATGTTCGAGCCCACGAACACGCCGACGCTCTCACCGCGCAGCGAGGCCGGGTCGACGCCCGCCCGCTCGAAGACCTCCCAGGAGGTCTCCAGGAGGAGTCGCTGCTGCGGGTCCATGGCCAGCGCTTCGCGCGGGGAGATCCCGAAGAAGCCCGCGTCGAAGCCGCTCACGTCCGACAGGAACGCGCCCGAGCGGAGGTAAGTGGTGCCGACGGCGTCCGGGTCGGGATCGTACAGCGCCTCCACGTCCCAACCACGGTCGGCCGGGAAGCCCGTCACGGCGTCGCCGCCGGACAGGAGCATCTGCCACAGCTCCTCCGGGCTGGACACACCCCCGGGGAACCGGCAGCTCATGCCGACGATCGCGATCGGCTCGTCGGTGGCGGTGGTGGAGCCGGTGGCCGGAGTGGTGGATGCGGTGACGCCTGTTCCGGACAGTTCGGTACGCAGGTACGCGGCCAGAACGGCGGCCGTCGGGTAGTCGAAGACCAGCGTCGCGGGCAGGGCAAGGCCTGTCGCCTCGCTGAGGCGGGCGCGCAGTTCGACAGCCGTCAGCGAGTCGAAGCCCAGGTCCCGGAAAGCACGGGTCGCGGAGAACGCGTCCCCGGACACATGGCCGAGCACCGCAGCGGCCTCGTACCGCACCAGCTCCGTGAGCTGACGCTCCTGCTCGGCCTCGTCCAGACCGGCCAGGCGCCGCGCCAGCGCCGACGTGCCCTGCTCCACCTGAGCGGTGACGAACGCCGCCTGCACCTCCGGCAGTTCACCCAGGAGCGGGCTCGGCCGCTGCGCCATGAAGGTGCCCGCGAACCGCTCCCAGTCCACATCGGCGACGACGACGTTTCCGTCACCGCGCTCCAGCACCGTGGCCAGACCGGCGATCGCCACCACGGGAGCCATCGAGTTCAGACCCCGGCGGCGCAGCTGCGCCGCCGCGTCGTGACCGGAGTTCGCGACCATGCCGCCGTCGGCCCACGGGCCCCAGGCCACCGCGGTGGCGGGCAGGCCCGCGGCCCGGCGGTGCTCGGCCAGGGAGTCCAGGTAGGCGTTGGCGGCCGCGTACGCGCTCTGCCCGCCACTCCCCCACACGCCCGCTATAGACGAGAACAGCACGAACGCGTCCAAGGGCGTGTCACCCATGAGTTCGTGCAGGTTCCGCGCGCCGTCGACCTTCGCCGCAAGGACGTCGGCGAAGTCGGTGAGGTCGGTCGGGTCGAGGTCGGCGAGAGCGCCCGAGCGCTCGATGCCCGCCGCGTGCACGACGGCGGTGAGCGGGAACTCGTCGGGCACGGAGGCGAGTACGTCCGCCAGCGCGTCCCGGTCGGCGGCGTCACAGGCCGCGACGGTGACGCGCGCGCCGAGCGTGGTCAGCTCCGCGCACAGTTCCTCGGCACCGTCGGCGTCCAGGCCACGCCTGCTGGTCA
Organism: Streptomyces sp. NPDC041205; assembly: GCF_055591765.1. Taxonomy (NCBI): domain Bacteria; kingdom Bacillati; phylum Actinomycetota; class Actinomycetes; order Kitasatosporales; family Streptomycetaceae; genus Streptomyces; species Streptomyces sp. NPDC041205. The sequence goes on along the minus strand of NZ_JBVIZH010000003.1, from coordinate 836,627 downwards.
GCAGCAGGTGCTCGGCGCCCTTCGCCACCAGCCACCTGGCGACGTGCGCGCCGAGCGCGCCGGTGCCGCCGGTCACCAGGACCGTCCCGCGCGGCGACCAGCCCTCCGGGGCGGCGCCACTCAGCGGTGCGGGCACCAGCCTGCGGCCGAGCACCGCGTCGCCGCGCACCGCGACCTGGTCTTCCCCATCCGTACCGGCGAGGACCGAGGCCAGCAGGTCACCGGCCGCCTCGTCCAACGCCGCCGGTACGTCGACCAGACCGCCCCAGCGGCCCGGCTGCTCCAGCGCGGCCACCCGGCCCAGGCCCCACACCAGCGACTGCTCGAACCCGACGACGGCGTCACCCTCTGCCGCCGCCACCGCGCCCGACGTCAGGCACCACAGCGGCGCGGACGCGTCCGCGTCACCCAGCGCCCGCAGCAGGCCGATCGTGGCCGTGACGCCCGTGGGTACGGACGATTCCCCCGCGTCGGCGAACCCGAGCAGCGAGACGACCCCGTCAAGAGCGGGCAACTCGCTCAGCCGTTCCGCCCAGTCCACTGCCTCCGGGCCCACGTCCAGGACGTGGACGTCCGCACCCTGGCGGGCGAGCGACTCGCGAACCCAGTCCGCGCGCTCCTCCCCCGTGGGCGCCACGACCAGCCAGGCGCCGCCCAGTTGGCTGCTCCCGGCGGTGACCGGGCTCCAGTCGACGCGGTACCGCCAGCCGTCCACGGTGGCCCGGCCCTGCTGCTCCGTGCGCCAGGCGGACAGCATGGGCAGCACGGCGCTCAGCGGGTCGTCCGACGACACGTTCAGCATGCGGGCCAGATCGGCGAGGTCACCCTCCGCGATGGCCTCCCAGAACCGGGCCTCGACCGGCGACATCCGCTCGGTGCGCGCGTCGGCGGGCACGTCGAGCCAGAAGCGCTCGCGCTGGAACGCGTACGTCGGCAGCTCCACCCGCCGGGCGCCACTGCCGTCGAAGCGGGCGGTCCAGTCGACCGGCACGCCCTGCGTGTGCAGCGCGGCGACCGTGCCGACGAACGCGTTCTCCTCAGCCCGGTCCGTACGCAGCGCGGGCAGGAACACCGCCTCGGGGGCACTGCCCAGACCGAGCGCGGACAGCGTGCCACCCGGGCCGACCTCCACGAACACGTCGACACCCTGCTCACGCAACGCCACCACCGCGTCGGCGAACCGCACGGACTCGCGCACATGCCGCACCCAGTAGTCCGAGGAGATCAACTCCTCGGTGGTGGCCAGCTGGCCCGTGAGCGTCGACACGATCGGGATCTCGGGCGCCTCGTACGACACACCCTGAAGGACCGCGCGGAAGTCGTCGAGCATCGGGTCCATCAGCGGCGAGTGGAACGCGTGGCTCACCTTCAGCCGGGTCGCCTTACGGCCCGCCTCGCGCCAGCGGTCGGCGACGGCCTCGACGTCAGCGGCGATACCGGAAACGACCACCGAGTTAGGGCCATTAACCGCCGCTATACCCACCGTCTCCGGCAAGCCCTCGGAAGTGACCTCAGCCTCGGACGCCTGGATCGCGACCATCGCGCCGCCGGACGGCAGCGCCTGCATCAGCGCACCACGCGCCGACACGACCTTGGCCGCGTCAGCCAGCGACCAGACACCAGCCACATGCGCCGCAGCCAGCTCACCGATGGAGTGCCCCGCCAGCAGGTCCGGGCGCACACCCCACGACTCAAGCAGCCGGAACAGCGCCACCTCAACCGCGAACAGCGCGGGCTGCGTCACCCCGGTCTCGTTCAGCGCCTCGGCATCCTCACCGAACAACACCTCCCGCACCCGCGGATCGAACTCACCCAGGACCTCATCCAGAGCCTCCGCGAACACCGGGAAACGAGACGCCAGTTCACGCCCCATCCCCAACCGCTGCGAACCCTGACCCGAGAACAGGAACCCCAGCAGGCCGCTGCCCGCGGAGCCCGTGACCAGGCCGGGGGTCTGCCTGTCCTCGGCCAGGGCCGTGAGGGCGGTCAGGCGGGTCTCGTGGTCGTCCGCGACCACCACGGCGCGGTGTTCGAGGGCTGCCCGGGTCGTGGCGAGGGAGAAGCCGACGTCCACGGGGTTGAGGTCGGCCACGTGGGCGCGGAGCCGTTCGGCCTGGCGGCGCAGGGCTTCGGGGCTGCGGGCCGAGAGGACCCACGGCACGAGGCCGTCGCGCGCCGGTTCCGGGGTTTCGTCCTCCTCGACGGCGGGGGCCTGCTCGATGATGGCGTGGGCGTTGGTGCCGCTCACGCCGAAGGACGACACGCCGGCCCGGCGCGGGTGGCCGGTCTCGGGCCACGGCCGGGCCTCCGTGAGGAGTTCGACGGCGCCCGCGGACCAGTCGACGTGGGTCGAGGGCTCGTCGACGTGCAGGGTCTTGGGCAGCACGCCGTGCCGCATCGCCATGACCATCTTGATGATGCCCGCGACACCGGCGGCGGCCTGGGTGTGGCCGACGTTGGACTTCACGGAGCCGAGCCACAGGGGCTCGCCGCCGCGGCCCTGGCCGTAGGTGGCGAGGAGCGCCTGGGCCTCGATCGGGTCGCCCAGCTTCGTGCCGGTGCCGTGCGCCTCCATGGCGTCCACGTCGGACGCGGCAAGGCCCGCGCTCTCCAGGGCCTGGCGGATGACGCGCTGCTGCGAGGGGCCGTTGGGCGCGGTGAGACCGTTGGACGCGCCGTCCTGGTTGACGGCCGAGCCGCGTACGACCGCGAGGATCCTGTGGCCGTTGCGCTGGGCGTCGGACAGGCGCTCCACGAGCAGCATGCCGACGCCCTCGCCCCAGCCGGTGCCGTCGGCGGCGTCGGCGAAGGCCTTGCAGCGGCCGTCCACCGAGAGGCCGCGCTGGCGGCTGAACTCCACGAAGGAGGCGGGCGTCGACATCACCGTCACGCCGCCGACCAGCGCCAGTTCGCACTCGCCCTTGCGCAGGGCCTGTGCCGCCAGGTGGAGGGCGACCAGCGAGGACGAGCAGGCCGTGTCGATGGTGACGGCGGGGCCTTCGAGGCCGAAGGTGTAGGACAGGCGGCCGGAGATGACGCTCGCCGAGATGCCGGTGCCCGCGTACCCCTCGACGGTTTCCCGCGCGGCCATCAGCAGCGCCGCGTAGTCCTGGCCGTTGGTGCCGACGAACACGCCGGACCGGCTGCCCCGCAGCGTGTGCGGGTCGATACCGGCGCGCTCGAACGCCTCCCAGGACGTCTCAAGGAGCAGGCGCTGCTGCGGGTCCATCGCTAAGGCTTCGCGCGGCGATATCCCGAAGAAGCCCGCGTCGAACTCCGCGGCGCGGTCGAGGAAGGCGCCCTTGCGGCTGTAGGTGGTGCCGGAGCGGTCGGGGTCGGGGTCGTAGAGGGACTCCACGTCCCAGCCGCGGTCGGCCGGGAAGTCCGCCACCGCGTCCGTACCGGACTCGACCAGCTGCCACAGTTCCTCGGGCGACTCCACGCCGCCGGGGAAACGGCAGCTCATGCCGACGATCGCGAGGGGCTCGCCGGCCTTCTCCTCGACCTCGCGCAGCCGTTGCTTGGTCTGCCGCAGATCCGTGGTGACGCGCTTCAGGTAGTCGAGGACCTTGTCGTCGTTCGACATGTGCTTTGTTACCCCTTTTGGTAAAAGTCCGGACCTGCGGATCAGGACTCAAGTTCCTCGTCGATGATGTTGAACACGTCGTCGAGCGTTGCCGCGTCGAGGTCGCCCGTCGTCGCCTCGGGTTCCTTGTCGTCCCATGTGGACAGGAGCGAGCGGAGCCGCAGCCGGATGTCTCCGACCAGCGCGTCGTCCGGGTCGAGCTTGGAGATGGTGACGGTCAGCTTGTTGAGTTCGCCGAGCACCTCGGCGGCGGGCGTGCGGTCGTCCGCGAGCACCGTCGCCCGCAGATGGGCCGCGAGTGCCGCCGGTGTCGGGTGGTCGAACACGAGGGTGGCGGGCAGTCGCGAGCCGACCTCGGCGTCGAGCCTGTTGCGCAGTTCCACGCCGGTCAGCGAGTCGAACCCGAGTTCCTTGAAGGCCCGTTCCGCCTCGACGGCCTCCGGTCCCGTGAAGCCGAGCACGGCCGCCGTGTGGGTGCGGACGAGGTGGACGAGGGTGCGGTCCCGCTCCGCCTCGGTGAGGCCCGCGAGCCGCTGGGCGAGCGAGACCGTGCCGGAGCCGTCGCCGGACCTGGCGGCCCTGCGGGCGGGCGTGGGCACCAGGCCGCGCAGCAGCGGCCGGACGTGCTCCGGGTGGGCCCGCAGCGCCGTCAGGTCGATCGCGGCGGGCACCGCCGTCGCGGCGCCGGTCGCGCGCGCCGCGTCGAACAGCGCCATGCCGTCGGCGGAGGCCAGGGGGGCCATGCCGCCGCGCGCCATCCGCTGTACGTCGGCGTCGTCGAGGTGCCCGGTGATGCCGCTGGCCTCGGCCCACAGGCCCCAGGCCAGTGAGGTCGCGGGCAGTCCGGCGGCCCTGCGGTGCTGGGCGAGCGCGTCGAGGAACGTGTTGGCGGCCGCGTAGTTGCCCTGTCCGGGGCTGCCGAGCACTCCGGCGATGGCGGAGAACAGGACGAACGCCGACAGGTCCAGGCCGCGGGTCAGCTCGTGCAGGTGCAGCGCGGCGTCGGCCTTGGGGCGGAACACCGCGTCGACGTGCTCGGGGGTCAGGGACTCGATCACGCTGTCGTCCAGGACACCGGCGGTGTGCACGACGGCGGTCACGGGGTGTGCGGCGAGGAGCGCGGCGACCTCGTCGCGGTCGCTCACGTCGCACGCGACGATCGTGACGCGTGCGCCCAGTTCCTCCAGTTCCCCGCGCAGTTCGTCGGCGCCCGGCGAGGCGGTGCCGCGGCGGCCGGTCAGGACCAGCTCGCCGACTCCATGGCGGGTGACGAGGTGGCGTGCGGTCAGGCCGCCGAGCATGCCGAGTCCGCCGGTGATCAGCACCGTGCTGTCGGCGGTGAACGCCAACGGCTCGGCGGGCGTGGCAAGTTCGGCGTCGAAGCCGCCGCCCGGGGCTGCGGGCTGCGCGTCGGCGGCCCGCGCCCCGGTCCCGTCGGCCGCAGTGGCCGCCCGTCCCCCGGTCCCGTCGGCCGCGGTGGCCGCCCGTGCCCCGGTACCCTCACCCGGCGCCGCGAACGGCGCGTCGGCCGGAGCCGCGAGCCGTCCCAGCCTCGCCACCGAGGCCACCCCGTTCCTGATCGCGAGCTGCGGCTCCCCGGTGGCCACCGCGGCGGGCAGCCCGCGCAGCGACTTCTCGTGCTCGTCGACGTCGACGAGCACGAACCGCTCGGGGTGCTCCGACTGCGCCGACCGCACCAGGCCCCAGGCGGGTGCGCGGACCAGGTCCGGCACGTCTTCGTCCGGGCCCGCCGCCATCGCGCCGCTCGTCAGGAGCACGAGCCGGGCGTCGGCGAACCTGTCGTCCGCGAGCCAGGTCTGGAGCAGGTCGAGGGTGTGGCGCGTCGCCTCGCGCGGCGTCGTCGCGCTCTCGCCTGGCGTCACCGCCACCCACCGGGGCGCGGGCGCGCCCCCGTCGACGGCGGCGACGAGCGCGGCCAGGTCGTCGTGTGTGTCGACCGGCTCGCCCGCCGCGGTGAGGGCGTGGGCGAGGCGGGCGGTGTCGCCGCCGAGGACCGCCCAGGTGCCGGTGTCGGGAGCCGCGTCGCGTACCGGGACCCACGTCACCTCGAACAGCGAGTCGCGGTGGGCGGACCGGGCGAGGTCGAGCTGGTCGGCCGAGACCGGGCGCAGGCTCAACTGGTCTACGGCGGCGACCGGTTGGCCGGAGCCGTCGGCGACGAGGACCGCCACGGCGTCCACGCCGACCGGCGTGAGGCGGACCCGCAGCACCGTCGCGCCGGTCGCGAGGAGCCGCACCCCGGCCCACGAGAACGGCAGCCCGTCCGAGCTCACGCCGAGCCCGGCCGTGTGCAGCGCGGCGTCCAGGAGAGCCGGGTGCAGGCCGAAGCCGTCCTCGGTGAGGCCGTCGGGCAGCTCGACCTCGGCGAACACCTCGTCGCCCTTGCGCCAGGCGGCGCGCAGGCCCTGGAAGGCGGGGCCGTGGTCGAGGCCGGAGGCGGCGACGGTGGCGTAGTGGTCGTCGACCTCGACCGGTTCGGCCTCGGTGGGCGGCCAGGCGACGAGGTCGTCGGCGACGGGTGCGGCGTCGGCCGCCAGGGTGCCGGTGGCGTGGCGGGTCCAGGCGCCGCCGCCGTCGCCCCGCGAGTCCACGGTGAACGCCCGTCGGCCCGACGCGTCGGGCCCGTCGAGGCCGAGCCGGACCTGGACGCCGTCCCGCTCGGGCAGCACCAGGGGCGCCTCCAGGACGAGGTCGTCCAGGGACGCGCAGCCGACGTGGTCTCCGGCGCGCAGCGCGAGGTCCACGTAGGCCGCGCCGGGGAGCACCGCCGTGCCGAGGACGCGGTAGTCGGCGAGCCACGGGTGGGTGCGCAGGGACAGCCTGCCGCTGAACACGAGGCCTTCGGAGTCGGCGAGTTCGGTGACGGCGACGAGGACGGCGTGGTCGACGCGGCCGAGGCCGGCCGAGGTCACGTCGCCGGACGCGGTGTGCGCCGCCGTGGGCCAGAAGCGCTCGCGCTGGAACGGATACGTCGGCAGGTCCACCCGCCGTGCTGCGGGGAGTTGCCATTCGACGCGGCCGCCGCGTGCGAACAGCGCGGCCGCCGAGGCCATGAGCCGTCCCTCGCTGCCGTCGCCGCGCCGCAGCGAGCCGACGACCACGCCGTCGGCGCCGACGAGTTCACCGAGGCCGGCCACGAGGACCGGGTGCGGGCTGACCTCGACGAAGGTGCTGGAGCCCGCCGCCACGAGGGCGGAGACGGAGTCCGCGAACTCCACGGTCTGCCGCAGGCTGCGGTACCAGTACGCGGCGTCGAGGTCGCGGGTGTCCAGCCAGCCGCCGGTGAGCGGCGAGAAGTACGGTACGTCGCCGGAGCGCGGCGACACGCCCGCGAGACCCGCGACGAGTTCCGCCTCGATCCGCTCGACGTGGTGGGAGTGCGGGGCGTAGTCCGCCTGGACCCGCCGTGTCCACACGCCCTTCTCGGCGCAGACCTCCATGAGTTCGTCGAGCGCGGCCGTGTCCCCGGACACGACGACCGAGGCGGGGCCGTTCACCACGCCGACGTCGAGTTGCCCGTCCCACGGCCTGAGGAGTTCCCGTACGGCGTCCACGCCGAGCGCGACGGACACCATGCCGCCCTGTCCGGCGAGCGCGGTCAGTGCCTTGCTGCGCAGGACGACGAGCCGTGCCGCGTCCGGAAGGGGCAGGGCGCCCGCGACGCACGCGGCCGCGATCTCGCCCTGGGAGTGCCCGAGGACGGCGCTCGGTTCGACGCCCCAGGACCGCCAGGTGGCGGCGAGCGACACCATCACGGCGAACAGGGCGGGCTGGACGACGTCGAGGCGTTCCATCAGACCGGGGTCCTGGATCGCGTCGAGGAGCGACCAGTCGACGTGCTCGGCGAGGGCCTCGGCGCACTCCTCCATCCGCGCGCGGAACACCGGCGAGGACTCCAGGAGTTCGTGGGCCATGCCGACCCACTGGGTGCCGTGGCCGGGGAACACGAACACCGGGCCGGTGCCGCGGTCGTCCGCCACGCCGGTGACGACGTTCGGTGCCTCCCGGCCGTCGGCGAGGGCGGTGAGGCCGCTGCGGAACTCCTCGCGGTCCGCGCCCACGACCACGGCACGGTGGTCGAACACCGACCGGGACCGCAGCGAGTGGGCGACGTCGGCGACCGGCACGTCGGCCTGGTGGTCGAGTTCGTCGCGGAGTCGCGCTGCCTGTTGCCGCAGCGCCTCGCCGGTGCGGGCCGAGAGCACCCACGGCACGACGCCCGGCTCCGTCGGCCCGGTCTCCTCGGCGGGTGTCGCCTCGGGGGCCTGTTCGATGATGGCGTGCGCGTTGGTGCCGCTGAACCCGAAGGACGACACACCGGCACGCCACGGCCGGTCCACAGCGGGCCACGTACGCGGGTCGGTGAGCAGTTCCACCGCGCCCGCCGACCAGTCGACGTGCGGCGACGGCTCGTCGACGTGCAGGGTGCGCGGCAGGACGCCGTGCCGCATCGCCATGACCATCTTGATCACTCCGGCGACACCGGCGGCGGCCTGCGTGTGCCCGATGTTGGACTTCACGGAGCCCAGCCACAGGGGCCGGTCGGCGGGGCGGTCCTGCCCGTAGGTGGCGAGGAGCGCCTGGGCCTCGATGGGGTCGCCCAGCTTCGTGCCGGTGCCGTGCGCTTCGACGGCGTCCACGTCGGACGCGGCAAGACCGGCGCTCGCCAGGGCCTGACGGATGACGCGCTGCTGCGCGGGGCCGTTCGGGGCGGTGAGGCCGTTGGACGCGCCGTCCTGGTTGACCGCCGAACCGCGGATCACCGCGAGGACGGGGTGCCCGTTGCGCCGGGCGTCCGACAGGCGCTCGACGAAGAGCATGCCGACGCCCTCGCCCCAGCTGGTGCCGTCGGCGGCCGCCGCGAAGGCCTTGCACCGGCCGTCGAGCGAAAGGCCGCGCTGACGGCTGAACTCGATGAACGCGCCCGGCGTCGACATCACCGTCACACCGCCCGCGAGCGCCAGTTCGCACTCGCCGGACCGCAGCGCCTGCACGGCCATGTGCAGCGCCACAAGGGACGAGGAACAGGCCGTGTCGACGGTGACGGCGGGGCCTTCGAAGCCGTACGTGTACGAGAGTCGGCCGGACACGACGCTCGCCGCGTTGCCGGTCGCGACGTAGCCGCCGACATCCTCTGCGGCGCCGCCGAGGACCTGGCCGTAGTCCTGCACGTTCGAGCCCACGAACACGCCGACGCTCTCACCGCGCAGCGAGGCCGGGTCGACGCCGGCGCGCTCGAGCAGTTCCCAGGAGGTCTCCAGGAGGAGTCGCTGCTGCGGGTCCATGGCCAGCGCTTCGCGCGGGGAGATCCCGAAGAAGCCCGCGTCGAAGCCGCTCACGTCCGACAGGAACGCGCCCGAGCGGAGGTAAGTGGTGCCGACGGCGTCCGGGTCGGGATCGTACAGCGCCTCCACGTCCCAACCACGGTCGGCCGGGAACTCCGTCACCGCGTCCCCGTCGGACAGGAGCACCTGCCACAGCTCCTCCGGGCTCGCCACGCCACCGGGGAACCGGCACGACATCGACACGATCGCGATCGGCTCGTCGGTCACACCGGCGACCGCGGCGGGAAGGGATGCGGTGACGCCCGTTCCGGACAGTTCGGTACGCAGGTACGCGGCCAGAACGGCGGCCGTCGGGTAGTCGAAGACCAGCGTCGCCGGCAAGGCGATACCGGTCGCCTCGCTGAGGCGGGCGCGCAGTTCCACGGCCGTCAGCGAGTCGAAGCCCAGGTCCCGGAAAGCACGGGTCGCGGAGAACGCGTCCCCGGACACATGGCCGAGCACCGCAGCGGCCTCGTACCGCACCAGCTCCGTGAGCTGACGCTCCTGCTCGGCCTCGTCCAGACCGGCCAGGCGCCGCGCCAGCGCCGACGTGCCCTGCTCCACCTGAGCGGTGGCGAACGCCGCCTGCACCTCCGGCAGTTCACCCAGGAGCGGGCTCGGCCGCTGCGCCATGAAGGTGCCCGCGAACCGCTCCCAGTCCACATCGGCGACGACAATGTTCCCGTCACCGCGCTCCAGCACCGTGGCCAGACCGGCGATCGCCACCGCCGGGACCATCGTCGACAGACCCCAGCGCCGCAGCAGCGCGGTCTGCTCGGTGGTGGAGACCATGCCGCCGCCGCCCCACGGGCCCCAGGCCACCGCGGTGGCGGGCAGGCCCGCGGCCCGGCGGTGCTCGGCCAGGGAGTCCAGGTAGGCGTTGGCGGCCGCGTACGCACCCTGCCCGCTGCTGCCCCAGACTCCGGCGATGGACGAGAACAGCACGAACGCGTCCAGCGGGGTGTCGCCCAGGAGTTCGTGCAGGTTCCGGGCGCCGTCGACCTTGGCCGACAGCACGCCGGCGAGGTCGTCCGCGTCCAGCTCGGCAAGAGGGGCCGAGCGCTCGATGCCCGCCGTGTGGACGACCGCGTCGAGCGCCGGAACGCTCGCAAGGAGCCCGCGCACCGAGTCCTTGTCCGTCACGTCGCAAGCGGCGAACGTGACGCGCGCGCCGAGCCCGACGAGCTCAGTCTCCAACTCCTCGGCTCCCTCGGCGTCCCGGCCGCGACGCCCCGCCAGGACGACGTGTTCGGCGCCGCTCGCCGCCAGCCAGCGCGCCACATGGCCGCCCAGGGCGCCGGTGCCGCCGGTCACCAGGACCGTGCCGCGCGGAGTCCAGCCGGAGCCGGAGCTGTCGGCGCTCAGCGGCGCGGGCACCAGCCTGCGGCCGAGTACCGCGTCGCCGCGCAGCGCGACCTGGTCCTCGCCGCCCGCCCCGGCGAGGACCGAGACCAGCAGATCACCGCCCGTCTCATCCGCCGCTGCGGACACATCGACCAGACCGCCCCAACGGCCCGGCTGCTCCAACGCGGCCACCCGCCCGAGACCCCACAGCATCGACTGCTCGAACCCGGCGACGACGTCACCCTCGACGGCCGCCACGGCACCCGACGTCAAGCACCACAAGGGCGCGGACACACCCGCGGCGCCCAGGGCCCGCAGCAGGCCGATCGTGCCCACGACACCCGTCGGCACGGCGGCCCCACCCGCGTCGGCAAGTCCCAGGAGCGAGACGACCCCGTCGACAGCGGGCAGTTCGCTCAGCCGCTCCGCCCAGTCGACCGCCTCCGGGTCCACCTCCAGGACGTGGACGTCGGCGCCACCGCGGGCCAGCGCCTCACGCACCCATGCGGTGCGCGGCTCTCCCGACGGCACTCCGGTCGGCGCCACGACCAGCCAGACACCGTCCAGCCGCCGTCCTTCAGGGGACACCGGGCGCCACTCGACGCCGTACCGCCAGCCGTCGGCGACAGACCGGTCCCGCTGCTTGCGCCGCCAGGCGGAGAGCCGGGGCAGCACCTCGCTCAGCGGATCGTCCGAGGACACGTCGAGCGTGCGGGCGAGGTCCGCGATGTCGCCCTCCTCGACGACCTCCCAGAACCGCGCCTCGACCGGCGACATCCGCTCGACGTCCGCGCCGTCGGACGCGGGATCCAGCCAGTAGCGCTCACGCTGGAAGGCGTAGGTCGGCAAGTCGGCCTGCCGGGGCCCACCGCCCGTGAAGTAGGCGGTCCAGTCGACCGGCACGCCCTGCGTGTGCAGCGCGGCGACCGTGCCGACGAACGCGTTCTCCTCAGACCGGTCCGTACGCAGCGCGGGCAGGAACACCCCCTCTGGGGCACTGCCCAGACCGAGCGCGGACAGCGTGCCACCCGGGCCGACCTCCACGAACACGTCGACACCCTGCTCACGCAACGCCACCACCGCGTCGGCGAACCGCACGGACTCGCGCACATGCCGCACCCAGTAGTCCGAGGAGATCAACTCCTCGGTGGTGGCCAGCTGGCCCGTGAGCGTCGACACGATCGGGATCTCGGGCGCCTCGTACGACACACCCTGAAGGACCGCGCGGAAGTCGTCGAGCATCGGGTCCATCAGCGGCGAGTGGAACGCGTGGCTCACCTTCAGCCGGGACACCTTCCGCCCCGCCTCACGCCACCGCTCCGCGACCGCCTCCACATCGGCGGCCACACCGGAGACCACCACCGAGTTAGGACCATTAACCGCCGCAATACCCACCGTCTCCGGCAAGCCGTCAGAGCTGACCTCGGCCTCCGACGCCTGAATCGCGACCATCGCGCCACCCTCAGGCAACGCCTGCATCAGCGCACCACGCGCCGACACGACCTTGGCCGCGTCAGCCAGCGACCAGACACCAGCCACATGGGCCGCAGCCAGCTCACCGATGGAGTGCCCCGCCAGCAGGTCCGGGCGCACACCCCACGACTCAAGCAGCCGGAACAGCGCCACCTCAACCGCGAACAGCGCGGGCTGCGTCACCCCGGTCTCGTTCAGCGCCTCGGCATCCTCACCGAACAACACCTCCCGCACCCGCGGATCGAACTCACCCAGGACCTCATCCAGAGCCTCCGCGAACACCGGGAAACAGGCCGCCAGTTCACGCCCCATCCCCAACCGCTGCGACCCCTGCCCCGAGAACAGGAACCCCACCCGGTGCGAAGCCGCCTCGCCCACCACGGCACCCGGACCACCGCGCCCCTCGGCAAGGGCGGTCAGCCCCGCCTGGAAGTCGGCGGTGTCGGTGGCGACAACCACAGCCCGGTGCTCAAGGAGCGCCCGTGAGAACGCGAGGGCACGGCCCACTTCCGCCACGGCAACATCCGGTGAGCCGTCCACGAACGAACCGAGTCGCGCGGCCTGCTCGCGCAGCGCCTGCGGGCTCTTGGCCGAAAGGAGCCACGGGACGACCGCGCCGACCGGCAACGGCTCCGGGGCTTCCTCCCGCGTGACGGCGGGGGCCTGCTCGATGATGGCGTGGGCGTTCGTGCCGCTGAACCCGAAGGAGGACACACCGGCGCGCCAGGGCTCACCGGTCTCCGGCCACGGCCGGGCCTCCGCGAGCAGTTCGACCGCGCCCGCGGACCAGTCCACGTGGGGTGACGGCTCGTCCGCGTGCAGCGTCTGCGGCAGCACGCCGTGCCGCATCGCCATCACCATCTTGATCACGCCCGCCACACCGGCGGCGGCCTGCGTGTGGCCGATGTTCGACTTGATCGACCCCAGCCACAGGGGCCGGTCGGTAGCACGGTCCTGCCCGTATGTGGCGAGGAGCGCCTGCGCCTCGATCGGGTCGCCCAACGTCGTACCCGTGCCGTGTGCTTCGACCGCGTCCACGTCCGACGGGGTCAGACCCGCGCTGGCGAGCGCCTGACGGATCACCCGCTGCTGCGAGGGACCGTTCGGAGCCGTCAGACCGTTCGACGCGCCGTCCTGGTTCACCGCCGAGCCGCGCACGACGGCGAGCACCTGGTGGCCGTTGCGCTCGGCGTCGGACAGGCGCTCGACGAGGAGCATGCCGATGCCCTCGCCCCAGCCGGTGCCGTCGGCGTCCGCGCCGAACGCCTTGCAGCGTCCGTCCGCGGCGAGTCCACGCTGACGGCTGAACTCCACGAACGCGGCGGGCGTCGACATCACCGTCACGCCGCCCGCGAGGGCCAGTTCGCACTCGCCCTTGCGCAGGGCCTGCACCGCGAGGTGCAGGGCGACCAGCGACGACGAGCAGGCCGTGTCGACGGTGACGGCGGGACCTTCGAGGCCGAACGTGTAGGACAGGCGGCCGGAGATGACGCTCGCGGCGCTGCCGGTGCCGAAGTAGCCGTCGACGCTCTCCTGCGCGGCCATCATCAGCCGGGTGTAGTCCTGGCCGTTGGTGCCGACGAACACACCCGACCGGCTGCCGCGCAGCGACTGGGGGTCGATGCCCGCCCGCTCGAAGGCCTCCCAGGAGGTCTCCAGGAGGAGTCGCTGCTGCGGGTCCATGGCGAGGGCCTCACGCGGCGATATCCCGAAGAAGGCCGGGTCGAAGTCCGCCACGTGGTCGAGGAAGGCACCCATGCGGGAGTACGAGGTGCCGATGCCCGCGCCGTCCGGGTCGTACAGCGCCTCCAGGTCCCAGCCGCGGTCGGCCGGGAACTCCGCGACCGCGTCCGCGCCCGTCCGCAGCACCTGCCACAGGTCCTCCGGGCTCGCCACGCCGCCGGGGAAGCGGCACGCCATCGCCACGATCGCGATCGGCTCGTCGGTGACCTCCGACACGGTGACCGCGGTGGTGGGGGTGGCGGCGGCCGCGCCGGACAGTTCGGTGCGCAGGTAGGTGGCGAGCGCGGCCGCCGTCGGGTAGTCGAAGACCACGGCGGCGGGCAGGGCGACGCCGGTGGCCTCGCTGAGGCGGGCGCGCAGCTCCACGGCTGTCAGCGAGTCGAAGCCCAGATCGCGGAAGGCACGGGTGGCGGAGAACGCGTCGCTGGACGCGTGCCCCAGCACGGCGGCGGCCTCGTACCGCACCAGCTCCGTGAGCTGGCGCTCCTGCTCGGCCTCGTCAAGACCGGCCAGGCGCCGTGCGAGCGCCGAAGAGCCCTGCTCGGCGGGAGTGGTGTCGAACGCGGCGCGGACCTCGGCCAGTTCGGCGAGGAGCGGGCTGGGGCGCTGGGCCATGAAGGTGCCCGCGAACCTGGTCCAGTCGACGTCGGCGATGGTGATCTGGCCGTCGCCGTGGTCGATGGCCGTGCCGAGACCGGCGAGTGCCGCGTCGGGTGCCATCGTGGTGAGGCCCCGGCGGCGCAGCTGCGCCTCCGCGTCCTGCCCGGAGTCGGCGACCATGCCACCGCCGCCCCACGGGCCCCAGGCGACCGCCGTGGCGGGCAGGCCCGCGGCCCGGCGGTGCTCGGCCAGGGAGTCCAGGTAGGCGTTGGCAGCCGCGTACGCGCTCTGCCCGCCACTCCCCCACACACCCGCGATGGACGAGAACAGCACGAACGCGTCCAACGGCGCATCACCCAGAAGCTCGTGCAGGTTCCGCGCGCCGTCCACCTTCGCCGCAAGAACCGCGCCGAACTCCGTGAGGTCGTCGATGTCGGCGAGGGCGGCCGAGCCCTCGATGCCCGCCGTGTGGACGACGGCGGTGAGCGCAGGGACGCTCTCCAGGAGCGCTGCGACGGCGTCCCGGTCGGCCATGTCGCACGCGGCGATGGTGACGCGCGCGCCGAGGCCGACGAGTTCGGCCTCCAGCTCGGCGGCGCCCGCGGCCGCCGTACCGCGACGGCTCACCAGCACGACGTGCTCGGCGCCGTGGGCCGCGAGCCAGCGCGCCGTGTGGCCGCCCAGGGCGCCGGTGCCGCCGGTCACCAAGACCGTGCCGCGCGGCGTCCAGCCGTCACCGGAGGCACTGCCCACCGGTGCGGGCAGCAGCCTGCGGCCGAGTATCTTGCTTCCGCGCAGGGCGAGTTGGTCCTCGCCCGTCGCCCCGGCGGCGAGGGCGGAGACGATGAGGTCTCCGGTGGTCTCGTCCGCTGCCTCGGGTACGTCGATGAGTCCGCCCCAGCGGTCGGGGTGCTCCAGGGCGGCCACCCGGCCGAGGCCCCAGAGCGTCGACTGCTCGAATCCGGGGACCGTGTCGCTCCCGGCCGCCGCCACCGCGCCCGACGTCAGGCACCACAGGGGCGCGGAGACGTCCGCATCACCCAGGGCGCGTAACAGACCGATCGTGGCCGCCACGCCCGTGGGCACGGCCGATGTGCCGACGTCGGCGAGTCCGAGGAGCGAGACGACTCCGTCGAGTGCGGGCAGCTCGCTCAGCCGCTCCGCCCAGTCGACCGCTTCCAGGTCCACGTCCAGGACGTGGACGTCGGCGCCGCCGCGGGCCAGCGCGTCACGCACCCAAGCGGTGCGCTCCTCCCCCGTGGGCGCCGCGACCAGCCAGGCACCGTCCAGTTGTCGGGTCCCCGCGGACACCGGCCGCCACTCGACCCGGTACCGCCAGCCGTCGGCGGCAGACCGCTCCCGCTGTTTCCGCCGCCAGGCGGACAGGCGGGGCAGCACCTCGCTCAGCGGATCGTCCGAGGACACACCCAACGTGCGGGCGAGATCGCCGGGATCGCCTTCCTCCACGGCCTCCCAGAACCGCGCCTCGACCGGCGACATCCGCTCATCGCCCGGGGTGGCGGGCGCGTCGTCGTCCAGCCAGTAGTGCTCGCGCTGGAAGGCATACGTCGGCAGGCCCACCCGCTGGGCACCGCTGCCGTCGAAGCAGGCGGCCAGGTCCACCGCGACACCGCGCACGTGCAGTTGGCCGACGGCGGTCGTCAGCGCGACGAGCTCGGGGCGGTCGCCCCGCAGAGCGGGCACGAAGACGGCCTCCGGGGCGCTCAGCTGCCCGAGGCCGGACAGCACACCGCCCGGACCGATCTCGACGAAGACGTCGGCGCCCTGCTCGCGCAGCGCCACGACGGCGTCGGCGAACCGCACGGACTCGCGGACGTGCCGCACCCAGTAGTCCGGGGAGGCCAACTCCTCGGCGGACGCCCGGACACCGGTCAGCGTCGACACGATCGGAAGCGACGGCTCCGCGTACGACACACCCTGAAGCACCGCGCGGAAGTCGTCCAGCATCGGGTCCATCAACGGCGAGTGGAACGCGTGACTGACCTTCAGCCGGGTCGCCTTACGGCCCGCTTCACGCCACCGCTCCGCGACCGCCTCCACATCGGCGGCCACACCGGAAACGACGACCGAGTTAGGACCATTAACCGCCGCTATACCCACCGTCTCCGGCAAGCCCTCGGAAGTGACCTCAACCTCGGACGCCTGGATCGCGACCATGGCGCCGCCCTCAGGCAACGCCTGCATGAGCGCGCCGCGCGCCGACACGACCTTGACGGCATCAGCCAGCGACCAGACACCCGAGACGTGCGCAGCAGCCAGCTCACCAATGGAGTGACCAGCCAGCACATCCGGCCGCACACCCCACGACTCAAGCAACCGGAACAAGGCGACCTCGACCGCAAACAGCGCGGGCTGCGTCGTCCCCGTCTCGTTCAGCGCCTCGGCATCCTCACCGAACAACACCTCCCGCACTCGCGGGTCGAACTCACCCAGGACCTTGTCCAGGGCTTCCGCGAACACCGGGAAACGGGCCGCCAGTTCACTCCCCATGCCCAGCCGCTGCGACCCCTGCCCCGAGAACAGGAACCCCAAGCGGTGCGATGCCGCCTCGCCCACCATGACGCCCGGGCCGCCGCGTCCCTCGGCGAGCGCGGTGAGCCTGGCGATGGTGGTGGCGCGGTCCTCGGCGACGAGGACGGCACGGTGCTCGAACAGGGTGCGTGTCGTGGCCAGGGAGAAGCCGATGCCCGCCGGGTCGAAGTCGGTGGCGGCCGTCACGGCGGACAGGAGCCGGTCGGCCTGGGCGCGCAGCGCGTCGGGGGTGCGGGCCGACAGCGTCCAGGGCGTGACAGGGCTGGCCGAGGTGGTGGCGTCCGCTGCGGGCTCCGGGGCGGTGGCGGGCGGCTCTTCCTCCGGGGCGGTGGGCGCCTGCTCCAGGATGACGTGCGCGTTCGTGCCGCTGACGCCGAACGAGGACACACCGGCGCGGCGCGGTTCGCCGGTCTCAGGCCACGGCTGCCCCTCGGTCAGCAGCGCCACGGTGCCCGCCGACCAGTCGACGTGGCTGCTCGGCTCGTCGGCGTGCAGGGTCTTGGGCAGTACGCCGTGCCGCATCGCCATGACCATCTTGATGATGCCGCCGACACCGGCCGCCGCCTGGGCGTGGCCGATGTTCGACTTCAGCGAACCGAGCCACAGCGGGCGGTCGGCGGTGCGCTCGGCACCGTAGGTGGCGATGAGGGCGTGTGCCTCGATGGGGTCGCCGAGGGTGGTGCCGGTGCCGTGCGCCTCGACGGCGTCGACCTGCGCCGGGGTGAGCCGGGCGCTCGCGAGGGCCTGGTTGATGACCGTCTGCTGGGAGGGGCCGTTGGGCGCGGTCAGGCCGTGGGACGCGCCGTCCTGGTTGACGGCCGAGCCGCGGACCACCGCGAGGACGGGGTGGCCGTTGCGGCGGGCGTCGGAGAGGCGCTCCACGAGCAGCATGCCGACGCCCTCGCCCCAGCCGGTGCCGTCGGCGCTGTCGGAGAAGGCCTTGCAGCGGCCGTCGACGGACAGGGCGCGCTGCCTGCTGTACTCGACGAACGTGCGTGGCGTGGCCATGAACGTGGCGCCGCCGGCGAGTGCGAGGGAGCACTCCTCGCGGCGCAGGGCCACCATCGCGAGGTGCAGGGCGACGAGGGACGAAGAGCACGCCGTGTCGACGGTGACGGCGGGCCCGACGAGGCCGAGCGTGTACGCGATCCGGCCGGACGCGATGCTGCCCGCGCTGCCGTTGGCGAGGAAGCCCTCGAACCCTTCGGGTGCCTGCGGCAGCCGCGTGGCGTAGTCGTTGTACATGATGCCCGCGAACACGCCGGTCCTGGTGTCCTTGGCCTGGGTCGGGTCGATGCCCGCCCGCTCGAAGGCCTCCCACGACGTCTCCAGGAGCAGCCGCTGCTGCGGATCCATCGCCGTCGCCTCGCGCGGGCTGACCCCGAAGAACGCGGGGTCGAAGCCGGCGGCGCCCTGCAGGAAGCCGCCGTGCCGGGTGATCGACGTGCCCACGTGGTCCGGGTCGGGGTCGTAGAGCGCGTCGGCGTCCCAGCCGCGGTCGGCGGGGAACTCCACCACGGCGTCGGTGCCGTCGGCGAGGAGCTGCCAGAGGTCCTCCGGCGACTCGACGCCGCCGGGGTAGCGGCAGCTCATGCCGATGATCGCGATGGGCTCGTGCTCCCGGTCCTCGACCTCGCGCAGGCGTCGGCGCGTGTTGCGCAGATCGGTGGTGGCCCGCTTGAGGTAGTCGCGGAGCCTGTCCTCGTTCTCCATCTGGGGTGTGCTCCTTACGGCGGTGCGGACGTGTTCGTTGCGGTCCGACCGGTTCACGAGGTCTCGAGTTCGTTGTCGAGGTAGCCGAAGAGTTCGTCGTCGGTGGCCGAGTCGAAGCCGGCCTCGGTGTCGTCGTCCGTGTCGTCGGCGCGGGCGTCGCTCCAGTTGGCGAGCAGGGCGCGCAGCCGCAGGTCGACCTTGGTGGCGGTGCCGTCGTCGGCGAGGGAGAGCAGGGCGCTCTCCAGGCGGTCGAGCTGGTCG
Organism: Streptomyces sp. NPDC041205; assembly: GCF_055591765.1. Taxonomy (NCBI): domain Bacteria; kingdom Bacillati; phylum Actinomycetota; class Actinomycetes; order Kitasatosporales; family Streptomycetaceae; genus Streptomyces; species Streptomyces sp. NPDC041205. Next base: position 818,009 of record NZ_JBVIZH010000003.1, on the reverse strand, counting down.
AGCACACCGGACTCCGGGTCGGGCTCGCTGCTCGGGAGCAGCGTGAGCAGGTATCGGGTGATCGCGGCGGCCGACGGGTGGTCGAAGACGAAGGTCGAGGCCAGTCGCAGGCCGGTGGCGGCGGTGAGCCGGTTGCGCAGTTCCACCGAGGTCAGCGAGTCGAAGCCGAGGTCGCCCAGGGCGCGGCCGGGGTCGACCTCGGTGCCGACCGCGTAGCCGAGCACTCCTGCGACCTGCGTGCAGACCAGGTCGAGGACCGCCTGCTCGCGGTCCGCGGCGGACTGGCCCGCGAGGGTGTCGGCGAACGTCGCGGTCGCGACGGGGGGCGCGGTCGTGGTGCGGCGGGCGGGGGCTCGGACCAGGCCGCGCAGCAGCGGGGGCAGGGTGCCGTCGGCGGCCTGCCCGCGCAGTGCGGCGGTGTCCAGGAGGACGGGTACGAGCGCGGCGCGGTGGTCCTCGGTCGCGGTGTCGAGGAGCGCGAGCGCGTCCTCGGTGGGCAGTTCGAGGATGCCGGAGCGGCCGAGCCGCGCCCGGTCGCCCTCGTCGAGGCCCGCGGTGATGCCGCTCGCGGCCGCCCAGATGCCCCACGCCAGCGAGATGCCGGGCAGGCCGAGCGCCCGGCGGCGGCGCACGAGCGCGTCGAGCGCCGCGTTGGCGGCCGCGTAACTGCCCTGACCCGCGCTGCCGATGACCCCGGACGCCGAGGAGAACACGACGAACGCGGACAGGTCGGCGTCCCGGGTCAGTTCGTCCAGGTGCAGCAGGCCGTCGACCTTCGGGCCGAAGACGTGGTCGACCCGCTCGGGCGTCAGCGACTCCAGTACGCCGTCGTCGACGACGCCGGCCGCGTGGACGACCGCGCCGAGCGGCCGGTCCAGCGAGTCGAGGAGCGCGGCGACGGAGTCGCGGTCGGCCACGTCGCACGCGGCGACGGTCACCTCGGCGCCCAGCGCGGCCAGTTCGTCGCGCAACTCCGGTGCGCCGTCGGTCGCGAGGCCCTTGCGTCCGGCGAGGACGAGGTCGCGGACGCCCCGTTCGGCGACCAGGTGCCGGGCCACGATGGCGCCGAGCGTGCCGAGGCCGCCGGTGACCAGGACCGGGCGGCCCGGGTCGACCGGTGCGGGCACGGTCAGCACGGCCTTGCCGACGCACCGGTCCTCGCTGAGGTGCCGGAACGCCTCGGGGGCGCGGCGGACGTCCCAGGCGCGCACCGGCAGGGGGCTGAGCGCACCGGCCTCGAACAGCGCGAGGATGTCGGTGAGGATCTCCTGGGCGCGGTCGGGGCCCGGCTGCGCCTGGTCGAACGTGGCGTACTTGACGCCGGGCGGCAGCGCGTCGGGCTCGCGGCCGTCGGTCTTGCCCGGCTCGACGAACCGGCCGCCGTCGGGCAGCAGTTCCAGGGTGGCGTCCATGAACTCCCGCTGTGCCAGGGGAAGGTCCGCGAACTCCCTCGGTTCCGGGGAGGTGTCCGCGTACTCCCGCACGAGCGGGTTCAGGACCACGTGCACGCCGCGCCCGCCGGTCTCGGCGGTGAACTTCGCCGCGAAGCCGGTGTCGTCCGAGGACGCCAGGTGCGAGTCGGGTACACCGGCAGCCCGTACGACGTCCCAGTCCTCGGGGCTCGCGGTGGCGAACACCTCCGCGCCCCGGTGCCGGGCGAGTCGTACGGCCGCCAGGCCGACGTCGCCCGCGGCGGCGTGGACGAGGACGGATTCGCCGTGGCGCAGGTCTGCCAGGTCGTGCAGGGCGTAGTGGGCGGTGAGGAAGGCCAGCGGTACGGACGCGGCGTCCGGGAAGGACCATCCGGCGGGCACCGGGGCGACCAGCCTGCGGTCGGTGACCACGAGCGGCCCGAAGCCCTTGGTGACCAGGCCGAGCACGCGGTCGCCCACGGCCAGGTCGGTGACCGCCGAGCCGAGCTCGGTGACGACGCCCGCGACCTCGCTGCCGGGTTCGGCGGTGCCGGAACGGGCGCCGAGGGCGATCAGGACGTCGTGGAGGTTCAGTCCGGCCGCGCGGACGGCGACGCGTATCTCGCCGGGCGCGAGGGGCGCGATGGCGTCGGGGTGCGGCACCAGGGCGAGGCCGGTGAGGGAGCCGCGCGGCTGGGCGTCGAGGCGCCACGGGCCTTCGGCGGGCGGGGTGAGCGGTCCTTCGGCGGTGGCGCGGGTGAGCCTGGGCACGGTCACCCGGCCTGCCCGCACGGCCAGTTGGGGCTCGTCGGAGGCGAGGGCGGAGGGCACCGCGAGGGCGGAGTCGGCGGCGTCGTCGAGGTCGAGCAGCGCGAACCGGCCGGGGTTCTCGGTCTGCGCGGACCGCACCAGGCCCCACACGGCCGCCTGCGCCGGGTCGGGCACGTCGGTGTCGACCGCGCCACGGGTCACGAACACCAGGCGGGCGTGCGCGGTCCGCTCGTCGGCGAGCCAGCCCTGGGCCAGCGCCAGCGCCCAGGACACCGCATCGCGCGCCGCCTTCCCGTCCACGGCGGACGGTCGGGGGCAGAGGGCGAGCAGGTCGGTCACGCCGTCGAGGGCGCCGAAGTCGGAGACGGTGGGCGCGGCGACACCGAGTCGGGCCGCGTCGAGGCTGTTCGCTTCGCGGCGGTCCGCGTCGAGAGCCGTCGCGTCGAGCCTGTTCGAGTCGACGCCATTCGCCTCGCGGCGGCCCGCGCCGAGGGCCGTCGCGTCGAGGCCGCCCGCACCGAGGGAAGTCGCACCAAGGCCGTCCACACCGAGCACGGCGAGCCCGACCGCCCTGTCCCCGGTCGCGTTGCCGGGCACCCACTCCACTTCGAGCAGGGCGTCCGACGTACGGGACGCGGCCTTGCGGAGCTCCGCCGGTCGCATCACCAGGGACGCGACGGTCGCGACGGGCCTCCCGGCCGGGTCCGCGACGGCCAGCGACATCTCGTCCCGTCCCGTGGGCGACCAGCGGACCCGCAGCGCGGAGGCGCCGACGGCGTGCAGCCGTACGCCGGTGAAGCTGAACGGCAGCCGCGGGCCGCCGCCGATCTCGTCGAGCGCGTGCAGCATGGGTGCGTGCAGCGCGGCGTCGAGCAGCGCGGCGTGCACGCCGAAGCCTTCGCCGCCGGTCTCGTCCGGCAGGGCCACCTCGACGTACACGTCGCTGCCGAGGCGCCAGGCCGCGCGCAGCGCGCGGAACACGGGCCCGTAGTCGTAGCCGAGTTCGGCGAAGCGGTCGTAGACGTGGTCGATGGCCATGGGCGTGGCGCCCTGCGGGGGCCACGCCGTCAGTTCGGTCGCGGGCGCGTCGCTCGTGGTGAGGGTGCCGGAGGCGTGCTCGGTCCACGGCGCGTCCCGGTCGGCGTCCTCGGCCCGCGCGTGCACCCGGATGGTCCGCCTGCCGTCGGTCTCCGCGCCGACGGTGACCCGCAGGACGACGGCGCCGCGCTCGGGCAGGACCAGCGGGGCCTGCAGGGTCAGTTCCTCGACCGTGTCGAGCCCGCAGTGGCTCGCGGCGTGCAGGGCGAGGTCGAGGATGCCCGTGCCGGGGAACAGGACCCGGTCGCCGACGCCGTGGTCGGCGAGCCAGGGCTGGGTCCGCGTGGACAGCCTGCCGGTGAAGACGACGCCGTCGGAGTCGGGCAGGGCGACCGCGGCGCGGAGCAGCGGGTGTTCGCCGGCGGCGACGCCGAGAGCCGCCGTCGCGCCGTCGCCCGCGGGGGCGACGGCCGCGGTCAGCCAGTACCGCTCGTGCTGGAAGGCGTAGGTGGGCAGGTCGACCCGGCTGCCGCCGCCCAGCGCGACGGCGAGGTCCAGCTCGGCGCCGCGGACGTGGAGGTGCGCGGCGGCGAGGGTGAGGGCGTCCGGTTCGGGCCGGTCGGAGCGCAGCGTCGGCACGAACACCGTGTCGGGGGCGCTGTCCTGGCCCATCGCGGCGAGCACCGTGCCGGGCCCGACCTCGACCATGGTCGTGACGCCCTGCGCGACGAGCGCCGTGACGCCGTCGGCGAACCGCACGGGCCGGCGCACGTGCCGTACCCAGTGGTCCGGCGATGCCAGTTCCTCGGCGTCGACCGGCGCGCCCGTCAGGGTGGACACGATGGGCAGCGCGGGCGCGTTGGCGGTGGCACCGGCGACGACGCGGCGGAACGCGGCGAGCATCGGCTCCATGAGCGGCGAGTGGAACGCGTGGCTGACGCGCAGCCGGGTCACCTTGCGGCCCTGTGCCTCGAGGCGGTCGGCGAGGTCGAGCACCTCGCGTTCCCGGCCGGAAAGGACCAGGGAGCGGGGGCCGTTGATGGCGGCGATGCCGACGTACTCGGAGCACTCCGGAGCGATCTCGTCCTCGGCGGCCTGCACGGCGACCATGACGCCACCGGCGGGCAGCTCCTGCATGAGGGCGCCGCGGGCGGCGACGATCGCGCAGGCGTCGGCCAGCGAGAAGACCCCGGCGACGTGCGCGGCGGTGAGTTCGCCGATGGAGTGGCCCGCGAGGGCCTCGGGCCTGAGGCCCCAGGACTCCCAGAGCCGGTAGAGGGCGACCTCGACGGCGAACAACGCGGGCTGGGCGTACTCGGTGCGGTCGAGGAGGGCCTGGTCGTCGCCGAAGACGACGTCGCGCAGCGGCAGCGCGAGGTGCGGGTCGAGGTGGGCGAACGCCTCGTCGAGGGCGTCGGCGAACACGGGGTGCGCCGCGTAGAGGCCCCGGCCCATGCCGATGCGCTGGGAGCCCTGGCCGGAGAACAGCACGGCGAGCCTGCCGCCGTCGGGGGTGCCCCGCACCACGGTCGGGTCGTCGCCGCCCACGACCAGCGCGTCGAGGCCGACGCGCAGTTCGGAGGTGTCGGTGCCGAGGACGACGGCGCGGTGGTCGAGCGCGGCGCGCCCGGTCGCGAGCGTCGTGGCGACGTCCACCGGGGACAGGCCGGGCCGCTCGTCGACGGCGGCGGCCAGGCGGGCGGCCTGGTCGCGCAGCGCGGCGGTGTCGCGGGCGGACAGCGCCCACGCCAGGGTGCGGCCTTCGGGCTCGTCGGCGGGGGCCGCGGGTATGGACTCGGCCTGGTCGAGGGCTTCGGCCTGTTCGAGGATGACGTGGCCGTTGGTGCCGCTGACGCCGAACGAGGACACGGCGGCCCGCCTCGGCCTGCCGGTCTCCGGCCACGGGCGGTGGTCGGCGAGCAGTTCGACGGCGCCGGTCGTCCAGTCGACGTGCCGGGACGGCCGGTCGAGGTGCAGGGTGCGCGGCAGTACGCCGTGGCGCAGCGCGAGGACCATCTTGATGACGCCCGCGATGCCCGAGGCGGCCTGGGTGTGGCCGATGTTGGACTTCAGGGCGCCGAGGAGCAGCGGCCGGTCGGCGGGGCGGTCCTGGCCGTAGGTGGCGAGGAGTGCCTGCGCCTCGATGGGGTCGCCGAGGCGGGTGCCGGTGCCGTGGCCCTCGACGGCGTCCACGTCCGTGGCGGACAGGCCCGCGTTGGCGAGGGCCGCGCGGATGACCTGCTGCTGTGCGGGGCCGTTCGGCGCGGAGAGGCCGTTGGACGCGCCGTCCTGGTTGATCGCGGAGCCCCGGACGACGGCGAGCACTTCGTGGCCGTTGGCGCGTGCGTCGGAGAGCCGCTCCAGGAGGACCAGCCCGCTTCCCTCGCCCCAGCCGACGCCGTCGGCGGCGTCGGCGAAGGGCTTGCAGCGGCCGTCGGGGGCGAGGCCGCCCTGGAGGCTGAACTCGGCGAAGGGCGTGGGCGTCACCATGACCGCCGTGCCGCCGGCCAGGGCCATCGTGCAGTCCCCCGCGCGCAGCGACTGCACCGCGAGGTTCAGGGCGACCAGCGAGGACGAGCACGCGGTGTCGACGGTGACGGCGGGGCCGCGCAGGCCGAGGGAGTAGGCGATCCGGCCCGATACGACGCTCAGCGCGTCGCCGGTCACGCGGTAGCCGTCCATCTCGGGCGCCGCCTGCTCCAGGGTGCCCGCGTAGCCCTGCGGGGACGCGCCGATGAAGACGCCGGTGAGGCTTTCGCGCGCGGAGGTCGGGTCGATGCCCGCCCGTTCGAAGGCCTCCCAGGCGAGTTCGAGCACCTGGCGCTGCTGGGGGTCCATGGCAAGGGCCTCGCGCGGCGAGATGCCGAAGAAGCCCGCGTCGAAGCCGCCCGCGTCGTCGACGAAGGCGCCTTCCAGGGTGCGGCTGTGGCCCTGGGCCTCCGCGTCGGCCGCGTACAGCCGGTCGGTGTCCCAGCCGCGGTCGTCCGGGAAGGGGCCGACGGCGTCGTGTCCGTTCAGGACGAGCGACCACAGGTCCTCAGGGGCGCGCACGCCGCCGGGCAGGCGGCAGCTCATCGCCACCACGGCGATGGGCTCGTCGGCGGTCCGGGTCGTGGTCCTGCCGGACGCGGCGGCCTGCCGTTCGCCGAGCACCACGGAGTGCAGGTGCCGGGCGAGGCGCTCCGGCGTCGGGTGGTCGAACATGACGGTCGTGGGCAGCCGGGCGCCGGTGGCGTTGTTGAGGCGCTTGCGGACCTCGATGGTGGTGAGGGAGTCGAAGCCCAGCTCGCGGAACGCCCGGTCGGGTGTGACGGCGTCGGGTCCTTCGTGGCCGAGGACCGCGCCCGCGTGGGCGCGGACCAGGTCGAGCAGGTGCCGGTGCTGGTCGGCCTCGGTGAGCTCGGCCAGGCGTTCGGCGAGGGCCCCGCCCGAGGCCGGCTGCGCTGTCGCGTCCTGTTCGGCCAGCGCGACGACGTCGGGGATGTCGCCGATCAGCGGGCGCGAACGGGCCGCGGTGAAGGCGGGGGTGAAGCGGGCCCAGTCGATGTCCGCGACCGTCAGGGTCGTCTCGCCCGCCGCGAGGGCGGTGGCGAGCGCGCCGATCGCGAGCTCCGGCCGCATGGGCCGGCTGCCCCTGCGGCGCAGTTGGTCGTCGAGGTCGCCCGCGCCCATGCCCTCGCCCGCCCACATGCCCCAGGACACCGAGGTGACGGGCAGGCCGTCGGCGTGGCGGCGCTGCGCGAGGCCGTCGAGGAAGGCGTTGGCGGCGCCGTACGCCCCCATGCCGCCGCTGCCCCACACCGCGGACCCGGAGGAGAACAGCACGAACGCGTCCAACTCGCGCCCGGCGCACAGCTCGTCGAGGTGGGCCGCGCCGCCCGCCTTCGCCGCCAGGGCCTCCGCGAGGTCAGAGGTGCCGGTCTGGGCGAGCGGCACGGACGGGACGGTGCCCGCCGCGTGGAAGACCGAGCGGACCGGGGTGCCGTCGGCGTCGAGCCGGGCGAACAGTTCGGCGAGCGCGGCGCGGTCGGCGGCGTCGCAGGCGGCGACGGTGGTCCTGACGCCGAGCGCGGTCAGCTCGGCCTCCAGGTCGCGCGCTCCGGGGGCGTCCGCGCCGCGGCGGCTGGTCAGGACGAGGTGCTCGGCGCCGTTGGCGGCGAGCCAGCGGGCGACGTGGCCGCCGATGGCGCCGGTGCCGCCGGTGATCAGTACGGTGCCGCGGGCGCGCCAGGCGGATGCCGCCTTGGGCGCGGGGGCCGGGGTCATCCGCCGCGCGGACACGCCGGAGGCGCGGACGGCCAGTTGGTCCTCGTCCGTCTGTCCGGCGAGGACGGCGGCGAGCCGCGTCGCGGTCCTGTCGTCGGGGGTGACGGGCAGGTCGACGATGCCGCCCCAGCGGTCCGGGTGCTCCAGGCCGACGACGATGCCGAGGCCCCAGACCTGGCTCTGCACCGGGTGGGTGAGCGGGTCGGACCGGCCGACGGACACCGCTCCCGTCGTCGCCAGCCACAGCGGCGCGCCGATCCCGGCGTCGCCGAGCGCCCGCACCAGCGCCAGCGTGCCGGAGAGGCCGTTCGGGACGGCGGGCGCGGCGGGGTCGGGGTGTTCGTCGAGGGCCAGCAGGGAGAGCACGCCGCTCGGTTCGACGTCCAGGGAGCGCAGGGACTCCAGCGAGCCGTCACTGTGCAGGACGTCGGCGCCGTGGGCGCGCAGCGCGTCGGCGGCCGCCGCGCACCAGGGGTGCTCGGCCTCGGCGGGCGGGGCGACCACGAGCCAGGTGCCGGTGAGGGTGGGCGTGGTGGCGGCGCCGAGGGGGCGCCAGGTGACGCGGTAGCGCCACGCGTCGACGGTGGTGCGCTCCTGGCTGCGGCGCCGCCAGTCGGCGAGGCTGGGCAGGACGTCGGTCAGCGGAGCGTCGACGGGCACGTCGAGGGTGGTGGCGAGGTCGCCGCGCTCCACCGCGGACCAGAACTCCTCCAGGGCCGGGTCGCCGCCCGCCGTCGGGCGGGCCGTCTCGTCGATCCAGTAGCGCTTGCGCTGGAAGGGGTACGTCGGCAGGTCCACGTGCCGCCCAGCGGGCACCGCGGTGCGCCAGTCGACGGGCAGGCCCTCCACGTACGCCTCGGCGGCGGAGAGCAGGAACCGGTCGGGGCCGCCGTCGTCCCGGCGCAGCGTGCCGATGACGAGGGCGTCGCCGTCGGTCGCTTCGAGGGTCTCGCGCACTCCGTAGGTGAGCACGGGGTGCGGGCTGCACTCGACGAACACGTCGGCGCCCCAGTCGAGGAGGCCGCGGGTCGCGTTCTCGAACAGGACGGTGTTGCGCAGGTTCCCGTACCAGTAGTCGGCGTCCGCGTCCGTCCCGGTCAGCCATTCCCCGGTGACGGTGGACAGCATGGGTACCCGCGCGGGCATCGGCTGCACGTCGGCCCACACGCTGGTCAGTGCCTCGCGGATGGGCTCGACGTGCCGCGAGTGGGACGCGTAGTCGATGGGGACCCGCCTGGCCCGCAGGTCCTCGGCGCAGGCCTCGGTCAGTTCGCCCAGCGCTTCGGTGTCGCCCGCGACGACCACGGAACGGGGGCCGTTGACGGCGGCGATCGTGAGCCGCCCGTCCCACGGCGCGATCAGTTCGCGCGTGTCGTCGAGCGTCGCGGACAGCGACACCAGGCCGCTGCGGCCCGCGAGGGCGCGGAGCGCCTGGCTGCGCAGTGCGACGATCTTGGCGGCGTCGGCGAGCGACAGGATGCCCGCGACGTGCGCGGCGGCGATCTCGCCCTGGCTGTGCCCGACGACCGCGTCCGGCTCCACACCGTACGAGCGCCACAGCGCCGCCAGCGACACCATCACCGCCCACAAGGCAGGCTGCACCACGTCGTCCCGGTCCAGTTCGGCGCCGTCGGCGAGGACGTCCCGCAGCGACCAGTCCACGTGCGGGGCGAGGGCATCGGCGCACGCGTCGAGCGAGGCGCGGAACACCGGGGAGGACTCGGCGAGTTCCGCGCCCATGCCGAGCCACTGCGAGCCCTGGCCGGGGAACACGAACGCCACCTTGCCCACGGGCCGCGCGACACCGACCGCCGTGCGGGCGGGCGCGGCCCCCCGGGCCACCTCCGTCAGCGCGTCGGCGCCGCCCGCCACCACCACGGCCCGGTGCTCGAACACGGAGCGGGACAGCAGGCCGGCCGCCATGTCCGCGGGCGTCAACTGCTCCACGACGGCGGCGAGTCGGGCGGCGTGGGCGCGCAAGGCGTCCTCCGAGCGCGCGGAGAACACCAGCGGCACGGACGCGGTCGACGGCTCCGGGTCGTCCGGAGTCTCGTCGGGCGCCTGCTCCAGGACGGCGTGGGCGTTGGTGCCGCTGATGCCGAACGAGGACACACCGGCCCGCCGGGGGCGCTCGACCTCGGGCCACGGCGTGTTCTCGGTGACCAGGGACACCGCGCCCGATGTCCAGTCCACGTGCGGGGTGGGCTCGGTGATGTGCAGGCTCTTGGGCAGCTCGCCGTGCTGGAGCGCGAGCACCATCTTGATCAGGCCCGCGACGCCGGACGCCGCCTGCGTGTGGCCGATGTTCGACTTCACCGAGCCGAGCAGCAGCGGCCGGTCGGCGGGGTGCTCCCGGCCGTAGGTGGCGAGCAGCGCGTCCGCCTCGATCGGGTCGCCCAGCTTCGTGCCGGTGCCGTGCGCCTCGACGGCGTCGACCTCGGCGGCCGACACGCCCGCGTCGGCGAGCGCCTGCCGGATCACCCTGCGCTGCGCGGGGCCGCTGGGGGCGGTGAGGCCGTTGGACGCGCCGTCCTGGTTGATGGCGGTGCCCTTGACCAGCGCGAGCACGGGGTGTCCGTTGCGGCGCGCGTCGGAGAGACGCTCGAGGAGCACCATCGTGGCGCCCTCGGCGAGGCCGAAGCCGTCCGCGCTCGCCGAGAACGCCTTGCTCCGGCCGTCGGGGGCCAGCGCGCGCTGCCTGCTGAACTCCACGAACAGGCCCTGCGAGGGCATGACCGTGACGCCGCCCGCCAGCGCCATGGGGCATTCGCCGCGGCGCAGCGACTGCACGGCCAGGTGCAGGGCGACCAGCGACGACGAGCACGCGGTGTCGACGGAGATGGCGGGCCCGCCGAGCCCGAAGGTGTAGGAGAGCCTGCCGGACGCGACGCTCGCGGTGTTGCCGGTGACCAGGTAGCCCTCCAGGTCACCGGGCGCCTCGTGCGGCCGCGGTCCGTAGTCCATCGTCATCGTGCCCACGAACACGCCGGTGCGGCTGCCGCGCAGTTCCGCCGGGTCGATGCCCGCGCGCTCCATCGACTCCCAGGCGATCTCCATGAGGAGCCGCTGCTGCGGGTCCATCGCGAGCGCCTCGCGCGGCGAGATGCCGAAGAACTCCGGGTCGAACTCGGTGACGTCGTGCAGGAATCCGGCCTCGCGCTGGTAGTAGCCGCCGACGCGCTCGGCGTCCTCGTCGTAGCGCCCGTCCAGGTCCCAGCCGCGGTCGGTGGGGAACGCGGTGACGCCGTCGCCGCCCGCGGACAGCATCGCCCACAGGTCCTCGGGGCTGTGTACGCCGCCGGGCAGGCGGCAGCTCATCGCCACGACGGCGATCGGCTCGTCGTCGCCGGCCGCCATCGGGGCCAGGGGCTCGTCGTCCTCGTCGGACGTGCCGAGCAGGACCCGGTCGATGTGCCGGGCGAGGCCGCGGAGCGTCGGGTTGTCGAACACCGCCGACACCGGCAGCTTCAGGCCGGTGGCGGCGTTCAGATGGTTGCGCAGCGACACCGCGCCCGCCGAGTCGACGCCCAGCTCCAGGAGCGGCGCGTCCACGTCGCCGGAGAGTTCGGTGTCCTGGCCGACGACGGCGGCGACCTGCGCGCGGACCAGGTCGAGGAGGAGCGCGTGCCGGTCGGGGGCGTCCGCGAGCCGGTCGGCGAGGGACAGGACGGGGGCGGACGGGGGCGCCGCGTGCAGCGGGTAGGCGGGCAGCGGGACGGCGCGTGCGTCGCGGCCGGTGAACACCGCGTCCCAGTCGGGGAGTACGCCGTGCGCGTGCAGTGCGGCGAGCGCGGCGGTCAGGTGGTCGGCGCTGCCCGGGCCCCGGCGCAGCGTCCCGATGACGACGGCGTCCACGGCGGCGTCCTCGGCGGTCTCCTGCACGGCCCGGGTGAGCACGGGGTGCGGGCTCGCTTCGAGGAACAGGCGGTGGCCCGCGGCGAGGGCGGCGCGCGTGGCGCTCTCGAAGTCGGCGGTGTGGCGCATGTTTTGGCACCAGTGGTCCGCGGTGAGCGTGAGCGGGTCGACCCGTGCGCCCGTGGTGCCCAGGTAGATCGGCACGTCGGTGGGGCGCGGCTCGATCGGGGCGAGGTCGGCGCGCAGCAGGTCGAGCACCGCGTCGACCTGGCGGCCGTGGGCCGCGATGCGGATGTCGATGCCCTTGGCCCTGATGCCGTCCGCGGCCAGTTCGGCGAGGAGTTCGGTGGCCGCGTCCTCGGTGCCGGAGACCAGTACCGAGCCGGGGGCGTGCACGGCGGCGAGGTCGAGGCCGTCGTAGCGGGTCAGTCGTTCGCGTACGTCGTCGGCGGACGCGAGGACGGACAGCATCACGCCGCCTTCGAGCAGGTGCAGTTGCACCTTGCTGAACAGCGCCACGGCCCGCGCGCCGTCCTCGACGGACAGCGCGCCCGCGACCGTCGCGGCGGGGAGTTCACCGGCGCTGGAGCCGATCACGGCGTCGGGTCGCACGCCCCAGGAGCGCCACAGGGCGGCCAGGGCCACCATCATGGCCCAGAGTGCGGGCTGGCCCACGTCGGGACGGTCGAGCGACGGGGTGTCCGTCTTGCCGCGCAGTACGTCCATGACGGGCCAGTCGACGTGAGGTTGGAGGGCGTCCACGCAGGTCCGCAGGTGGTCGGCGAATTCCGGGTACCGGGTCGTCAACTCGTCGGCCATGCCCGGCCACTGCGGTCCGTGCCCGGGGAACACGAAGGCGAGGCCGTCCGCGGCGGCCGGCGTGGGGCCGCCGGTCGCGAGTCCCGGGACCGGTAATCCGCCTTCGCTGAAGGCGAGCAGTTCCTCGGCGAGCCGCGCCCGGTCGCCGCCGACGAACACGGCGCGCTCGGTCAGGGCGGGGCGGGTGGTGGCGAGGGACAGGGCGACATCGGCGAGCGGCAGGTCCGGCTCGGCGTCGAGCAGGGTGCGCAGGTCGGCGGCGCGTGCCCGCAGGGTGTCCTGGTTGTGGGCCGACAGCGTGAGCGGGACGGCGGGGCCGTCCGCCGCTTCGCGGCCGGGGCCGGGGCGGCCTGCGTGCTGGGCGGCTTCGACGAGTGCGAGAACGTTGTCAGGCCACGTGTGCTCGGTGCCGAGCCGGTAGCCGAAGGTCGCGGTGCGGGCGTAGTCGCCCCGCGCGAGCACGGCGTGGGCGCCGCCGGAGCCGACGAGCGCCAGGGCGCACGCGCCGGAACGCACGGCTGCGAGGGCGTCGGCGAGGGCGTCGGGCCCGGTCCGGCGCGGGCCGCTGAGGCCGAGCGCGTCCGCTAACTCGTCCGCTTCGCCCGGGTCGCCCGTGTGCGTGCCGTCGGCGGTCAGGAAGACGCCGATGCCCGCCCGGTCGTCGCCGACGCCCGCGTCCTCGCAGGCCGTCCACGCCGACTCCACGGCGGCGGTCCGGTCCGCCGACGGCGTCACACCGGTCGACTCGGCCCACACACCGGGATCCGGCTCGGTCCGCACCGGTGCCGCGGGGGCGACTCCGATGACGGCGACAGTGCCGATGTCCACTCGTGCCAATTCGCACATGGCAGCCTCTGCCCTCGTCAATCGTCCACTAAAGAACACGCACTTGATTGGCCCGAATTGACGTCGATCACTTCTCAGCCAATCGGTCCTGACAACTGGCGCAAGTCAAGACCAGGGCTCCAGAAATTGTCAACTGACGTCCATTTCAAGTCGGTCGACGTCTATTTCCGGTCTCAACCATGACTGGCCATGTTTGGCGTATCGCGCCCGCGCGAGGAATACACACCACCGACACACGGACGCCAGTCGGCACGCCCTGACTCATGAAATTTACGAGGAGGACCTCAGGGATTCACCAGGGCCGTTGCCCTTTAGGGCAACGGAAACCCCAGCTCATAGCACGCGACATGACCGTAGGGGCACGTGGAGGTGTGACGAGTTCGAAACATCGGGTTCACATGGGGGCATGCCCCTGCCATGCGACCACCCATCTCGGGCCATGCGGAGCTCCATAACAGGTAAACGCCTGCCAATATTGGCGCCGAAACGCCGATCACATGACGAGAAAATGACGCCGAGCAGACCGGTGGCGCACCCCCGGAGAACACCGGAGCAGGGGCTCAAGGCGCGGCGGCGCGGGCGAGGACGCCGTACCGGCGTGGCGCGCGGAGGCCGCGGGACACTCCGGCCCCGGCGCTCCCGGCCCACGAGGCCCCGCCTATGGAGGCATGGCGCGGCCGTGAGCTGGGATGACGGAGGCGTCAGTGGCGTTGCCCCCAAGGACCCGCCACGGGCGGGTCGGGCGGCGCGCGTCAGCGATACCCGGGGCGGGCCATGAGTGCGAGCCGTGCGTACTCAGCGCGGCCCAGCCGGATACGGCTTTGGTACCGCGTGTCAGCCGTCGACGGAGCGATGAGCCAGGAAGGCGCGGCGATCGGCTGTTTCACGGCCGTCGGGACACGTGGGAAAGCATTGCGAAAACCCTGGTTCCGCTCTCGACAGAACACAGTTCGGGTAGGGGCGCGCAATACGCCGAGGCATGTAATACAGCGAAGTTCACACTCAACGGCCCGAGGAGTACGGGACGCCGGGGTCTACTTAGTTCTGGGTATGGACAACGACCTGGAACGGTCTCCGCAAGGCGGCCGAGAGGGCTTGCCGGGAAGTACCAGAACCTGCATCGCCGGTCACCGGACCTCAGTCTCCCTTTACCTGGACTCCACATGAGCATCGGGCCCACTGCGAGAAGTCGGGGAATGACTCTCCGGGAGGCCCAATGGGGGGTGCGCGGATGTCTCGCTCACGGGTCAGGTGAATGCGATGTCACCGCGTTGCGCCTGCGGCAACAGTATCGGACCGGCCTTTGCCCGTACCACCCTGACCTTTTGTGACTATCGGCGGCGCGACCACACTTCCTTACTCCTGCGTAAGATACGTTGTCGCGCGCGCCGAACACCCCGTAACTATGCCTAAGCGAAGAGCCACCGCCCGTGCCACCTGGGCGTCAACTCCGCCCGGTTCGCATCCGCGATACCTGACACCGACACCCTCGAGACGCCGGGCCCCCCTCCTGGGAACGGGCATCCATGCAGTGGGCCGTGCCCGTTTGGTCAACAGGGCTGCCCGTTTCCCGCCCGTATCGGGCCCTTAAATGATCACCGTGGCCCATCTCACAACGCGCCCGGACGCTCACGCACCGCAGTCCCGCGGGGGCCGCCTCAAACCGGCGCGGAGGAAGTCGAGGATCCGCGCCCGCGCGACCTCGGCCTGCGGGACCACGCCCGGCAGACTCAGGAACGCGTGCGGCGCTTCGGGGTGTTCGGTGAGCCGTACGGACGTCCCGGCCTCTCGCAGCCGTTCGGCGTAGCGGCGGCCGTGATCGGCCAGCGGGTCGTGGGTCGGCACCACCACGAGCGCCGGGGGCAGCCCGCCGAGGTCGTCGGCGTACAGCGGTGAAAGCGCGCGGGGATCGGTTCCCGACGGAACGGCGAGCCGCTGGAACAGGCGCAGTTGGGGCAGGGCGAGGGTCGGAGTGTGCGCGTGCTCGGCGATCGAGGCGTACGCGAACATCGTCCCGGTCACGTCGACCGCGGGGTTGACCAGCACCTGCGCCCGCAGGCCCAAGTCGGCCCGGCCGGCCCGGATCGCCACCAGGGCACTGATCAACGCGCCGCAGCTCTCGCCGAAGACAGCGGTCCGCGCCGGGTCGACGCCCCAGCGTGCGGCATCGCGCAGCACATGCTGAAGCACGTCCCAGCCGTCGTCGACGGCGGCCGCGAGGGGATGGTCCGGGTCGAGAAGGCGGTGCTCCACCGAGACGACGACGGCGGGCAGTTGAGCCGCCACGTGGCTGGTGACCCAGTCGCACTGCGCCGCCGTCCCCACGAACCCGCCCCCGTGCACGTGGAGCACCAGCGGCAGGCCGGTCCGCTCGGCGCCTTGGCCGTCGCTCCCCGGGACCGGCCGGTACACCCGGACCGGGAGTTCACGCCCGGGCAGCGCCACCTTCTCCCACTGGATCGTGGCGCCGGGGTCCGGCTCCCCCAGGATCGGCCGCGCCGCGCTCGACGCCCGGAAGCGGTTCTCCGCCTCGCGGTAGGCGACCAGCTCCTCGGCCGTCACGGTCGGCCAGTCCGGCTCCGACGGGCGCTGCGCGGCAGTGATCTCGCTCATGTTCCTTCTCCTTGCCCAGAGTTGGTCGATTCGCCCAAGGATGGTCGCCACCTGGTCTGCACCCGAGAGTTTCGCGACTTCAGGTATCGATACTCAAGGTAGCGAAAAGAGATAGAGTGCGGGTATGACATCGCCCACATCCGCCAGGCCGCCGGGCCGCCCGCGCGCCGGCGTCAACGCCGCGGTCTTCGCCGCCACGCTGAGCACGGTCCAGGAGGTCGGCTACGCACGCGCCACCGTCGAGCGCATCGCCGGCGCGGCGGGGGTCGCGAAGTCGACGGTCTACCGGCGCTGGCCGACGAAGGGCGCGCTGATCGTGGACTGCCTCCTGGACGCGTTCGGCCCGGCGCCGCTCGAGGGCGACAGCCGGGCCGAGCTCATGACCTCCATGGTCCGCTGGGTCGCGGCGAAGATCGGCGAACCCGGGGTCGGCGACGCGTTCGCCGGTGTGTTCAGTGACGCCGTCAGCGACCCGGCCCTGCGGGAGATCCTGTCCACGCGGTTGCAGGACCCGTACCGGCTCGCGCTCCAGGAGGCGCTCGACGAGCCGGAGAACCGGGTCCTGTTCTTCATCGACGTCGTCGTCGGAGTGCTCCTGCACCGTATGGGCATGACCGGCGCGCCGATGGTCGACAGCGACGTCGACGCCCTGATCGACATGATCCTGCCGCACTTCGCCGACGGCCCGGGCCCGGACTGACGCCCCGTCGGGCAACGTCCGCCGGACGCCCCGGACATCGACGCCCCGAACATCCACGTACCAACCCTCCACGCACCGGACCCGAATACGCCCCAGGGGCCCTGTCGCCGACGAGTGTCGAGCGACAGGGCCCCTGGGGCCTCGCGCGGGGACGAGCGGTACGGGACCGGTCAGCGGTCGAGCACGCCGAACTCCCCGCCGCGCCACGGAACCTCGGAGTCCACCGGCGGCTTCACGACGCGGCTGGGCGCGGTCCCGGCGATCTTGCCGCTCTTCGTTCCGACCGACCAGACCTCCGAGGTGTTCGCCCGGACCGGGATGGTGATCTCGGGCTGCTTGTCCCCGTTCAGGTCCGTGACCTTGAGCAGTTGGGGAATGCGGTAGACGCCCGCGGGCCGGGGCAGGCCGGGTGCGTTGTAGCTGGTGAACACGGCACCGGTGCCGGTCACGCCCTTCTTGGCGCCCTTGAGCACGTACAGGCCGCCCCCGCTGATGTAGCAGTGCTCGCAGGTGGCGTGCCGCTCGCCGGGGGCGCCGACGATCAAGTCGGCGTAGCCGTCCCGGTTGAGGTCGCCCGTGGCGACGTCCATGCCGAAGCTGTCGCCCGCCTCCACGCCGCCGGGGACACCGGCGCTGTCCTCGGTGAACACCTTGGCGGCGCGGTTCTCGTCCACGCCGCCCGAGGAGCCGTACTGCACCTGGACGCGGCCCGCGTGGCGCTCGGAGTCGCTCACGTACGTCGAGTCGCCGACCGCGATGTCGCCGTACCCGTCCTTGTCGAAGTCGCCGATCGCGACGCTGTTGCCGCCGCGGACAGTGGCCGCGGTCTTGCGCAGCCCGGACGCGCCGCCGAGCAGCACCCGGCCCTTCCTGCGCTCCTCGCCGAGGACCACGAGGTCGTCGATGGCGCCCTTGTTGATCCGGCCGACGGCCAGCCGCTTCTGGGCGTCGGTGTACCTGAACGAGGCGCCGACGTCCACGGTCTTGGCCGACGCGGGCGAGCCGTCCGCCTTGAAGGGGCCCTTGTGCAGGCGGATCGCCGTGGAGTAGCCGACGATCAGGTCGGTCTTGCCGTCCCCGGTGAAGTCACCGGCCTTCAAGGCCGTGCCGATTTCGGGTCCGGCCTCGCCGCCGGGCATCGCGGTGCCGCCCTTGAGGCCGGTGGGGCTGCCCCAGAGCAGCGTGACCTCGGCGCGGGACGCGACGGCGAGGTCCGCGTAGCCGTCGGCGTTGAAGTCGCCGCCCGCGACCGTCCGGCCGAACCGCTGGTCCTCCTGCGCGTCTCCCGGCACACCGGGGCTGTTCTGGGTGACGGCCTTCAGGCCGGTCTTCTGGGCGCCGTTCTTCGAGCCGTACGAGACGGTGACGTAGCCCGCGCCGAGGGCCCGGGTGGTGCCGCCGTCCGCCCCGGGGACGTTCACGGCGCCGTCCGGGGCGCCGATCGCGAGGTCGTGGTACCCGTCGCCGTTGAAGTCGTCGGCGTACCGGGTGGGCGCGGGACCCGCGGGGGCGGCCTGGGCCGCCTGGGTGCCGGTGAGGCCCGGCAGCCCTCCGGTGAGTGTCGTGACCGTCGTGGCCGCCGCGGCGACCACGATCGCGCGACGGATGTGGCTGCGCACGTCCGTTTCCCCCTCTGGGAAGTGAGTTGATTGCACCCCCAAGACCCGTGACGCGCGGGAACGGTTGTGCGGATCTTCACGGCACTTTCACCACCACGCTCGGCCCCGCCCCCGACAGCCGCACCTGCGGGGACGACGGCCGGGGCGCTCGGGCCACACCCGCAGGAGGACGGAGCGTCGGCACGCTAGCCCCATCGATGTACTGGCGGGCTCCGCACTCGGCACGATGAACGGCCCCTCGGCGCCGCCGAGCATGGAAAGCGGACATCCTCCCCACTTGCTCGTACCTGCTCACCCCTGCTCGCACCCGCCGCCTCGAGGAGGCCCGTCGTGCCCAAGGCATCGAGATCACGGACGCAGCGCACCACAACGGCCGTCACCGTCACCCTGCTCGCCGCCACCGCCCTGGCCGGACCACCGGCGGCCGCAGCCGACCGGCCACCCGGCTCCGACCCGCGCGCGGACCTGCGCGCCGACGTCAACCAGGACGGCCGCGTGGACGTCGCAGGCCGCTCCGACGAGGCCGGGGAGGACGCCTGGCGGCCGGGGCGCGGCGCGGTGTTCCTCGCGAACGTCGACGACGACTCGCGGCGCTGCCGGACGCGCCCCGGCGACCTCGACCGGATCGACCCGGCCGTGGACACCCGCCTCGCCGCCTGCCACGACGCGGCCGACGAGAAGGTCAACGGGCCGCGCGACGCGGCCGATCTGGCGCCGCTGCGCATCGCGCCGACAGCCGTGGGCGACGACGCCACGGGCCAGGTCACGGTGCCCGCCGCGCAACGCCCGTACGTCCGGCTCTTCGTCAGGCGCGACGGCCAGCTGCGCGTCCTGCGCGGCCCCCTCACCGCCGCCGAGTTGCGCGCCGGGGTCGAACTGGCCCTGGAGGGCCGCGACATCGTCCGTGACCCGCGCCGCTGGAACGGCCAGGTCGACGTGACGCTCACCGTGCGCGGCCAGGGACACCAGAGTTCCGATCGCGTGCGCCTGAAGGTGGCGCCCGTGCTGTTCCAGAACGACCTCCAGCGCGCGCGGAGCGTCTTCGCGGCGAAGCCGGGCCCCGGCAGCGGCGCCATCCCCGGGGGCGTCGGCGCCGGCTACCGGCCGCGCGAATGGAAGCCGTTCGCCTCCTCGCTGCGCCGGGCCGCGCGCGCCGCGGGCCTCGCCGACCGGGACGTGACGTTCACGGCAGGTACCCGGCAGTGGTGGCGCGACATCTGGCGGCAGGACATGGTGGAGCCCACCGTCGCGAGCGTGCCCGCGCCCGGCGGCCGGGTGCACACCATGCGCGTACTGCTGCGCAGCCCCATGAAGTGGATGTCGCCCGACGGCGGCAGGACGACCCTCAGCCGGTCCGGGCGGCTGCTGTTCCGTGACTTCCGGGGGCCGGACGTCGGCGTCGTGCAGCAGTTCACGCCCGGCCGCGAGCCGGACGGCATGGACCTGCAGAACGCCACCGGCAACTTCGAGTCCCTGCCGCCCTCTCCGGGGCATCCGCGAGGGCGGGTCCTGTACGGCACCGATCCGCTCCGGCAGCCGGACGCGTCGTACGTGAAGATGATCGAGGCGCAGGCCCAGCAGCCGTCCCTCACCATCGACACGTCCTGGCTGCTCGTCGGCCATGTGGACGAGACGGTGCATGTGGTGCGGGCGGACAACGCGCGCGGCTGGACGCTCGCCGTCGCCGACCCACGCCAGGCGCTCGACCTGCTGCGGCGCACCCAGCGCGCGGGCCAGGGCGGGCAGCGGATGTTCGCCGCGACGAGCATGCCCGACAAGCCGACCGTCGACGAGCTCCTGGCCGACGACGAGTTCCTCGCCGACAACGCGAAGGCCGCGGGCCACATCGACGGACAGATCCGCGTCCTGCTGCGGCAGACCGGCCTGACCGAGCGCGACCTGGTGCGCCTGCCCGTGCTCTACACCATGGCCACCGTCCACCCCGAGATCCCCGAGGGCGCGGTCGCCCTCTCCCCCAGCATCGCCAACGGCCTGTCCCTGACCAGCCGTGACTACGCGGCGCCCGACCCCCACGGTCCCCGCCTGCGCGGCCGCGACCTGTTCCGCGCGGCGGCCGAGAAGGCGCTGGCCACGGGCGGGGTGCGCGTGCACTGGGTGGAGAACTTCGCCTGGGCGCACCTGGCCGGCGGTGAGGTGCACTGTGCGACGAACGCGCTCCGG
Organism: Streptomyces sp. NPDC041205; assembly: GCF_055591765.1. Classification (NCBI taxonomy): domain Bacteria; kingdom Bacillati; phylum Actinomycetota; class Actinomycetes; order Kitasatosporales; family Streptomycetaceae; genus Streptomyces; species Streptomyces sp. NPDC041205. The sequence goes on along the minus strand of NZ_JBVIZH010000003.1, from coordinate 797,889 downwards.
GACACCTCCGGGACGGCACGGTGGTGGGCTCGGCGCACGCCATAGCTGGACATAGAGTGATCGGTCGCAGCCCGCGGCCGAGTGCGCCGCGGGCCGCGTCGTCGATCACCTCTCCGCGGTTCGCCCAGCAGGCTCCGGGCGCCGCGGATCTCTCAGCCAGGAGTTGTTCCCTTGTCCCCACGTGAGCATGTGAAGTCGCAGGCGCCCGCCGGGTCCACGCCTCTCGGCGCGGCGGCCCGGCGTACCCGGCGGCTGTCCGTGGCGGCCGTGCTGGCCGGTGCGGCGGCCGTGGCCTGTCTCGCGGGCACCGTCCCGGCCCACGCGGCCGAGGGTGCCGGGCCGGTCGCCCGCCGGGCCTCGGCCACCGCCCACAACGCCCCAGCGGTGACGACCGTGGTGACGGAGGGCCAGGTCAAGGAGGCGGCGCCCGGCGGGACGCTCCTGTATCCCAGCGTCACCAGCTGTCTGACCGTCACCGTCCACCTCCGCTCGGGCGGCGCGGTCGGCGCGCACGCGAGCCTGTTCCAGGTGCCCGGCGAGCTGCGTTCGGACCAGATCCTGGACCGGGCCAAGGCCCTGGCGGGCGGGCGCGAGGTGGCGTCCGTGGAGGTCAGGGGCGCCGTCGGGGCCTGGCATCCGGCGTACTTCACCAAGGCGATCGAGAGCTACGGCGAGGGCGAGGAGGTCCCCGTGCCAGCGGGCCGGGACTTCGCCGGGCTGACGGCGGCGGTGGCGCGGGGGCTCAGTGTGCCGACGGCCGCGGTGACGGTCACGGACGTACCCGATGGTGATCAGGTCGTCGAGGTGCGGCGACACTGACCCGCGGGCCCGGACCGGCCAGGCCTCCGTGACCATTGCCTGGCGGTCCGTCTGGCCTCCACGACCTCCTGCCTGGCGGTCCGTCTGGCCTCCAGGACCTCCTGCCTGGCGGCTCGTCTGGCCTCCATGCCCCCGCCGGGCGGTCCGCCAGGCCTCCGCCATCGCCTGGCGGTCCGTCGGGGACCGCGCCTTGGCGTTCTCGATGTGCCGCCGCGTCTTCTTCGCGGCGCCCTCCGCGTCGCCCGCCGCCGTCGCCTCGTATACCGCGGTGTGTTCACGCGCGGGGGGCTCGGCCTCGGAGGAGCCGAGTTCGGTGAAGAGGCGGAAGCGCTGGACGTGGCCGCCGAGGGAGCGGTAGGCGGTCTCCAGGAGCGGGTTGTCGCACTGGGCGGCGATGCGCAGATGGAAGCGCTCGTCAGCGGCCCGGTACGGACGCACCGAGGCCGACCGGGGCGCCGCCGCGCGGCGCTTCAGCTCCTCGGTGCTCTCCTTGAGATCGTCCAGGAACTCCGGTGTGGTGCGGCGCGGCGCCTCCTGGACCATCGCCCGAACGAGGGGAAGAGCGTCTGGGACTGCCCCGGACCGGCCGTCACCTGCCGCATAGGGGCCCCGGGAAGGGGCACTCGGTGCGGCGGAGGTGGAACGACATGGTTCCTTTGCTGCTGGTTCTGCTGATCGCGCTCGTGCTGTTCGGCGCGGGCTTCGCCTTGAAGTTCCTGTGGCTGGTGGCCGCCGTCGTGATCGTGGCGTGGCTGATCGGCTTCATCGTCCGCCCGGCCGGGGCCGGCGGACGCAGGGGGCGGTGGTACCGCTGGTGAGCACCGGAGACGGCTGGTGAGCCCCGGCTGCGGAGCCACCGCGCCGCGCGAACTCAGCGCGCCGCGGGCTCCTCGGCGGTGCCGACGGTGTAGGTGTCCTTGACCTTCACCTCGGTCACCCCGCGCCCCTCGGGGAACACGGCCCGCCAGTCGCCGATGACGTGCAGCTCGTCCGTACCCATGGCGCGGACGACGGCGAGGCCCGCGCGGTGCGCCTTGTACGCCTTCGTCCAGAGGTTGGAGAACGCCTGGGAGCGGATGAGGTGCATCCAGTCGGGGCGGTACAGCTCACGGTTGTAGTTCGACTCGCCCATCGTCGAGACGAACTTCGAGTACATCGCCTTGACGTACTCCAGCGTCACCTCGTCCTGCGCGGCGATCGCCGCGTCCCGGGCGTCCTTCAGGGCGACACGGAACTTCTCCAGGAGGTTCTCGGTGGCGCCGGACGTGAACGACTCGTGGATCTCCGGCGGGTCGCACAGGCCGTACTTCGGGCCCGACAGGCGAAGGAGCAGCCGCAGGATGGGTTCGGTGACCCACAAGGGTCCCGGTTCGTCGCGGTTGCCCAGCGGGTTGGGCAGTACGTCGTCGTGGTGCCAGTCGGGCGGAGTGATGAGGTGGACGCCCGCGCGGCGGTGGTCGTGGTCGAAGCCGGTGGAGTGCTCCAGCTGGCCGATCGGCAGATGGGTCTTGAGGGCGGAGAGGTAGGCACCGTTGATGTCGAGCGCGGTCACCTCGTGGGCGCCGGGCGGGAGTTCGCCGCGGGTCCACTTGGGGCGGCCCTCCCAGATCCGGTCGGCGCCGCGGGCCGTCTGCTTGCGCAGGATGTCGGGGACCCAGGGGTGGGCGACGACGTCGTAACGGGCGCCCTTGCGGGTCTCGTCGAGCAGCGCCATGGCGTCCGGGATCGCCCGCTTCACCAGCGCCGCCGTGGCCGCCTCCACATCGCCGGAGTGCTCGGCGAGCGCCCCGGCGACCGCGTCCCCGATCAGGTCGGGCACGTCGGAAGCGGCCTGCGCGCGCCGCCCCACGGGGACGACCTTCATGCCCCGGCCGGGGCTGCGCACGACACGCTGCGGGGCGGAGCCGGTGGGCCGCTGCGCGGTGGAGGGGGCCGGCCGGGGGGCGGGGGCCTGGGGCTCCGGCGCGGCGGCCGGGGGCTCAGCGGCGGCGACCGGAGGCTCCGCTGCGGGAGCGGCACACTCGGCGGGGTCCAGATGCTGCGGATAGCCCTCCACCTGATGCCGGGCGGGCTGACCGCACAGCACACAGGGGCGGGGCTCGGCGAGTTCGTCCTGGTCGTCGGCGGCCTCGGAGTGGGCGGGCGCGGTCTGTGTCGAGGCGGCTTCGGAGTCGGCGGGCGCCGTCCGTGCCGAGGCGGCTTCCGCTGCGGCAGCCGGTTCCGGCGCGGCGGCCGCTTCCGATGCCGCCGGTCCGGAGCCAGGCCCGACCAGGTCGTCCGAGGCCCCGCTCCTCTCCTCCCCCCGCCGACCGTGCCGCTCCTCGGCCTGCCGCAGGAAGTACACGTACCGGCCGCGCAGTTCCCCGCTGGGATCACGCCCCGCCTCCCAGGCCGCGAGCGTCGACGAGCTGACCCCCATGGCGCGGGCGACCTGCGCCCGCGACAGGCCGAGCTCTTCGCGCAGCAGCCGGCGCCGCTCGGCGGGGGGCAGCGGGGTGGCGTCGGGCGCGGCCGCGAGCAGCGCGTCGATCGCCTCGAATTCACTCACGGCGCTTCTCCTGGATGGGCGGAGCTGTCAGCAGCCAGTATCCAATGTCCGCGGCGCACCGCGGGCTGCCCGGGCCCGCTCAGCCCGTCTTCCTCCGGTCGAACCACACCGTGGCGAACGTCGGCACCAGACCGGCCCAGAACAGCACCGTCGGCACGGCCCGGTCGGTCCAGGGCACTTGGGTGATGAGGAGGGTGCAGAGCATGGCCCAGGCCGCCTGGGCGACCACGACACGGGCCCAGCGGCCGCGCCGGAGCAGCGACTGCACGTTCAACTGGACGCCGGTGCGCCGACGGCGGTAGCGCAGCAGGGCGCCGACGGCCCAGATCGCGCTCATCGGGACGAGGAACCACAGCCGCTGGCCGAGTTCGACGGGCAGTTCCCGCTGGGTCTCGCCGTCGACGGCGAACAGGTCGATCATCGCGGCGCCGAGGCCGAGGCACAGCAGCGCGAGCCAGCGCACGCCGCGCAGCATGCGGTACGTGGCGTGGTCGAGGCCGCGCCGCAGCTCCTCGGAGTCCGGCGCGGCGGCGAGCCCGGCGGCGTACAGGTCGGCGGCCTCCACGGCCTTGACGCCGGGGGTGTCGGCGGCCTTGCGGGTCTGCCGCTCCAGGGCCTGCGGGTGGTTCGGGTCGAGCCTCAGGATGGCGAGGTCGAGCTGGTCGGCGGCGGTGCCGTTGCCCGCGAGCGACGCGATCTTGTACGCGACCTCGTAGCCGTAGACCTCCTCGGGCCCCAGGCGCAGCGCCTCCTGGACGTGCACTTCGGCGAGGCGCGCCGAGGTGTCCATGTCCTGGCGCGAGACCTCGCCGCCGTTGGCCTGGCCACGGCTGACGATGTTCGTGATGAACACGACGTCGGCGAGGAGCGCGTGGCCGAGCCAGTACTCCGGCGCGAGGCGGACCACCTCGCGCAGGACCTGCTCGACCTCGGGCATGCGGGCGCCTCCGACCCGGCGCAGCGCGTAGGACCGCATGAGGAGCCCGCCCACGTCCTCCGGGTCGAGCTTCAGGGCCTCGTCGGCCGCCGCGAGCGCCTCGTCCGGGCGGCCCGCGTCCAGGTGGCAGCGGGAGAGCTTGGCCCAGGCGCGGACGTCGGCCGGGTCCTCGGCGATGCGCTGGCCGAGCAGCGCGCTCGCCTCGTCGTACCGCGCCAGGTCGATGAGGGCGTCGGCCCGCTCCACGGCGGGGTGGATCGTGGTCACAGCTTCCGCTTCTTCTTGAGATGGGCCACCAGGTCGTCGTACATACCGCCGTCGTTGGCGTACATCGCCACGTTGCGCGCGGACGCGAACCACGGCTCGGTGGACGGCACGACCTGCCGCGCGGCGGCGAGCAGGTCCTTCATGTTGATGAGGCGCACGGTGCCGGTGCGCGCCGAGTCGAGGAGCGCGCGCTCGGCCGCGGCCTCGCACAGGTGGGCCAGGTCGGCGCCGGACAGGCCGTCGGTGGCCTTGACGAGCTTGCCCAGGTCGACGTTCTCGATGGGCCGGTCCCGCAGGTGGTAGCGGAGGATCGCCTCGCGGGCCGGGCCGTCGGGCGGCAGCACGAGCAGGGTGCGGTCGAGGCGGCCCGGGCGGCGCAGCGCGATGTCCACGTCCCAGGGCACGTTGGTGGCGGCGAGGACGAACACGCCCTCGTTGGCGCCCGCGTCGACGCCGTCGAGCTCGGTCAGGAGCTGGTTGACGGTGTTGCGCATGCCGCTGCTCTGGCTGCGGCTGCGCTTGCCGCCGAGCGCGTCCAGCTCGTCGAGGAAGACCACGCAGGGGGCCTGGCGGCGTGCGGTGCGGAAGATCTCGTGCATGTTGCGCTCGGAGTTGCCGATCCACATGTCCAGCACGTCGTTGACCGACACCGACAGGAACGCGGCGCCGAGTTCACCGGCGACGGCCCGCGCGATGAAGGTCTTGCCGCAGCCGGGCGGCCCGTACAGCAGGAGCCCGCCGCGCAGGCTCTTGCCGTACACACGCCGCAGCTCGGGGTTGCGCAGCGGCGCGAGGAACGCGGCCTCCAGACGCTCCTTGACCTCCTGCATACCGCCCACGTCGGCGAGGCGCACCGATCCTGGCCGCTCCACGTCCCACGCGTCGGCGTCCCCGGCGTCCCCACTCCCGTCGACGGTCAGCGGCGCCTCGACGAACCGGGGCGGGAGCACGTCGCCGACCTGGTCCTGGGCGGCCTTCCAGTCGAAGCCCGGGCGGGCGGGCGCCGCGCCGTCGGGCTCCTGAGCGGGCGAGGTCTCCTGAGGGGGCGCGGCCTGCGGGGCGGGAGGGGCTTGCGGGGCGGGAGGGGCTTGCGGGGCGGGAGTTGCGTGCGGGGCAGGCGCGATGTCCGGCGCGGGTGCGACCTGCGCGACTGTCGCGACCACCGGCGCGGGCACAACCTCCGCGGTTGACACGACCACCGGCGCGGGCACAACCTCAGGCCCATTCACCCCCAACGCCCGCGCCATCAACCGCCGGGCGTCCGCGTCCCCGGGCGCGCGCTGCAGCGCGACGGCCGTCTCGGCGACCGCGGCGTCGCCGTGTCCCGCGTCCAGGAGCAGCGCGGCCAGGTGCAGCCGCAGGGGGACGTCGTCGGGCGCCGCGGCGACGGCTGTCCGCAAGCTCTGTATCAGGGGGGATTCCACCGGCATGGCGCCAACTCTACGAAGCCGCCTCCGGTGTCCGGGCCCCGCCCCCGCGAGGGCGGTGCCCGGGGGCCGGCCCTACCGAGGGGCCAACGCGCGCGCGTGCGCTGCCCGTGCGACCTTCGGGCCGAGCCACCGCTTGAGCCGACGCAGCGCCGTCAGCCGGCCCACGGCCTTGTCGAGGCCGTAGTAGAGCTGCGGCGGGATGTGCGGGAGGAGCGGCGAGTGGCGCTGCCCGAGCAGGGCGAACATGCGGTGCGGCGGCAACTGGAGATAGCGGGGCAGGTTCTCGTACCACTGGGCGCTGTAGCGGGCCGCGCTCTGCACGGGCAGGAGGGCGGACTTGCGCTCCTGCTCGTACGCGCCGAGGGCGTCGGGGAGGTCCGGGTGCGCGCGCAGCGCGTCGGCGAGCGCGATGGCGTCCTCCAGGGCGAGGGTCGTACCGGCACCGATGGAGTAGTGCGTGGTGTGGGCGGCGTCGCCGAGCAGGACGACGTTGTCGCGGTACCAGCGCTGGTTGGTGAGGGTGCGGAAGGTCAGCCACTGGGGACGGCCGTCGGTGGCGGAGCGGCCGACGAGGCGGTGGCCGTCGAGCAGGTCGGCGAAGAGTTCCTCCAGGAGCGCGAGTCCCTCGGCCTCGTCCGCGCGGTCGAGACCGAGGCCGGTCCAGGTCTCGGGGGCGCACTCGACGACGCAGGTGCTGCCTTCTGCGCCGTACCCGTAGGCGTAGCACCAGACCCAGCCGTGCTCGGTCTCCACGAAGGCGAAGTGGAAGGCGTCGAAGACCTTGGTGGTGCCGAGCCAGGTGTAGTGGTTGCGCCCGGCCCGGACCTCGGTGCCGAAGTGGTCGGCGGCATCGGTCCGCAGGGCGCTGTGCAGCCCGTCGCCCGCGACGACGAGATCGGCGTCGGACGGCAGCGCGCCGACCTCCATCTCGTGCGCGAACTCAAGCCGCACACCGAGGGACCGGGCCCGCTCGGCCAGGATCCGGAGCAGCCGGTGCCGACCGATCCCGAAGCCCTCGTCCCCGTGGTGGCGGGTCGTCAGGTCCCGCACATGGGCGACCCCGTCGTGCCACCGCACGGAGTGCTCCTCGACGGCACGCGCGGACTCGGGGTCGTGCGCGTGCAGCTTGTCGAGCAGCCCCCGCCAGTACGTGACGCCCCACCCGTAGGTCGAGCCTTCCGGGTTGCGTTCATACACGGTGATCTCGGTGGACGGGTCCTGACGCTTCAGCAGGATGGAGAGGTACAGGCCCGCGGGCCCGCCTCCCACGCAGACGACCTTCACGCACACCTCTACACGTTGCTCATGATTGCCGAATCGCAACGGAGAGTAGCACCAGGAGTCAGAGATCTTACTAAATGCCGGAATTGAAGCCATCGATAGCGCCCTTCTCAGGGCTTGCGTGCCACCCCCACATAAACCGGCATCTCCTCGTCGCGAACCGTCATCGCCGGGTCCGGCCGCCACTTGGGCCCCACGACGACGCCGGGCTCGCACAGATCGAGCCCGGCGAGGAAAGCGGACACCTCGGTGCGTGACCTCGCCCGTACCGGGGTGCCGCCGCTGCGGTAGATCTCGTCGATGCGCTCCCAGATGCCGGGGTTGAACTCGTGGGTGACGTGGGACAGCAGGAGGTAGCTGCCGGGCGCCAGGGGTTCCAGGAGGGCGTCGACGATCCGCTGCGGATCCTGCTCGTCGGTCACGTAGTGGAGGAGGGCGATCAGTGACAGGGCGATCGGGCGGTCGAAGTCGAGGTGTGTGCGGGCGTACCTGATGATCGACTCGGGGTCTTTGAGATCGGCCTGGACGTAGGCGGTGCGACCCTCGGGCCTGCCGCGCAGGAGCGCTTCGGCGTGGCGCAGGACGATGGGGTCGTTGTCGGTGTAGACCACGCCGGCGTCCGGGACGACGTCCTGTGCTATCTGGTGGAGATTCGGCTCCGTGGGGATTCCGGTGCCAATGTCCAGGAATTGCCGCACCCCCCGGTTGGCGACGAAGCGCACGGCTCGGTGCATGAACTCGCGGTTGGCCCACGCTGCCTCCTTGGCGCCGGGCATCAGCTGGACCACTTCCTCCGCGGCCGCCCAGTCGGCGGGGTAGTTGTCCTTCCCGCCGAGGAACCAGTCGTACATACGAGCCGGATGCGGAACGCTCGTGTTGATGCCGTCCGCGTGGAACGCGCCCTCTGTCACGTCAGTCCTCCCCCGCCGCAAGGCGGCGCGCCGTCTTCAGTTCGTTCGGATAGCCCGGATTCCAAGTACGCAGTTGCACAGGCTGAAGCATGTTCTCACTTACCTCACCGCACCAAAAGGCCATCAGTTAACTTTGCATAGTGAAAAGTTGGAGGGTGTTGGGCGGCCGCCCGCTACGATCTCGATCACATGGGCCCGGGACCAGGGCCCGACAGGCAAGTGGGGAACTTCCTATGGTGAGAAATGCGTTCGCTCGTTCGGCGACCGTGGCGGTGACCGGCGTGGTGCTCGCGGCGGTGGGCGCGACCACCGCCGTGGCGCAACCGGCCGGGGACAAGGCCGCGGCCGGCGGCAACGCGACGGCAGCCGATCCCGCGGCCGTCCGTGCCGCCCTTGAGCGCACCGTCACCGCGGGCGCGCCGGGCGCGTTCGCGGAGATCCGCGACCACGTCGGCCCCAAGCAGAGCTTCGCGGTCGGCAAGGCCGACCTCGACGGCACGCCGATGAACGCCAACTGGCGTTTCCGCGTCGGCAGCAACACCAAGATGTTCACGTCCGTGCTCGTGCTGCGCCTCGCCGAGCAGGGCCGTATCGACCTCGACAAGCCGCTGCGCGACTACCTCCCCGCGGGCACCCTGCCGGAGGGCTGGGACATGACCGGACGCCAGGTCATGCAGCACCGCTCCGGGATCTTCGACCACACCAACGACCTGCTCGAGCAGCAGGGCGAGGAGACCACCAAGGCGTTCGAGGAGCGCATCCGCAACACCGTCTACAAGCCCGCCGACATGGTGGCGATGGCGGTGAAGCACGGCAAGCAGTTCACCCCGGGCAGCAAGTACGCGTACTCGAACACCAACTACGTCCTGCTCGGCATGGCGATCGAGCACCTCACCGGCGGCTCGTACGCCAAGGCCCTGCGCAAGCAGATCATCGAGCCGCTGAAGCTCAAGAAGACCTCGTACGTGGTTCCCTCCAAGACCATCACCGGCAAGCACGTCACCGGCTACCTCACCAACGACGACCGCACCAAGCCGCTCCTGGACTCCACCGAGCAGAACGGCTCCTGGGTGGGCAGCGCGGGCGCCGTCATCTCCTCCGCGGCCGACTTGGACCGGTTCCTCACCAAGCTGCTCAAGGGCCGCTCCGGCGGGCTGCTCTCCGACGCCTCGGTGAAGGAGATGACGACCACCCTGCCCACGCCCACGGCCAAGGTCTCCTACGGGCTCGGGCTGCGCGCGATCGAGCTGTCCTGCGGCACGGTGTACGGCCACGGCGGCATCGTGCAGGGCTTCCAGACGCAGTCCTTCGCCACCCGCGACGGCAAGAAGACCGTCGTCGTCTTCGGCAACGCCTCCAACAACACCGCGGTGACGCAGGGCCTGACCAACACCCTCGAACCCGCCTTCTGCAGCACCAAGCCCCCGGCCACGTCGCGGCGCTCGGCCGACACCGGCGCCGACCGGCACGGCCCGGCCGCTCCCGCCGTCCCGGTGGTCGACGACACCCGTATGTGAGACACCCCCACAGGTGACGCCTCGGACAGCACCGTCCGAGGCGTCACCGAAGCCCCCTCGCGCCGTTGACACTGTGCGGCCGTACGCATACGTAGAGAAGCGGAAGTACGTATCCCGTACGGCGGTCGGGACAAGCGGTTGGGACAAGCGGTTGGGACAACAGGCGAGGCGACGGTCGACTGGCCCGGGACGCGGCGGTCGACGGGCACGGGGGCTTCATGGGATTCGGCTTCGGGCAGCGGCGCGGTGGGCAACTGCCCGTCGAGCGGACCAGTTTCGTCGGACGCACAGCGGAGATCGCGCGGGTGCGGGCGGCGTTCACGCAGGCTCCGCTGGTCACGCTGGTGGGGCCGGGCGGCGTCGGCAAGAGCCGTACGGCACTGCGCGCGGCCGAGGGGCTCGGGGAAAGGTTCCCCGACGGCGTCTGGCTCGCGGAGCTGTCGGGGCTGCGGGACCCGCAGCTGGTGCCCGCGACGCTCGCCGCCGTCCTCGAACTGCCCGAACAGGCGGGGATGGAGCCGCTCGACGCGGTCGTGGCGCATCTGCGGGGGCGGCGGCTCCTGATCGTCCTGGACACCTGCGAGCATCTGGTGGACGCCTGCGCGATGCTCTGCGACGTCCTGCTGCGGGAGGCCGCCGACGCGTGTGTTCTCGCCACCAGCAGGCAGCCCCTGGACGTGCCCGGCGAGCAGTGCCTGCACCTCGCGCCGCTCGCCGCCGAGGACGCGGTGGAGCTGTTCGTGCAGCGCGCCACCGCCGTGGCCCCGGGCTTCACGGCGGGTGAGGACAACCAGGCGCAGCTCAGCGCGCTCGTGGGCCGCCTCGACGGCATCCCGCTGGCCCTGGAACTCGCGGCCGTACGCCTGCGCGCCGTGCCCCTCGGCCACCTGGTGGCCCGGCTCGACCAGCGCTTCGGGGTGCTCACCGGCGGGCGGCGCACCGCCCCGGCCCGTCACCAGACGCTGCGTACGGCGATCGACTGGTCGTACGAGCTGTGCCTGCCCCAGGAGCGCGAACTGTGGGCGCGGCTCTCGGTGTTCGCGGGATCCTTCGAACTGGCGACGGCGGAGCGGGTGTGCGGCGGGGGCGAACTGGCGCCGGAGGACGTGCTGGAGACACTGGTCGGGCTTGTCGACAAGTCGGTGGTGCAGCACCTCGGCGCGGGCACGGGCCGCTATCGGCTCCTGGACACGCTGCGCGCGTACGGCGCCGAGCGGCTGACCGGGGCGCAGGGCATGGCGGCCGTGCGCGAGGCGCACTTCGCGTACTACCGGCGGCTGGGCCAGCGGCTGTGGGACGAGCTCCTGACGGACGCGCAGGCCGAGCTGTTCCGGACGGTGCGCGCCGAGGTCACGGACGTGCGGGCCGCGTTGCGGTACGCCTTCGCCAGCCCGGTCCTGGCCCGGCAGGGGCTGTGGCTCGCCGCCCAGTTGGCGTCGTTCTGGCGGGCCGCGGGGACGCTCTCGGAAGGGCGGTACTGGATCGACAAGGGGCTCGACCTGGTGCCCGAGGACTGCTGGGAGCGTGCCTGGGGGCTGCTGCTCGACGGGGTGCTCGCGGTGTGGAGCGGTGATCTGGAGGCGGCGCCCGGCCGCTTCGCGGACGCTCGGGAGGTCGCCGAGCGGTGCGGCGAGGAGCGGGTGCTGCTGTTCACCGACGCCTACATCGGCGCGATGCGCGCGCTCTGCGGCGAGGTCGAGGAGGGTCTGGCCGCACTGGAGCGGGGGCGGCTGCGGATCGTGGCGGCCGGGGACGCGCTCGGCATCGGCGTGGTGCACTACGAGGCCGCGCTGCTGCGGGCCGTGTTCGGCGACATCGACGGGGCACTGGACCTGTGCGCGATCGGTCTCGCCGCCCTCGAAGGCACCGGCGACCGGCAGTTGTACTCCTCGACGCTGATGGTGCAGGGCGTGGTCCTGTGGCTCGCCGGGCGGCACGAGGACAGCGCGCCACCACTCAGGCGGGCCCTGGAGGCGGTCAGCGAGGTCGGTGACGTCCTGGTCGCCGCGCTCTGCTGTCTGGGCCTCGGCTGGCACGCGGCCGGGCAGCGGCGGTACACCCGGGCGGCGTGGCTGCTCGGGTACGCCGAGAGCGCGCGGCGGCTGACCGGCGACCCGGTGGCGATGATGCCGTCGCTCCTCGAACAGCAGGAGTCGACGCAGCTAGCCGTGCGGGACGCGCTCGGCGCCGCCGCGTTCGAGCGCTGGCACGGCCTGGGCGCGCGGATGACCGGCACGGAGATCCTGGAGGCGGTGCGCGCCGACGTCGACGTACCGCCGTCGGCGCGGTGCGTGCCGGGAGCCCGGCAGGCGCGGCCCTCGGACTCCCTCACCCCGCGTGAACGGGAGGTCGCCGAACTGGTGGCGGGCGGCCTGTCCAACCGGGAGGTCGCCGAACGCCTGGTGATCTCCAAGCGGACCGCGGACACACATGTCGAGCGCATCCTCACCAAGCTCGGCCTCCGTTCGCGGGCGGAGATCCCCGGTTCGCTGACGGATTGACCGCTCCTGGGGCGGGCGATCACGTACGTACGTATGCCGCGCGCCGCGCCCGACCGGGCCCGCCCCGCCGCTACGTATACGGATCCCGGCGCGTTACGGATGCCGGGACGCGCCGCCGCCCGGGAGGATGAGGCGGTCGCCCGGGGGCCGGGAGCGTGGTGGGCGCCGGCAGCGCGGAGGTGTCCCACGCTGCCAGGCACGGGCGCCCGGTACCGCCTCCCCCCTCAGGCGGTGCGGGAGGGGTGCGGCTGCCGGCGTCGGCGGGGCAGCCGCACCTCCGCAAGGCGTCGCGGGCGCCCGTCGCGCCCGTGACGCCCCGGACCGCGCGGACGCGCTCGCCGCCGCGGTCGCCGACCCGCCGCCGTGGCCCGGCCTGTTCCGCGCCGCTCCCTGCCTACGATCCCCCCATGGCTCTCTTCCGCGTCGAACGCGCCACTCCGCTCAGCCCGGCCGAGGCCTGGCGGCGGCTGACGGACTGGGAGCGGCACGGTCGGGTCGTGCCCCTCACCCGCGTCACCGTCTCCGGCGCCCCGCCGCACGGCGCGGGCACCGTCTTCACGGCGCGCTCCGGGGTCGGACCGCTGGCGTTCGACGATCCGATGGAGGTCACCGTCTGGCGGCCGCCGGAGGCGGCGGAGACGGGGCTGTGCCGCCTGGTCAAGCGCGGTGTGGTGGTGACGGGTTGGGCCGAGATCGAGGTGCGGCCGGTGGGGCAAGGCGCGCGGGTGGTCTGGCGGGAGGAACTGCGGATCCGTTGGCTGCCCCGACTTCTGGACCCGGTGGTGGCGCGGGTGGCCGCGCGGGTCTTCGGGCGGGCGGCCGGGGCACTGCTCGCCTCGCCGTGAGGGCCGGCCGCCCGGGACCGTCGTCGCTCCGATGACCGGGTCCGGCGAATCAGTCGCTCTGATGACCGGTCCAGGGAGTCAGTCACTCCGATGCCCCGGTCCGGCGGCACGGTGGCTCCGCCGCCCGGTCCCGGCGGTCAGTCGAGGGGCTTCTCCCACACCGACACGTGCTGGGTGCTCTCGCCGGTGAACGGCGTCCGCGACCACTCCTGCCACCGGTCCCTCAGCCGCAGTCCGGCGAGCCGCGCCATCAGGTCCAGCTCGGCCGGCCACACGTACCGGAACGGGACGGCCCAGTGCTCGGCGCGGCCGTCGGTGATCGTGACGTAGTTCGAGCTCATCGCCTGGGTGGCGACGTCGTAGGTGTCGAACGCCCACTCCGTGGGGCCGATGCGGAACGGCACGGCGGTCTGGCCGGGCGGCAGGAGGCGCAGGTCCGGTACGCCGACCTCGACGACGAAGGTGCCGCCGGGCAGCAGATGGTCGGCGGCGTTGTGGAAGCAGGCGACTTGGGCGTCCTGCGTGGTCAGGTTGTTGATCGTGTTGTAGACGAGATAGGCGACCGTGAACGTGCCCGGCACGCGGGTCGTGGCGAAGTCGCCGATGGTGACGCCGACGGCGTCGCCGCCGTGCTTGTCCCGCAGACGGGCCGCCATCGCGCGCGACATCTCGATGCCGTGGACCGGGACGCCACGGGCCGCCAGGGGCAGCGCGATCCGGCCGGTGCCGACGCCGAACTCCACCGCCCGCCCGTCGCCCGCCAGTTCGGCGAGCAGGTCGACCGCCGGGTCCACGGCCTCGGGCCGGAACATGTCCGCCGAGGAGTCGTCGTAGGTCGCCGCGATGTCTTCCCCGAAGTATCCGTCCTCATCAGGCATCCCAGGACCGTAGCGCCCGGGATGCCTGGGGTGCGCGGCAATTTCCGTGCGCTTCGGGCGCGGGGTGCGGCACCTTCTCCGAGGTTCGGGTGGACGGTGCGGCATCTTCTCCGAGGTTCGGGTGCGTGGTGCGGAGCCTTCTCCACCGCTCAGGCGCGCAGCCCGGCGTCGAGGTCGCGGATGAGCTCGCCCACGCGCCCGCCCCCGGGAGGTGCGGCGGGCAGGCGGCCGAGGACCGCGCCGACCGCCGCCGGTGCGTGCTGACGCGCCCACTCCAGGGTCTGCGCGCCGACGCGCGGGTCGTCCCCGGCCACCAGTTCCTCCGCCCGCGCCGCGTGCGCCGCCGCACCGACGATGTGCTTCACCTGATGGGCACTGGCCTTGGGGTGGAGGAAGGCGGCCGCCGCCGCGTGGCTCGCCGACCACGCGGCCGCGGCGGCCGCGGGCGAGGCGGCCTCCTTCGCCGCCTTGTACGCGGCCCACGCGCTCTGCCGCAGAACGGTCGTGCGCCGCTCGCCCGCGGCGAAGGCGTCGGCCCCCTCGATGGCTTCGCGAGGGCGGGTGTCGGCGGGGAGTTGCTTCTCGAAGACCGCAAGGACCCTTCGGGCGCAGGCGGCCGCGTAGCCCGTGATCTCCCGCAGTTCGTCTTCGCTCAGCTCGATTTGCTCTGTCTCGGTCGGCACGGGCCCATCCTGCCGCAGGCCGCGGCGGCCCGGCCGCGGGGTGGGTCCCGTCAGCTCTCGCCGACCGTGAAGTGCCGCTCCTCGCGCGGGTTCTCGAGTTCGTCGAGGACCGCCACGGCGAGGTCCTCGGCCGAGATCCGGGACACCCCGTCGGCGTCGGTGACGAGGGTGGTGGTGCCGCGTCGGTACGTACCGCTGCGGTGCCCCGGTTCGAGGAGGGCGGGCGGGCTGAGGTAGACCCAGTCGGCCGCCGGGTGCGCACGGCAGACGTCCAGTTGCGCGGCGCTCGCGGCGGCGATGCCGCGCCACTCCTGCGGCACGTACTCCGGGGTGTCGAGGACGAGCCGGGCGGGGTGGCCCGGTGCCCGCAGGGGTGCGGAGCCGCCGACGACGAGGATGCGGGTGCGGGCCGTCGCGGCCGCGTCGAGCAGCGCCGTCGTGGTCGGCACCACCGTGTGTTCGTGACCGGGGGCGGGGCGGGTCGCGGCCACGATCGCGTCGACGCCGCCGAACAGGGCGCTCATGTGGTCGGGGTCGTCGGCGTTGCCCTCGACGGCGGTCACGCCGGGCGGCAGGGCGGCCGTCGGTGTTCTCCGGAACACGGCTACGAGGTCATGGCCTCGGCCGGCGGCTTCGCTGACGACACGGGAGCCGACCATGCCCGCGGCTCCTACTACGGCGATCTTCATCGGGGTGTGCCTTTCGATACGGGTGCGGAAGCGGAAGCAGGGGTGGGGTTCGGGGTGGGACCGGGCGTAGAACCGGGCGCGGGCGCGGACTCATGTGCGCGCCTGGACGGCGGCAACTGCCCCGCGACGATCGCCGCCAGGGAGAGCCCGAACCCCACGAGTTGGACCGGGCCCAGCGTCTGACCGAGCACGGCGGCCCCGAGTACGGCGGCCACCAGTGGCGACAGCAGGCCGAGCACCGCCACGGACGTGACGGGCAGGGTGGTGATGCCGCGGAACCACAGGACGAACGTGATCAGGCCGCCGACCAGACCCAGCCAGAGGTAGCCGAGTGCGGCGGACAGGTCGACCGCGGGCGGCGCCCCCTCGGCGAGGAAGGTGAGGGGCAGCAGGAACAGTCCACCGGCGGCGAGTTGCCAGCCCGCGAACGCGGTGGGGCTGACCCCGGCGGGCCGCCCCCAGCGCTTGGTGAGCGTCACGCCGAGCGCCATCGTGGCCGCGCCGGCGAGGCCCGCCACCACCCCTACGGCGTCGAACCCGGCGTTCGGCCTGATGACGACCAGGCCGACGCCCACGGCACCGACCGCGCCCCAGACGAAGCGCCGGGCGGAGGGGCTCTCGTGGAGGACCGTCACGGCCAGGACCGCGACCATGAGGGGCGACGCCGCGGCGAGGGTGGCGGCGACCCCGCCCGGCAGGCGTTCGGCGGCGACGAACAGCAGCGGGAAGAACAGCCCGATGTTCAGGACGCCGAGCACGGCGGCCTTCCCCCACCACGCACCGCGCGGCAGCGTCCGGGTCACCGCGAGGGCGACGAGCCCGGCGGGCAGCGCGCGCAGCAGCCCCGCGAACAGGGGGTGCCCCTGCGGCAGCAGTTCGGTCGTCACGACGTAGGTCGTGCCCCACACGGCGGGAGCGAGCGCCGTCAGGGCGATGCGGGGCAGATTCCCTCGAAGAGCACCCGCGCCGGTTCCGCCGGAACCCGTCGGTGCTGCTGGACTTGTCATACCCGTAGCCTCGCCCGGCCCGATTGATGAGTCCAACACATGTTTGTCAGCTCATCGATCTCGATACAAGATTGATCGCCATGGAACTCCAGCAGATGCGGTACGTCGTCGCCGTCGCCGAGACGAACAGCTTCACCCGGGCCGCCGAGCGGTGCCTCGTCGTCCAGTCCGCCCTCAGTCACCAGATCGCGCGCCTGGAGAAGGAGTTGGGCGCGCGGCTCTTCGAGCGCACCAGCCGCAGGGTGCGCCTCACCCCGGCCGGCGCGGCGTTCCTCCCGGCGGCCCGCCAGTGCCTGGACGCCGCCGAGCGGGCGGCGGCCGAGGTCGCCGCGGCGGTGGGAGAGGTACGCGGGCGGCTCGCCGTGGGCCTGATCCCCACCGTCGCCGCGGTCGACGTCCCCGGCGCACTGCGGGACTTCCGCCGCCAGTACCCGCAGGTGCGGATCAGCCTGCGCGTGGGCGCGAGCGACGACCTCATCGAGCAGGTCAGGGAGGGCGCCCTCGACGTGGCCTTCCTCGGCCTTCCGACGACGGCGCGGCCCCAGGGCGTCGCGGCCCACGAACTCGCCCGCGACCGGCTCGTCGCCGTGGTCGCGCCGGACCACCCCCTCGCCGGTCGGGCGTCGGTCAGCCTGCGCAGGCTCGCCACCGAGGTCTTCGTGGACCTCCCCGCGGGCACGGCCGGGCGCCTCCAGTCCGACCAGGCCTTCTCGGCCGCCGGTCTCAGCCGGGACGTCGCCTTCGAGGTGACGGCCGCCGACTACATGACCCGCCTCGTCGCACCGGGCCTCGGCATCGCCATGCTCCCCTCCGCCTACGCGCCCCAACTCACCGGCGTCACCACCGTCGAGGTCGCCGACGCACCGGCCCGCGTCGAGTACGTCATCTGGAGCCGCCACAGCCGCACACCGGCGGCGGCCGCCTTCCTCACCGTCATCGACATCCCGACGGGGGACGCGCCCGCCGTGTGACACACCCCGCGCCACGGGCATCGAGGACGGCGCACCACCGGACCAACCCGTCCCAAAAGTCTGTTGACTCCCCAGTGGGCTCAGGCGGAAAGTACCGCTGACCGGCTTGTCATGTTCTTGTCCACACCCCCTCCGACAAGAGGTGAGCCTTGTTCCTCCGCCGCACACCCACACGACGCGCTAGAACGACGCACCCCCGAGCCCGCCGCGCGGGCCTCGTCGCCGCGCTCCTGGCCCTCACCCTCTCCCCGCTCGCCGCCGTCCCCGCCCAGGCGAACCCTGAGCCGTCCGGCAGCCGCCCCCTCGTCCGGCCGATCGACCCACAACGCTGGCAGAACCCCGACGACATGACGTGGGCCGACTACAGGTCGGTGCCCGGCACCGACTGGGCCAACCCCGAACTGGAGCCGACGAAGCGGACCTTCAAGGGCGCCCTGGTGCTGCTGGACTACCCCGACGAGGAGTTCACGGTCACCAAACCGGCGGGATCAAGCCTCTTCGGGAATCCGCAGCCCAGCGCGTCGAACGTGCCGCGCGGCCAAGTGCCGTCGTTCTACCGCGACTTCCTCAACAAGCCGGGTGCGCTCAACAAGGGCCACACCATCAACGAGTACTGGATGGAGGACTCCGGCGGCCGCATCGGCGTCGACCTGACGTCCTTCGGCGTCTACCGCATGCCGCACAAGTCGTTCCAGTACGGCATCGAACCCCAGATGAACCCGGGCGCCTGCCCGGCCGGCTTCAGCTGCGGCAAGGACATCCGCGCCGACGGCAAGGCGGCGTGGGTCGCCGACGCGGGCGAGGCCGAGACCGCGAAGTACGACTTCGTCTTCTACCTCACCGCCGGGCAGGACGAGTCGTCCGTCTGGCAGGAGTTCGGGCAGATGAAGTTCGCGTCGCCGCGGGACGTACCGGCGAAGTGGGGGCCGCCCGCGCCCATCTCCACCGGGGGCAACTCCGCCAACACCCGCTACGTGCCATGGACTTCGTGGGCGGCGGCCGCCCGGATCTGGCCGAACGCCTCCAACGGCTCCTCCACGCAGGCCGAGAGCTCCGGCATGGCCGTGTACGCCCATGAGTTGAGCCACATCCTCGGCATCGCCGACAACTACAACAACCCCTACGGCACACCGACGCGCCGCGCCTACACCGGCATCTGGAGCATGCTGTCGCGCGGCTCCTTCAACGGCCCCGGCGGCCCGCACACCCGCTGGCAGATCCCGGCCGCCAACGGCGCGTCCATGGGCTCCCAGCACATCCTGCGCGACAAGCTGAAGCTCGGCATCGTCGACGAGAAGAACGTGCTGCGCCTGGACCGCGACGCGCTCAAGGACTCCGGCACGGTCGTCGCCCGCGTCACCGCGCGCTCCGCGCCACCCGGCGACAAGGGGCTCAGCGGCGTCAACATCGCCATGAACCGCGACCTGTCACCGTCCTGCGATCCCGCCACCGACCCCCTGTGCGACGGCGGCGGCTACAACAACTACACCGTCGAGGTCGTCGACCGCATGGGCATGGACTCCTTCACGCCCGACAACGGCGTCCTGCTCAGCAAGACCAAGAACCAGGACCGCGCCCCGTTCGCCTGGGTCGTCGACTCCCACCCCGAAGACATCGACATGGTCGACTTCAAGCGCCCCGACGGCAGCCCGCAGAAGATCACCATGGGCGACTACCGGCAGCTCAGCGACGCGCTCCTGCACGCCGGTGCCGACTCCGGCAGCGAGTACGAGTACGTCGACCGCGCCAACCGCCTGCACTTCTACGTCCTGGACCTGCGCCGCACCCGCGCCGGTGTGCTCTCGTACACCGTCGCCGTGAAGTCCCTGGACGGCGCGGGCCCGCAGCGCCGCGGCGCCGACCTGAGCCGCGGCCGCGCCAAGGGCGACCCCGACCGCCGGGCCGTGTGCAGCTTCGACCTGGACAACACGGGGCGCGCCAAGGCCCCGCAGTCCGGACACCCCGAGAACGTAGACACGTACCTGAACTCCGACGTCTACCGCCTCACCGCCAAGTCCTCCGCCCGCGGCTGGTCGGCCTGGCTGCCCAACCGCCTCGCGACCGCGCGGGCGGGCGGCTCCGTCGAGGTCGATGTCGCCGTCAAGGCGCGTCCTGGCGCCGAGCGGCACAACCGCGTCACGCTCACCGCCCGCTCGGAGAGCGACCCGGGCAAGTCCGCGACCGCTGTCTGCAAGCTCAGGAAGTAGCGGCGGGGGCGGTCGCCCACCGGGCGTGGCCGACCGCCCCTGGCTTACGCGTGGCCGTCGTCACCCCTCGGAACCGGCTCCCTCGCCGCCCGTTCCTCCTAGGCTTACGCCTGGAAAGGTGGGACTGATGGACATACCAAACGTTGTCGGAGACTGGCAGGAATATCAGTCCGAGGAGTGGGCCGGGCTGCGCGTCCGCGTGCACCACCTCCGCAGGGCCACACCGCAGCGCGGGCGCGACGAGGACGCCAAGGGCCTGACGTATGTCGCTTTCGACGTCACCTTCGACAACCGCGGCTCCACCTACTTCGCCATCGACCTGCACGATCACCCGCGCCACTACGACGTCCGCGTCGGCAGGGACGGACACGGCGCGTTCGTCGACGAGTTCGGCGGCGCCGTGATCCGCGACTTCAATCTCTATCCGCAGCGCCGGGTCACGGCCACGCTGTACGCCGCCGCGCCCGCCGCGAAGCTCAAGCAGCTCGACATCCAGATCAGCCCGGCGGTCGACGACGAGCCCGCGTTCGGCTACGTGTGGTCCGGGGGGCTCGGCGTGCACGAGGGCTCCACGCGCACCGACGGACGCGCGTCGTCGGCCAAGACCGGCGTCGCCAGCGAAGTGGAGCGGTTCCTCCAGGACAGCTCGGGCGACTGAGCCGAGGCAGGAACGCCGCCGGGCCCGGTCGGCACGGTCACGCTGTGCCGACCGGGCCCGGTGACTCCTGTCAGTGGGTGGCGGTCCCCCGTCAGTTGGTGATGGTCACACAGGGCAGGCCCACGCTCGCCCCGCCGCGGAAGCCCTCGGCGCAGAGCCGGGTGCCCGCCGGGAAGTGGCGCTGGGGGTAGGCCTGGTCGCGGTACGTCCTGAACTGGGCGACGTCCTCCACCTTGGTGTTCGCGGACCAGCCGTTGGTGGTCCACACACGCGCGGAGATGCGGTTCGGCTGGTTGGTGTTGGTGACCGACACCTCGACCCGGCCGAGGTAGGTGCCCGAGTCGTACGTCTCGATGCAGACGGAGTGGTTGCACCACTTGCCGTCGGCCACGGCCGAGGGCCCCGCGACGATGACACAGCCGAGCGCGGCGACCACGGCGGCGAACCCGGCGGCGACCTTCTTGGTGAGCTTGTACATGCTGAGCACTCCTTCGAGCGTTTCCCTCACGCCCCCGCGACGAGGCACTGGGAGCTGACGATTCGGATCCCTCTGAGCGGGCCAGGACCGGTCCGATGTCGCCGGACAGGGACGGCCCAGGCGGACCAACGCGGGGCAAGATCATGAGTTACGCCGGTGTCCCTCTGCGAAGCGTGCGGGACCGTCCGGGCCCGCCGCAGAGGGGGCGAGACGGTCCTGGAAACGCGGCGGAGCCCGGTCGACCGAGGTCGACCGGGCTCCGCTTCGTGTCGTCAGGAGGTCAGGGGTCGCGCCCCGGCCCTCCCTCGGCTCAAGGTCTAGCGACCCCAGGTGCCCTGGTTCACCGCGCAGTTCCAGCCGTTGCCGCGGACGCTGAACTTCACCTTGTAGGACCTGGTGTTCAGCAGCCGCGTGCGCACCTGGACGCCGAGGCTGGCCTTCTTCTTCAGGGTCTTGGTGTGGACGGAAACGGTCCGCGACGTCTTGCGGGTGACCTTGCCGCCCTTCGCCTTGGCGCTGCCGAAGCGAATGTTCTTCACGTTGGTCACCGTGAAGGTGACCTTCTTGAAGCTCTTGGTGCTCTTGTTCTTCAGGCCGAAGTACAGGCCGTTGCCGGTGACCCAGCCGTTCGAGTTGGTGTAGAACCTCGACGTGTAGACGATGTCGATCGGGCAGCCGGCGCTCCGCGGCGCGACCTTGGAAGCGGACGGAGCGGCCTTCGGCCCCTCGGACGCGGACGCGGCACCGGCCAGACCGAGCTGAGCGGCGGTGATGGCCCCGGCGGTCGCCAGGACAGCGGCAGACGTGCGCATGCGGTTCACTACGGAATTACCTCTTCCCCCTGTGGCCCCTTGTGGGACCAACTGACAGCACAATGCAATGTGTTCGCGCCGGACGATTCACGTCCCTGCGGCGCGCCCCGTATTCCTAGCACGAGGACGCCACAGGAGAACAAGTCAGCCAGCGCGTCACCACGGCACCGTGACAGAAGCCGGACAATCGTAAGGCATTCCGAGGTGTACTCCGGAACGGGTTCCGAAGGGGCCCTTTCCGGGGTGATTCCGGTGAACTTCCGGAGTCGGCTTCCTTGGCCTTTCGCTTCCGGACCCTGCCGTTCCTCATCCGGACGCGTTCACAGAATGCGATTGCAGTGGCTAATTCTCGCCCCTCGCGGGAGCGTCGGACGTGGCTTGACTGCGTCGTCACGGGGGCCACGGTGGCGGATGCAATGGACGGTGCACGGGAACGGACCTGTCCGCGCGGGCCCCGTCGGCCCGCACCTGTCCTGAGGAGACCGCCTTGGCGACGAACCCGACCTCGAACACACCCGGCGCGACCGACGCTTCGCACCCCACCCCCGACGACGTCGGAGCAATGTACGACCAGTTCGGCGACCTGCTCGCCATGACGCTGGGGTCGACGGCCGTGCACATCGGCATGTTCGTGCCGCACGGCGAGCCCACACCCGTCACGTCGCTCGTCGGCCTCGCCGACCTCGCGCAGGACCGGCAGACCGAATTCCTCATCGACACGCTCCACGGCGCCGTCGGCCACGTACCGGCCCCGCACTTCCTGGACATCGGCTGCGGCACCGGCGGCCCCGCCCTGCGCCTCGCCGAGCGCACCGGCGGCCGGGTCTCCGGCATCACCGTCAGCAAGACCCAGCTGGCCCGGTGCGAAGACCGGCGCCGGGGGCACCGCGCGGGCGAGCGCGTCGACTTCGCGTACGGCAACGCCATGGACCTCAGCCACCCCGACGCCTCGTTCGACGGCGCCTGGTCGATCGACTGCGTGCCCCATCTGTCCGACCGGCCCGCCGCCCTCCGCGAGGCCCTGCGCGTGCTCAGGCCGGGCGGGCACCTGCTCTTCACGGAGTTCGCGCTGCGCGGCACACCCACCGAGGAGCAGTCGTCGGCGTACACGCGCCTGTGGACCTGTCCGCCGCTGCGGCCCTTCTCCACCCTCGTCGGCGAGATCGAGGAGACCGGCTTCCGGGTCGTGCGGGCGCAGGACATGACGGCCAACGCCGTGCTGTGCTCCGAGCTGATGTCGACCCTGTACCAGGACCGCCGTACGGAGATCGAGGAGCGCTTCGGCAAGGAGGCCCTGACCCACACCGACCCGCTGATGGCGCCCTACCGTTCCTTCTGCCGGAACCACTTGGACTACTACTTGATGCTGCTGCGCAAGCCGGAGGCGTAGCGGAAGGCAGCGCGGGGGCGCACCTGCCCCGGTCGTCCGCGGCGTACGGCATCCGGGTTACCCGCAGGCGTCCACCACCTCGTCGAACGTCTCCAGGAGGCCGAGGAACGCCTCCCTCCCCCAGGCGCCCACCGCCAGCGCGGCCGCCAGGACCGCGGCGCCGTGCGCGCACGCCACGTCGTCCCGCCCCCGGGACCGCAGCCCGGTGTCGTCCCCGTCGGCCCAGGCCCGCACCGCCTGGGACACGGCGAGTTCGTGGTGGGGCGGCCCGGCGGCGGCGATGGCGTCGGCCGCGCGGACGACGTCCGACGGAGTGAGGGTGCGCGGGGCCGAGAGGACGATGCCGACGACCAGGCGCAGGATGTCCCCGGTGACGGAGGGCAGTTGGCGGGCCGCGGCGGGGTCCGCTCCGTCGAGGGCGGCGGCGACCCCGGCGGCGTCCTCGCGCGCGTAGGCCCGGACGAGCGCGAGCCCGCGCCGCGTGGCCTCCCGGCCGGACGGGGCACCGGGCAGGGCCGGTCCCCCGCCCATGTCCTCCGGATCTGCTGCCGCCGGCGCCCCGTACGGGTCCAGCTGTGAGCGGTACGACGCCATGCCCATTCCCCTTTCACAGGACGTACCGAGATCCTGCGACCTCAAGTGCACTCGAGGTCAAATCGACCGATCGGGGTGTACGGAGTCGATCCGGGGCGGACAGGGCAGCCGCTTGAGTCTCCTGTAAGGGGAGACTGCAAGGTGGGGCCCATGAGCGACGAAGTGCTGTACTCGATCGGTGAGCTGGCCCGGCGTACCGGGCTGACCGTCAAGACGATCCGGTTCTACTCGGACCGGGGTGTCGTCGAGCCGACGGACCGCAGTCCGGGTGGCTACCGCCGCTACGGCGCCGAGGCCGTCGCCCGGCTCGAACTCGTGCGGACCCTGCGTGATCTGGGCCTGGATCTCGACACGGTCCGCAAGGTGGTCGAGCGGGAGCTGTCGCTCGCCGAGGTCACGGCGGCGCACGCCGAGGCGCTGGACGTGCAGATCCGCGGCCTTCGCCTGCGGCGGGCCGTGCTGGCGGCGGTGGCCCGGCGCGGCTCCACCCCCGAGGAGCTGGACCTCGTGCACCGGCTCGCGAAGCTCTCCGAGGCCGAACGGCGGCGTCTCGTCGACGGCTTCCTCGCCGCCGTCTTCGACGGCCTGGACGGACATCCGGAGTTCATCGGCGTCAGGCGATCGATGACGCCCGAGCTGCCCGCGGACCCGGAGGTCGAACAGATCGAGGCGTGGGTGGAGTTGGCCGAGCTGTTCCAGGACCCCGGCTTCCGCGCCGGCATGCACGGCATGGCCCACGACATGGCGGCCGACCGGGCCCCGGACGACACCACCGGCCTCCCCCGCGTTCTCGCCGAGGCCCTCCGCACCCGGGTCACCCCTGCGCTGGCCGCGGGCATCACCCCGGACGCCCCCGAGGCCGGTCCGGTCGTCGCCGACCTCGCCGCCCACTACGCACACATCCTCGGCGACCGCCTCGACCCCGCTGACCTGCGCCAACGGCTGCTGTCCCGCCTGGAGTCGATGAACGACCCACAGCGGGACCGTTACTTGGAGCTACTCGCCGTCGTCAACGGCTGGCCGCCGCCGGACAGCCTGGCGCCGGTACTCGACTGGTCCGTCGCGGCACTCCGCGCGCGGTGACCACGGCCTCCGACAAGGTGACCGAACCCGCCGCACACCGGCCGCCGTCCGGCTACCGTGCGCTCCGCGCGGTGCCCGGCTTCTGGCGGATCGCCGCGACCGGCATGCTGTCGAAGCTGCCCACCAGCATGGCCTCGCTGAGCCTGCTGCTTCTGATCAGCCGTCACCATTCTTACGGCATCGCCGGGTTGGCGGTGAGCTGCTCGGCGATCGGCCAGGCGCTCACGGCTCCGGTACGGGGGCTGCTCGTGGACCGCTGCTCCCACCGTCCGGTACTGCTGTGCTGTCTCGCCGGGCAGGTCGGGGCCATCGCGCTCCTGGTCGCCGTACGGAAGCAGGGCTCGCCCCTGCGGCTGCTGGCGCTCGCGACGCTGCTCGGGGCCAGTGCGCCGCCCGTCGCCGTCATGATGCGTACCGTCTGGCAGGGGGCCGCCGCCCGCGCCCTCGGCCCGGCGATGGCGCTCGACTCGGCGATGACGGGTGCGGCGCTGATGGTCGGGCCCGCCCTCGCGGGCTGGCTCAGCGTGTCGGTCTCGCCTGTCGCCCCGTTCCTCACGGTGGCCGTCCTGTCGGCCGGGGCGGTCGGGTCGCTGCTTGGCCTGCCGGTCACGCCTCGACCGGTCACGCGCGGGCACGGGGCGGGGCCGCTGCGGAGCGCGCCGCTGCGCCGACTCCTCGCCGTGAACGGCCTGTTCGTGTGCGCCGTCACCGGCATGGACGTGGTGCTGCCGAGCTATGCGCGCGAACACGGCGCGGCCGTGTACGCGGGGTGGTGTCTCGGCGCGCTGGCCGTCGGGAGCGTCGTGGGCGGTCTGGTGCTCGGGGCCGTGCCCGCTCTGTCGGGAGGGCCTGGGCGCCGGGTCGGGGTGCTGCTGTGCGTCTTCGCGGCGGGCGCGGGCGCGCTGGCCTGCGCGGCGCGGGTCTCGCCGCCGGTCGTCCTGCTCGTGTGCCCGGTGGCCGGGCTCGCCGTCGGTTCTGTCTTCGCGGCGCTGCGGACGACCGGTGGGGATCTCGCGCCGGAGGGACGTGTCACGGAGACCATGTCGTGGCTGAGCACCCTCGACCTCGCGGGAGGTGCGGTCGGGGCGGCCGTCTTCGCGCAGGTCGCGGCGGTGGCGGGGAGCGGGACGGCGCTGGTGGTGGTGCCGGGGGCGGCCGTGCTCGCCGTCGCCGTGGGTCGGATTCCCGTACGCGCTCCTCAGGCCAGCCACGCCTCCGGGTCCCGATGACACCCGAGCCCCACCGCCGCGAACTCGTTCTCGGCCCTACCCGCCACCGTGCCCAGCCGCCGCAGCGCCCGGGAGATCGGCCTCCCGGCGGCGGGAAGGCGCTGCCCCTCCCCCACCCGCAGCGGCCCCGGGGCGAGCGTGCCGCCGTCCCACATGGCGGCCCGCTGCTCGCCCGCGCCGCCGACGTACTCGGCTTCCACGTGCGCCACCGCCCCGCGGCCGACCACTTCGCGAGGAGGGTGCCGAAGCCGCCGGGCGGCCGCCAGAACGCCGGAGGACGCACGGGGCCGCCGTCCGTGACGGCGTCGGAGAGTGCGTCGGCCATGGGCATCAGCGACAGGCCCTGGCCGAGCGGTGCGAGGCGGGCGGCTGCCGGGCCGCGTGCCGTGCCCCGCGACAACGTGGCTTCGGCGATCACCGCGTGCAGCGCGTAGCCGATGCCGACGTCCCCTCCGCGACCAGCCGGTGCGAGGCCCTGCCCTGCCCCAAGGGCCCCGAGGCGCTCACAGGCCCACGACCCCACGACCCACGGCGATCGCGCCGAAGCCGACGCGGGACGCACGTGGGCGCCCCCACCCGCCGTGCGGAGGGGGCGCCCACATCACAGGGATCGCGTCACTACGGCCGTGTCACAACGAGCGCGCGGGGCCAGGGGCTCCGGCCCTCACTCGTGTGCCTCCGCCTCCACCGGCTTGGGGATGAGGAAGGACGTCACGAACGCCGCCGCGATGAGAGCGACACCCGCGATCATGGCGGCCGAGTAGCCCGCGGTCGACGTCTTGTCGGCCGGTTCGGCGGCGGTCTGGACGGCGTACAGGAGGGCGAAGCTCAGGCCCGCGCCGAGGTTGAAGGCGCCGGCGTTCAGGCCGGGCAGGAAGCCCGGGTTCTCCTTCGGGGAGAGGACGATGCCGAGGCCGTTGAGGACGATGTTGCCGACTCCGGCGTAGGTGACGCCGATGAGGACCGACGAGACCAGCAGGAGCGCGCGGGAGTCCGCCTGGAGGGTCACGAGCATCAGGGCGACGGTCGCGGCCGAGCCGATGAGGCCGAGGCGCAGGATCTTGCCGTAGCCGTGGGTGGCGGCCAGGCGTCCGGCGAGAGGGCCCATGGCCAGGCCCGCGAGGGCGTACGGGGTGAGGGTCCACCAGGCCGACGCCTCGGCGCTCATCCCGAATCCGGCGTCCGCGTTCTGGGCGAAGGCGGGGATCATGCCGTTCATGACCGCGAAGACACCGGTCATCGTCAGGACGGTGGTCAGGAGCAGCGCCCACGTGGAGCGCTGGCGCAGGTGCCGGGTCGCGACGAGGGGGTGCTTGCTGCGGTCCTCGGCTCGCCAGAACCCGGCGAAGGCGATCGCGGCGACGACGGCGAGCCCGGCCACGAGCGGCCAGTTGGCCTTGCCCAGCTTCCCGGCCTCGTTGAGGGCGATGAGGGCCGCGCCGACGGAGACGACGAGGAGCGCCACGCCGGGCCAGTCCATGCGGTTGTCGGAGCCGGAGGCGCGCGCCGTGGACTCCGGGGTGAGCGTGGCGACGAGGACCATGGCGAGTCCGGCGACGACGGCCATGACCCAGAAGACGGACTGGAAGCCGTAGTGGTCGGCGAGGGAGCCGCCCGCGATGGAGTCGACGCCCGCGATGCCGCCGTTGACGGCGGTGATGACGCCGAGGAGCGTGCCGTACCGCTTCGGCTCGTGCACCTCGTTGCGCAGCATGATCAGGCAGAGCGGCACGGTCGGCCCGGACACGCCCTGGATGACGCGGCCGACGAACAGCATGGGCACGCTCTGCGCGAGGGCGGCCACGACGCAGCCGACGGCCATGAGCGCCATCATCGCGGCGAGGACGCGGCGGCGGCCGATGAGGTCGCCGAGGCGCGGCAGGAAGAGCGAGAACAGCGCTGCGGACGTGAAGAACGCCGTCTGGGTCAGGCCGACCTCGGCGGAGGTCGCGTCGAGGGAGTCCTCGACGCTCTTCAGGGCGGGACTGAGCATGCTCGCGTTCAGCTGGAAGGCGAAGCAGGCCGCGAGCAGCGCGGTGACCAGGACCCAGACGCGCACGGGTCGGCCGCCGGGAGAGGCGGCGGGAGGTGCGGGTTCGGCGAGGGAGGCGTTCACGCGGGCACGTCACCGATCCGCTCGAGGGCGTCCACGACCAGGTCCCAGAACCGCTCGTGGTCCAGGTCGACGGCGACCTGGGTGCGGCAGTCGGCGGGGGCGGGCGCGCGGAAGTCCGCGACGGTCATGCCGAGGGTGAGGGTGCCGGTCAGCTCGATGTCCACGGGGGCCTTGCGTACGGTCATGACGCTCGGGTCGATGACGTACGCGACCGCGCACGGGTCGTGCACGGGCGGGGCCTCGAAGCCCTGGTTCTTCAGGTACATGGCGCCGAAGAAGTCCAGGAGCTCGTTGACGAAGACGGCGGGCTTCGTGCCGACGTTCGCGATGCGCTCGACGACCTCGGGGGTCGCGAGGGCCTGGTGCGTCAGGTCGAGGCCGACCATCGTGACGGGCCAGCCCGCGTTGAAGACGATGTGCGCGGCCTCGGGGTCGATCTTGATGTTGAACTCGGCGACGGCGCTCCAGTTGCCCGTGTGGTAGCCGCCGCCCATGAGGACGACCTCGCGGACGCGCTCGGCGATGCGGGGCTCCTTGCGCACGGCGAGGGCGATGTTCGTCAGGCCCGCGGTGGGCACGATGGTGATCTCGCCGGGCTCGTGCGCCATGACCGTGTCGATGATGAGGTCGACGGCGTGGCGGGGGTCGAGGGCCAGGGTGGGCTCGGGCAGGACGGGGCCGTCGATGCCGCTCTCTCCGTGGATCTCGGCGGCCGTCTCGACGGTGCGCACCAGGGGGCGGGGGCAGCCTGCCGCGAAGGGGACGCCGGTGATGTCGGCGATGCGGGCGACGGAGAGGGCGTTGCGGGTGACCTTCTCCAGGGTCTGGTTGCCGACGACCGTGGTGACCGCGACCAGTTCGACGTCCGGGTTGCCGTGCGCGAGGAGCATGGCGATCGCGTCGTCATGTCCGGGGTCGCAGTCGAGGATGATCTTTCGGGCCATCGGCGGAACCTCTTTGTTCGGCTGAGCTGCCACGGCGGGGCGGCGCTCGGGAAAACGTTCTCCAAAGACTTTGTGCAGGAGTATGAATTATGTCAATGACCTGCGGCACGTCCCGACCGGCGTGCCGCAGCGCACCCTGCTCCGCCCCTCTCACCTGGCACGAAGAAACCCTGGTCGCCGACCCCCGCCGTTGATAACGTTTGCCGAAACGCACCGAAGGGGTGGACCGAGGCGTGGCTGACGTAACACTGCGGGACGTGGCCCGGGCCTCCGGCTGCTCCGTCGCCACGGTCTCCCGGGTCCTCGCCGGGACGCGCCCCGTCGGCCCGGAGACGGCCCGCCGCGTCCGCGAGGCCGCCGAGGCCCTCGGCTACCGCCCCAACCAGGCCGCCCGCGCCCTGCGCAGCCGCTCCACCGGCACCGTCGGCCTGGTCCTGCCGCAGATCACCAACCCCTTCTACCCCGCCCTGGTGCGTGAGCTGACCCACGCCCTGCACGCCGAGGGCCGCGCCGTGCTGCTCGCCGACTGCGACGACGACCCGACGGCCGAGGCCGAGTACATCGACGACCTGCTGAGCCGTCGGGTCGACGCGCTCCTCGTCATCCCGGCCGACGAGCGCCGCAGCCGCGACGCGGTCGCCGCGGCCGCCGCCCGGGTGCCGCTGGTCCTGATGGACCGCGGCTGCGGGCCGGGCATCGCCGACTCCGTGGGGGTCGACAACGCCGCGGGCATGGCCCTCGTCCTCGGACATCTGGCCGCGACGGGCCGCCGCCGGGTCTGCTACCTGGGCGCCGACGGGACGGCGTCGGCCGCCGCCGAGCGGCGCGCGGCGTACGCGGCCGGGGCCGCCGTGCTCGATCCGGGCGCGCCCGGGCGGATCGCGCTCGGCGGCTTCTCCGTGGAGTGGGGCCGAGCCGCCGTCGACCTGGTGTGGGACGCCCGGCCGGACGCGCTGGTGTGCGCGAACGACCTCATCGCGGTCGGCGCGCTGCAGCGCCTCCAGCAGCTCGGCGCGGACGTGCCCGGCGACGTGGCCGTCACCGGCTTCGACGACATCCCGATGGCCGCGCTCGCCGCCCCCGGCATCACGACCGTCCGCCAGCCGGTCGCCGAACTCGCCGCAGAGGCCACCCAGTTGCTCAGCCGCCGCCTCGCCGGGCGCGGCGAGGGCCCGCAGCGGGCGATACGGCTCGCGCCGGAGCTGGTCGTACGGGAGTCGAGCGCGCCGGGGACGGGCGAGCCGGGCGCGGGCGAGGCGGGCGCCGCTGTTCTTCCGACGCGGTGAGGTCCGCCCCCCCCTTGAACGCGGCTCACGCACCCCTGGACGCGGCTCACTCGCCCTTGAACGGGGCTCGCCCGCCCCTGAACGGGCACCGGTGTCCCCATCAAGGTCATCGGGACGTACCTTGTGCGGTGAGACAGTTCACGCCCCGGTAGAAGACGGACGGTGCCATGACCGACCCCTCGACGACGCCCGGACCGGCCGCGCGCCCGCACATCGACACGTCGGTGCCGCACTCCGCCCGGATCTGGAACTACTGGCTGGGCGGGAAGGACAACTACCCCGTCGACGAGGCGGCCGGTGACGCCTACAGCGCCGTCTACCCCGGCATCGTCACCATCGCCCGCAGCAGCCGCGCCTTCCTGGCCCGCAACATCACGTACCTGGTCGGCGAGGCGGGCATCCGGCAGTTCCTTGACATCGGGACCGGCCTGCCGACCGTGGACAACACCCACGAGGTGGCGCAGCGCCTCGCCCCCGAGACCAGGATCGTCTACGCCGACCACGACCCGATGGTCCTCGCACACGCCCGCGCCCTGCTCACCTCCACACCGGAGGGCGCGACCGCCTACGTCGACGCCGACATCGCCGACCCCGACCGCATCCTGGCGGCGGCCGCCGAGACGCTGGACCTCACCCGCCCCACCGCCCTCATCCTCAGCAACATCCTGGGCCACGTCGCCGACTACGAACAGGCACGCGCCATCGTCGCCCGCCTGCTAGACGGACTGCCCTCCGGCAGCTACCTCTCCGTCAACGACGGCTCACGCGGCATCGACGCCGACTACGAACAGGCCCAGGACGCCTACAACGAAACCGGCGCCGTCCCCTACTTCCTGCGCCCCGTCGACCAGATCGCGGCCTTCTTCGACGGCCTGGAACTCCTCGAGCCCGGCGTCGTGTCGGTCCCCTTCTGGCGCCCGGACCCCCAGTCCCCCGCCCCGGTGGCGATCGGCGAGCACGGAGGCCTCGCGCTCAAGCGGTGACGCCCGACGCCGTTCGCGCCGACGAAAGCCGCCCGCCAAGGCATCTCACAGCCACCCGGCGTCGCTCACGGATCCCAGGCCGGTGCCCGACAGACGGCGGTGCGGGGTCATGGCCTGGTCCTCGGTCAGGGACGCGACGTGGTCGGCGGCGGCCCGCAGCGGGTCGCCGTGCAGGTCGAGTTCCTCGGCCCGGTGGGTCGGCAGGAGCGTGGGGAATTCATGGGTCCAGCGCGGCAGTTCGGAGACGACGCGTCGTTTTCCTGCTGCTCGGTGGCCAGTGCCGGGCGGTCGATGACGTAGCGCCGGACCAGTTCCTTGAGCGGGTCGCAGGCGGCTCGGCGCTCGGCGGGGACGACGAGCCCCGGGGCGGGAAGAGCCCGGCCAGCGGGATCAGACCGGTGCGGGAGAAGTCCTCCACATCGTGACAGGCGTACGTGGCGTCGTCGACCCAGTCCATCACCCGCTCCTCGACCGGCACCGCGCCGTCGCCGCGGCCCGCCCGCACCCATGCGAACGCCTGCCGGTCGACGGCGTAGACCCCCCACTTGGAGTGCCGCGCGGGGTCGACGTCACGCGGGACGCGTTCCCAGGGGTACTTGGTCGCGGCGTCCAGACAGGCCCGGGGAGGTGCAGGCCGCGGTGGCCGGGGGACTTGTGCGCGGCCAGGAAGGTCAGGATGTGCAGGGTCTGCGCGTTGCCCTCGAAGCCGTCGAGCACCCCGTCGGCGGCGCGCAGCTCGTCCATCGTCGCCCGCAGCGCGGTCTCGTCGGCGTGTCCGCAGGGCGGGTGGCCGATGTCGTGCGCCATGCAGGCCACCTCGACCAGGGCCGGGTTCGGGCCGCCGTAGCGCCGCTCAAGCCGCTCCGCCATCCGCCGCCCGAGCTGGGCGGCCTTCATCGAGCGGGTCAACCTGATCTGGCACGCGCCGAGTTCACCGCTCGCGACGACCTGACTCTTGCCCGCCAGCGCGCGCCACTGCGTGGAGTACAGGATCCGGTCGACGTCGTGCTCGAACCCCGATCGCTGTCCGTCGTCCGCGTTTCTTCGGCACAGGGAGTGCTGTTCCAGGTCTTCTTCGCTGTACCGAGCCGGTCGCATCACGGGATGGTTGTGCCCCTGCCACCGTCCACGACGGGGTACGTGCGTCAGCGCCCACTCCCCTGCCCGTGGTCACCCTTCACCCCGGCCCCCTCCTCCGCCCTCGCGAGGATCCCCTCGACCACCCCCGACTTGGCGTCGGCGTAGTTCTGCATGTACTCCCATGTCCGCTCCGCCAGCGTCCTCTTGGTACGGGCGTACAGGTCACGGTCGTCGTCGTGGGCGCGGAGCCAGTCCCGGAACCGGAGCATGCGGGCGGTCTCCTCGCAGCCCTCAGGAAACACGTGCAGGTTCGCCGACGCGGCGCCGGGCGCGAGGTCCTGTCGGCGCAGCACGCGGTGCTCGTACCAGTCGGGCTCCCGGATGGCGAGCGTGTAGCCGAGTCGTTCGAGCGCGGGCACGTACGTCGCCTCCTCCCCCGGGTCCGGGACGGTCAGGAGCATGTCGATGACCGGCTTGGCGGGCAGGCCGGGCACCGACGTCGAGCCCACGTGCTCGATCGTGTGCCGCACGTCCGCGAGCGTACCGCCGAGCCGTGCGGCCTCGGCGGCGAAGACCAGCGGCCAGCGGGGGTCGTACTCCGCCAGCGTGACCCGGCCGTCGAGCTTGGGCACCGCGCCCACGTTGGCCGCGGCGATCTCCTCGGCGGTCATCGGCACTGTGCCGTCGACCGCCGGTGCTTGCGGCTCCTGACCCTGGTTCCCCTGCTCGGGCATGGCTTGCGGCTCCTCGCCTCGGTGTGTGGGTGGCGTACTCATGATCCGACAGCGGGGCCCCGGGTGACCGCCTATGCCGGGCACAGGTCCTTCACCGGGTGCGCCCGGAGCGGACGGTCCACAGACGCCTGGTGCCGTTTCGTAATCGAGGGATGAGGCCCGCGCGCAAGAGGGAGGACTTGCCGCTGCCCGAGGCGCCGAACACCACCAGGCACGGTCGGGCCTCGGCCAGGTGTAGGGCCGCGTCTCTGTGAGCACTGACTCCTGCGGAGATGGCGAACCGGAGGCGCTGACCCACACCACCCCGTATCTACCGTCGGCCTGGGGGCCAGGTCGGTGTGGGGTGCGGGACGCTCGGCAAGCCTGCTGGCTGCGTAGGCGCGGCTGTACGACGACGGTCTCGTGTACCGCCGTTCTTCTCACCAACGGTCGACCCCACCTTGGTGGCGAGAGCCGTCAAAGGGGAGGCGCGAGCAGGCCCTGTCTGGGCTGCGGGGCACGGGGTGGCCCAGCGGCAGCTGTCAAGCGATAAGCGGTGTTCGTGCTGACTGCACGACGTGGGCGTGCAGTCAGCACGGCTGCATCCAGGTGGCGGCCCGTATCCGTAGCGTGGGACGGGGGCCGTACATGGCACCGGCGATCCGCTGCGCATACGAAGAATTCCCTGGTGGGAGCCCCCAGACGCGAGTCTCTCTCGCACTGCACGGGGTCTGTGATGCGGCCTGGGGTGGGAGTTCAGGAAGGCGAAATTCGATTGCTGGCCTCGCGATCAGGTGCCTAGCCTGGGGCCCGTCGTGGAGCTGTCCGCTCCGTTCGTTTATGTCACGAGGTGATGACCTATCTCCCAGGCTTGAGAGCCGCTCGCCATGAGGCTTGACCCCCTGCTCCGTGCAGCAGCGTGCGGTCGTCTCTCGGCAGCGGTCTGCCCTTCGGCCTGGGCGTTGCCGTACCCGAATTTTCCTGTCGCGCAGTCAGCGGGACGGGCATGCCTGGCCTGCCCCTTTCCCCTTTCTGTCCGCCAGAACAGGAACTGCGTTGTGTCTGCTGACACCAAAGCCCTCCCCTCCCGCTCCGCCCCCACGGGCAACCGTTCCGGCCGTGGTCGCACCGTCATGCTGGTCGTCGTCCTGGTTGCGGAGCTGATGAATGCCCTCGACGGCTCCGTCGTCTACACGGCTCTGCCCTCCATTCAGCAGGACACCGGCGCCTCGGGCGCCGCGGTGCAGTGGATCCACTCTGCCTACGCGCTGGCCTTCGCCCTCGGGCTGATCACCGGTGGCCGGCTCGGCGACCTCTATGGCCGCAAACGGCTCTTTCTCCTGGGTACCGGCGTCTTCACCGCAGCGTCGCTGTTCTGTGGCCTGGCCGGTTCGCCCGCTCCGCTGATCGCTGCCCGCGTCGTCCAGGGGGGAGCCGCGGCTGTCATGGTTCCTCAGGTCCTGGCCACCTTGCACGTCAGCTTCGACGAAGGCTCCCGCGCCAAGGCGTTCAGCCTCTACGGCACCATCATGTCGCTGGGCAGCGTCGCCGGACCGGTCCTGGGCGGGGTGCTCACCAGCGCCGATGTTTTCGGCCTCGGGTGGCGCCCGATCTTTTTGATCAATGTGCCCATCGGGCTGGCGACCGTGCTTCTCGGCCTGCGGTACCTTCCCGAATCCCGTGACCTCGCCGCCCGGCGCCTGGACCTCACGGGGATGGTCATGGCCGGCCTGGGCCTGCTGCTGATCGCCTACCCGCTGACCGTCGGCGGTGCGCATCAGTGGCCTGCCTGGAGCTTTTTCACGATGGCCGGGGGGTTGCTGACGCTGGCGGTCTTCGTGGTCCAGCAGCGGGCCAGGACCGCACGCGGCCGCGACCCGCTCGTCGTCCTGGCGCTGTTCAAGAGCAGGTCGTTCACCGCGGGTCTGTCCGCGCAGCTCGTCTTCGGGCTGCTGTCCGGTGTGTTCTTCCTGGCGTGGACCCTGTTCATGCAGGACGGGCTCGGGCTCTCCCCGCGGCAGGCGGCGGCAGGCTTCGTGGCGGCCTCGGTGGGTGAAATGGCCGGCGCCTGGCTGGCGATGAGTCTGGCCGTCCGGCACGGCAGGCGCGCCCCGCAGACCGGCGCCCTGCTGGCCGCGGCCACCCTGGTCGGATACGCGTGGCTGATCGCAGAGCAGAACACCGGCCTTTCCCCGGTGTTGGCGGTTCTGCCCATGCCGGCGGTCGGCCTCGGCCTCGGCATGATGGGAGCGGCCTTGGCCGACATGACGCTGCGCCAGGTCGACCACGAGCACGCCGGGTCAGCGTCGGGGCTCTTCAACACCTCGACCCAGCTCGGCATCGCGCTGGGCACGGCGTTGACCGCCGTGGTGTTCTTCGCCCACTCCCCGGTCGGCAGCCACGGCACCACCGTCACGACCGCGTTCACCGGAACCCTCTGGTACGTCATCGCCGCCCTGCTGGCGATGTGGGCCCTCGTGCTCTGGTTGCCCAAGCGCCACGCCACGCACTAGGAACAGCCCTCTCCGGGGCCCGGACGGCGACGTCCGGGCTCCGGGCGTGCCCCAGGGCAGCCGCCCGGACGGCAGGGTCCGCGACCACCGGTCGCGACCGCTGCTCTCACCCGCCGATGAGTCCGCCAACGAGGAACAACCGCCCCCCATGATCCGACTGTTGATCGCCGATGGCCTGCGACTGACGCGCGAAGCGCTGGCTGTCGTCCTTGCGTCCGAACCCGGCATGCAGGTGGTTGCGCAGGTACCACGAGGCGACGAGATCGTGCCGAACGCCCTGCGCACCCGCCCGACGGTGGCGCTGCTCGACGCCCACCTCCCCGGCCTGGACGGGCTCTCGGCCGCGGCACAGCTCAAAGCCGCCCTGCCCCCCTGCCGCATCGTCATCCTGACCACCCCAGAACGCGCCAGCGCCCTGCGAACTGCTCTGGAGGTGGGGGTCGACGGGTTCATGAGCAAAGGCGTATCGGTCAACGACCTGACCGACTCCGTCCGCAAGGTCGCACGCGGTGACCGTGTCCTGGACCCGCGGCTCGTCACTGACGCTCTGCACACCCCCGACAACCCGCTCAGCGAACGCGAGACCGACCTTCTCCGCCTGGCCGCGCACGGCCACACGCCCCCAGAGATCGCCGAGATCCTGCATCTCGCATCCGGAACGGTCCGCAACAACCTGGCCGCCATCAACCGCAAAGTCGGGGCACGCAACCGCATCGAGGCGATACGCACCGCCTCCGCCCGCGGCTGGATCTGACCGTACCGACCTCCGTCACCGCGCCTCCCGAGTGCAATCTGCACGAAGACCCATGCTTTTCACCTTCACGGCACCCCCGCGCCACCTCCTAAAGCGTCCATATCCGCTGGTCAGCGCGGCGGCAGCGAAGAATGTCGGATCCGGAACCGGTTCGGGGGCCGTCATGACCTTGGAAGAATCCGAACCCGGT
Source organism: Streptomyces sp. NPDC041205 (assembly GCF_055591765.1). Taxonomy (NCBI): domain Bacteria; kingdom Bacillati; phylum Actinomycetota; class Actinomycetes; order Kitasatosporales; family Streptomycetaceae; genus Streptomyces; species Streptomyces sp. NPDC041205. Next base: position 761,575 of record NZ_JBVIZH010000003.1, on the reverse strand, counting down.
CGGCCTTCGGATGATCCGTCGCCCGCCATGATCTGAACGAGAAGGAGACATCGTGTCCAGCCGGTGTGATGTGTGCAGCAAGCAGCCCAGTTTCGGCAAGCGCGTGGCCCGCTCCGGGTCCCGCGCCCAGAGCCGGCACGTCCGGGGACGGTCAAGCCGCCGTTTCAACCCGAATATTCAGTCCGTCCGGGCTGTCAAGAATGGGACGCCCCTGCGCATGAACGTGTGCACCTCTTGCATCAAGGCGGGCAAGGTGGACCGTCGCGTCTCCGCGTAAGCATGAGGAAGAAACTGGCACCCAGGCTCCTCAGCCGTATCCGCGCTGCGGTGCCTGGGTCCCGGCGCCCTCCGCCTAGGAACGAATTCCCCTGTGATGACTGCGGATTGCCGACCGCTCCCGTTGACGGCCCTGATGAGTGGTACACCGTACTCGACGGAGTGTGGGAACGCGCTGGTGCCGCCGAGGACAATGTCCTTTGCGTCGGTTGCCTCGAAGTACGCCTGAAACGCCGTCTCGTGCACACCGACTTCATCTCGGCAGCCCTCAACGACCCGAACTACGGACACCACAGTGAGCGCCTGCTGAGTCGTCTGCGACCCGCAACCCAGGATTGATATCCACCGGCACCGCCCCGGGCGCAAGCGGAATTTATTCCGTTGCATGGAGGATCGCTGCCGTTTTAGTCTGTTGTGGTTCCGTTGTATTTCCGTCGGTGCCCGTTCTGGGGCCCGACGCCGTGTTCCGAGGTGATGACGTATCCCCCAGGCCAAGTAAGTAGCCGCTGGTTTTTGAGGCGCTCTTCCGGTTGTCCGCGATGGCGGACTGCCGACGCATGCCTCGACGGCGGTGTTCCTTGATGGCCTGGGTCGTTGCACCTTGCTTTCCCCTGTCGCGCTGAGCGGCGTGCGGGGCATGCCCAGGCTGCCCCCGCCTCTTGTCCCTTCTGTACGCGAACAGGAATCTTCACCGTGTCGACCGACACCCACACCACCGGCCGCCCACGCCCGACCGGGGCTGCCCGTGCTGCCACGATCACGCTCCTCGTGATCCTCACCGCCGAGCTGATGAACGCGCTCGACGGTTCCATCGTCCACACCGCGCTGCCGTCCATCCAGGCGGACACCGGCGCCTCCAGCGCCGCCGTGCAGTGGATCCCCGCCGCCTACACCCTCACCTTCGCCCTCGCCCTGATCACGGGCGGGCGCCTGGGTGACCTTTTCGGGCGCAAGCGGGTCTTCATCGCCGGAACTGTGCTGTTCACGCTGGCCTCGCTGCTGTGCGGGACTGCGACGGGCCCGGAGTTCCTGGTCGTCGCGCGGGCCCTGCAGGGCGCTGGCGCGGCGGTGATGGTGCCGCAGGTCATGGCTACCATCGCGGTCACCTTCCAGGGGGAGTCGCAGGCCAAGGCGTTCGGCATGTACGGGATGATCATGTCGCTCGGCGGCGTCCTCGGGCCCGTCCTGGGCGCTGTCCTGACCTCCGCCGACATCGCCGGTCTGGGCTGGCGGGCGATCTTCCTGATCAACCTGCCCATCGGCCTGGCCACCGTGCTGTTCGCCCTCCGGTTCATCCCGGAGTCCCGCGAGCAGCAGGCCAGGCGTCTTGACCCGCTGGGCATGCTGCTCTCCTCCGTGGGTCTCCTGCTGATCGCCTACCCGCTCACCGTGGGCGGCGAGAAGGACTGGCCCCTCTGGAGCTTCCTCATGATCGCCGCAGGCGTGGTCGTGCTGGCCGTGTTCGTGGCCCAGCAGCACGCCAAGACCGCCAAGGACGGTTCGGCGCTGGTGGCGCTGTCTCTCTTCAAGAGCAAGGCGTTCGCCGGCGGGCTCTGCGCGCAGTTGGTCTTCGGTCTGGTCTCCGGTGTCTTCCTGCTGACGTGGGTGCTGTTCATGCAGTCCGGCCTCGGCCTCACGCCAGGGCAGTTCGCCCCGGCGTCCGTCGCCATCTCCCTCGGCGGTGTGGCCGGCGCCATGCTGGCCTCCACGTGGGCGGGCCGCCACATGCGGCGCGTGCCGCAGGCCGGAGCCGTACTGATCGCTCTCACGCTGGCGGGCTACCAGCTGCTGGTCTCCGCCCAGCAGACCGAGACGCCGTTCGTGGCCGCTGTCGCTCCGATGATCCTCGTCGGGGCCGGTTTCGGCATGGTCGGCGCGGGTCTTGCCGGGCTCACCCTCAGCCAGGTCGGCCACGAGGACGCAGGATCTGCGGCGGGACTGTTCAACACCGCCATGCAGCTCGGTACCGCACTCGGTATCGCGACGGCCTCCGTGGTGTTCTTCAACCACGCCCCCGCGGGCAGCCACGGCACAACCGTGACCGAGGCGTTCGCGGGCAGCATCTGGTACGTCGTTGCCGCCCTCGCGGTGATGTGGGCGCTGATGTTCCGGCTGCCCAAGGCGGTCAAGGACGCCTGACCCACAGCCGGGGCCCGCCCTCGCCGGGCGGGCCCCGGCCCCTCGACCACGCCGTGCCACGAGGCCTGACGGTCCTGCTCGGCCCCAACGGGGCGGGCAAGTAGACCCTGCTGCGCCTCGCGGAAGCCACCTACACAGCCGTCGGCGCGGGAGGGTAGGGCGGCACGGACCGCCCCAGGGGGTGAGCAGGCCCGCACTGGGGCGGCCGCAGGCTCAGTCCCGCAGCACCACCAGCACGAACGCCGCCGACACCGCGCCCAGCACGACGGCCGCGACCCCGCGTGAGAACCGGTGGTCCCGCAGCACGGGCAGCAGTTCGTCGGCGGCGAGGCGGCCGGGCCCGGCCAGGGCCACCGACACGGCGCCGGCCAGGAGCACGATGTCGTACTCGACGCCTTCGGGGCTGAAGAAGCCGCCGCCCCACTTCACGGCCATGGCGTTGAGCATGATGCCGAGGATCCCGGCGCCCGCGAGGGGGGTGAGCAGGCCGATCGCGAGGCCGAGGCCGCACAGGGTCTCGGTGAGCGCGGCGACCCAGGCCATCGTCTTGGCGGCCTTGTAGCCGTCGGAGGAGAAGAAGGCCGCGGTGGCGTCGAGGCCGTTGCCGTCGAACCAGCCGAAGAGCTTCTGCGAGCCGTGGGCGGCCATGGTGAGGCCGACCGCGAGCCGGAGCAGCAACAGGCCGACATCGGCGCCGGGTTGGGGCCCGGAGGCGACCGCGAGGGCGTGTCGGCGCGGTGCGCGCGGCGACGCGGAGGCGTAGGGGGACGGGGGTGGGGGCGGGGACGAGGAGTCGGCGGAGCGCGGGGAGTCAGCGGAGTGAGGGGGACGGGACGGTGAGGACATGCGTGATCTCTCCTTGTGCCGAGGGGGGAAGGACGGGGACAGGGAGGAGAGGTCCCTCTGCGTGCTGAACGGCTTTGTGCTGAACGGCTTTGTGCTGAACGGCGCGCGGCGTGGCTCCCGCAAGCGGGACGTCCTGTCGGAGCCGGGGCGCCCGCCCCGGCCCGAGGGCGTACGCTCGCCCGCTCATGTCGACCGATGATAGGTCCAGACCAAGTCGGTATGAAGCCCTCCGACCGTCACAGACCCCGGCCCGGCTCACTGCGGCCGGATTTCACCCCTCGTCGCTCCCCTCCCCCCCTGCCTACCGGGCCGCACCGGCGGACGGAGGCACGGGGCGTCGCATGCACACCCGGGGCCAGCGGTCCAGGCCGTGCGCGGCCTCGTTCTCCCGGACGGCCCGCAGCCCCGGGCCCAGTTCGGCGTCGTCGAGGAGCACGAAACCGCAGCGCGCGTAGTACGGGGCGTTCCACGGCACGTCCCTGAAGGTCGTGAGCGTCAGCGCGGGGACCGCCTCGGCCGCGGCGCGGTCGGCGAGGTGGTCGAGGAGGGAGCGGCCGATGCCGTGGCGGGCGTGGTCGGGGTGCACGGTCACCTGCTCGACGTGCAGGTCGCCGTCGACGTGGTCGGCGAGGAGGTAGGCCACCGGTACGTCGTCCGGGTCGGCGGCCACCCAGGCGAGCCCGGCGCGCTGGTAGCCCGCGAGTTCGTCCGGGGCGGGCGGCTCGTCGTCGGCGATCTCCGGCATGCCGACGTCCCGGAAACAGCGGCCGGCCGCCCGCTCGATGTCCTGAAGGCGGGTCAACTCACCGTGGCGCAGGGATCGGATACGCATCGCGCCATTGTTCCAGGTCAGTGGGGCGCCATGGCCTCGGCCCCGGGCACGGCAATGCGGTCGGCAACGAGGCGAAACCGCCTTGCCGACCCCCGTCGAGCTCCGGGGTCGGCAAGGCGGTTTCCGCTCGGCCGCGCAGCCGCTCAGGCCCCGTTGCGCCGTGGCTCGGTCGGGAACGTCTCCGTGTGCAACGTGATCGCCCGCACCGGGCAGGCCCGTGCCGCCTCCCGCAGCATGGGGTCGCCCACCCCGTCCTCGCACCCGGGCAGCAACTCGCTGAAGCCGTCGTCGTCCTGAGTGAAGACCTTCGGTGCCGTCAGGACGCACTGACCGGCGCCGATGCACACGTCCGTGTCGATGGTGACGCGCATCAGCCGCGCCCCCAGGTGACGGGCAGTTCGACCAGGCCCTGGATCGTGTCGCCCGGCTTCATCCGGATCTCGTCCGCCGGGACGGCGAGCCGCAGGTCGGGGAGGCGGGCGAGCAGGGACCGCAGGGCGATCTCCAGTTCGGCGCGGGCGAGGTTCTGGCCGAGGCACTGGTGGATTCCGAAGCCGAACGCGAGGTGGTGCCGGGCGCTGCGGCGCACGTCGAGGTCGTCGGGGTCGGGGTAGACGGCGGTGTCGCGGTTGATGGTGGAGGCGGCGAGGACCACGCCCTCGTCGGCGCGGATGGTCTGCCCGGCCACCTCGATGTCCTCGGTGGCGACGCGCACGAGTCCGTCCGCGATGGACAGGAAGCGCAGCAGTTCCTCGACGGCGTCGCGGGTCAGGTCCGGGTCGGCGCGCAGGGCCGCGAGCTGGTCGGGGTGTTCGAGCAGGGTGAAGGTGCCGAGCGAGATCATGTTGGCGGTGGTCTCGTGCCCGGCGACGAGCAGGATGAGGGCGATGCGTACGAGTTCGTCGCGGTCCAGGCTGCCGCCGCTCAGCCGTTCGCGGACCAGTTCGTCGAGTACGCCCTCGGGGGTGGCGTCGGCCGCGGCAGCCCGCCCCGTGCCGCCGTCGGCCGTCTTGGTCTTGCGGTCGACCAAGTCGCCCAGGTAGTCGAGCAGTTCGACGCGGCCAGCCTCTGACTCCTCGGCCGTGGCGCCCCGCAGGATGCGGCGTGCGGCGTCCTCGAAGAACTCGTGGTCGGCGTACGGGACACCGAGGAGTTCGCAGATCACGATGGACGGTACGGGCAGGGCGAAGGCGGTGACCAGTTCGACGGGCGGCCCCTGGGCGATGACGGCGTCGAGGAGTCCGTCGACGATGTGCTGGATGCGGGGGCGCATCGCCGCCACCCGTTTCACCCCGAACGTGGGGATGAGCATGCGGCGTTGCTTGTTGTGCAGCGGGTCGTCGACGCCGAGCAGGGCGAGCGGCTCCCGGCGGGAGAGCTCGAAGCGCGGGGCGATCATCGGGAAGGCGGGATGCTGCCGGTCGGTGGAGAGGCGGCGGTCGGTGAGCAGGGCCTGGGCCTCGGCGTGCCCGGTGACGAGCCAGGCCTCGCTGTTGTCGTAGAGGGTGACGCGATTGACCGGGCCTTGAGTGCTCAACGGCCGGTATCCGGCGGGCGGGTGATAGGGGCAGGTTCGGTCCTGGGGGAAAGGGGCGGCTTGCGCCATGGGGGCCTCCGATGTGCTCGGACGGGTTGTGCGGTGTCCCGACCCCCACTTCATGCCCCATGCAAGCATCTGGAACATGCCCGGTTCGGCCAACTTCGCGCAGGACGCCCCCGAGTTCAGCATCGCGGCCGATTTGTGATGCTCCCCCGACGCCGTCGCGCCTCATGACCTCGCAGGAGCCGCAGCTCTCCCCAGGATTTTTCGCGACAGCCACTGACACGAATGGCGTGATCACGCCGGTCTCCCGCACCGACCGCGCCGTCAGGCCGCCCATGCCGCCCACGGGCGCGCCCTCACCACACCACAAGCCCCGGCCACACGAAGAGCTAGAGCACCGATGCCAGACGCTCGGCGCCCGATCCGGACACGCCCGCGAGTCCGGCGGGGCGGCCGGTCGCCAGGAGCAACAGGTCGCCCGCCGGGCCGCGGACCTCGCCCGTGCCGTCGCCCGTCGACCAGTCCGCGTCGGTGGCGATCAGGCGCAGGCCGCGCAGGCGCTTGCGGGCGCCGTAGAACGGGCTGCCCACGACGTGGTCGAGAGCCGTCGTCGTCGGCTCCAGGGGCATGGCCCGCGTGCGTCCGAGCGGGCGCGCGATGTCCTGCCCGTGGACGAGGAAGTCGACCAGGGGATCCGCGGGGGCGGCCATGGGTGCCCGGCGGGGCGACCCCGCCGTCTCCCGGATCTGGGCGATCAGTTCGGCGGGCGGGAACGCGGCCGCCCTCCGCACGGCGAACTCGGCCTCCATGCGGTTCCAGTCACCGCGGGCGCTGAGGGCGCCGCCGAGCACCATCCGCCACGTCGTGCGCGTCGACAGCGTCAGATGGGCGGCGACGTCCCGTACCGTCCAGCCCTCGCACAGCGAGGGCGCCTCCCATTCGGCGTCGTCCAGATCCGCCAGGAGGTCGGCGACGCCGAGGCGCTCCGTCTCCACCCAGCCGAGAATCCGCTCCGCGTTCGTCTTCGTACCCATGGCTTCGCCTCTCACCTCGAAGGCAGCAGGACTCCGGCGGCACGGGGCCGCCGGAACCTCTGCGCGGGAAGTGCAGGTATGACCACCCGCCCGCCGAGAAGTGAGCGATCCACGAATGTGACCTGGACCACAAAAGGCGCGGAGGGCGGGTCACGGTCGGCGACCCGCCCCTGCGGCACCGGTCAGGAGCCGACGTACTCCCGAAGGTGACGGGCCGTCAAGGTGTCCCCGGCGGTGACCAGTTCGGCGGGCGTGCCGGTGAAGACGATCTCGCCGCCGTCGTGGCCGCCGCCCGGGCCGAGGTCGATGATCCAGTCGGCGTGGGCCATGACGGCCTGGTGGTGCTCGATGACGATGACCGAGTTGCCGTCGTCGACGAGCCGGTCGAGGAGCGCGAGGAGCTTGTCCACGTCGGCCAGATGGAGGCCGGTGGTCGGCTCGTCGAGGATGTACGTGGAGGACTTCTCGGCCATGTGGATGGCGAGCTTCAGGCGCTGGCGCTCGCCGCCGGAGAGGGTGTTCAGGGGCTGGCCGAGGCGCAGATAGCCGAGGCCGACGTCGGCGAGGCGGCCGAGGATGGTGTGCGGCTGGCCGGAGGGGAAGAAGTCGTACGCCTCGGCGATCGACATGCCGAGGACCTCACTGATGTTCTTGCCGTTGAGGCGGTAGGTGAGGACCTCCGGCGTGAAGCGTTCGCCCCGGCACTCCTCGCAGACGGAGGCGACGCCCTGCATCATGGCCAGGTCGGTGTAGACGAGCCCGAGGCCGTTGCACTTCGGGCAGGCGCCCTCCGAATTGGCGCTGAACAAGGCCGCCTTGACGCCGTTGGCCTTGGCGAAGGCGTTGCGGATCGGCGTGAGCAGGTTCGTGTACGTCGCCGGGTTCGAGCGGCGCGAGCCACGGATCGGGGACTGGTCGGCGACCACCACGCCGTCCTGCCCGGACAGATAGCCGTGGATGAGCGAGCTCTTGCCGGACCCCGCCACACCGGTGACGACGGTCAGGACGCCGAGGGGCACGTCGACCGAGACGTCCTTGAGGTTGTGCGCGTCGGCACCCTTGATGGCCAGGTGGCCCTTGGGGGTGCGGACGGTGTCGCGGAGCCGGGCGCGGTGGTCGAGGTGGCGGCCGGTGAGGGTGCCCGAGGCCCGCAGGCCCGCCACGTCGCCGGTGTAGCAGATCTCGCCGCCCGCCGTGCCCGCGCCCGGGCCGATGTCCACGACGTGGTCGGCGATCGCGACGACCTCCGGCTTGTGCTCGACGACGAGCACGGTGTTGCCCTTGTCGCGCAGCCGCAGCAGCAGGTCGTTCATGCGCTGGATGTCGTGCGGGTGCAGGCCGATCGTCGGCTCGTCGAAGACGTACGTGACGTCGGTGATGCTGGAGCCGAGGTGGCGGACCATCTTCACGCGCTGCGCCTCGCCGCCGGAGAGGGTGCCCGAGGGGCGGTCGAGGCTGAGATAGCCGAGGCCGATCTCGGTGAGCGAGTCCAGGAGGTCAAGGAGGTTGGCGAGGAGCGGGGCGGTGCCCGCGTCCTCGATGGAGCGGACGAAGTCGGCGAGGTCGTTGATCTGCATCGCGGAGCACTCCGCGATGTTCACGCCGTCGATCCGCGAGGAGAGCGCCTCCCGGGTGAGGCGGGTGCCCTCGCAGAGCGGACACTGCCGGAAGACCACGGCGCGGTCGACGAAGGCCCTGATGTGCGGCTGGAGTCCGTCGCGGTCCTTGGCGAGCCAGGTGCGCTGCATCTTGGAGACGAGGCCCTCGTACGTGAAGCCGTTGGAGCCGACCTTCACCTTGACCGGGTCCTTGTGCAGGAGGTCCGCCCACTCCTGCTCGGTGAAGTCCTTGAGCTTCTTGTCGGGGTCGTAGAAGCCGGAGTTGGCCATGACCTGCCAGCTCCAGGAGTCCACCGCGTAGTACGGGAGGGTCAGGGCGCCCTCGTTGAGGGACTTCTCGCGGTCGAGGAGCTGGTCCACGTCGACGGTCGAGACCTCGCCGGCGCCCTCGCACTCGGGGCACATGCCGTCGGGCAGGTTGAAGCTGAAGGCCCCGGACGTGCCGATGTTCGGCACGCCGAGGCGGCTGAAGATGATCCGCAGCATCGTGTACGCGTCCGTGGCGGTGCCGACCGTGGAGCGGGAGTTGGCGCCCATGCGCTCCTGGTCGACGACGATCGCGGCGCTGAGGTTGCGCAGCTCGTCGACGTCGGGGCGGCCCACGCTCGGCATGAACGACTGGATGAAGGCGGTGTACGTCTCGTTGATCAGGCGCTGGGACTCGGCGGCGATGGTGGCGAAGACGAGCGAGGACTTGCCGGAGCCGGAGACTCCGGTGAACACGGTGAGGCGCCGCTTGGGCAGGTCGAGGGAGACGTCCTTGAGGTTGTTCTCCCGCGCTCCGCGGACCTGGATCAGGGTGTGGCTGTCGGCGGGGGTGACCTTCACGGGGGCTCCTTGTACGGCTCGCACAGCTGTCCGGCATGAATAGCGTACAGCGTACTCAGTCAGGGAGCGCGATGCCTCTGTTTTTTGTGAGCCTCCCGTGCTGCGGCTTTCTGTGCGCCTCCCGTGCGGCGGTCCCTCGGGTCTCCGTACGCCCCGGGTGTCGTGGGTCCGTCGATCACGTCGCCGGACACAGGACCCCGCGGCCCTCCGCTATCTCGACCTTCCCGGTCGCGACGTGCAGGGCGAACTGAAGGTCGCGCAGGCCGCTCAGCGACCCGAGGTCCCGGGACATGTGCGCCTCCAGGGCGCGCAGATGGGAGCGCACGGTGGCCTCCGACAGGCCGAGGGCCCGCGCGGCCGCCTCCAGGTGCGCCTCATGGGTGAGCCACACCGTGGCGGTCGTGATCAGGTCCCTGCGATCGCCCCGGGCCGACCGCAGCAGGGTGTCCGCCCACGCCGTCACCTGGGGCGAGGCCAGGAGGGAGTGGAGGGTCGGCGCGTACGTTCCCGGCGTCGTGGACTGCGCGGGCGGCTCCCGGTGGGTGACCAGCTCCAGCGCGAGGCCGACGGCTATCCGGTCGGCGACGGAGGCGAAGTCCACGCGCAGCGCCTCGGCGGCCCGGGCCACGCGGCGCGTGACGGTGTTGCGGTGCAGGTTCAGCCGCCGTGCGGCGACGGTGTAGGGGTGGGCGAGGGCCATCGACAGGGTCTCGCGCATCTGCTCCCACTGGGCGTCGTGGCGCATCAGCGGGTCGAGCAGGTTCCTCGCCCACAGTTGCGCGTCGCGCGGCGGGAGCAGGCCTATCAGGTCCGTGTTCGGCGCGGACAGCGCGGCCGCGTCCGGCTGGAGCAGGGCGAACCCCTGGGCGGCGCTCGCCTCCCGGAGCGCGTCGGCGAGCAGGGACATGGAGTAGACGCCGCTGCCGCCGACGGAGGCCTCGGCGCCCAGGGCGGCGACGAGCCGGGTCAGGTCGGCGCCCACGCCGTCGTCGGCGCGGCCGGGGCGGACCGGTTGGACGACGATGATCCGGCGGTCGGAGCGCGGGTCGGCGATCACCAGGGCGCGGCCCTCCGTGACGACCTCGCACCGGCGCACCGCGACGTCCCGGTGGGCGCACGGGACGTCGACGACGAAGACCCGGACCGTGTCGGCCTCGAGGAGACCGGGCGCCTGGGCGGCGAGCACCCGGCGCGCCTTGTCCACCTCCCCGTCGAGGAGCAGCTCCACCGCCGCCCTGCGGGCCGCGCGGGAGGTCTCGGCGGCGGCGCGGTACTCCCGGCGCGCCTGGTCGAGCAGGCTCAGGAGCTTCGCGGCGTGCCCGAGGAGGCGCACCTCGGCGTCGTCGAAGGGGGCCGTGCCGCGGGCGATGGCGAGGACCGTGCCCGCCCCGCGCGCCGGGCCGAGGGAGATGAGCCGGGTGTGCGGGCCCGAAGGACGGCCGGACGCCGTGCCGTCGACGGAGCTGTGGATGATCGCCGGGGCGAGGGTCTCGGCGGCCGTGGCGGGCGAGGCGGCGAGCACCCGGTGCGGGTCGCTGACCAGGACCTGTACCTGCAGGGCGCGCGCGAGCCAGTCCGCGATGCGCTGCATCGCGCGGGGGTCGGCGAGTTCGGACGGCACCTGCTGCACCAGCGTGGCGAGCTGGCTTGCGCGCAGTTCGGCCCCGGCGAGGCGGCTCTCCTGGAGACGGTGGCGCGTCTTGGCCCACTCCCGCAGCGGCGCGGTGGTGACGAGCACCGGGACGGCCAGCGCGTGGGACAGGTCGCGGATCGCCTGGGGCAGCGGCTGGTGCGCGCCGGGCTCCAGGCTCACCACGAGGCCGGCGCACTTGTCCAGGGCCAGTTGCTCCATGAGCGTCTCCAGGGCGACCTCCGCGCGGCCCCGAGCGCGGAACTGCAGCCCGGTAACCAGGACGAGGCATCCGGCGTCGAGGCGCCGCTGGGGCTCGCCCTCCAGCAGCTGCGACACGGTCAGGGCCGTCAGTCCGGCCACGCCGACAGCCCCGAACCGGGCAGCGTCGACACCTCCGGCGAAGGCGAGCTCCAGCTCCGCCCTGCCGACCAGCACGCCCAGTGTCAGCACGTCATCTCCCCCTTCTGCCCGAGGAGTTGGTGATGTCCCTCGACGGGGCTCACAGCCGCATGGTGTGCCGACGCGCTCTCTCTCGGGCTCGCCGACACGTCAACTCCAGCCGAAGCAAGCTCAGGCAGTGCACAGCGACTTGACCGGTTTCCCGTCGGCGGTCGCCATGGACATACTCAAAGGGTTGCGCACACAGATTGCAAGCGACAAGGTGTGCACTATCCGCAAGTTGTGGAGAGTGCCGGAAGGAGCGTTCGTGGCCCGCGAAAGGTCAGGTCCGACCCTCGCGCATCTCGTTCTGGCCACCCGGCTCAAGATCCTGCGCGAGGCGGCGGGACTGTCGCGAAAACAGGCCGCCGACGCCCTCGGCGCCCACCCGGTCACCGTCCGCCGGATCGAGCACGCGCAGACGTCCCTGGACGAGGGTCAGGTCCGCTCGCTCCTCGGGGCGTACGGGGCACCGGACGCGGAGATCGAGGAGTTCCTCGGTAAGCTCGCGACCGCCAACCTGCCCGGCTGGTGGCATCCCTGGCGCACTGTCATGGACCCCTGGCAACTCGACCTGATGAGCGTGGAATCCGCGACCAGCATCATCCGCACCTGGGAACCGGCCCTCGTCCCCGCCCTCTTACGCACCCGGGACTACGCCCGCGCCGTCGACGACGCCCTGCGGCCCGATCTGACGGCCGCCGCCAAGGAGGCCCGCACCGAACTGCTCATGGTGCGCCAGGAGCGGCTGCGCACCCAGCAGACCCGGATCTGGGCGCTGATGTCGGCCGTGGCCCTGCACACCCGCGTCGGCAACGAAAGCGTCATGGCGGAGCAACTCACCGCGCTGCGGGCGGCCGCCGAGCGGGCGGACGTGACCTTGCAGATCCATCCGCTGGACGGCCCCCCGCACGCCCTGACCGGCAAACCGGCCATCACCGTCTACCGCGTCGAGGCACCGGAGATCCCCGACCGGGTGGTCCGCGAGGGCGGCCCGGTCGGCGCCGCCGACATCTGGGACGCGCCCACCACCGTGACCGACTACCGCCTGCTCCTTGACTACTCCTGCGCCACCGCCTTCCATCCAGACAAGTCGAAAGAGGCACTGTCATGACCGAGCCGACAGACCCCCTGCAGATCGACACCTCTGTCGCCCACAGCGCCCGGGTCTGGAACTACTGGCTGGGCGGCAAGGACTGGTTCCCCGCCGACCAGGCCGCCGGTGACGCCTACCGCGACAAGTACCCGATGATCGAGCCGATGGCCCGGGAGTCCCGCGGCTTCCTCATACGCAGCGTCAACTGGCTGGCGCGGGAGGCGGGGATCAGGCAGTTCCTGGACGTCGGCGCCGGGCTGCCCACGGCCAACAACACGCATGAGGTCGCCCAGCGCATCGCACCCGAGTGTCGGGTGGTGTACGTCGACCACGACCCGCTCGTCCTGCTGCACGTCCACGCGATGCGCAAGAGCACGCCCGAGGGCGCGATGGACTACGTGCTCGCGGACATGCGGGACACCGACGCCGTCCTTCAGGGCGCCGCCAAGACCCTGGACATGACCCGGCCCATCGCCTTAGTGATCAATGACGTGCTCGGCCACATCGTGGACTGGGACGAAACGTTGTCGCTGGTACGCCGGCTCGTCGCCCGGCTCCCTTCGGGCAGCTATGTGTCGCTGAGCCACTCCACCGCCGCCGACGAACGGCACCGGGAGGTCCAGGAGGAGTACAACAACTCCGGCGCGATCCCCTACATCTTCCGGGAGCCGGAGCAGACGATCGCCTTCTTCGACGGCCTCGATCTGGTCGAGCCCGGCTATGTGTCCTGGCCCAACTGGCGGCCCGACGCCACCACCGGACGGCTCACCGAGCGGGCCGGGTGGGGCGGGGTCGCCCGGATCTCATGACGACCGGTGGCGCGGGCCGTCCGCAGCACCTCACGGGGCCCCCGTCCACTCCCGTCGCGCCGGACCCCGCGAGCCAATGGGTGCAGCGGCTGACGCGGGCGGCGGCGCGCTCCGGCGCCGTCCTGATCGCCGAGACCGCCGCGCTCGCCGACGGCTGGGCCGCCCTCGTGGACCCCTCGGTCGGCACCGTCCACAGCACCCCCCGTACGGCGGGGCCCGACGGCGAGCGCGCCGCCGCGCACCCGCAGGCCCATCCGCACCTCACCGTCCGGCACGTGGGCGACGCTTCCGGTTCCGTCCTCGTCGTCGGCCCCGGGCGGGCGCCGTGTGCCCACGTCGCCCTGATCGCGCAGGCCACCGCCGACCTGCTGCGGGTACGGGCCCGGCGGGCGGACGACGTGCGCGGCACCGAGCAGCGACTGCACGCCGCCGTACTGAACCTGCTGCTGCACGGGCAGCACGCCCTGGCCTCCTCCGTCCTGGGCGACGGCACCGCGACGCACGCGACCGTGTACCGCCTCACCGGGCGCACCGTGCACGCCGCCTACCAGGCCCTGTGGCGGGCCGCGCAGCCCGGTGCGTTCCTCGGCGGCCCCCGGATGCTGGTCTGCCTCGACGGGACGGAACTGGTGGCCGTCGCCCGCCACGACGCGCACGGCGATCACACCTCCGCGCGCACGCTCATCGCGCGCGTCGCCGAACGGCACCACCTGACGGGGGGCGCGGCGGAACCCGCCCCCCTGGACATGTTCGCCACCGCCTGGTCCGAGGCCGGCGCCGCCCGGCACAGCGCCACCCCGGGCCGCCTCGCCGCCGCGAGCGGCCTCGGCGCGGACGGGCTGCTCCGGGTCGTGCCGGGCGACCGCCTCGGCGCCTGGTCCGCGGCCGTCCTGCGGCCCCTGGACCGGGAGCAGCGCCGGACCCTGGAAGCCTGGCTGCGGTCGGGCTCGGCGCAGACGGCCGCGCCCGCGCTCGATGTGTCCGAGGGGACGGTACGCGCACGACTGCGGGCGGCAGGAAGCCTCCTCGCCGTCGATCTCGACCACCCCACCGTGCAGGCGCAGTTGCTGCTCGCGCTGCGCGCCCCGGCCGCTCCCCTGCCCGTGCCCGCGCAGGCCGCCGCCCCGACGACCGCTCCGGTCCTGCCCGTACCGCCGATCCGGGCGACCGCCCCGACCCGGCTGCGCACCGACCCGGCGCTGCCCGCCGGTCTGCTCGGCCCGCAGGACGCCGCCCGCTGGGCGTCCGGGCTGCTGGAACCGCTGGACACCCGCTTCCGCATCACGCTCCGGTGCTGGCTCCGGCACCGGGGCCGCACCGCGCCCGCGGCCGCCGAGCTGGGGCTGCACCGGTCCACGCTCACGGCCTGGCTCGGCGAGTGCGGCAAACTCCTGGACCTGGAGCTGTCGTCGGCGACGACCAGGAGCGAACTGCACCTGGCCGCCGAGACGATCGCCACCCCCGCCGACACACCGGCGGCGCTGCCACGCCGCGGGGGCAGGACCTATCGGGGGGCCGGGCGGTAGGCGCACATCCGTCGGACGGGCACCACCGCCACCGCCGAATTCCTCAGCCGGCCGCGCTCACGGCCCTTCGGCAGCGGCCAGGGGCGCGGCGAGTTCGCCCAGGAGCCGGGCCGCCGGGGCGGGGTGGACGAGCCACTTCAGGTGGCTGCCCTCGAGGTCGCGGACGTCGTAGGGGTTGTCCGGGGTCAGCGCGTCGCCCTCGCGGATCAGGCGGTCCTGCAGGGCGAGCGGCAGGCTCGTGTCGTCGGTCAGACGCACGTAGGTCTTCGGGATCCGGCCCCAGGTCTCGGCCCGCGCCCGGTCGGCGGAGGTGCCGACGTCCAGGTTCTCGTCGGGCTGGAAGGTGTTCAGGAAGGTCAGGAACTCCTCGTCGGTGCCGTCGGCGAGGAAGGCCGCCTTGAACGCCGCCAGGGCGCCGGGGTCCGCGGTGCGGAAGTTGACGCGGAGCAGGCCGAGTTCGGCCGGGTTCCCGGCCATCGCCAGGGCCAGGGACGCGGCGTCGACCGTGGCCATCTCCGGCTCGGCGTAGTAGTCGCCGACGTCGAGGACGACCGGGCACCAGGCGGAGACGTAGACGATGCGGTCGATGAGGTCGGGTCGCGCGTTGGCCGCGGCGGTCGCCGTGACGCCGCCGCGGCTGTGCGAGACGAGTATCACGGGGCCGTTCCGCTTGGCCCGCTCCAGGGTCCCGATCAGATGCGCGACGTTGTCGGCGAGGGTGACGCCCTTGATCGCGCCGGGCGCGGTGGCGAGCCCTTCGGGGTCCTGGGGCGCCTGGTAGGCGCGGGTGTAGGTCGCGGCGAATCCGTGCCCGGGCAGGTCGACGGCGACCGAACGGTGGCCGAGGAGGCCGAGTTCGGCCTGGAGCGGTGCGAAGGAGAAGGAGTTCGCGAACGCCCCGTGCACCAATACGAAGGTCGGCTGCATCTGTCTGCTCACTTTCTGGCCCCCCACGGCGTCGGCGGCGCGCGCCACACCGGGAAAACTGGTCTCCGGTTTCCGATGGCGCACCCTACCTGCGCATTTCCACGAGAATCACCCCCTCGAAGAAACATACACACGTGCATGTATGGTTGCTGTCGGAGGAAGGGCAACCAGCCTCCGCGCAGCAGGACTTCGGCCATCCGGCGCGACGAACCGAGCGGAGCAGCCATGCGAACCCCGGACACACGAGGCGGGACACGGCGGCAGCCGACCGCGCCGGACGGCGTCGACCGCCCTCGCCCCACCCAGGCCGATCGCAGCGCGCGCTCGCGCACCGCTCTGCTCGAGTCGGCCGCGCGGGGCCTGTCCCGCTACGGCTACGGCCATCTCAAGCTGGAGCAGGTGGCCCGCGAGGCCGGGTACACACGCGGTGCGCTCTATCACCAGTTCAAGGACAAGCAGGATCTGGCCCTGGCCGTGTGCGCGTGGTTCCGCGAGACGTACTGGCACGAGGTGGCGCGTTTCGTCGAGCAGGAACCGGACCCCGTCGTGGCGCTGCTCACCCTCGCCCGCGGCCACGCCGTGTTCTGCCGGCGTGACGTGGCACGCGTACCGATCGCGCTGCGCCTCGAGTTCAGCGGTCAGGACCATCCCGTCGGGCGCGAGGTCGAGCGGAACTACGACACGCTCCTCACCCGCGTCGCCGGTCTCATCGACGCCGGGCGCGCGGCGGGCGCGATCCCGCCCGGCCGGCCGACCGAGGCCCTCACGCTCGCCTTCGTCGGCGCGCTCGAGGGCACCGTGATCGCACTGGCCGGCCGAACTCCGGACGACGAGCTGTTCGCGGCCCGGGCCGTGGCGGGCGTGCTCGGCATCGCTCCCCCGCCCTGACGCGGAGCCGTAGCGCGATCTCGTACCCCATCCGGACCCACTCCCTCGCAGTCATCCGACACCGAGCAGACGGAGGTTCCACGCATGAGGCTCCCCAACACCGCGCACACGTCCCGGCCCTGGCGGATCCACGAGATCACGCCGGACTTCCGTCTCTACGACGTGTGGGCCCTGCCGACGCCGGGCGGACCCGACGACTTCCCGCACCTGGTGCGGCAGACCACCGGCGGCGACACGTCCGACAACCCGTCCCGGATCGCCCGTGTGCTCTTCGCGATCCGCTGGAAGCTCGGGGAGTGGTTCGGCTGGGACAAGGCCGACGCCGGTGTCGGCTCCCGCGTGGCGACGCTGCGGGACCGGCTGCCCGACGATCTGCGCGGCGGCCCCTTCGGCCCGGAGTTCGACCGTCTCCCGTTCCGCTCGGTCCTCCTGACGGACGACGAGTGGGCGTCGGAGATGAGCAACCGGACCATGCACGGGGTGATGCACCTGAGCTGGGTCCCCGACGGCAAGGGCGGGTATCGCGGCCAGATGGCCGTGCTCGTCAAGCCCAACGGCCTGTTCGGGAAGGCCTACATGGCCGCGATCGCACCGTTTCGGCACCTGCTCGTCTACCCGCCCCTGATGCGCGGCATCGCCGCCGAGTGGCGGGCCGACCCACCCCAAGGGGCCAACCCCACGGCCTAGTTCGCGTCAGCGGCGCCCCGGCGGACCGGGCCACCCTCGCGGGGACGGCCCCTGCCGGGCGACCGCTGGCCGGTACGCCTCTCACATCTTGTCATGTCCACACCTACCTTGGTGTGTCGAAGCGGTCGCGCGCAGCGGTCCGCTTCTGGCCGACCCACGGCCGACCCACCAAGGAGGCAACCGTGTTGAGACGCATCATCGTGGCCGCCGCTCTCGCGGCCACGAGCATCCTGGTTCCCGTAGCACCGACGGCGGCGGGCGATGCCGCGCCGCCACGCGCCGAGGCCGCCCCGATCCCCACCGTCGGCGAAGAGCAGGCGGTGGATCTCAGGCTCGGGTCATCCGGGAACCCGGCCCGGCAGGAGATCCGGCACCGCGGAGCGGCGTACGTCAAGGTGCACTTCGCCCGGCTCGACCTCGCCCCCGGCGACTACGTGACGGTCGCGGACCCGGCCGGACGCGAGGTGCACGCGTACCACGGCGATCCCACGCGCGGGGCCGCCGCACGCGACGACGCCGGGTTCACCCGGCACGGCCGCACCGGCTTCGCCGCGATGTCGGTCGACGGCGACACCGCCGTGGTCACCCTGCACACCCGCGGGAAGGGCGGATCGCACGCCGCGATCGACCGCTACTGGCGCGGCTACAGCGAGGCGGAGATCGCCGACAGGAACCCGCGCAGCGTGTGCGGCGCCGACGGCCGCCGGGACGCGGTCTGCTACCGGGCCAGCCATCCCGCGCAGTACGCCGCGTCGCGCGGTGTCGCCCGCATGCTCAAGAACGGCGGCGGCTGGTGCACGGCGTGGCGCGTGGGCCGCGGCAACCACATGATGACCAACAACCACTGCGTCAAGAACCAGGCCGAACTCGACACCATGGAGGTGCAGTTCGACTACGACTGCGCCACCTGCGGCGGCAACGACCCGCGCCCCGGAACCAAGGTCGGCGCGAACGCCCTGCTCCGCACCTCGCCTTCGCTCGACTTCTCGCTGTTCAGCGTGGACAACTTCGACCAGATCACCCAGTTCGGCACCTTGTTCCTGGAGACCCGCGCACCGATCGCCAACGAGCGGGCCTACATCGCCGGGCACGGCGACACCAAACCGAAGCGCATATCGCTGTACGAGGAGAACGACGGCGGCGCCTACTGCGGGATACGCAACCCGCAGCTCGGCACCGAGGACGTCGGGTACAACTGCGACACCTCGGGCGGCAACTCCGGCTCCCCGGTCCTCGCCGGCTCCTCCAACAAGGTGATCGCCCTGCACTGGGGCGGCTCCTGCCCGCACAACGTGGGCACACGCATGGACAAGATCTATCCGCAGATCCAGGACCTGGTGGACAACCGCCCCTGATCGGCGTTGCCGGACCGTGGCCGACCACGGTCCGGCAACGGGTCGTCCCACCATGTGTCGGCGGGAGTTCCGCGAGGGAAGGAAGGCCGGTGTGACTGCTTATGGGTCTGAGCACGTGTCCGACATCCGTACGGCGCGCGGGACGGTTCGCGGGCGGTGGGAAAGCGGGGTGGCGGTCTTCCGGGGGATTCCGTACGCCCGGCCGCCGATCGGCCCCCTGCGGCTGGCGGCACCGGTGCCCGCGCTGCCGTGGGAGGGCACGCGGCACGCCGACGACTTCGGCGAGTCCCCTCCGCAGTCCCGGGCCTTCGGCCCCCTGGGAGGGCCCGAGAGCACGGCGGAATCCGGGGACTGGCTGACGGTGAGCGTCTGGACACCCGATCCGGGCGCGGCGGGGCTGCCCGTGCTCGTATGGATCTACGGCGGGGTCTATCTGTTCGGCACCAGCGCCGGCCCGACCTACGACGGCACGGGGCTGGCCCGGCGCGACACCGTGGTCGTCACCTTCAACCACCGTGTGGGGGCGGAGGGTTACGGGCACTTCGAGGGGGCGGTGCCCAACCGTGCCCTGCTCGACCAGGTGGCCGCGCTCCAGTGGGTGCGGGACAACATCGCCGCCTTCGGCGGCGACCCGGGCCGGGTGACGGTCTTCGGTGAGTCCGCGGGTGCGGGCGCGATCGCCGCGCTCCTCGCCATGCCCCGCGCGTCCGGCCTCTTCCACCGGGCGGTGGCGCAGAGCGTGCCGGGGCCCTTCTACAGCGCCGCGCTGGCCGCTGACATCGGGGCCACCGTCGCGGCCGAGCTGGAAGCGGCGCCCACGTCGGCCGAGCTGGCGGCGGCGACCCCCGAGGCATTGCGCGACGCGGCCGACGCCGTACTGCACAAGATCAGCCAGTACGAGCCCCGTTGGGGGCGGGCCGCACGCGCGCGCATGCCGTTCGCGCCCGTGGTCGACGGCGAGGTGCTGCCCCGCTCGCCCTGGGAGGCGCTCCGGGCGGGCCAGAGCGCCGATGTGGACCTGATGGTCGGTCATACACGTGACGAGACACGGTTGTTCACCGCGTTGTCCGGGCAACTCGGCCTGGTGACCCCGGAGGAGGCGGCCGACACCTTGACATGGTTCGCTCCCGGGGATGCCGGTCGGCGCGCCTACCGCGCGGGGCATGCGGCGGCCGACCCGACCACGCTGCGGGACCTGGTGATGTCGGACTGGCTGTTCCGTATGCCCAGCCTCCATCTGGCCGAGGCGCACGCCGAGGGCGGCGGCACCACGTACGCGTACGAACTCACCTGGGAGGCGACCGGACAGGGAGGCGTCCTCGGCGCCTGCCACGCGCTCGACGTGCCGCTTGTCTTCGGCACGCTGCGCGAGGGGATCGCGACGCTGCTCCTGGGCGAGGAACCGTCGGACGAGGCCGTCGCGCTCTCGGACCGGATGGGGGCCGCGTGGACGGCGTTCGCCACGACCGGCGCCCCTGGCTGGGCCCCGTACCGGGTGGAGGAGCGGCTGACGCGCGTCTTCGGCGCGGAGCCGCACACGGCTCCTTGTCCGGAGGAGACGTCCCGTCTGATCTGGGCGGACCATGAGTTCACCGTGCTGGATGCGGCTCCAGCGACGGACTGACGCGCACGGAGGAGGAGAGGGGCCGGTGACGTCGTCCGCGCCGCGCTGTCACGGGGCGTCCTTGGGTGCGGCCTCGGCCTGCCGCGACCCGGGCAACCCTTTGAGGAGCGTCAGCTGCGGGACCAGCTCGGAGAGTTGGAGGTGGACGCGGGCGAGCTGTTCGTGACTGCGGTTCCGCTCCGCGACGACCGTGGCGAGCACCAAGGAGGTCAGGGCGGCGGAGCCGTTCAGGGCCTGCAGGACGAGCATGCGCGTCGCGACGTCGTGGCCGGCGAACGGGCCGGTGCCCGCGGCGGCCGCGGGGACGGCGAGCACGGACACGAGCAGGGCGCAGGCCACGCCGCCGACGATCTGGAAGCGGTAGGCGGCCCAGATGAGGAACGGGAAGACCAGGAACGACAGACTGAGCGAGGTGCGCGTCGCGAGCAGCGTGACCGCGACCGTTGCCGCCACGAGGGCGGCCCCCTCGGCCCAGCGGGCCACCGGGATCCGCCGCGGCCACGAGGCGCCGAACAGCACCAGAAGCAGCGGGGTGACCAGCAGGACCCCCATCGCGTCGCCCGTCCACCACACCGACCAGGTCGCCCAGACACGGCCCGGGCGCAGCGCACCGGTCGCGGCCAGGACCGCGGTGCCGACGGTGGCGCTGACCAGCATGCCGGTCAGGGCGCCCAGGAAGACCAGGGACAGCGTGTCGCGCAGCGCCATGAGCGTCGGGCTGAAGCGGACCTGGCGCAACAGCAGGACCGCGCACACCGGGGCCAGCGTGTTGCCCGCGGAAATGCCGCAGAGCGCCCAGAGGGAAGGACCGAGGGGCCAGTTGACGAGGATGGCGCCGAGCGCGATCGCGGGCCACATGCGCAGCCCCCACAGCAGCAGCGCGGCCACGGCGATCCCGGTCGGCGGCCACAGGGGGGTGACCTGCCCGCGCACCACTTCCAGGAGCAGGCCGCAGCGGCCCGCGCCGTAGTAGACGGCCGCCACAGCGGCCAGGCGCAGGATGCGGTCGGTGTGGTGGCCGAGCGGGACGGGTGTGCTGCACCGCAGTGCCAACAGGGGCTCCGAGGGTGTGCTGCCGCCGGCCGGGGACTGAACCGGCGCCATTCGTACGGGATGTAACGATTCCACGCTAGCGCCTTCGTGAACCGCGGCGCCCCGCAACGGAACGGCCCGACCGGCCCCTTACTCCGTCAGGTTTCCCCGTCAGGTCTCTCCGCCGAGGGGGTGCGGACCCTGGGCTCGGACTCGGCCCACGGGCCGCGGTAGGCGAGACGGAGGTGGCCGTCCAGGGTGCGGTGCAGATCCAGACCGTGGTCGTCGTTGCCTCTGGCCGGGAGGGAGTCCAGTGCGGTGGGGGCGGGTTCGAGGTGACCCGCGTGCGAGACGGGCAGCCAGGCGGGCGCTCCGGCCGACAGAGGTTCGATGTAGTCGGTGACGGCGAGGCTGACGCCGCCCGGGTCGACGGTGATGCGCAGTCGGTAGCGGGACAGAGTGCTGTGCCCCACGAGGTAGTGGGCGGCGACGGTGGCCGCGTCGCTCATGCGACGGGCCAGCGGAGGCGGAGCGCCGATCGCGATGAGCAGGCTGTGGGCGGCCTCACCGATCAGGGTGTGGGTGCGCTGACCGCGGCCGGTTTCCACGGCGAGGGACAACTGCGGCGGTGCGGGCTCCGGCGCGGAGGGCGCGCCGGGCGCGTAGGGCGATGTGGTGCTGCGGTGGACCGTGCTGGACATCTCGGGCTCCCGCTGCGGGGTGAGGGTGTGAGACCGCGAGAGGCGGGGCCAGTTCAGCGCCTCTCGCGGCCGCGTCTACAGCATTGGCCGGGGTCCGGGACCAGGCGGAAAACTAGGCCGCGCGGCCGCCAATGCCTAGGCACGTACTCAGCCATTCGCAGACGAACTGAGCCAACATGGTTCGTTCTACGTCGAATTGACGAACCGGCAAGTCGGCCACTCACACGTCGCGGTACCGCAGTCTCCAGGTGGCGAGGCCGAGGAGCAGCGCACTGTAGGCGGTCACCAGTGCCAGCGAGGGCCAGGCGCCCAGGGAGCCCACCGCCTGCGGCCCTGCGTCGGAGGTCTGGGTCAGCTTCTCCAGCGCGGCGGTCGGGGAAGCGCCCGCGATCCACCGCTGGGCGTCACCGAGGAGGGGGCCGAACAGGGAGGGCAGCAGCAGGACGGCGACCACGGTGGTCACCGCGCCGACGGAGTGTCGCAACAGGGTGCCGATCGCCAGGCCCAGGACGCCGACGACGGCGAAGAGCGCGGCGATCCCGAACAGCGCGGGCAGCGGTTCGCCGCGTGCGTACGCCCCGTCCTCCAGGATCGCGCCGCCGAGCAGGTACGCCACCGTGCAGGAGACGAACGCGACCCCGTACAGGAGCACGGCGAGGAGAGCCGCCTTGGCGCCGAGGACCCGGCCCCGGCGGGGCACGGCGGTGAACGTGCTGGTGACGGTTCCGCTGGCGTATTCGCCGCACACGGTCAGGGCGCCCACCACACCCGCGATCATCAGGGACACGATGCTGAGGGTGAGGCTGCCGCCGAGGACCGTGTCGTCGGGTTGCAGGCTGCCGCTGACGCCGACGAAGACCGCGCCCACCATGGTGACCAGACCGGTCGCCGCCGTGGTCCAGAGGGTCGAGCGGAGGCCCGCGAACTTGGTCCATTCGAAGGCCAGGGCCGCACGGAAGCCGGGTGCCCGGCCGGTGAGCGTGCTCATCGCGCCACTTCTTTCGTTTCGGGGGCCATTTCGGGGGTCTCTTCGGGCGTCGCGCCGGGGGCCGTTTCAGGCGTCACGTCGGGGGTCACTTCGGGGGTGGCGCCCCGGTACTCGACCGAGGCCTTGGTCATGGCCGTGTAGACGTCTTCGAGGGAAGAGAAGACCGGGGTCAGCTCGTGGACGGCGAGGTGGTGTGCGCGGGCCAGCTCGCCGATCTCGGCGGGCGGCAGGCCACCGACGCGCCAGCCGCCCCGCGCGTCCAGGCGCACCCGTGCGCCGTGCGCTTCCAGCAGGGCGCGCATGCGCTGCGCCTCACCGTCGGCGGTCCGCACCCGGGTGCCGCCCCGCGAATGGTCCTCGATGAACGTCCGCATGCCGGTGTCGGCGAGCAGCCGACCCTGTCCGATGACGATGAGCCGATCGGCGGTCAGCTCCATCTCGCTCATCAGGTGGCTGGAGAGGAAGACGGTACGGCCCTGCGCGGCGAGTCGCCTGAGGAGGTCTCGGATCCAGCGGATGCCTTCGGTGTCGAGCCCGTTGACCGGCTCGTCCAGGATCAGGACCGCCGGGTCGCCGAGCAGTGCGGCGGCGATGCCGAGCCGCTGGCTCATGCCCAGGGACAGGCCCTTGGCCCGCCGGTCCGCCACCCCGTCGAGGCCGACCTCGCCGAGGACCTCGGCCACGCGCCGCCGGGGCAGGGCGTTGGAGCGGGCCAGGCCGAGCAGGTGCCCGCGCACGGTGCGCCCGCCGTGCACCGCGCGTGCGTCCAGGAGCGAGCCGACCTCGCGCAGGGGTGCGGCGAGGTGGTCGTAGCGGTGTTCGTTGACGGTGACGGTGCCCGAGCTCGGTGCGTCCAGGCCGAGGATCGCGCGGATGGTGGTCGACTTGCCGGCCCCGTTCGGACCCAGGAAGCCGGTGACCACACCCGGTCGCACCGTGAAGGTGAGCTGGTCGACGGCGGTCCGCGCGCCGTACCTCTTGGTCAGTTCCCGTACTTCGATCATGCGGCCGACGCTACGGACACCGGGTGGCCCCGGACATCTGCCGCGGGGAGTCGGCGACTGCTCTCCTGGGAGTAGCCGCGGAGGCTCAGCTCTCGCCGGGCCGCACCAACGCGGTCTCGTACGCGAGCACGACCAGCTGGGCCCGGTCGCGGGCGCCCAGCTTCGTCATCGCCCGGCTGACGTGTGTCTTCGCGGTGAGCGGCGACATCAGCAGGCGCGTGCCGATCTCGTCGTTGGACAGGCCGCGTCCGACGAGCGCGAGCACCTCGCGTTCGCGGTCGGTCAGCGGCGCCAGCCGCTCGCGGGCCTCGATCCGCGGGCCCTGCAGCCGGGCGAACTCCTCGATCACGCGCCGGGTCACCGTCGGCGCGAGCAGGGACTGCCCGGCCGCGACCGTGCGGATGGCCGCGCGCAGGTCGTCCGGGTCGACGTCCTTCAGCAAGAAGCCCGCCGCTCCGGAACGCAGGGCCTCGAAGACGTACGCGTCGGCCTCGTAGGTCGTCAGGACGAGGACGCGGACGCCGTCCAGGGAGGGTTCGGCGCCGATGCGGCGGGTGGCCTCCAGGCCGTCGACGCCGGGCATGCGGATGTCCATGAGCACGACGTCGGGCCGGGTGGCGCGGGTCAGCTCGACCGCCGCCGCCCCGTCGGCGGCCTCGGCGACCACCGCGAGATCGTCCGTGAGGTCGAGCAGCGCGCGGAAGCCCGCCCGTACGACGGTCTGGTCGTCGGCGAGCAGGACCCGGATCACGGCGCCTCCAGGGGAAGCACGGCACGTACCCGCCAGCCGCCGCCCGGAACCGGCCCTGCCGCGGCGCTTCCGCCCGCCGCCGCGGCCCGCTCCCGCACGCCGATCAGGCCGTAGCCCTCGGTGGCCGCACCGTGCACGGGCGGGCCGTCGTCGGTCGCCTCCACGATCAGGGCGTCCCCGTCCGGGCGGCCCGCCGCCAGGACGACCGAGACGGCCACGTGCCGGGCCCCCGCATGCTTGATCACGTTGGTCAGTGCCTCCTGGACGATCCTGTACGCCGCCAACTCCACCATCTGCGGTACCTCCCGGCCACCGGTGTCCACGTGCAGCGACACCCGGAGTCCTGATCCCCGCACCCGCTCCACCAGCTCCGCAAGGCGTTCCAGGCGGGGCGCGGGCCCTCGTTCGGGCTGCTGCCCCTCCCGCAGCACGCCGACCGTCGCCCGCAACTCCCGTACCGCTTCCTTCCCCGAAGCCCGCACCTGCCGCATGGCGTCGCGCGCCACCTCGGGCCGCTTGTCCAGGGCGTCCAGTGCCAGCCCGGCCTGCACGGTCATCGCCGACACGGTGTGCGCGACCACGTCGTGCAGTTCCCGGGCGATCCGCACCCGCTCCTCCCGCACCTTGCGCCGGCCCTCCCGCTCCCGCTCGGCCTCCGCACGGACCGCCCGCTCGGCGTACTCCGCCAGCAGTTCCTGGCGCCCGCGCACCACTTCGCCCAGGAGCAGCGGCACGAGCGGCCAGAGCATCTCCAGCAGGGGTGCTCCTTGGGGCTGCGCCACGTCGATGCCCGCCACCACCGACACCACGCCCGAGGCGAACGCGGCGATGGCCGCCGCCCTCAGGGTCCGCCGCCGGTCACCGCGCACGGCGAGCGCGTACAACGCCACCATCACCGGCAGGTTCAACAGTTCCCCGATGTGCCCGTACAGCGCCCAGCCCGCGCACGCCGCCCCCGTGACCGCACTGACGGCCACCGGCCACCGGCTGCGCACAAGGAGCGCGGCGATGGACACGCCGAACAGGAGCCAGGTCAGCCAGTCGGCCTGCCGGTAGGAGGGATCGTTGACCGCCGCGTCGGCGCCGGTGAACACCGCGACCACCGCCGCCACCACCAGGTCCGCCACGGGCGGGGACGGCGGCCACCGGATGCGACGCGGGCCGGGGAGAACAGGGCTCGGGGAGGGCACGTTCCGAACGATAGGCCGCCGGTCGGCGTCCCGCGTACGTCGTCAGGAGTACGCGTTTCCCGGCACACTGCCGCGGCCGTACTCGGCGACGACGCCCTCCGCCAGCCAGCAGTGCGTCTGGCCCAGGCTCGGCCCGGGGGCGGTGGTGAGGGCGTCCAGATGCCGCCAGTAGCGGCGGAGCAGGGGAACGGTGGTCCGCACGCCGGTGGCCATGAACGCACGGAAGTCGGGGGTGTCCTCCCTGTCGAGGGCGCGGGCACACGCCCGGCAGAAGGCGTCCAGCGCCTCGCACCTGTGCGGTGCGTGCCCGGCGGCGACGGCGGGTGCGGCACCCTCCGAGGCGTCGATCAGCGCCGCGTACATCGATGCCTTGTCCCGTACGTGGGGCGCGGCCCAGTAGTCCAGGAACGCCGGCTCCGCCACGAGGAGGTGCAACTCGGCGTAGGCCAGTACGGCGCCGGGTGTGGGATCGAGGGGCAGTTCGGGAACGGCCTGCGCGATGACGGCGGCGGCCAGGCGCGGCGGCAGGCCCTCGGGCAGGGCGCGCTGCCACGCCCGGGTGAGGTCCGCGGTGTCCTGCGGTCGGCGCTGCACCCCGGCCAGCAGGCGCAGGCGGCGCAGGCGCTCCGGGCCGTGGCACTCCTCCAGCGCCCGCAACGCCGCCTCGCGCCACCGCAGTTCCGCCAGTTGCGTCTGTGTCCTCTCCAACTGCCCGGCCACCAGGTCGCCGAGACCGGACTCCCCCTTCGCGACATCGGTGATGGCCGCGATCGGCACATCGAGCGCACGCAACTGCCGTACCAACTGGAGTTGTTCCAGGGCCTGCGGCGGGTAGCGGCGATGACCTCCCTGGCTGCGCGGGGCCGTGGGCAGGAGGCCGATGTCGGTGTAGTAGGGGATGGCCTTCACCGAAAGCCCCGCACGGGTGGCGAGTTCTCCGATCGACCAAGTGACGTGCATCCCAGCCCCTTGAATCTCCCGCGCGGTGGAGGTCCTAGCGTACGAGTGTCGGACCACGCCCGCCCTCAGACCGAGCCGCACCCCTTGGAGCAGCGACATGGCGCTTCCCCCTGGCCAACGAGCCGTCGTCGGATTCCCGCGCTTCGGCACCCATCTCCATCACCCACCGCCGCCCGTCCCCGCCGACCCGGTGATCGTGATGGTCGGAGCCCTCGCCGAGGACATCACCCTGCCCGTGGCCGACCTCGCCAAGCTGCCGCGGCAAGAGCTCGCGGCCGACTTCCACTGCGTCGCCGGATGGTCGGCGACCGGCCTGCTGTGGGAAGGAGTCACGTTCGGGGCCGTGTACCGCACCCAGGTCGAACCGCAGCTCAGGTCGGACGCGCCCCTCAGCCACGTCGTCTTCGAAGGGCTCGACGGCCACCGGTCGATCGTGTGGCTCGAGGACGCCTTGGCCGACGACGTCCTCATCGCCGACCGGCTCGACGGGCGGCCGCTCGACAGCGACCACGGTGCTCCGGTGCGCCTTGTGAGCCCCAGCCAGTACGGCTTCGTCAGCACCAAGCATCTCTGCCGCATCGAGTTCCACACGTCCCCGCCCCCGGATCCCGACCGGTGGTCGCCCATCGCGGCGCACCACAGGGCGAGGGTCTGGCGGGAGGAACGGCACCGCCGTCTTTCCGGCCGTGTGGTGCGGCCGCTGTACCGGACGCTGATCGGACCGATCCGCGCGCTCAGCGCGCGAGGCAGCCGCACAGGGCCGCAGGGATAGCGCTCGCCCCGCTGCTACCGCAACGAGCAGGGGCCACAAGGGCTTTCACGGCGCAGCCCGTGCCCGGCTCGTTAGGATTCGAACATCGGACCCCCCGGCCCGTTGCGCACACGAACTGACTTCGTTCCTGGAGACGACATGAGCAGCGCCCTTCTCGTGATGGACGTCCAGCAGGCCATCGTGGACATCGCCGACGACGGCTCCGGATATCTGCCACGGCTGAGCAGGGCCATCGACGGGGCCCGGGCCGCGGACATCCCCGTGATCTACGTGGTCATCGCGCTGCGCCCCGGCTTCCCCGAAGTCGGCACGCGCAACAAGCCCCTCGCCGCCATCGCGCAGGCCGGTCTCTTCGTCGAGGGCGCCCCGGGAACCGAGATCCACCCCGAGGTCGCGCCCCGGCCGGGCGACGTGGTGGTCACCAAGAGGCGGGCGAGCGCGTTCTCGGGCAGCGACCTCGACGTGGTGCTGCGGGCACGCGGTATCGACAGCCTCGTGCTCACCGGGATCGCCACCAGTGCCGTGGTGCTCTCCACCGTGTGCCAGGCCAACGACCTGGACTTCGGGCTCACCGTGCTCTCCGACGCCTGCCTGGACACCGACCCGGAGGTGCATCGGGTCCTCGTCGAGCGGCTGTTCCCACAGTGGGCGGACGTCGTCAGCGTCAACGACTGGGTCAAGGCGACGATGCCGACGCTATCGTGATCGCATGTCCTCCGTGCCAGAGAACGTATCGCCACGGGTCACAGAAGTTGACCGTGACTCCGCTGTTCAGCGCCTGCAAGAGGCATTCGCCGAGGGGCTGATCCCTCAGGACGAGATGCACGCGCTGCTCCAGACGGCGCTGACCGCCACGACCCAGGCCGAGTTGGCGTCAGCCCTGGCTTCACTGCCGGACGAGGACGCGGGACCGACGGTGGTCGTGAACGCCGCCGGCGGACTGATCCACCGGCGCGGCAGGTGGCACGTGCCGCGGAACTTCAAGGTCACCTCCAGGATGGCCAAGGTGTACCTGGACCTGTCCCGAGCGGTCATCGAATACCCCGTGATCAACATCGAGTTGCACCTGGGGTACGGCTGGGCCCGGATCATCGTGCCGCCCGACGCGACGGTCGACTACGAGGAACTGGCCGCCGAATGGAAGCAGCCGAGCTACAAGGCCCCGCAG
Source organism: Streptomyces sp. NPDC041205 (assembly GCF_055591765.1). Lineage (NCBI taxonomy): Bacteria > Bacillati > Actinomycetota > Actinomycetes > Kitasatosporales > Streptomycetaceae > Streptomyces > Streptomyces sp. NPDC041205. The sequence continues at coordinate 732,909 of NZ_JBVIZH010000003.1, read as the reverse complement.
CACAGCGGCGCGAACGGGCCGCGCGTCCGGATCTTCGGGACCATGGGGCACGGCCGGTTGCGCGTCAAGCACGGCCGCGGCTGAGGACCCGGCCGCCCGGCGGCTCGGCGCGGCCCACGAGGAGCGCCCCGGCAGACGTGTCGGGCCGGGGCGCGGGCGGTGCCGTGGATCTCAGCCGCGCAGGACGCGGCCCTCGGCGTCCGTCTTGCCGTTGCTGACGAGCATGAGGACCCCGTCGAACAGCGACCAGACGCCGAGACCGCCCAGGGTGACGAGCTGGCACACCGCCATGCGGGTGTGGCCGGTGTAGAAGCGGCCGATGCCGAGCGGGCCCAGGACGATCGAGAGCGCGCCCGCCACGTACTTGGACTTGTCGGAGTAGGGGCGCCCGAACGGGTCGTAGCCGTAAGGGGCGTTGATGTCGGACGCGCCGCCGGGGGCGCCAACGCCGGGGGCCATGCCCGGCCGGGGGGCCGGAGCCGCGCCTGGCGGGGGCGTACCCACGTGGTCCCCACTGGGCTCCGCCTGGCCCAACTGCTTCATTTCCTGGCCGTATTGGTTGTTCGGGACCGGGTGGCTCACGAGTGTGTTCCTCCGAGCGATCGTGGTGGGGGACTCTACCCATCGCGAGGGGCATCACCCTGGGAACCCCCGTGCCGCAGTGACAGATCCTGACCATGCTGTCCATGCGGAGCTGCAATTGTCCAGTACAGTTTTGGACGCTTGAGGCACAAACTTTGCCGCGGCCGCCTGGCATCTCCGCACAATCTATGCCGTGACTACTGACACCCCTGCGTCGGTGAACCGTGCGGCCATTTCCTCGGAGACGGCCGTGTCGGTCACGAGCGTGTCCACGCGCCCGGCCTCGCAGATGCGCGCGAACGCCCGGCGGCCGAGTTTGGTCGCGTCGGCCGCGACCACGACCCGCGTGGCACGCTCGCACAGCAGACGGTTGATGGCCGCCTCGTCCTCGTCGTGCGCGGTCGCCCCGTGCACCACGTCGAAAGCGCCGACGCCGAGCACCGCGACGTCCAGCGTGATCTGACCGAGCACCCCGCCGGCGAGCGGACCCGTGAGCTCGTACGACTGCGGGCGGGCCACCCCGCCCGTCACCACGATCTTGAACTGCGGCCGCACGGCCAGCTCGTTGGCGATGTTGAGGGCGTTGGTCACGATGGTCAACGCCGGTGACCCGGCGGCCAGTTCGGTCCGCACGGCGAGGGCCCGCGCGACCTCGGTGGTCGTCGTGCCGCCGGTCAGGCCGACCGCCTCGCCCGGGGCGATCGAATCCGCCACAGCCTTGGCGATCCGCTGCTTCTCCGAGGCCTGCCGGGCGGTCTTGTAGCGCAGCGGCAGCTCGTACGAGACGCCGTGGACGACCGCGCCGCCCCGGGTGCGCACCAACATCTGCTGCTCGGCGAGCTGGTCGAAGTCCCGGCGGATGGTCGCGGCCGAGACGCCGAGCTCCGTCGCCGCTTCCTCGACGTCCAGGCGCCCCCGGTCGACGAGCAGTTCAAGCAGCGCCTGCCAGCGGGCATCGCGCGACATCCGCACCCTCCACTCCGTTCCCACTCACTGTCCGTAATGACCTTAACCCACGAGTGAATGCTTGATTGTGCTTGAAAAATGGCTATAGATTGCAGAAAAGAGCATCCTGGCGCCCAGGGCGCCCGACTCACAGGGTGGAAGCCGGCCATGAGCCATGCCGAGAACGAACTGATCACCCAGCCCGAGTGCTGGACGCGCGCCGCCGACCTCGCGGTGCGCCACAAGGACGCGCTGACCTCGCCGGGCGAGCGCGTCGCCGTGGTGGGCTGCGGAACCTCCTTCTTCATGGCGCAGGCCGTCGCCGCGCTCCGCGAGGGCGCGGGTCTCGGCGAGACCGACGCCTTCGCCGCCTCCGAGTTCCCCGCGGCGCGCTCGTACGACCGGGTAATCGCCCTGACCCGGTCCGGCACCACGACCGAGGTGCTCGACCTGCTCGCGCGGCTGCGCGGCGGCGTCCGCACCACCGCGATCACCGCCGACCCCGAGACCCCGGTGATGCGCGCGGCGGACGACCTCGTGGTCCTCGACTTCGCCGACGAGCAGTCCGTCGTCCAGACCCGCTTCGCCACCACCGCCCTGACACTGCTCCGCGCCCATCTCGGTCTGCACACCGAGCAGGCCGTCGCCGACGCCCGCGCCGCGCTCGCCGAGCCGCTGCCCGACGGGCTCGTGGAGTGTTCCCAGTTCACGTTCCTCGGCAAGGGCTGGACCAACGGCCTCGCCCAGGAAGCCGCGCTGAAGATGCGCGAGGCGTCGCTGTCCTGGACCGAGGCGTACCCGGCCATGGAGTACCGGCACGGCCCCATCAGCATCTCCACGGACACCACCGCGACCTGGATGTTCGGCGAGGCACCGGTGGGGCTCGCCGACGAGGTCCGGGCGACCGGCGCGCTGTGGATCGAGGGCGCCCTGGACCCCCTGGCCGAACTCGTGCGCGCCCAGCGCCTGGCCGTCGCGGTCGCCGCCTTCCGGGACCTCGACCCGGACCGGCCGCGCCATCTGCGCCGCTCCATCGTCCTCGACAGCCACTGACCGGGACGGGAGGAGACCTGATGCCGCTGGCACAGACCGGTGCCCTCGTCGCCGAGGCCGCCGCCAAGCGCCGCGCCGTCGCGGCCTTCAACATCATCACCCTCGAACACGCCGAGGCCGTCGTCGCCGGCGCCGAGGCCGCCACGTCCCCGGTGGTGCTCCAGATCAGCGAGAACGCGGTCAGCTACCGCTACGGCCGCATCCTGCCGCTCGCCCGCGCCGCGCTCGCGCTCGCCGAGGCGGCGACCGTGCCGGTCGCCCTGCACCTCGACCACGTCACGCAGGACGCCCTGCTGCGGCAGGCCGCCGACGCCGGTTTCAGCTCCGTGATGTACGACGCGTCCCGGCTTCCCTACCACCAGAACCTGACCGCGACCCGCGCCGCCGCCGACTGGGCGCACAGCCAGGGCCTGTGGGTCGAGGCGGAGTTGGGGCAGGTCGGCGGGAAGGGCGGCAAACCGCCGCTGGACGCGCACGCTCCCGGCGCGCGCACCGGCCCCGAGGAGGCCTGCCAGTTCACGGCCGAGACCGGCGTCGACGCGCTCGCCGTCGCCATCGGCAGCTCGCACGCCATGACCTCGCGCACGGCCGTCCTCGACCACGCCCTGCTCGCCCGCCTCGACGAGGCCCTGCGGGTGCCCCTGGTCCTGCACGGCTCCTCCGGCGTCCCGGACGACGAGCTGGCCCGGGCGGTCTCGGGCGGCATCGCCAAGGTCAACATCGGCACGGCCCTGAACATCGCCATGACCAACGCGATCCGTGCCTATCTCGCCGACCACCCCGAGGCAGTGGACACCCGCAGCTATCTGACCGTGGGCCGCCAGGCCATGACGACGACGGTCACGCGTCTGGTCGGGGTGCTGAACGCGGACAGCTAGCGGACACCACCGATGCTCATGGCCGACGCCCGGCGGGTCACCGCCGGGCGTCGGCCATGTCCGTTCTCGCCACCGGCTCCGGGGGGCCGGGACGGGTCGACAGTCCCGTGATCGAAGAAGCGTGGATTTTCGAACACCGTACGGGGCATGCTGCTCCGAAGCCGAAGCCTCTCGCGCCCGTCGAGCGAACCGCGAGGGCTCACGCGCGCCAACGCGCCGACGGCGCACCAACGAGCGTCGGCCGCGTACCGATTCGGCCGCGCGCCCAAGACGCGCCGACGAGACGGCGACGGCCCGTCCCCCACAGCTACGACCCACGAGGGGCGCACGCAGAACGCACTCATCCACGCGAGGATCGGAGACGAAGACCGCATGAGCGCAACCGCACAGGGATCGCAGTGGCTCGCCCAACAGGTCCGCTGGACTCTCGGGCACGCCCTGCCCCGCATCGCCATCGCCGGAGCGGCACGGCGAGACGAGCTCCACAGTCAATTCGTGGCCCAGTCCAGGAACCCCGACCCCACGGGCGCGGGCGAAGGGCGGCTCTACCACTTGATGGACCGCATCCGCGACCAAGGCTCCGTGCATCGCGGCCGGTACGGCCTCGTCACGGCCTCCCACGCCGTCGTCAGGGAAGTACTCAGCAGCAACGACTTCCGCACGGGAATCATCCCCGACGGAACGAGCCCGCTCGCGCGCCTCGCCGCCTGGTCCGCCGCGAACGCGCCGATGGGGCCCCTGAAACCGCCGTCCCTGCTGGTCACCGAACCGCCCGAGCACACCCGCTACCGCAAGCTCGTGACCCGCGTCTTCTCCGTCCGGGCCGTACAGCAACTGCGTACCCGCACGGAGAAGATCGCCGACGAGTTGCTGGGCGACCTCCGGCGCCGCGAGCCCGCCGCCGCACCGGTGGACCTGGTCGCCTCGTACTGCAGCCTGCTTCCCATCACCGTGATCGCCGAGATCCTCGGTGTCCCGCAGTCCGAGCGGCACCGGCTGCGGTCCTTCGGCACGTCGCTCGCTCCCAGCCTCGACTACGGGCTGACCTGGCGCCGGTTCCGTTCGCTCGAGCGCTCGCTGATCAGCTTCGACCGCTGGCTGGCACACCACATCGAGCGGGTCCACCGCGAGCCCGGCGACAATCTCCTCAGCCAACTGGTCGCCGCCCGTGACGACGACGGCAGCGGCCTCACGGACGTCGAACTCCGGGCCACCGCCGGGCTGGTGCTCGGAGCGGGCTTCGAGACCACGGTGAACCTGCTCAGCAACGGCGTCGGGCTGCTGCACCACCATCCCGACCAGCGTGCCGCGCTCGGTGACGACCCCACCCTGTGGCCGAACGCCGTGGACGAGATGCTGCGGTTCGACCCGCCGCTGTTCCGCACCGGAAGGACCGCCGTCCGGGACACCACCGTCGCCGGACGCGCCATCCCCCAGGGAGCGGTCATCTCCCTCCTGCTCGCCGGAGCGAACCGCGACGCCTCGGTGTTCACCGAGCCGCACCGCTTCGACATCACCAGGACCAACGCCAAGGACCACCTGTCCTTCTCCACCGGCCGCCACTACTGCCTCGGCGCGGCCCTCGCCCGCATGGAGGGGGAGGTCGGGCTGCGCACTCTCTACGAACGCTTTCCGCGGCTCGACCTGACGGCAGGGGCCCGTCGTCGCGGCACCCGCATACTCCGCGGCTATGAACGCCTGCCCGCCCGTCTGGAGCCGACACCGGCCTAGCCGCCGCTCGTCGCCTTCACAGTCCCGAAACTGGCAAATTTCTGCATACCGCTGTCAAGTGAAAGGGGAAGTTCATGTTCCGAAATGCCTTGGAGCTGCAGACTTTCCCTTTCATTTGATGTCACACAAGGAGATCCATTAGATCTCTGGACGCACGAACAAGCCCTGTGACAGACTCGCCGCGTTGCACGTGAATCCTGCACGCAGTTTGACCGACCGCCCATGCATGCCGCCATGACCTGCACTTATATGGCGGATGCGGTAGCGGCCACCGTGAGCTTCACACCATTGAGGCCGTCACGGGGCCGTCGCGAAAGGAATTGAACGCGGCATGACCAAACAGGCACATTCTTTGCATGATGCTGTGCACGACGATCTCCTTGTTGAGTTGCAGAATCACCTTGAGTCGCTCACTGCCTCCACGATTGAACCGGACGACGATTTCTTCGAACGCGGGCTCATCAATTCTCTGAGAGCGCTGGAAATCGTGGTCCACGTCGAACAGGTCTATGGCGTTTCCGTCGAAGTCGAGGACCTCGATCTCGACAATTTCCGCACCGTCAGACGCATCGCCGAGTACGTGCGGCGCAAGCGTGGGGAGCAGCCGTCGCCCGCCGCGGAAGCGGTGCCGCGGTGACGGTGACCGACCTCGCCCCCGGCCTCTCGCCCGACCTCTCACCCGGCTTCCCGGCGCTGCTCGCGAGAGCGACGGCCGAGGCGTCCGCGTGGGACGCCGGAACCGGCCTGCCCCGGGACGTCATCGGCGAAGCCGCGCAGGCGGGGCTACTCGGCCTGGACCTTCCCGCCGCGTACGGAGGCGGCGGCGCCGGGGCCCGCGCGATGGGGTACGCCGCGGCTGAACTCGGCGCGGTCTGCTCCTCGTTGCGCGCCCTGCTCACCGTCAGCGGCATGGTCAACGCGGCCGTCCACCGCTGGGGTACGGCCGAGCAGCGGCAGAGCTGGCTGCCGCGCCTCGCCTCGGGAGACCTGCTCGCGGGCTTCGCCGCCACCGAACCCGGCGCGGGGACCGAACTCGCGGCCGTCGCCACCCGCGTCGAGCCCCGCGCCGGCGAGGTCCGGGTCAGCGGCCACAAGGTGTGGGTCACCTTCGGCCAGGACGCCGACGTCCTGCTGGTCCTCGGCCGGGCGCCGGGCGGGCTGACCACGGTCCTCGTACCGGCCGACGCGCCCGGCGTGAGCCGGCAGCCGGTGACGGACGCGCTCGGCCTGCGCGGCGCCCGCCTCGCCCACATCAGCTTCGACGACGTCCGCGTTCCGGCGGACCAGGTCATCGGCCCGCCCGGATTCGGGCTCACCCACACCGTCGGCACCGCCCTCGACCACGGGCGCCACACGGTCGCCTGGGGGTGCGTCGGGATGGCCGAGGGCTCTCTGGCCGAGGCAGCCGGGCACGTCGCCCGGCGCAGGCAGGGCGACGTGCCGCTGTCCGGGCACGCCACCGTGCGCGCCGCCCTCGGCCGTGCCCACGTGCGCGCCGAGGGCGCCCGCTCCCTGTGCGAACGGGCCGCCGCCCTGCGGGAATCGAAGGACCGCGAGGCCATCACCGCGACCATCATGGCCAAATACGCGGCCGCCACCGCCGCCGCCGCGGTCAGCCGCGACACCGTCCAGCTCCTCGGCGCGGCGGGCTGCGCGATCAGCGGCCGGGCCGCGCGCTTCTTCCGGGACGCCAAGATCATGCAGATCATCGAGGGCACGGACGAGGTCTCGGAGCTCGCGATCGGCGACCGGGTCGTCGCGCGGCACACCCCTCACGTCAGGGACGGGCAGCGGTGACCGCCGCCCCACCGGTGACCATCGGCCATGTCGGCACCTGGTTCCCCGACACCGTCAAGTCCCTCGACCGCCTGACGGACGGGCTCCCCGCCGCCCAGCGCGGGCACGCCCGCGCCCTCGGCATCGACGAAGTGCGCGCCGCCGACGGACTCACCGAGTCCGACCTCGCGGTACGGGCCGCGGAGGCGACGCTGCGCGCGACCGGCACCGAGGCCGCCGAACTGGACGCGCTGCTGCTCGTCCAGGGCCGCGCGCCGCAGTACCTGATGGCCTCGGAGGCGACCCGCGTCCAGCACGCCATCGGCGCCCACCGGGCGCTGGTCTCCGGCGTCGGCGACCTGGGCTGCGTCTCGGTGTCGGCGGCGTTCAGCCTCGGCACCGGGCTCCTGCGCGGCATGCCCGGCTTCCGCCGTGTCCTGGTCGTCGCCACCTCCAAGGCCGCCGCGCCCGCCCGCTACCGCCCGCCGATGACGATCGTGGGGGACGGCGCAGCCGCCGTGCTCCTGACGAAGTCCGAGGCGCCGGGCCCCTTCGAACTGGTCGACCAGTCGTTGCGCACGGACGGGGCCTTCGCCGACTTGTTCCGCATCGACTACCGCGACGTGCCGGAACGCGACTGGGCGGAGCGGTGTGCCAACGAGCCGGACTACACGTTCCGGCTCGCCGTGCGCAGCCGCAAGGAGTTCCTCGCCCTCAACGCGGATCTGCTCCGCCGCAACGACCTGACCGGCGACGACATCACGGCCCATCTGATGCAGAACCTCTCCGGGGGCGCCTTCGGCTTCTGGCAGGAGGCCCTCGACGTCCCCATCGACCCGGTCTGTGGGCGCAACCTCGCCCGCTACGGGCACCTGGGCCCCGTGGACGTCCTGCTCAACATGGCCGACGCCGCGCCCGCCCTCGCCCCCGGCACCCACGCACTCGTGATGAACAGCAGCCCCGTGGCCGCCTGGAGCAGCTGGCTCGTACGCCGCACCGCACACGCGGCGACCCCGACACCGGGAACGGAGGACCCGCGATGACCTCACCGGTGAAATGCCTGGTGTGGGACCTGGACGACACCATGTGGGACGGCGTGATCCTGGAGAACGACACCGTCACCCCGCGCCCCGAGGCCCTGCGCGCCCTGGCCGAACTGGACCGGCGCGGCATCCTGCACGCCGTCGCCAGCCGCGGCGACCACGAGACGGCCACGACCCACCTGCGGGCCCACGGCCTCCTCGACCGGTTCGCCGCGGTGTGCGTGGGCTGGGGCGACAAGTCCGAGTCCGTGCGGCGGATCGCTCGGGAGCTGAACATCGGCGTCGACTCGCTCGCCTTCATCGACAACGACCCCCTGGAACGGGCCGAGGTCAAGCACGCCCTGCCGGAGGTCCGCGTCTACGCGCCCGAGGACATGGCCGGTCTCCCGGAGCGGCCCGAGTTCACCCCCGCCGTCACCACCGCGGAGTCCGCGGACCGCGCCGCCCTCTACCGCACGGAACGCGCGCGGAAGGAGAGCGAGGACGCGTTCGACGGCACCCGCGAGGAGTTCCTGGCCTGGCTCGGCCTGGAGATGCGTGTCTGGCGGGCCACCCCGGAAGACCTGGCGCGGGCCCACGAACTCACCGTACGCACCCACCAGTTGAACAGCACCGGCCTGGTGTACGGGATGGAGGAACTGCGGGAGCTGATGGCTTCTCCCGACCACGAGATCCTCGTCGCCTCGCTGCGGGACCGTTTCGGCGACTACGGCACCATCGGGCTCTCCGTCTCGCACCGGCGCGGTGGTGACAGCGTGCTGCGGCTGCTGCTCATGTCCTGCCGGGTGATGTCCCGGGGTGTGGGTGCCCTGTTCATCCAGCACGTCAACGCCCGGGCCAGGGCGGCGGGCCTGCGCCCGCTCGCCGAGTTCGTGGCCACGGACGTCAACCGCGTCATGCTCGTGACGCTGCGCTTCTCCGGCTTCCAGGTACTCGATCCCGGACCGGACCCCGTGGTCCTCGTCGCGCCCGACGCGCAAGGGCCGCCCACGCCGCACGTCACGCTCATCGACGACTCGGCGGCGCCCGCCGCGGCCGGCACTCCGCCCGACGTTTTCGGCCTGATCTCGCGGCAGTTCCAGCGGGTGCCCGGGCGGACCGCCGCGGCTGTCGGCGCGGAGTCTGTGACGTACCGTCAACTAGACGTGCAGAGCGCCGCTTTGGCACTCCGGCTGCGGGGCTCCGGTGTGCGACCCGGGGACGTCGTGGTGCTCCACGCGCGGCAACGGCTCTCGCTCGTCGTCGGCATGGTCGCGGCCCTGCGCACGGGAGCGGCCTGGTGCGTCGCCGACCCGGGGCATCCCGTGGCGCACTTGCGGGCGGTCGTCGGCGACACCGGCTGCGCGGCGGTCGTCTTCCACGGCGAGGACGCCGCGACTTCACCCGAGAAGGTACGCGCGGCGGTGGCCGTCGACGGTGCGGCACCCGGGCTCATCGACCTGGACACGGCGCCGGGTGGACGGGCGCGGACCGAGAGCGCGGGCACGACCTCGCCCCCTGTCGCGTCGTACACCGTTTCGTCCCCCCACTCCCCCGCGTACCTCATCTCCACCTCCGGCACGACCGGCCCGCCCAAGAACGTGATGATCAGCCGCGGCGGGCTCGCCTCCCTGATCGCCTCGCGCCCTTACGAACCCGGGCTCACGGCCTTCTCCGCGCTGCGTCTTGCCTTCGACGGTTCGCTGATGTTCACGTTCCACGCGCTGTGCACGGGCGGCACCGCCGTGCTCCCCGACGCGGACGAACTCATGTCCGCCGAGCGGGTGGCGGCCCTGCTGCGCGCCCACGAGGCCCAGCAGTGCCTCACCACACCGTCCTTCTACCGGCAGTTGCTGGAGCACCTCGACGGCGCCGACCGGCACCTGCGGCTCCTCGTCCTGGCCGGTGAGGCCACCGCGCCCGCGCTGGTGCGGCGGCACCGTGCCGCACTGCCGGGCACCCGGCTCGGCAACGAGTACGGGCCTACGGAGGCGACGGTGGCGGTCACCGCGCACGACGTCAGGGGCGTCCCGGAAGATGTGGTGCCCATGGGCGCGATCACGGCGGGGTCCACCGCGTACGTCTTGGACGACCGGCTCCGCCCCGTACCGACGGGCGACACCGGCGAGCTGTACCTGGGCGGCCTGCAGCTCGCCCTCGGCTACGCCGCGCGCCCGACGACGACCGCGCTGCGGTTCGTCGCCAACCCCTTCGCGCCCGGGGAGCGGCTGTACCGCACCGGTGACCTGGCGCGGCTCAACACCGAGGGGCACTTCGAGTTCCTGGGCCGCAGCGACGGCCAGGTCAAGATCGGCGGGGTCCGGGTCGAACGGCTTGCCGCCACGGCTGTCCTGGAGAGCCACCCCGGGGTCGGGCAGGCCGTCGTGGTCGACACCAAGGCGGCACTCGCGGGAGTGGACGACGCGGACGTCACCACGCTGACCGCCTACTGGGTGCGCGCCGCCCCGGAACTCGGGCAGCAACCTCCTCCCGAGGCACGGGAGTTGCGGGAGTTCTGCGCGCGCCACCTCGTCCCCCAGGCCGTACCCGGACGGTTCGTGGTGGTGGACTCCATCCCGCTGACCCCCAACGGCAAGGCGGACGAGGCGGCTCTGCGCCGACTCCACACGGCGACGGCCGACACCGTGGCCCTCGACGCCGACCGGTGGCCGACCGGCGTGCAACGGGAGGTCGCGACGTGCTGGGCGGGCGTCCTCGGCCACGGCGACTTCGACGCGCGGGACAGCTTCTTCGACCTCGGCGGTACGTCGCTCCAAGTGCTCGCGCTGCACGCGTCGTACGAACTGCGCTGGCCCGGCGCCGTGCAACTGGGCCAGCTCTTCGACAGCCGGACGGTCGCCGCCCACGCCGAGCTCATCGCGAGCACCGCCGCGCCGGAGACGGCCGCCGCGCGGGCGCCGGGCCCGGCCGTGCCAACGGGGAGCGACGTATGAGCGGCGCGGAACGCACGAACCGCAGACGAAACGGAGGGGCCGCATGAGCGGGGGAGCACAGATCGGCACCGCGATCCGGCGGGGCGAGGCGCACGAGTACCGGGAGCCGGCCAGGAGCCCGGGGGCACACGGCCAGGAACCGGCCACGGGGCCGGTCGGCCCGCAGGAAGCGGACGCCCCCGCGAGGGGCGTGCTCGACACCGACATCGCCATCGTGGGCATGGCCGTGCGCTTCCCGGGCGCCGACGACCTGGACGCCTTCCGCGCCAACCTCCGCGCGGGCCACGACGCCGTGCGCACCATGCCCGCGGCGCGGGCGGCGGCCACCGGAATCGACCCGGCGGCGGACTACCTGCCCATGGGCTACCTGGACGACATCCACACCTTCGACCACGCGTTCTTCGGACTCACCCGGCACGAGGCCGGGCTGATCGACCCCCAGCACCGTCTCGCGCTGACCCTCGCCCACCAGGCGATCGAAGACGCGGGCCAGAGCACGGGAGAGCTGCGCGGCCGGTCCACCGCCGTGGTCTTCAGCGCCACGTCCTCCGGCTACGGCAGTCGCATCGACCTCTCCGACGTCGTCGGCTCTCTGGGCAACGCGCCCTTCGGCCTGCCCGCCCGGATCGCGCACACCCTCGGCCTCGACGGCCCCTGCTACTCCCTCGACAGCGGCTGCAACGGGTCGCTGCTCGCCGTCCGGCTCGCCTGCCGCGAACTGGCCGCGGGCGACGCCGAGTACGCGCTCGCCGGAGGCGTGAGCGTACGCCCCGACGGTGTCACGCGACAGCAGGTCGGCGGCTTCGCCGAGATCGCGTCGAGCAGCGACCGCTGCCGGTCGTTCGACGCGACGGCCGACGGCACCGTCGCGGGCGAGGGCGGTGCGGCACTGCTGCTCACGACGGTGGCGCGTGCCCGCGCCGCGCACCTGCCGGTCCATGCCGTGATCCGCGGGATCGCCGCCCGCCACAACGGCGGCGCGGCCGCGACGATCAGCGCGCCCAGCGCGGCGGCGCACGCCACCGTCATCCGGCAGGCGTGGCGGACGGCCGGAGTCGACCCCTTCCGAGCGGGGTTCCTGGAAGCCCATGGCTCGGGCACCAGGCTCGGGGACGCGGTGGAACTGGAAGGTCTCGCCGAGGTCTTCCGGGGCCGTTCGCGACCGCTGCCCGTCGGGGCGGTGAAGTCCGCCATCGGCCACCTCGACGGCGCGGCCGGGGTGGCGGGCCTGGTCAAGGCCGTCCTGAGCGTGCGCGACGCCGAGCTCTACCCCTCGCTGCACTTCACCGAGGCGCCACCCGGGGTCGACCTGCGGGCCGCCTCACTGGAGATGATCGGCGAGACCCGGCGCTGGGAGGACGACGAGCGCCTCGCGGGAGTCAGCTCCTTCAGCCTCGGCGGCGGCAACGCGCACTGCGTCGTACAGGCTCCGCCCCGGCCGCCCGTGCCCGCCACCACGGACACGCGGTCCCCGCGGCTCATCGGCGTGTCGGCTCGCAGCCGCACTGCCCTCGCGCGGCTGTGCGCCGATCTCGCCGTGGCCCTCCACGGCGACACGCGGCACCTCGACGACATCGCCTACACCCTCAACAGGGGCCGCGCCCACTACGGGCACCGCGTCGGCGTGACCGCGGATTCGACCGGTGCGCTCGCCCTGAACCTGGCCGCCCAGGCCACCTGGCTCAACGCCGGCCCCGAAGAGGACACGCCCACCACAGCGTCCCGGAGCGACCGTCCCCGGGTGGTGCTGCTGCTCTCCCCTGACGCCCCGGCACCCGTCACCACCCCGGCGGACCTGCCGGACCAGCTCCCGGCCGTCGGCGCCACCGCCGAGATCCTGTCCAGCCAACTGGCCGCCGTCACCGAACTGAGGCGCTGCGGCATCCGCCCCGACGTGGTCATCGGCGCGGGCGTCTCGCGCTACCTGGCCCGTCACCTGCGCGCCGAACTCACACCGGCGGACGCCGCCGACCTAGCCGCGGGCACCGACCCCGGCCCGCTGGACACCGGCCGCTTCGCCGAGGTGGTCGGGGACCTGCTCGACCAGGGGCCCGCCGTCTTCGTCGACGTCACCCCCGGCGGGTCTCTGGGCACCCTCGCGCGCGAGCGGTTCGGCACCGACCCGCGTGCCCACTGCCATGTCGTCAGCCCCGACGACCGGGGTCTGCTGGGTGTGCTCGGTGCGCTGTACGAAGCCGGGGTGGACCCGGACTGGTCTGCGGTCGGCCCGGCCGCGCCCCGGCACAGCCGCGTCCGGCTCCCCGGGCACCCGTTGCGGCCGACCACGTGCTGGCTGCCGCCACGGGACGCGAGCGTGGCGCCGCCCCCACCGGCATCGACTCCGGCGCCGAGAGCAGACGCCGTCCGCGCCGCGGAGCCGGGCGACGCGCCCGGCACGCTCGACTGGCTGTGCGCGACCCTCGGCGAACTTCTCGGGATACCGGTCCCCGGCCCCGAGAGCGACTTCTTCGAGCTGCGGGGCAACTCGCTGATCGCGCTTCAGGTCATCAACCGCGTCGAGGAACGCTTCGGGGTCCGCCACCGGCTCCTCGACCTCTACGAACACCCGCGGATCGAGGACTTCGCCCGGTTCATCGAGCCCTCCCCGGACGTGCTCGCCCCCGACCTGGCGGCACCTGCCCCCGACCTGGCAGCGCCTGCCGCCGGCGCGGAGCCCGCTCGCGCGCCAGAGCCCGCCGCACCGGCAACCCGGCCGGAACTGGTCCTCCGCGACGAACTGACCATGTCCTTCGGTCAGGAGCGCATGTGGTTCCACCATCAGATCGACCCCGGCACCACCCTGTACAACCAGCCGACGGTCCGGCGGATCGACGGTCCGCTGGACGTGGACGCGCTGCGCGGCATGTGGCACGACCTCGCCCTGCGGCACGAGCCGCTGCGGTGCAACTTCGTCGACGTCGACGGTGTACCACAGCTGCGTGTCCGCCCCGACCCCGGTGACTTCTTCACCTTCACCGACGTCTCCGACTCCCCCGACCCGGAGTCGTCCGCCAGGGAACTGGTCCTGCGGGCCGCACAGCACCGCTTCGACGTCGCCGGCGAACCGCTGCTGCGGGTCCTGCTGGTGCGCATCGCGCCCGAACGGCACGTGATGCAGTACACGACGCACCACGCCGTGAGCGACGGCGGCACCCCGCGCATCCTGCGCCGTGAACTGCCCGAGCTGTACGCGGCACGGCGCGAGGGGCGAGCGGCTCGGTTGCCCGCCCTGCCCGTGCGGTACCGGGACTACGCGTTCTGGCAGCGTGAGTTGCTCGCCGGCTCCGCCCTGGACCACGAACTCGCGTACTGGAAGAAGACCCTCCAGGACGCGCCCCGCGTCGAGCTGCCCCTCGACCACCCGCGACCGGCGCGCAAGTCGTACACCGGCGACATGGTGCCGTTCACCGTCGAGGCGCCGGTGGTGGAGCGGCTGCGGACGCTGGCGGCCGAGGAGTCGGTGACGCTGTTCGTGGTGCTCCTGTCCGGGTTCAATCTGCTGCTCGCGCGGCTCACCGGACAGCGGGACCTGGTCGTCGGCACGCCGACCTCCGGCCGCAACCATCCGGCCCTCCAGGACCTGATCGGCTACTTCAACAGCACGGTCGCGCTGCGCTGCGCGGTGCCTCCGCAGGCCGGTCTCGGTGACTTCCTGCGCCAGACACGGGCGACGGTGCTCGACGCCATGGACCACCAGGAGGTCCCCTTCGACCGGGTGGTCAGCGCGCTGGGCGCCCCGCGCGAGGCCGGTCGCGACCCTGTCGTCGACGTGTCGTTCGTCCACCAGGAGGTGCCCGGCTTCACGCTGGCCGACGGCAGCCGCGGCGGCCTCTTCGACGAGCGGGAGAACGTCGTCACCCTCGTCGAGGGGATGCCCGCCCACACCTCCAAGCTCGACCTGACGCTGGTCACCAGCGTCAGGGAGGGCCGGGCGGACGTGACCGCGGGCCTGGAGTACAGCACCGAGCTGTTCACCGCCGACACCGCAGCCGGCTTCATCAGCGCCTACCAGGACGTACTGCGGGCCCTGGCGTTCACACACGACGCCGCACAGCCGATAGCGGCGCTCCTCGGCCCCTCCGAAGCACCACGCCGCGATGCAGACTCAAGCCCGGAAGGACCACGATGACCGCAGGGAACCGCCCCCAGGACGCTTCGGAACGCGTCGGCGTCGTCGGCGCAGGGACCATGGGCAGCGGAGTCGCCCAGAGCCTCGCCCAGGCCGGGTACGAGGTCGTGGTCGTCGAACCCGACCCCGCCGCGGCCGAACGGGCACGCGCCGCCATCAAGGACGGCGTGCGGCTCGCCGCCCTCCTCGGCCGCGTCCAGCGGGGCGCCGCCGTCGGCGTCCTCGGCCGCGTGCGGTGGGCACAGGCCCTGGACGCCCTGGACGACGTCGGCTTCGTCATCGAGTGCGCCACCGAGCGACAGGACCTCAAGGAGAAGCTCTTCGCCGAGCTCGACCGCGTCACCCCGCCGGGCGCCGTCCTCGCGTCCCTCACCTCGGCGATCCCCATCGCCGGGCTCGCCGCCCGCACCGACCGCCCCGACCGGGTGCTCGGTCTGCACATCATGAACCCGGCGCCGCTGAAGGAGACCGTCGAAGTCGTCCGGACGCCGGAGACCAGTGACGACACGCTCGCCGTCGCGGCGCGTCTCCTGGAGCGCATGGGCAAGCGGCAGTTGGTGGTCCTCGACGGCCCCGGCTTCGTCATCAACCGCGTGCTGATGCTGACCATCGTCGAGGCGGCGGCGGCCATGGGCGAGGGCAAGGCCGACGCGACGACGACGGACGCGCTGTTCGAGCAGTGTCTGGGCCATCAGATGGGCCCCCTGCGCACGGCGGACCTCATCGGCCTGGACAACGTGGACGACACCTTGACCGTGCTGCGGGCGCACACCGGGGACAGCCGCTACACGGCACCGCCCGCCCTGCGGAAGCTGGTGGACGCGGGGCACTTCGGCCGTAAGACCGGAAAGGGTTTCCATGACTACGCATGAGACGCGCGGCCCGGAACGGGAGAGCGGCGGTGCGGCGCCGGAGGACACCGCGGAGCGCCTGCGGGACACCTTCCGTCAGATGAGCGCCGACGAGCTGCGCGCCCATCTCGACACGGTCCTCCGTGCCACGCCCCCACAGACCTCCGCACCGCGGCAGCCCGTCCGATCCGTTCCCGGCCACCAGCCCGCGCCCGACCCCACCGACCTCGGACGGCGCCCCGCCCTCGTGCACGAGCGCTTCGCCCAGTGGGCCGCACGCACCCCGAACGCGGTCGCCCTGGTCGACCGCGACACCCAGGTCACCTACGCCGAACTCGACGCCCGCGCCAACCGGATCGCGCACCGCCTGCGCGAAAACGGGGTCGGACCCGGCGTCCTCGTCGGCGTCAGCATGGACCGGTCCGCCGGCCTGGTCGCGGCTCTCCTCGCCGTCCTCAAGGCCGGGGGCTGCTACGTCCCGCTCGACCCCTCCTACCCCGAACGACGGCTCCGGTACCTGGCCGAGGACTCCGGGGTGGCCACGGTTCTGGTCAGCCGGGAGATCCCGCGGTGGTGGTCCGGGTTCACGGGCACCGTCCTGGACCTGGCCGACGCCCGGGAGGACGATCCGTACCCGGCCACGCCGGTGGAGCGGAGCGCCGGGCCCGACGACCCCGCGTACATCATCTACACCTCGGGCTCCACGGGCCGCCCCAAGGGCGTCGTGGTGCCGCACCGCAACGTCAGCAGGCTGTTCGGCGTCACCGAGCAGTGGTTCCGCTTCGGCCCGCGGGACGTGTGGACACTGTTCCACTCCTACGCCTTCGACTTCTCGGTGTGGGAGGTCTGGGGCGCCCTCGCCCACGGGGGCCGGCTCGTGGTGGTGCCGTACGAGACCAGCCGCGCGCCCGACGCGTTCCTGCGGCTCCTGCGCGAGCAGCGGGTCACCGTCCTGAACCAGACTCCGTCGGCCTTCCACCAGCTCGTCCGCGCCGACGCCGCCGCGCGGCCGGACGGGGGCGAACTGGCCCTGCGCTACGTGATCTTCGGCGGTGAGGCGCTCGACCCGCGCGCGCTGGCCGACTGGTGCGCCCGGCACGGCGACGCCACACCCCAGTTGATCAACATGTACGGAATCACCGAGACGACCGTGCACGTCACCTACCGCCCGATCACGCTGAAGGACGTCACGGCGGGCACCAGCAGTGTGATCGGGCGCCCACTGCCGGATCTGGAGCTGCACGTCCTGGACCCGCGCCGACGACCGGTGCCGACCGGAGAGGCCGGCGAGCTGTACGTGGGCGGAGCGGGCCTGGCCCACGGCTACGCCGGCAAGCCGGGCCTCACCGCCGAACGCTTCGTCCCGCACCCCTTCGCGACACGCCCCGGGGAGCGGCTGTACCGCACGGGGGACCTGGTGCGCGTGCTGCCCGACGGGGACATCGAATACCGCGGCCGGCTCGACTCCCAGGTCCAGCTCCGGGGGTTCCGGGTGGAACTGGGCGAGATCGAGTCGGTGCTCGCCGAACACCCGGCCGTGCACGAGGCCGTGGTGGTGCCGCGCACCGACGACGAGGGGCACGTCCGCCTCGCGGCCTACGTCACCGCGCGCGAGGCGGCCCCCGGCCCCGGGGCGCTGCGCACCCACGCGATCGGCGGGCTGCCCGCCCACATGGTCCCGTCGACCTTCACCGTCCTGCCCGAACTCCCCCTCACGGGCCACGGCAAGGTGGACCGCGACCGGCTGCCCGTGCCGGACGCGCACGAGGACGGGGCCGCCGAGCCCTACGTCGCTCCCCGCGACCAGGCGGAGAAGATCCTCGCCGACGCGTGGTGCCGGGTCCTGGGCCTGGAGCAGGTGGGCATCGACGACAACTACTTCAGCCTCGGCGGCGACTCCATCCTCAGCATCCGGATGCTGGCGCTCGCCCGGAAGGCCGGCCTGGAGCTGGCGTTCCAGGACCTGCTGGAGTGCCAGACGGTCCGCACGCTCGCCGCGGTGGCCCGGCACACCGCGCGCGAGCCCCGGGCGACTCCGGTGTACGAGGCCTTCTCCCTGCTCACGGCGGCGGACCGGGACCTGTTGCCGGACGGCATCGCCGACGCCTACCCGATGACGCGGCTTCAGCAGGGCATGCTCTTCCACAGCGATCCGACGGCGCCCGGAGCGGCGTACCACAACGTCTCGACGTACCGGCTGCGCGGCCCCTTCAGCGAGCGTGCCTGGCGCGAGGCCGTCTCCGGCCTCCTAGAGCGGCACGACGTCCTGCGTACCTCTTTCGATCTGGTCCGCTTCAGCGAGCCCTTGCAGCTGGTGCACCGGCGGGCCGAACTGCCCCTGACCTTCGAAGACCTGCGTGGTGAAGATCAGGTCGAGCTGAACGCGGCTGCGGACCGCAGGTTCGGCCGGGAACGGGCCGAGCGGTTCGACTGGCGGTCGGCCCCGCTGATCCGCTTCCATGTGCAGCGCCGCACCGACGACACGCACCAGTTGTTCGTGACCGAGCACCACGCGATCCTCGACGGCTGGAGCGAACGCTCGCTCTTCGTCGAGTTGCTGCGCCGGTACGCCGACGGGGTCCGTGGCACGAACAGCCCGACGCCACCCGCGCCCGCCACCCGCTTCGCCTCGTTCGTCGAGCTGGAGCGCGCCTCGGTGGCGAGCGAGGCCGACCGGCGGTTCTGGGCGGAGCAGTTGGCGGGCGCCACGTTCACGCCGCTGCCGCGCGGCGTGCCGGCCGCCGAGCAGGCACCGGGGCCGGTGATGCGGATCGACGGCCGCTGGGTTTCCCCGCAGGTGTACGAGGGCCTCCGGGCGTTGGCGCGTGAGCTGGGCGTCTCGCTGCGCATCGTGCTGCTCGCGGCGCATCTGCGGGTGATGGGCCTGCTGAGCGGCTCGGACGACGTCGTCACCGGCGTCATCCACAACGGGCGCAGCGAGGAGGAGGACGGCGACCTCACCCTCGGGCTCTTCCTCAACACGCTGCCCGTGCGCGGCCGTCTGACCGGAGGGACCTGGCGCGACCTGGTGCGCCACACGGCGGAACTCGACCGTGCCGTCCAGCCGCACCGCCGCCATCCGCTCGCGGAGATCCTGCACGGCACGCGGACGCCCGAGCTCTTCGAGACGTTCTTCAACTACACCCACTTCCACGTCGAGCGTTCCCTCGCCGACCAGTCGCAGGTGGAAGTCGTCGAGCAGAACGTCGTCGCCGACACGCACTTCCCCTTCGGCGTCGAGTTCCTCCAGCGCAGCACCGAGGACGGGCTGGGCCTCGGACTGCGGTTCGACGCCTCGCTCTTCACCGCCGAGCAGATCGACCTCGTCCACGGCTACTACGTGGCAGCGCTCACCGCCCTCGCCACGGACGGGGACGCGCGCTACGAGACCGCCGACCTGCTGTCGGCAGCCGAGCACCGCAGGATCCAGGAGTGGAACGACACCACCGAGCGGTACGACCGCCCCCACGTCCTGCACACCCTGGTGGCGGAGCAGGCAGCCCGGACCCCCGGCGCCACGGCCGTGCGCTTCGACGGCGAGGGGATGACGTACCGCGAACTGGACGAGCGGGCCGACCGGCTCGCCCATCTGCTGCGGGCCGAAGGGGTACGGCGCGGCAGCCTCGTCGCGGTGGTCCTCGACCGTTCGCCGGAGCTGCCGGTGACCTTGCTCGCGGTGCTGAAGGCCGGTGGCACCTACGTTCCGCTGGACCCCGAACACCCGCGGCAGCGGCTGCGCGAGATCCTCGCCGACGCGGGGATCACCGTGGCCGTCTCCCGGGGGCCGGGGAGCGAGAAGATCGCGGCACCGGGCATCACGGTCGTCGGACCGGGTGCGGCCGAGGTACCCGGCTTCAGCTGTCCGCCGGGACCGCCTGAGGGCGGGGCCGGGCCGGACGACGGGGCCTACATGATCTTCACGTCGGGCTCGACCGGGAAGCCGAAGGGGGTCCTCGTCTCCCACGGGGCGATCGCCAACCGGCTTCTGTGGCTGCAGCGGCAGTTCCCGCTGCGGCTCGGCGAACCGGTACTGCAGAAGACCCCCGCGACCTTCGACGTGTCCGTCTGGGAGTTCTTCTGGCCGCTGTTCACCGGGGGCGTCCTGGTCGTGGCGCGGCCCGGCGGCCACCGCGATCCCGCCTACCTCGCCGAGCTGATCGTCGCCGAGTCCGTCACGACGGTGAACTTCGTGCCCTCCATGCTCCGGGCGTTCCTGGAGGATCCGGCCGGTTCCCGGTGCACCGGGCTGACCCGTGTCCTCTGCGCCGGGGAGGCCCTCCCGTACGACCTCCAGCGGCAGTTCCAGGCCACGCTGCCCGCGGAGCTGCACAACATCTACGGTCCCACCGAGGCCGACCTCACCCACTGGAGGTGTGCCGAGGACGGCAGCGGCACCGTGCCCATCGGGTGGCCGATCGCGAACTCCGAGGTGCATGTCCTCGACCGTCACGGGCAGCACGTCCCCCAGGGTGTGACCGGGGAGCTGCACCTCGCCGGCGCCGGACTCGCCGAGGGCTACCACCGGCGGCCCGACCTGACCGCGGACAGCTTCGTCCAGCACACCGACCACACGGGCGTGACCCGCAGGATGTACCGCACGGGTGACCTCGTACGCCATCGACCCGACGGGGCGTTGGAGTTCCGCGGCCGTGCCGACGCACAGCTCAAGCTGCGCGGCCACCGGATCGAGCCGGGGGAGATCGAGGCCGTGCTGCGGAGCCATGACGACGTGCTGGAGTGCGCCGTACTGCTCCGGGAGGGGCAGCTCGCCGCCTACTTCGTCGCGGACGCGGGCGCTCGTCCCGACGCCGCGGACATCACCGCGCACGCGGCGAGCAGCCTTCCCGCGTACATGGTGCCGACGGTCTGGACCCAACTCGACGCGCTGCCGCTGACCGGGAGCGGCAAGGTGGACCGCAAGGCCCTGCCGTCGGTGGCGGGCACCCTGCTGACCGACAGGTCACTGGACACCACGCCGCCGCGCGACGCACGCGAGGCCCGGCTCCTCGAGCTCTGGACCGAGCTGCTCGGCGGGCAACAGCTGGGCGTGCACGCCGACTTCTTCGCAGCGGGGGGCCACTCACTGCTGGCGACCCGCCTCGTCTCGCGCATCCGTTCCGAGTTCGGCGCGGAGCTCGGCATCGGCACCCTGTTCGAGAACCCCACGGTCGCCGCGCTCGCCGCGGCCCTGGACACACCCGGCCGCCACCGGCCGGCACTCGTCCCCGGGCCCCGCCGGCCGGTGACTCCGCTGTCCTTCGCCCAGGAGTGGTTCCGGGACGAGCTGGACGGCCCCACCCGCCACAACATCACGATGGCGTTGCGGCTCACCGGCTCCCTGGACCGCAAGGCACTGGAGACGGCGCTCCAGGACGTGGTGGCCCGCCACGAAACGCTGCGGACGATGTTCCCGTTCGTGGAGGGCGAGCCCTGTCAGCGCGTCCTCGACGTGGACGCCGTCTCCTTCGGCCTGCCGGTGCGCGAGGTGTCGCGCGACGAAGTCGACCGGGCCATCGAGCGCGCGGCCCACCACGCCTTCGTCCTGAGCGACGAGATCCCGTTGCGGGCCCACCTGCTGGCCGTCGCCGAGGAAGAACACGTCCTGGTGATGGTCGTGCACCACATCGCGTCGGACGGATGGTCGGAGTACGTGCTGGGCCGGGACATCTCGGCCGCCTACGCGGCCCGCGTCGAGGGCGGGGCGCCGCGATGGGATCCACCGTCGGTGCGCTACACCGACTACACGTGGTGGCAGCGCGACCTCCTCGGCGACAAGGACGACCCGGACAGTCCGCTGCACCAGCAACTGGCGTACTGGAAGGCCAGGCTGGCAGGGGTCCCGGAGGAGCTGGCGCTGCGCACGGACCGGCCGCGTCCCGCCGTCGCCTCGCGCCGAGGCGGTGATGTGCCGGTGCGGGTTCCGGCCGACACGCACCGGAACCTCGTCGCGCTGGCCGAGGGGCGCGGGGCGAGCGTGTTCATGGTGCTGCAGTCGGCGCTCGCGCTGCTGTTGTGCCGCATGGGGGCGGGCCGGGACATCCCCATCGGTACGGCCGTCGCCGGGCGCACCGACGAGGCGCTGGAAGACCTGGTCGGCTTCTTCGTCAACACCCTCGTCGTCCGGCACGACCTGTCCGGCGATCCGTCCTTCAGCGAACTCCTTGAGCGGACGCGCGCACACACGCTCGCCGCCTACGACCACCAGGACCTGCCCTTCGAACGGCTCGTGGAGGAGCTGGTCCCCGACCGGTCGGCGGCCCGCTACCCCCTGTTCCAGGTCAAGCTGGTCCTGCACAACACCCCGGAAGCCGCCCTGGACCTCGCGGGCGTCCAGGCCGCGCCGGTCCCCATGGAGCACACGTTCATCGTCTACGACATCAACATCCACCTGTACGAGCGGTTCGACTCCGCAGGACACCCGGCCGGTATCGAGGGGAACCTGATCTTCGCCACCGACCTCTTCGACCGGAGCACCGTCGACACCCTGGCCCAAGGGCTGATCCAGGTCCTGACCGCGGCGGCCGCCGATCCCGGACGGCCTGTCAGCGGATTCCCCGCCCCGGTCTGAGATGCCCTCGACGCCCGTGCTGCTGGAGGCCCCGGAGAGGACGCGGGACGATCGCGACTGGCTGCGG
Organism: Streptomyces sp. NPDC041205; assembly: GCF_055591765.1. Lineage (NCBI taxonomy): Bacteria > Bacillati > Actinomycetota > Actinomycetes > Kitasatosporales > Streptomycetaceae > Streptomyces > Streptomyces sp. NPDC041205. The sequence continues at coordinate 710,353 of NZ_JBVIZH010000003.1, read as the reverse complement.
CGTCTGGACCGGCATCCGGACGTCGGGATGCTCAAGTACGGGACGGCGCCCGCGGATTGGGAGGTGTCGTTCGACCACGGGCTCTCCGAGCATCTCATCCACCTCGTGGTGGCCGGCCGGTACGAGGGTGTGGCCGGCCACCAGCGGATCCAGGTCGGTCCGGGGACGCTGGTGTGGCTCAAGCCAGGGGTGCCGTTCGCGCTGCGCGCCGCGGATTCGCGGCCGCTCGCCCTCTACCGGCTCCAGCTGCCGCCGGCGCCCGCGGAGGATCCGCCGCTGGGGCCGGTCGTCGTGCTGCCCGGGGCGTGGGAACTGCGGGCGCCCCTCGACCTGTTGATCAACGAGAGGGAGGAGCGGCAGCCGTTCCGCGAGGTCCGGATGCGGGCCGCGCTCGAGTTGCTGTTCAGCTCGGCCCTCCGGCTCGCGGAGCAGCAGCGGACCGTACGTCCGGCGCTGGACGCCGCGCAGCGGCGCCTCTTGGAGGACCACGCAGACAAGCGGGTCGCCGAGCGGGTGCACCCGGCCGAGCTTGCCCGACTCCTTCGGATGTCCCCGGAGCACTTCACCCGCTGCTTCCGCCGGACCTACGGCTGCCCGCCCAAGGTGTGGCTGGTGCGGCGGCGTATCCAGCACGCCGCGCGGCTGCTCGACGAGACGCAGGACACGATCACCCGGATCGCCCGCAGCCTCGGGTACTGCGACGTCTACCTCTTCAGCCGCCAGTTCAAGTCCACGATGGGTGTTTCCCCGCGGACCTACCGAGCGCGCTGAGGCATGCGGTTCAGTGCAAACTTTACCCGGCCTCGGGCATGGCAGCCGGGGGCCGCCCGGTGACACCGTGATCTCCATGGACACCACCACTGCCGCGCTGACCAGCGACGAGGTCGCCCGATTCAACGAGCAGGGCTTCCTCGGGCCGTACGTCGCCTGCTCGCCCGAGGAGATGGACACCTTCCGCAGGCGCATCGACGCCGAGGTGCTCACCTCGCCCGGCCCCAACCCGGCGACGCACCTGCACTCCCGTCACCTGGACCACCGTCCGGTCCACGACCTCGCCACCCTGCCCGAGGTGCTCGGCCGGGTGCGGGGGCTGCTCGGCGACGACATCCTGCTGTGGTCCACGTTCCTGTTCAACAAGGAGCCGGGCGGTCTGGAGGTGCCCTGGCACCAGGACATCGACAGCTGGCCGCTCGACCCGCCCGTGAACCTCTCCCTCTGGCTGGCGATCGACGAGGCGACCACGGAGAATTCGTGCGTACAGATCATTCCCGGCTCGCATCGCGAACTGCTGCACCACGTGCCCTCACGCCCGGGGATGAGTTTCCCGCAGGAGATCGACCCCGCAGTCGTCGACACCACCACGGCCGTCGACATGGAACTCGCTCCGGGTGAGTTCTTTCTCTTCAGCGAGCAGTTGATGCACCACTCCCACAAGAACACGTCGGACCGGCGCAGGCTCGGGCTGTCCGCCCGATACACGACCCCCGAGGTCAACATCGTCGACCAGGACTCCTCGCCCCTGTTTCCGGGCCACGCGTGCGTCCTGGTGAGCGGGAGCGACACCGTGGGTCACAACCGCATGACGCAACCCCCGGCCTGACCCCGACGGGCCGGTGCGGTGCGTCCCCTTCCGACCTCCGCGCCGGCTCAGTCGGCCCCCGGGATCCCGCCCGCCCCCAAGGCGGCCACGCTGGTGGTGACGTCGGCCACGATGTCCCGGACCAGTGCCTCGTACCACCGCGCATAGCCGGTGACATCGTCGAGGCCGAACCTCGCGGGGTCGAAGTGCAGCCCGCCCTGCAGGGCACCCTCCATCTCGCCGATCTGCATCCACAGGGGGAACTGGCCGACCTGCTGCCGGATCGGGACAGCCTCGACCTCATGGCCGAACAGCTCGGCCGGTCCCAGGTCGCCGAAGTGCATCCGGGCCCCGTGGGAGAGTCGTTCGGGTTCGAACTGGAAGCTCACCTGATGGATGGCGCGCGCGACTTCGGGGGTGACGCCGCTGAGCACGGCGGGGATCGGTATCGCCTGGTGGCGGACGGCGCCGACGAGTGCGGCGTGGGTGGCGGACAGCAGTGAGTCGAATCCGTCGTCCGCGACGACGCCGGTGCGCAGCGGCAGCGAGTTGACGAAGTACCCGACCGTGCGTTTGAAGGGCTTCTTACGGCCCTCGATGGGAAAGCTGACGACGATGTCGGTTTCACCGGTGAGTTTGTGCAGCAGTACGTTGAAGGCCGCGAGCAGGACCGTGGCGGTGGACGTGCCACTGGCGTCGGCCGTCCGCCGGACCCCGTCCGCCAGGGGGCGCGGGAGGGTGAACCGGGCCAGTGCCGGGGCGTCCGCGGCCGTGGTGGACCCGGTGCCGGGAACGTCGAGTGCGAAGGCGCAGCCGGCCAGCCGATCCGCCCAGTAGCGGCGCATGGGCTCCGACCTGGCGCTCTCGAGGAAGGTGCGTTCGTGCGCGACGTGGCGGGCGTACGAGTTGTCGGCCTGGACCGGCTCCTCGGCATTGCCCTCGCGATATCCGGTCAAGAGGTCTTCGCACACGGTGAACAGAGAAGTCAGGTCACCCACCATGTGGTGCACCACCATGAGCAGCGTGGAACGCTCCGCGTGCTGGTAGAGGAAGAGCCGGGCGGGTGCTTCCTTCTTCAGGGCGAAGGCAAGGGAGTAGTCCTGGTTCACCACTCGCGTCAGGTCATCGGCGTCCATGCCGGGTACCTCACGCACCGTCAAAGGCGGCTCGGCCGAGTACCAGCGTTGTGCGTAACCGCCCGCTCCCGCGAAGACGACTCCCGTGAGCACCGGGTGTCGGGCCCACACCCTCTCCCATGCGCCTCGCAGACGCCCGGAATCGAGTTTCTCCCGCATCGTGATGCCGACAGCCATGTTGTACATGGTCGACTCCGGGGCCAGCTCATGGATGAAGAAGAGCGAGCTCTGCCCGATGGACAGCGGAACTTCCACGCTTTCCCGTCCGGGCCCGTCCTGTCGGTGCTGAGTGTCGTGCGTCAACGTTGTGCACCCCCGTGCCTGCGATGGTCCGACTGACCGAGATCAAACTCTCGGGCAGGGAAGGGGATTTCGCAACAAGTCAGCTCCCCTTATTCGGTGCGCAAGGCCGTGGTGGTGCGGGCTCTGGCAGCCCAGCCTGCGGGCAGGAGCGCGCCCAGGATGGCGATGAGCAGGCCGCCGAGGGCGAGCGGAAGCAGTTCGGCCGCGTCGTAGACGGCGATGACGGAGTCGGGCAGGCGGAGCCCCACGCTGTCGCCCATCGCGGGGATGACCCAGCCGTGCAGGGCCACGCCGAGCGGCACGCCCACGGCTCCCGCGACGAGTCCGGTCACGGCGACCGAGGTGAGGACCATCGTGATGGTCTGCCGGGGGGTCATGCCGAGCGCCTTGTGGACTCCGAGTTCCCGCACGCGCTCGCGCGTGTCGAGCAGTACGCCGTTGAGCACACCGAGCGCGGCGACAGCGACGAGCATCAGCGTCAGGATCGCGGACAGCGCGTTGAGCGTGGCGGCCATGTCACCGCCGGCGCCGAGCCCACCGGCCCGGGCGGTGACGCCCAGCGGCGCCAGGTCCCTGTTCAGCGCGTCGACGTAGCCGGTCACTTCGGTGCCGGACTCCACCGCGATGTGGTGGCTCGCCTCTGTCAGACCGGGATGTGCGCCCGTGAGGGTCGAGGCGTCGGTGAAGACCTGCATGCCGTCGTTGCGGGTGTCGAGGACTTCACCGACGATCCGCACGGTGACCGGCTCGGCCAGGCCGCTCAGAGTGACGGTGTCGCCGACGCGGATGCCGGTGGCGGCGAGGAAGGGGGTCGGGACCACGGCCTCGCCGGGCTCGTCGATCCAGCGGCCCGAGACCATGGTGTAGCCGCCCCAGGAGGCGTCGCCGGTGATGGCGTTCACCTCGATGGTGCCGCTCAGGCCGGACACGGTCGCGCGTACCTTCGCGGTGCTGTAGTACTTCCCGGTTCCGGCGGCGGCCTTGATGGCCGAGGCGACCGCGGCGGGATCGGGCTCGGGCTGCCGCTTCTCGGTGGCGGGGCCTTGGGGTCCGGCGTCCGGCAAGGGCGCGGGCACGACGACGTCGGCGGCGTCATGGGCCTTGGCTTTCATCACCTGGCTGAGCGAGGCGCCCATGCCCACGGTGAACGTGACTGCGATGGCGCCGAACACGATCGCCGTCCCCATGGCCAGCGCGCGGGCGGGCCGCGCGAAGGGCCGGGCAAGGCCCAGGGCGACCGGCCGCGGCAACGGCAGTCGTCCGGCCAGACGGGCCGCCCACCGGCCGCGGCCCGCCGAAGCGGTGCGCCCGACGGCGAGCACGTCGACCGTACGCAGCCGCCCGGCCCGCCAGGCGCCGGCCCACGCGGTCGCCGCGACCAGGCCGAGCACCCCGGCGACCACCGCCAGGTCGACCCAGGGGGCGATGGCCAGGGACGAGGTGCCGTAGACCTCCTCGGTCTCGGCCAGTACGGGGACGGCGAGCAAGTGACCGGCGAGTACGCCGAAGACCGTTCCGGCGGCGGCAGGGATCAGCGCCTGGCCCACGTAGGCCCGCACGACCTGGGCCGGGGCGAAGCCCACGGCCTTGAGGATGCCGATGCGGCGCGTTCCCGTGCCGACGGCCGACGCCACGACGTTGCCGACGATGAGCATCGACATGACCAGGCCCAGAGCCCCGAACGCGACGAGGAACGGGACGTACAGGGCGGTGTCGCGCTCGGCGGACTTCCTGACGGTGAGCCAGGACTGTTCGCCGACGGCCGTGCCCGGCGGCAAGGATTCCGTGACGGCCTTGCCGCCTGCGGTGATCTGTGCGGCGGTGCTCGCGTCGGTGAAGCGGTAGAGCATCTGGTACCCGCCGCTGCCGTTCGCGGTGAGCGCCGGCATCTGGGACGGAACCACCCAGGCGTCAGCGGTTCGCGTGACCGAGCGGGCCACACCGACCACTGTCAGGGTCGGATCGCCGGGCAGGTCGGGGAAGACGAGCTTCATGCCCATGGTCGGGATGACCGAGGAGCCCGCGGACAGCACGATCTCGCCGGAGCGCGTGGGCCACCGCCCGTCCAGCAGTGCCACCTCGTCCACGTCCCGGCCGGAATCACCCCGGCCGACCACGGTCATCGGCCATCCAGGGGTGTCCCGGCCGTCCGGCCTCGGGGTGACCGACGCCGTACGGAACGGCCCTGCCGCGTCGCTCACCCCCTGCGCGTGCCCGGACCTCGACAGCTGTCCCGCGCTCACCTTGCCCGCGTCGAACTGCAGCGACAGATGGGCCCCGTGGCTCTTGGCGAAGGCGTCGTCGAAGGGCGCTCCGGACACCGCGAGCAGCGATCCGCCGAGCACGGACGCGGCCACTGCCATCATCGTGGCGAGCCCGATCACCAGCGTCTGCACCCGACGTCGTCCCACCTCCGAGCGCACCACCTTGCCGAGCGCGCTCATCGGTCGGCCCCGGAGACGACGGCCGACGAGCGGACGTCTTCGGTGATCCGGCCGTCGGCGATCCGGACCGTGCGGTTCGTGCAGGACCGGGCCAACGCCAGGTCGTGGGTGACCACGACGATGGTCTGGCCCTCGGCGTTGAGGCCGCCGAGCAACCTGCTGACGTCCTGTCCGGCGGCCGTGTCGAGGGCGCCGGTGGGCTCGTCGGCCAGGAGCAGCGTCGGCCGGTTCATCAACGCGCGGGCCACCGCGACGCGTTGGCGTTCGCCGCCGGAGAGCCGCCCCGGGCAGGCGCGAGCGTGCCGGTCGACGGCAAGGAGTTGAAGGAGTTCCGCCGCCCTGCGGTCCGCTTCGCCGCGCGCCATCCCCGCGAGCCGCGCGGGCAGTACGACGTTGTCGGTGACCGTCAGATCGTCGAGCAGGTTGAAGAACTGGAAGACCATGCCGATCTTCGATCGCCGGTAGCGCGCCGATCCGGCTTCGCCCAGTCGGTCCACTCGTACCCCGTCCACGGTGACGCTCCCGGTATCGGGGCGGTCCAGGCCCGCGATCAGGTTGAGCAGTGTGGACTTGCCGCTGCCGGAAGGGCCGAGGACCGCGACGGCCTCTCCGGGCCGCACGGTCAGCGAGACGTCGTGCAGCGCGGGCGGGCCGTCGTCGTAGCGGCGGCTCACCGCACGCAGTTCGATCACCGGCATGGTCATGAAGGGCTCCTCGGGTACGGGCAGTTGGCCGTGTGAACGCTAGGAGCGAGTGGGGCCCGTACGCGTCGCCCGTGCGAACCCCATGCGGTACCGCGCTGGGACAAGCCGCGAGAACGTCATCCCTGCGATGTAGGCGGCTGATGTATCCGGTGCGCCGACGACGACCGCCAAGGCGGACTCCACGGGTTCACGCGGTGGCGACAATGAACCGGTGATGAACGTACGTACGACGATGGCGCGGCTGGCGGAAGCCGCCCGGCGGACGGTCCTCGACGCCGGGCTCGCGAGCGGTCCACCGCTGCGGCCCACCCGGCGCGCCTGGCAGTTCGACGTGCTGGTGGCGCTGGTCATCGGAGTCTCCACCGTCTACTACGGCATCGACAACGCCGGCAACGTCGTGGTGCGTGAGATCGCACCCGGCGTGCAGCATGTCGTGCGGCGCCCGCACGGCCCCGGCGGCCTGGCCTTCATGGTGACCCTCGCGGCCGTCGCCTCGGGCGCACTGGCGCTGCGCCGCCGCTACCCGCTCGCCGTGCTGTGCGTCGTGACGGCCGCGACCCTGGCGACCCCGCAGAGCGTTCTGCGGCTGACCTTCTACGCGTTCGTCATCGCCGTCTACAGCGCCGCCGTGTACAGCCCGTACCGGGTGGCGACCCTGGCGGCGCTACCGGTGTCGGTCGTCCTGGTCGGCACCTCGGGGAACTCGGTGACACCGATCGTCCCCAACGAATACATCGCCCTGCTGATCCTCGTCCCGATGGCCGTGGCCGCTGTCGGCCTGCGCACCTGGAAACTCCGCACCGACGAGGGCCGCACCCGGCTCTCCGCCCTGGAACGCGAACAGGCCGAGGCGCTGCGCCGGGCCGTCGAGCACGAGCGGGCCCGCATCGCGCGCGAACTGCACGACGTCGTCACGCACAACGTGAGCGTGATGGTCATTCAGGCGGGCGCCGCCCGCACGATCATGAAATCCTCCCCCGAGCAGGCCGGCGAGGCGCTGCTCGCGGTCGAAGCGGGAGGACGGGCGGCCATGACCGAGCTGCGGCACGTCATGGGGCTGCTCACCATGGCCGACGAGGGCGAGGAACCGGGCCGGGGCGCCGACTTGGCCGACGCGTCGAGGGAGCTGGCCCCGCAGCCCGGCCTGGACCAGTTGGAAAAGCTGGTCGGCCGGGTCCGTGACACCGGACTGCCCGTCGACCTGACCGTGACAGGTCCGCCCCGTCCGCTGCCCCCGGGCCTGGAACTCGCCGCCTACCGTGTCGTCCAGGAAGCCCTCACCAACACCGTGAAGCACGCGTCCGGCGCCACCGCCGCCGTGACCGTCGAATACCGTCCCGAACAGCTCAGGGTGGAGGTGACCGACGCCGGAGGACGCCCCGGCGCGGACGCGGCGGCCGGAAGCGGCCGGGGCCTGATCGGCCTGCGCGAGCGCCTCGCCGTCTACGACGGAACCCTCACCACAGGCCGGTGCCTGACCGGCGGCTACCGTGTGGAGGCCTTGATCCCCTTGGAGACACTGTGACCGAGCCGCTGCGTGTGCTCCTCGCCGACGACCAGACCCTGGTCCGTACCGGATTCCGGTTGATTCTCGGTGCCGACGGCATCGACGTCGTCGCCGAGGCCACCAACGGGGCCGAAGCCGTCGACAGGGCCCGCCGTACCCGTCCCGACGTGGTCCTGATGGACATCCGGATGCCCGAGATGGACGGCCTGGAGGCCACCCGCCACATCCTCACCGGCGCCCCGGACGAGCCACGCGTCATCATGCTGACCACCTTCGACCTCGACCGGTACGTCTACGCGGCACTGTCCGCCGGTGCCAGTGGCTTCCTCCTCAAGGACGTCACCCCCGAGCAACTGACCGCGTCCGTCCGCACGGTCCGTACGGGCGACGCTCTCCTCGCACCCGCCATCACCCGTCGCCTCGTGCAGCGTTTCGCCGGAGGCGAACATCAACGCAGTGCCGGAGGCGAACATCAACGCAGTGCCGGAGGCGAACATCAACGCAGTGCCGGAGGCGAACATCAGCACGGCTCCGCAGGCCAACATCGGCACGCCCCCGACACCGCCCCCCTCCACCGCGACCTCGCCCCGCTCACCCCGCGCGAACTGGAGGTCCTCGGCCTGCTGGCACGCGGACTGAGCAACGCCGAACTCGCCACCCACCTGCATCTGGCCGAGGCGACGGTCAAAACGCACGTCGCCCGCATCCTCGCCAAGCTCGGCCTGCGTGACCGTGTCCAGGCCGTCATCGTCGCGTATGAATCAGGGCTGGTCAGCGCCGGTGCGTACGAGCCCACCCAGCATCCCGCCGGGCGGACGTGGGCCGGAGCCGAGACATGAGCTGAGCAGAAGCAGGCGGACAGGCCGCATGGGCCGACACGCACGTGCGCCGTACGTCCGCGGGCGGCCGGAACCGGTCCCCGCGGACGTACGGCGCGAGCAGACTCACCGGACGGGCTCAGACAGCGGCCCGCCGGACGACGGGCGTCAGCCCAGCTCGCCCGCCGCCTTCTTGATGTCGGCCGCGAAGTGGCTCACCTCGGTGTAGACGCCCGGCTTGGACGGACGGGCGCAGCCCTCGCCCCAGCTCACGATGCCGACCTGGACGAGCTTGTCGCTGTCGTCCTTGCGGAACATGGGGCCGCCGGAGTCGCCCTGACAGGTGTCGACGCCGCCGGTGTCCATCTTCCCGGCGCACAGCTCCTCGTCCTCGACCAGGTTGGAGTAGGCGCCCTTGCAGGTCGCGTCGTCCACGAACGGCACCTGGGCCTTGAGGAGGTGGCGCTGCTGGCTGCCGCCCTCCTTGTCGGCGCCCCAGCCGGCGATGGTGAAGTCGCCCTTGTCGAACGAGTTGTTCTCGGCTATCGGCAGCGTCGGCTGGTCGATGGCCTTCTCCAGCTTGATGACCGCCCAGTCCTTGCCGGTCCCGTTGTAGCCGGGAGCCTGGATGACCTTGGTGGCCTTGACCGTGACGGCGTCCGGCGACTCCAGGTCGACCACACCGCCGGTGGCGGTGATGTTCGGGTTGTCGCTGCTGCCGTCGACGCAGTGGGCGGCGGTCAGCACGACGTCCTTCTCAAGGAGCGAGCCGCCACAGCCCATCGAAAGACGGACCATGAAAGGGAATTCGCCCTGCTCGGCCGGGGTGCCGCCGACGACCCTCGTGCGGGGCCCGTCGCCGCCGGGCCCGTCAGCGGGCACAGCCCAGGAGTTGGCCGGGTTCAGGCTGAAAGCGGCGAGGGTGACGGCGCCGACGGCGGCGGCCCTCTTGAGGTACGTGACCGTGTTCTTCAACGGACTTCCTCTCGGTGGGGGGAGAGCACTCTGTTGGGCTCATGCCAACCCCAGGCCGGAGGCGCCCTTCGGAAAAACCGCATGGACAAGGGCAGTTGACCGCAAGGTGTCCGGGCCCCGTGGGGTGAGCCCGTGAAGTGCTCCCGTGATTATGGAGACCCACCGAACGGCTCGGCAAGACCTCCTCACACACCAGTCACGCACAACCCACCTCACGCGCACGGCACTTCTGCCTCGTACTGCGGCCCAATGCCGCGCCCCGGAGCCCGTCCGATGGGTCGGCGCGAAGCAAGGATCGGCTCGAAGCGGGAACTTCGCTCCGCCCTGGCCGTGGTCTGCGCGTTCAGCCGGTACGGCGATCCCGGCGACGACGGCAATGTTCCCGAACCGTTCGATCATGTCAACGTCGGGGCCCGTGCGGTCCATGACAGGCTTGCAGTTCCTGGGCCGCCCGTCGCCCTCGCCGTCATGGAGTACGCCGTCCTGGCGGTGCGGTTCGTCGACGACGACGTCGAACTCCCCTTGCCCATGGGCGGGTTTCACGACCGCGTCCGCCATCTGACCGCCCTGCCGGTCCGCGCCCTCGATCCCGCGCCGCGCGCCGCCCCCGCCCCCGCCCCCGACGAGCGCGAGAAACTTCCTCCCCGGCCCGCGCAGCCGGGCCCCTGACTCCCCGGCCCCTCGCAACGACACCCCACCTACCGCAAGCGAGGGCGCGACCATCGCGCCTACATCGTCGAGTACAAGCTCACGTGCGGCGCATGACCGGCGGCCGGGGCTGGGTGGCCCACCAACGGAAGTGGTCGGCGGCGTCCGCGCCGGTCGTCCGGGGGCGGATCCACGGGACGACCGGGTTCGGTGTGAGGTGGTCATGGTGCACAGCGGCAGAGCCTCTGCCTCGTCACCTCCGGAGCCACGCGCTGACTCCCTCCCGCCACTCCTCGAACAGCTCCCGCTCCCCGACGATCTCCACCGCGTCGTCCAGGACGGAGTCCCGTTGGTACATGAGCAGCAGGAGCGCCGCCGCCGAACCGCGCAGACTCACGGCCGCTCCCCCGGGTGCGCCTTCTCCCGCTCCGTGGCGCCGCACGGCGGGCGCCTCACCGGTGAGGTCGATCAGCCAGTCCCCCCGCGCCCCGGGGGCCGCGTCCGTCGCGTGGAAGTGGACGGTCCGGCCGGGCCCGAGCAGGCCGCGCATCGCCTCCGGGGACTCGTAGACCTGCGGCAGTTCGAGGAAGCCCAGCCACTCGGCCAGGGCGTCGAGGGCGACGTCGTGGTCCAGGATGTACGTCCCGTCGACGGCCGCGACCGCGTCCGCGCGGTGCACCACTGTCTCCACCGTCATGCGGCGCGCCCAGAACACCGGGGTGCCGCTCGGCGCCACCGTCCACACCTGCGCGTCCGGTCCGGCCTTCCGCAAGGCGTCCGCGAACAGCTCCGCGCCCTCGCTCAACCAGGCGCCGAGCGCGGCGACATCCGCCCTGTCGTCGCCCGACACGTCGTTCACCTGGTCGTCCGGCACCGGGCCCGTCGCCCGGGTGCGGACGATCTCCTCGGCCCAGCGGTGCGCGCCACCCAGGTGCCGCAGGAGGTCACCGAGGCTCCAGCCGGCGCAGGTCGGCACCGGGGCGGCAAGGTCCGCGCCCTTGATCGAGAGGGTCAACCGCTCTGTCTGCGCGACGATTTCGGCGGCGTAGCGATCCAAGGTCAAGTCGGTCATGGGGGCACGATAGCGGCGGCTCGGCGCTGGGGCTCGCTGCTTTTTCCCGGGCGTGGAGGGCCGCATGCCGCGGGCGTGGAGGGCCGCATTCTCCAGGTCCTGGAGGGTCGCGTTCCCCAGGGCCCGAGCGCCGAGGGTGGCGGCCGCGTGCACCACGGCCGCCCTCCCCCGCACCTGTCGCGTCCAGCCCGCGGCTCCCGCTCAGGACGACGTCGCCAGGAACTGGGTCGCGGCCAGCTCGCCGTACAGCGGATCTCCCTCGACCAGTTCGTCGTGCGTGCCGACCGCGCGGACCCGGCCCGCGTCCATGACGACGATCCGGTCGGCCAGCGTGACCGTCGACAGCCGGTGCGCGACGACGAGGACCGTCACGGTCTTCGACACCTCGGCGACGACGTCGCGCAGCGCCAGTTCGTTGACGGCGTCCAGTTGCGAGGTCGCCTCGTCGAGGAGCAGCAGCCGGGGCTTGCGCAGCAGGGCGCGGGCGATGGCCACGCGCTGGCGTTCACCGCCGGAGAGCTTGGAGCCGCGGTGGCCGACCACGGTCTCCAGACCGTCGGGCAGCTTCTCCACGAGGCTGTCCAGGCGTGCTTGTACGAGGACGTCGTGGATCTCGGTGTCGGTGGCGTCCGGCGCGGCGAACAGCAGGTTCTCGCGCAGGGTGCCCGCGAGGACGGGGGCGTCCTGCTCGACGTACCCGATGGTCGCGCGCAACTCGGCGAGCGGCCAGTCCTGTACGTCCCGGCCGTCGACGAGGACGCGGCCGCCCGTGGCGTCGTAGAAGCGCTCGACGAGCCCGAAGACGGTGGTCTTGCCCGCGCCGGACGGGCCGACGAAGGCCGTCATGCCGGGGCCGGGGACGGCGAAGGTCACTCCGTGGTGGACGTGGGGGAGGTCGGGGCGGTAGCGGAAGGTGACGTCCTGGAAGAGGACGGAGGCGGGCCGCTCCACGGCTGCCCGACGGCTCGCCGCCCGGTCCCCCTGCTCCGTGACGGTGGCCGCCTCCTCCGTCTCCATCCGCTCCGCCTGCACGATGCGGGCCACGGCGGCGGAGCCCACCTGGTACTGGGTGACGGCGTCGACGAGACGGCTCACCGGGTCGATCAGGTAGAAGAGCAGCATCAGGAACGCCACGAGGGTAGCGACGGAGATCGCCTCGGAAGCGACGCGCGCGCCGCCGACGCCGAGCACCGCGAGGAACGAGACCTGGATGGCGAAGCCCATCGAACTCCACGCCACCGCCTGCCACTTGGCCGACTTCACACCGTGCCGCCAGGCCTCGCGCGCCGCCGCCTCGACCTTGGCGACCTCGCGTTCCTCGGCGCCGGAGGCCTTCAGCGTGCGGAACGCGCCGAAGGCCCGCTCCAGAGCGGTCGAGATCATGCCGACGGCTTCCTGCGACCGCTGTGTCGCCTTGGAGATCTTCGGCATGACCAGGCCGGTCGCGGCCCCGATGAGGACGATCACACCGAGCGTGACGCCGAGGAGCACCGGGTCCATGAAAGCCATCATCACGATGGTCGCGACGACGGTGAGCGCCCCGGAGAACGCGGACACCACGGCCTGCGTGGTGACGGCCTGGAGCAGCGTCGTGTCCGAGGTGACGCGGGACATCAGGTCGCCGGGCTGTACGCGCTCGATCTCCGAGACCTTGAGCCGCAGCAGGCGCCCGATGAGGGACCGCCGCGAGTCGAGGACGACGGACTGCGCGGTGCGTTCCAGGATGTAGCTGCCGACGGACTCGACGGCCGTCCCGACCACCAGGAGCCCCGTGAGCAGGACGAGGATCGAGGTGATCGACTCGTCGTCCTGAAGCCGGCTCACCAACTGCTCGACCGCGACCGGCTGCGCGAGGCCGGTGGCGGCGCCGATCAGGGTGAACAGCGCGCCGAGCGCCACGATGCCGCGGTGCGGCTTGAAGTGTCTGTACAGGACGGTCCAGGTCTCCCGCGCGGGAAGCCGCTCGGGCGCGTCCTTCTCCTCGGTCTGCTCGGCCTTGTTGGCCTTCGCGGCCCTCTCGGCCCTCTCGGCCCTCTCGGCCTTCTCAGCCTCGCCGGAGGCGCGGGCGCCTTCGGCGTCGGGGGCACCGGCGGACTTGCCCGTGCGCACGGGCCCCCCGCCGCCCGCCGGCTCTTCGGCGTGAGACTGTTTATCGAACGTTGGTTCTGGACTGGTCACACACGACAGGACGCGTCAGGGCGCGTTCCGCCTGACCTAAATTCGCGGTCGATCGCGGGGCCGTCGCGCCGAGATTCACGGTCAGGGCCCGTGGCGCGGCGGGGGAGGGTGGCTTTTCGCCAGCAGAGGGCGCCGCCAGCCTCTGCGCCTGCGGGCGAACTGGTGGCATGTGCGGAGTTGCCAGGCGGTTGGGCGGGGTGCCGGAACCTCAAGAAATACTCCGGAACTCTCTTCCATCCATGTGTGAAGGCGCAGGTCACGGCCTGTGGTCCCCGCACGCGCGGGGGTGACCCCTCCAAGCCCCCCACGGCGAGGCCGTCCGCAAACAAGCCCGCAGCGAATGACCGATCAAGCGCGGGTCCGCGTCAAAGCGCCGCCCGCGCCGCCGAGCCCAGCAGCGGGCCCGCCCCCGGCGCCTCCCCCGTCTCCTCCCGCCGCCGCCCGCCCCGCGCCAGGAAGTCCGCGAGGGGCAGCGTCGCCGCGCCCACCGTCACCGCGTCCGGGCCCAGTTCGCCGAGGGCCACGGTGACGCGGGCCGCGGGATGGCGCAGGGAGTACGCCGCGGCGTGCTCGCGGACGGCGGGGAGGAGGTGCGGGCCGAGGGCGAGGCCCGCCCAGCCGCCGACGAGGACGCGTTCGGGGCCGAAGAGGTTCACCAGGCCGGAGATGCCCGCGCCGAGATACTCGGCGGTCTCGTCGAGCACGGCCCGCGCCACGGGGTCGGCGGCGTCGCCGTCCTCGGGGTGAGCGGCCGCGATCAGCGCGGCGACCCCGCTCTCCTCACCGGTCCCGGGCGGCTCGCCCCCCGCCTCGCGCCAGCGGTCGAGCAGCGCCTCCGCCCCCACGTACGCCTCCAGGCAGCCCAGCGCCCCGCACCGGCAGCGCCGCCCGCGCACACGGACGGTCAGGTGCCCCCACTCGCCGGGCCCGCCGTGGATGACGCCGTCGGTGACGATGCACGCGCCGACGCCGGAGCCGAGGAGGACGATGACCGCGTCGCGCACCCCGCGGCCGCCGCCGAACCACATCTCGGCCTGGCCGAGCGCGCGGGCACCGTTGTCGATGAAGTACGCCGATTCCGGTGGGAGTTGGACGGCCTCGCGGAGCAGGGACTCCAAGGGCACCGCGTCCCAGCCGATGGTCTGGCCGTGGACGAGGGCGCCGCCGGGGGCGGTCGTCTCGACGATGCCGGGGACGCCGACGCCGACGCCGATCAGACCCTCGCCCGCCGTGAGCCCGGCGGCGGCGGTGACTTCGGCGACGCCGTCGCGGATATGGGCGACGACGGCCTCGACGTCATGGCCGGTCGGGGTCAACGGGCGGTCGGCGCGGGCGAGTTCCGCGAGGGCGAGGTCGAAGGCCTCGATGCGGACGCGGGTCTCGCCGACGTCCACGCCGATGAGGTGGCCGCTGCCGGGGGCCACCCGCAGCAGGGTGCGGGGGCGCCCGCCGTCGGACTCGACGACCCCGGCCTCCTCCAAGAGGTGGTCGGCGGTGAGTTCGGCGACGACGTTGCTGACGGAGCCGGAGCTGAGCCCGGTTGCGCCGCCGAGCGCCTGGCGGCTCATCGGCCCGTGGAAGTACAACCGGCGCAGCACCGAAGCCCGGTTGCCCAGACGCAGGTCACGCACGGTTCGGCTGTTCCGCTCGGCCATGTGGCTCCTCTCCCCGTTCGCAACATACCCGTGCCGTACCCCTTGACGCGACTTGCCTTCAGGATTTAACTCACGCTCTAAGTTAAGCCGTGAAGCTCATTCAAACACTGAACACAACCATCACGGGGACCCCTCTCAGCACCCACCGGGTTCCCCAACACGACTGCGCTCGACAGGACTTGAGCGCAGCCAAGTGACCGCTCCCCCGCCCGTCCCGCCCCCGCCGAAAGGACCTCCATGACCGACACCTCCGACCTCGCCGCGCTCCCCCACCCCTTCACCTGGGGGGCTCCACGTCGGCGTACCAGATCGAGGGAGCCGCCGCGGAAGACAGCCGCTCCCCCGTCCATGTGGGACACCTTCTCCCGCACCCCCGGCAAGGTCGCGCACGCCGCCGTGGTCGCCGAACGCCTCGGCGACCGGGTGCCGCAGTGGGCCACGCTCAACGAGCCGCTCTGCTCGGCCTGGATCGGCCATTTGGAGGGCTGGAGGTGTACGGCACCGAAATCCCGCAACAGCACGGCGACTTGGACGTCATCGCGCAGCCCCTGGACTGACTGGGCCTCAACTACTGCATCCCCGCCCACGTCACCGACGACCCCGCGGGCCCGCCCCCGCGCGCCCACCGGATCCACCGCCCCGGCCGACGGCACACCGGCATGGGCTGGGAGATCGACGCGAACGGCCTGGAGACCCTGCTCCTGCGCCTCACCAAGGACTACGGCGCGCGCAAGCTCTACGTCACCGAGAACGGCTCGTCCTACCCCGACGTGGTCCGCGCCGACGGCTCCGTCGACGACCCCGAGCGCACCCAGTACCTCCGCGAACACCTCACGGCCTGCGCCCGCGCCGCCCACCGGGGCGCACCCCTCGCCGGCTACTACGCCTGGACCCTCTTCGACAACTTCGAGTGGGCGTACGGCTACGACAAGCGTTTCGGCCTCGTCCACGTGGACTGCGCGACGCGGCGACGCACGGTGAAGGGCAGCGGGCGCCTGTACGCGGACCTGATCCGCCGGCATCGGCTGCGGGCTCGGCGGGCGGCCTGAGGGACGCCCGTGCGGCGGCTCGTGGGGTGGCTGCTGCCGCGGGCGTCGCGGGAGCCCTCGGGCGTCGAAAGGCCGTGGGGTGGCAGTTGCTCAGTGGCCGGTCACCGGTGTCCACAAGGGATCGTCGTCTCCGTCGACATCGCGCAGTTCCCAGTCGGTCGGCACGTCGCCGAGGCCCGTGGAGCCCGTGAGCCAGTACGTCGTGTCCGGGCCCCACCCAGCGAGCACGGTGGCGCGGGGCTCGCCGGAGTCCCCCGCGTCTGCCGTGGCGCTCACGTTCAACGCCCGGCCTGCCGTGCTCAGATATCCGGTCCCCGTGAGATGCACCGCGTCGAAGTCGGCGGCGACCGCCTCCCAGTCGGGGATGTACCACTGGGCCGTGCGACCCGTTGCCCGCGACCAGTCGTGCCGCCGCCCCCGGGTGACCCGCAGGGGGTACCGCGCGACCAGGTCCGTCCAGGCCCGCGGCCCGGTGATCTCATAGGTCCGGCCGTCCTGCGGCACACGCGTCGGCCACAGCCGCGCACGCGTCCAGCCCGCACCGTCCTCGACGGCCATGAGCTGCGTGGCACCCAGCCGCGGGAGCGCGCGGGAGGTCACGGTCACGCCGGAGGCCGGGGGCGTCGACCACCAGATCCCGCTGTACGAGACCGAGGGGTCCTCGCGGAAGGGCGGTGCGTCACGCTCGTCCTTCACCGTCTGCGCCTTCCACCTCCGCAGGGACTCGGCGGCCCCGCGGGCGGGCGGCGGACGGTCCTTGTCCCCGGGCTTCTCGATCCACTGGACGTGCACCTGCGCGGTTGGCTCCATGGCCGCCGCCCACCAGGTGGTCTCCGGCGCGTCACCGACGGCTCGCGCGAGCGGGCGCAGTGCCTCGACGAGCTCTTGGTGGCCGAGCAGGGAGTCCTCCTCGTCCGGCTCCTGCCAGTACATCGCGGCGGCCGCGCTGTCGCCCAGAGCCCTCATCAGGCCCAGCTCTCCCGCGGCCGCGACCGTGCGGACAGGGTCCAAGGCGTCCAGGTGCCGGAGCAGTCGCCTCCGCCTCCGCTGGTCGGCGGGATCGTGCGCCGCGTGGAAATCGTGCGCCGCGTGGAAGAAGGCTTCCCTCACGTCGTCGGAACGCTCCGCGAGCACCATGCACAGCCGGCGACCGCGCGGACCGTCAAGTATGTCGAACGCGCCCATCTGCTGGCTCTCCTGGTCCGTGGGGGTCCACCGCTGTCCGTCCGACCCGGAGTTGTACCTGATCAGCAAGGTCCGGCGGAGTCGGTCAGTGCGGTCGCCGTCTGGGTGAGGTGTCGGGCCAGGACCTCGGCCGCCGTGTCGGCGTCGCGGGCCAGTGCCGCCTCCTCCAGGCGGCGGTGTTCGCCGAAGCCGTCCCGGTCGGGGTCGCGGTGGGCCGACCAGCGGCGGGCCAGTTCGCTCGCGGTCCACATGCGGTCGAAGGTCTCGAGGAGGACGGGGTTGCCGCAGCCTTCGAGCAGGGTGCGGTGGAAGACGCGGTGGGCCTCGGACCAGGTGCTGCTGTAGTACTCGCCCTCCCCCGGTTCGTACGCCGGGGTGCGGGCCAGGCGGTGGTGGGCGGCTCGTACGCGGGCCTCCCAGTCGACGTCGCCGCGCTCGACGGACATGCGCAGGACGACCGGTTCGACGGTCCTGCGGGCCTCGGCGATCTCCTGCCAGCGGCGGTCGGAGAAGGCCGGGACGGCGAAGCCGCGGTTGTGCAGACGGTCGGCCAGGCCTTCGCCGACAAGCCGCACGAGCGCCTCTCGCACGACGGCCAGGCTCACGCCCTGGTCCTTGGCCAGGTCCTGCGGCTTGAGGGCGTCACCCGGGGCGAAGTCCCCGCACATGATCGCGTCCCGCAGGTGTGCGTGGACCTGCTCGGAGAGCATCTGCTTCCCCGACTGCCTTCCCGTCCGCTGTCCCGACGGGGGTGAGGTGTGGACCGTCTGCGTCATGCCGCCAGCATAGACGATCTCTTCAATAATCGATTATTGATGCTATGGTCGATTCATCGGCGATAAGAGACGGCGGCGGTGCCTCCGCACGACGCCGCGTGCCTTGCCGTCCTGACCTCTCGTCGCCACCCCGTAGCACGGCCTGAAAGGAACGACGCGATGAACGCCAACAACCCCTTCGCCCGCCTCCCCGAGGCGGCCTCCTTCACCGTGACGAGCGCCAACGTCACCGACGGCGCCGCCTGGTCGCCCGAGCAGCTCTCCGCCGGTGTCCCCGGCGGCAAGGACGTCTCCCCGCAGCTCTCGTGGAGCGGCGCCCCGGACGGCACGAAGAGCTACGCGGTCACGGTCTACGACCCCGACGCCCCCACCGGGTCCGGGTTCTGGCACTGGGCGGTCGCCGACATCCCCGCCACCGTCACCGAGTTGCCGGAGGGCGCGGGCGACGACACCGGCTCGGGCCTGCCCGAGGGCGCCTTCCAGTTGCCCAACGACGCCCGTATGGCGCGCTACATCGGCGCCGCCCCGCCCGCCGGACACGGCCCGCACCGCTACTTCGTCGTCGTGCACGCCCTCGACGTGGAGTCCATCGGCGTCCCCGCGGAGGCCACCCCGGCCTTCCTCGGGTTCACCATCGCCGGTCACATACTCGGCCGCGCGGTCCTGACCGCCACCGCCGAGACCTCCGCCTGACGCACGGCATGACCCGACTCATCGACGCCACGGAGATGTACCTCCGCACCGTCCTGGAGCTGGAGGAGGAAGGCGTGGCGCCGCTGCGGGCCCGCATCGCCGAGCGCCTGGACCAGAGCGGCCCCACGGTCAGCCAGACCGTGGCCCGCATGGCACGTGACGGACTGCTGCGCGTGGCCGCCGACCGGCGGCTGGAGCTGACGGAGGAGGGGCGGCGGATCGCCACGCGCGTGATGCGCAAGCACCGGCTCGCGGAATGTCTCCTCGTCGACGTGATCGGGCTCGAGTGGGAGCGGGTGCACGCCGAGGCCTGCCGCTGGGAGCATGTGATGAGCGAGGCCGTCGAGCGCCGCGTCGTGGAACTGCTGCGGCACCCGACGCAGTCGCCCTACGGCAATCCGATCCCGGGCCTGGAGGAACTCGGCGAGCGGAGCGCCCCGGGGCCGGGCCCCGACGAGGGCATGGTCAGCCTCAGCGACCTCGAACCCGGGCCGAACGGCGTGCGTGCGGTCGTCCGGCGCATCAGGGAACGCGTCCAGACCGACCCGCGGTTGCTGGACACCCTGTGGCGGGCGGGGGTGCGGCCCGGCGCGGTGGTGAGCGTGACGTCGGCACCCGGCGGTGTGTTGGTCGGCAGCGGCGGGGCGGCTGCCGAACTCCCCGCGCGCACCGCCGCGCACGTCTTCGTCACGGAGCACTGAGCCCGGCGCCCACACACGGGGATGGCCCTCGATCACCATGGTGGTCGAGGGCCATCCCCGTTTCTTCCGTGGCCGAGAGCCATCCGCCCGTGGCCGAGAGCGGTCCGCCGACTCAGCGCAGGACGCGCAGTCGCAGCTCACCGACCTTCAGCAGCCGTGCGAGCAGCACGTATCCGACGATCAGCACCGCGGCGCCCGCCGTGAGAGCGAGGGCCGTCGTCGCCGTGTCCGCGGCGTCCGTCCGGTCCGCGCAGGCGCGGGCCACCAGCCAGGCGAGGGCCCCGGCGGGGGCGGCGGCCAGGGTGAGCTTGCCGTACGTGCGCACCAGACGCCTGCCGTCCATGCGGCCGTCGAGGCGCCTGCGCAGCAGTCGCGCGGTGAGCAGCAGACCGACGGCGTACGACAGCGTGTACGCGGCGGCCATGCCGACGACCGCCCAGCGGGCGGGCAGGAGTTGGTAGCAGACGGCGGCCAGGGCGATGTTCACGGAGGCGATCCACGCCGCCGTCCAGAACGGGGTGCGGGTGTCCTCGTAGGCGTAGAAGCCGCGCAGCAGCAAGTACTGGGCGGAGAACGGGATCAGGCCGAGGCCGAAGGCCTGGAGCATCTGGCCGAGCGGGCGCGTGGCGGCCGCGTCGGCGGCTCCGTGGCCGAACAGGAGCGCCGCCGTCTCCGGGCCGAGCGCCAGGAAGAAGAATCCGGCGGGCACGATCACGACACCGGTCAGGCGCAGCGCCCGGGACAGTTCGCCGCGCAGGTCGTCGGTGCGGCCCTGCGCCGCGGCCTTGCTCAGCCGCGGCAGGAGCGCGGTGACCAACGAGACCGTGACGATGGACTGCGGAAGGAGCCAGATCGTCTGCGCGTACGTGTACGCCGTGTACCCGGCCCCCGCGTGCGGCAGCCGCTGGTCGGTGGCGTTGGCGTAGTTCGAGACGACGGTCAGGGCGACCTGGTTGGCGAGCACGAGCAGCAGGGTCCAGCGGGCGGCGCGGGCGCTCTTGCGCAGGCCCGTGCCGCGCCAGTCGAAGCGCGGCTGGAAGCGGAAGCCCGCCTCGCGCACGTACGGCACCAGTGCGAGGGCCTGCAGCGCGATGCCGCAGGTGGTGCCGACACCGAGGAGCCGGACCTGCTCGGCGGTGATGTCGCCGACGCTGTGCGGCGCCGTCATCAGCGCCAGGTAGGCGCCGAACATGGCGATCAGGACGACGTTGTTGAGGACCGGCGTCCACATCATCGCGCCGAACTTCTCGCGGGCGTTGAGGACTTGGCCGAGCATCCCGAACATGCCGTAGAAGAAGATCTGCGGCAGCAGGAAGCGGGCGAAGACGACGGTGAGTTCGAAGGCCTCGTGGTTCTCCGCCGTGTCGCGCATGTACAGGCCGATGATCTCCGGCGCCGCCCACACGGCGAGCGCCGTGCCCGCCGCGAGGACGCACAGCACCAGGGTGACCAGCCGCTGCTCGTAGGCCCGGCCGCCGTCGGGCTGCGTGGCGCGGGCCCGTACGAGCTGCGGCACGAGCACCGCGTTGAGCGCGCCGCCGATCAGCAGGGTGTACAGGCCGGTGGGCACGGTGTTCGCCGTGTTGTACGTGCTGGCGAGCAGGCCGGTGCCGAGTGCCGCCGCCTGGAGGACCTGCCGGATGAGGCCGGTCGCCCTGGACACGACGGTACCGACGGCCATGAGCAGCGAGGACCGTGCGAGTCCGCCTTGCTCCGCGCTGTTTCTCCTGTGTTTTGCGTTGGCGTGTCTTGCGATGGTGTTCCCCTCCCCCATCCCGCCACCCTACGCAAGGAAGATCAAGCGGGGGCAAAGGACACATCGCTCTCAGGGCCTGCTGAGCCGGATGGTGTCTCCCTCCCCGCTACCCCTGATCACGGTGATCCTCGCTCCGGTGTCGGGGTCGGTGAAGGTCTGGCCGGGGGTATGGGCGGCCAGGTCCAGGGGCACGCAGCCCGGGGGCGGGGTGGGGGACGGCGCGGCGTTCATGACGCGGACGGGGCCCTCGCCGGTCGGGGTGGCGGAGTCGACCTTGTAGATGAGGACGCCGCTGGAGCAGGCGGTCCGGTCATGGCCCTCGGCCCGGCGGGACTCGGCCACGTACGCCGTCGTCCCGCCGGTGCGCAGGACGGCGATCTGGGTGCCGCCCCCGCGCTCCACCGGGGTCAGCCGCACCGTGCGCCGCCCGTGCGCGGGCAGGCAGGCCACCTGGGCGTCGCGGATCCAGCCGAGCTTCCAGGAGTGCCAGCCGAGGTGCTGCGGCGCACGTCCCGCGATGTCACCCATGACGTCCCAGCCGCCGGTGTACCGGTGGGTGTCGCCCGCGAACGCGTAGAGATCGGGCAGGCCGAAGGTGTGGCCGGTCTCGTGGGCGGCGACCTTGTGCCCCCAGCGCCACAGGTCCTGGCCGAAGGTGACCCCCCACTTGAGACGCCTGCCGTCGGCGCTCACGCCGGACGTGCTCGGGTCGAAGAGGTAGGTCGGCGAGAAGGTGATGGCGGCGGCCGCCCGGGTGGGGACGACATAGACCATGTCGTAGCGGGAGAAGTCCGCGTGCGGGTCGGCGGCGGTGACGGCGTCCCGTACGTACTTCTCGTGCGCCTCGAAGGTCAGACCGCGCTCGAATCCGTACGAGGCGGAGTCCGCGGGCATCCGGATCCAGCGGTGCAGCGAGGTGACGGCGAGCCGGGAGCGGCCGTGGCTTGCCTGCTTCAACCAGCTTGCCGCGGGCGCGAGTTGGTCGGCGTAGGCGCGGGTGGAGTCGGTGGCGGGCGCGTCGGGGAAGTCGACGAAGAGGGTGAGGACCTTGCGGGTGCCGGTGGCGCGCTGGAACTGCCGGAGGTCGGTGTCGTGGCCTTCGTCCGTCCAGCCGGTGCGACCGGGAAGTGCGCAGTCGGATGCGGGGGCGGAGGGCCGGGGCGGGGTGGCCGCGTCGGCCGCGGTGGGGGCGGCGAGACAGGCGACGAGGGCGAGCGCGGCGGTCAACGGCCGCAGGTGGAGGGGCGGTGCGGGCATGGCTCTCCCGAGGGTGTGGAACGGGCCGGGTGGGCGGAACCGGGGCCCGTCCGACGGGTGCGCGACGCCGCGCCGACCGTCGGACGGGCCCTAGGCGCGGCCCGCGGCCATCGCCGTCAGACGTTCGAGCACACGGCCCCCGGAGGCGGTGACGCCGTCGTGCTCCCATTCGTTGGTGACCCAGACGCGGGCGGCGCCGACCTGGCAGGCGGTGCGCAGGGAGAGTCCGGCGTCCACGTACATGTCGTCGTGGTAGACGATCGCGGCGAGGGGGACCTCGTTGGCCGCGAGCCGGTCGAGGTCGTACAGCGGGGGCCAGTCGGTGCGGTCGGCCAGCAGGTCGGCGGCGGCCGCGAAAGGGCGCAGGCCCGCGATGTCACGGAACATCCAGGGGTAGATCATCTCGCCGGTGAGCAGGAGCGGGTCGGCGTCCTCGGCGAACTCGGCGAAGTCCGTGAGGGCGCGGGACGCGGCCCAGCCGGTGCGGGACGCGCCCTGGCCGTAGAGCGTCTCCTGCATGACGGCGAACAGCGGGTTGTCGCTGAAGCCGGTCACGGCCATCACCTGGCGCAGGAAGGTGTCGGTCAACTCCCCGTCGGTGTCGAGGGATTCGTCGAGCAGCCAGTGGATCCGCTCGAATCCGTCCCCCATGCCGAGGACGAGCCCGAGCGTGCGCAGTCGGCGGACGGTGAGACGGTCCCCGTCGGGCAGGCGGACGTCGGTGGCCGCGAGGAGGTCCGCGATCTTGCGCAGCCGTGCGGCATCCTCCGGATAGCGGGCGTAGAGGCCGCGGACGCGGTCGCGCACGCGCGGGTAGGTGCGGGTGTAGACGTCGTCGGCGGTGGCGGTGAGCCCGGGCAGGCCCCCGGTGACGTAGCAGGCCTTGAGGCCCTCGGGCGCGCGGGACAGATAGGTGAGGGTGATGAAGCCCCCGTAGCTCTGCCCGAGGGTCTCCCAGGGCTCGCCGCCGCAGAGTTGACGGCGGATCAGCTCGGCGTCGGCGACGATGGCGTCGGCGCGGAAGTGGCCGAGGTACGCGGCCAGCCGGGCCGGGTCGGTGAAGCGGGCGGCGACCCTGGCGGTGACGGGGGTGGAGCGGCCGGTGCCGCGCTGGTCGAGCAGGAGCACCCGGTGGGTCTTGAGCGCCGCGTCCAGCCAGCCCGGCGAACCGGCGGACGGACGCGGGGACTTGCCGCCCGGTCCGCCCTGGAGATAGAGCAGCCAGGGCAGCCGCTCGTCCGCGCGGCGCGGGTCGACGACCTCGCGGGCGAAGACCTGGATGGTCGGCCCGCCGGGCGCGGAGTGGTCGAGGGGGACGGTGAAGAAGTGGTCGACGGTCGTGTACGCGGGGTTCATGAGCCCTTTCCGGGATGACTGACTGGAGCATGCCATGTGACATTGCATCAGAGGGTCGCTGCGACCCGAGGCCGATGGCACCGGGCCCCGTAAGGGGCGCGGGGAACTGCGCGATCAACCGCCACAGCCCTGCAGAGACACCACAAAGCTCCCGCAGAACCCGCACGTCTCCGCGCCCCTGGCGTCCGATGTCACATCGCGTGCGCGGGCGACAGGGTGTAGGTCCGGGTCGTGGCATAGAACTCCAGGGCCGCGCGCCCCTGTTCCCGGGACCCGTGGCTGGAAGCCTTCGTGCCGCCGAACGGCAGGTGGAAGTCGACGCCGGTGGACGGGGCGTTGATCCGGATCATGCCGGTGTCGAGGTGGTCGAGTCCGCCGAGGGCCGTGTCCAGGTCCGCGGTGTGCAGCGAGGTGACCAGGCCGTGCGGGACGGAGTTGGTGATCCGGACCGCGTGGGCGAGGTTCTCGGCGGGCAGCAGGGCCGCGACGGGCCCGAAGACCTCCTCGGCCAGCAGCCGATGGCCGGGGGGAACGTCCTCCACCAGGGTCGGGGTCGCGTACCAGCCGGGCCTGTCCGGCACGGTGCCGCCCGCGAGGACGCGCAGGCCGTGTACGGCGTCGCCGAGCTGGTCGCGGGCGCGGGCGTCGATGAGCGGACCGCAGACGGTGGCCGGGTCGGCCGGGTCGCCGACCGGGACGGCTCGCAGCGCCTCGCCGAGGGCTTCGCGCAGCGGGTCGAGGGCCCCGCCGACGGCGATCACGCGGCTGGTGGCGGTGCACTTCTGGCCCGCGTATCCGGCGATCGCGGCGGCGATGTGCGCGGCCGCCCGCTCGATGTCGGCTTCCGGCAGGACGATGGCCGCGTTCAGGCCGCCCATCTCGGCCTGGACGGGGATGCCGCGGGCGGTGGCGGTGCGCACGACCGCCTGGCCGACGGTGGTGGAACCGGTGAACGAGACCACGTCGGAGGCGGAGACGAGCGCGTTGCCCTCGGTGGCGTCGCCGGGCAGCACGGTGAAAACGCCGGTGGGCAAGGCCTGTTGGACGATCTCGGCGAGGCGCAGGGCGCAGGCCGTGGCCTGCGGGGCGGGCTTCAGGACGACCGCGTTGCCGACGGCGAGCGCCGGGGCCGCCTTCCAGCTCGGGATGGCGAACGGGAAGTTCCACGGGGTGATGAGTCCGGCGACGCCGTGCGGACGACGGCGGCTGAGCAGCAGCCCGGCGCCGGCGGCGGTCTCGTGGACGGCGCCGACGGGGTCGTAGGGGGTCTGGGCGTAGTACCGCCAGATCGCGGTGGTGCGCGCGACCTCGGCCCGGGCCTCGGTGAGCGGCTTGCCCACCTCGCGCACGGCGAGCGCGGCCAGTTCCTCCGCCGCTGCCTCGACGGCGGCGGCGACGGCGCCGAGGGCGGCCGAGCGGGCGGCCGCCCCGGCGAGCAGCCAGCCGGCCTGGGCCGCGCGGGCCCGCTCGACGGTGTCCACGGCGGCGAAGGCGCCGGGGGTGCTGACGCGCAGGACCACGTCGTCGGGGTCGGCCGGGTTGACGGAGCGATACGCGGACGCGGACAGCGGGGATACGGCGGCGGTCACAGGAGGAATCCTCCGGGGAAGGGGTCGTCCGGGTCGAGGAAGTACTGGGCGGTGCCGGTGACCCAGGCGCGCCCGGTGATGGTCGGTACCACGGCGGGCACCCCGCCGACCTCGGCCTCGGCGACGAGCCGGCCGGTGAACCTCGTACCGATGAAGGACTCGTTGACGAAGTCGCGGTCCAGGGGCAGTTCGCCGCGGGCGTGCAGCTGGGCCATCCGGGCCGAGGTGCCGGTGCCGCACGGGGAGCGGTCGAACCAGCCCGGGTGGATGGCCATGGCGTGCCGCGAGTGGTGGGCGTCGGAGCCGGGCGCGGCCAGGTAGACGTGCTTGACCCCGGCGATGTCGGGCCGCTCCGGGTGGACGGGGCGGTCCGGTGAGGCGTTGATGGCGTCCATGACGCCGAGCCCGGCGGCGAGCAGGTCGTTCTTGCGGGCGCGGTCGAACGGCAGGCCGAGGGCGTCGAGTTCGACGAAGGCGTAGAAGTTCCCGCCGAAGGCGAGGTCGTAGGTGACCGTCCCGAAGCCGGGGACCTCCGCCTTGCGCTCCAGGCCGACGCAGAACGCGGGCACGTTGGTGAACGTGGCGGACCGGGCGACGCCGTCCTCGACGCGCACGTCGACCGGGACGAGTCCGGCCGGGGTGTCGAGGCGCACCGTGGTGACGGGTTCCGTGACGGTGACCAGGCCGGTCTCCACCAGGACGGTCGCGACGCCGAGGGTGCCGTGGCCGCACATCGGAAGGAGGCCGGAGACCTCGATGAACAGCACCCCGTGGTCGGCGTCGGGGCGCGTGGGCGGCTGGAGGATCGCTCCGCTCATCGCGGCGTGGCCGCGCGGCTCGTACATCAGCAGCGTGCGGAGGTGGTCCATGTGCTCGATGAAGTGCAGCCTGCGCTCGGCCATGGTGGTGCCGGGGATGACCCCGACGCCTCCGGTGATCACGCGCGTGGGCATGCCCTCGGTGTGCGAGTCGACGGCGTGGAAGACGTGACGCGTACGCACAGAAGCTCCTTTCGGAAGCGGGCGGTTGCGGGCGGCTCGACGCCGAGCAGCCGAGGGCGGCCTGAGGCCGACCGAGTGCCGTCAGCGGCGAGTCGAGCGGTCGCGGTCAGCGGTGACCGTGTGCGACGGCCTTCTCGGTGGCCTCCCGCACGCGGCTCGCGATCTCGCCGGAGAGCGGGGAGCGGGGCGGGCGGACGGGGCCGCCGGGTCGGCCGACGATGTCCATGGA
The DNA here is from genome assembly GCF_055591765.1 of Streptomyces sp. NPDC041205. Taxonomy (NCBI): domain Bacteria; kingdom Bacillati; phylum Actinomycetota; class Actinomycetes; order Kitasatosporales; family Streptomycetaceae; genus Streptomyces; species Streptomyces sp. NPDC041205. The sequence goes on along the minus strand of NZ_JBVIZH010000003.1, from coordinate 683,742 downwards.
CAACTTGATGGCCTGCACGAACTCGGTCTTGGAGTCCCAGCGGAGCAGGGAGTGCAGGGAGCGGTAGAGCGGCAGGGCCGTGGACAGGTCACCGGCGACGGCGGCATGGAAGAGCTCGGCGCAGGAGGCGGGCAGGGCGTTGGGGTAGCCCGCGATCCAGCCGACCGCCCCGGCCACGGCGAGTTCGAGCAGTACGTCGTCCGCGCCGATCAACAGGTCGAGCTCGGGGGCGAGTTCGGCGATCTCGTAGGCCCGGCGCACATCGCCGGTGAACTCCTTGACGGCGACGATCGCCCCGTCCCGGTGCAGCTCGGCGAGCAGCGCGGGGGTGAGGTCGACCTTGGTGTCGAACGGGTTGTTGTACGCCACGACGGGCACCCCGGCCTTGGCGACCTCGGCGTAGTGGGCACGCACGGCGTCCTCGTCGGCGCGGTAGGCGTTGGGGGGAAGCAGCAGGACCGAGCCGCAGCCGGCCGCGGCGGCCTGCTCGGCCCAGCGCCGGGCCTCGGCGCTGCCGTACGCGGCGACGCCGGGCATGACGCGGGCGGCGTCGCCCGCCGCCTCGACGGCCGTGTGCACCACGCGGGCGCGCTCCTCGTCGGTGAGGGTCTGGTACTCACCGAGCGAGCCGTTGGGGACGACGCCGTCGCAGCCGTTGTCGATCAGCCAGCGGACGTGCTCGGCGTACGCGTCGTAGTCGACGGATCGGTCGTCCCGGAGCGGCAGGGCGGTGGCGACCATGATGCCGCGCCAGGGGCGGGTGGTGTTCCAGGCGGTGTCGGTCATGTCGGACGACCTCTCTATAGTGTGTGACATTTTATTGAGGGAAGTACGGTGCCCACAAGGGGGCGCGGTCAGTGGACGGCGTCGCCTTCGGGTCAGGGGGCAGGCAGGATCGCCGGTGGGTTCGGCGGCGGGTTCGCCGCGGGTCAGGTGATGGGTCCGGCGACGGGTTCGCCGCGGGTCAGTCAGGTGGCGGACCCCTCGGCGGGTTCGGCGGCGGGCCCGTCCAGCGAGGCCAGCACCCCCAGCGGCACCGGCACCGCGAACGGGCGGCGTTCGGCGGGCGCCTCCCCCGGCCCGGCGCCCGCTGCGAGGCAGGCCACGCCCGTCCCGCACATCCTCCCCTGGCACCAGCCCATGCCCGCGCGGGTGAGGAGCTTGACGGTGCGCGCGTCGCGTGCGCCGAGGTCGGCGACCGCCGTCCGGATGCTGCCCGCGGTCACCTCCTCGCACCGGCACACGTCCGTGTCGTCGGTCAGCCAGCGCGACCAGCCCGGTCCGGGCGCGTGCGCGGCGGCCATGGCGTCGGCGAAGGCGCGCATGCGGTCGCGGCGGCGCTGGAGCTCGCGGACGCGACCACGGTGTGCGGGGCGGCCGCGCAGCCGGGAAGCAATCGCAAGCCCCGCCACCTCCCCCTCGACCCTGGCCAGTTGTGCTCCGCCGATACCGCCGGTCTCGCCCGCCGCCCACAGGTCGGGCACCGACGTCTCCTGAAGGTCGTCCAGGACGAGGGCCGTGGCGCGGTCGGGGGTGGCGCGGGTCGCGCAGCCGAGCGTCGTGGCCAGTTCGATCTGCGGTACGAGGCCGTGGCCGACGGCGAGAGCGTCGCACGCGATCCGGCGTGACGTCCCCGGCAGCGGCCGCCAGTCGCGGTCGAGCCGGGTGACCGTGACGGCCTCCACCCGGTCGCGGCCGTGCACTTCGGTGACGGCGCCGCGGGTGCGCAGCCGCACCCGGTGCCGCAGCAGGATGCCGCCGTGCAGCGCCGCCTCGGCCAGCTTGTGCGGGTTGGCCGCGAGCACCCGCGGATGCCGGGCGTACGCCAGGTAGCCGGACGCCTCGACCACGGCGGGCACCCGCGCCCCGGCCGCGGCCAGCGAGGACGCGACCGCGAGCAGCAGTGGCCCGCTCCCGGCCACGACGACCCGCTTGCCGGGCAGCACGAGGCCGGACTTGAGCATGGCCTGCGCTCCCCCGGCGCCCACGACCCCCGGCAACGTCCAGCCGGGGAAGGGGAGTTGGCGCTCGTACGCACCGGTCGCGAGGAGCACCGCCCGGGCCCGCACCCGCACCGGCCGCTCCTCGCAACCGTCGGCGCCGGTGACGGCGTGCACGGTCCACGGCCCGTCGCCGTCCGGGGAGCCGCCCTCCCGGGCGATCGTCCACACGTGGTGTCCGCCGAGGCGGGTGACCGCGCTCGCCTCCAGGCGTCGGTGGAGCGCGGCGTATGCGGACCAGTCGTGGTGCAGGGCTTCGGGGCGCAGGGCTCCGGCGGCCGGTGCCGGGTGCCGGTAGAACTGCCCGCCGGTCCCGTTCGCGGTGTCCAACAGGGCGACGGTCAGGCCGAGTTCGGCGGCGGTGACGGCCCCGGCGAGGCCGGCGGAGCCCGCGCCGATCACCGCGAGGTCGTACGGTCCGGACGGCTCGGCGGGTCCGGCCGCTCGCGGGGCTGCCGCCGGTTCAGACGCCGAGGCGCTCATGGCCGTGTCCTTCCTGGGTCGTGATCGCGTCGCCGGGGCGTGCGGGCACCAGGCAGGCCCGGCGGTTGGGCGCGCCGTTGATGGTGGCGAGGCAGTCGTAGCACTGTCCGATGCCGCAGAAGGCGCCGCGCGGCCGACCGCCCACGCGGGTGGTGCGCCAGGCGAGGATGTCCGCGGCCCAGAGCGCGGCGGCGACGGACTGCCCCGGCAGGGCGGGGACGGGGCGGCCGTCGAAGGTGATCTCGAACGACGGGCCGGGCTGCGCGCCGACCAGGTCGGCGGGGGTACGGGCACGGGCCACGGTGGGCCTCCTCTCGTGGTGGTGGCTGATCAGGCCGTGGGCATGAAGCGGCCGGGGTCGAACGGGCTTGTGTCCAGGGGCGGTCGGCCGCCGGTCAGGCAGCGCGCCACGATCAGCCCGGTGGCCGGGGCGAGCCCGATGCCCGCGCCCTCGTGTCCGCAGGCGTGCAGCAGCCCGGGGACGCGCGGGTCGGGTCCGATCGCGGGCAGGTGGTCGGGGAGGTAGGGCCGGAACCCGGCGTACGTACGCATCGCCCGGACCCCGGCGAGGACCGGGAACAGGGCGGTCGCCTGGGCCGCGAGACGCCGCAGGACCTCCGTGGACAGGGTGCGGTCGAAGCCGACCCGCTCCCGGCTCGCGCCGATCAGGACCGGCCCCGCCGCGGTGCCCTCGACCACCGCCGAGGTTTGCAGCGCCGCCGAGCCGCTGGCGACGTCGGCGACGTAGTCGGCCGCGTACACCTTGCGCCGCACCACGCGCGGCAGCGGTTCGGTGACGAGCACGAAGCCACGGCGGGGCAGGACCGGCAGGTCCACGCCCGCGAGCGCGGCGACCTCGCCGCCCCAGGTACCCGCGGCGTTCACCACGTACCCGGCGTACAGCTCGCCGGTCGCCGTCGCGACCCCTCGCAGTTCGCCGTGGCCGCCGGTGAGCAGACCGGTGACCTCCTCGCCGAGCCTGAGGCGCACGCGGTCGCCGCCCGCCCGCAGCAGATGGGCGGCGGCCAGGGCGGGCATGACCTGGGCGTCCTGCGGGTAGAGGAAGCCGCCCGCGAGGCCGGGGGCCAGGTGCGGCTCCAGGTCGTGGAGCCGGTCGGGCGCGACCTCCTCCGCCCGCACCCCGGCCTTCTCCTGTCCGGCCGCGAAGTCGCGCAGGGCGCGCATCCCGTCCTCGCCGGAGGCGACGACCAGGCCACCCTTGGTCTCGTACTCGATCTGCGGCGGGAGCAGTTCGGTCAGCTCCCGCCACAGCTCGGTGGAGAGCAGGGCCAGTTCGAGCTCGGGGCCCGGCTCCTTGTCGGAGACGAGGAGGTTGCCCTCGCCGGAGCCGGTGGTGCCGCCCGAGACCGGGCCGCGGTCGACCACGGTGACGGTGAGGCCGGCCTGCGCGGCGTAGTAGGCGCAGGCCGCGCCGACGACGCCCGCGCCGACGACGATGACGTCCGAGGAGTTTCTCGTGAGCACGCCAGTAATATTTCACATGGCACTGACGATGCCAAGGGTTTCGCGCGAGCCGTCCTCGCTTCAGCCGTCCGGCCCGCACCGCCGGATCAGCAGTCCGGCCCCGGCCCTGGTCGATCCGCCCGGCCCCGGCCGCCCCGGGCTCAGCCCTCCATCAGCGCACCCATCCACTCCTCCACGCCCTCCGGCGTCCTCGGCAGCGCGCCGGACATCAGGCGGGCCCCGTCGGCCGTGATGACGAGGTCGTCCTCGATGCGCACGCCGATGCCGCGCAGTTCGCGCGGCAGGGTCTCGTCGTCCGGCTGGAGGTAGAGGCCGGGCTCGACGGTGAGCACCTGCCCCTCCTCGAGCACCCCGTCGAGATACGCCTCGGCCCTCGCCTGGGCGCAGTCGTGCAGGTCGATGCCGAGCATGTGTCCGCTGCTGCACAGGGTGTAGCGCCGGTGGAACTCGCCCTCGGCGTCCTTCAGCACCCCCCATGCGGCGAGCCCTTCGGCGATGACGCGCATCGCGGCCCGGTGGAAGTCTCGGAAGGCGGCGCCGGGCCGCAGCGCGGCGATGCCCGCGTCCTGCGCGGCGAGGACGAGTTCGTAGACCTGCCGCTGGACCGGGGAGAAGCGCCCGGACAGCGGCAGGGTGCGCGTGATGTCGGCGGTGTAGAGGGTGTCGGTCTCCACGCCCGCGTCGAGCAGCAGCAACTCCCCTGCGTCCAGGGGGCCGTCGTTGCGTATCCAGTGCAGGACGCAGGCGTGGGCGCCGGACGCGGCGATGGTCTCGTAGCCGGTGCCGTTGCCCTCGGCGCGGGCGCGCAGCCCGAAGACCCCCTCGATCCAGCGCTCGCCGCGCGGCTGCGTGAGGGCGCGCGGCAGGGCGCGGACGACGTCCTCGAAGCCGGTCGCGGTGTGATCGACGGCGAGCTGGAGCTGGCCCACCTCCCAGGGGTCCTTGACCAGCCGCAACTCACTGAGTACGGTGGCGAGTTCGCTGTCGGCGGCGGCGTTCCTGCCCGGCGGCAGCTCGACGAGCGGCACGCAGCGGACGCCGGTCATCCGCTCGGCCTCCGCGAGGTCGGCGCGTCGGCCCACCCAGAACTCGCCGTAGCGGCGGTCCCGGTAGAAGCCGTTGTCGGTGCGCGGGGACCGGGGGCGCAGGTGCAGCACCGCCTCATGGCCGTGCGGTCCGTCGGGTTCGAGGACCAGCACATGACCGGCCTGGTCCTCGCCGCAGAGTCCGGTCAGCCAGGCATAGGCGCTGTGCGGGCGGAAGCGGTGGTCGCAGTCGTTGGAGCGGACCCTCAACTCCCCCGCCGGGACGATCAGCCGCTCGCCGGGGAAGCGGGCCGACAGGCGGGCGCGGCGGGCCGGGGTGAGGTCGGCGGCGGGCAGCCGGATGCCGTCCGGCAGTGGGCTCGGTGCCCAGTCGCGGGCCATGAAGGACGCGAACTCGGGGGACTCGGGGAGGTCGTGGCTGACCGTGCGGATGCCGGTCGACGCGGACTCGTTCACGGGGATCCCTTCGGACACAGGTGAGTAACGGACGGGTCGATGCCTTGCCAGTACAATTTCACATTACTATGTTACCGGTCACATTCCAGCCACCTCGGGGCTGGCCGACTGTTCTCGGAGTGACCACTGATGAACAAGCGCACCCTCACCGCTGTCGCCGCCGTCCTGGCGACGGCCGTCACCCTTGGCACGGCGGGCTGTTCCGGCTCGAGTTCGGGCAAGGGGCGGGGCGGCAAGAACCCCGCGACCCTCAACGCCGGGGCCGTGGTCGGCGGCACTCCGCAGCGCGGCGGCACCCTGACCGTCCTGTCCAACCAGGACTTCACCCACCTCGACCCGGCCCGCAACTGGGTCATGAGCGACATGGACTTCGGCACCCGGCTGCTCTACCGCACCCTCGTCACGTACAAGGCAGCCCCCGGCACCGCGGGCGGCGAGCTGGTCCCCGACCTCGCGGCCGACCTCGGCACCCCCTCCAACGGGGCCAGGACCTGGACCTTCCGCCTCAAGAAGGGCATCAAGTACGAGGACGGCACGCCCGTCACCGCCCAGGACATCAAGTACAACGTCGAGCGGTCCTTCTCCCCCGACCTGCCCGGAGGCGCCGACTACGCGGCCCGCTACCTCGCCGGGGCCAAGGGCTACAAGGGCCCGGCCGAGGGCGAGCACCTGGACTCCGTCAAGACCCCCGACGACCACACGATCGTCTTCGAACTGCGCAAGCCCTTCGCGGAGTTCCGCAATGTCACGGTGATGCCGACGTTCGCACCGGTGCCCAAGAAGCGGGACAAGGGACCGCGGTACGACAACAGGCCCTTCTCGTCGGGCCCCTACAAGATCCAGTCGTATCAGCGCGGGAAGAAGCTGGTGCTCGCGCGCAACCCGCACTGGAAGGCCTCGACCGACACGGTCCGCAAGGCCCACCCGGACAAGCTCGTGATGGTCATGGGCCTCAAGGCCAACCAGATCGACGACCGGCTCATCGCCTCGCAGGGCGCCGACGCCTCCGCCGTCTCCTGGGGAGCGGTGCGGCCGGAGAGCGCCGCCAAGGTGCTGCCGAGCGCCGAGGTCAAGAAGCGGCTGATCGCCGAGTCCACCAACTGCACCGACATGGTCCAAATGCACACCGGACGCGGTCCGTTCACCGATGTGAAGGTCCGCCAGGCCGTGCAGTACGCCCTGGACCGGGAGTCGGTGCTCACCGCCTCCGGCGGCCCCGCCTTCAACGACCCGTCCACCGCCTACATGCCGGCCTCGCTGTTCGGCGGCAAGCAGCCCGACACCCTCAAGATCCCCGTCGCCGGTGACGTCGACAAGGCCAAGCAGCTCCTGAAGGAGGCGGGCAAACCGGGCGGCTTCACGACCAAGATGACCGTCTCCACCGGCGACAAGGGCCGGGCCGAGGCGATACAGGAGTCGCTCGGCAAGGCCGGCATCAAGGTCACCATCGAGACCGTCGACCCGTCCGCGTTCTACGCCACGATCGGCGACACCAAGAACCGCACCGACCTGGTCTACACGGGCTGGTGCCCGGACTACCCGTCCGGTTCGACCTTCCTGCCCTTCGTCTTCGACGGCCGCTACATCAAGGAGAAGGGCAACACCGGCAACCATTCCCTCTTCCGCGACAAGCCGACCATGAAGCGCATGGACGAGATCGCCGCCATGACGGACGCGAAGAAGGCGGGCTCCGCCTGGCGGGAGCTGGACGGCGAGATCCTCGCCAAGGCCCCGACCGTCCCGGTCCTGGTGCGCCGCTGGCCCCTGGTCCTCGGCAGCAACGTCGCGGGCGCGTACGGCCAGACGTCCTTCGGCGGCCAGCTCGACTACGCCACGGTCGGCCTCAAGGACCCGTCCAAGAGCAACGGCTGAGGGGCACTCCGACCATGACCACCCTCACCCCGAAGGCACCCGAGCCGAAACCGGCACGGGAAAAGGCTCAGCAACCGACGACGACCGCCGCGGGCAGCGGCCCCTGGCGCCTCGCCCGCGCCGAACTGCGCCGCCGCACCTCGGCGAAGATCTCCCTCGTCATCGTCGCGCTCTTCGCCGTCATGGCCATCGCCGCTCCGCTGCTGAGCGCGCTCGGCGGCTGGTCGCCCGAGGAGTTCGACAAGACCGCGGTCGACCCCTACCTCGGCGGGCAGCCCATCGGGCCGCTCGGCGGGATCTCCGCCGAGCACTGGCTGGGCGTCGAACCCGTCACCGGACGCGATCTGTTCGCCCGGGTCGTGCACGGCGCGCAGGTCTCCCTGCTCATCGCCTTCGCGGCAACGGCGATCGTCGTGATCGCGGGCACGGCGGCCGGGGTCGCGGCCGGCTACTTCGGCGGCCGGATCGACGCCGTCCTCAGCCGGATCATGGACCTGACCATGTCCTTCCCCTCCCTCATCTTCATGATCGCGATGATGTCGGTGGCCAAGGACGTCAACCGCATCCTCCTGATGACCGCCGTGATCGGCCTGTTCGGCTGGCCCGGCATCGCCCGCGTGGTGCGCGGCCAGACGCTCTCGCTCAAGCACCGCGAGTACGTCGACGCCGCGCGCGTGGGCGGCTCGGGGTCCTGGCGGATCCTCACCCGCGACATCCTTCCGGGCGTCGCCGGGCCCGTCATCGCGTACACGACCCTGATCATCCCGGGCATGATCGCCACCGAGGCGGCGCTGAGCTATCTCGGCGTCGGCGTCCGGCCGCCCACGCCCTCCTGGGGCCAGATGATCGCCGAGAGCGTCGCCTTCTACGACACGGACCCCATGTACTTCGTCATTCCGAGCACCTGTCTCTTCCTGACCGTGCTCGCATTCACCCTGCTCGGCGACGCGCTGCGGGACATCCTCGACCCGAGGGGCAGCCGCACATGATCCTGTACATCGCCCGCCGTCTCCTCGCCGTGACCGGTGTGCTCATCGCCATCGCCGCCGTCACCTTCACCATCTTCTACGTCCTGCCGTCCGACCCGGCCGCCGCGGCCTGCGGCAAGTCGTGCAGCGCCGACAGGCTCGCGGCGATCCGCGCCAACATGGGCCTCGACCAGCCGATCTGGCAGCAGTTCTGGGACTTCCTCGCCGGCATCTTCACGGGCCGCACCATCGGCACGGGCCAGTACGCACTGCGGTGCGACTTCCCGTGCCTCGGCTACAGCTACGAGAACAGCGAAGCCGTCTGGGGCCTGCTGATGGACCGGCTGCCGGTCTCCGCGTCGCTCGCGCTCGGCGCGGCCGTGCTGTGGCTGGCGCTCGGCCTGACCGCGGGGGTGACGGCCGCGCTGCGCAAGGACACCCTCACCGACAAACTCCTGATGGTCGGCGCGGTCGGCGCCGCCTCGCTGCCCGTGTACTTCACGTCGATGATGCTGATCTACGGCCTGATCCGGACGGCCGACCTGCTGCCCTATCCGCAGTACGTCTCCTTCGGCTCCGACCCCCTCGACTGGGCGTCGAACCTGCTCCTCCCCTGGCTCGCGCTCGCCATCCTGTACGCGGCCATGTACGCACGCCAGAGCCGCAGTTCGATGATCGAGACGATGGCGGAGCCGTACATCCGCACGGCCCGCGCCAAGGGTCTGCCGCGCCGCAAGGTCGTCGTCAAGCACGGCCTGCGGGCGGGGATGACGCCGATCCTCACCCTCTTCGGCATGGACCTGGGCGGGCTGCTCGCCGGCGCCGTCATCACCGAGTCCATCTTCGGCCTGCCGGGCATCGGACGGCTCTTCTACGGCGCCCTGTCGACCGGCGACCAGCCGGTCATCCTCGGCGTCACGCTGCTCGCCGCCACCTTCATCGTCGTCGCCAACCTGGCCGTCGACCTGCTGTACGCCGTCGTCGACCCGCGAGTGAGGTTCTGATGACCCTGCTGTCCCACGAGGACGCGCCGGCCCCCGTCGAGCGGAACGAACCTCTGTTGTCCGTAAGGGACTTGAGCGTCACGTTCACGACCGGGCGCGGCCGGGTCCGGGCCGTGGACCAACTCTCCTTCGAGGTGCGCCGGGGGCGGACCCTCGGCATCGTGGGAGAGTCGGGGTCCGGCAAGTCCGTCACCTCCCTCGCCGTCCTCGGCCTGCACACCGGCGCCGAGGTCACCGGCTCCATCCGGCTGCACGGGCGGGAGCTGATCGGCCTCGACGAGCGCGCCCTCAACCGGCTGCGCGGCCGCCGCATGGCGATGATCTTCCAGGACCCGCTCTCCAGCCTCCACCCCTACTACACGGTCGGCGAGCAGATCGCCGAGCACCACCGTGTGCACTTCAACTCCCGCCGTGCGGCGGCCCGTCGGCGTGCGGTGGAGATGCTCGCCGAGGTCGGCATCCCGGAGCCGGAGCGGCGGGCGGGTGAGTATCCGCACCAGTTCTCCGGCGGCATGCGTCAACGCGTGATGATCGCGATGGCCCTCGCCTGCGAGCCCGAGCTGCTCATCGCGGACGAGCCCACCACGGCCCTCGACGTCACGGTGCAGGCGCAGATCCTGGAGCTGATCGCCCGTCTCCAGGAGGACCGGGGCCTCGCCGTCGTCATGATCACCCACGATCTGGGCGTGGTCGCCCGTGTCGCCCACGACGTGCTCGTGATGTACGGGGGCCGGGCCGCCGAACAGGCCCCGGTGGACACGCTGTTCGCGACCCCGGCCCACCCCTACACCCGGGGCCTGCTCGACTCCCTGCCACGTCTGGACGACGCCGACGACGAGCCGCTGCGGGCCATCCCCGGCAGCCCGCCCTCCCTGCTCGCCCCGGCCCCCGGCTGCGCCTTCGCGCCCCGCTGCCCCCGGGCCGCGGCCGCCGCCGACGACGAACGGCTGCGGTGCGAGACCGAACAGCCGCTGCTCGGCGGCCCGGCCGACCACCCGGCCGCCTGCCACTTCCCCGCGTACGAAGGCGTCCCCTCATGACCTCAGCGACCCACCCCACCCCGACGGAACGGCAACCACTCCTCGCCGTGCGGGACTTGACGACGTCCTTCCCGTCCAAGCGGCGCGGCACGGCTCCCGTGCGGGCCGTCGACGGCATCAGCTTCGACGTCGCCGAGGGCGAGACGCTCGGCCTCGTCGGGGAGTCCGGCTGCGGCAAGTCCACCACCGGGCGCACCATCGTGCGTCTCCTGGAACCCACCAGCGGCACGGTCACCTACGACGGCCGCGACATCAGCCATCTCTCGCAGCGCGAACTGCGGCCGCTGCGCCGCGAGCTCCAGATGGTCTTCCAGGACCCGCACTCGTCCCTCAACCCGCGCCAGACCGTGGCCCGGATCATCGCCGACCCCCTGCTCGTCCAAGGGAGTTCGGCCACCGACGCCCGCAAGCGCGCCCTCGAACTGATGGAGCTCGTCGGGCTCATCCCCGAGCACAGCGACCGCTATCCGCACGAGTTCTCCGGCGGCCAGGCCCAGCGCGTCGGCATCGCCCGGGCGCTGGCCACCGGGCCGCGCCTCGTCGTCGCCGACGAGCCCGTCTCCGCGCTCGACGTCTCCGTCCAGGCCCAGATCGTCAACCTGATGGAGCGACTGCAGCGGGAGCTGGGCCTCGCCTACCTCTTCATCGCCCACGACCTGTCGGTGGTCAAGCGCATCTGCGACCGGGTCGCCGTCATGTACCTCGGCCGCATCGTCGAGATCGGCGCCAAGGAGCGGGTGTACGCGGCCCCCGCGCACCCCTACACCCGGGCGCTGCTTTCCGCCGTACCGCTGCCCGACCCGGCGGCCGAGCGGGCCCGGGAGCGCATCACGCTCCTGGGCGACCCGCCGAGCCCGGCCGCTCCCCCGCCCGGCTGCACGTTCCACCCCCGCTGCCCCAAGGCGCAGGACATCTGCAAGGCCGAGGCGCCGGTCCTGCGGATCGGGTCGCCGGGCGAGGCGCGGGAGGTGGCCTGCCACTTTCCCGAGACGGCCGTGGCCCCGCCGCCTACGCCCGGAACGTCGCCGGGCGCTCGGGGGACGCCGCCGCGAGCGCGTCGGTGACCGCGGCGACTCCGGCCCGCAGGCCGTAGACGGGGGTGTCGGGCTGCTGGCGCCAGGACTCGTCGATGCCGCCCGCGTCCACCGTGTCGAAGCCCAGCTCGTCGATCAGGTCGCGGACGACCTTCTTGGCGGCCTCGTCGTCACCGGCGACGGGCAGCGCCATGCGCTCCGGGTCGCCCTTGGGCAGCGGCTTGTCGAGGATGTCCTCGGCGTACGTGCCGTTGAACGCCTTGATGACCGGGTGGCCGATGTGCTGCTCGGTCCAGCGGCTCTCCGTGACGCCGCCGTCCTCGATGGCGTCGATCCTGCCGTCGCGCTCCTTCGGGTAGTAGTTGCCGGTGTCGAGCACAACGAACCCGTCGGCGGCCCCGTCGAACAGGTCGAACGGCAGGTCGGGGACGTTCTTCAGCGGGATGGTCACGACGACGAGCTCGGCGCCGCGCGCGGCCTCGGCGACGGTCACGGGCGTGGCGCCGGTCTCCTCGGCGAGGGCGGTGAGGGTCGCGGGTCCCCGGGAGTTCGCCACGGACACCTCGTGCCCGAGCTTCGTGAGGCGCCGGGTGAGATTGCCGCCGATGTTGCCCGCGCCGATGATGCCGATCTTCATGGGGTCCTCCAGAACCGTGGCGCGACGGGGGTGCCGCTGCCGCATGTGTGCACCCAACCCCGGGGCCACCGGCACTATTTCCGCCGGGCCCCGGGAATATCCGGCGCCCCTGCCCGTCCGCGCGGGGCTCGCACGGCCGGCCTTCGCAGGCTTGGGGGCCGTCCCGGATATTCCCCGCCGCCCATTGGATATCCAATCGCTGCCAGTGGCGTTCCTATTGGATTCCTATGGAGCCGGACACCTACGTTCGACGCATGTCGAAGATTCTTTACGTGATGACCGGTGCCGCCTTCTGGACGCTCGCCGACGGCACCCCCCACCCCACGGGCTTCTGGGCCGAGGAGGCCGTGGCGCCGTACGAGGCGTTCCGGGCGGCTGGCCACGAGATCGTGGTCGCCACGCCGGGCGGCGTCGTGCCGACCGTGGACCGGGGCAGCCTGGCGCCCGAGGTCAACGGCGGCCAGGAGGGCGCCGACAGGATCGCCGCCGGGCTCGCCTCGTTCACCGCGCTCCAGTCGCCGATCCGCCTGGAGGACGTGGACCTGGACGACTACGCGGCGGTGTACTACCCGGGCGGCCACGGCCCCATGGAGGACCTCGCCGTCGACGCGGCCTCCGGACGGCTCCTGTCCCTGGCGCTGGAGTCGGGCAAGCCGCTCGCCGCCGTCTGCCACGCCTCGGCCGCGCTGCTAGCCGCCACCAGGGCCGACGGCACCAACGTCTTCGCGGGCTACCGCCTCACCGGGTTCACGAACGCCGAGGAGGCCCAGGCCGGCCTCGCCGACCGGGCGAAGTGGCTGCTCCAGGACCGTCTGGTCGCGGTGGGAGCCGACTTCCGGGAGGGCGAGCCGTGGGCTCCGTACGTGGTCGTCGACCGCAACCTGGTCACCGGCCAGAACCCGGCCTCTTCGGCCCCGCTGGCCACGGAACTCCTGAAGCAGTTGGGCTGACACCCGGCCTGCTCCCACCAGCGGCTTCGGCCCTGTCCTGTCCGACGTGACGCCGGGCGGCCGGCTTTCCGACGTCACGTCGGACGGCTGCCCGTGCACGGCTGAACCCGCTCTTCACGCGTTCTTGCACATAGGTTCGGAGTCACACATCTTGTCGTACGCACGCCGTGAAAGGACCGCTCCCATGAGCACCTCGAACACCTCGCGCCCCGCCGACGCCTCGGGCACCTTCGCCCTCGGCGGCGACCTTCCCGTCAACCGGCTCGGGTACGGCGCGATGCAACTCACCGGACCGGGCGTCTGGGGCGAGCCCAAGGACCGGGACGAGGCCGTTCGGGTGCTGCGGCGCGCCGTGGAGCTCGGTGTGACGTTCATCGACACCGCCGACTCCTACGGCCCCATCGTCAACGAGGTGCTGATCCGCGAGGCCCTGCACCCCTACGCCGACGACCTGGTCATCGCCACCAAGGCCGGTCTGACCCGCTCGGGACCGGACGACTGGCGTGCCGTGGGCCGCCCCGAGTACCTGCGCCAGCAGACGGAGTTGAGCCTGCGTCACCTCGGCGTCGAGCGCATCGGCCTGTTCCAGCTGCACCGCATCGACGAGCAGGTGCCGCTCGCCGACCAGCTCGGCGAGCTGGTGCTGCTCCAGAAGGAGGGCAAGATCCGCCACATCGGCGTCTCCGAGGTGACGGTGGATCAGCTCAAGGAGGCCCGCGAGCACGCCGAGATCGTCTCCGTGCAGAACCAGTACAACCTGGTCAACCGCGGCTCCGAGGACGTCCTCGAGTACGCCGAGCGCGAGAACATCGCGTTCATCCCCTGGTTCCCGATGGCGACCGGCGAGCTGGCCCGCCCGGGCGGCCCGCTCGACGCGGCCGCCAAGGAGCACGGCGCCTCGCCGTCCCAGCTCGCGCTCGCCTGGCTGCTGCGCCGCTCGCCGGTGGTGCTGCCCATCCCCGGCACGTCCAAGGTGGCCCACCTGGAGCAGAACACCGCCGCCGCGGAGATCACCCTGACCGACGCGCAGTTCGAGGCGCTCGCGGCCGCCGTCTGACGAGACCGCGGCCCAGGGTGCTCGGTCGCTGGCGCTCACCACCGCACGGTGGGCGCCAGCGCCCGTGCTCAGCTCCGCGCGGTGGGCGCCCCTGCTCATCGCCGCGCGGTCGGCGTCCCCCTGGTCATCGCCGCGCCCCCACCACCGCCACCGCGACCGCCGCCGTCAGCCCGCCCAGCACCATCACCGCCGACGGCGCGGCCCGGTCCACCACGGCCCCACCGGCCAGCGCCCCCAGCGAGATCGTCGCCTGGAACGAGGCGGTGAAGAGCACCGAAGCCGCCTCCGGGGAACGCGGCACCGCCGCCGCGAACCACGCCCCCGAGCACACCGGCACAGCGCCGTACGCGATCCCCCACACGACCAGCAGCGCCACCGCCCCGCCCGGCCGGTCCCCGAGCACGGGCAGCAGCAGGACCGCGGCCGCGATCAGCCCCGCGGCCACCGCGAACGCGGCGCGCGGCCGCCGCGCCACCGCGGCGCCCCCGAGGAAGTTCCCGGCGATCCCCGCGGCCCCGTACGCCAGCAGGAACACGGTGACCACGCCCGGGCCCACGTCCGTGACCTGCCGCAGGAACGGCGTCACGTACGTATAGGCACCGAAGTGCGCCAGGACGACGAGGAACGTCACGAGCAGCGCCCAGCGGGTGCCCGGGCCACGCAGCGCGGCCCGCAGAACGCTCACGCTCAGGGCCTCCTCCGGTGCGAGCGGCGGCAGCACCAGGACCATGGCGCCGCAGACGCCCACGCTCAGAACTCCCATGACGGTGAACGCCGTTCGCCATCCGGCCGCCTCCCCCAGGAAGGTCCCGAGCGGCACGCCGAGCACCGACCCGAGCGGCACCGCGGAGAAGATCACCGCCGTGGCCCGGCCCGCGGAGTCCGGCGGCACGAGCCGCCCCGCGAGCCCGGCCCCGATCGACCAGAACCCGCCGATGGTCACGCCGACCAGGACCCGGGACACCAGCACGAGCCAGTACGCCGGCGCGACCGCCACGACGAAGTTCGCCAGCGCGAGGAGCGCCATGAAGGCGCACAGCATGGTCCGCCGGTCCACGCGGGCCGTGGCCGTCGTCACCAGCGGCGCGGACAGCGCGGCCAGGAAGCCCGGCATCGTCATCGTCAGTCCGGCCGTGCCGTCCGTGACGTCGAAGCTCCGCCCGATCGCGGGCAGCAGGCCGATCGGCAGGATCTCCACCGTGACGATGGCGAAGAGCCCGGCCGTGACCGAGCAGACGGCCAGCCAACTGATCAGCGGGGAACGAGGAGTCGCCCGGGGGCGCTCGGCGGTGGTCGTGAGGGTGTGCGGCATGGGCGGGTCCGTCCTGGCGGAGAGTTCCTGGGAGTTCCTGGGAATTCCTGTGGGGGAAACACATCGATGAATCGACACATCGATGTGGGCGCGCTGAGGGCGCGTCTCAGTCCATCAGGGGGCGCGGGTCCCGGTCTGGCAGGTAACCGACCCCATGGTCGGCCCCCGGCACGTACCCGAGGGCGGTGCCCAGCGGCACGTACCCGACGGAAAACAACAGGCCCCGCCACAAGCCCCGCTGCTAGCATCCCCGCATGATCACGCCAGAGTTCCGCGTCGCCATGATGCCCCGCCGACGGGGCTGCTGACAGCGGACGCGAGCGTGTCCGAGGCCCCGAGACGGGGCCTCGTTCTGTCGCACGGCACGGAGCCCCGCCTCTCCCGTCCGGACCTCATCCGGAAATCCTGGAGGCTCCCATGACCACACCCCGTACGACCTACGTCACCACGACCATTCCGTACGTCAACGCCCGCCCGCACCTGGGCTTCGCCCTCGAACTCGTACAGGCCGACGTGCTGGCCCGCCACCGCCGCCACCGGGGAGACAGGGTCCGTTTCCTCACCGGCACGGACGACAACTCCCTGAAGAACGTCCTCGCCGCCGAGGCCGAGGGCGTCCCCGTGCAGGACTTCGTGGACCGCAACGCGGACGCGTTCGCCGCGCTGCGCGCCCCGCTCGCCCTGTCGTTCGACGACTTCATCCGCACCAGCCGCGACCCGCGCCACCGGGTCGGCGTGGAACGCCTCTGGCGTCGGTGCGCGGCCTCCGGCGACCTGTACCGCAAGCACTACGAAGGCCTGTACTGCGTCGGCTGCGAGCAGTTCTACACGCCCGCCGAACTCGTGGCGGGCCGCTGCGCCGAGCACGGCACGGAGCCCAGGCCCGTCGCCGAGGAGAACTGGTTCTTCCGCCTCTCCCGGTACGCGGACCAACTGCACGAACTGATCTCCTCCGGCCGCCTGCGCGTCGAGCCCGCCGTGCGCCGCAACGAGGTCCTCGCCCTGATCGAGGGCGGTCTGCACGACTTCTCCGTGTCGCGCTCACAGGCCCGCGCCCGCGGCTGGGGCATCCCCGTCCCCGACGACCCGGACCAGGTCGTGTACGTGTGGTGGGACGCCCTCGGCAACTATGTGACGAGCCTCGGCCACGGCACCGACGACCCCGCGTACGACCAGTGGTGGACCGGCGCGACGGACCGCCGACACCTGCTCGGGAAGGGCGTCGTCCGCTTCCACGCCGTGTACTGGCCCGCGATGCTCCTGTCGGCAGGTCTGCCGCTGCCCACCGACATCCTGGTGCACGACTACCTCACCGTCGACGGCCGCAAGATCAGCAAGTCCGGCGGCACGACCGTCGACCCGGCTGAGCTGACGGCGGAATTCGGCACGGACGCGGTCCGCTGGTGGCTGCTGCGCGAGGTGCCCCGGGTCGGGGACGCGGACTTCACCCGGGAACGGCTCGTGGCGCGCGCGAACGCCGATCTCGCCGGTGGGCTCGGGAACCTCGTCAACCGGGTCGTGACGATGGTGCACCGCTTCCGCGACGGCCGGGTGCCGGAGCGGAGCGCGGTGACCAACGGCACGGACACCGAGGGCACCCCGGCCGTGGGCACGGAGCGGCTGGCGGCCGTCTGTCGTGCAGTGCCGGGCCAGGTCGACGACGCCCTCGCGGACTTCGACTTCCGGCGGGCGACGGCCGCCGTGTGGCGGATCGTCCAGGAGGGCGACCGCTGTATCGACGGTACGCGGCCGTGGGAGGCGGCCAAGGCCGAGCGCGCGGGCGACCGGGCCGCGGGCGAACGGCTCGACGGGGTCCTCGCGTCCCTGGTCGGGGCCTGTCGCACGGTCGCCGACCAACTCGGCCCGTTCCTGCCGGAGTCCGCGGCCCGGGTGGCGGCGCAGTGCGCACCGACGGACGGCCGGCTCCCCGCGGCGCGCCCGCTGTTCGCGCGGGTGGGCGAGGCGTAGAGGACTTACTCCTGGCTCTGTTCCTGCTGTTCCTGCTGTTCCTGGCGCTCGACGTCCCGTACGAGGTCGAGGGCCCGGCCCAGGGTGGTGAGGCGGGCGGCGAGGGTGGCACCGGCCGGGTAGAGGCGGACGGTGGTGACTCCCGTCGCCCGCCACACCCGCAGTCGCTCGCGCACCCGGTCCTCGGTGCCGATGAGCGTCGTCGCGAGGACCATGTCGTCGCTGATCAGCGACGCGGCTCCGTTCCGGTCGCCGGCCTGCCAGCGTGCGCGCACGGCCGCGGCGACCTCGCTCCAGCCCTGGCGGCTGTACGCGTCGTTGTAGAAGTTCGTGGCCGCCGTGCCCATGCCGCCCAGGCTGAAGGCGAGTTCCTTCTTGCGCCCGCCGACCAGTGCGCGCAGGGCGTCCTCGTCGTCGGCGAACGCCACTTCGGCGCCCTGGCAGATGTCCAGGTCGGCGCGGTGCCGTCCCGCTTCGGCGAGCCCGGCGTCGAGGTGGTCGAAGTAGGCCTCCTTGGCGCCTTCGGGTACGAAGCTGGTGCCGAGCCAGCCGTCGGCGACGCGGCCGGTGAGGCGGAGCATGCGGGGTGAGAGCGTGGCGAGGTGGACGGGCAGGGCGTGCTCGGCGCGGATCGCCAGGCGCATGGGCCGGGCGTCGCCGCCCGGCAGTGGCAGGGTGAACTCCCGCCCCTCGTAGGCGATTTTCTCCCCGGCCGCCGCCTGCCGGACGATCTCGACGGTCTCCCTCATCCGGGCCAGCGGCCGGTCGAAGGGGACCCCGTGCAGCCCCTCGACGACCTGCGGCCCGGACGGGCCGAGGCCCAGCAGGAACCGGCCGTCGGAGATGTTCGACAGGGTGATCGCGGCGCGGGCGATGGCCACGGGGGTGCGGGTGCCGAGCTGGATGACGCCCGAGCCGAGCTGGATGCGGTGGGTGCGGGCGGCCAAGTAGCCGAGCGGCGACGGCGCTTCGGCACCCCAGGCCTCGGCGACCCAGCAGGTGTCGAGGCCGAGCTTCTCGGCCTCGGTGACATAGGTGACGGTGTCCTGCCAGTCGGCGGACGCCTCGACGGTGGTCGCCGTACGCATCACGCGTCCCCCTCGGCGAGCGCCCTGATGGTGTCGAGGGTGGCGCTCATCCCGCTCTCCAGTTCCCGCATCCGTACGAAGACGATCTTCTGCTCCTTCTCCGGCGCCCGCTCGATCGCGAGGGAGAGGCCGGACGGCCCGGGCCCCATCCGCATCCAGTGCGTCAGCTCGGTGCCGCCGTCGCGGTCCCGCAGGCTGAACCGCCAGAAGGCGCTGGGGCGTTCGGGGTCGGTGACCGCCCAGCCGAAGACGCGGGGCGCCTCGCACTCGACGACGTGGGACGTGGTGGTCCACGCGCCGAAGGCCTCGTGTTCGTTGTGTCCGGCGAAGCGCGCCCCCGGGGCCGGGGCGGCGGCGCCGTCCAGCCACTCCACGGCCCGCAGTTCGCCGCTGCGGCCGGGCATCAGCGTGATGTCGGTGGCGAGGTCCCACACCCGGTGGGGCGGCGCGTCGATCCAGGTGCGCACCTCGACGGTCGGCTGGTCCACGTAACGTACGCCAGTCCACTCCATGGCCAGCAGAGTTGCTCAACAGGACTGACGTGTCAAGGAGTTGCCAAGCTGCCCGCGCACCCGGCAATCAGGGGTCCGACCGCGACCGCTTCGGGCACACTGGTGCCGTCGGGTCCCCCGAGCGGGGCGAACGAGGCGGGCGAGGCGGGGACGATGTGGCCGCGAGTCAACGGAATGCGCTCCCTTGAGCTGGGCACACCCGGAGCGATGCGGGCCGAGCTGAACAGCCGCGTCCTCGCGGGGGCGAAGGCCACGACGACCGGTCTCCTCGCCGACTACGCCAAGGAGACCGAGGGCCTGGAGTATCCCGGCGAGCGCCTTGCCGTCCTGGACGACGACGGCGGGTGCGTGGCCACGGTCGAGGTCACCGGCGTCCAGGTGCTGCCCTTCGCCGAGGTGACGTGGGCGCACGCCGACGGCGAAGGTGAGGGATTCGCCGACCTCGCCGACTGGCGCTCGGGGCACCTGCGCTACTGGGCGCGGCAGGGGGTGCCGGTCACCGATGGCACGCTCGTGGTGTGCCTGGCCTTCCGGCTGGCGGAGAACTCGTGACCCCGCGGGACGGCCGGGAAGTCGGGCGCCCGTAGAAAGCGGGCAAAAAAGAAAGCAAGGAGAGCACCCGCTCCTTGCCACTCTTAACTTATAGCGCACTGGGGGGCTTGCGGCAAGGCCCCGGTCGTCCCGCAGAATCGCTCATCTCAGCCGGACCTCCGGGCCTCCGGACCTGCGAAAATGGGAGATTCACCCAGCATGACCCCCCTGAGCACCAGTGCGTTCGACCTGCCCGACCGACTCGACGCCAAGGCCGACCCGGCGTTGATCGCCGACGACGAAAAGCACTTCGCGGCCATCGCGGAGACCCTCGCGCAGACGATCGCCGAGCTGTCCGACCACCTGGACACGGTGCGCAGGGCGCCCGGCGGCATCGGCCGCCAGGGTCTCGACCGGGACGCGGAGGTCCACCGGCTGACCGCACGGCTGCGCGCCCTGCGCCGCTTCGGCCTCGACCTGTGCCTGGGGCGCGTCGTCGGCGCGGACGACCCCGAGCCCCTGTACGTCGGGCGGCTCGGCCTCACCGACAGTTCGGGGCGTCGGCTCCTGATCGACTGGCGCTCCCCCGCGGCCGAGCCGTTCTTCGCGGCGACCCACGCCAGCCCGATGGGCCTGACCAGCCGCCGCAGGTACCGCTGGACCGGCGGGCGGATCAGCGACTACTGGGACGAGGTGTTCACCGCCGACGGCCTCGAACACCACGCCGCGCTCGACGACCAGTCCGCGTTCATCGCCAGCCTGGGCAGCAACCGGTCGGAGCGGATGCGTGACGTGCTCGGCACCATCCAGGCCGACCAGGACGCCATCATCCGCGCGGGTTCCCGCGGCGCCCTCGTCGTCGACGGCGGCCCCGGCACGGGCAAGACCGTCGTCGCCCTGCACCGCTCGGCGTACCTGCTGTACTCCGACCCCCATCTCGGCCACCACCGGCGCGGCGGCGGCATCCTGTTCGTCGGCCCGCACGAGCCCTACCTGGGGTACGTCGCCGACGTCCTGCCCAGCCTCGGTGAGGACGGCGTGCAGACCTGCACCCTGCGGGACCTCGTCGCCGAGGGCGCGACGGCGGACGCCGAGACCGACCCGGACGTGGCCCGCCTGAAGGCGTCCGCGGGCATGGTGCGGGCGATCGAGAAGGCCGTCGCGTTCTACGAGGAGCCGCCCACCGAGGCCATGACCGTCTCGACGCCCTGGTCCGAGGTCCGGGTGAGCGCCGACGACTGGGCCGAGGCGTTCAAGGCACCGGGCCCCGGCACCCCGCACAACGAGGCGCGGGAGCAGATCTGGGAGGAACTGGCCACGATCCTCATGGACAAGCAGGGGATGGACGAGGAGGAGGACGGCGTCTCGCCCGAGCTGTTCCTGCGCTCGCTGCGGCAGGACCGGGACCTGGTCACGGCCCTCGACCGCGCGTGGCCGCTGCTCGAAGCCGCCGACCTGGTCTCCGACCTGTGGACGGTCTCCGCCTACTTGCGGATGTGCGCGCCCTGGCTGGACCGCGACGAGGTGCGAAAGCTCCAGCGCAAAGACGCGCCCCAGGCCTGGACGGTGTCCGACCTGCCGCTTCTGGACGCGGCGCGGCAGCGGCTCGGCGACCCGGAGGCGGCCCGTCTGAAGCGCCGCCAGGCCGCCGCCGTCGCCGCCGAGCGCGAGCGCATGGCCCGCGTCATCGACGAGATCGTCACGGCCGCCGACATCGACTCGGCCGGTGACGACAGCGAGGGCGCGGTGCGCATGCTGCGCGGAAAGGACCTCCAGGACAGCCTGATCGACGAGAACGCCCTGCCCACCGCCGACGCGGACCGGCTCGCCGGGCCGTTCGCGCAC
The DNA here is from genome assembly GCF_055591765.1 of Streptomyces sp. NPDC041205. Classification (NCBI taxonomy): domain Bacteria; kingdom Bacillati; phylum Actinomycetota; class Actinomycetes; order Kitasatosporales; family Streptomycetaceae; genus Streptomyces; species Streptomyces sp. NPDC041205. Next base: position 662,454 of record NZ_JBVIZH010000003.1, on the reverse strand, counting down.
ATCGTCGTGGACGAGGCGCAGGAACTCACCGACGCGGAGTGGCAGATGCTGCTGCTGCGCTGCCCGTCCCGCAGCTTCACCATCGTCGGCGACCGCGCCCAGGCCAGGCACGGGTTCACGGAGTCGTGGCAGGAACGCCTGGAGCGGGCAGGTCTCGACCGGATCACGCCGGCCTCCCTGACCGTCAACTATCGCACCCCGGAAGAGATCATGACGGAGGCCGAGCCGGTCATCCGGGCCGCGATCCCCGACGCCAACGTACCGACGTCCATCCGCAGCAGCGGCCTCCCCGTCACCCACGGCTCCGTCGCGGACCTGGCCACGGTCCTCGACGACTGGCTGGCCACGCACGCCGACGGGACCGCCTGCGTCATCACGACGCGCGCCACCGAAGGCGGCGCGCTCCCGGCGACGCCCCGGGTGCGCTCCCTCACCCCGGAGCTGTCGAAGGGCCTCGAGTTCGACCTGGTCGTCCTCATCGACCCGGAGTCGTACGGCGAGGGCATCGAGGGGGCGGTGGACCGCTATGTCGCGATGACCAGGGCGACGCAGCAGCTCGTGGTGCTCACGAGCGGCTGAGGCCACGCGCACCCGACGTCGGCCGTGGGTCAGCGGTGGCTCAGTACGTTGACCACACGGCCGTTGGGGTCACGTACGAAGAACCGCCGCACGCCCCACTCCTCGTCCTGGAGCGGGTGGACGATCTCCGCGCCGCTGTCCCGCAGCGCCGCGTACGCCGCGTCCACATCGTCGACCTCCACGCTCATGTCGGGCGGAACCGGTGCGGTCTTGTCGGTGGCGGTGTAGAGGCTGATCTGCGCCGCCGGGGCGGTCGGGGAGGCGAGGGTCATGATCCAGCCGTGGTTCATGACCTCCTCGAAGCCCAGCAGGCCGTAGAACTCCCGGCTCTTGCCTGCGTCTTCCGAGGGGATGTTGGGCACGACTCGACGAACGGACATCGGAGGACTCCAGGAGGAAGACGACGCCAACGATGACGCCAACGGGGAACACGTCTGTCACTTGTCACTGATCGAACCGTCTGCGCACCTCCGCCCGTTCGGCCAGGCGGGACGGGAAGCCCGGGCCCATCCGGGGGCGGGTGTCCGCGGCCGTCATGGGCTCCTTGCAGTGCGCGCACACGACCTCGGCGGCGCTGTCGTGGCCACACGGCTCGTGCCGGAAGACGACCGGTGCGCCGTCGTCGCCGCTGAGCCAGCGGTTGCCCCAGCTGTTCATCGCGGCGAGCACGCCGAAGAAGTCACGGCCCTTGTCGGTGAGTACGTAGTCGTGGCGCACCGGGTCGCTCTGGTACGGGCGCTTCTCCAGCAATCCCTCGTCGACCAGGCGCCGCAGCCGGTCGGCGAGGGTGTTGCGCGCGATGCCGAGTTCCTGCTGGAACGCGTCGAACCGCGTGACTCCGTAGAAGGCCTCGCGCAGCACCAGCGGCGTCCACCAGTCGCCGAGCAGGTCCATGGTGCGCGCGATGGAACAGGGCCAATTCGCAAAGGAGGTCCGCCTCATGGGGTCAGCATAGGAAGGTTCGCGCACACGTACGCCTTCTGGAGTTCACCGGTTCTCCTCGCGCCCCTGGTGTCCCTGGTGTCCCTGCTCCCTCCGGGCCGGTCGGCGCTCCTTGGCGCGCCGGTGCTCCGCCACCCGTTCACGGGTCGCGCACCGCGGTGAGCAGTAGCGACGTTCCGCCCCGCTGCCGCCGGTGACGTACACGTTGCCGCAGCGCGGTGAGGCGCACACGCCACCGGGGGGCCGCTGACGGTCCCAGACGAGGACGGCGAGGGCCATGCAGGACGAGGCGAGGAACCACTCGGCCCAGGGCGCGGAGTCATCGCTGTCGAGGTGGATGTGCCACGGCGAGCCGCCGCGGTGCGCGGTGAGCCGGACCGGGCCGCAGCCCTCGGCGAGGAGCCGGTTCAGGAGGGCGGCCACCGCGTCGACGTCGGGGGCGGCGAAGACCTCCCGCAGCCGCGCGGCGACAGCGCGCATCTCCGCCACGTCCGCGGGGGACACGTCCAGCGGATCGGCCTCGCCGTACTCGTGCAGGACCGCTTCGAGCGCGGCGAGCGGGTCGGTCTTGGCGAGCGGGTCGATCGTGGGCTCGGCGGTGCTGTCGACACCGAGGACGTTGACGAGCGCGGCGGCACGCTGGGCGGACCGCTGCACGGAGTGGCGGGTGGACCACTCGCCCGCCGATCCGCGCTGCGGCTCGCTCTGCGGCTCGTTCTTGGGCCCGCGCTTCGGCCCGCGCTTCGACTCGGGCTGCGGCTCGGTCTTCAACGGGTCGGCGGTTTCTGCGTCGTTCAGCCTCGTCACGCCCGTCAGCGTAACGCCCTTGGACGCACCGACCGTTACCTTGTAACGTGCTGTGAATGTCAAGGCGTTACAGCATGGCGCTCTATCTCACCGGCGCCACGGCGGCCCGCACCGGGGACGAGATGTCGGGTCCCGCGCTGCTCCTCGTGGGGCTCTCCGTGACGGGGTCGGCGTCGGCGGCATCGGCGCTCCTGTCGGGGATCACCGTGTCGGCGGCCGTGGGCGGGCCTGTCTTCGGCGCGCTGCTCGACCGGTCGGCACGTCCGGGGCGGCTCCTCGCGGGTGCGCTGGCCGCGTACTGCGCGGCGCTGCTCGTCATCCTGCTGAGCCTGGGGCGGCTGCCGCTGCCGGTGGTTCTCGCCACCGCCGTGGGCGGCGGGCTGCTCGGGCCCGCGCTCGCCGGTGGCTGGACCTCGCAACTCCCGCGTGTGGCCGCCCCGGAGAACCTGCCGCGCGCCAACGCCCTGGACGCGCTGACGTTCAACACCGCGAGCCTCGCGGGTCCCGCGCTGGCCGGTGCGGTCGCGATGGCGGCGGGTGCCTCGATGGGTGTCGTCGTGTCCCTGACCCTGATCGCCCTCGCGCTCCCGGCCGCGTGGACGCTGCCGAGGCGTGCGGCGGCGGTCCGCGCCGAGCCGTCCACGTCCGTCGTCGCCGACCTGGTCGCCGGCTTCGCCGCCATCGGCCGCACCCGGCCCCTCGCCCGCGCCACCCTCACCTCCGTCATCTCCTACGTCGGCGTCGGCATGCTGGTGACCTGCACGCCCCTGCTCGGCGAACGGGCCCTGGGCACGACCGGTTCGGGCACGTTCCTCCTCGCGGCCCTCGCCGCCGCGTCCCTCCTCGCGAACGCGCTCCTGGCCCGGCGCCCCGAGGCGCTCCGGCCCGACGCGACGATCCTGGGCAGCGTCCTCGCCCTCGCCCTGGCCCTGCTCCTCGCCGCGACCCTGTCGCCCCTCGCGCTGTTCGCGGCGATAGCCGTGGCCGGGGCGGGGGCGGGACCGCAGTTGACCGCGCTGTTCGCGGTACGCCACCGGGAGGCCCCCGACCGGCTGCGCGGCCAGATCTTCACCACCGGCGCCAGCCTCAAGATCACCGGGTTCGCGATCGGCGCGGGCCTCGGCGGCCCGGTCGCCACCTGGTCGCTCTCCGGCTCGCTCCTCGTGGCGGCGGGCTTCGAAGTCCTCGCCGCGCTGGGCTTCGTCCTCCTCACCGTGGTACCCGTACGTCACTCGGACGCGCCGTCGTCACACGCCGCCCAGGCGCGCGTACGGCCGTAACGTCCGCTGCGTCCCGCGCGCACCGTGCCGGGATCCAGGAGCTCGGACGGGAGCGCCGCCGCTGATGTCTGCCTCAGAGAAGCCCTTCGCGCCACCGGCCGCGGTCGTGCTCCAGGACTACGACCACCACGGGCGGGTGTGGTCGCTGGAGATCGCGACGGGGCTGCTCACGCCCGCGGCGGGCCGCTGTCACGGGTTCGTCCGCGTGCGGGACGAACCCGCCCGGGGCGGGCCTCCGGTCGCGGCCGCCCTGTACGCCGAGGGGGCCGACGCGGGCACGCTCTGGCTCCAGTACGGGCCGGAGCGCTGGGACTGCTCGGCAGTGGCCGTGCGGCAGGTGTCCGAGCCGGACGGCCACCGGCTGTTCACGGTGTTCGGGAAGCGCGGAGCGGAGCTGGAGCTGCGCTACCCGGCGCCGGATCCGGGGCCGTTCGACCCGGCGTACGACTGGATCGACACCGTCGCGGACGACTTCTTCCTCTGGGCCGCCGAGCGGCTCACCGACGCCGACGCCGGGGACGACGCCACGGCCGCCCGGCAGGCTCTGACGGAGCACTTGGCGACGGGGTTCCTGTCGGCCTGACATCGCCCCGGCCCCGTAAGAGGCGTCCGGGCTACGGCAGGATCGCCCCGAGCAGCGCCCGCGCGCACAGGTCCCGCACCTGTGCGCGCGTCAGCTCCGGCTCCTCCAGCCACTCCAGGCACACCGCGACCATGAAGGCCAGCCAGCCGCGCACCGCGAGGCGCACCGCGGGCAGTTCGGCGGCCAGGGGCGCTGTCTCGGGGTCCGCGGCGAGGGCGGCGAGGATCTGACGTTCCTGGGCGGCGAGGCCCTGGCGGTAGACCTCGCGGACCGTGGGGTCGCCCGCCGCCTCCGCCCGGTGAAAGGCGCGGAAGCCCTGCGCGTGGCCCTCGACGTACCCCAGGAAGGCGTCGAGACCGGCGCCGAGCTGCTCGCGCACGGGCCGCCCGGGTTCGGCGGCCGTCAGGCGCAGCATGCGCTCGCTCTCGCGCTGCACGACGGCGGCGAAGAAGTCCCGTTTGGTCGGGAAGTAGTGGTAGAGGAGCCCGCGGGAGACGCCCGCGATCTCGGCGACCTGCTCGATCCAGACGTCGTCATAGGGGTTCTGCGCGAACAGCCGCGCGCCCACGGTCAGGAGTTGCTCCCTGCGCTCCTCGGTGCTCAGTCTGCGGCGCGTGCGCTCCTGCGGATTCGCGGCCATCCGATCACCTTACTTGACGTCGGTTCAACAACCGGACCAGACTGCGAACCGCTATTGAATCCACGTACAACAGGCTTGAACGAGCCGCGTGCACAAGGGAGATGGCGGTCATGGCGCAGACGACGCAGCCGACGGGACGTGCCGAGCCGCTGCCCGGGGACCTGCCGAAGGGATTTCGCGGCGCCGAGGCCGGCTGGCCCGAGCTGCACCGCATCCCGCACCCGCCGCGCCGGGTGCCGCTGGTCGGCGACGTGCTCGGTGCGAACGTCCGCACGCCCGTGCAGGACTCGATGCGCATCGGCCGCGCCCTGGGGCCGATCTTCCGGCGCAAGGCCTTCGGCAAGGAGATCGTGTTCGTCTGGGGCGCGCGGCTCGCGGCGGATCTGGCCGACGAGGCGCGGTTCGCCAAGCACGTGGGGCTCGGGGTGGCCAATCTGCGGCCGGTCGCGGGCGACGGCCTGTTCACGGCGTACAACCACGAGCCGAACTGGCAGTTGGCGCACGACATCCTCGCGCCCGGATTCAGCCGTGAGGCGATGGCGGGCTATCACCCGCTGATGCTGGACGTGGCCGGGCAGCTCACGGCCCGCTGGGACGGCGCGGCCGCCGCGGGGCGGGCCGTGGACGTGCCGGGCGACATGACGAAGCTGACCCTGGAGACCATCGCCCGCACGGGGTTCGGGCACGACTTCGGCTCCTTCGAGCGGTCCCGGCCGCACCCCTTCGTGACCGCGATGGTCGGCACGCTCTCCCACGCCCAGCGGCGCAACGTCCTGCCGCCCGCGCTCGCGCCACTGCTCCTGCGCCGGTCCGAGCGGCGCAACGCCGCCGACATGGCCCATCTGAACCGGACCGTCGACAAGGTCGTCGCGACCCGCCGCGCGGCGGACGCCTCCGGCGCCTCGGGCGACCTGCTCGACCGGATGCTCGACGTCGCCCACCCCGACACCGGTGAGCGCCTGTCGGCGGAGAACATCCGGCGCCAGGTCATCACCTTCCTGGTCGCGGGGCACGAGACGACGTCGGGTGCCCTGTCGTTCGCGCTGCACTATCTGGCGGGCCACCCCGAGGTGTGCGCCCGCGCGCGGGAGGAGGTCGAGCAGGTGTGGGGGCGGACGGAGGTGCCCGCGTACGAGCAGGTGGCCAAGCTCCGTTACGTACGCCGGGTGCTCGACGAGTCGCTGCGACTGTGGCCGACCGCCCCGGCGTTCGCGCGCGAGGCCCTGCACGACACGTTGCTCGACGGGACGCATCCGATGCGGCGGGGCGCGTGGGCGCTGGTCCTGACGATGCTGCTGCACCGGGACCAGTCGGCGTGGGGCGACCGGCCGGAGGCGTTCGACCCCGACCGGTTCACGCCCGCCGCGGTGCGCGCCCGGCCGCCGCACGTCTTCAAGCCGTTCGGCACGGGCGCGCGGGCCTGCATCGGCCGTCAGTTCGCCCTGCACGAGGCAACCTTGGTGCTCGGGCTGCTGCTGCGGCGCTACGACCTGGTGCCGGAGGCGGACTACCGGCTGCGGGTCGCCGAGCGTCTGACCCTCATGCCGGAGGGGCTGCGGCTGCGGCTCGTACGCCGGGAGGGGTGAGCGCGGGGCTGCGTCCGGGGCGCTCGCGGGCACGCGCGCGTGGTGGTTGAAGGGCAATTGTCAGACCCGTGCGCAAGAGTGGGGGTTGCACCTTCGACCCTGGTGACCGCGCGCAAAGGAGCCAACCGACATGACCGGCACGACCCATCCCGAACTGGCCGCGGCGCAGGCGTGCTTGCGCCTCCTCCACACCGCACGCGCCGCCCTGTCCGGACCCGTGACGGCGCAGACCGCGGCGCTGCTCGCCGTGCCGATCGCGGACGCCGACGAGGCCCTGCGCCGCGCGGGCCTCGCGGGCAACGAGGCCGCGCTCCTGAACAGGATCTACGACCTGTCGCCACCCGCGCCCGCACCCGGCCCTCGCCCCGAGGGAAGCCTGCGGTGAGCGGCGCGGAGCGGAAGCCGGCAGGCGGGGGCGAGGCGGACGGCGACAAGGCCGGCGGCAACGACACGTACGGCAAGAAGCCGTTCAAGCGTTCGCGCAGCCACTTCGCCGACCGCGTCACGGCCGACGGCCGCGACGGCTGGCCGGTGGAGGCCGGGCGCTATCGCCTGGTGGTGAGCCGCGCCTGTCCCTGGGCGAGCCGCGCGCTGATCTCCCGCAGGCTGCTCGGTCTGGAGGACGCGCTCTCGCTGGCGGTCGCCGACCCGATCCAGGACGACCGCAGCTGGCGCTTCACGCTGGACCCGGACGGCCGCGACCCGGTGCTCGGGATCCGCTATCTGAGCGAGGCGTACGACGCGCGGGAAACGGGCTATCCGGGCGGCGTGAGCGTCCCGGCGATCGTGGACGTCCCGAGCGGCCGCCTGGTCACGAACGACTACCAGCAACTGACGCTGGACCTCGCCACCGAGTGGACGGCCCTGCACCGCCCCGGAGCGCCCGACCTGTACCCGGAGGAACTGCGCGACGAGATCGACACGGTGATGGACGGCATCTACCGCGACGTCAACAACGGCGTGTACCGCTCGGGTTTCGCGTCCTCCCAGAGCGAGTACGAGACCGCGTGCCGGGATGTGTTCCAGCGCCTGGAGGAGACGTCCCGGCGCCTCGCCGACCGCCGCTATCTGGTCGGCGACAGCATCACGGAGGCGGACATCCGCCTGTTCACGACGCTGGTGCGCTTCGACGCCGTCTACCACGGCCACTTCAAGTGCAACCGCTGGAAGCTGACCGAGGACCCGGTGCTGTGGGCGTACGCCCGCGACCTGTACCAGACGCCGGGCTTCGGCGACACGGTCGACTTCGACCACATCAAGCGGCACTACTACGAAGTGCACACGGGCATCAACCCGACCGGCATCGTGCCGCTCGGGCCGGATCTCGGCGGCTGGCTGACACCGCATCACCGCCGGCAACTCGGCGGCAGCCCGTTCGGGAAGGGGACGGCGCCGGGGCCGGTCCCCGAGGGCGAGGAGGTGCCGGAGGCGGGGCGGCCGTGACGCGTCGGCAGCCGTGAGGCGGGGGGGCGTTGCGGCGGGGCGGCCGCGAAGCGTGGCGGCGGGCACCGGCTCCTCACCCCCGGCCGAGCCGCTCCACGGCCGTGAGGACCCGGCCCGCCCCGTCCTCCGCCGCCATCGACCGGGAGACGGCCAGGGCGGCGGAGGCGCAGGCCGGTTCGTGGACCGCGCGGGTGAGCGCGTCGGCAAGGCGCGGCGCCGTGAGGGCCCGGAACGGGACGGGAGCGGGGGCGGCGCCGAGCGCGGTCAGGCGCGCCGCCCAGAAGGGCTGGTCGGCGGTGACGGGCACGGGCACGGCCGGGACTCCGGCGCGCAGGCCCGCCGCCGTGGTGCCCGCGCCCGCGTGGTGCACCACGGCGGCCATACGGGGGAAGAGCAGGGCGTGCGGCAGCTCGCCGACGGTCAGTACGTCGTCGCCGGACGCCTCCAGGCCCGCCCGCCCGGACTGCAGGACGCCCCGGAGTCCGGCCCGCCGCAGCGCCGCCACGGCGAGTTCGCCAAGGCGTTCGCCCTCGCCCGCCGCCATGCTGCCGAAGCCGATGAAGACGGGCGGCGGACCGGCCGCCAGGAAGTCCTCGACCAGGGACGGCAGTCGCCCGTCCGGATCGTGGTGCGGCCACCAGTTGCCGACGACGTCGAGCCCGGCACGCCAGTCGGCCGGGCGCGGCACGACCGCCGTGCTGAAGCCGTGCAGCACCGGCCCGCCCGCCCGTTCTTGACGGGCGCGGACTGCGCCCACCGTGGCGGCCGGGAGCCCAAGGCGCGACCGCAGGTCCCGCACCGCGTCGGCGTACACACGGTCGACCATGCGCAGGGAGAAGCGCGCCAAGCCGCGGTTGCCCCAGCGCCCCAGGGACCGCGCGCCGCTCACGACCGGGGCGAACTCCCCCGTCGGATGGGTGGGCTGGAGGTAGGCGCCGATCGTCGGCACACCGTGGGCCTCCGCGAGCTGCCAGCCCAGCGGGGCCGTCGTCGTGGACAGGACGAGCAGTTCGTCGCTGTCGTCGACGGCGTCCGCGAGTCCGGCGCCGAGGTCACGCACGAAGGCACCGGCCGCCCGCATCAGCTCGCGGCGGCCCGCCGTCGCCCCGGAGGCACGCGCGTCGGCGGGCAGCGGCCGGAACCCCAGACCGGCGCCGCGCACCAGCGGCGCGAAGCTCTCGTGCGTGGCGAGCGCCACCTCGTGCCCCGCCGCGCGCAGGCGGGCGCCCAGGCCGGTGTATGGGGCGATGTCGCCGTAGGAACCGGCGACGGTGATCAGGATTCGCACCACACACCCCCACGACCCTTACCCTCAGGTTTAGCTTCACCCTTGGAGCAAGTATCGGCATCGGTGATCACCTCAGTGTCGTCAATGGCGATCGCCTCGGCGTCGTCGCTGACATCGGCGTCGACATCGGCGTCGACATCGGCGTCGACATCGGCGTCGACATCGGCATCCGCACCGACGTCGGCATCGGCGTTGGCACGGACGGCCTCCCACAAGTACCGGGCCAGCCCGGGGCGCTGCTGCGAGGGCGGTACGACCAGCGCGAACGCCCGGGCGTCGGTCAGGAAGTCGTCGGCGATGCGCAGGTGCATGGCGGGCGGGCAGTCGGTGAACCAGCGGCCGATGTGCCGCCGGTGCTCGTCGGCGAGCGTCCTGGCCCGCTCTCCGTCGGCGGGTTCGTGAGCGTCGAAGGCCACGAGCAGCCGCTCCCGCCAGGCCGCCGCCTCGTCCATGAGGCGGGCCCAGTCCTCCTGGGAGTGCGCGGCGGCGCGGGCCATGGCCTCCTTGTGTCCGGCGCTGTCCGCCCATTTGGTCTCGGCCTCGGTGGCGTAGCTCAGGTCGAAGGTGATCTCGCCGAAGACCTCGAAGCGTTCGCGCGGGGTCAGCCTGACGCCCGTCTGCTGGACCTCCATGGCGCGGTCGGCGACCTCGACGAGCCGTTCCAGGCGGTCGATCTGCTCGCGCAGGGTCCGGCGCCGGGCCCGCAGCAGGTCGAGCGCGTCGGCCTGGGGGTCCGTCAGGATCTGGGCGATCTCGTCGAGCGCGAAGCCGAGTTCGCGGTAGAAGAGGATCTGCTGGAGCCGGGCGAGGTCGGTGTCGCCGTAGAGCCGGTAGCCGCCGGGGCTGCGCTCGCTCGGCGTGAGCAGGCCGGTCCGGTCGTAGTGGTGCAGCGTACGGACCGTGACCCCGGCGAAACCCGCGACCTGCCCGACGGTATAGCTCATGATCGTCTCCCTGTCGTCGCCGTACAGCGTGCAGCCTGACGTGACGTGAGGGTCAAACAGCGGCGGTGACCGTGGGGGCGCCGGTCGCAGCGCGGGCCCCGCTGGTGCGGCGTGCGGTGCAGGCGTGCGGTCGGCACGTGGCCCCTTCGAGTGGTCGGCGCGAGGCCCGTTCATGCGGTCGGCACGGGCACCAGTCGTGTCGTCAGCGCGGCGGCAGCGAACGAGGCGCGGCGCCCCGGCGCCGCTCCGCACGGCGTGCGGGACGCGCGGGTCGACGGGCGCGGGCGCTCCGGTGAGGGCGGCGAGTTCCCGGTGCAGCGCGTCGGCGTCCAGGTCCGCCCCGGACGCGGCCGTCAGCCGCGGCACGCTGCCGTCGTCCAGCCAGGTCGGCCCGGCCGGGTCGGCCCGTACGCACCACGGGCCCAGGAAGGCGGCGACGAAACCGGCCGGGGTGTCGTCGGTGTGCGCGTACCGCGGCGGCACCAGCACGCCCGCACCGACGACACCGCCCACACGCACGCCCCCCACGGCGTGGTGAACGCGGGCTATGTCGCGTGGGCGGCCACGGTCACCCTCACCGCCTGACGCCCAGTCCTACCCATGCCCCCCCATTTGTTAATGGGATCCATTTTCATATAGCCTCTGGCCAGCTCTTCCCCACCCGCACGCACCACTCTGGAGGACCCATGGCCGTACCCAAGCGGAAGATGTCCCGCAGCAACACGCGGCACCGCCGCGCCCAGTGGAAGGCCACCACCCCGCAGCTGGCGCCGGTGACGGTCGACGGCGTCACGCATCTCGTACCGCAGCGCCTGATCAAGGCGTACGAGCGCGGCCTCATCGCCCCCGAGGGCTGACCACCCCGCCACGGCGGCCCCCGGCACGGGCCCGGTCGGCTCGCCGCGTCGTCAGGCGGTGGCCGGCTGGAGGTAGCCGTGGTCGAGGAGCCACTTGACGTTCAGGCGCTGCCCCTCACCGGGGTCGAGGAAGACGGGGTCGAGCTTGATCTGCTCGCCGCCGCCGGGCTGCTCGAACCAGGGGGCCACCCCGCCCTGCCAGACGAAGAACGGTTTCGCCACCTTGTACACGCGATAGTCGCAGGCGTACGCGGCGTCGCGGGTGTTGAGGTTCTGCGGCGGCAGCGAGCGCTCGGCGTAGGAGTCCCCGGCGGGCGCGAGGAACGAGCCGAACTCGGAGCCGAAGCGATCGAGCAGCTCACCCTTGTCCAACTGCTCCGGGTGCTTGTCGACCTCACCGTTGACTGTCTCGAAACCGTCGTTGGGCGGGTACTTCCAGCCGCCGGAGTCCGCCGGGCCCTCCCAGTACTTCTTGAAGAACGCCGACGGCGTGAGCTTGCCCGTCCGCTTCCACTTCTTCAGGAGCGGCCCGACGGGCTTCTGCCCCTTCCTGGGCAGCCACTTGGGGCCGAGGCGGGCGTCGTCAAGGAAGGCCCCGGTGCAGGGCTCGGGCTTCGCCGCCGGAGCCGGGGCCGTCGCGGCGGTGGATATGCCGGACGGCGCCGCGTGCGCGGCGGGCGCCACGGCGACGGCCGTCACCACGGCGACCGTCACCCCCATCGCGGCCAGGGTCGTACGGATCCGGATCACACGGCTCTGCTCCACTCGGCGACTCCTCAGGTCTGCGCTCGCACGGACGCGGGCATCACGATTCACTCGCGCACCGTAGCGACGCAGGACCATTCAGTGGTCAACCTCCGTGCGGGCGTGGCCACTTCGCGACGGCCGGGTCGGAGACGCAGCGCGGGCGCGTACGTCCGGCGTACGACCTGGCCGCGACAAGGAGACCCCAGCCGAGCCCGCCGAAGGCGAGACCGCCGAACGCCACCATCCAGGCGAGCCCCGAGCCGGTCGTGAACACCCCCTGCGGCTCCGGCTTCGGCAGCACCCCGACGGCCATGAGCAGGGAGCCGAACGTGAGCGGCGTCCCGTACAGAGCGAGAGCGAACCCGGTCAGCCAGGCCGGGATCAGCGGGAGCAGCCGGGGCACGCGCCGACCGGCGAGGGGCAGGGTCCAGCGCGGAAAGACCTGGCCCCAGCGGTGCGTGAGGCCGAGCGTCAGGAACACCCCGAGCAGCGCGGCGAGCACCGTCACGTCCACACCCACCGAGGCGAGCGCCCGCGCGCCGCCGGTCGCGTCCCCCTCCATCTCGCGCTGCCAGGCCTCCCCGCTCACCCCGATCGCGTCACCGCCGAAGAGCCAGACGGTCTTCACGACGGACCACGGAAGCAGTCCGCACAGCAGCAGGTACGCGGCAAGGCGCGTCCTGCGGGGCGCGAGGGACGGGGCGGGGTGACTCAGCGGCCCCTCGCCGCCGCCCGGGTGCGGCCACCCGCAGCGGGGGCAACTCCCGCGCCGCCGACGGCGGTACGAGACGGCGACCATGCCGAGCAGGGCCGTCCCGGGCGTGAGCAGCAGGAGGTTGGCGAGGCCGGTGGCGCTCTCCAGGCCCGAGCCCGACATGAGGACGACGAAGTACAGGGGGAGGCCGATCACGCCCCAGCCGAGCGCCGGGATCAGCACGGCCAGCGCGACGCCCACGGCGCGGCGGGCCCGGCCGCTGAGCGGCCTCGTCGTGGCGAGGCCGACGGCGGCGGCGAGCAGGGCGAGGGCGGCCAGGAGGAGTTGGAGGGCGGCCGGGGTGTGTCTGTCCCCGGCTATCGGTACGACGGTGCCGGTGGCGGCCCACAGCGTCTGGGCCAGGGCATACGCGACGCCCCAGGCCGCGGTGGCGCGGGGCGCCCAGGTGGGCCAGCGCCGCCACCAGAGCGCGGGGCCCCGCGTCGGTGGGGCCGGGGTGGAAGCGGAGGGCGAGGGAGGCGGTGGCGGGGCGGGCACGGTCTCCGTGCGGGCGGTGCGGGCGGGGAGCGCCACGGGGTCCTCCAGGATGCGGCTCGACGGGAAACGGCCAGGCACACAGGGGGCCTGCGCCTGAGACCCTGCCGTCCGGCCACGGCCCGCACATCGCTCCCGTGGACCACCCTCCTCCCCCACACGGCGGAAGAAGCACGGGGAATGTTGTTGCGCATACTGCAACCCAGGTTGCGGCTCTTGCCTGTTGGCAGGGTTCGGGGCCACTGTGTCTGCCACATCCGTCACCACTGACCCGCAAGGTGGAGTCATGAGTGGAGTCATGAACAGAAGGCGGTTCCTCGGTACGGGACTGGCCGCGGCCACGGCGGTCACGACCGGCGTGATCGCCTCCGGCATCTCCGGTTCCTCGGGCTCGTCCGGTGCCGCGGGCCGCTCCGGCGCCACGGGTTCCGCCGGGACCTCCGCCACGCCGCCGGTCGCCGCACGAGCCGCCAGGTCCGGGGCCGGCCCGCGCGGTCAACGGCCGCTGTTCCTCGGCACGTACACCTCGCAGTCGGGCGGTGGCAAGGGCATCGGACTCGCGACGTACGACGAGGAGACGGGCGATGTCACCGGCGTCGGCACGCTCGGTGGCGTACCGGATCCGTCGTATCTGGCGGCCCATCCGTCGGGGCGGACGCTGTACGCCGTCAACGAGCGGGAGCAGGGCGGGGTGACCGCGATCGCGCTCTCCCCCGACGGCGACCACCGCGTCCTCGGCACGCGCGGCACCGGCGGCGCCGGGCCCTGCCATGTCTCCGTGCACCCCGGCGGCCGCTGGCTGCTCAGCGCCAACTACACGTCCGGCAGCGTGGCCGTGCACCCGATCGAGGCGTCCGGCGCGCTCGGCGAACGCACCGACCTCGTCACGCACTCCACGCCCCCGCCGGGACCGGGGCAGCAGGGCCCGCACGCGCACCAGATGGTCACCGCCCCGGACGGCCGGTACGTGCTCGCCGTCGATCTGGGCACCGACACGGTGTACACGTACCGGCTCGACACGAAGGCAGGGAGGCTGAGCCGCGTGTCGTACGCGACGGTGCGGCCGGGCGCGGGGCCCCGGCATCTCGCCTTCCATCCGTCGGGGCGGTTCGCGTACGTCGCCGACGAACTCGACAACACGGTCGTGGTCTGCGGCTACGACCCCGCGACCGGTCGGCTCTCACCGGGCGAGCCGCAGCCCACGGGCACCAGGCCCGGCGTCACGAGCTACCCGGCGCAGCCCGTCGTGACCGCCGACGGCAGCTTCGCCTTCCTGGCCAACCGCGGCGACAACAGCCTCACCCGGTACGCCGTCGAGCGCGACGGGGCCCGCCTCCGGCTGCTCGACACGGTGCCGGTGGGCGGGGACTTCCCCCGGCACATCGCCCTCGCGCCGTCGGGCCGCCTGCTGTTCGCCGCGAACCAGCGGTCGGGGTCGGTGAGCGTCTTTCGCGTGGACGGGCGCACCGGTGAACTCGCCCTCGCGGGGAAGCCGTTCGGAGCTCCGATGGCGGTGTGCGCGTTGCCGCTGTGAGGCGGGGCGGCGTTGCGGTGGCGCGACCTCTCCGGTCAGTCGGGGCGCGTGCCGCCGCGCGAGCGGGCCGACGTCCCGCCGCGCCTGCGGGCCCGGTACTCCGCCATCTTCGCCCGCGCCCCGCAGGCGTCCATCGAGCACCAGCGCCGCGCCCCCGCCCGGCTCTCGTCGACGAACAGCAGGGTGCAGTCGGCGGCGGCGCACTCGCGGATCCGTCCGGACAGGGGGCCGCCGAGCAGGTCCGCAGCGTCGCGGGCCAGCAGGCCGAGCAGGCCGGGGGTGTCGAGGGCGGGTGGCAGCAGCCGGGGAGTGCCGTCGCCGTCGAGGGTGAGGCCCGCGCCGGGGAGCGGCCGCGCCGCCCAGTGGTTGAGGAGGTCCAGGTCCGCCGCTTCGGGTGCGGTGGCCTCGCGTACCGCCGCCGCGATCCGGTGGACGGCCTCACGCAGAGCCCGCGCGACCGCCAACTCCTGCTGGGAAACAGCGAGGTGATACTCCGTCATGCCTGCGTCGCGGAACCAGCGGGACAGGTCCGACGGGTCCCGCAGCCGCTCGACGGCGCCCTGGCCGCGCCTGCCCACGGTCGCGGTGAGGTTCAGCGACGTCCGGCCGCCGTGCCAGCGGAACTCCCGGTCGGCGGCAAACGGTTCGCGGTCAGCTGCCGCGGGGGCGGTGCGCGCCTTGGTCATGACCGCACGCTAGCAGCGTTACCCCATGAGGGAGTAACTCGCTAGGGTGGGGGCGGGGTCGCCGAGCGTGCGGCCCCGCCGGGTGCCGCGCGGCGGCCCGGCGTCGGCACACGGGGAGGTTCTTCATGGCGGAGACGGCACGGGACGCGGGCGGGGCGCTGAAGGTCGCGGTGGTCGGCACCGGCGGTGTGGGCGGCTACTTCGGCGGGCGGCTCGCGGAGGCCGGGCACGACGTCGGGTTCGTCGCGCGCGGCGCCCATCTGGAGGCCCTGCGGCGTGACGGCCTGACCGTCGAGACCCCGGCGGGCGACTTCACCGTCACCCCGGCGCGCGCGAGCGACGACACGCACGACATCGGCGAGGTCGACGTCGTCCTGCTGTGCGTCAAGACCTGGCAACTGCCGCCCGCCATCGCCGCGTTGAAGCCCCTGGTCGGCCCGGACACGGCGGTGGTGACCCTGCAGAACGGCGTCGAGGCGCCGGAGCAGGTGGCCCAAGAGGTCGGCAGGGACGCGGTCCTGCCCGGCACCGCGAAGATCCTGGCGCAGTTGGACGGCCCTGGCCGGGTGCGGCACATCGGCGGCCCCGG
This sequence comes from Streptomyces sp. NPDC041205, assembly GCF_055591765.1. Classification (NCBI taxonomy): domain Bacteria; kingdom Bacillati; phylum Actinomycetota; class Actinomycetes; order Kitasatosporales; family Streptomycetaceae; genus Streptomyces; species Streptomyces sp. NPDC041205. The sequence goes on along the minus strand of NZ_JBVIZH010000003.1, from coordinate 646,700 downwards.
CTCGCTCGCCTTCACGGAGTGGGACAACCGCGCCACGCCCCGCGTCGAGCGGCTGCGCGCGGCGCTCGACGGGGCGGGCGTGAGCGTCACCGTGCCCGACGACATCTGGGCCGAGCTGTGGGCCAAGTTCCTGTTCGTGGTGCCCTTCGGCGGCCTCGGCACGGTGACGGACGCCCCGTTCGGGGTGCTGCGCTCGCGCCCGGGCACCCGGCGGCTGCTGGTCGAGGGGATGACGGAGATCGAGCGGGTCGCACGGGCCCTGGACGTCCGCCTCCCGGACGACATCGTGACCCGCACCCTGGACTTCATCGACCAGCAGCCCGCCGAGGGCACCTCGTCGCTCCACCGCGACATCCGCTCCGGCCGCCCGTCCGAACTGGACGCGTGGAACGGCTCGGTGGTGCGCCTGGGCGGTCGCACCGGGACGCCGACCCCCGTCAACGGCTACCTGCACGAGGTGGCGAGCGTGCTGGCGGCCCGGGCCGGGGAGCAGGCCGGGCGCGGCGAGGGCTGACGGCCACCGCCCGCACGACCCAGCACTCCCGTGGTCCGGCGCCAAGGGCCGAGCCCGGCACCGGACCACGGGGGAGGCGATCCGTCGGCCACGCGGCCGTCGGCCACGCAATCCGCGGCCGCGCAACCAGCGACCGCACGACCGTCGACTACGGCGCGACGAAACTCACGTCGTCCGCACTCGCCACGATCTCGACCTCGTCGCCGAGCGCCCACTCCGCGACCCGCGACACCGTCGCCGCCGGGATGGCGTCGCTGATGCCCGGCGCCTCCGGAATGTCGTACGTCCCGTGCGCGTCATGGGCGATGACGAGGCGGAAGTCCAGGTCCAGGGCGGTGCGCGCGGTGGCGCTTACGCACATCTCCGACATGACGCCGCAGACGGTGAGCGAGGTGACGCCCTCCTCCCGCAGCACGTCTTCGAGTTCGGTCTCCTCGAAGCCGTCGTCGACGGTCTTGCGGAACAGCAGTTCACCGCGTTCGGTGTCCACCGGGAAGTGCAGCTCCCACGTGGGTGTGCCCGGTTCGTCCAGGGTGCCGTCCGGGCCGTCGTTCTGCAGTTGGACGACGAGCGCGCCGGCGGCCCGCGCCTTGGCGAGGAGTTGCTCGACGCGCGACAGCAGGTGGCGCGCGCCGGGCACGGCTTCGTCACCGGTGACGAAGCCCGACTGGGTATCGATGATGATCAGGGCCTGAACAGGCTCGACGGGTTCGAATTCTGCGGTGGCGGGACTCATGTGGCCCATCATCCCCGCGCGTTGCGCGCGCCCGACACCGGGGGCCGCTCACACGTGCGAGGTGTCCTCCCGCCGGTCGGGCCCGCCGACCGGGACGACCGCCGCCCGCCGGTCCGGGGCGGGCCTCAGGACTCGGGCGGCGCCGGACGCAGCACGGGCCGACGCAGCAGCCTGGCATTGGTGAGCAGGGTGTGCATGCGCTCGGTGACTTGTCCGAGATCCTCGACCGGTTCGTGGAACGGCAGCCGTACGTCGGCCTGGCTGCTGACGCGTTCCAGGCGCAGGGTCAGGCCGTGACGGTCGATGGCGAGCGGTTTGACGTCGACGACTCCGGCGAGGCTGTCGGCGGCGACGAGCCGGGTGAGCTGTTCGACGGCCTCGGGGTGCGAGTCGGCCAGGTGTGTGAGGAGCCGGGCCTCGGCGTGCGCGAGCGGGTCGGCGTCGGCGAGCGCGAACTCCTCGAGGTCGATGCCGGTGCGGCCGCTTCCGTCGTGCAGCACCGCGCAGGCGGGCTCGAAGACGAGGTGGTCGCGGGTCGCCGTGAGGGTCCCCGAGAGCCAGAGCCGGGAGCGCACCCGGTCCCTGACCGGCACCGGCGCGACGTCCGCGAACTCCACGAGCGTGGACGGCTCGCCGCGCGGGGCGCAGATCAGCGCGGCGGCGAGGGCGCTGTCCTCCGGCGGGTGCAGCAGCACCGTGCCCCGCTCGCTGACGGTGTGGGCGCCGACGAGGTCGTCTCTGCCGATCTCCGTGGTCACCGCGCAGGACCAGGCGGTGGCGAGCACGGAGCGGGCGCGCGCCGCCGCGCTGGGCATGGTCGTGCTGACGTGTCGGACACCCATCCTCAACCTCCATTAGGTAAGCCTTGCCTAACTTATCGGAGATCGTGTCGCGCTGCCAGCACGCGTGCGCGGTGTCGTGAACGTGTCCGGGACGCCGTGCGCGCACGACGAAGGCCACCCCCGAGCCGTGCTCAGGGGTGGCCCGTGCGCCGTGCCGGGCGCGTCGGAACCGGACGGGCGCGGCCGCCGGAACCGGGTGGCGGGTCAGTGACCGCGCGCGATCCACTCCTCCAGGTGCGGTGCCTCCGCCCCGACCGTCGTGCTGTCGCCGTGGCCGGTGCGCACCACCGTCTCCGGCGGCAGCGTCAAGAGCCGGTCGCGGATGGAGTCCACGATCGTCGGGAAGTCGCTGAAGGACCGACCGGTCGCGCCGGGACCGCCCGCGAAGAGCGTGTCCCCGGTGAAGACCGTGCCGAGCGCCGGGGCGTACAGGCTCACCGCGCCCTGGCAGTGGCCCGGGGTGTGCAGGACCCGCAGCACCGTCCCGGCGACGGTCAGCTCCTGCCCGTCGGCCAGCTCGCCGTCCGGCGCGCGGTCGGGGTGGGTGAGCTTCCACAGCTCCAGGTCGGCCGGGTGCAGCAGGACAGGCGCGCCGGTGCGGTCGGCGAGGGCGGGCGCCGCGTCGACGTGGTCGTCGTGGGCGTGCGTGCACACGATCGCCACCAGGCGCCGCTCCCCCACGGCGGCCGCGATGGCCTCCGCGTCGTGCGCGGCGTCGATGACGACGGCCTCGTGGTCGTCACCGACGATCCATACGTTGTTGTCGACGTCCCAGGTGCCGCCGTCCAGCGAGAACGTGCCGGAGGTGACGAGGTGGTCGACGCGCGCGCCGCCCGGCGTCGCGGGGCCTTCAAAGGCGGCCATCAGAAGACCACCACCGAACGCAGCACGTCCCCGTGGTGCATCCGCTCGAAGGCCTTCTCGACCTCGTCGAGCGCGATCGTCTCGGTGACGAACGCGTCCAGGTCGAGCCGCCCCTGCCGGTACAGGTCGATGAGCATCGGGAAGTCGCGCGAGGGCAGGCAGTCCCCGTACCAGCTGGACTTGAGCGCGCCGCCGCGCCCGAAGACGTCGAGCAGAGGCAGGTCGATCCGCATCTCCGGCGTGGGCACGCCGACCAGGACGACCGTGCCCGCGAGGTCCCGGGCGTAGAAGGCCTGCTCGTACGTCTCGGGGCGGCCGACCGCCTCGATGACGACGTCGGCGCCGAAGCCGCCGGTCAGCTCGCGGATGGCCTCGATGGGGTCGCTCGTGCGGGAGTTGACGGTGTCGGTGGCGCCGAGGCCGCGGGCGGTCTCCAGCTTCCGGTCGTCGATGTCCACGGCGATGATCTTCGCGGCGCCGGCGAGCCGGGCGCCGACGACGGCGGCGTTGCCGACGCCGCCGCAGCCGATGACGGCCACCGAGTCGCCGCGCCCCACCCCGCCGGTGTTGATCGCGGCGCCGAGCCCGGCCATCACGCCGCAGCCGAGCAGGCCCGCCGCGGCCGGGGACGCGGCCGGGTCCACCTTCGTGCACTGCCCGGCGGCGACCAGCGTCTTCTCCGCGAACGCGCCGATGCCGAGCGCGGGCGCGAGCTCGGTGCCGTCGGTCAGGGTCATCTTCTGCTTCGCGTTGTGGGTGGCGAAGCAGTACTGGGGGCGGCCGCGCTTGCAGGCGCGGCACTGGCCGCACACGGCACGCCAGTTGAGGATCACATAGTCGCCGGGCGCGACCTCGGTGACGCCCTCGCCCACCGACTCGACGACGCCCGCCGCCTCGTGCCCGAGCAGGAACGGGAACTCGTCGTTGATGCCGCCTTCGCGGTAGTGCAGGTCGGTGTGGCAGACCCCGCACGCCTGGACCTTCACCACGGCTTCGCCCGGCCCCGGGTCCGGCACGACGACCGTCTCGATCCGTACCGGCTCACCCTTCGCGCGTGCGACCACGCCCCGCACTTGCTGCGCCATGACTCTCGCCCTTCTCTCGCCTGTACGTCCCGTCCGGCGCCGCCGCCCCAGGGGCCGGGACGCGCCGGTACGAGGAGCCTACGGCCCCCCGCGCCTAGGGTGAGCACGTGCGTGAAATCGCTGCTCAGACCCTGCTGCCCGTGAACGTCACGCTCGCCGTCGTGCTGGTCGTGCTGCTCCTCGCCGCGGCGACGGTGGCCGCCGTGTTCCGGCTCTCGCCGGACGCGTCGCGGGGCCGGGCGCGGGAGATCGTCGTGGCCGGGGTGCGGGCGACGGCTCAACTCGCCGCGGTGTCGCTCCTGATCGGCTGGGTGGTCCACCACACGGCGGCACTGTTCGCCTTCCTGTTCCTGATGTGCGCCGTGGCCGCCCGCACGGCCGGGCGGCGCATCACCCCGAACGGCACCTGGTGGTGGGCGGCCGCGCCCATCGCGGCGCCCGTGGTGCCGGTCGTCGCCGCCCTCACCCTCGCGGGCCTCGTCCCCGTCCACGGCATCGCGATGATCCCCGTGACCGGCATCCTCATCGGCGGCGCGCTCACGGCGACGGTCCTCGGCGGCCGCCGCGCCCTGGACGAACTGCGTACCCGGTTCGGCGAGTTCGAAGCGGGCCTCGCCATCGGTCTGCCGCCCCGCCACGCCCGCCTCGAAGTGATCCGCCCGGCCGCGTCCGACGCCCTCCTGCCGGGCCTCGACCAGACCCGCACCGTCGGCCTCGTCACGCTGCCCGGCGCGTTCGTCGGCATGCTGCTCGGCGGCGCGTCTCCGGTGCAGGCGGGCGCCGTGCAGCTCTTCGTCCTGATCGCCCTGATGGCCGTGCAGGCGGTGGCCGTGGCCCTCACCGTCGAACTGGTCGCGCACGGCAGGCTGCACCGTGACCAGCCCCAGGACACCCCGGGGACACCGCCCGGTGCCGCCGCGTCCGGCCGCACGGCCGACGCGTAGGCTCCGCTTCATGTCTGTTTACGACGCAGTAGAGATCGACACCCTCCAGGGCGGCCCGGCGAACCTGTCCCAGTACCTGGGCAAGGCCGTCCTCATCGTCAACGTCGCCTCCAAGTGCGGGCTGACCCCGCAGTACGCGGGCCTGGAGCGCCTCCACGAGACGTACGCCGCACGCGGCTTCACCGTCCTCGGCGTGCCCTGCAACCAGTTCATGGGCCAGGAGCCCGGCACGTCCGAGGAGATCGCCGAGTTCTGCTCGGCGACGTACGGCGTGACCTTCCCCATGACGGAGAAGGTCGACGTCAACGGCGACGCGCGGCACGCGCTGTACCAGCGCCTGGTGCCGACCGCGGACGCCGAGGGCCACACCGGGGACGTGCGCTGGAACTTCGAGAAGTTCCTGGTCGACGGCTCGGGCAAGGTCGTCGCCCGCTTCTCCCCGCAGACGGAGCCGGACGCCGCGGAGGTCGTCTCCGCGATCGAGGCGCACCTCCCCGCCTGACGCGTCCGCCTCCTCAGGGCCGGTACACGCACTCCGTCAGCGGCGTGCTGAGCCGCCAGCCCAGCGTTCCGTACAGCGCGCGCCCGTCGTCGGTCGCGCCCAGGACGCCCACCCTCGCCCCGCGCGCCGGAGCCTCGTCGGCGAGCGTACGCATGACGAAGCCACCGAGGCCGCGGCGGCGGTGGGCCTCCTGGGTCACGACGCGGTCCACGACGCTCGCCTGCCCGAGGACGGCCATCTGGCCCTGGGCCGCGAGGTCGCCGGCGGCGTCGTGCACGCGCACGAAGGTGACGCCGTCGTCCGTCTCGACCGACGCGGTGCAGCCGTCGGGCGCCACCGGCTCCGTGGGCCGGAGCCCGACCGTCATCAGAAGGCCCGACTCCTCCTCGTCGACCACCCAGCCCTCGGGGAGCCACGGTTCCGCGTCGCGGGGCTCCCCGGGAAACTTGAGCCAGGTGTACGGCGCCTCGACCGAGGCGGCCGCCGCGCGCACCGTGGCCGCGCGCGCGTGGTCCACGCCGTTGTAGCGGGCCACGAGGGTGCCGCGGGTGACCGTGACGAGGTCGGTGCCCTCGTGCCGGAGATCCTCGGTGAGGCCGCAGCCGGGGGCGAAGTCGCCGGTGACGACCTGGTATCCGAGTTCCGGTGAGCGCAGCACGTGGTAGACGACACCGGGCGCCCGGTTCAGCGTCTCCCGCTCCTCCCTGGGGAAGACCGAGGGGGCGGCCCGCCCGCGGGAGAACCCGAGGAACGAGCCGACGTCGTGCCCGAAGACCTTCGCGAGCCGGCCGAGGCGCTCCAGGGCGATGTCGGTCTCGCCGCGCTCCAGGGACGCCAGGAAGGAGACGGAGAGGCCGCACTCGGCGGCGACCTGACGCAGTGACATGCCCCGCTGGGTACGCAGCCGGTGCAGCACCTCGCCGGGCGGCGGGAAGCCCAGCTCCGGATCCCACGCGGAGGGACGGGTCGAGGGGTCCGGATCAGCCATGAGGGCTTCATAAGCACCCTCGGCGCCGCCCCGGCCGGGGGCCGTCGTCAGGGGCGGCGGTTGTGAGTGCCGGGCGTGTACCCGAAGGACCTGCGGAAGACGTCGATGAACGCGCTCGGCGACGACCAGCCGCAGCGCCGCGCCACGGTGGTGACGGGTGTGTCGTCCGCGAGCATCCGCAGGGCGTGGTAGAGGCGCGACTGGGTGCGCCACTGCGGGAAGGTCATGCCCAGTTCGGCGCGGAAGAGGCGGCTGAGGGTGCGCTCGCCGACGCCGGTCGCGGCGCCGAGCGCGGCCAGCGTGCGGGGGTCCTCGGGGTGGTCGTGGACGAGGGCGCAGACCGCCGCGAGGCGCGGGTCGGACGGGGTGGGGAGCTGCATCGGCTGCTGCGGGGACGCGCACAGCTGGTCGAGCAGGACCGCGCGCAGCCTGCGGCGTTCGGGGCCGGTGTCGGTGGGGACCCGCGTGTATTCGATGATCAGCTCGCGCAGCAGCGGGCTCACGGACAGGACAGTGGGCGCGTCGAGGCCCAGCGGGTTCTCGCCCGCGGGGAAGCCCACGAAGTACGCGTTCAGGCGGCCGTGGGCGCGATGGGCGTGGACGGTGCCCGCGGGCACCCAGATGGCGCGCGTCCCGGGCGCGAACCACGTACCGGCCTCGGTGGTGACGGCGACGACCCCGTTGCCCGGCAGGACGATCTGGTGGTCGTCGTGCCGGTGGGCGTCGATGCGCTGCCCGGCGGCCAGGGTCCGGACGTGAGTGGGGGCCTTGGGGGTGTGGCGGACGGCTTCCGGCACGGGCGGTGGCACCTCCGGGCGGGGCGGGCGGCCGACGGGGCCTCCGGCAGGCGGTCGGCCGGACCAGGGCGGGCCTTCGGCGCACCCCCTGGCGGAACATCGATACAAACTGGCACTTTATCGGAAGCCCGACACCGGGTCCCCTCGCGACGATCGACACGTGCCCACAGACAGGACCACGGTCCCACCCCGCTCGCAGCCCCGCCCCGGCTCCGCGCCGCGACGGCGCACCGCCCGCGACCGACCCCTCACCCTCATGGCCCTCGGCCACGCCTGCGTGGACGTGTACCAAGGGTCGGTCGCCGCGCTCGTGCCGTACTTCGTGGCCGAGCGGGCCTACTCCTACGCCGCCGCCTCCGGCATCGTCCTGGCCGCCTCGCTCCTCTCCTCGGTGGTGCAGCCGCTGTTCGGGGCGCTCACCGACAAGTGGGCGATGCCGTGGCTGCTGCCGGTGAGCACGCTGGTGGGCGGCGCCGGTGTCGCGCTCAGCGGCGTCGGCGGCTCGTACGCCCTCACCCTGGCGGTCGTCGCCGTCTCCGGGATCGGCGTCGCCGCGTACCACCCCGAGGCGGCCCGGGTGGCGCGCCTCGCCAGCCGGGGCAGCCACACCTCGATGGGGTGGTTCTCGCTGGGCGGCAACATCGGCTTCGCCACGGCCCCGTTGCTGGTGGCCGCCGTCGTCGCCACCGGCGGTCTGGGCGCGTCCCCGTTGCTCGTCGTCCCCGCCGTCGCGGGCGCGGCTCTGTGCATGGCGGCGCTGCGGGCCCTGCGGGCGCCCGGGTCGGTGACAGCGTCGGCGCGCGGCGGCACCGCCGACGGCAGCGACGACTGGCCGTCGTTCCTGCGCCTGTCCGGTGCCGTGGTGTGCCGCTCGATCGTGTTCGTCGGGCTGAGCGCGTTCATCGCGCTGTACGTGCGCGAGCGCGCCTTCGGCGGGGAGTTCGCGGGTATGGCGGCGCTGTTCGTGCTCTACGTCGGCGGGGCGGTGGGCACGGTGGCCGGGGGTCGGCTCGCCACCCGCTACAGCCGCGTGCCGGTCGTGCGGTGGTCGTACGCGCTGAGTGTCCTCGCCGTCGCCGGGGTCGTCCTCGTCCCGGGCCCGGCGCTGTACCTCTTCGTCGCGCTCACGTCGGCGTGCCTGTACGTACCCTTCTCGCTGCACATCACGCTCGGCCAGGACTATCTGCCCCGGCACATGGGCACCGCCGGCGGCGTCACGCTCGGCCTGACCGTCAGCGTCGGCGGCCTCGCCAGCCCTCTCATCGGCGCCCTGGCCGACAGGACGTCCCTCCAGGTCGCCCTCGCGCCGCTGATCGCCCTGCCCGCCGTGGGCTGGCTCCTGCTGCGCCCGCTGCGCGAGCCCGCGATGCCGGAGGCGGCGCCCGCCACGGCCGAGGCCGCCCCCGCCGGGGCCGAGCCGATGTCCGCCGAGGCAGCGCCCGGCCGGGGCGGAGGAGCCGCCACACCGACCGTCGAACACCCTTGCCACGATCCGGTGACGCGTGCACCTTCCGCGCCCGCCCCGGACTGCCGCTCCGACGAAGGAGGTTGATGAACATGGCCTGCCAGGCCCGTCGTCAGCATGCCCTTGTCCGGGCCGCGCAGGGACAGTGAGTCGCGGCCCGGTCGTCTGAATCGACCAGGAGTTCCGCATGGCTGCTTCCGCCTCTTCCGCCTCTTCAGCACCTTCCGCCTCTTTCTCGTTCTCCTCCTCCGACCCCGCCGGGGACCTGCTCACGGACCGGCTCGCGCTGCGTCCGTGGTCGCCGGACGAACTGACCGCCGTCGTCGGGCGGCTCCCGCCGCGCCGACTGGGCGCCGGACTTCCCCGCCGAGGGCGACCGCTTCATCGCCGGTTTCCTCACCGAGCACCCCGAGGGCCCCGCCCGCCACGGCCACCGGCTCGTGGCCGAGCGCGACGGTGGCCTGGTCGTCGGCTCGATCGGGCTGTTCTGGCCGCCCAGCGACGGGGCGATCGAGGTCGGGTACGGCATCGTCACCTCGCGCCGGAGCCGCGGCTACGCCTCCGAAGCCACCCGCGCGCTGACCGAGTTCGCCCTGATCGAGGAAGGGCCCGTCGATCAGCTCCTGTGGAACGACTCCTACGCCGGGCAGGACCTGCTGCACGGGCCGTCGTTCGTGCCCGGGCTCGGTGCCAGCGTCGAGCTGGTCCAGGCGGTGCTCGCCCCGCACACCGTGTGGAGCGTCTGTGTGCCATCGCGCTCGTCGAGGCCTGTGTGCCCGCGCGCCGGACCATGCCGTGGCTCGGCCGCCGGGGGCTCGCCGTCACCGCGGTGGTGTACGTCCTGGGCGCGACCCTGGTGTTCTGGGGCAACGACAGCGAGGAGCACTCCGTCGTGCCGCCCGCCCAACTGGCCGTGTGCGTCGTCGCGATCGTGGCGTTGGTGGTCGTAGCGCTGCGGATCTCCCGCGACCACCCGAAGGCCCCGGAGGCCGACACGACCGCTGAGGCCGCCGCCCTCAGCCCCGCCCCCGCCCCCTGGCGCGTGGGCGCCCTCGCCCTCGCGGGCACCAGCCTCCACTGGGGTCCGTCCGTGCTCCTCACCGCCGACCGGTTCGAGTGGATCGGCGTGTTCCTGTGGTTCCTCGTGGCCGTCCTCGGAGTGCTCGCGGTCGCGCGCCGGTCGCGGCGGCCCGGCTGGGAAGCGCGGCACGTGTGCGCGCTCGCGGGCGGCGCGCTCCTGACCTACGTGTGGGCGGCCCTAACCGTACGCCCGGAGGACGGCGGGTCCCTGACGGCGGATCTGGTGAGCAACGCGGTGTGCGCGGTCATCGCCCTGGCCGTGCTCGCGCGGGCCGTGCGGACCGCCCGGGCGGAGCAGTCCGAAGGCGGCGTACATCCACCCGGGCCAAGCCGATCTGCGCAGTTGGGAGCCCGCTCCTACGGTGGCTGAATGGTCATCAGGTACCTTTCACGCCCGGTCCGGCGCGCCACCGCACTGCGTGCCACAGCCCTCGCCACCGGGGCCCTGGTCTGCCTCTCGGGACCGGCCGTCTGCGCCGAACCCGCGCCCCCGAAGCCGCCGCCCGCGTACTCCTCGTCCCTGCTCGACCGGCCCGGAACCCAGGTGCGTCCGGGACCTCGCACACCGGCACTCCCCCGCGGACTCACCGCCCTGTCCTGGGTGGTCTCCGACGCCCGGACGGGCGAAGTGCTCGCCGCGCACAACGCACACCGCCGACTGCCGCCCGCCTCCACGCTCAAGTCCTTGTTCGCGCTCACCGCGCTGCCCCGACTGCACCCCGAAACCCGGCACACCGTCACCGACCGCGAGCTGTCCCGTGTCGGCGGCGGCAGCAGCCTGGTGGGGGTCGCCGCGGGCCGCAGCTACCGGGTCTCCGACCTGTGGCGGGGGGTGTTCCTCAGCTCCGGCAACGACGCCGTGCACGTGCTCGCCGGGATGAACGGCGGCTGGGACCGCACCGTGCGGCAGATGCGCGCCAAGGCCCGCTCGCTCGGCGCCCGCGACACCCACGTGGTCTCGCCCGACGGCTACGACGCGCCGGGGCAGGTGTCGTCCGCGTACGACCTGGCGGTGTTCGGGCGGGCCGGGCTCGCCGATCCGCAGTTCGCCCGCTACTGCTCGACGGCCGTCGCGCGCTTCCCCAGCGGCAACTGGTCCTACCCCATCCGGAACACCAACCGGCTGCTGACCGGCGCCGACGGCGTGGCCCGCTACCCGGGCCTGATCGGCGTCAAGAACGGCTACACCAGCGGCGCCGGGAACACGCTGATCGCCGCCGCCCACCGGGGCCCGCGCACGGTCCTGGTGACGGTGATGAACCCGCAGCGGGGCGGCCATTCCGTGTACGAGGAGGCCAGGTCGCTTCTCGACTGGGGCTTCGCCGCGGCCGGCCGGGCGCGGCCGGTGGGCTCGCTGCTGCCCGTCAAGCCCCGCAAGGCCCCGAACCGGGTGCGCCACACCGCGGCGGCCGCGATCGTGCCGCCCGCCGCGACCGACGACGGCTCCGACTGGCCCGCCCTCGTCCTGGTCGGCGTCGGCTCGACCGCGCTGATCGCCGGGTGCGTGGTGATCGTGCGGCGGCGGGCGGCTACCGTGGCCCGACGCAGAGCGCTGGGAGGGGAGTTCGTGCCGTGAGCGAACCGTTGGGGGTGGCCGTGCTCGGCGCCGGGCACATGGGCGCCGACCATGTGCGGCGCCTCGCCCGGTCCGTGACCGGGGCCCACGTCGTGGCCGTCGCGGACCCGGACCGGGCGCGGGGCGAGGCGGCGGCCGCCGGGATCGAGGGCGTGCGCGTGCACGCCGACGCGCTCGCGGCCCTCGCCGAGCCCGGGGTGGGGGCGGTCCTGGTGGCCTCGCCCGACCACGCGCACGAGGAGGCGCTGCTCGCGGCCCTCGCGCGCGGCCTGCCCGTGCTGTGCGAGAAGCCGCTCGCCGCCGACGCCCGGGCCGCGCTTCGCGTGGTCGAGGCGGAGGCACGCGGCGGGCGGCGGCTGATCCAGGTGGGGTTCATGCGCCGGTACGACACCGAGTACCGCGGGCTCAAGGCGCTCCTGGACAGCGGGAGCATCGGCAGGCCGCTGATGCTGCACTGCCGCCATCGCAATGTGTCCTCGCCCCCGCACTTCACCTCCGCGACGCTGATCAGCAGCTCGGTGTCGCACGAGATCGACGCGGCGCGCTGGCTGCTCGGCGACGAGGTCACCGCGGTGACCGTGCTCCGGCCGCGGCCGTCGGCGGCCGCCCCCGCCGGGCTCCAGGACCCGCAGCTGGTGCTCTTCGAGACCGCGGGCGGCGCCCTCGTGGACGTGGAGATCTTCGTCAACTGCGGGTTCGGCTACGAGGTCACGTGCGAGGCGGTCGGCGAGCGGGGCAGCGCCCGGATCGGCGACGCGCCCGGCATGGTGGTGCGCTCGGCCGGGCGCGCCCGGCGGGACATCGCGCAGGACTACGTGGCGCGGTTCGCCGACGCCTACGACCGCGAGGTGCGCGAGTGGGTGGCCGGTGTCCGCGAGGGGCGGGTGGCGGGTCCGAGCGCGTGGGACGGGTACGCGGCGGCGGCCGTCGCCGAGGCCGGGGTCCGAGCGCTCGCCGACGGCACGCGGGTCGCGGTCGACCTGGCGGAGCGGCCCGCGCTCCACGGCTGAGAGCCTGCCTTCGAGGCGGCGTCAGGCCGGGCCCGGCCGCCAGTAGCCGAGCGCGTGGATCCGGTGGCGCGGTACGGCAAGCTCCTTGCGGGCGTACGCGGACAAGGACCGGGTCGTCGTCGTGTCACAGGTGATCCACACGTACGCGTCCGGCTCCTCCTCGACGGCGGCCGCGAGCCCGGCCCTGGCCTCCTGGTCGACGCCGGTGCCGCGCTCGACCCAGTGGACGTCGTGGCGTGCGGGGTCGACGCGCAGGTCAAGGTCGCGGTCGTCGGCGTGCTGGGTCTCGAACCAGATCGTCGCGGGGGTGTCCGGCATCGCGCCCAGGAGCGAGTTGATCGCGGGCAGCGCCGCCGCGTCGCCGACCACGAGCAGCCGTGACGGCGGCGGGGTCGGCACCTCGAAGCCGGTGCCCTGGACGGTCGCGTCGATGGTGTCGCCCGGTTCCGCCTTGCGCGCCCATTCGCTGGCGGGGCCGTCGTGCAGCGCGAACTCCAGGCTGAACGTGCCGGCCTCCGCGTCCGGGTCGACCAGCGTGTAGGCACGCTGGTGCGGCTTGCCCGCGTTGTCGAACCACAGCCGCACCCACATCGTGGGGTGCACGCCGGTCGCCGCGAGCATGCCGCCGTCGGTGAGGTGAAGGCGGCGATAGTGCTCGGTCACCTCGTCGGCGCCGGTCACCGTGAAACGGAAGTCCTTGCCGCGCAGCAGCTTGAGGACGACGCCTTCCCAGCCGTGGCCCACCCTGGTCCCCTCCCTAGAGACACCCGACCACACTTGATCGAGTTAGGGCAGCCTAACCTATCCGGCGATGGTCCGACCTCCCGCGTCCGTGCCGTTCACACCCCGCCGAGCAGCTTGGTGAGGCCCTGGTCCAGATCCCGCACCGCCTCCTCGCGGCCCGAGCCGACGACGGCGTACGAGCGCATCAGGAAGCGGCGCAGCGCCGCCCGGTCGAACTGCACCAGGGCCAGTCCGTGCGGCGCGTGGAACTCCAGGACGGTCCGCTCCCGCCCGCACGGCCAGATGTGCACGTCGCCCGTACCGGCCGGGGCGCCGAGCCCCTCCTCCAGCAGGCCGCGGGCGAAGATCCAGGTGACCTCGGCGCCGTCGAGGGACACCTCGGGCGGGAAGGTGACCTGCACCGCGAGCGGGTCGGACGCGGCATAGCGCAGCGTCACGGGAATCGGCCGCTCGCGGCCCTCGGGGGTGATCAGACGGGCGCGGGCGGACTGTTCGAGCGTGACGGCCATGGTCGATCTCCACTTCTGCTGCTTCCTTGCCCTTTCGACCCCACAGCGGGTGCCCGCATTACGGGAGTGCACAAAGAGATCTCTGTGACCTGCGCCACTCCCACGCGATAAGTCGGACATTTCTGGCCTAGGCTTCCGAACTCGTCCCCATCCCCGCAGTGGGACAGGAGTGTGTCCTGCCATGTCAGACGTCCCCGCAGACATTCCCGCGGATGTCCCGCCCGACGTTCCCGCGGACTCCCGGGCCGGTGTCCCCGCCCAGGCGTCCGGCGCCGCGACCGCCGCGTACGCGCGCGTCTACGAGGCCGAGCACCCACGGCTCGTCGCGTACGCCCGGTCCCTGACCGGCAATGCCTGGATCGCCGACGACCTGGTCGCCGAGGCACACTTCCGTGTCTGGCGGCGCCTCGCCGCCGGGCACGAGATCGAGAACGTACCGGCGTACCTGATGACGACCGTGCGGCATCTCGCGTCGTCCGCGGGGCGCGCCGCCGCGCGCGAGACCCCGCGCGACCCGCAGGACACGGGCGCGGCCGAGACCGTCGACGTCACCACGGTCCCCGACGGCGGCGGCGACCCGGCCGCCCGCGTCTCCTCCGTCGACCTGCTCACGCGCGTGCTCGGCCAGCTCCCCGAGCGGTGGGTGAAGGCGCTGTGGCTCGCGGAGGCGGAGGGCCAGCCGCTGGAGGCGGTCGGGCGCGGCATCGGCGCCGGGAGCGGGGCCACGGCCGTGCTCCTGCACCGGGCGCGCGAGGGCATGCGGCAGGCGTTCCTGCGCGCCCACCCCGGTGCGCCCGAGGACTCGGCGTGCGAGACCCACTGGGACCGGATGCCCGCGCACATCCGCGGCGAGGCGTCCCCGCGCCAGTCCGAGACCCTCGTCGACCACCTCGGCGGCTGCGCCGACTGCCGGGCCCGGCTCGCCCTCCTCACCCGCGCCAACAACCGGCTGCCCGCCCTGGTGGGACCGGCGCTGCTGATCTTCGTGCTCGGCGGCGCGGGCAAGTTCCTGGTGCCGCTCGCCGCCGGGGCAGGAGCGGGGGCCGGTGTCGCGGCATCCGCCGCCGGGTCGGGCTCGCCGGGGCAGGCGGGCCTCCTGCACGGGGTACGTCATGTCCTCACCGGGGGCGGGAAGCTGCCCGTCGCCGTGGCCGGGGCGATAGGCACGACGGCGACCGCGGCCGCCGTCGCGGCGGGCCTCGTCCTCAGCGGCGTCGGCACCGGCTCGGCCCCCGCGCGGGCCACGGTGGTGGAGAGCGGGAGCGGCCACGCGCCACAGCCGTCGGCCGCGCCCGGGGAGGCGCCCGGGGACGGCGGCGGGGCCGTGCCGCAACCCAGGAGCGAGGCGGCCCCGGAGGGTCCTGCGGCGGACGCGGCAGCCCCCGACCTGGTGGCTCCGCGACCCCCGGCGGTGGCGCCGCCTGCCCCTGAGCAGCCCGTCCCACCGGCGCCGGTGGCACCTGTTCCGCCGGGTGCGGCCGAGGCGCCCGCGCCGGAGCCCGCGCCCGACCAGCCGGAGCCCGTTGCCCCGGCACCGGAGCCCACGCAGCCGACGGAACCGGCCGAGCCGGAACCGACTCCCACGCCTACACCCACGCCCACGCCGACCCCAACCCCCACCCCGACACCGACGCCCACCCCGACACCGACGCCCACACCCACCCCCACTCCGGTCGACCCCACTCCCACCCCCGTCGACCCCACGCCGACTCCCACCCCGACGCCGACTCCCACACCCACGCCGACACCAGTTCCCACCCCCACTCCGACCGACCCGCCGCCCACCACGGACCCCGTCTGCCATTGGGTCGGGCCGATCCTCATCTGCCACCGGGGCCAGTGGGTCCTCGACGAAGCCGGGGCGAACGGGTAGGAGTACGAGGCGTGCCTGATCCCTCCTCGAACGCCCCGGACGCTCCGAACCCTCCAGACGCCTCGAACGCCCCGAACTCCCAGGGCCCCTCGAACGCTCCGACCTCCCCGCACGCTCCGAACCCCCCGAACGGCCCGGAATCCCGGCCCCGCGCCCCCGGCCGGGTGTCCGCGCGCGAGGCCCTCTCCCTCGTGACGTCGGACTTCGCCGAGCTCCCGTACCCGCACCGGTCCACACGGCCGGACGGCCCGCTGGCGTGGACGGGGTACGACATCGCGCGGGCCGCCGCCACGGAGCGTACCGGCGAGTCGGAGTCCGTGATCTGCGGGACGGCGGCGGTCGCCGGCCGTGTGGCCGTGCTCGTCTCCTTCGAATTCCGCTATCTGGGCGGTTCGCTCGGTGAGCGGACCGGGGACCGCCTGGAGGCGGCCTACGCGGCCGCCCGCGAGCGCGGCCTCCCTCTCGTCTCCCTCATCGCGACCGGCGGCAGCCGCATGCAGGAGGGCATGGTCGCGCTGCGCCAACTCCAGCGCGTGGCCGCCCAGTCGGCGCTGAACCGGGCGGCCGGGCTGCCGCAGCTCGCGGTCATCCGCGACCCGACGACGGGTGGCGGCTGGGCGACCCTCGGCGCGGGTGCCGACGTTGTGCTCGCGCTGCCGGGCGCGCAGGTCGGGTTCGCGGGGTCGCGGGTCCGGCCGCCGGACGCCGACCCGGCCGCGTACACGGCGGAGGGCCAGCTCGCGGCGGGCGCGGTCGACGCCGTCGTGGCGCCGGACCGGCTGTCCACACGCCTGGGCCACTGGCTGCGGCTGCTCACCACACCCGCCAGCGGCGCGCCCGAGCCACCGCGCGCCCTCGTGGACGCGGCGCCGCCCGCGACCGGCTGGGACGCGGTACGCCGCGCCCGCTCCCCCGAACGGCCGCGCGCCGAGGCCTACTTGGACAACTACTTCGACTCCCGTGAGCCGATCAGCGGCGACCGCTGCGGCGGCACGGACGACGGGATGCTGTGCGGCGTCGGACTGCGCGCCGGGCGGGCCATCGCGTACGCGGCCCAGACCGGCACCCCCACCCGCCCCGCCGGATACCGCACCGCGGCCCGCCTCATCCGTCTGGCCGACCGCCTCTCCCTCCCCGTCCTCACCCTCATCGACACGCCCGGCGCCGCCAATGACGCGACGGCGGAGCGCGCGGGCGCGGGCGCGGCGATCGCCGACGTCTTCGCGGCCGTCGCCGCCGCCCGGGTCCCGCTCACGTCCCTCGTCGTGGGCGAGGGCGGCTCGGGCGGCGCGCTCGCGCTCGCCGCCCCCTCCAACACCTGGGCCACGCCGCACAGCTACTTCTCGGTGATCGCCCCAGAGGCCGCGGCGGCCATCCTCAAGCGCCCGCGCGAGGACGTGCCCGCGCTGGCCGGGGAGCTGCGGCTGCGCCCCCAGGACCTGGTGGAGCTGGGTGTCGTCCGCGGTGTCGTACGGGCATAGGGCGAGCCCGGCCGGTCGGGGGCGCGGGCGGGGCGGGCGTCACACGCGTCGCGCCCCAGGCCTCACGGAGTCCGGCGCCACCCACGCCGCCCCACCGGCATTGAGCGACCCCGACCCCGGCGGGCGGCCTGGACGGGCGCCACACACGCCACCCCCGTGCCGTGCGGAATCGGGTGGGGCGTTGCAGGATGGCGGCATGTTGTTCGTCCGGGTCGCCGAGGTGTCCAAGGGGGTGGCCGCGACATCGGCGCGGTCGCGGAAGGTCGAGCTGCTGGCCGAGCTGTTCCGGGCGGCCGGGCCCGACGACGTGCCGCTCGTCATCCCGTATCTCTCCGGGCGGATGCCGCAGGGGCGGATCGGGGTGGGCTGGAACGCGCTCAAGGAACCCGTCGCCCCGGCGCCGGAGCCGACGCTCGCGGTCCGGGACGTGGACGCCGCCCTCACCGCGCTCGCCGGGGTGTCGGGCTCGGGCGCGCAGGCCGAACGGCGGCGGCTCGTCCAGGAGTTGATGGGCGCGGCCACAGCGGACGAGCAGCGCTTTCTCTTCGGTCTGCTGACCGGCGAGGTGCGGCAGGGGGCCTTGGACGCCCTGGCCGCGGAAGGGCTGGCCCGGGCGACGGGAGCGCCCGCCGCGCGGGTGCGGCGCGCGGTGATGCTGGCCGGGGCGACGGCTCCCGTGGCGCGGGAGTTGCTGGCGCGCGGGCCGGACGCGCTGGAGGAGTTCCGGCTCACCGTGGGGCGGCCGGTGCAGCCGATGTTGGCGCATGGCGCGGGGTCCGTGGGCGAGGGCATCGACAAGCTCGGCCCGTGCGCGGTCGAGGAGAAGCTGGACGGCATCCGCGTCCAGGTGCACCGCGACGGCGCCCGCGTCCGGGCGTACACGCGCACGCTCGACGACATCACCGACCGACTGCCCGAACTCACCTCTGCGGTAGGTGAGTTGAACGGAGAGCGCCTCATCCTCGACGGTGAGATGATCGCGCTCGGTGACGACGGGCGGCCGCGTTCCTTCCAGGACATCGCGGGTCGGGTCGGCTCCCGCCTCGACGTGGCCGGCGCGGCCGCCGAACTGCCCCTGTCCGCCGTCTTCTTCGACGTCCTGTCCGTCGACGGCGAGGACCTGCTGGACCTGCCTCTGCGCGAGCGGCACGCACGGCTCGCACGGCTGGTGCCCGAGCCGATGCGGGTGCGGCGCGCGGTCGTGGCGGATCCCGCCGACGAGGGGGCGCGCCGGGCCGCCGACGCGTTCTTCGCCAAGACCCTGGAGCGCGGCCACGAGGGCGTCGTCCTCAAGGGCCTCGACACCCCCTACAGCGCGGGCCGCCGAGGTGCCGCCTGGCTCAAGGTGAAGCCCGTGCACACCCTGGACCTCGTGGTCCTCGCCGCCGAGTGGGGCCACGGCAGGCGCACCGGGAAGCTGTCCAACCTGCACCTGGGAGCGCGCCGGGACGACGGCACGTACGCGATGCTGGGCAAGACCTTCAAAGGCATGACCGACGTGATGCTGGCCTGGCAGACCGAGCGCCTGCGCGGACTCGCCGTCGAGGACGACGGGTTCACGGTCAAGGTCCGCCCCGAGCTGGTCGTGGAGATCGCCTACGACGGGCTGCAGCGCTCCACGCGCTATCCGGCGGGGGTGACGCTGCGGTTCGCGCGGGTGGTGCGGTACCGCGAGGACAAGACGGCGGGGGACGCGGACACGGTGGATACGGTGCTTGGGCGGTACGAGGGGTAGGACGCGAGCCTGGGGGGCGTCAGCCGGTCCGGGGTGCGCCGTCGGCCGGTGCCGGGTGCGCCGTGCCGCGGGGCCCGGGCCTCCGCCCCGCGAGGAACAGCACGCCCACCCCGACGGCCATCAGGGCGAAGCCCGCGACCGTCAGGGGTTCCAGTCCGGCTCCAGGAAACGCAGTCGCGCGGTGATGCCGCTGGTCCCGCCATCCCCGTCGGCCCTGCCCTCGACGTGACCGCGTCCTGGTACAGCCTGGTCACCCGCTGAGCGCCCGCTGAACCCGAACAGCATGACGACGATCGAACCGCCGACGGACAGCGCCACCGCGAGCCAGAACAGCTTGACGCCCCGCCTCACCGCCGGGCCCGATGTCTGCGGGGGCGAGTGGGTCATGCGGCCGTCGTGGCGGTGGCGTGACATCCGCGTCCGGGATGCGCCACAGTCGGCGCGGCCGGGGGCTCGGCTCAGGCGCGGGTCAGCCTGCAACCGGCGACGATGAAGCCGGGGCCGAACCCGAGCAGGAGGCCCTTTTCTCCGGGGTCGGGCTCGTCGAACGAGCGGCGAAGCACGTCCAGGACGGACGCGCCGCCGAGGTTCCCGCACTGCTCCAGGCTGTCCCAGGAGTGGCGCAGGGGGCCCGTGCGGGCAGCTTCCCCGTCTCCGGTGCCGACGCGGAGCACCGACTCCGCCTGCCTCAGGATGGCTGGGCCCCCGGCGTGCACGACGCAGAAATCGGGAACGAAAGCGGTGCCATGTCCGTCCAGCCACTCGTACAGGGCCGGTGCGACGAAGCCGACGGCCCGGGTGGCGTCCCGCGTGGAATCGAAGTGCAGGCCGTAGCCGTCAAGCCGCCCTTCGTAGAAGTTCTGGCTTCTGGGCAGGACGTACTGCCAGGTGTCATCGATACGGAACCGTGGGCCTTCCCCGCCACCGTCCCGGCCGGAGACCACGCAGGCCGCGGCGCTGTCCCCGAAGAGAACCTTGTAGATCATGCTCTCGCGGCTGGTGTCGACGGGGTTGTACGTCGCGGCGCTCAGGCACTCCGCGACGACGACCAGGACGTGCGCGCCCGGGCGGGCGGCGATGTGGTCGTGCGCCAGGGCCAGGGCCTGGGCTCCCCCCGCGCAACCGTACGAACCAAGAGGTATGCGCGCTATGTCCGGCCGCAGCCCCTGTGGCGCAAGACGCTGGATGAGGTCCGTGTCGAGGCTCGGAGCGGTCCAGGAGGTGGTGTGACTGGTGACGACACAGTCGATGTCCGCCAGGGTCAGACCGGCGTTTTCCAGGGCTCGTGGCACCGCGAGCAAGGCCATGTCGAGCGCGTCGTCGTAGGCGGCCCGGTTGCGTTCCTCGAAGCCTGCGTCGCCCGCGACGGTCGCCGATCGCAAGGGCCTGCTGAAGTACCGCGTCCGCACCCCGGTGGACCGCGCGGTCCTCAGGTAGGCACCGAGCCGCGGGAGGTCGGCGTGCCGACGGGACATGTCCGCGGTGAGATCGTCCATCGAGACGGCGTGCTTGGCGAGTTCGACGTGCGGTCTCGCGATCAGTGTGGTGGGCATGGACCAGGGGCTCCTTCGACCTGCGCGGGTGGGCCCAATCTACGGCAGAGCGGCGAGCATGGAACGGTCCTGTTTTCACTGCTCCGTGCCGGATCGGGCGTACGACCCCGTCGAGAGGCAAAGCGCATGCCCCCCGCGCTCCGGACACGGAACCGGCAGTCCCGGAACGCGATCTCATGCGCTACACGCTGCTCAACGAAGTAGCCCGCGAACACCACCTGGTGAACCGGGACTCGAAGTGGGCCGTACCTCTCACCGCCCAGTTCGGCCTGATGCCGCCCGCACCCGACCCCATCGCGGCGGGCGGCACCCGATAACTACCGGTATGACCAGGCCGCCGCCTTGCTGGAGAGCTCGAGGATGCTCGGTGACGGAGAGCCGCCACGCAGATGGCCGTACTCCACCGCGATCACTATCATCAGCCGTTCCGGCAGGCCCAGGTGAGGATAGAAGTCCCGCTGGAACAGCTCATCCATGGTTTGCTCCGCCGTGAGGTCGGCCTCGTAGCAGCGGCGAACCTCACGCTGCACCGTGCGCAGGTAGACCAGGTGCTCCTCCAGCCCGGCTTGATCCGTCGGCTGCCCGTGCCCGGGGATGATGACCCGCGGGTTGAAGCCGAGGACGAGTTCACACGCGTTGATGATGTTCTGCAGCGGCCCCGCCCAGTGAGGGGGGTGGTCGCCGTGGAAGAAGATGTCGCCGGTGCAGACCACGTCCCCGATGCGAGCCACCAGATCGCTCACGTGGTGCGCGGGCCCCACCTGGTACAGCTCCACAACCTTGTCGCCCACGACGACGGCGTGCCGTCCGGAGAAGGTCAGGGTGGGCACGGTGACTTGAGCCGATGTGAAGTCGAAGACACTGAAATGGTCTCGAAGGTAGCGGCCTAGCGGAAGGTCGGGCGGCGAGTCGTGCACAAGTGCGTGCATCTCCTGCGGAGTCGGCTCGTGATGATCGTGGTGGTCGGCGCCGGCGGCAATGATCTCCGCATCGGGGAACAAGTGGTTCCCGAAGCTGTGGTCACCGTTCGCATGAGTGTTGATCACAGTCCGTACGGTGCGCCCGCCGAGCCATGGCCGAGCGGCAGCGATCATCGCCTCGGTCATCGGCCCGTCGTAAGGAGTGTCGATCACCGCCGCGTCGGCACCTGAGATGATCCACAGACAGTTCGCGTACCCCCAGAGACCGGTGCCCTCGGGATTCCAAAGGTAGAGGCCGTCCGCGCCAGGCACGGGAGAGAGCTGCGTAGGGAGATTCATGGGCGCATTGTTACCGGTCAGGACGCCCAGTAGCGCTGTGGCGTCGCGCACAGTCCGATTCCGCCCGGGCGGTCCGGCCGAGGGCGCCAAGTCCCCTTACCACAGGCCTCTGTGACGTCCAGTCACTGACGATGTCAGCCGTTCACCAGCGGCGCGAGGCACCCCCGTCCGCTTCCGCGAACGCCCGCGGCATCGCCGTCGCCTGCGCGAGGGCGGACTCGCCCGCGGGGAGCAGTCGCGCGAGACGCTGCTCACGCAGCAGGTCCGCGGGCCCGGCCCCGCGCTCGCTTAGCGCCACCCCCACCCCTACACCACCAAGTATCAGTAAAATCTGGACCGATAGGGTGGCATGAGCACGAAGTAACCCATGAGCACCAGGGGAGAGCTGTGTCCGCTCCACGTATGAGCCGAACGCCACTGCCAGGCATCGGTACGCGCTACGACCTCACCACCCGCGAACAGCGGCGCTTGTCCGTCGTGGCGCACCGGGACGGGGGCCGGACGCTCAGCGCCTACCGCTCCGACGACCCGGACGCGTGCGCGCTCTCGCTGAGGCTGAGCGCGGGCGAGGCGTCGGCGCTCGTGGACGCGCTGCTGCCGACCCACCAGAGCCCCAATCTGCTGCACACCACCGACCTGGGCCTGCTCGCCGAGCGCATCGAGATCGCGGCGACCTCGCACTGGAACGGGCGCCTGCTCGGCGACACCCGGCTGCGCACCGAGACCGGCACCTCCGTCGTGGCGGTGCTGCGGCGGGCCGACGCCATCCCCTCCCCGACGCCGGACTTCCGGCTCGCGGGCGGCGACACCCTCATCGTGATCGGCACCCGGGAAGGCGTCGAGAGCGCCGCGGCGATACTCGGCCGGGAGTGATCGCGTGCACTCTGCCGTCCTGCTCATAGAGTTCGGCGCGATCATCCTCGCGCTCGGGCTGCTCGGCCGCCTCGCCGGGCGCCTCCGGTTCTCCCCGATTCCGCTGTACCTGCTCGCCGGACTCGCCTTCGGTACGGGCGGGCTGCTGCCGCTCGGCACCAGCGAGGAGTTCGTCGCCATCGGCGCCGAGATCGGCGTCATCCTGCTGCTCCTGATGCTCGGCCTCGAGTACACGGCCAGCGATCTCGTCAGCAACCTCAAGACCCAGTACCCGGCCGGGATCGTGGACTGCGCCCTCAACGCGCTGCCGGGCGCAGCCGCCGCGCTCCTGATGGGGTGGGGCCCGGTGGCCGCCGTCGTCCTCGCCGGTGTCACCTGGATCTCCTCGTCCGGCGTCATCGCGAAGGTCCTCGGGGACCTGGGGCGGCTCGGCAACCGCGAGACCCCGGTCATCCTCAGCATCCTCGTCCTCGAAGACCTCGCGATGGCCGTCTATCTGCCCATCATCACCGCGCTCCTCGCGGGCGTCGGCTGGGCCGCGGGCAGTCTCACGCTGGCGATCGCGCTCGGCGCGGCGGGCGCGGTGCTCTTCGTCGCGGTGCGCTACGGGCGGATCATCTCGCGGTTCGTGTCGAGCGACGACCCGGAGAAGCTGCTGCTCGTGGTCCTGGGCCTGACGATCCTGGTCGCGGGCATCGCCCAGCAGCTCCAAGTCTCCGCCGCCGTCGGCGCGTTCCTCGTCGGCATCGCGCTGTCGGGCGAGGCCGCGGAGGGCGCGCACAGTCTGCTCGCGCCGCTGCGGGACCTGTTCGCCGCCATGTTCTTCGTCTTCTTCGGCCTGCACACCGACCCGGCGAGCATCCCGCCGGTGCTCCTGCCCGCGCTGGCACTCGCCGCGGTCACCGCGTGCACGAAGATCGCGACCGGATACTGGGCGGCGCGGCGGGCGGGCATCTCCGTGAAGGGCCGCTGGCGCGCGGGCGGCGCGCTCGTGGCGCGCGGCGAGTTCTCCATCGTGATCGCCGGGCTCGCGGTGACGGCGGGCATCGAGCCCCGCCTCGGCCCGCTGGCCACGGCGTACGTCCTGATCCTGGTCGTGGTGGGACCGCTCACCGCCCGCTACGCGGAGCCCGTCGCGGCGCTGGCCGGGCGGCTGTCCCGTCGCCGGGATACCGGCGGGGCCGAGGCGCCGGCGCCCCTGGAGCACGTACCCGCCACATCGAAGGACCTGCCGGGCACGGAGGACCCGGCACGGAGCCCCGAGGACACAGCACCGGCGACCGAGGCCATGTCGTCCGTGCCCGTGGACGAGCCCGGTGGCGGTGGGGCGCGCCGGCCCTGACCGCCGGTCACGGCCTCGCGCCCGCGGGGTCGTGATCGCCCAGGTCGCGGGCCCTGGGCCGGGCGCTTAGCGTGTGACAGGGGTGTCTCTTGACTCGGGGGGTCTGGAGGTCACGATGGACCGCTCGCCCGGCGCCGGCCCCGAGGGCATACCGGAAGGCATTCCGCAGCCGCTGTCCCAGCCGGCGCCAGCCGCCGAAGCCCCTCCCCCGCCACCGGCCGCCCATCACACCGGCGGCAAGCACGAGCACCGCTGGCTGATCCTCGCGGTCATCGCCACCGCGCAGCTCATGGTGGTCCTGGACGCGACGATCGTGAACATCGCGCTGCCGTCCGCGCAGCAGGACCTGGGCTTCACCGACGGCAACCGGCAGTGGGTCGTCACCGCGTACGCGCTCGCGTTCGGCAGTCTGCTGCTGCTCGGCGGGCGGATCGCGGACCTGGTGGGCCGCAAGGCGGTCTTCCTGGCGGGGCTCGCCGGGTTCGCGCTGGCCTCCGCGCTCGGCGGCGCCGCCACCAGCTTCGGGATGCTGGTGATCGCCCGCGCGCTGCAGGGCCTGTTCGGCGCGCTCCTCGCGCCCGCCGCGCTCTCCCTGCTCAGCACCACGTTCACGGACCCGCGCGAGCGCGCGAAGGCGTTCGGCATCTACGGCGCCGTGGCGGGCTCGGGCGCCGCGGTCGGGCTGCTGCTCGGCGGCGTCCTCACGGAGTATCTGGACTGGCGCTGGTGCCTGTACGTGAACCTCGCCTTCGCCGCGGCCGCGATGATCGGCGGCGCCCGCCTGCTGCACCCGGGGGCACCGGAGGACCGGCCCAAACTCGACGTGCCGGGCACGCTGTTGGTCTCGGCGGGCCTCTTCTGCATCGTCTACGGCTTCTCCAACGCCGAGACGCACGCCTGGGGCGACCCGCTGACGTGGGGGTTCCTCGTCATCGGCGTCGTACTCGTGACCGCCTTCGCCTGGTGGCAGACACGGGCCGCGCATCCACTGCTTCCGCTGCGGGTGGTCCTCGACCGGGACCGAGGAGCGTCGTTCCTCGCGATGTTCATCTCCGGCGCGGGCATGTTCGGCGTGTTCCTGTTCCTGACGTACTACATGCAGCAGATCCTCGACTACACGCCCATCAAGACGGGGCTCGCCTTCATCCCGATGGTCGTGGTGATGGTCGTGATCTCCGTGCTGACCACCAACGTCCTCGTCCCGCGCTTCGGCGCGAAACCGGTCGTGCCGCTCGGCATGGCGCTCTCAGCCGGCGGGATGGTGTGGCTGACGACGCTCGACACCACCAGCGGCTATGCCTTGCACGTGCTGCCGCCGCTGCTCGTGTTCGGACTCGGGCTCGGCCTCATCTTCGCCCCGGCGATGAGCATGGCCACGTCGGGCGTCGCCGCGCACGACGCGGGCGTGGCCTCCGCGATGGTCAACACCACCCAGCAGGTGGGCGGTTCCATCGGTACGGCGCTGCTGAACACCCTCGCCACGAGCGCCGCCACCAACTACCTCGTCGGCAAACGGCCGACGCCCGAGGTGCAGGCCCAGGCCCAGGTGCAGAGCTACGAGACGGCGTACTGGTGGTCGGCTCTCTTCTTCGCCGTCGGCTTCCTCGTTACGTTCGTGCTCTACCGCAAGGGACGTCCCGCCGACAGCCACCTCGGCGAAGGCGCCGTCCACATGTAAGGCGGCGCGTCCGGCACGGAGCCCGCACAGATCGGCCAGGAGGGCGGTGGGTCCATGACGGCGTCCCCCGGCGGGCAAGGCGCTCCCGGCGCTTCCCACGGCGACGGCGGGGTCGCCCTCGCGTCGACGCGCGGCCGGTGGGTGCTGACCAGCGCGGTCCTCGCCTCCGGCATGGCGATGCTGGACGGCACGGTGGTGAACGTCGCCCTGCCCACCCTGGGCCGTGACCTCGACGCGTCGATCTCCGCGCTCCAGTGGGTGATCAACGCCTACATGCTGACGCTGTCCGCGCTGCTGCTCCTCGGCGGGGCGCTCGGCGACCGGATCGGGCGGCGGCGCACGCTCGTCATCGGCGTGGTGTGGTTCGCGCTGGCGTCCGCGCTGTGCGGCCTCGCACAGGACGCGGGCACCCTCATCGCGGCGCGCGCCCTCCAGGGTGTGGGCGGCGCACTGCTCACACCGGGCTCGCTCGCCCTGGTGCGCTCCTCGTTCCGGCCCCGGGACCAGGCCAAGGCGGTGGGCGCGTGGTCGGGGCTCGGCGGGGTCGCGGGGGCGGTCGGGCCTTTCCTCGGCGGCTGGCTGATCGACGGTCCCGGCTGGCGCTGGATCTTCCTCATCAATGTGCCGCTGGCCGCGCTGGTGCTCTTCGCGGTGCGGCACGTGCCGGAGAGCCGCGACGAGAACGCCGCGGGGCAGCGCTTCGACGTGCCGGGCGCGGTGCTCGCGGCGCTGTTCCTCGCGGGCGTGAGCTTCGCGCTCATCGGCGCGTCCGGCGACTCCTCCTTCGTGGCGGGGGTGCTGCCTGGGCTCGTGGGGCTCGCTGCGGGCGCGGCGTTCCTGCTGGTCGAACACCGGCGGCGGGACCCGATGCTGCCCCTGGGACTCTTCCGCTCCGGCCTGTTCGCCGCGGCCAACGTCATGACGCTGTGCCTGTACGCGGCCATCGGCGGCATCCTGTTCATGCTGCCCGTGCAGTTGCAGACGACGCTCGGCTACGACGCCCTCCAGGCCGGTACGGCGACGCTGCCCATCACCGTCCTGATGCTGCTCCTTTCGGCCCCCGCGGGCGACCTGGCCCGGCGGATCGGCCCGCGCCTGCCGCTCTGCGCGGGCCCGCTGATCGCCGCCGCGGGCGTCCTGCTGATGCTGCGGATCGGCCCCGGAGCCTCCTACGCCGCCGATGTGCTGCCCGCCGTGGTCGTGCTCGGCCTCGGCATGAGTGTGTTCGTGGCCCCGCTCACGGCGACGGTGCTCGCGTCGGTGGACGCGGGCCGCGCCGGACTCGCCAGCGGGGTCAACAACACGGCGGCCCGCATCGCCCAGCTCCTTGTGGTCGCCGCGCTGCCGCTCGCGGTCGGCCTGACCGGCACGGCGTACACCGACCCCGACGCCCTCGACTCCGCGTTCGGGAAGGCGGCCTGGGGCTGCGCCGGTCTGTTCGTCCTCGCGGCCGCCGCGGCCTTCGCGTTCGTCCGGCCGCGCCCCGCGGACTGGCACGAGGGCGAGGGCAACACCCCGCACTGCACGGCCAACATGTCGGTGACGTCGCCCCCGCTGGAGCCGGGCGAGTGCGGCCGGGCCTGACCACGGCGGGCGCGGGGGCCGACGGCTGGGGCGGCGCGTGCCCGCCGGAGTATCCCAGCCGCCCGCCGGGCGCATCAACAGCTTGGCGGAGTAACCCAGTTGGCGCAGGCTCCGATGCGAGGCGGCCGCCGCTCAGGGCCTATGGTGTACGCCATGTCCGCTCCCGAGCTGATCCGCATCGTCTCCCGCTCGTCCCCCATGGCCCTCGCCCAGGTCGAGCGGGTACGCACCGAACTCGCCGCCCTCCACCCGGGCATCCGCACGGAGGTCCTGCCCGTGACCACCTCCGGCGACCGGTGGATGGGCGATCTGGCCAAGCTCGGCGGGAAGGGCGCGTTCACCAAGGAGGTCGACGCGGCGCTGCTCGCCGGTGAGGCGGACCTCGCGGTGCACTGCGTGAAGGACGTACCGGCGGACCGGCCGCTGCCCGCGGGCACGACCTTCGCCGCGTTCCTCCGGCGCGACGACATCCGGGACGCGCTCATCCACCCCAAGGGCCTGACCCTCGACGAGCTGCCCCCGGGCACCCGCATCGGCACGTCCTCGGTGCGCCGCATCGCGCAGCTCTCCGCGTCCCACCCGCACCTGAACTGCGTACCGATGCGCGGCAACGCGGGCCGCCGCCTGGCGAAGCTCGCCGCCGGGGACGCCGACGCGCTGCTGCTCGCGGTGTCCGGCCTGGAGCGCATCGGCGCGACGGAGCACATCTCCGAGGTGCTTTCCGTCGAGACGATGTGCCCGCCCATCGGCGCCGGGATCCTCGCCCTGCAGTGCCGCGAGGACGACACGACGACGATCGACGCGGTGAGCGGCCTCGGTGACCGCGACGCCTGGCGTGAGGCCACCGCCGAGCGGATGTTCCTGCACGTGCTCCAGGGGCACTGCAACTCGCCGATCGCCGGATACGCCCGCAGCGAGCCGAGCGGCGACCTGTCCCTGCGCGCCCGGGTGTTCACGCCCGACGGCAAGACGGTCCTCAACGCCCACGAGTGGGCCGGACCGCTCGACCCGGCGACCCTCGGCACGTCCGTGGCGGTCACGCTGCTGCGCCAGGGTGCGCGCGAGCTGATCGACTCGATCGCCCACTGACGGCGGTCCGCACCGACGCCCCACCGGCCGCCGAGGATGGCGGCCCTGGGGGAAAACCCCCAGCTCAGTCGGAGGAAAGCCGCGTTACGGCGGTGCCTGCCCCAGACCTAGCGTGAGTGACATGACAACGCCAGGTTCGCGGCAGGAGTGGTGATGATCGAGGTCAAGGGCCTGACCAAGCGGTACGGGCCGAACACCGCCGTCGACGCGCTGAGTTTCGACGTGCCCCCCGGAGCCGTGACGGGCTTCCTCGGCCCGAACGGCTCGGGCAAGTCGACCACCATGCGCATGATCATGGGCCTCGACCGTCCCGACGCCGGGCACGCGCTGATCGCGGGCCGCCCCTACGGCGCACTGCGGCGGCCGCTGCGCGAGGTGGGCGCGCTCCTCGAAGCGCGCACGTTCCACCCGGGGCGCAGCGCGCGGGCCCATCTGTCCGCCCTGGCCGCCGCGGGCGACATCCGGTCCGCCCGGGTCGACGAGGTCCTCGCCACCGTCGGCCTGAGCGACGTCGCAGGGCGGCGCGCCGGAACGTACTCGCTCGGCATGGCGCAGCGGCTCGGGATCGCGGCCGCGTTGCTCGGCGACCCCGGGGTGCTGCTGTTCGACGAGCCGGTGAACGGGCTCGACCCGGAGGGCGTGCGCTGGATCAGGGATCTGATGCGGTCGCTGGCCGCGGAGGGCCGCACGGTGCTCCTGTCCAGCCACCTCATCGGCGAGATGGCGCTCACCGCGGACCACTTGGTGGTGATCGGGCAGGGGCGGCTGCTCGCGGACACGTCCGTGCGGGAACTGACGGGGCGTGGGCGGTCGCTGGAGGAGGCGTTCTTCGCCCTGACGGAAGCCGCGTCCGCGTACCAGGGGACCGCTCACCGCACCGCCCGCCACGAGGGCGCGTCCGCCGCGGGTCCGGCCCCCGGCACAGCGCCCGCGTCCGACATCGCGCCGGAGAGGAACCCCCGATGACCGCCCTCGTGCCCATCTCGCGCTCCGCCCCGTTCCCGCGGGCCGCCCGCATGGAGTGGATCAAGCTCCGCAGCCTGCGCTCCACGGCGTGGGCGCTGCTGCTCAC
Organism: Streptomyces sp. NPDC041205; assembly: GCF_055591765.1. Taxonomy (NCBI): domain Bacteria; kingdom Bacillati; phylum Actinomycetota; class Actinomycetes; order Kitasatosporales; family Streptomycetaceae; genus Streptomyces; species Streptomyces sp. NPDC041205. Next base: position 617,505 of record NZ_JBVIZH010000003.1, on the reverse strand, counting down.
CGTCGCGGGCATGGTCGCCGTCGGTGTCGTCACGATGGCCAACACCAAGGCGCCGTCGGCCGCCAAGGCCGCCGCGTTCGACCCGACGAACAACGTCCTCGCGGGCGTCGCGCTCGGCCAGTTGGTGGTCGGCGTGCTCGGTGTCCTCGTCGTCACCGGGGAGTACTCCTGCGGCTCCATCCGCTCCACGCTCGCCGCGGTCCCCGACCGGCGCACGATGCTGGCGGCCAAGGCGGCCGTGTACGGCACCGTCACGCTGGTCGTGGGTGAGGCGGTCGCCCTCGTGACGTTCTTCGCGGGCCGCGCGGCCCTGGCCGACGGCGTGCCGCGCCCCGGCATCGGCGACCCGGGCGTCCTGCGGGCCGTGCTGCTCGCCGGCGCCTACCTGAGCCTGGTCGGGCTCCTCGGCATCGGCATCGGCGCCCTGACCCGGCACACGGCGAGCGCCATCGCCGCGCTCGTCGGCGTCACCTTCGTGCTGCCCGCGGTCATCGGCGGCCTCTCCGGCCCGACCGTCGCGAAGTTCTTCCCGACCATGATCGCCGGGAATTCCCTGGCCGTCGCCAAACCCGTCACCGACATGCTCGCGCCCTGGACCGGCTTCGCCGTGCTGTGCCTGTACGTGGCGGTCACCCTCGGCGCGGGCGCCCGGCTGCTGGCACACCGCGACGCCTGACAGGGAAAATGATCACCATGCACGACTCTCCCCGGCCCACCCCGCACCCCGCGCCCCGCGCGCTCCCGACGCGCGTCGCCACGGTCCTGCGCGCCCCGCTCACCCGCCGCGCCTGGGCCGAGGCGGCGTACTGCCTGATCGCGTTCCCGCCCGCCCTGGCGGGCGGTGTCGTCCTGCTCGTGTTCCTCGCCCTGGGCGCAGGCCTGACGGTGTCGCTGCTGGGCGCCGTCATCGGCGTGCTGGTGCTTGTGGGGTGTCTGTGGTTCGCGCGGCGGCTCGGGGCACTGCACCGGGGCCTCGCGTCGGGGCTGCTCGGGGAGCGGGTGCCGGGGCCGGTGACGCCGGAGCCCGGCTCCGGGGTGTTCGGCCGCCTCGACGCGCGGCTGCGGGACCCGGCGAGCTGGCGGGCGGTCTGGTACGTGTTGGTGAAGCTGCCGGTGGGTGCGCTCGGCTGGTACGCGGTGCTGTTCTGGGTCACCGGCCTGATCAACCTCACGGCGCCGCTGCGGTGGGGCGTGTTCGGGCAGCAGGCGGCGCCCGCCGACGGGGGCGGCATGCCCGTGCTCACGCCCGTCCCGGTCGGCGGCTTCGACGTGCACACCTTCGCCGGTACGTTCGTGGGGCTCCCGCTCGGTCTCGCGCTGCTGCTGCTCGCGCCCTGGACGACGCGGCTCGTCGTGGAGGCCGACCGGCGGCTGCTGCGCTCCCTGCTCGGGCCGAGCCGCCTGGCGGCCCGCGTACGGGACCTGGAGGAGACCAGGGCCCTTGCGGTGGACGACTCGGTGGCGCTCCTTCGCCGGGTCGAGCGCGATCTGCACGACGGCGCGCAGGTGCGGCTCGTGGCGGTGGCCATGAGCCTGGACATGATCAAGGAACGCCTCGGCGAGCCGGACGGCGGGGGCCGGGGCGAGCCGGGTCAGGGAGCCCAGAACCAAGGGGCCCAGGGCGACCAGGCCCCGGCAGGCCCGGCCGACGGCCCCGCACGCCCGCCCATCGACCTCGACCGCGTACGCCAACTCGTCGACGGCGCGCACCGCAACGCCACCGAGGCCCTCACCGAACTGCGCGACCTTGCCCGGGGCATCCACCCGCCGGTCCTCGACGACGGCCTGCCCGACGCCCTCGCCACCCTCGCCGCCCGCAGCACCGTGCCCGTCGACCTGACCACGGACATCCCCCTGCGCCCGACCCCCGCCATCGAGACCATCGCGTACTTCTGCGCGGCCGAACTCCTCACGAACGTCATCAAGCACAGCGGCGCGTCCCAGGTCGTGATCACGGCGGCCCAGAGCGCGGCCGAGGACGGCGGGAGCGGCGCCGGCGGCGTGCTGCGGCTGAGCGTGACCGACGACGGGCGCGGGGGTGCCGCCGTCGGCACGGGCAGCGGGCTCGTCGGGCTGACGCAGCGCGTGCGCACGGTCGACGGGAGGCTGCACGTCCACAGCCCCGAGGGCGGGCCGACGACGGTCGTCGTCGAGCTGCCGCCGCACGCGTGAGAGCATGCCGACATGCGTGTCGTGATCGCTGAGGATGCCGCCGTCCTGCGGGAATTGCTGGGCCAGATGCTCGTGGAGCGCGGCCATGAGGTGTGCGCGGCCGTCGGCGACGCGGACGCGCTGCGGGCCGCCGTCGCCGAGCACCGCCCGGACGTCACGGTCGTCGACATCCGGATGCCGCCGTCGCACACCGACGAGGGCCTGCGCGCCGCCATCGACATCCGGCGCGACCACCCGGGCACGGGCGTGCTCCTGTTCTCCCAGTACGTCGAGACGAAGTACGCCACGCGGCTGCTCGCGGCCGGGTCGGCGGGCGTCGGCTATCTGCTCAAGGACCGGGTCGCCAACATCGCCGAGTTCACCGACGCGCTGGCCCGGGTCGCCGGCGGCGGCACCGCACTCGACCCGGAGGTCGTCACCCAGCTCGCGGGCGCGAGCCGACGCGCGGCCGAGCTCACGCCGCTCACCGCGCGCGAGCGGCAGGTCCTCTCGCTCATGGCGGAGGGCCGCTCGAACGCCGCCATCGCCCAGGCCCTCGTGGTCTCGGCCGGGACGGTCGAGAAGCATGTGGCCGCGGTCTTCGACAAGCTGGGCCTGCCCGCGTCGCACGACGCCAACCGGCGGGTGCTCGCGGTGCTGCGCTATCTGCGCGACTGACGGAGCGCCCCGGCGTGCGGAGCCCCCCGCGCAGCCACCGCGCGAGACCGCCCGCGAGTCGAGCCACCACCCCCGTGTGCGTCCCGACCCGCGGGCGGACGTCCGGCTCAGGCAGCGGGCGGGGCGTCCACCGCGGCGTTCTGGCCCACCACGATCCTCCAGCCGTCCCGCTGCCGCGCGATCACGTACGTCGTCACGCCGTGGGGGCCCGCGACCGGGTTCCCGGAACTGTCCGTGGGGGTCTGCCGCACGTTCACGCCGATCACCTCGGGTGCTACCCCGAGCAGCTTGACGACGTCGTAGCGGGCGTAGGAGTCGCGCAGGAAGCCCTTCATCGCGGGCCCGCTGAACTCGGCGATGGCCGCGCGGCCGTCGAGGCGCGTGCCCACGGCGTTGGTCCAGGAAGCCTCCTCGGCGAACTGCTCGCTCAGGGCGATGGGGTCATGGGCGTTGAAGGCCTTCTCCAGATCCTTCACCACTGCCGTCACCGCCGCCTGGGTCTGCGCCGGAATGGCCCCCACCACCAGGATCTCGTTCGTCATGACCGCGCCCTTTCGTCGCCCGGTCCGCAGACCGGATGTCTGTCGCCGGATCCCTCCGGGGCGACGTGTACGCCGCCAGCAGCAACTCAACAACCTCAAGCGGACTTGAGGTCAACCGGGACCGATCACGTCTCCGAGACCGGGCAACCCACGCGCCATGTCAGGCGCTGCCATCGCGAGGACAGCGACATATGTCAGAAGCACCACCGCATCGGGTGTTGCCAAATCCCTTACGAGCGTGGGCGCGCTGTGCCAGAGTCGTTACCGGTCGAAGAGTTGTCACTGAAGTCAGTACGGAAGCGGCACGCACGTCACCCCCGCCACGCGCGCAACTCACGTACCCGACGCACGAAGGCCAGTACGAACGTCACACCGGTACCGGTCGAGGAGCCATGACCGGCGATCCCCACAGCAACCCCGGTCGCACCGCATCGTCAACGGAGCACCCCATGCCGTCCCATGTGTTCGCGGACCGCCCCGACCGGCCGCAGGAGCACGGCGCGGTCGACGCGCTCATCTCGCAGACGCGCCGACTGCGGGGCGAGGTCGACGCCGTGCGCCGCGAGGCCGTGGCCGACCACAGCGACCCCACGGGCCGCTGGCAGCGCGCCCTGTGCGAACTGGCGGTCCATCAACTCAACGATCTGCACGGCCACTTGGCCCAGCTGCGGGACGGCCCGCCGCGCACCCACCCCCCGGAGACGGGGCCCGCGCGGCCGGAGCCGCAGCACGGCTCCCTGCTCAGCCGGGTCGGCAGCGCCGAGTGGAACCTCCTCACCGACGAGGCCACCTGGTCCGGCGAGCTGTTCCAGATCCTCGGCAGGGACCCGTCCGCGCCGCCGCTCTCCCTCGACGAGCTGCCCTCCCTGATCCACCCCGACGACCAGCCGATGCTGACGGCGATGGTCACGGACTGCCTGGTCGACGGCAAGCCGATCGACGGCGAGTTCCGCGTCGTCCGACCCGACGGCGTCGTCCGCCAGGTGCACATGATGGGCGAGCCCGTGCTCGCCCCCGACGGCTCCACCGCCTCCATGTGGGCGGTCCTCAGAGACGTCAGCGAACTGCGCCGCAGCCAGCGCGTGGTGCGCGAGACCCGGGACTCGCTGCAGCGCCAACGGCACATCGCGCAGACCGAGCACCGCCTCGCGGTCGAACTCCAGGAGGCCGTGCTGCCGCCGTGGCGCGGCTCCCTGCGCTTCCCGCACGGCGGCTCCGCGAACCTGGACCTCGCCGCCCACTACCTCCCGTCCTCGTCGACCGCCCTGATCGGCGGCGACTGGTACGACGCCCTTGAAGTGGCCGACGGCCGCACGCTCCTGAGCGTCGGCGACCTCACCGGCCACGGCGTCACGGTCACCTCCGGCATGGCGATGCTCCTCGGCGCCCTGCGCGGCATGGCCGTCGCCGGAACAGACCCGGGCCGCCTCATGGGCTGGCTGAACCAGTTACTCGACGCGTCCGTACAGCCCGCGCTCGGCAGCGCCGTCTGTTGTCTGTACGACGCCAAGGAGCACACCCTCACCTGGGCGCAGGCGGGACACCCCGCCCCACTGCTGTTCCGCGGTGGGACGGGGCACGCGCTCACACCACCGGACGGCGTGCTCCTCGGTGCGACGTCAGGTGCCGCCTACGAACAGGCCGAGGAGCGACTGCGCCCCGGCGACCTGCTGTTGCTGCACACCGACGGTCTGGTGCCGCGACGTTCCCGAGAGGCCGCGACCCAGCGGCTGCTCGCCCTGGCACCCCGCTTCGCCGAGGCGAAGGCGGCACAGGACTGTGTGCGCATCGCTGTCGAGGAGTTCGGCGAGGCCCCGCGCGAGGACGACGCCTGCCTGCTGGTGGCCAAGGTCGAGGCCTAGGCCTGCTTGTGCTTGCTTGCTGGGAGGCCTAGGCCTGCCTGCTCGTGGCCGAGTTCAGGGCCCGGGCCGAGTACGTGGCCGAAGACGAAGACCTAGCCACGACTTCGTCACCGCCGTAACCACCGGCCCCGCACCGGCCGTGACCTAAGCCTGGACCCACTTGCCTCCCCCCGGCCGCCCCGCCGCCCGCGGCAGCGCCTGCTTGATCTCCGCACGCAGGTCCTCGATCTTCGGGTAGCCCGCGTACTGGCCGGTGAGCCGGTACATCTCACGCAGCCGGTCCCAGGTGCGGTGCGAGGAGTTGGCGCCCATCGACACCAACGCCAGGCGCGCGTATCGGTCGGCCTGCTCGGGGTCGTCGGCGATGAAGCAGGCCGACGCCAGCGAGATGTAGTCGAAGATCGTCGAGCGGTCCCGGCCCTTGGTGCGCAGTTCGATGGCCTCCTTGGCGTGGCGCTGGGCGAGCTGCGCCGCGGCCGGCTCGTGCTCGGCGAGGGTGCGGTACGCCAGGGCCTGCATGCCGTGCAGGTCCGCCTCGTCGAACATCTGCATCCAGCTGGGCGGCGGCACATCGCCCTTGTCGGAGACGAACAGGTCCTCCGCCCTGCCGAGCGTACGGCGCATCGCCTGGCCCTTGCCCATCGAGGCCTGAGCCCAGGCCTCGATGGTGTGCAGCATGGCCTGGGTGCGCGGCAGGGTCTGCTCGCCCGAGCCGGACTTGGCGAGCTTCATCAGGTCCAGCGCCTCGTCGGGCTTGCCCAGGTGCACCATCTGGCGCGCGGCCCGGGACAGGGCCTCGCCCGCTCGTGGCCGGTCGCCGCCCTCACGAGCCGCGTGCGCGGCGATCACGAAGTACTTCTGGGCGGTGGGTTCGAGGCCGACGTCGTGGGACATCCAGCCCGCGAGGACGGCGAGGTTGGCGGCGACGCCCCACAGGCGCCGCTGGAGGTGGTCGGGATGGCGGTAGGCGAGCATGCCGCCCACCTCGTTCAGCTGCCCCACCACGGCCTTGCGCTGCAGGCCGCCGCCCCGGGAAGCGTCCCAGGCGCGGAACACCTCGACGGAGCGCTCCAGCGCCTCGATCTCCTGGGACCCGATGGGGGCGGCCTCGTAGCGGTCGAATCCAGCGGGGTCGGCGTGCAGGGGGTCGTCGGTGCGGGGGGCGTCGGCCTTCAGGGTCGGATCGGTGTGCAGCCAGTCGTGCATGGCGCTGCTGAGTGCGGAGCCGGCGGCGAGCGCGGCACCCGCGCCCACCAAGCCGCGTCGGTTGAGCATGAGGTCCATTCCCGTGAATTCGGTGAGGACCGCGGCGGTTCGCTCGGGCGCCCACGGCACGCCGTCCGGGTGCTCCACGCCCCCGTCGCCGCGCTGTTTTCCTGCGCGCCCGTGCCGGACCAGACCGAGGTCCTCGATGGTCACGACACGGCCGAGACGCTCGGTGAACAGAACAGCCAGGACCCTGGGCACCGGATCGCGCGGGATCTCTCCCATGTCGATCCAGCGCCGCACCCGCGAGGTGTCGGTGGCCAGCTGCGGATGACCCATCGCGGCCGCCTGCCGGTTCACCATTCTGGCGAGTTCGCCCTTGGACCAACCCGCCAGGCCGAAGAGGTCCGACAGGCGGGTGTTGGGTTGTCCGTTCACGTCAAGCCCCCAGGTTCTCGGCTGAATTGACAGTAACCGCCTGTCAGTTGCTGAGCGACTATTCGCCAGGGTTCGCCAGGGTGCGCCACATGGTGTGCCACGGGCTCACGGGTGTCAGGTAGGAATGCGCCACCCCGACCCGGCCGCCTCACGGCACTCCCCAGGGTGCACCCACAGCGGCCGGGGCGGGAGGGCGCCGCAACTCGCTGGCACACGAAGGGATCTGTATCGCCCATGTACGCAGCATCGTCCTCCGTGTCCGCCCCGCCTCGGCCGCTGCGCCCGCACCCCTCCTCCCGCGGCCCGGCCCGCGCGGCGGAGGTCCCGCTGACCGGCGGCGGCCCCTATCTGGCCCCGGCGCGCGCCGCGGCCGCGCCGCTCGGCACCGGCCGCCCCCGCCGGGTACCGGCACCCGGCGCCGGACCGCTCAGCGGGAGACTCGATCTGTCCGGTCCCCAGGGAGCGCAACTGCGCACCGCGATCGCCTCGGTGCACCGCATCTGTCCGGAGTTCCAGCCGGTGCAGGTGCTGCGGCGCAGCGGGCGCACCGTGCTCCTGGTCGGCACGGCCGGCCGTGCCACCGTCGTCGCCAAGTGCCTGCTCGACCACTCGCCCCTGTGGGCCGAGCGGATCCGGCACGAAATAGCTGCTTACCGCTCGTTCGTCAGGCACCGTCCGCCCGTGCGCGCGCCGCGGCTCATCGCGGCCGACCCGGACGACTGCACGCTGGTGATCGAGCGGGTGCCGGGCCGGATGGCCGCCCTGCAGCGCCATCCCGCGGACGCGCCGCCGCGCGCGGACGTCCGGGCGGCCCTTGGTGCCGTGTGCCGTCTGAACCAGTGGCGGCCGCCGCAGGAGATGTTCGGCAGGCCGCTGGACTACGGCCGCCGGATCTCCCGCTGCCACGAGCTGGGGCTGCTCACCGACCGCGACATGGGCGACCTGCAGAAGCTGCTGCACGGAATAGCGCACGCCCACCCGTCGGGCCCGCAGCTCACCTGGCAGTTCTGTCACGGCGACGCGCTGCTCTCGAACGTGCTGCTCTCCCCCGCGGGTCCGGTCCTGGTGGACTGGGAGCACGCGGGCTGGTACCTGCCGGGCTATGACCTGGCGACGCTGTGGTCGGTGCTCGGCGACTCGCCCGTGGCGCGGCGCGACATCAGCCAGCTCGCCCAGGCTGCGGGGCCCGCGGCGCGCGACGCGTTCCTGGTCAACCTGATGCTGGTCCTCACGCGGGAGATCAGGATGTGCGAGACGGCCGTGCAGCGCACGCTGCACGAGACGGCCCCGACGGCATCGGGCCAGGCCCACTCCGGTGCCGCGCCGTCCGGCGAGGAACAGCGGCTGCTGCTGCGGCGGCTGCACGACGACTGCCAGATGGCCCGCCGGGCCGTGCGCGCGGCGGTCGGCACTCGCTGACGGGGGCACGAGGACCCGCGGCGCGCTGTTGGACAGGGAGCGCGCCGCGGGTCTTGGTGTGTGTGGGCTCCGGGGCGCGCCGTGAGCACGGGCGGCGCTGCGCCGGGGAGCGTAACCGGCGCGCACGCCCGGCGTTGGGGGGCTGTGGGAATCTGGCTGCTGAACAACTTCCGTACGCCCGCGCTCGCCGGACTGCTCGGGGGCGGTGCCGTACTCGTCGCCGTCGTCGGCGCGCTGCTGGTGCGGCGCACGCACTCCCGGGTGGCGGAGGGCAAGTACAACGACATGGTGGGCGTCGTGCTCAGCATGTACGCCGCGATCTACGGCATCATTCTCGCCTTCGTCGTCGTGGCCGAGTGGGAGGCCCTGAACGACGCGGAGACGAACGTCGCCGCCGAGGCCAGCAAGACCGCCGAGGTGCTGCGTGACGCCTCCGCTTTCCCGCCCGAGCAGGAGCGCAAGGTGACCGCCGCCGTCGGGGAGTACGTCCACGCGATCGTCGACAAGCAGTGGCCGCTGATGCGCGAGGGCCGCCCCGACCCGGGCCTCACCAACCCCCAAGTGGTGAAGCTGTACGAGACGTTCCAGACGTACGAGCCGAGGACCGAGTCCGAGAAGGCCTACTACGAGCAGTCCGTGTCCACGCTGGGCGAGGTCGCGGAGGCGCGCCGGACACGGCTCTCCGACTCGCAGCAGTCCCTGCCGTCGCTCCTCAACGTCCTCATCTACGGCGGCGCCCTCGTCATGCTGCCGCTGACCCTCCTCTACGGCATCAAGAGCCTGCGGGCCCAGCTGATGTTCGTCATTTCGGTCGCCGGTCTGATCGGTGTGAGCCTGCTGCTGTGCCTGAGCATGGACCATCCGTACGCGGGCGATCTGGCCGTCTCCCCCGCGCCGTTCAAGGAGGGCGTGCTCGCCCAGTTCTGGCCGTGAGCGCCCTCGGCCCGGCTGCCGGGCGTGCGTCGGCCCCTCCGGATCTGCCCGGAGGGGCCGACGCGTCGACGGGAAGCGGGAGTCAGCCGGTCGAGAAGGCGACGGCGTCCACGTCGAAGGAGTTGTTCTGCGGTGACTTGAAGACCAGGTACAGCTTGTGGGTACCGGCCAGGGCCTCGACGTCGACGGCCGGGGTGTTCTGGTACGTGTCCCAGCCCCCGGTGTTGAGCACGGGTGTCGTGGCGAGGAGCTTGCCGTCGGGGGCGTCGGCCCGCAGTTCTACGGACCCCACACCGTACGGGGACGACATCCGGTACGTGACCTTGCTGACGCCCTCGACGCTCATCGGCGCGAACGCGATCCAGTCGCCGTCGCTGATGTCGCCGATGCGCTTGCCGTTCTCGGCCCCCTCCTGGGAGACGATCCGGGTCCCCGACTGGTCGTCGTGGTACTCGGCCTGCTTGTGCCGGGGCTGCAGGACCGAGCGGCCGTAGCCGGTCAGGGCGCTGGTGCCCGCGGAACCCTTGTCGGTGTACTTGGCGTTGAGCACGTAGGTGAGGTCGGCGCCCTCGGGGTGGCCGCCCAGGTCGCCGGTGTCCACGGTGCCCTCGCAGCCGGGGATGTCGGTGGTCGGGTGCTCGTGGTCGTCATGACCGAGCGCCGGGTTCACGAACACCCTGGAGCAGTCGATCTCGCCGTCCTCGGGGTCGGTGACCTTCACCTTGTAGGGGATCTTGTCGCCGAAGGTGATGAGCTTGCCGTCGACAGGGGTCTCGACGGTCACCTTGGGCGCCGTGTTGCCCGCCGTGATGGGGATGTTGGCGTAGCCGGACTTCCCCGAAGGGTCGGTGACCTTCAGCTGGGCGTTGAAGTCGCCCTTGGTGGTGTAGGTGTGCGAGGGGTTGGCTTCGGTGGAGTCGTAGGTGCCGTCGCCGTCGAAGTCCCAGGCGTAGGTGAGGGGGTCGCCGTCCGGGTCCTTGCTGCCCTCGCTGGAGAAGTCTGCCTTGAGGGGCACGGGTCCGTTGGTGGCGGACGCCTTGGCCTTGGCGATCGGGATGCGCTGTCCCTGTGCGTAGTCGATCCGGTAGAGGCCCGAGTCGTTGTTGCCGCCACCGAACTCGCTGCCCCACTCCAGGACGTACAGCGAACCGTCGGGGCCGAAGGTCATGTCCATGGGCTTTGCGAACTTCGCCGACTTCAGGAAGTCATTGATCTTCAGGAGCTTCCCCGAGTCGTCGAAGCGCATCTCCTTCACGGAGTTCCGCGCCCACTCGTAGAAGAAGTTGGCACCGTCGAAGTACTGCGGGAACTTCGTCTTGGAGGGGTTCTTGGGGTCGTAGCGGTAGACGGGTCCGCTCATCGGGGCGGAGCCGCCGGTACCCATCTCGGGGAACTCCTTGGAGGCGCCGTAGCCGTACCAGACCTCGGGGAGCGTCAGCGGCGGCAGGTCCTTCAGGCCGGTGTTGTTGGGTGAGGGGTTCACCGGCTTCGCGCAGTCGAACTTCTGGCCGGGCTTCTGGGTGTCGGGGTCGTAGGGTGCGTACGCCTGGTTGTCGCCGTGGCAGAAGGGCCAGCCGAAGTTGCCGGGCTTCTTGATGACGTTGTACTCGACCAGGCCCTCCGGTCCCCGGTCGGTGGTGGGGGCGCCGCGGTCGGGGCCGTAGTCGGAGACGTGCACGTCGCCGGTCCTGGGGTCGACGGTGAAGCGGAAGGGGTTGCGGAAGCCCATGGCGTAGATCTCGGGGCGGGTCTTCTTCGTGCCGGGCTTGAAGAGGTTGCCCTGGGGGATGGTGTAGCCGCCCTTGTCCTTGGGCTTGACGCGCAGGATCTTGCCGCGCAGGTCGTTGGTGTTGCCCGCGGTGCGGGCGGCGTCGAGCATCTGCTTGCCGGGGCGCCAGTCGAGGGGCGCGTATCCCTGCCAGTTCGGGTCGAGGTTCGGCGGCACGTCGTCGCCGACGCCCAGGTACAGGGTGCGGTCGGGGCCGAACTCGACGGCGCCGCCGGTGTGGCCGGGCTCGGGGAAGGTGCGGTCGCGGTAGGCGGGGACGTCGAGGATCTTCCTCTCGCTGGCGAGGTCGAGGGTGTTGTCCCGCTTGACCGTGAAGCGCGAGAGGCGGTTCACGTCGTCCTTGGCGCTCGCGGGCGCGTAGTAGAGGTAGATCCAGCGGTTCTTGGCGAACGCCGGGTCCAGCTCCATGCCGACCAGGCCGTCCTCGCCGCCGGTGTAGGTGTCGACCTTGCCCGCGGTGGTCGTGGCGTGCGTCTTCGGGTCGAAGATCTTCACCTCACCGCTGCGCTGGACGTAGAAGACCTTGCCGTCCTTGGCGACGTCCAGCTCCATCGGGTCGGCGGTGTTCTCGTCGAGCGCGACCTTCTCGTAGCCGGACCAGACGGTGCCGCCGCAGTCACCGGGCTTGTTCCCGGCCGCCCACTGGATGCCGCCGAGCACGTGGTCGCGGAAGGCGGGTTCGCTGTACGAGGCCTTGTCGTGGCCCATGGCGGTGGCCCAGACCTTGCCGCCCTCGGCGTTGCGGCACCAGGAGATGGGGTGGTCGGCGCCCATCGCGGAGCCGCCGGGGTTGTACGTCGTCTCGTCGGCGGAGACCAGGACGTGCACGTCGCCGCGCGGGTTCTTGTCGAAGTTGTACCACTCCTCGGGGCGCTCCCAGCGCTGCGGGAGGCCCTTGGTGGAGGGGTGCACGTGGTCGGCGACCTTCGCGGTGCCCTTGAGGACGCCCGGGGAGTGGGCGGGCATGTGGGCGCCGCCGTTGACGGTGTCGTCCCACCACGGGAAGGAGTCCTCGATGCCCATGTCGAGGGTGTTGTGGAGGGCGACGATGCCCTTGCCACCGCGCACGTACTTCTGCATGGCCTCGCGCTGGGCGTCGGTGTCCCAGACCATGCCGGAGTTCTGCAGCATGACGATGACGTCGAAGTCCTTGAGCCTGGCGTCGTCGAAGACGGTCGAGTCGTCGGTCTGGACGACCTCGAAGTTGTTGGCGGCGGCCTGTTCCTTCACCATCTGGATGCCGGCCGGGATGGAGTCGTGGACGTAGCCGACAGCCTCGGTGAACAGCAGCGCGCGGAAGGCCGGTGCCTTGTCGGCGGCGGGCGCTCCGGTGGCGGTGGCTCCGGCGGCCGGCAGGAAACCGACGGCCAGCAGCAGCGCCGTCAGAACGGCGATGACCGCTCTTCGTACGCCTCTGATGTCACGAGCATGACATCCCATGAGGTGGTCCTCTCTGTGTGGACGAAACGGTGCGGGTGCCGGATGCCGGAAGTGCGGGGGCGCCGTGCCCGAGGTCAGCGGGCCGCGAGGGCGCGGCGCAGGAAGCCCAGGCCGTCGGTGGCGAGCGCGTCCTGGCTGGGGGCGAGCGGACGCCACACGGAGGCGGCGACCGCGATGGAGGCGTTGTGCGCCGTGAACGACTCGATGCACAGGGCGCCTTGATAGCGAATCGCGCGCAGGGCGCCGAGGAAACCGGCCCAGTCGAGGTGGTCGGCGCCGGGCGTGCCGCGGTCGTTGGCGCACACCTGGACGTGCGCGACCCGGTCGCCCGCCTCGTGCGCGGCCGTGGGCAGGGAGCGTTCCTCGATGTTCTGGTGGTACGTGTCGAGCGCGACGCCGATGCCGTCCTCGGGGAGGCCCGCGAGGGCGTCGAGGGTCTGTGCGACGGTGTTCAACAGGCTCGTCTCGTACCGGTTGAGGGGTTCGACGGCGATGCGCACGGCGGCGTGCCGCGCGTGGTCGACGACCGGCGCGATGTGCTCGCGCCACTCCTCGTACGCGGATCTCCGCCCGGCGGGGTCCAGGCGCCAGGTGCGGCCCACGGCTGCGTAGACGGGGCCCGCGACGACGGGGGCGCCGACGGTGTGGGCGGCGTCGACGCAGCGGCGGAGGTAGTCCTGGGTGGCGCGCACGGCCTTCGGGTCGGCGCGCACCAGGTCGCGGCCCGGTGGCATGACGGCGACGACGGCGGCGGGGGCGAGGCCGGTGCTGCCGAGGAGCTTCGCGGTGGCCTCGGGTTCCCAGTCGTCGGGCTGCTCCAGCGGCAGCTCGACGCAGTCGAAGCCCCAGGCGGCCAGGCGCGGCAGGACCTCGGCGAGGGCCCGCGCGGTGACGGGCGAGTGCCAGATCCAGGGGTTCGCGCCCACTGGCCAGTCGGTACCCGACGGCCGGGCATCACTCCCCCACTCCCCTGCGGGCCGCGTCACTTCTTGCCTCCCCAGTCGCCGGGGAACCCGGGCAGCTTCTGGCAGCCGCACATCGCGTAGTGCAGCGGTGGCATGCCGTCCCGGAGGTAGTCGTCGAGGTTGGCCTCGGTGACGGTGGGCTGCGGCAGCTTCCACTCCTTGGGCACCCGCTCGCCCTTGAGGATCCGCAGGGCGGCGATCACCGGGGTGCGCCACTGGAACGTGGGATAGGTGGGGGCGATCGCCGTGAGCTTCTTGTCCTTCCAGGCCTCCAGGAAGTCCTGCTGGTCCTCGCCGGTCAGGGGCGGCACGTCGGCGCCCGAGTCCTCGAAGGCCTCCACCGCGGCCACCGCTGTGGCGCCCGAGTCCATCCACACGCCGTCGATCGAGCCGTGCCGGGAGATCGCGTCGGACACGACGGACTTGGTCTTCGCCGGGTCGCCGTCGGTGAACTTCACGTCCACGACGTCGAGTTCGCTCTTCTCGAAGGCGAGCTTCGCGGCGGACCAACGGGTCTCCAGGACGTCGACGCCGGGCGAGATGCGCAGCGCGAGGATCTTGCCCTTGGGCTTGACCTTGTCCACCAGGAAGTCGGCGGCGACCGCGCCGTAGCCGTAGCCGCCGATGGGGTTGATGAAGGTGACGGCGCAGTCGGTCTCCACGCCCCGGTCGAAGACGATGACGGGCAGCTTGCCGCAGGCCTCCTTCACCGCGGGGGTGAGGGTGGCGGTGGTGTTGGGCGAGACGATGAGCGCGTCGCAGTCCTTGTCGCCCGCCAGCTCCTGGATGTCGGAGATCTGCTTGTCGTCCTTGCCCTGGGCGTCGAGGACGGTGAAGTCGTCGATCTCGTCGTGCAGTTCGGCCTCGGCCTTCATGTTCTTCAGGCCGACCTGCCGCCAGGGGTTGAACACCCCGGCGTTGGAGAAGCACAGGTCGACGTCGTCGGCATCGCCCTTCTTCCGGTACCGGGCGGTGTCGGTCATCTTCGGTTGGAGCATCTGCTCCCACGGCTTGGCGGCGGGGCCCTTCGGAGTCAGCCCGCTGAGCGTCAACTGCCGGTCGTACTCGGCCCGGTCGAAGAACTTGGACGGCTTGTCCCCGCTGTCGTTCTGCTGCTCGGCGTTCTGTCCGGACGCGGCGGGCGCGTCGGCGGGGGCGTCGCTGGAGCAGGCGCTGAGCGCGGCGAGCAGGGCGGTGGCGAGGACGGCGGCGGCCGCGGGGGTGGTGGGGCGGCGGCGGGGTCGCGGGCTACGGCTGCGGGTCATGGGGGTCTCCCTCCCGGAGGGTGCGCGATGGGGTGGCCGGTGCGGGTGGGGGCGGAGTGACCTTCGGCGGGCCCGGCGGGGTGCCCGGCGGGTGGTCACGGCGGCGGCGCAGCCGGGAGAAGTCGGCGGCGCCGAGTCCGACGGCGGCGATGACGATGACGCCCTGGACGGTGGACTCCAACGCCCCGGACACGCCTTGGAGGTTGAGGAGCGTGAACAGCGCCTGCAGCGAGAAGGCGCCCGCCATCGCGGCCACGACGCTGCCGCGCCCGCCGCCGAGGGCGACCCCGCCGAGCACGACGGCGGTGATCGCCTCGAACTCGTAGCCGCGGCCCGCCTGCGCGGACACCCCCGAGAAGCCCCCGACGAGTACGGCGGCCAGGGCGGCGGCGACGCCGGACAGCACGAACGCCAGGACGCGGACCCGGCGCACCCGCACCCCGGCGAGGTGGGCGGCGCGTTCGCTGTCCCCGGTGGCGACGAGCGTACGGCCGAAGTCGGAGCGCGTCAGGAGCACCACGAGGACGCCCGCGACGACGCAGGCGAGCACGGCCCAGGGCAGCCAGCCGAGCGCCGTGTCCCGGCCGAGGCGGCGGAAGTCCTCCGGAAGACGACCCTGTGGGGAGCCGCCGGTCCAGTAGAAGACGGCGCCTTCGAGGATCAGCATCATGCCGAGCGTGGCGATGAACGACGGCACCCGGAGCACGGTGGTGATCAGCCCGTTCAGGAGCCCGGCCGCGGCGCCCGCGAGCAGCAGTCCGGCGGTCATCAGCGCCCAGGGGGCGTCCGGGTGCGTTCCGTAGACCTCGGCGGCCGCGACCACCCCGGCCGTGACGATCGCACCGACGGACAGGTCGAACTCGCCGCACACGATGACCAGGTACTGCCCGGCGGCGAGGATCACCAGCGGCGCGGCGCGCTTGACGAAGGCGAGGAAGCGGTCGGGTTCGTAGAAGCCGGGGTCGGTCGCGGCGAGCGCCACGAGGAGCACGATCAGGAGGGCGTAGACGGGTGCGCCCGTGCCGAGGTTGCGGGCGAGGGCCCGGTACGTGGCGGTGGCGGCCGTCGAGGTCCGCTCCCGCGTCGCGTCCGTGGCCGTGCCGGTGCTCATGCGGACCTCCTGGCGCCGCGCCGGGCGTAGAGGGCGACGGCGGCGATGATGACGACGCCGCGCACGACGTTCTTGAAGAAGGGGTCGACGCCGAGCTGGTTGAAGACGGAGTCGAGGACGGCGAGCACGAGGACGCCGCCGAGGGTGCCGACCACTCCCCCGCGCCCGCCCGCGAGCACGGTGCCGCCGAGGACGACGGCCGCGATGGACTCCAGGTCGTAGCGGGCCTCGGTGCCGGCCCACGGCGCTCCGGCGCCCAGGCGCGACGCCAGGAACAGGGCGGCGGCGCCCACGCACAGCGAGCACAGGACGTGGGCGGCGATCACGGTGCGGCGGGTGCGGACGCCGGACAGGCGGGCGGCGTGCTCGTCGCCGCCGGTCGCGTACAGGTGATGGCCGAAGCGGGTGCGCCGGGTGATCACCCACAGCGCCGCGGTGACGGCGAGGAGCAGGAAGAGGGAGACGGGGACCGGGCCCATGCGGTCGTAGCCGAGGTGCTGGAAGGAGGCGGGGACCTTGCCCGCGGGCCCGGTGTAGTTGTCCTCGATCCAGCCGCGCAGGATGAAGGCGGTGCCGAGGGTCGCGATGAACGCGTTGACCTTCAGGCCGGTGACGATGAGCCCGTTGGCGAGCCCGACGGCCGCGGACAGCGCGAGGACCGCGAGGACCCCGGTGACCACGGAGCCGCCCTCCATCGTGGTGGCGGCGACGAGGGTGCCGAGGCTGATGAGGTACGCCACCGACAGGTCGAGGGAGCCGGTGAGGATGACCGCGGTCTGGCCGACGGCGACGAGTCCGAGGGCCACGCTGTTCTGCAGGATGCCGACGACGTTGGTGAGGGTGAGGAAGTCGCCGCCGCGGGCGTCCACGGCGATCCAGCCGAGCGCGGTGACGGCCGCGGCGGCGAGCCAGACGCCGACGGCGGGGTCGGCGAGGCGGCTGCGGCCGAGCGGGGCGCGGGACTTCGCGGGGGCCCGAGCGGGCCCGGGGGCGAGGGCGGTGCCGGTCATGCCGCTCCTTCCTGCGGTGTCGGGGCGGACGGGGGCGGGGTCGTGTCCGGGGCGGAAAGGGGCGGGGTGGTGCCGTCCGGAGTGGCGGAGTCGCAGGACGCGCTGTCCGGGCCGGTCGTCGCGGCACCGTCCCGGGTGGTCGTCGCGAGCCGCATGACGGCCTCTTCCGTTGCCCCGGCGGCCAGTTCACCGGCGATGCGCCCCTCGGCCATGACGACGATCCGGTCGCTCATGCCGATCAGTTCGGGCAGCTCGGAGGAGACGATGAGGACGGCGAGGCCTTCGCGGGCGAGGTCGCGCACCAGTGTGTGGATGGCTGCCTTGGCGCCGACGTCGACGCCCCGGGTCGGTTCGTCGAAGAGCAGCACCCGGGGTCGGGCGGCCAGCCACTTGGCGATGACGACCTTCTGCTGGTTGCCGCCGGACAGGAAGCGGGTCTCCTGGTGCTCGCCGCGCGCCTGGAGGCGGACCTTCTCCAGGAGCGCGGTCAACTCCCGTGCCGACGGGGGCCGTTCACGGTCGGGGACGGCGCGGGTGACCAGCAGGGCGTTGTCCCGCACGGACTGGCGCAGGGCGAGCCCCTCCGCCTTGCGGTCCTCCGTGACGAGGGCGACACCGGCGCGGATGGCCTGACGCGGCGAGCTGGGCCTGAGCGCCGCCCCGGCGACGGTCATGGTGCCCGTGGTGAAGGGCGCGGCGCCGAACAGGGCCCGGGCGAGGGCGGTGCGGCCCGCCCCCTGCAGGCCCGCGACGCCGGTGACCTCGCCCGCGCGCAGCGTCAGGTCGATGCCGGTCAGCCGCGCGTTGCCGCCGCCGCGCACGGCGAGGCGGGGCCCGCCGACCTCTTCGGGGCGGGCGCGCGGCGGGTAGTAGGCGCTGAGCTCCCGGCCCACCATGGCCCGTACGATCCGGTCGGTGTCGGTGTCCTCGGTGCGTACCGTCGCCACATGGCGGCCGTCCTTGAGGACGGTGACGCGCTGGGACAGGTCGAAGACCTCGCGCAGCCGGTGTGAGATGTACAGGATGCCGAGTCCGCGCGCGGCCAGGCGGCGCACCAGGGCGTGCAGCAGCCCCGCCTCGTGGTCGGCGAGCGGCGCGGTCGGCTCGTCCATGACGAGGACGCGCACGTCGGAGGCGAGCGCCTTGACGATCTCGACGGTCTGCTGCCGGGCGACGGACAGGTCGCGCACGTACGTCCGCGGCCCGATGCCGGCCTCTCCGAGATCGGCCAGGAGCCGGGCGGTGCGGTCCTCCATGGCGCGGCGGTCGACGAGGCCGTAACGGGTGGGCTCGCGGCCGAGGAAGACGTTCTCGGCGACCGTGCGGTGCTCCAGGAGCGCGAACTCCTGGTGGATGATGCCGATCCCGGCGGCCTGCGCCTGGGCGGGATGGCTGAAGTGGTGGCGCCGTCCGTCGAGCGTGATGACGCCTTCGTCCGGTACGTGTTCACCCGCCAGGACCTTCATGAGCGTCGACTTTCCCGCGCCGTTCTCCCCGACCAGGGCGTGCACCTCGCCTGCGGCGAGGTCGAGCGAGACGCCGTGCAGCACGCGCACGCCGAGGAAGCTCTTGGACACGCCGTGCATCGCCAACATCGTGTGCGTCGCCTGCTTCGCATGCATCGCCTGCACCCTCAGCTCCTTCGGCAGCGGCCTGCAGAGCAATGTGATGAGGACCCTTTGGCCTGTCAAGGGTCCAAGCGCGTTTGTTTACACGGCATTTGACGGTGACTTAGGTCGACGATCAAACATCATCGGCCTTGTGAGCAGCGAAAGTCGTCCCTAGGGTGACTGGCATGCCTGGAGCGCCGGATCTTCCCCCCTCCGCCCCGTCCCCGGACGGCTCACCCGCGCCGGTGGCCTCCTCGCCCGGCGACGTCCTCGCCCTCCTTCGCGCGGGCGCGGCGGCCACCCGGGCGGACCTCGCCCGGCTCACGGGCCTCGCGCGCTCGACGGTCTCGCAGCGGGTGGACGCGCTCATCGCGCACGGCTTCGTGGCGGAGGAGGCCGACGGCAGCTCCACGGGCGGCCGCCCGCCCCGGAAGTTGCGGCTGCGGACGCGTGAACACGCCGTCGCGGGCGTCGACTTGGGCGCCTCGCACTGCCGTGTCCTGCTGATGGACGTCGGCGGCGAGACGCTCGCCCTGCGCGAGGACCCGCTGTCGATCGCGGACGGACCGCAGTCGGTGCTCGGCCATGTGGAGCGCACCCTGCACGCGCTCCTGAAGGAGGCCGGGCGCGAGCCGTCGACCCTCCAGGCCATCGGCGTGGGCGTGCCGGGGCCCGTCGAGTTCTCCACCGGCCGCCCCGTCGACCCGCCGATCATGCCCGGGTGGCACCAGCACCCGATCCCGGAGTTCTTCGCCGACCGGTTCCAGGTGCGCGCGCTCGTCGACAACGACGTGAACGTGATGGCGCTCGCCGAGCAGCGCCGGGCGTTTCCGGACACCCGCTATCTCCTCTACATCAAGGTCGGCACGGGCATCGGCTGCGGGATCGTCGCCGACGGCAGACTGCACCGGGGCGCCCAGGGCAGCGCGGGCGACATCGGCCACATCCGCGTCGGCGAGCTGGACGAGCCGTGCCGCTGCGGCAACTCCGGCTGCCTGGAGGCGGTCGCGGGCGGCGCCGCCCTGGCCCGCCGCCTGTCGGACCTGGGCCTGGCGGCGGCGTCGGGCAGCGATGTCGTACGCCTGGTGAAATCCGGCCACCGGGACGCGGTCCGCATGGTCCGGGAGGCGGGGCGGGCGGTGGGCGAGGTCCTCGCGGGCCTGGTGAACTTCTTCAACCCCGACACGGTGGTGGTCGGCGGCGCGCTCGCCGCGGTCCACGACCAGCTCCTCGCGGGCGTACGGGAGGCGGTGTACCGCCGCTCGCACCCGCTGGCCACGCACGTCCTGCGCATCGAGCCGAGCCGCACCGGCGAGAACGCGGCGGCGATCGGTGCGGGGATCCTCGCGGTGGAGCACGCGCTGTCGCCGCGGGAGGTGGACCGGGTGGTGGCGGGCGGCGGGTACTGAGGGGCGGGCCGACCGCGCGGACCAGGGCGGTCGTTGTCAGTGGCTCCTCCTACGGTGTGAGCAGTGGGGCCCGCCGGAGAAGCCGCGGGTCCACCCTGGGGAGGGGTCTGCCATGCCTGCCGCGTCCACGGTGTCGACGACGTATCTGGAACTGTCACAAGAGGGCGAGGGCGCGCACAAGTTCTACGAAGTGACCGTCGCCGACCAGACGGTGACGGTGCGGTACGGGCGCATCGGCGCCGCCGGGCAGACGCAGACGACCTCGTTCGCCTCGGTCGCGAAGGCACGGGCGGCGGCCGCGAAGAAGGTCGCGGAGAAGGTCCGCAAGGGGTACGCCCCGGCCGTTCCCGGGCAGCGGGCGCCGCGCGCGGTGACGCGGCGCCAGGTGGCGTCGGCGCCGTCCACCGCGCGGGCCGTGGCGCCGGTGCTGTGGCGCTTCCGCACCGGCTCCTCGGCGTTCGGCATCCACGTCGACGACGACCACTGCTGGGTCGGCAACCAGGCGGGGGATGTGTACACGCTGGACCACAACGGCGGCGTCCTCGCCCGCTTCCAGCTCCCCGACGGCGTGAAGTGCCTGGTCGCCGACGACTTCTGGATCTACGCGGGCTGCGACGACGGCAGCGTCTACGACCTGTCGTCGAAGCTGCCCTTCGCGGCGTACGACATCGCCGCCGACGTCGACATCTTCTGGCTGGACATCCACGAGGGCATCCTGAACGTCTCGGACCGCGAGGGCCGCCTCACCGTCATCGACCACGAGGACGAGCACCAGTGGGCGCGCCGCAGCCAGGGCGAGCACGCCTGGATGGTCCGCGCCGACGACCGGGCGGTCTACCACGGCCACACCGGGGGCGTCACCGCCTACGCGCCCGACGGCGGCGGCGAGCTGTGGCACACGCCCACCCGCGGCGGCGTCCTGTTCGGCTGGCAGGAGGACGACGCCGTGTACGCGGGCACGGCCCACCGCGCGGTCCAGCGCCTGTCGAAGGCGACGGGCGCGGTCGAGGCCACGTACGCCTGCGACAGCCCGGTGTACTCGTGCGCCACCTCGCCCAGCGGGCGGTTCGTCTTCGCCGGTGACGCCGCGTCGTCCGTGTACTGCTTCGACCGGGACGGCACGCGTCTGTGGAAGCTCGGCACGGGTGGCGGCTCGGCCCTCTCCATGCAGTACCGCGACGGGCGGCTGTACTTGGTGACGACGGACGGCTCGCTCGTCTGCGTGGACGCGAGCGAGACGGCCATCTCGGCGGCACAGCAGGGCACGGTGCCGCAGCCGCGGGACGTCAAGCTGGCGGCGGCCCTGCCGACGTACGCACCGGCCACGGCGGCGACCGCGGTGGCCACCGTGACCCGCGTTCCCGCCGGGGCGGTCGTCGTCGAGTGCGTCCAGGACGGCGGCCGCCTGCGCGTGCACGTGGTGTCCGAGGGGTACGACGGCTCCTGGAACGTCCAGTTCCCGCGCGCGATACGACAGCCGGGTGCGCGCTATGTGGTGGACGCCCTGCACGCGGCCGCCGGGGGCTTCTACCGCGTGCGCGGGGACATCCGACGGCTGCGGTGAGCCGCGGCGACCGGAACGCGGGCAGATGGCGGGAGTTTTGGTCTACACCAACCATCCCGGCCCCAGTATTCTCATGCGTGGCCAGTTGCACACCATCCCCCACCCAGGTTGCGTGCTGGCACGGGCGACACCCCCTCACAACTGCCCCTAGCAGCTGGGTGACTTCCCCCATTCGCCGCCTCCAGGAGGATCACGGTGAAAGTTCGCACCAGAAGCTCGGCGACCGTCGGCGCCCTCTGCCTCGTCGCCTCCCTCGCCCTGACCACGGCGTCCGCCGACGAGCCCGCCGCATCGAAGCAGGCGCCGAAGGTGGCGCTCACGAAGGTGACCACGGCCCAGAATCCGATCGCCGGGACCGCCGGTCCCGGCGGCACGGTCTGGATAGCCGAACGCGCGGGCACCGTACGGGTCCTGGACAGCCGGGGAGGGCTCGGCAAGCCCGTCGTCGACATCACGAAGGAGACCACCACCGACGGCGAGCGCGGCCTGCTGGGCATCGCGTTCGACAAGAAGTTCGCGCACTTCTACATCTCGTTCACGAACCTCCAAGGCACCAGCACCATCGACGAGTTCGCCGTGCGGAAGGGCAAGATCCAGCCGCAGACCCGGCGCACCGTCCTCACCCAGACGCAGCCCTACTCCAACCACAACGGCGGCGACATCAAGTTCGGCCCCGACGGCTATCTGTACATCGCGTTCGGCGACGGCGGCTCGGGCGGCGACCCGCACGGCAACGGGCAGAACCTCGACACGCTCCTCGGCAAGCTCGTGCGGATCGACCCGAGGGGCGCCAAGCCGTACGCGATCCCGAAGGACAACCCGTTCGTCGGCGACCCGAAGGCGAAGGACGAGATCTGGTCGTACGGGCTGCGCAATCCGTGGAAGTTCTCCTTCGACGCGGGCACCGGCGACCTGCTGATCGGTGACGTCGGCCAGAGCGCCTGGGAGGAGATCGACTGGTCCCCGGCGAGCAGCGACGGCGGCGAGAACTACGGCTGGTCCCAGATGGAGGGCACCCACCCCTTCCGGGACGGCAAGGAGCCCGCGAACCACGTCCGGCCGGTCTACGAGTACGACCGCACCGGCCTCGGCTGCTCGGTGACGGGCGGCTACGTCTACCGGGGCAAGGCGATCCCGGACCTCAGGGGCCAGTACGTGTACAGCGACTACTGCGACGGCACCGTCCGCGCCCTGAAGATGGAGAACGGCAAGGTGACCGGGGTGAGCGACCTCGGGGTCAACGCCGGTGAGGTCGTCTCGTTCGTCCAGGGCGGCAACCGCGAGCTGTACGTCCTCGACATCGGTGGCAGCGTCTACCGCATCGACCGGGCGTAGCACCCGGGCGCGGGGCTCGGCCTGTCGTCCGGTCCGCAACCGGCGGCAGGCCGTTCTCTTCACCGCGGCCGCGGCGGGGAAGGGTGTACAGCATGACCAACGATGATGCTTCCGGTGCCTCCCGTCGAGCGGTTCTCGGCGCCGGCGCCGCCTTGGGGGCGCTGGTCGCCCTCGGTCCGCTCGCGTCGGCGGCCCGTGCCGGGAGCGCGGATGCCACCTGGCCCACGGACTTCCCCCTGCCGAACGGCTTCCAGCCCGAGGGCATCACCATCGGGCCGGGCGCGACCGCCTGGTTCGGCTCGCGGATCGGCGGGGACCTGTACCGCGCGAGCCTCGCCACCGGGCGCGGCGAGACCGTCCCGACCGGGACGGACGCGATGAGCCTCGGCCTCAAGAGCGACGGGCGCGGCCGCCTGTTCGTCGCCGGGGGCTTCACCCGCCAACTGCGCGTCGTCGAGGGCCGCACCGGCCGCGTCCTCGCCGCGTACGAGGTCGGCACGCCCAGGACCGTCGTGAACGACGTCGTCCTCACGCCCCGCGCGGCCTGGTTCACCGACTCCACCCAGCAGCAGCTGTACGGCCTGCCGCTCGGCCCCCGCGGCGAGCTGCCCCGGGCCCGGGAGATCGTGACGCTGCCCCTGACGGGCGAGTGGGTCTCGGCGCCCGCCGACGGGTTCACCACCAACGGCCTGGAGCGGACGCCCGACGGCCGCGGGCTGCTCGTCATCAATATCCACGCCCACGGCGGCAGCCTCTACCGCGTCGACCCGCGCACCGGCGACACCCGCCGGGTCGACCTCGGCGCCGACAAGCTCCCGGACGGCGACGGCGCCCTTCTCCTCGGCCGCACGCTCTACGTCGTCCAGCAGATCCAGAACGCCGTGGACGTGTTCCGCATGCACCCCACGGGCCTGCGCGGCACGGCGATCGCCCGGATCACCGACCCCCGCTTCCGCATCCCCACCACCGTCGCCGCGTTCGGCAACCGCCTCTACCTGCCCAACTCCCGCTTCACCGAGGAGACCACGCCCTCGACGCCGTACAACGCGGTGGCGGTCAACCAGGTGCGCCGGGGCGGCCGGGCGCGCTAGACCGGCCGCGCGCCGAATCAGCCGGAGGAGCCCGGGCGAGTCCGGTCGCCGTGGCGTGCCCGGTAGGCGCGCTGCCGGCACGCACGTGAGCAGTACGTCCGGCGCCGCCCGCGCGAGGGCCGTGTCAGCGGTTGCCGGCAGCCGGGACAGAGCTTCGGGTTTTCGTCACGCACAGGGCGCTTTGCCGCCGGATCTACGTCACGGGCCGACGCGCCCGCGTGCCGCTCTCCGCCGCCGCGGGCCGTCCGCGCCGTCGTGACCAAGTCGGCGGCGACGCGTCCGCGTGGGGTGTGCGCGGACAGTTCGGCCTCCAGGACGGGGCACTCGGCCATGTCGTCGTCCGTGCGGCTCAGCGGATGCCGGAGATAGTCCCGCGCGGCCGTCAGCTCCTCGATCCGCTGCTCCACGAGCGTGATCCGCGCGCCGACCGTGCCCTGCCAGGCGCTGTGCGTGGACTTTCCGGAGGTGACGACGGCCGCCTGGTCGAGCGGCACGGCCCCCACCACGCAACAAAGATGGACAACGCCGGCGCGGCGAAGGTCGGGTTCGCCGTAGCGTCGCTTGCCGCCGTCACGGGCGGGCGGGTTGAGCACGCCCCGGCGCTCCCACCACCGCACCGTGGCCGGCGCGAGGCCGTACAGCGACGCCGCTTCACCGGTCGTGGACGCCGGGCGCGCGGTCTTCCTCTCGGTCGGCCGCCACCGCGCGTGGCCGCGCCGCTATCGCGGCCGGGGTCTCCACGAGTGGATGTTCGCCCTCTCCTTGTACGAGGACTCCGTCACGGTGGGCGACAACGGCACCTCCGTGCTGCCCGGCCTGCCGGTGACCGCGGTGCGGGACAAGAGCGGCGACCTCGATCTCGGCACCCTGGCGGCGAAGGGAGTCGTCCTCGTCGGTTCCCCGCGCGGCGGACCGGGGCGCCTTCCTCCGGGAGGACGACGTCGTCACCGTCGCGGAGGAATCCGCCCGCTCCTTCCGGGAGGCCACGGTCATCATCGACACCCGTATCCGCCTGCGGGGTTTCGTGGCGCCGGAGGAACGCCCCGCGCCGGTCGTGGTCATGGACCACATCTGCGACTTCGGCAAGCGCCTCGACCTGGCACGGCACCACATCACGACCATCGTCTGGTGCACCGGTTTCGGCCCGGACTACCGCATCCTGTCCGCCCCCGTGCTCGACGACGACCACGGGGCACCGCTCCAGTAGAGGGCCATCCTCGGCGCGCTCCCCGGCCTGTACTGCGCCGGGCTCCCGGACGGGAACTCACTCGCCCCGGTGGCCATCTCCGCCAGCGTCGAGAACGGCCGGTTCCTCGCCCGCCAGATCCACATCGACCACGTCATGTGGTCCGGCACCTCGGCGTCCCTCATCACGCCCTGACGGCCACCGAGCGGCCCCGTCCGCGTACGGGACACACAATGCAGACATGACGACAAGGCGCTCCCTCGACATCCAGGTCAAACGGATCTACGACGCCACGGCACCGGACGACGGCTCCCGCGTCCTCATCGACCGGCTCTGGCCCCGGGGCGTGTCCAAGGAGCGGGCGGGACTCGATGCATGGGAAAAGGAGCTCGCCCCGTCGAACGAGCTGCGACGCTGGTACGGCCATGACCCCGACCGCTACGAGGAGTTCGCCGCACGCTACCGGCAGGAGCTCGCGGACCCGGCCCGCGCGGCGGAGCTCGACCGGCTCCGCGCTCTGGCCCGCGCGGACCGGCTCACCCTCCTGACGGCCACCAAGGACCTCCCGCACGGGCATGTGCGGGTACTGACGGACGTCCTGACCTCCAGCTGACCAAGGAGACCACCCTTGTCCCGCACACCGCAGCAGATCTTCGAGAGCTACGTCTACGCCGGCGCGATGACCCAGAACGCCGCCGCCCTCGCCGAGAACTTCACCCCGGACGGCGTCTTCGAGCTGCCGCTGATGCCGCGCGACGGCGCCCTCCCCCGGAGGATGGTGGGGCGCGAGGAGATCCGCAGCGTGATGGCGGCGTACTACGAGCGGCATGCGAAGGACCAGCGAGCGCCGAACCTGGAGAAGTCCGGATTCGTACTGCACACCACCGCCGATCCCGACGTGTTCATCGCGGAGATCGACACGGTCTTCGACGGGGAGGGAGACGGGAGCGGGGACGGGGGCGGGCACGCGGACTCGGGCAGGGAGGACGTGACCGTCTCCCTCGTGCAGATCTTCCGGGTCCGCGACGGGAAGATCGCACGGCTGCGCGACTACTTCGCGCCCGAGCTGATGAGCTGAGAGTCCGCCGACCCGCGTCGGCGGACTCCCCAGCCGTGGCCGCCGCCCCGCGGGTGCTACGAACCGGCCTCGTCCTCCCACAAGTCGGTGCTGTGGGCCTCGACGAGCGCGCCGACGCGGGCGAGGACGTCGGCCGCGGGGCGCGGGTCGAGGCGGCGGCCGTCCCGCAGGCGCAGGGCGACCCGGTCGTCGGCGGCTTCCTTGGCGCCGACGACGGCTTGGTACGGCACCAGGCGGGCCTCCCTGATCCGGGCGCCGAGGCTGCCCCGCTCCGGCCCGGCGACCTCGGCGCGCAGGCCGAGGTCGGCGCAGCGCCGGGCGAGTGCTTCGGCGTTCGGCAGCTCGCTCCCGGAGATCGGCAGGACGACCAGCTGGGTGGGGGCGAGCCAGGCCGGGAAGGCGCCGCCGTGCTGCTCGATGAGGTGCGCCACGGCCCGCTCCACACTGCCGATGATGCTGCGGTGCACCATGACCGGGCGGTGCTTGGCGCCGTCCGCGCCGATGTAGCGCAGGTCGAACCGCTCGGGCTGGTGGAAGTCGACCTGGACGGTGGACAGGGTGGACTCGCGGCCCGCGCTGTCGGCGACCTGGACGTCGATCTTGGGACCGTAGAACGCGGCCTCGCCCGGCACGGCCTCGTAGGGCAGCCCGGAGCGGTCCAGAACCTCGGTCAGCAGCGCGGTGGCCCGCTGCCACAGCTCGGGCGCGGCCACGTACTTCCCGCCGGGGCCCGGGAGGGAGAGCCGGTAGCGGGCTGGGGTGATGCCCAGTGCCCGGTAGGCGTCACGGATCATGTCGAGTGCGCCCCGCGCCTCCCGCTCGGCCTGGTCGAGGGTGCAGAAGATGTGCGCGTCGTTGAGCTGGATGGCCCGCACCCGGGTCAGCCCGCCGAGGACGCCCGACAGCTCCGAGCGGTACATGCCGCCCAACTCGGCCATGCGCAGCGGCAGTTCCCGGTAGCTGTGGGAGCGGGAGCGGTAGATCACCGCGTGGTGCGGGCACAGGCTCGGCCGCAGCACGACCTGCTCGCCGCCGAGGTCCAGCGGCGGGAACATGTCGTCGCTGTAGTGCGACCAGTGCCCGGAGATCTCGTACAGCTCGCGTTTGCCGAGCACCGGCGAGTACACGTGCCGGTAACCCGCCCGGCGTTCGGCGGCGCGGATGTACTCCTCCAGGGCGTGCCGTACGGTCGCGCCGTCGGGCAGCCAGTACGGCAGTCCCGCGCCGATCAGCGGGTCGGTGTCGAAGAGGCCGAGCTCGCGGCCGAGTCTGCGGTGATCATGGGCGGTGGTCATCGGAATCTCCTCGCTGGTGGCGGAGCGAGTGAGGGGAGCCGCACGACGAAGCCCCGGGGCACTCGCCCCGGGGCTTCGCGTCAGATCAGCTGTCAGCGCGCCGGGACTCTGTCCGGCGTCGTCGTCACTGCGGCGCGCTTCATGCCGGTCACCGTAACAGAGACCCGCCGGTCAGGGCTTGGTGGCGTCCGAGCCGTAGCGGTACTCGGACACGAGGTTGCCCGCGGTGTCGCGCAGCACGGCGGTGTCGCCCTGGTCGTTCCAGATCGGGCGGCCGCTGCCGTAGGCGAAGCCGCCCCACTCGGGGTGGACCTCGTTGGTGTGGACGCGGATGCGCTGGCCGGGCATCAGCACGGTGCCCGCCGGGAACGTGATGTTCTGCCCGGTGTCACCGGCGCCGAGGACCCAGCCGGACACGTCGGCCGGTGCGGTACCCCGGTTGACGACCTCCACGTACTCGTCGGCCTGGGTGCGCTTGACCTGGCCCTTGAACCGCACCGTGGTGATGTGCACGTCGGGCTGTCCGACGCGGGAGAGCACGGCGACGAGCTCGGCGCTGTTGGAGCCGTTCTCCGGGCTGATGAACCGCGTGACGATCTGGCCGCCCTGCTTGAACCCGGTGATCACGACCGCGTACGGGGTGCCGTTGATGGTGACCGTCTCCGGGGACACCCGGGTGGGCAGGTCGACGATGTCCTCGGGGTTCGGACCGACGTTGGGCGTCTCGTTGTGCTGGAAGCGGAAACTGAAGTCGTGCGGCACCTGGTCCTCGAACAGGACGCGCACCGCGAGGTCGACCTCGAACTGGCTCTGCGGCATGCCCTGGATCGGATGGTTCTGGTGGGTGATCGTCCCCAGCGTGAACTCCGTGCCGTCGAGCAGCACGTCGATGGTGCCGCCCGCGAAGACGTACCCGCTCTTGTCCGCACCCACGGGAATCCCCCAGGTGACGTTCTCGGTGCTGATCCCCGCGAGATTGGGCGGGGTCACGCTGATCCCGGACCACGTGCCTGACGTCTCGACTTTGGACATACGCTCTCATCTCCCCGATGGGCGTCGTCCCGGCGGGACAGCCGGGCCCAGGAACGTAACTCCGGGAGCATCGCCCCGACAGGGTGAAAACCGGCGGTATGAGGCCAGTTGCCATGATTGGCCGATTACTTGCAAGCCGCCGCGGGCCATCGTTGTCAGCGACGCCTCTGGCCCGGAGAGCGCGGGGGTCGCCCTCAGGCCGCGTAGCGGTCGGCGCGCGCCGATCGGCGTCGGCGCGGGGCGGCCGCGTCGACGTGACCGGAACTCGCGGCGTACAGGGTCGCTTCCTCCGCACTTCCGTACGCCGCGCGAGCCCGGCGCTGGACCGGCGCGTTCGGCTGCCGCGGCCGCGTCACGCGGTGACGGGCCGGGGCTCCGCCGCGGCGGTCGACGCGATGCGGTGGCGGCGGGCCGGCATCATCATCGTCGGGTGGGAGACGCTCCAGGCCGCGCCCGAGCAGATGAGTTCCTTGATGCGGGCGCCGGCCCGGCCCGTGAACACGGTGGACGTCATCTGGTCGTCGGTGGTGACGCGCTGGAAGATGCCGTCGCGGCGGCCGAGGCTGACGCACTGGGCGTTGTAGCCGATCGTGGTCTCGGGGACCTTGCGGCCGGTGAGGCGCGCGGCGAGGGCGTCGGCGGCCTGCCAGGCCATCGGGGTGGCCGTGGCGCAGGACATCCGCAGATGCTTGCCGCCCGCCCCTTCGGCGAGCGCGGCGTCCCCGACGGCGTACACGTCGGGGTGCGACACCGAGCGCATGGTGCCGTCGACGACGATCCGCCCCGTGTCGGACACCGCCAGGGTGCTGGCCGCCGCGATCGGGTGGACGGTGAAGCCCGCGGTCCACACCGTCACGTGGGCCGGGATCTCCCCGGCCGCGTCGGTGACGACCCTGTTCGCCTCGACGCGTGTGATGTCGGCCCGCTCGTGGACCGTGATGCCGAGCCGGTCGAGTACGACACGGAGGTGGCCCTGGGCCTTGTCGCTGAGCCAGTCGCCGACGCCGCCGCGGGCGGCGATGGCGACCTTGAGGTCGGGGCGGGCCTCGGCGATCTCGGTGGCCGCCTCGATGCCGGTCAGGCCGCCGCCCGCGACCAGTACGGTCCCGCCCGGCTCCAACTCGCCGAGGCGGGCCCGCAGTCGCAGCGCGTCCCGCTTCCCGGTGACGGTGTGGGCGTGCTCGGCGACGCCGGGGACGCCGTGGTCGGCGGCGGTGCTGCCGAGCGCGTACACGAGGGTGTCGTAGCCGAGGGTCTCGGCGCCGTGCTCGCCGGTGAGGGCGACGCTCTTGCGGTCGGCGTCGACCGCGGTGACCCATGCCTGCCGGACCTGCACCCCGGTGCCCGCGTAGAGGTCGCGCAGGGGGCGGCTCGGCAGGTCCTGCCCGGTCGCGAGCTGGTGCAGACGCACCCGCTCGACGAACTCGGTGTCTGAGTTGACGAGGGTGATCTCGACGTCGTCGCGGTGCAGTCGCTTGGCGAGGCGGCCGGCGGTGATGGCTCCGGCGTATCCGGCTCCGAGGACGACGATGCGGTGCTTCATGACTGGCTCCCTATCCGGTTGGACTCCCCCCCTGAACCGGACAGCCGCACGATCCCTGACAGGAATCCGTTGTGACGTGGGTCACCACACCTCCATGAGGGGGTGGTGCGGACCGTCGGCCGCCCACTGGCGCGTGATGCGTTCGAGCTTGTCGGGGTTGACCTGGATGTGGAGCGCCTCGACGCCCTCGGGGGTCGGCGCGAGGCAGATGACGCCGAGGATCTCAGCGCCGACCGCGATCAGCGCGGCGGGGCCGCCGTTGACGACGGCGGCGTGCAGGGCGACGCTGCTGCCGCCGACTTGGGCCCGCTTGGCCTCGTTCGGCCGGAACAGGCCACGCATGTACCGGGCGATGGCGAGCGCGCCGAGGACGGGGGTCCTGCGGGCCCGGACCTTGGCTCCGCCGTCGGCCACGCTGACCGCGTCGTCGGTGAGCAGCCGGATCAGCGGCTCGGTGTCGCCGCTGAGGGCCGCGGCGAGAAAGCTCTCGACGGCCTTCCGCGCGGCGGCCGCGTCGACCTCGACGCGGGCCCGGTCGGTGCTGAGGTGCTGCTTGGCGCGGCGGTAGATCTGCTGGCAGTTCGACTCGGTGAGGTCGAGGATCTCCGCGATCTCCCGGTGCCCGTACCCGAACGCCTCACGCAGTACGTAGACTACGCGCTCGTTGGGCGAGAGCCGCTCCATGAGCGTGAGCATCGCGATCGAGACGGACTCGCGCTGCTCGACGGTGTCGGCGGGGCCGAGCATCCGGTCCCCGGCAAGGACCGGCTCCGGGAGCCACTGCCCGACGTAGGTCTCGCGCCTGGCCCGCGCCGAGGTGAGCTGGTTGAGGCAGATGTTGGTGAGCACCTTCGTCAGCCACGCCTCGGGTATCTCGATCCGCTCCCGGTCGGCCGCGTGCCACCGCAGGTACGCCTCCTGCACCGCGTCCTCGGCGTCACCGGCCGACCCCAGGAGTCGGTAGGCGATCGCCTCCAGGCGGCCCCGGGCGTTCTCGAACAGATCGGCCTCGTACGTAAGCAGCGACATCAGGCCATGATCGACTATGCCCGCGCGCCACGTCCACCGTCCGCCACACCCTGGCGAGGGCCTGGCTGACCGAGCGCGGCTACGGCTACAAGAACCTGAGGGCCCAGACCGAGGACCTCTCCCAGGCACCCCTGGGCGAGCGGCAGCGCCGGGAGGCGGCCCGCAAGAACGGCTGATCCGCCGCGACGGGGGCACGGTGCCCCCGGAAACGTACGTCGGCCGCTCGGGAACCTACTGCGTCGCCACCCCGGTGTCCCAGAGGAGTTCCGCCACCAGGAAGCGGCACGTCCACCGGCGGCGGCTGCGCACACCCTCCGTGATCATCATGAAGCCGTCGACGGTGCGCGGTCTCGCCTCTTCTCCCACGTCGCGCGGCGGCGTCCGGGTACCGCCGTCCGCCGCCGCGCGCCACCACCTCGCTGATCGCCCTGTCGAGCATCGCCCCGGGAGATCACACACCGACCGCCGTCCCGTCACGGGCCTGCCACAGGACCGGTCGGTCTCCCACCACCTGCCACCGCCTCCTCACCGCTTCTTGCGTACGAACACGAACACGTCCGCGACCCCGTTGGTGTCGTCCGCCACGAAGTTCGCGTGGTCGAACCCGGAGAAGACGACGGTCCGCGCGGCGGCGTCCGTGCGGGCGTCGATCGCGTTGCCGGGCCGTCCGTCCTTGTCCGGGGAGACGAGGACGTTGGAGCCGGTGCGCAGGTCACGGACGTACTCGGCGTCCTCGACGGTCAGGATCGGCCAGGTGTCGAGCAGCAGCTTCGACCCGTCGGCGGACACCCCGTCCACGGACAGCACGCCTTCGGGCCCGGGCAGCACCGCGTCGACCCGCTGGAGGATGCCGGTGCGCAGGTCGCACACGAAGGGGTTGTGGCTGCCGTTCGGGTCGCGGCCGGGGACCAGGTTCGAGGCGGCGGAGTCGAAGGCGAGGGTGGAGCCGTCGGCGCTGAACAGCGGGTTGGTGGCCGCGCCGTTGGCGGGGCTGCCGTCGTAGGGGGTGTCGATCTGGGTCTCGCCACCGGTGTCACGGTCGTGGACGTAGATGTCGGACCAGTCGCCGCGCGGTGGGGTGCCGTGCACGTACTGGTAGGCGACGCGCTGTCCGTCCGCGCTCAGGGTCGGGGCGCGGAAGCCGAGGAAGGTCTCGTCCTCGTCGGCGGGGAAGCTGGCGAGTTCGGTGCGCTGGGCGCGCAGGTCGCGCAGGTAGACGGCTTGGGCGCCGGGGCGGCTCGGGTCGGTGCCGAGGACGGCGAACGCGACCGTGCGGCCGTCGGCGGAGACGGCCGGTGCGTGGCCGTCGATGTGCTGCATCGGGAGGTCCACGTCGGCGCGTTCGGTCCCGCCCTTCCACAGGTCCCGGACGATGACGGCGGAGCCCTCTTCGTCGCGCGTCGTGTAGGCGACGTACCGGCCGTTC
The DNA here is from genome assembly GCF_055591765.1 of Streptomyces sp. NPDC041205. Taxonomy (NCBI): domain Bacteria; kingdom Bacillati; phylum Actinomycetota; class Actinomycetes; order Kitasatosporales; family Streptomycetaceae; genus Streptomyces; species Streptomyces sp. NPDC041205. The sequence goes on along the minus strand of NZ_JBVIZH010000003.1, from coordinate 585,098 downwards.
GCGCTGAGCGCCGGCGAGGAGATCTCCCCGCGGGGGTCGACGACCCGCTGGAGCTCGCCGCCCCGCAAGTCCCTGACGAACAGGTCGGATTGGTTGCCGGTGTCCCCGGCGACGAGGTTGGTTGCCTGCGAAGTGAACGCCACGACACGGCCGTTGGCGCTGACGACAGGGCGGCCGGAGGGGCCGTTTGCCTGACCGCCGTCGGCGGCGGCGCTGAGCAGATGGGTGGTCCCGGCGGGCCCTCGGGGCGCCGGTGCCGAGGCGGCGGCGGGTGCGGAGACGGCCGTGGGCAGGGCCCCGGCCGACAGTAAGACGGCGAGCGCGCCCGCGCTCGCCGTCCGTACGATTCCGCCACGTCTCTTGTGCGGGCCGGTTCCGGCCATGTGTTCCCCCACGGAGCGCGGGCCCCGGCCCGGTGCCAGGGCCCCCGGGGGATGCAAGCGCACCCGGGCGGACGGGTCAATCGGCCGGAACGCGTACAACCTGGACGGGGTGGCGATCGTCCGAGGCCGCTGCGAATTCCCGGCGGCCGGGCTGTCGCCTTTTCGATGCCGCTGTCGGCTTTCTAGACATGAGCGAAGCCGCACAAGACGCTCGGAACGGTACTGTCCGCGAGCTCGGGTGGACCCGGACGAGGGGTGGGCACCCTGTGATACGCCGTGCTCTGCCGCTCCGGCCCGAACTGGACGCCCTGTTCACCGAGACGTACAAGAAGTATCGGCCCGGAGTGCGCTCCGTGATCTACACGGTGGCCGGACCGGGAGCCGATGTCGACGCCATCGCCCACGACACGTTCCTGCGCTACCTCCAGATCCTCCGTGAGGACGGGCCCGTCGCCTCGCCCTGGCCGCTGCTCCGCAAGATCGCGTCCGGCAAGGCCATCGACGCCGTCCGCGCCGCCCAGCGCAGTCCCTGGGCGCCCGCAGGCGACCTCCCCGAGGACAACGGGGAGTGGACCTCGGTGAGCAGGACGCTGGGCCCGGACCGGGCACTGGAGATCGCCGAAGTGCTCCGTGAGATCAACACGCTCACCGAAGAACTGCGTTGGGCGCTGCTCCTGCGCGAATACCTGGGGCTTTCCCGTACCGAGACCGCGGAAGCCCTCGGCATCGCCCCCGCTTCCGTCTCCGCCTCCGTGCGGCGCGCGAAGAAGAAGCTCCGTCAGCGTGCCGCCGAGGCCGAACTGCCCCGCCCGCCCCACCGGATGGAGGGAGGATCCCGGTGAATCCCCACGACCGCGACCGTCGAGCCGACCGGATCGACGAGCTGCGAGCCGCCCTGGTCCAGCACTATGAGGACCACCCCGGCGACATGGAACATGAGCTGCGGGCGCTGCACGCGGCAGAGTCGGCCGCGCCGGACCCGCCCGGCCCGGACACCGCGCCGGAGGCCGTGGTGCTGCTCCACCCCACGGGTCACCACCCCACCGGTCACATCCCGGCGCCGCCCCGGACGCGGGCCCGGCCCGCCCGCCGGGCATGGCTGGCGAGCCTCGGGATAGCTGCCGCGCTGGCCTGCGTCACCGTCGGCTGGCAGGCCCGCGACCTGCACGAGCCGGACCCGGCCGGGTCCGTCGCGCGGAGCCCCGTCCTGCCGCAGTCGAACCCTCTCAACGCCCGGTGGATCGCCCAGCTGGCCTCCGTGGCGCACCAGGAGGGCGTGGTGAGCGCCCGCCGGATCCTCGCGGAGATACGGAGGTCCGTCCCGTACGCGCAACTGCTCGACAGCGGCGACTTCGCCTCGCTCCGCCCCGGCTACTGGGTCGTCTACGAACCGGGCCCCTACCGGGACGGCACCCAGGCGCTGAAGTTCTGCAGGTCCGTCGGCCGCACCCAGGCCGAGGACTGCATGGGCCGGTATCTCTCGCACGACCGGCGCGATCGGGACCTGGTGTGCCTGCCGCGGTGGCCCGCCGAGCCGGTCGGCGCCTGCACCAGGGACGCCGGGTCCTAGGGACAGCCCCGCGTACCCGGAAGGTGCGCGGCCGAGGGACAATCGACACATACGCCCACCGCGCGCCAGAGCACCGCGAACACCCAGAGCACCAGGAGCCACCCCCTTGTCCGAGCAGACCTCGCACGCCGACCAGCCCGAACTGCGGGCCGACTGCGGCAGTTGCTTCGGGCTGTGCTGCGTGGCCCTGCCGTTCTCGCGTTCGTCGGACTTCCCGGTGGACAAGGCAGCCGGTACGCCGTGCGGCAATCTCCAGGACGACTTCCGCTGCGGGATCCACGAGCGGCTGCGCGACAAGGGCTACCAGGGCTGTACGGTCTTCGACTGCTTCGGCGCCGGCCAGAAGGTCTCCCAGGTGACGTTCAAGGGCGTGAGCTGGCGGGAGGAACCCGGCACGGCCCGCACGATGTACGAGGTCTTCCCCGTCGTGCGGCAGCTCCAGGAGCTCCTGAAGTACACCGCGCAGGCCCTGGACCTGCCCGCGGCCCGCCCCGTGCACAAGGAACTGCGCCGGGCGTACTCCCGGATCGACGCGCTGACCCGGGACGCCCCCGAGACGCTCCTCGACGTGCACGTGGACGCGCTGCGCGGAGAGGTGAACCCGCTGCTGCTGCGGGCCAGCGAGCTGGCCCGGGACGCCGTCCCGGGCCGCAAGAAGGACCACCGGGGCGCCAACCTCATGGGCAAGCGCCTGCACGGAGCGAAGCTGCGCGGCGCCAGTCTGCGCGGCGCCCTCCTCATCGCCGCCGACCTGTCGGACGCCGACCTGCGCGAAGCCGACCTGATCGGCGCGGACATGCGGGACACCAACCTGTGCGGGGCCGATCTGACGGGCGCCCTGTTCCTCACCCAGCCGCAGCTCAACGCCGCGCGCGGCGACGCGCGGACGAAGGTGTCGAGCCCCCTGGAGCGCCCCGGGCACTGGGCTCCGGCACGCTGACCACGCCGCCGGGGGGGGACCTCCAGGTGGCCGACGTGCCCGGGGCCGCCGTCGACGGTCAGCCCGTGGGGGTCCCGGGCGGCACCGGCTTGTCGAACATGGCGCACATCGAGGCGAGCTGGAGCTCCTGGGACGCCTCGTTGATCTCCGGGAAGGCCGCCGGGTGCTCGGCGAAGGCCTCCGTCGAGATGAGGACGGTCGCCGTGCGCCCGCCGGTGGGGTCGGTGACGTTGGTGCTGAGGTAGCCGGGGATGCCGCCCTCGTGGGACCACACCGTGCCGCAGGGGCTCGTGAACCTCTGGATGCCGAGACCGCCGCCGGGCCCGTCCGGCCGGTCCGGGAAGACCGGCACGGTGGTGCGCATCTGGGCCAGCTGCGCGGCGGGCAGCAGCTCGCCCGACATCAACGCGCGGTAGAACCGGCCCCACTCGCGGCCGGTCGACACCATCGCACCGGCCGCGCCGCCCCACGACGGTGAGTTGCCGGAGACGTCCACATGGCCCTCTCGCGCGGCCCCGGCATACTCCCTGTACTCGGGCGGCACACCGGGCGGCATGTGCGCGGCGTCGGGTTCGTAGCCGCGGGCGTGCCGGCCGCGCCAGGTGGAGTCCGTGGCGTAGTAGGTGTGCTTCAGGCCGAGCGGCCGGGTGATCCGGTCCCGGACCAGAGCGGCGAGGCTCTTGCCGGTGACCCGCTCGAGCAGGGCGCCGATCGCGACGTAGTTGGTGTTGCTGTACGACCATCTGGCGCCCGGCGCGAACAGCGGATCGTGCCGCACACCGACGGCGAGCAGTTGCTCCGACGTCCAGCGCCGCTGGTCCTTGCCGAGGATCGACGGCAGGACCTCGGGGTCCTCGGTGTAGTCGGCGAGGCCGCTGGTGTGGTTGAGGAGCATGCGCAGGGTGATCTCGTCGCCGTTGGGTACCGACCCGGGCAGCCACTTCTCCACCGGGTCGGTCAGGGTGAGCCTGCCCTCGCCGACGAGTTGCAGGACGAGGGTGGCCATCATGGTCTTGGTGTTGGACCCCATCCGGAACTCGTCCTCGCCCCGGAGCCGGTGATCGGCCCTCGCCCAGGGCGCCTGCTCGACGACCTCGACCGGTCGGCCGTCCCCGTCGTCCACGCGCACGATCACGCCGGGCGCCCCGGCAGCCACCACTTTCCGTGCCAGCCGCTCCAGTTGGGCGCGCTGCCGCGCCTGGGTGCCACCGCTCGGGACGGCGGACTCGGCGGCGGACTCGGCAGCGACCACTGCGGCCTTCGGCATGTCGCCCGTGTGCGCGGCCGCCTGCCCCGGCTGGCCGAGCGTGCCGACGATCCCGGTCGTGGCAAGGAACGATGACGCCGCCATCAGCCGCACGCGGCGACGACGGTGAGCGGTTCGCGTACTGGACAGTCCGTGCCCGCTGACGGGCCGCGCTCTCATCGGCATGCCGACCACCCTCGCGCACCGGCGCCCCCGGGGCACTGGGGCACACCGGAGACTCCAGGGTGGGGCCTGCTCCCCCTTTCGGGTCGACTGCAGGGGAGCAGGCACCCGTCCCGGCGTCGACGACCGGCATCCGCTTCGACTGGGGGCTGAGCGACCCGTTCCACTACGAGGACTGGCTCATCGACATCAGGTGGTACACCGCCGACATCGGCGGGGACCAGGAGTGCGTCGCGCACGGCGGCGGAAGCGGCGACTGCGGGCGCTACGACGGCACCGTGTGGTGGTACGACCTCCAGCCCGGTGTCCACCGCATCAGCGTGGAGGGCTGTGACTTCGGCCTGCGCCGCACCTGCCGCCAGGGCCGGCCCCAGCCCGTCCACCTCGCACTCTGACGTACCCGCTCCGACGCACGGCTCCGCCCATTGGTCCACTCCACTGACGCACCGCAGGCGATGACACCGCCCGCGGCGAAAACACGCCAGACCGGCGCTGACATGGGAAATCCCTTCTCCTGGGCATGATTGACGGATCGTGGGCGAGCCGGTACCACTGACGCACGCCCGGCCCCGCACGCCCCGTCACGCCGCTTTGGCCCGGAAGTCCCAGGAGGCTGCCTTGCGAGGATCCGTCACCGCATCCGTCCCGCCCACGCGCAGACGTGCCGCCAGGGCGGCGGGCGCTCTCGCGTCGGCCGCCCTGCTGGTGCCCCTGCTCGGCGCCGCGCCGTCGTCCTCCGCGTCCCGGCCCGCGCCGGACGCGGGGCCCGAGAGCCTGCAGAGCGCCTTCGCGGCGGCGGCCGCCGAGTACGACGTACCGCAGAGCGTGCTGCTCGGCGTCTCCTACCTCCAGTCCCGCTGGGACGCGCACGGCGGCGCCCCGAGCGTCACCGGCGGCTACGGCCCGATGCACCTCACCGACGCCCGCACCGCGCTCGCCTCCGCCCCGCACCACGGCGACGGCGCGGAGGACCCGCGCGGGGACGCCTCCCGGGCCGCGCTGCGGCCCAAGGCGAAGCCGCCGACGGAGTCCCAGCTCCCGGACCGGTTCAAGACGTTGAAGCGGGCCGCGAAGCTCAGCGGTCTTCCCGCGGAGCGGCTGCGCGAGGACTCGGCGGCGAACGTCCGCGGCGGCGCGGCCCTCCTCGCCGCCGCGCAGAAGCAGCTCGGCAAGCCGCTCAGCGGTGACCCGGCCGACTGGTACGGGGCGATCGCGCGCTTCTCGGGAGCCGACGACCGGGCGAGCGCGGCCACGTACGCCAATGACGTGTTCGCCGTCATTCGGGACGGGCAGCAGCGGACGACCGACGCGGGGCAACGCGTGACGCTGGCGGCCCGGCCCGGACTCGCCCCGGAGAACGCCCAGTTGCGCGGCATGGGGCTGCGCAAGGCGAAGGCGGCCGGGACGGACTGCCCGAAGACGCTCGCGTGCGAGTGGATCCCCGCGCCGTACGAGGAGTTCGGCGACAAGGACTACGGCAACCACGACAAGGCCGACCGCCCCAAGAGCCAGGGCATCAAGTACATCGTCGTGCACGACACCGAGGGCACCTGGGAGGGCGTCCTCAAGATGGTGCAGGACCCGACGTACGTGTCCTGGCACTACACCCTGCGCTCCTCCGACGGCCATGTCGCCCAGCACGTGCGGACCAAGGACGTCGCCTGGCACGCGGGCAACTGGTACGTCAACGCCAAGTCCGTCGGCCTGGAGCACGAGGGCTTCCTGACGGCGCCCGACACCTGGTACACGGAGGCGATGTACCGCTCGTCGGCGCGCCTGGTGAAGTACCTCGCCAAGCGGTACGGCATCCCGCTGGACCGCCAGCACGTCCTCGGCCACGACACGGTGCCGGGCACGACGGCCGCGACGATCCGCGGCATGCACACCGACCCCGGCCCGTACTGGGACTGGCAGCACTACTTCGAGCTGCTCGGCAAGCCGCTGCACCGCACGGCGGGCCCCAAGGGCGGCCTGGTCACGGTGGCGCCCGAGTTCAGCAAGAACCAGCCGGAGTTCACGGGCTGCGCCAAGCCGGGCGAGAAGTGCGTGCCGCACGGCTCCAGCGCGGTGCGCGTCTACACCGAGCCCCGCGAGGACGCCCCGCTGATCCAGGACATCGGGCTGCGCCCGGGCGGTGAGCCGTCGACGATCGACGTCAACGACATGGGCTCGCGCCTGTCGACCGGCCAGCAGTACGCGGTCGCCGACCGCCAGGGCGACTGGACGGCCGTCTGGTACCTCGGCCAGAAGGCCTGGTTCAAGAACCCGAGGAAGCAGCCGACGGCCGTCGACGCGCGCGGCTGGGTCCTGACACCGAAGGACGGCGCGAGCGACGTCCCGGTGTACGGCCGCGCCTATCCGGAGAAGGAGGCCTACCCGGCCGGGGTGCCGGTGCAGGCCGTGTCGCCGCTGCCGTACAAACTCCTCGCGGGCCAGAAGTACGCGGTCGGCGACAAGCTCCCCGGTGAGTACTTCTACTCGCCGACGTTCGACCTCGCCCCGCACCGCGTGGTGCGCGGCAAGGACATGTACTACGAGATCCAGTTCGGCCACCGGGTGGCGTTCGTGCGCGCCGCCGACGTGAAGGTGGTGCCGTCCGGATCGTGACGGTGTGACGGCGTGGCCGTGCGAACTCGTCGGGCCCGGACCTGCGTGGGGGCAGGATCCGGGCCCGACGTCGTACGAGGGGCGGGCTAGCGGAACGCGTAGCGGCGGCCCGCCACCGCCTTGAAGGAGCGCTCGCCGCCCGGCACCAGGGCGCAGCGCACGGTCAGTTCGCGGGTGCGCGAGGCGTGCACGACGACGTGGGTGGCGCGGCCGTCGGCCCAGGTGATGTCGACGGTGGCGCCGCCGCGGGCCCGCAGGCCCCGCACCGAGCCGTCCGGCCAGCTCAAGGGCAGGGCGGGCAGCACGTCGATGACGTCGTGCTGGCTCTGCAGCAGCATCTCGACGATCCCGGACGTGGCGCCGAAGTTGCCGTCGATCTGGAACGGCGGGTGGGTGTCCCAGAGGTTGGGCAGCGTGGAGGACTTGAGCTGTTCGCCGAGCATCTTGTGCGCGTGGTCGCCGTCGCGCAGCCGCGCCCAGAAGTTGATCTTCCAGGCCTTGGACCATCCTGTGCCGCCGTCGCCGCGTGCCTTCAGGGAGACCTCGGCGGCCTTCGCCCACCGGCCGCCGGGGCGGATCTGCCGTCCGGGGTGCAGGGCGTAGAGGTGGGAGACGTGCCGGTGGTCGTCGCCGGGGTCGTCGAGGTCGTCCTTCCACTCCTGGAGCTGCCCCCAGGAGCCGACGCGCAGGCCGGGGTCGAGCCGGTCCAGGGTCTGTTCCAGGCGGGTGCGGAAGGCGGGGTCGTCGCCGAGGACGCGGGCGGCCTCCAGGGTGTTGGTGAGCAGGTCGTGCACGATCTGCTGGGACATGGCGGCGCCGACGGTGAAGTCGCCGTGCTCCGGTGAGTAGCTGGGCGTGACGACGAGGGTGCCGTCGCGCGGGTCGGTGCGCAACTGATCGAGCCAGAACGCGGCGGCCTCCTTCATGACGGGGTAGGCGGTGTGCCGCAGATAGCGCGTGGACCCGCCGAAGCGGTAGTGCTCGTAGAGCTGTGCGGTGAGCCAGGCGGCGGCTTCGGGGAACCAGAACGCGGTCGACCAGTCGTGGACGCCGGTGAAGCCGTAGGGGTTGGTCTCGTTGTGCACCACCCAGCCGGGCGCCCCGAACATCTCCCGCGCGGTGCGTCGCCCGGGTTCGCGCAGTGCCTCGACGAAGCGGTCGTAGGGGGCGGTGGTCTCGGCCAGGTTCGCGGCCTCGGCCGGCCAGTAGTTCATCTGGAGGTTGATGTTGACGTGGTAGTCGGCCGACCACGGCGGGGCGGTGCTGTGGTTCCAGCCGCCCTGGAGGTTGGCGGGCAGCGAGCCGGGGCGGGACGAGGCGATGAGGAGGTAACGCCCGTACTGGAAGAACAGGGCTTCGAGGGCCCGGTCGGCGGCGGGTGCGGTGCCGTACTCCTTGAGGAGCCGGTCGGTGGGGACGTCCGGGGGCGCTGCCGTGCCCAGGTCGAGGGTGACGCGGTCGAACAGGGCCCGGTGATCGCGCACATGCCGGGCGCGCAGCTCCTCGTGGCCGCGGGCGAGCGCGGCGTCGACGGTGCGCGTGACGGTCCTGTGCGGGTCGTCGCCGCGGTAGCGCGGGGAGGTGTCGGCGTAGTCGGTGGCGGCCGCGAGCACGAACCACACCTGGTCGGCGCCGGTGACCGTGAGACTGCCGTCGGGGCCCGCGGCGAGCGTCCCGCCCCGGTGGGCGACCCGGATCTGGGTCTCGAACCTCAGCCCGTTGTCGGCGAGTTCACCGCGTACGGTGATGCGGTCGCCCTCGGCCGTGGCGGTGACGTCGGTGCGCGGTGAGGTGGTGCGCAGGGTGCAGGTGACGGCTCCGGGGCGGTCCGCGCCGAGCCGTCCGACGAGCACGGCGTCGGGGTGGGACGCGAAGAACTCCCGGGTGTGGCGGGTGCCTTGGTGGGTGTACGCGACGGTCGCGACGGCTTCGCGCAGGTCCAGGGCGCGGCGGTACGAGGCGTCGGGGGCGTCCGGCCCGCCCGCGACGTCGATGCGCAGGTCACCCAGGGTCTGGTGGGCGCCGTAGCCGCGCCGGGGCTGGCCGAGGGCGGCGGCGACGGCGTCCGGGGCGAGTCGGCCGCGGTCGTCGAGGTCCTTGCGGACGGCGGCGAGGGCGTCGGGGCGGGGTGCACGCCAGTTGCCGTGGTCGTAGCCGCCCTCGGCGCCGGGGCCGCCGGTCCACAGCGTCTTCTCGTTGAGCTGCAGCCGCTCACTGGCGAGGGACCCGAAGACCATGGCGCACAGGGCCCCGCCGCCGATGGGCAGCGCCTCCCGTTCCCAGTCGGCGGCCGGAGCCCGGTACCAGAGCCTCAGGTCATCGGATGACTGGGCAGAATCGCCGGTGATGGCGATGCCCTCGGAGGCCGGTCCGCCAAGAGCCAGGACGGCTCCTGCCCCTACGGCCGACTGAATGGTGGTTCTTCGAGTGATCCCCTGCCGCATGAACTCCAGGAACTGTGGCCTCATGGGCTGCCACGCTAAAAGTCCGATGACTCGCCTGACAAGGAGCATGACAAACCCACTCCTTGGACGGAGTGGGCGGGCACTTGGACTTCGGGGCAGCGGCGGGGCGCGGTGGTCTCGGGGGCGACGATGGTCCTCCGGGTGCCGTCAGCCCTGCTGGAACAGCTCCGCGGGCAGCGGCTTGAGGAGCGCGTACAGGTCGTCGGTGATCGGGCGGTCCCAGGCCGCGATGGTCACCAGGACGTTGTCGCTGCGGTCGAACTGCACGCAGGAGACACGGCTCTCGGACAGCCGCAGGCGGCGCACGATCAGGAGGTTGTCGCCCTGCATCACCGGCACGTCCTCGCTGGCGACGACGGTGACCTCCTCGTCGTTCTCCAGCGCGAGCAGCAGCTGGGCCACCTCGAAGGGCACCTCACCGTCGGCGAGCTCGCGGGCCGGGGCGCCCTCCGGCAGATTGCCGATGACCATCGCGGGGCCGCGGCCGCCGAACAGGTCGTAGCGCAGGAAGACGCCCTGGCAGCTGCCGTCGGGGGCCGGCAGCAGGCCGGCGCCGAGATTGCCGGGCCAGTCACCCGGGTCCATGGCCAGGACGTCGAAGTCCGGGCCCGCGGGAGTGGCGGAGCTGCGGCGGCGGAGGAAGGACATGCCGCCATGGTACGTGTCCGGCGCGCTCACCCCTGCCCGGGGGCGGCGGCGGGAAAGCGCCGGTGAGGGTGCGGTTCCCGGCCGGGCGGGCTCAGGCGTGCCCCCGGTTGCGCTCGTGGTGGCGGGCCACCCGGGCACGGTTGCCGCAGGCGGGTTTGCACCACTCCTGGCGCGGGTGGTCCTTCAGGAAGTACCGCACGCAGCGGGGCGCGTGGCAGGCGCGCAGCCGCTCCCGGTCGGGTCCGGTGAGGAAGGTGAGCACGGCGCGGGCGAGGGCGGCGTTCAGGAGGTCGGCGCGTGCGACGGTCTCCGCCTGGGCCACCGGCTCGTCACGGACGCCGGGCGCTCCGCCGCGCGGCCAGCTCAGGACGGGCACGGCGGGCACCCGGGCGGCCGCCTCGTTGAGCCTGGTCACGGCCTGGCCGACCGGCAGCAGCCGCCGGGCGTCGGCGGGACTCGGCTCTCCCGGACGCACGGCGTGGGCGAACAGCGCGCGGACGGCGGCACGCACCCCCCGTACTGCTTCCAGTGCGCTCTCGTCGGCCCGGAAGCGCCGGGCGGCGAGGGCACCGGGCAGCGCCGTCGCGTGGGCGCGGACCCAGACGGTGAGGCCGTCCGGCGCGTCGAGGTCGTCGGCGACGCCGCCGTGGCCGTCGTGGCGGATGGTGGCGGCGAGGTCGAGGGTGAGGCGGGTGGCGGGCGGCGCCGACGGCTCGGGCGGTGCGGACATGCGGCTAATGATAGGTTCCACGGCGACCATTAACAGGGGGTGGCTCGAGGTGCCGGACGGGACCGTACTGGACTACTGGCGTGCCGGACTCGACGCCGTACCGGAAGCGGTCTGGGACCACCCCCGCGTCGAGTCCCTGCTCCTCGCCGACAACGCGCTCACGCACCTGCCCGCCCGAGTCGCCGCCCTCCCGGCCCTGCGCACCCTGGACCTCGGCCACAACCTGCTGACCGAGGTCCCGCCGGAACTCGGCGCCTTGCCCGCGCTGACCGACTTCCTCTATCTGCACGACAACCGACTCACCGCCCTGCCCGAAGAGCTGGCCGGCCTGAACCGGCTCGCCTACCTGAACGTGGGCGAGAACCGGCTCACCGCACTGCCCGGCGCGCTCGGCCGCATGACGTCCCTCGTCGAGCTGCGCGCCCAGCACAACCGGCTCACCACGCTGCCCGCGACACTCGGCGGCCTGCGTCGGCTGCGCGAGCTGTGGCTGCGCGGCAACGAGCTGACCACGCTCCCCGACGACGTACGCCACCTCGGCGAACTCCGCGAACTGGAGCTGCGGGAGAACGCGTTCGCGACCGTGCCCGACGCCGTGCGCGGGCTGCCGCTCCTGCGCCGCCTCGACCTGCGGGCCAACCGGCTGCGCGAAGTGCCGCACTGGCTGGCCGCGTTGCCGTCCCTGGAGAAGCTGGATCTGCGCTGGAACGACGTGCGAGGCGGCGAGGACACCCTGACGGCCCTGCGGGCGCGGGGCTGCGTGGTGCTGCGCTAGCTCCCCGCGGTGCCGCGCGGCACCGGGTTGTTGCACCGCCGGACGGGCCCTAGCCCTTCAGCGCGGGTTCCCGTCGGCGGCGCTCGATCAGTGAGGCGCGGATCTCGCCCGCCCTGACCGCCGTGTTGGACAGGAGCGTCGAGGTGAGGCCGTGGGTGTGTTCCGTGCCGCCTTGGAGGTAGATGTCGGCGGTGACGTCGGCGTGCGTGGCGACGCGGTGGTCACGCCCGACGACGAGGGCGTCCTCGTCGTCGCGGCGGCACAGCTTGCCGAGTTCGCCCATGCGCTCGTCGATGCCGCGCGGCTGGTAGCCCGTCGCGCACACCAGGAGGTCTGCGTTCAGGACGTCGCGTTCGGCGGTGGGCAGGAACTCGATGCCCACGCGCAGGCCGTCGTCGTGGGCCTCGATCTCACGGATGCGGGAGATGTTGAGCATCCGCATGCGCTGGCGCCCCTGCACCTTCTCCTGGTACATGGTGCGTGAGAGCGACTCGATGAGGTCCATGTCGACCACCGAGTAGTTGGTGCCGCGGTGGTAGTCGAAGAGGGACTGCTTCACCTCCGGCGGCGCGTTGTAGAAGATGTCCACGGCCTCCGGGTCGAAGATCCGGTTGGCGAACGGGCTGTCGTCGGCGGGCGTGTAGCCGTACTTCGCGAACACCGAGCAGATCTCGGCGTCGGGGAAGTGCCGGTGGAGGTAGTCCACGCTTTCGGCGGCGCTCTGGCCGGCGCCGAGGACGACGGCGCGGCGCACGGGGGTGCCCGAGTCGAGGAGCGCGCCGACCCGCGGGATCAACTCACTGTTGTGGAAGACCCGTTCGGAGCGGGCCGCACTGGGCGGCAGATGGGGCTCCATGCCGGTGGCGACGCAGAGGCTGCGGGCCCGGCGCACGATCTTCCGCTCCGGGTCGCCCGGGGCCCGGCTGACCACGTCGAAGGCGACGACCTGGCCGTCCTCGGTCACCGGCTTCACGGCGACGACCTCGCTGGAGTACTCCACGAGCCCGGCGACGCGACCCGCGGCCCACTCCAGGTAGTCGTGGAACTCGATGCGCAGCGGGAAGAGCGTCTTCTGGTTGAGGAAGTCCACGAGCCGGTCGCGCTCCTGCAGGTAGCACAGGAAGCTGTAGCTGCTCTTCGGGTCGCGCATGGTGACGAGGTCCTTGAGGAAGGACACCTGCATCGTCGCGTCGTCGATGAGCATGCCCCGGTGCCAGCCGAACCGCGGCTGCTTCTCCAGGAACCCTGCGCGTATCCGGTCGCCCTCGGCGGCCCGCGCGTTGTGCTCCTCGACCGCGATCGCGAGGGCGAGGTTGGACGGCCCGAAGCCGATCCCCAGGACGTCGTACGTCACTTCCGGTCCCCCATGCGCCGACCCCGTGCCGCCGCTCGTCGGCTCCGTGCCGCCGTACGTCGAATCCTGTTCGCTGTGCAGAGTGTTCACCCGCGTCATCGCCTCCCTAAGCAGGCACATGTTAGATAAGGTTAGCCTTACCTTGCAATGTCTGAGGAGGATTCACATGCGGGTCGTCATGTTCGGCTATCAGACGTGGGGCCACCGCACACTGCAGGCCCTGCTCGACTCCGAGCACGACGTGGCCCTCGTCGTCACGCACCCCAGAAGCGACCACGCGTACGAGAGGATCTGGAACGACTCGGTCGCCGACCTCGCCGCGAAGCACGACGTGCCCGTACTGCTTCGCAACCGCCCAGGAGATCCCGAACTCCTCGAAACCCTCAAGTCGGTCGAACCTGACCTCATCGTCGCCAACAACTGGCGCACCTGGCTGCCCCCGGAGATCTTCGACCTCCCCCGGCACGGCACGCTGAACGTACACGACTCGCTCCTGCCCGCCTACGCCGGCTTCTCCCCGCTGATCTGGGCCCTCATCAACGGCGAGCCCGAAGTCGGCGTCACCGCCCACCGCATGGACGCCGATCTGGACATGGGCGACGTCCTGCTCCAGCGCGCGGTGACCGTCGGCCCGCGCGACACGGCCGCGGACCTGTTCCGCGCGACGGTCGACCTGATCGCGCCGATCGTGCGCGAGTCGCTCGATCTGATCGCCTCGGGCACGGCGGTGTGGACGCCGCAGGACCGGTCGCGGGCCAGCTTCTTCCACAAACGCGCCCTGGAGGACAGCCGCATCGACTGGACCTGGCCAGCGGAGGACCTGGACCGGCTCGTGCGCGCCCAGTGCGACCCGTACCCGAACGCTTTCACGTACCACCGCGGCAAACCGCTGCGGATCGTGGAGGCGGCAGTGTCCGAGGGCCGGTACGGCGGCACTCCCGGGCGCGTCTTCATCCGCGAGGGCGACGCGGTCGTCATCGTCGCGGGCACCGACGCGCGCACGGGCCACCGCCACGGGCTCGCGGTCAAGCGGGTGCGGACGGAGGACGGGACGGAGTACGCGGCGACGGACCACTTCCGCACGATGGGCGGGTATCTGACGGCCCGTCCGTCCTGACCCGGCCGGGGACATCAGGGGGCGGCACCGCCCGCGGCGAGCGCGAGGTCCACCGGCGTACCACCCGAGCCGCCGGACCCGCCCGGGACGGCGCTCACCGGACTCCCCCGTCCACTCACCCGGCCGGCCACCCGATTAGGCAACCCTTACCTTACTATGGCATCGATCTCCGGACGGCGCCCGCACCGATCTCCGGACCACCGACACCGAGGAGAGACCGCAGATGAGCAACCCCTTCGACGACGCCGACGGCCGGTTCTCCGTGCTCGTCAACGACGAGGGCCAGCACAGCCTGTGGCCCGAGTTCGCCGAGGTGCCGGCCGGCTGGACCGTGGCCCACGGCCCGGCCGACCGGCAGTCCTGCCTGGACCACGTCGAGGCCAACTGGACCGACCTGCGGCCCAGGAGCCTGCGGGAGGCCACGCGCGCCTGACGCACGGCGGCCCGCGCCATCAGGGCGCGGGCCACTCCACCCCGCGGCGACACCCCGGGCACCTCACGCGTCCCCCGCACCCCGCGCATGCGCCAGCGGCCCGTCGTCGACGCGCACAAGGCGGTACCCCCGCCCTCCCCCGGACCCTCCGCGCCGCTCCGCCCTGCGTGCTCGGGCCCGGGCACGGCGAGCAGCGGCCAGCAGCGCCGCGACCTCCGGGCTGCGTCGGCGCAGCCGCAGGAAGGACCGCTCCGACCAGCCGCCGAGCACCGCCGCCGAGGGCTGCGCGACCCCGTCGCGCACGGCCCGCAGGACGACCCGCAACGCCGCCGCGCCCGGCCCGGCCGAGGCCGCCATCGGACGCCCCCGCTCGCGCTCGCCCGCCGCCATGAGGCTTGCCGCCACCATGGCCTCCGCGAACGAGGGGTCCTGGGCCTGCCAGTTGAGCAGCAGCCGCTCCGTCACCCCCGCCGCCGCGGCGCAGCCCGCCTGCCCGAGGCCGAGCGCCGCCGCGCGCAACGCGTCGGCCCTGCGCACCGCGGTCTCCTCGCGCAGACTCGGGTCCACCCGCAAGGCCGCCAGCAAGGAGCGATCGATATCTTCTTGCGCGTCGAGGCCCGCGACCACACCATCGGCCCAGGCCTCAAGGCGGTTGACCGCGGCCGTGCGCCGCTCCACCCGTTCGTCGTCCACCAACTCACCACCAAAGCAACTTAGGCTAGCCTCACCTAACAATAGAACAATAGCCCGTCGGAATTCCGTACGGACGAAGACCGGATCCGACACCCCGCTGCCTCGAAGGGATCTGTACGTGCTCTGCACCAGGATCACCAACGCCCGCGTCGTCACGATGGACCCGGACCGTCCCACCGCCCGCGAACTCGGCATCTGGCGCGGGCGGATCGTGGGGCTCGACTCCGATGTGGCGGACCTCCCGGCCCGCCGCGTCCTGGACCTCGGCGGCGCGACCGTGCTGCCCGGCTTCATCGACAGCCATGTCCATCTCGTCTGGGCGGGACTGGCGGCCAAGGCCCCGAGCGTGGCGCCGAGCAGCCGCGTCGACGACGTCCTCAGGGTGGTGGCCGACGCCGTCGCGGCGGCCCCCGGTGACGGCTGGGTGACCTTGGCCGACTACGACCAGCGCGGACTGGACCGGCCCCTGACCGCCAAGGAACTCGACGCCGTGAGCGCCGGGCGCAAGGTGTACCTGGGACACATCTCGGGGCACGCGTGCCTGGTCAACACGGCGATCCTGGACCTGCTCCCGGCGCAGGTCGCGGGCTCGGACGGGTTCCTCGCGGAGGAGGACATGGGCGCCGTACTGCGGCTGCGGCCGCCGCACGCGCTCGGCGAACTGGCCGACGCCATCGAGCACGCGGCGCGCGTGTGCCGGTCCGAGGGCGTGACGGCGGTCGCGGAGGCGGGCATCGGCAGCGAGCTGTTCGCACACAGCCCCATCGAGGCCGCGGCGTACCAACTCGCCCATGAGTCGGGCAGGTTGCCCGTCCGCGTACAGCTGATGGTGGCCACGGACGCACTGCGCCCGGTCGAGGCGGCGCACGAGGACACCACGACCCGCGCCTTCGGGCTCGGCCTGCGCACGGGCTTCGGCGACGGCGGGCTCTCCCTCGGCGCCCTGAAGGTGTTCACCGACGGCGGCATGATGGCGCGGACGGCCGCGCTCACCGACCCCTATGTGGGCAGCGAGTCGAACGGCCAGCTCCAGATGGCCCCCGACCTGCTCAAGGACACCATCGTGGCGGGCCATCGCGCGGGCTGGCAGCTCGCCGTGCACGCGATCGGGGACCGCGCGGTCGACGTCGCCCTGGACGGCCTCGAGGCAGCCCAGCGCTCCCGGCCCCGCCCCGACGCCCGCCACCGCGTGGAACACGCGGGCCTGGTGCGCCCGGACCAGTTGCGCCGGTTCGCCGAGCTCGATGTCACGGCCGTCGTCCAGCCCAGCTTCCTGCGGTACTTCGGCGACGACTACGCCACGATCATGGGCACGGAGCGGGCGCCCTGGATGTACCGGGGCCGGGGCTTCCTCGACCACGGGGTGCGTCTGGTGGGCAGTTCGGACCGGCCCGTGGCCGACGGGGCGCCGCTGCGGGCCATCCAGTTCATGGTCGAGCGGGCCTCCGCCTCGGGCCGGGCCATCGGCCCCGACGAGGCCGTCGATGTGGACGCGGCGCTGCGCGCGTACACGGTCGACGCGGCGTACGCCTGCCACTGGGAGGACAGCGCGGGCAGCATCACGCCCGGCAAGCGCGCCGACCTGGTGGTCCTCGGCGAGGATCCGAGGGAGGTGGAGCCGGGGCGGATCGGGGACATCGAGGTGCTCGGCACGTTCGTCGAGGGCGAGGACGACCTGGCGGCGCCCGCCGCCGACTGACAGCCCCCCAGACGCCCCCTGGAAATCACCGCGGCCCCGCCCCCGGCGTACGGGAGGCCGGGGCCGCGGCCTGTCGCGGCGCACGGGCGCCGCCACACGTCCTACGTCAGGTCGAATCGCCCCTCACGCGCCCCGTGCACGAACGCGCCCCACTCGGCGGGCGTGAAGATCAGGGACGGGCTCTCCGGCCGGCCGCCGTTGCGCATCGCGATGAATCCCTCGACGAAGGCGATCTCCACGTCACCGCGGCCCTCGCTGCTCGACCGCCATTCGGCGCTGCTGAGGTCGAGGTCCGGCTTGTCCCAACCCGCGAGCGGATGCTGCTGGGTGATGGTGCTGTCGGCCACGTCCGTGCTCCTCCCGATGCGTCGTCCGCCGCCAGCCTAGCTTTCACCCCCGGCGCAGCACAGGCCGCGGCACAGGCCACGAGGACGGGCGGAATCACGCCCGCCGGGAGCGCGCGTCACGTCGTCGGCGGCTCCGCGCCGACCAGCCACATGGCGAAGAACTGCGAGCCCCCTCCGTAGGCGTGCCCAAGTGCCGTGCGCGCACCGGCCACTTGGTGCTCACCGGCCTGTCCCCGCACCTGGAGCGCGGCCTCCGCGAAGCGGATCATCCCGGACGCCCCGATGGGGTTGGTGGACAGGACACCGCCCGACATATTCACCGGAAGGTCACCATCCAGTTCCGTCACGCCGGACTCGGTGAGCTTCCAGCCCTCACCCTCCGCCGCGAAGCCCAGGTTCTCCAGCCACATCGGCTCGTACCAGGAGAACGGCACGTACATCTCGACCGCGTCGATCTCGCGGCGCGGGTCGGCGATGCCCGCCTGCCGGTAGACGTCGGCCGCGCAGTCCTTTCCGGCCCGGGGCGACACGAAGTCCTTGCCCGCGAACATGGTGGGCTCGCTGCGCATCGCGCCGCCGTGCATCCAGGCGGGCGGGCGGGGCGCCCGGGCCGCGCCCGCGCGGTCGGTGAGGACCATCGCGCAGGCTCCGTCGGACGAGGGGCAGGTCTCGGAGTAGCGGACGGGGTCCCAGAGCATCGGCGCCGACTGCACCTTCTCCAGGGTGATGTCGTGCTCGTGCAGATGCGCGTAGGGGTTCTTGAGGGCGTTGCGCCGGTCCTTGTACGCGACGAGCGAGCCGATGGTGTCGGGGGCGCCGGTGCGTCGCATGTAGGCGCGGATGTGCGGCGCGAAGAAGCCGCCCGCTCCCGCGAGCAGCGGCTGCTGGAACGGCACGGGCAGCGAAAGCCCCCACATCGCGTTGGATTCCGACTGCTTTTCGAAGGCCAGGGTGAGGACCGTGCCGTGGACGCGGCCCGCGACGAGGTTCGCGGCGACGAGCGCGGTGGAGCCGCCGACGGAGCCCGCGGTGTGGACGCGCAGCATGGGCTTGCCGACGGCGCCGAGCGCGTCGGCGAGGTACAGCTCGGGCATCATCACGCCCTCGAAGAAGTCGGGCGCCTTGCCGATGACGACGGCGTCGATGTCGGCCCACGTCAACTCGGCGTCAAGGAGGGCGCGTTGCGCCGCCTCGCGGACCAGGCCCGCGATCGACACGTCCCGGCGGGCGGCGACGTGCTTGGTCTGCCCGATCCCGACGACGGCGACCGGCTCCTTGCCGGGCGCGTCGCTCATCGCGGGTCTCCTTCCAGTACGGCGACCAGGTTCTGCTGGAGGCAGGGGCCGGAGGTGGCGTGGGCGAGCGCCCGGTCGGATCCGCCGCGGTGGATGCGGGTCGCGGCCTCGCCGAGCCGGATCAGACCGGCGGCCATGACCGGGTTGGCGGCGAGCGCACCGCCCGAGGGGTTGACCGTCACCTCATCGCCGAGCCGCAGCGCCTTGCGCAGCACGACCTCCTGCGAGGTGAACGGCGCGTGCAACTCGGCGGTGTCGACGGGCCGTTCGAATGCGCCGGCCCGCTCGGCGGCGAGGCGCGTGGACGGCGAGTCCGTGAGGTCGCGCACACCGAGGCTGTGCGCCTCGACGCGGTGGTCGATGCCGCGGATCCACGCGGGCCGCTCGCACAGCTCACGGGCCCGCTCCCCCGCGGCGAGGACGACGGCGGCGGCGCCGTCGCCGACCGGCGGGCAGTCGCCGGTGCGCAGGGGACGTACGACATAGTCGCCGTGCGGCACCGAACCCCGCAGCTGGGCATGGGGGTTGGCGCGCGCGGCGGTGCGGCTGCGGGTCGCGACCGCGGCCAGGGCGGGCTCGTCCGTGTCGCCCGCGTCGATCAGGGCCCGCGCCTGGAGCGCCGCTAGCGCGACGGCGTCCGGCCACAGCGGCGCCACGTAGTACGGGTCGAGCTGGCGGGTCAGGACGTCGCGGACCGATCCGGGCGACGACTTGCCGTAGGAGTAGACGAGCGCGGTGTCGCACTCGCCGGTCTGGAGCCCCACCCACGCCTCGTACAGCGCCCAGGCGCCGTCCATCTCCACGTGTGACTCGGAGATCGGCGGCCAGGCGCCGACGCCGTCGAGGGCCATCGTGAAGGAGAAGGCGCGCCCGGCGAGGTAGTCCGAGGAGCCGGAGCAGGTGAAGCCGATGTCGCCGGTCTTCAGGCCGGTGGCGGCGAGGACTTCGTGCAGGACGGGCATGAGCAGCTCGACCTCGGAAAGATCGTCGGTGCTGCGCCGGTGGTCGCTCTGCCCGAAGGCGACGATCGCGACGTCCCGTGCCCCGTGCGCGGCGGGCGCCATCTACACCAGCTCCTTGTACGTGTCGTAGTCCGCGTCGGGTTCGCCGGTGGGCCGGTAGTGGTCGGGGTAGCGGCCGCTCTCGCTCCACACGGGTTCGACGCGCAGGCCCATCCGGACCCGGTCGTAGGGGATGCCCGCGATCCGGGCGTGCAGGGCGAGGTCGGCGCCGTCGAGGGCGATGTGCGCGTAGACGTAGGGCACTTCGATGTCGAGGTTCTTCGCCTTGATGTTGACGATGCAGAAGGTGGTGACGGTGCCGCGCGGTCCGACCTCCACCTGCTCGGCGGTGGCGATGCCGCAGGTCGGGCAGGCGCCGCGCGGCGGCACGTACACCTTGCGGCAGGACGGGCAGCGCTCGCCGACGGTCCTGCGCCCGGACAGGGCGTGGATGTACTGGGACTGGGCGCGGCCGGGGCTGTAGGTGTAGTCGAGCCGGGCGGGCGCGACGATCCCGGTGACGTCCTCCCCCGCGAACTCACCCTCGTGCGGGGTCACTTGATGGTCCGCCACGCCGTCGTACGGCTCGAAGCAGGCGATGTCCGTGATGGCGCCGGCGCGTTCGGCGGCCCAGCGGACGCGGACGCGCATGCCGGTGCGGACGGCGTGCGGGCCCGGGGCGTCGAGGGCGTGCAGCAGGGCCGTGTCGGCGCCGTCGAGGCGTACGAGGACCCAGGCGAAGGGGGTGTCGAAGGGCTGGCCCCGGCGGGGCTCGTGGTTCCAGGCCCAGGTGGTGACGGTGCCGGTGGCGGCGACTTCGACGAGGTCGCGCAGGTCTTCGGCGGTCACCGGGTCGTACTCGACGGGCGGCACGAGAACTCGGCCGTCGCCGGTGCGCACGCCGAGCACGGTGCGCTCGCGCAGGCCGGTGAGGAAGGCCGACTGGACGGGGCCGAGGGAGCGGGTGAAGGGGAACTCGACGACCAGTGGGGCACGCAGGACTTCGGGCACGGGGCGGCTCCTCGCGTCAGGCGCGGCGGTAGACGGGCGGGCGCTTCTCGGCGAAGGCGCGGGCGCCCTCCTTCGCGTCGGCGGTGTCGAACACCGGCCAGCCGCGCTCCAGTTCGACCGCGAGGCCGTCGGCCTCCGTCATGTCGGCGGTCTCGTACACCGAGGCCTTCACGGCCTCGACGGCCAGCGGCCCGCAGGCGTTGATCCGCTCGGCGATGGCGAGGGCCTTCTCCAGGGCGGTGCCGTCGGGTACGACATGGCCGATCAGGCCGACGGCGGCGGCCTCCGCGGCCGAGTAGGGGCGGCCGGTGAGCAGCATCTCCAGGGCGTGGGTGCGCGGGATCTGCCGCTGGAGGCGCACCGTGGAGCCGCCGATGGGGAACAGCCCCCGCTTGACCTCGAAGAGCCCGAAGGTCGCGGACTCCCCCGCGACGCGGATGTCGGTGCCCTGGAGGATCTCGGTGCCGCCGGCCACGCAGGCTCCCTCGACGGCGGCGAGCACGGGTTTGCGGGGCCGGTGGTGGCGCAGCATGGCCTTCCAGTGCAGGTCGGGGTCGGCCTTGAGGCGGTCCCGGTACTCCTCGCCCACCATCTGGCCGCCCGCGAGCGCCTTCAGGTCCATCCCCGCGCAGAACGCGGACCCCGCGCCGGTGAGCACGACCGAGCGCACCGCGTCGTCCTCGTCGGCGGCCACCCACCCGTCGTACAGGCCGACCAGCATCGGCAGCGAGAGCGCGTTCCTGGCCTCCGGCCGGTTGAGCGTGAGTATCAGCGTGGCGCCTTCGCGCCGCACGGACAGATGTTCCGTACCACCCATAGCCGTCCTCCCGTCTTCAGACCTGGAACAGGTTGCAGGAGGGGAGGTGCCAGTTCAAGAGTTTTCTGACAGGTAGTCAGTTTTCTTCTCCGCGGGCTCTTCCCACTTGTGCGCGCCTCTGCTGTCATGACCGCCACACGAGATGGCGCCGGGGTCAGGAGGAGCGGTGGAGTACAACCTTGCCGACCTGTTCGAGTCGGTCGTGGACGTGGTGCCGGACCGCGCGGCGCTGCTGTACATCGACCACCCCGGCACGGGCGCGGAGCGCGGACTCACCTACGCCGAGCTGGACGCGGCCGCCAACCGCATCGCCCACCACCTGATGGACCACGGCGTCAAGCCCGGTGAGCACCTGGGGCTGCACCTCTACAACGGCGTCGAGTACCTCCAGACGGTCCTTGCCTGCCTGAAGGCGCGGATCGTGCCGGTGAACGTCAACTACCGCTACGTGGAGGAGGAGTTGGCGTATCTGTACCGGGACGCCGACCTCGCCGCACTGGTCTTCGACGCGGAGTTCGGCGAGCGGGTGGCCGCCGCGCTGCCGCGCGCGGAGAAGCTGCGGCATCTGATCCGGGTCGGCGAGGCGCCACCCGGTACGCCGGGTCCTGACGCGGTGGCGTTCGCGGAGGCGGAGGCGTCCGGGTCACCCGAGCGCGGGTTCCCTGAGCGCTCGGCGGACGACCTGTTCATCATCTACACCGGGGGCACCACGGGCATGCCCAAGGGGGTGATGTGGCGCCAGGAGGACCTGTTCTTCTCCGGTCTCGGCGGCGGCGCCCCCACCGGCGAGCCGGTGACGAGCCCGCAGGAGGTCGCCGAGCGGGTGGCGGCCGGGGGCGACGGCATCACCTTCTTCCCCACCCCGCCCCTGATGCACGGCACGTCCACGCTCACCGCCTTCATCTGCTTCCACTTCGGCCAACGCCTGGTCATCCACCGCAAGTTCGCGCCCGAAGAGGTCTTGCGCACCATCGCGAAGGAGAAGGTCACCAGCGTGTCCCTGGTGGGCGACGCGATGCTGCGGCCCCTCATCGATGCCCTGAACGGCCCGCTGCGGGGCACCGACCTCTCCGCCCTCTTCAGCGTCTCCTCGTCCGGCGCGATCATGTCGGAGACGGTCCGCGCCCAGTTCGCCGCGCTCGCCCCGAACGTGATGCTCCTCAACAACTTCGGCTCGTCCGAGTCCGGCTTCAACGGCACCGCCACGGACGACTCCGGCCCCGAGAAGGGCTTCCGGCTCCGCGTCAACTCCCGTACGCAGGTGGTGGATCCGGCGACCTACGCCCCGGTGGCCCCCGGCGAGCCAGGCCGCATCGCCCAGCGCGGCCACGTACCGCTCGGCTACTACAACGACGCCCGCAAGACCGCCGAGACCTTCTTCCAGCGCGGCGACGAACGCTGGGTGCTGCTCGGCGACATGGCGACGGTCGACGCGGACGGCATCGTGACGGTGCTCGGCCGCGGCTCGCAGTGCATCAACACGGGGGGCGAGAAGGTCTACCCGGAAGAGGTCGAGCAGGCCCTCAAGTCCCACCCCGACGTCTATGACGCGCTGGTCGCCGGGGTGCCGGACGAGCGCTGGGGCAACCGGGTCGCCGCGGTCGTCCAACTCCGCGACGGCGCGGACCAGTTGGAACTCTCCGCCCTCCAGACCCACTGCCGCACGCACCTCGCCGGGTACAAGATCCCGCGCGCGGTGGTCTTCACCGACCACATCCAGCGCTCGCCGAGCGGGAAGGCGGACTATCGCTGGGCGCGGACGGTGGCGGCCGGGGCGTAGCCCCCACGACCGGTCAGCCACCCGGCCCGTACGCCCCGCCCCCGTACGCCCCGCCCCCTCAGAACCTGTAGCCGAAGGGGGCATGACGACGCTGCCACAAGAGCGGGCTGATCGGATTCGTCAGACAGAGAAGATGCCTCCTCCGAGCTCTTCCGGCTTCGCCAATCGGGCCTGGATCGGGCCTGTCCTGAACGTGTCCGGATGCCTCTCTACGAGGGAAGCTGCCGCCCGCGCGCTCAGCAGGTTCTGCACCTGCTCATCAGGAAGACCCAGAACGTGAGCGGTGCCGCGCAGGGTTCCCAAGGACGGAATGCCGTTGCCGTTGAACGCTCGGGCAACCGTCGCCCGGACGAGGGCGGCGCGCTGCGCCATCTCGTCCAAGGGCGATCTCGTGGATTGTTGAGCCTCCTTGAAGATCGTCTCGAGACGGACCAGGGAGGGGCCAGGCGGTGGTGGTTGGGTTGCCTGCGGGGCACTCGCTCCTGTCGGCTGATCCAGCGGTGTGGTTGCCGGCCTCGCCACGTCGTCGACGTCCCGTGCCGGAGCAGGGCGCCTCATGAGGGCGTCTTCCACCTCGGAGCGAAGACGCAGCCACCTTCCCCTCGCCTCGGCACTCCCCGAGGGACGACCGCTCAAGCGGGTCGACACCGTCACGCCGGTTCTGGGCGCGGGCAGAACGCAGGAGCAGCGCAGGCGGCGCCACTGAGCGCGGCGGCCTTCCTCAGAAGCCGCTGAACAAACAGCCTTTGCTGAGAGGGCGAAGGCCTGGCGTGTACCTCCTTGGCGTAGAGGAAATGCGCTGTCCCGGCTCGTTCTGCCCCTTGTCGAGGGAGGAGGGCAGGTTGTCGAGGGAGGAGGGCAGGGCCAGGACGTTGCGGCCGTGTCGAGCCCCCCTCCGCAGTCGGTGCAGTCCGACCGCGGGTGTCGGCGTCTCGGGAATGCGCCGGCACCCACGGATCATGGGCGGGACAACGTCGCGGATCGCGCGGGTACGACAGTGACGCTCATCGTGTCCATCAGGTCACCCTGACCTCTGCGTCGTCGCCCGGTTGCCCGCGCGGCGCCTGTGCCGGCCTGTGGTTCGCCGCCCCCCGTGTCATCGCCGTTCGAGCGTGAATACCTCATCGTCGAACACCCGAAAATCTATGGTGGCTGGAGTAGACATTGGGTGGTGGCCTGGTTATGGTTTCTCTTGTAGCCAAGGAAGTCAGCAGGCCCTGGCAGAGACGAACTGCCGGGCAGCAGTAACCGCAGTTGCAGTTCGCAGGACGGTGCGGTGGCGGAGTGTCGAAGCCAGGGTTGTTGCAGGACGGCGACGGGACTGGCGACCGGACCGGGTGACCCGCAGTGATCAGGGGTCGCCGTGAGCAGTACCGCAGTTGACGCAGTACCCAGCAGTGAAGTCAGCGAGCAGCACCTCGGTGAAGGCGTCGGCTGCGGACGCGCGCACCGGGAAGTTCGGCAGTGGGGTTCTGAGCCAGAGCAGACGCAGGACGGGCGACGGGGCCGACTGCCGAAAGTGGCGCTGTCACAGGCCGCTGAGCAGTTCGCAGTTGATCGCCGAGGAAAGAACGGAGGAGCCAGGCGCCATCAGGATCGCCCGGGCGGAAGTGTTGAGCCCGGGTACCGCAGGACATCGATAGTGAGGTGGTCTCCGGTCAAGCAACCGCGATCCCCGCACCCCCGACAGCGTTCCCGTCGGGTCAGCGGAAACAGAACGCCGGCGCAGTACCAGGGCCGGCAGATGGTGTAGCAGTTCCTTCGGGGCCCTGGTGTCGTACGACACCAGGGCCCCTCAAGCGTGTTCCACAGAGAGGTGCAATGACAGCAGACGACACCTTCGGCCGTCTCGACGACGACGACTACCCCGCCTACACCATGGGCCGGGCCGCCGAGATGCTCGGCACCACCCAGGGCTTCCTCCGCGCCATCGGCGAAGCCCGCCTGATCACCCCGCTCCGCTCCCCGGGCGGGCACCGCCGCTACTCCCGCTACCAACTGCGCATCGCCGCCCGGGCCCGGGAGCTCGTCGACCGCGGGACCCCGATCGAGGCCGCCTGCCGCATCGTCATCCTGGAAGACCAGCTCGAAGAAGCCCAGCGCATCAACGCCGAATACCGTCGCGCCGCCGAGTCGTCCGCTCCGCCGGCCTCGGCCTGAGACAGCGAAGACCTGCAACGACCCAAGTGGCTTCGCGTCTGGCACCCGCACATACCGCCCGGCACGCTCCGGCGCCCCGGGGTCGTCTTCACCGGGGCTCCGACCCCGCCCGCGGCCCCGGCTGTCACACCGGGGCCGCGGCGGCCTCTCCCTGCGGGGTGCGCGGGCCGGGCAACGTCGCCCAACCCTCCCTGGCGCCGGAAGGGCACGGACCGTTTACGCGGAAAGGGTGAGTTCGGCGCGGCCGAACAGCAGCGCGTAGCCGGTGGGGAGCTGGCACAGGATGCGGGTGATGAGGTCGGGGCCGGCGTGGGCGGCGACGGCCGCGAAGACGGAGCCTGTGTCCCACCGGGTCGTGGCCAGGGAGGCACCGGAGCGGGCGGCGAGGTCCTTGACGAAAGCCCATCCGGTCAGCGGCTGGGGGTCGGGGATCTGCGCGGTCAGGACACGTGCGGCCTCCAGGGGCAGGCAGGCGGCCAGATCGACGCGTTCGTCGCCGGTGAGCTGGCGTCCCAGCCCCGAAAGGACCAGGCGGACGGCTTCCTCGGCTCGCTCACGGGTGGGATAGGCGCCTTCGTAGCGGACCTTCTCCAGCATCTGCTCATATGCCGTCCCGTACGGCTGCTGGCGCTCAAGCGGTGCGCGCACGTCGGTGATCACTGCGGTGCATGCCTTTCATGGGAGCAAGGGTGCCGGTGTGCGGCACCGAGGTATGGGTCAGATGGGCTGAGGGCGGCCGAAGAGGAGGTCGTAGCCGGCGGGGAGCTGGAACAGGATCTGCCCCAGCAGGTCATCGCCGGCCGTGTCGGCGACCGTCGACAGGACGGCGCTGACGTCCCAGGTCGCGGTCTGCTCGGTGGCACCCTCGATCCAGGCCGCGGTCGCCCGGACGAACCGCTCCGGGGGCAGCGGTTCGGCGCTCTGCAGCGGGTTGAGCAGGATCAGGGCGAAGCCCTCCGGCAGGCGTGCCGCGAGTTGGGCGCGGACCTCGCCGATCAGATGCGCGCCGAGCAGGGCGAGCACCACACGGGCCGCGCGCTCGGCTTCCTCCACAGTGCCGTACTCGCCGCGTTCCTTCACGTGGTCGAGGAACGCTTCGCGTCGCAGAGTCATCTCGGCCGCCGCCCCTTCTTGTTCTTCGGACTGCCCACGGGGTGCGGAGGGCGGGTGAGAGGGAGATCAGATGCCCGTCCTCCGCACCTGTCCGGCCGGTGTCAGCCGGAGATCTCCTTGTGGTCGGCTGCGACGCCGATGGAGATCTTGCGGGGCTTGGCGCGCTCGGCGATCGGGATCCGCAGGGTCAGCACGCCCGCGTCGTAGTCGGCCTTGATGCGCTCGGTGTCGAGGGTGTCGGCCAGCACGATCTGGCGGGAGAAGACGCCCAGCGGCCGCTCGGACAGCTCCATCTGCACGTCGTCGGCCTTCGCCACCGGCCTGCGCTCGGCCTTGACCGTCAGCATGTTCCGCTCGACGTCGATGTCGATCGTGTCCGCGGTGACGCCGGGAAGGTCGAAGGCCACCACGTACTCGTCGCCCTCGCGGTAGGCGTCCATCGGCATCGCCGACGGCTTCGACCAGGTGCCCGGGCCCATCAGCTGCTGCGCCAGCCGGTCCAGCTCACGGAAGGGGTCAGTGCGCATCAACATCGTGAAAACACCTCCAGCAGGTTCAGGCAGTTACTGCCAATGCGCCTCACTGACACCGTTGTAACATGTCATCCAATGGATGACAAACATGATGTCGTCTACCTGATGACAACCTTGAGGGAGGTGTCCGTGACCGCGGCAAACCAGCCGTCCTCGCCCAGCACCGACGCCCACAGCCCGGTGTCGTTCTTTGCCGCCGCGGCGGCCCTTGACGCCATAGACGACGCCCTGCGTGAAGCCCAGCACGAGACCCCAACCGCCCCCGCCCCCGGTCCGGAACAGGCCCTGGCCTCCTTGTCGCTGCTGCGGCACGTACGCGAGCAGCTCGCCGGATGGGAGACCGGCCTGATCGAAACGGCCCGCGACGCGGGCGCCAGTTGGGCCGACCTCGCCCACCCCCTCGGCGTCGCCAGCCGCCAGGCCGCCGAACGCCGCTACCTGCGCGGCCGCCCCGGCCCCGCCGGGACCACCGGCGAACAGCGCGTCCAGGCCACCCGACAGGCCCGCGCCGCCGACCGCACCACCGCCGCCTGGGCCCGCCGCAACGCGGCCGACCTGCGCCGCCTCGCCGGCCAGATCACCGCACTCACCGACCTGCCCCCCGCCGCCCGCCGTCCGCTCACCGAGCTCCACGCGGCCCTCGCCCACGACGACCCCGCCGACCTCATCGCCCCTCTGACCGCGGCCCGCCCCCACCTCGCCGCCGCCCACCCCGACCTCGCCGCCCGGCTCGACACCCTCACACCCCCCTGACCGCCACCCGGCGCACCGCGACAGCGGCCAAGGCGCCCCGGCGCCGGTTCGTGCCGGGCTGCCGACCGGCTCCGGCCTTTCGGGCAGCCTGGCCGAAGCCGGCCACGGCCGGGGCCCGCCCGTGCCCAGGAGGCGAGGGTGCCGGCGTAGGCGCGGTCGGCCCAGACGATCGCGATCTCGGGGTGTTCGGCGCGCAGGCGGGCCAGGACGAGGCGGGCGGCGTTCGCGTCGCGCATGTCGGCGGGTGTGACCGTAACCAGCGGTGGAAGCCCCAGAAGGTCCACAACTACGTGCCTTTTGCGGCTTTTTATGCGCTTGCCGGGATCAGATCCGCGGGAGTCCTTGCCGACCGTCTCGGCGGCCTTGACCGACTGGCTGTCGATGACGGTCGCCACTCCGTGCGGTGAGGCGCCCATGGCGCACCGGACTTCGCGGCACAGGTGACCGCGGACCTTTTCCAGGACCCCGGACTTGGTCCACCTGCGGAAGAATCCGGAGACCGCGGCAGCAGGCGGGAAGTCCATGGACAGGGAACGCCAGCGGAAGCCCTCGCAGCACACGCACTGGATCGCGTCGAAGATTGCCCGGCGCGGGTGCTTTTCGGGCCGGCCGCCGCGCGGTGTCGTCCAGGCGGGCGGCGGCAGCTTCTCGATCAGCGACCACTCTTCGTCCGTGGTGTCCGAGGCCTAGCAGCGCCGCCGCATCCCCATGCTGACGGCGGCCGTTGGGCACACGGGCACCGGGACGGCGACCGCGACGACGCGGCCAGCGTACGACCGACATTCCGGTTCAGCGGGCTGGCCCACCAGACAGCCCGCTGAAGTATCTCTTGTCATGCACCTTGTGATGCGGACTCGCCTTTTGCTATTTCTTGGTTAGGAAAGGTTCCTAACCTTCAATGGCTTGGAGTCCCCCATGAGACCAGCCCGTCTGGCCGCCACTCTCGCCACAGCACTCGTCGCGGGCCTCGCCTCCGCCGCCCCGCCGGCCGCCGCGACCGCGTCGGGCCCCGCCGCCCCGCGCGCCGCAGCGCCGACCCCCGTCGCCGCGAACGGCCAGCTCACCGTATGCGGCACCAAGCTCTGCAACCAGAACGGCAAGGCCATCCAGCTGCGCGGCATGAGCAGCCACGGCACCCAGTGGTACGCGCACTGTCTGACCAAGGGCTCCCTCGACGCCCTCTCCGGCGACTGGAACGCCGATGTCCTGCGCGTCTCCACATACGTACAGGAAGGCGGGTACGAGACCGACCCGCGCAAGTACACCGACCTCGCGCACTCCCTCATCGAGCAGGCCTCCGCGCGCGGCATGTATGTGATCGTCGACTGGCACATGCTCAGCCCCGGCGACCCGAACTCCAACCTCTCCCGGGCCAAGACGTTCTTCACCGAGATCGCCAAGCGGCACCAGGGCAAGAGCAACGTCCTGTACGAGATCGCCAACGAACCCAGCGGCGTGAGCTGGTCACGCATCAAGTCCTACGCCGAGCAGATCATCCCGGTGATCAGGAACATCGACTCCAACGCCCCGGTGCTCGTCGGCACCCGTGCCTGGTCGTCGTTCGGCGTCTCGGAGGGCGCGAACGAGTCCGAGGTGGTCAACAACCCGGTGAACGCCGCCAACATCATGTACACCTTCCACTTCTACGCCGCCTCGCACCGCGACGAGTACCTGAACACCCTCTCCCGCGCCGCCGCCAAGCTCCCCGTCTTCGTCACGGAGTTCGGCACCCAGAACTACGCGGGCGAGAACGCCAACGACTTCACCATGTCGCAGAAGTACCTGGACCTGATGGCCTCCAAGAAGATCAGCTGGGTCAACTGGAACTTCTCCGACGACAACCGCTCCGGCGCCGTCTTCAAGACCGGCACCTGCGACAAGGGCGGCCCCTGGACCGGCACGGCGCCGCTGAAGCCGGCCGGGGTGTGGATACGCGAGCGGATGCGTACCGCGGACGACTTCTGAGCACGGCGGGGACCGGCGCGGAACGTCCGCCGACCGGCGCCGGTCCCCGGCACCACCCGCACGGTTCATCGCCCCGGGAACCGGAACTCCACCCCCGCCCCGGGAGCCACCCGTCCGCCGCGACACCGCCCATGCCACCTCGTACGAAACCCTTGCCAGAAGCCATGAAACCTTGAATAACTGACCCCGACACAAGATCGGCCAAGAGCCGGTCGCCCGGCATGGGACGGGGGTACTCCAGATGGCGCGCACACCGGCACTGCTGGACGCGGGGGAGCGGCTCGGCCGCGCGGAACTGGAGGCACTGCAGCTGGACCGGCTCCAGGACACGCTGCTGCACGCCTACGAGAACGTGCCCTTCTACCGGGCGGCGTTCGACGCGGCGGGGCTCGGCCCGGACGACTGCCACTCGCTCGCGGACCTCGCCCGGTTCCCGTTCACCACGAAGGCGGACCTGCGCGCGAACTACCCCTTCGGGATGCTCGCGGTCGAGCAGTCCGAGCTGCGGCGGCTGCACGCGTCGAGCGGCACCACCGGGCGCCCCACGGTCGTCGGCTACACCGAGCAGGACCTGAGCATGTGGGCGGACGTCGTGGCCCGGTCCATCCGCGCCGCGGGCGGGCGGCCGGGGCAGAAGGTGCATGTGGCGTACGGGTACGGCCTCTTCACCGGCGGGCTCGGCGCGCACTACGGCGCGGAGCGGCTCGGCTGCACGGTGATCCCCGCCTCCGGCGGCATGACCGCGCGCCAGGTGCAGCTCATCCTCGACTTCCGGCCCGAGATCATCATGGTGACGCCGTCGTACATGCTCACGCTCCTCGACGAGTTCGAGCGCCAGGGCATCGACCCGCGCACCACCTCGCTCCAGGTCGGCATCTTCGGCGCGGAGCCGTGGACGGAGGAGATGCGGCGCGAGATCGAGGAGCGGTTCGCGATCGACGCCGTCGACATATACGGGCTCTCGGAGGTGATCGGGCCCGGCGTCGCCCAGGAGTGCGTGGAGACCAAGGACGGCCTGCACATCTGGGAGGACCACTTCTACCCGGAGGTCGTCGACCCGATCACCGGCGAGGTGCTGCCGGACGGCGAGCACGGCGAGCTGGTCTTCACCTCCCTCACCAAGGAGGCGCTGCCCGTCATCCGGTACCGCACCCGGGACCTGACGCGGCTGCTCCCCGGCACCGCCCGGGTGTTCCGGCGCATGGAGAAGGTCACCGGGCGCAGCGACGACATGGTGATCCTGCGCGGCGTGAACCTCTTCCCGACCCAGATCGAGGAGATCGTCCTGCGCACCCCCGGGCTCGCCCCGCACTTCCAGCTGCGGCTGACGAAGGAGGGCCGCATGGACGCCCTCACGGTGTGCGTGGAGGCCCGCGCGGGCACCCCGCCCGGGCGGCGCGTCACGGCGGCGCGGGAGATCTCGGCGGCGGTCAAGGAAGGCATCGGTGTCTCGGTCTCCGTCGAGGTCGTGGACCCCGAGACCATCGAGCGTTCGGTGGGGAAGTTCAAGCGGATCGTGGATCTGCGGGGGAAGTGAGCGGGGCCCGCGCCGAGGGGCGGGCGCGTTCCCTGTACTGGTCGAGCGTCTCCAGGGCGGCCCGGAACGCCTCGTCCTGCTGGTGCTCGGACAGCGCGCCGGGCAGGACGACGGGGCGGCCGCGGACCAGGTGCGCACGGGCGACGTACCAGCAGAGACCGCCGCGGCCGGTGCGTCGCTGCGCCTCGATGCGGGTGACCGTGTGCCAGGGGATCAGGCGTCGGCTCACTGCCGTCCTGAGCCGCATCCCCTCGGGGGTGAGCGTGGTCGTGCCGCGGGCGCGGTTCAGCGCGTAGAAGGCGGTCGGCAGCCAGATCCCGGCGAGTACGGCCGTGGCCGTGCGGCCACTGCTCATCGAGTGCGCGTAGGCGCCGGGGAGCACGAACAGAGCGATGAGCCCCAGCGTGAGCGTGAGCACCGCCAGGCCGAGGTGCAGGGAGCGGCGCCGGTGCCGAGGGAGCGCTATTCGAACTGTTTCCACCGGTTCATGGTAATTCGCCGGTACGCGCCTCTCGGCCGCCCGGTCAGTCGTTGATCGCCTCGACGCCCTGGGCCTTGAGGGCCGCGAGGTGGTCCCGCATGTGCTGGAGGGTCTCGGGCGGGTGGCCCTGCCAGTCCCGGACCTCCGCGACGACGCGCAGGGCCTCGCGGGTGCGGTAGGAGCGGGTCGGGTTGCCGGGGAACTTCTTGTCCGTGAGGTTCGGGTCGTCCTCGAAGGGGCCGGTGGGCTCGACGAGGTAGATCCGCTCGCGCTCCGCGCCGGCGGCCAGCTCGGCCCCCCAGATGGCGGCGTCCAGCGTGGCGGTCAGGTAGACGAAGTTCGCCCGGTCGCCCTTGCCGTAGTTGGAGCCGTAGCCCGGCTCGAGGAGCGACCCGACGGCCACGTCGGCCTTCGTGCCGTGGAAGAAGGGTCCGGGATCCTCGCTGCCCCAGCGGATCGGCGCGTTCACCATGGGCTCCTTCGGGTGTCGGTGGTCCGGGCCACGGTAGCGCCGTCAGGCGGGTACGGCCCCGACCAGACCGCCGTCGATGATCAGGTCCTGGCCGTTGGCGTAGGACGCGTCGGACGAGGCGAGGAACGCGACGGCCGCCGCGACCTCCTCGGGGCGCCCGAAGCGGCCGGTGACGATCCGGCCGGTCACCACCGCCGCTTCCGCGTCGCTCAGCGAGGCTGCGGGATGCATGGGGGTGTCGATGTATCCGGGCCTGACGGAGTTGACGCGGATGCCGCGGGGGGCGAGTCCCGCGGCGAGGGGCCTGGCCAGGTTGTGCGCGGCGGCCTTGGTCGCCGCGTACAGGGTGAGGACGCTGTTGCCCCGGTGCAGGGTCCAGGGCGCGTTGACGACGATCGAGCCTCCGTCCACGAGCAGCGGCCCCGAGGGGGCGGCCCACCCGCGCCGCTTCTCGCTGCTTCCCACCGAAGTGCCCCTGCCGGACGTCCCCGGCCCGCGCTCCGTCCCGCTGGATCCCCCCGCTGTACGCCTGGTCGCTGCTGTGGCGCACCGGGAACGCCCGCCCCGGGCTGAGCGATCTCGCCGCCGCGTGCGCCGGGGAGGCGGGGCGGAGCCGGTGGCTGGAGCACGACCCGGCGCGGGACTGGCTGCCCGGACGGCCCGCACCCGATCCCGGTACGCGGGCGGCGTGATCCGGCGCCTCCGCGGCGCCGGATCAGCGGGACCGGTGCTGCCGCGCGGTCCGGGCCCCGCGACGGCCCTCACCGCTCGTCGTCCGCCGCCTCACCCGCGATGTACGCGGTCGTCAACGTGCCGTCGCGGGCGCGGACCTTGGGGTGCAGGGTCAGGGTGATCCGCTGGGTCCGCGCCGCGGTGTGCGTGGCGTCCGCCGCGCCCTCCACCACCCAGAACCGGATCTTTCCCTGCCCGCCCGCCGTGCGCTCGGCCGCCACGGTCGCCTCGATCTCGACCGGGCCGAGTTCGAACCGGACCGGCTCGTCGGCGCCGTCGGCCAAGGCGTCGTTCAGTTCCTCGCGCAGGGCGCGAATCATCTCGGCGAGTTCCACTGCCTGCCTCCCTGGCGTGCGGGACCGTCGTACTCTCATCCCTGTGGCGTGTGCCACACGGCAGTTGATCGGGTGGAGCCTAGCCAGTCGGCGGCTCGGGCGGAACAGGTGGCGGACGTGTCCGGACTGCGGGCCGGTCAGGTGGCGGAGATCCTCGTGCCGCACGACGCGGGCGAACGCCGCGGGTCCGGCTACTTGGCGGGGCCCGGCATCGTCCTGACCGCCGCGCACGTCGTCGCGGGGGCCGGCCTTGCGCGCGTGCGGTTCGACGCCGACCGGCCGGGCGAGTACAGCGTGGCCGCTGAAGTGCGCTGGCGGCACGAGGGAGTTGACGTCGCCGTTCTCCGCGTGCCGTCGCGGGCGGGGACGGAGGTGGGCACAGCGCGGTTCGGCCGGGTCCCCGAGGAGGATCTGCTGCTGCGGTGCAGCGCGGCGGGCTTCCCGCGCTTCAAGTTGCGCAAGAGGAGCGACGGTTCGCGATTCCGGGACTGCGAGCACGTCCACGCCACGTGTTCGGTGCTGGCCAACCGCCGTGAGGGCACGCTGGACCTGCGTGTGGCCCAGGCCGTCCCCACCGCGGCCGGGGCGCGCCCGGTGTCGCCCTGGGAGGGCATGTCCGGCGCCGCGGTGTTCAGCGACGGGCGGATCGTCGGCATCGTCTCGCGCCATCACCTCAGCGACGGGTCCGGTCGGCTCGGCGCTTCGCGGGTGGACCGCTGGGCCGAGACGCTGTCGGCGGACGAGCGGGAGGAGTTGGAGGAACTCCTGGGCCGCCGGCTGACGCTCGACGCCTTGGAAGCCGTACGGGAACAGGCGCCGCGGACGTCGTCGTACACGCCGGACGGTCAGCTCGACCACTATCTCGCGGCGGCCGAGCGCTACGCGGGCACGCACCCCTACGACGACGTGTCGTTCGGCCGCACCCCGCCGCTCGCGGACGTCTACCTCCGCCGGTGCGTCAGGAGACGTCTCATCGAGCACCCGCGAGGGGGCGAGGAGAACGAGGGAGCGGGGACCGTGGGCAGCCGCGACCGGCTCACCGCCCGGCTCTTCGAAGAGGTCTCCGCCGAGGAGGTGTTCACCAGCGAGGAACCCTGCGTCGTGGTCGCCGGAGCCGGTGGCGGCAAGACCAGTCTGCTGCGCCGCTGCCTCGCCCTCGGCATCGAGGCACGGCGGCGCGGCGAGACCGACGACGTGAGCGTCCCCGTGCTGGTTCCGGCGGCGTCACTGGCCGGGAAGCCGCTCGCCGAGGCCCTCGCGGCGGCGGCCACCGCGGAGTTGGCGCCCTTCGGGCTCCTGGAGACGCTCTCCCCCACGTTGTTCAGCAAGGGCCCCGGTCCCGGGTCCCGCTGGACGGTGCTGGTCGACGGGCTCGACGAGATCGCCGACGTCGGTGTCCGACGGGGCGTGCTGGGCAATCTCGCCGCGCTCGGCGAGGGCAGTCCCGCGGGCCCGTTCCGGTTCGTCGTCGCCACCCGGCCGCTCGCCGACGAGGAGTTGGAGAGCTTCAAGCTCCACTTCGTCCTCAAGCCGTTCCAGGACCACGATGTGCGAGAACTCGCCCAGGTGTGGTTCCGCTACCTGGGTCTGGCCGATCCGCCGGGGACGGCCGACCGCTTCCTGACCGTCCTGACGCGGGCGAAGCTGGCCGAGATGGCGAGCAGTCCGCTGATGGCCACCATGCTGTGCCGCCTCTACGCCGCGGGGCCGGACGGGACGCTGCCGAGCAGCCGGGGCGCGGTCTATCGGAGCTACATCGAGCTGCTCGACAGCGGCCGCAGCCCCGCCGGTCTCGTCCGGGTCCGGGCCCAGACCCGCGCCGCCCTCCAAGGGCGCGGCGACCAGGCCCTGAAGGCCGTCGAACACACCCTGGACCACCTGCCCGCCCTGATGGCCGAGGTCGCGGACGTCCTGCACGGCGACAACAGCCGGTCCCCGGTCGACGTCCTGGAGACGCTGCCCGCGGCGGAGCGCCCCCGTGCGGTTCCACCGCGGGAATGGCGCGCGTTCCTGGAGGCCGCGCTGCGCGGCAGCGGTCTGCTGACGGCCGGTGCCGGCCGGCTGGAGTTCTGGCACCAGACGTTGCTGGAGTTCCTGGCCGCACAGCACGCCATGACCGACCCTCACGCGCTGGAGCCTGCGCTCAAGCGCGTCTTCGAGACCGGCAGCCACGGGCAGTCGTGGCGCTTCGAGTACGGCATCCGCATCCCCAGCGAGTACCTCTCCTACATCGCCTTCCTCCTGGACGCGGCCGCGGAGGGCGGCGACCAGAAGATGGTGCGGCAGATCAGTGGGCGCCTGTGTCACCTGCTCGACGACGAATACCCGCTGCGCGCCTGCCAGTTCATCGCGCAACTCGCACGGTTCGGTGCCGTGCTGCCGCCGCAGGTCGTCACCGCCGTCGTGGCCACGGCCCTGCGGCTGCTCAGGACCGGCCCGGACCACCTCTACTCGTACGAGGAGGGTGACGAGATCGTGGACGTCGTGCTCGACGTGGGGCATGCCGACGCCGTCGGGCTCTGCGCGGAACTCGTCCAGGAACCCCAGCTCGACGACCGCACCGCCATGTGGGCGGCGCGGGCCCTGCCGCGCGCGGGCGGCGCACGGGGCGTCGAGCTGTGTGTGCGCCTCGCCTCGGACCCCGACCTGCCCGGGGCCGTCCGCGTCAGATCGGCGCGTGCGCTTGCCGGGTGGGATCCACGCGGTGCGGACCTGTGCGCCGCCCTCGGGCAGGACGCCGGTCTGGGTGACGAAGCCCGGGTGCGGGCGCTGCGCGCGCTGACGCGGCTCGGTGACCCGCGCGCCGCCGACCTGTGCGCGGGTCTCTGCGCGAAGCGCACGCTCAACGCGACCCATCGCACCTGGATGGCCATCCTGCTGGTCTCGCTCAAGGACGCGCGCGGAGCCGACCAGTACGCCCTGCTCGCCGCGGACACCCGGCTGGATCTCGCGCGCCGCCGCCGACTCGTCAAGAAGCTCGGCCGGCTCCCGTTCCCCCGGGCGGCCGACCTGTGCGCCGCACTGGCCGCG
This sequence comes from Streptomyces sp. NPDC041205, assembly GCF_055591765.1. NCBI lineage: Bacteria > Bacillati > Actinomycetota > Actinomycetes > Kitasatosporales > Streptomycetaceae > Streptomyces > Streptomyces sp. NPDC041205. Next base: position 548,893 of record NZ_JBVIZH010000003.1, on the reverse strand, counting down.
GGCAGTTCACTCGGCGGACCGGTGCGGGTCGCCGCGGCCGATGCCCTGTTGTCCCGATGCCCGGACGCCCGCGCCATCGCCCTGGCCACGGCGCTCACCGCGGAGGCCGGGCTGCGGGACGGGCACCGCGTCGCGGCGGCGCGTGCGCTGGCGCACCGGTCGCCCTGGCAGGGCACCGCCCTCTGCGCCGCCCTGGCCACGGACCCGAGCCTCAATCCCCATGCCCGTGCCGAACTGCGGCAGCTGCTCACCGACGTCCAAAACGCCCACGCCGAGCCGTGAGCGACCGCCTGGCCCGACCGGCCCGCCCCCGGTCAGCCCGCGCCGAAGCGGTCCCGCAGCTCCCTCTTGAGGATCTTCCCGCTGGCGTTGCGCGGCAGCGCGTCCACGAACACCACGCGCTTGGGCGCCTTGAAGTGCGCGAGCCGTTCGCGGGCGTGGGCGATGAGTTCGGCTTCGGTGACCTCGCCGCCCCGTACGACGACGGCGGTGACGGCCTCGATCCAGTGCTCGTCGGGGAGGCCGACGACGGCGGCCTCGGCGACGGCCGGATGGGTGTAGAGCGCGTCCTCGACCTGGCGCGACGCGACGAGGACTCCGCCGGAGTTGATGACGTCCTTCACCCGGTCGACGACCGTGAAGTAGCCCTCCGCGTCCCGCACCGCGAGGTCGCCGGAGTGGAACCATCCGTCCCGGAACGCCTCAGCGGTCTCCTCCGGCTTGTCCCAGTAGCCCTCGCACAACTGCGGCGAGCGGTAGACCACTTCACCCCGGGTGCCGTCCGGCACCTCCTTGCCCGCCTCGTCGACGACCCTCGCCTCGACGAACAGGACGGGCCGCCCGCAGGAGTCCATGCGGCCCTCGTGTTCGTCCGGGCCGAGCACGGTGGCGAGCGGGCCGATCTCGCTCTGGCCGAAGCAGTTGTAGAAGGCGAGGCCGGGCAGGCGTGAGCGCAGCCGCTCCAGGACCGGCACCGGCATGATCGACGCGCCGTAGTAGGCCTTGCGCAGGGCGCTCAGGTCGCGGGTGGCGAACTCGGCGTGCTGCGACAGGCCGATCCACACGGTGGGCGGCGCGAACAGGCTGTCGGCGCGGCCCGCCGCCACCAGGTCGAAGATCCGCACGGCGTCGGGCGCGTCGAGGACCGTGTTCTCGGCGCCGACGGCCAGGTACGGCAGCAGGAACACGTGCATCTGGGCCGAGTGGTAGAGCGGCAGGGAGTGCAGCGGCCGGTCGGACTCCTTGAAGTCCAGGGCGTGCACGGCGCTCATGTACTCGTGGACGAGGGCCCGGTGGGTGAGCATCGCGCCCTTGGGGGCGGCCGTGGTGCCGGAGGTGTACAGGAGCTGCGCGAGGTCCTCGGCGTCCGGTGCGGGGCCGTCGTAGGGGGCGGCGGCCGCGAGGCGCGCGAGGAGTGCGTCGTCGGCGTCCCTGAGCGGCAGCACGGCCACGTCGTCGGGGAGGCGTCCTGCGAGGTCGGGGTCCGCGAGGACGAGGGTGCTTCCGGACTGCCGGACGATGTACGCGAGGTCGTCGCCGGTGAGGTTCTGGTTGACCGGGACATGGACGAGGCCCGCGCGGGCGCAGGCCAGGAAGCCGATGAGGTAGGCGTCCGAGTTGTGGGCGTAGGCGCCGACGCGGTCCCCCCGGTCCAGGCCGGTCGCGCGCAGGACGGCGGCCGCGCGGGAGACGGCGTCGTCGAGTTCGGCGTACGTCCAGGCGCGGTCGCCGTAGCGCAGTGCGGTGCGGGCCGGTGTCCGGCGCGCGCTGCGCCTCAGGACGCCGTCGACCGTGCTGCCGCGCGCCGCCGCGGTGGCCGTGCCGTCGCCCGCTGTCGCCCTGCCGCGTTCACCCGTCATGGGCGTGATCCTGCGGGCGGTCCGGTACGGCGGTCAAGGGCCCCGCCGCGGGCGGCGTCGCCCCCCATCAGGCGCTGTCGCCCCACGTCAGGCGCTCCGGACAAGATACATACCGCTTGGTACGCTCCAACGGCCACTGCTCTCAAACGAGTTGGGAGGCTCTATGCGCATCCGCACGAGACCCGTCATGGCGTCGGTCGCCGCGCTCCTCACCGCGTCGGCCCTGCTGTCGCCCATGGCGTCCGCACGCGACGACGACCGCTCCCGCGACGCCCATCCGTCCGGCGGCGGCCTGTCCGCCACGATCCGCTACACCGAGTACGGCATCCCGCACATCCGCGCCGACGACTACGCGGACCTCGGATTCGGCAGCGGCTGGGCCCAGGCCGCCGACCAGGTGTGCACGCTCGCCGAGGGGTACGCCACCGTGCGCGGCGAGCGCTCCCGGTACTTCGGCGCCGACGGCGACCCCGGCGGCGAGCTGTCGTCGGCCACCACGAATCTGGCGAGCGACCAGTACTTCCGGGGCGTACGCGAAGCGGGCACCGTGGAGCGGCTGTTCAAGCAGTCCGCCCCGCTCGGCATGAGCCGCGCGAGCAAGGAGCTGACACGCGGGTTCGCCGCGGGCTACAACGCCTGGCTGAAGCAGAACCGCGTCACGGACCCGGCGTGCGCGAAGGCCGACTGGGTGCGTCCGGTGACCACCCTCGACCAGGCGCGGCTCGGCTACGCGGTGTCGGTGCTCGGCGGGGAGGGCCGCGGCGTCGACGGCATCGTGGCGGCCAGGCCGCCGGGCGCGGAGGCCACCCGCCGGGCGCCGGACCCGCGCCGGGCCGCCGCCGCGGCACGCGATCTCGTCTCCCCCGGCCCCGGCAACGCCGACATGGGCTCCAACGCCGTCGCCTTCAACGGCAGCACCACGGCGAACGGCCGCGGCCTGCTCATCGGCAATCCGCACTACCCCTGGCACGGCGGCAGGCGCTTCTGGCAGTCGCAGCAGACCATCCCCGGCGAGCTGAACGTGTCGGGCGGCTCGCTCATCGGCACCCCCGTGATCAACGTCGGCTTCAACGGCCAGGTGGCGTGGAGCCACACCGTCGCGACGGGCGTCCCCTTCAACGTGCACGAGCTGACCCTGGACCCCGCCGACCCGACCGCGTACCTCGTGGACGGCAAGCGCGAGCGGATGACGAAGCGGACCGTGACCGTCCCGGTGAAGGACGGCGCCCCGGTGACACGCACGCAGTACTGGACCCGCTTCGGTCCGGTGGTGACCTCCCTCGGCGCCCAGTTGCCGCTGCCGTGGACGAAGACGACGGCGTACGCCCTCAACGACCCCAACTCCCGCCATATGCGCACCGGTGAGGCCAACCTCCGCTTCGGCCAGGCGCGTTCGACCAAGGGTGTGCTGCGCGCGCTCGGCGCCACCCAGGGCCTGCCGTGGGTCAACACCGTCGCCGCCGACCGGCACGGCAACTCCCTGTACACGCAGTCGCAGGTGCTGCCCCGGCTCACCGACGAGCTCGTCGGGCGCTGCTCCACCGCCCTCGGCAAGGCCACCTACCCGGCGGCGGGCGTCGCCGTCCTCGACGGGTCCCGCGCCCAGTGCGCGCTCGGCAAGGACAAGGACGCGCTCCAGCCGGGCACCTTCGGCCCGTCGCGGATGCCGACGCTGGTGAACGCCCCGTACGCCGAGAACTCCAACGACAGCCCCTGGCTGAGCAACGCCGACCGGCCGCTGACCGGGTACGAGCGGGTCTTCGGCACCATCGGCACGCAGCGCTCGATGCGCACCCGCGGCGCGATCGAGGACGTCGCGGCGATGGCCGAGCGCAGCGGTCTGACGGTCAAGGACCTCCAGCGCCAGCAGTTCGCGAACCGCGCGCCGGCCGGTGACCTCGCCGCCGCCGACGTGGCGCGCGCCTGCGCCGCGCTGCCGCCCGGGACCGCGCGGACCAGCGACGGCAAGGCCGTCGACGTGGCCGAGGCCTGCCGGGTGATCAAGTCCTGGGACCGCACCCTGGACACATCGAGCAGGGGCGCGTTGCTCTTCGACCGGTTCTGGCGCGCCCTGACGGCGAAGGTGCCGAGTGCCCAGCTGTGGCGGGTGCCGTTCTCCGCCGCCGATCCGGTGCGCACCCCGAACACCCTCAACACCGGCGCACCCGGCTTCGCGACGGCGCTCGCCGACACGGTGGCGGAGCTGACGGCTGCGGGGATTCCGCTCGACTCCCGTCTCGGCGACCACCAGTTCGTCGTGCGGGGCGGAAAGCGGCTGCCGATCCACGGCGGTACCGAGTCCCTCGGCGTCTGGAACAAGATCGAGCCGCGGTGGAACGCGCCCGGCGGCGGCTACACGGAGGTGGCGCACGGCTCCAGCCACATCCAGGCCGTCGGCTGGGACGAGTCGTCGTGCCCCAAGGCCCGCACCCTGCTGTCCTATTCCCAGTCGTCGAACCCCAACTCGCCGCACTACAGCGATCAGACGCGGCTGTACTCCGACGAGCGCTGGGTGACGTCACGCTTCTGTGAGAAGGACATCCGCAGCGCGCCCGGCCTGAAGGCGGTGAAGGTCCGCCAGCGCTGACGCCCACGGGACGGGGCGGGGGCGCGGCGGTCTCACACCGCCCGTTCCCGCCCTTCCCAGTACGGCTCCCGCAACCGGCGCTTGTACAGCTTGCCGTTGGGGTCCCGGGGCATGGACGCGACGAAGTCGACGCTCTTCGGCCGCTTGTAGCCCGCGAGTCGGCGCTCGCAGTGGCGCAGGATGTCGGCGGCGAGCGCCTCGTCCGCAGGGTGCCCCTCGGCGGCCTCGACGACGGCCTTGACCTCCTCGCCCCAGTCGTCGTGCGGGATGCCGAACGCGGCGGCGTCGGCGACGGCGGGGTGGGTGAGCAGCGCGGACTCGATCTCCGCCGGGTAGATGTTGACGCCGCCCGAGATGATCATGTCGATCTTGCGGTCGCGCAGGAAGAGATAGCCGTCCTCGTCCAGATAGCCGAGGTCGCCGACGGTGAAGAAGTCGCCGATGCGGTTCTTGCGCGTCTTCGACTCGTCCTTGTGGTACGAGAAGCCGCCGGTGCTCATCTTCATGTAGACGGTACCGAGCTCGCCGGGCGGCAGCCTGTTCCCGTCGTCGTCGAAGACCGCCAGCTCACTGATGGGCCAGGCCTTTCCCACGGTCCCCGGCTTCTTCAGCCAGTCCTCCGCGGTGGCGAAGGCGCCGCCCCCCTCGCTGGCCGCGTAGTACTCCTCCACGCACGCGCCCCACCACTCGATCATCGCCCGCTTCACATGGTCGGGGCAGGGCGCGGCCCCGTGGATGGCGTGCCGCATCGACGACACGTCGTACGCCGCCCGGATCCCTCCGGGCAGGGCGAGCAGGCGGTGGAACTGGGTGGGGACCATATGGGTGTGGGTGCAGGCGTGCTCGTCGATGAGGCGGAGCATCTCCTCGGGCGCCCACTTGTCCATGAGGACGAGGGGGTGGCCGATGTGCAGGGCCGCGCCCGCGAACTGGAGCACGGCCGTGTGGTAGAGCGGCGAGCACACCAGATGGACATTGCCGTCGAAGGGCTTGATCCCGAAGATGCCGAGGAAGCCGCCCAGGTAGGACTCCTCGGGCGGCTTGCCCGGAAGGGGGCGGCGGATGCCGCGGGGCCGTCCGGTGGTGCCGGACGTGTAGTTCATGACCCAGCCGAGGGTGCGGTCTGCGGGCACCGACTCGGGCTGCCCGTCGACGAGTTGGGCGTACGGGCGGAATCCGGGTAGGTCGCCGACGGCGTAGCGGTGCGTCGCGGGGAGCTTCGCCTCGTCGGCCGCCGCGGTCGCGGCGTCGGCGAACCGCTCGTGCGCGATCAGGACCTTGGCGCCCGAGTCGGCGACGATCCAGGCGATCTCCGGGCCCACCAGATGGTGGTTGACCGGGACGAGGTAGAACCCGGCCTGGCTCGCGGCGAGGTACGCGGTCAGGAACTCCACGCCGTTGGGCAGCACGACGGCGAACGCGTCGCCTCGCTCGAGGCCCGCCGCGCGCAGGCCGTGCACGAGCCGGTTGACGTCGGCGTGCAGTCGGCCCGCCGTCCACTCCTCGCCTCCGGGGTCGACGAGGACGGTACGGCCGGGGTCGGCACCGGCCTGGGCCCAGAATCCGTTGGGCGGGGTGCTCATCGGGTCTCCTCGGGGGTTGGGCGCGGGGCGGCTCGGCGGGAGGTGCGGGGCGGCCCCCTCAGGCCCGCCCCGCGATGCGGTTCAACCGGTCGATCGCCCGCTCGAACCCGCGGGTCAGGTCGTCGAACACGGCCTGGACGCTGCGCTCGCTGTTCATTCGGCCGACGATCTGCCCGACGGGCGTACCGAGCAGCGGCTCCACCTCGTACTTCTGGATGCGCGACACGGCCTCGGCGACGAGCAGCCCCTGCAGCGGCATCGGCAGCGTCCCGGGGCCTGCCGGGTCGTCCCACGCGTCGGTCCACTCCGTGCGCAACTGGCGTGCGGGCTTGCCCGTGAGGGCCCGGGAGCGGACGGTGTCCCCGGACCCGGCGGCGAGCAGTTTGCGGGTGAGCGCGGCGGAGTGGAGGTCGGCCTCCGTCGTCGTCAGCCAGACCGAGCCGAGCCAGACGCCCTGCGCGCCGAGGGCGAGCGCCGCCGCGACCTGTTCGCCGCCGCCGATGCCGCCCGCCGCGAGCACCGGCAGTGGCGCGACCGCCTCGACGGCCTCGGGCGTGAGCACCATGGAGGCGATCTCGCCGGTGTGGCCGCCCGCCTCGTACCCCTGCGCCACGACGATGTCGATGCCTGCGTCCGCGTGCTTGCGGGCGTGCCGGGCGCTGCCCGCGAGGGCGGCGACGAGCACGCCCTGGTCGTGGGCGCGGGTGACGACGTCGGCGGGCGGTGAGCCGAGGGCGTTGGCGAGCAGCTTGATGGGGTAGTCGAAGGCGACGTCGAGCTGGCCGCGCGCCACCTGCTCCATCCAGCCGGTGATGCGCCAGCCGGACGCCTCGCCCTCGGCGAGCGCGGGCACGCCGTGCTTGGCGAGGGTCTCCTCGACGAACTGCCGGTGCGCCGCGGGGATCATCGCCTCCACGTCGGCCTCGGTCGGCGACTGCCCTCCGGGAGCCTCGGCCCGCTTCGCGGGCATGACGACGTCGAGCCCGTAGGGCAGGCCGTCCACATGCTCCTGCATCCAGTCGAGGTCGCGCGCGAGGTCGTCGGGCGCGGTGTAGCGGACCGCGCCGAGCACCCCGAACCCGCCCGCCCGGCTGATGGCGGCCGCCACGGCGGGGAACGGCGTGAAGCCGAAGACGGCGTACTCGACTCCGAGTTGCTTGCTCAGCTCCGTCTGCATGGGCGCAGGATGCCGCAGCGGCCCGGACGAGGGAAGAGGTTTCTGATGCAGTGTCAGATAATTTACGCGAGCACGGACCTGACCGTACGGTCAGCAGTCTGACCGATCGGTTAGGGTGGCGCGCACGACACTCACGAGGGGACCCGGGGATGGAACGCACGACGTGCTGTGTGGTGGGCGGCGGACCGGCGGGCATGATGCTGGGCCTGCTCCTCGCCAGGGCCGGGGTCGAGGTCACCGTCCTGGAGAAGCACGGGGACTTCCTGCGCGACTTCCGGGGCGACACGGTGCACCCGTCGACGCTGCGACTCCTGGACGAACTGGGCCTGGGCGAGCGGTTCGACCGGCTGCCAGCGCAGCGGCTCACGCAGATGCGGATGCATGTCGAGGGCACCACGTTCGTGGCGGCCGACCTGCGCCGGGTACCCGGTCGCCGCAAGTACATCGCGATGGTCCCGCAGTGGGACTTCCTCGACCTGCTCGCGTCGGCGGCGGCCGAGGAGCCGTCGTTCAGGCTGCGGATGCGCACGGCGGTGACGGGACTGCGCACGGACGCGGCGGGGCGGGTCACCGGCGTGACGTACACCGACGAACAGGGCGTGCCGGGCGAGCTGGCGGCCGATCTGACCGTGGCCTGCGACGGCCGGGACTCCGTGGTCCGGGCGGCGGCCGGACTCGTGCCCCGGTCGTTCGAGGTGCCGATGGACGTGTGGCAGGTCAGGGTCCCCGCGCCGCGCGACCGCCGCAAGCGCGGCCAGGTGTTCCTGAGCGTCCGCGACGGCCAGGTCGCCGCCACGATGGACCGCGGCGACTACTACCAGACCTCCTACCTCATCAAGAAGGGCACGGACGCCCGGCTGCGCGCCCACGACATCGCCTGGTTCCGCGACCGTCTGGGCGCCCTTCTCGGCTGGGACGACGAAGCGCTGCTCGCGATCGGGTCCTGGGACGACGTGCTGCTCCTCGACGTCACCATGGGCCGCCTCCCCCGCTGGTACCGCGACGGACTCCTGTGCATCGGCGACGCCGCCCACACCATGTCCCCGGTGGGCGGCGTCGGCGTCAACCTCGCCGTCCAGGACGCCGTGGCCGCGGCCCGCCACCTGGCAGCGCCCCTGCGCCGAGGTCGCCCCACGACCACCGATCTGCACCGCGTCCAGCGCCGCCGCGAGTTCCCCGCCGCCCTGACCCAGCGCTCCCAACTCACCGAACACGAGACCCTCCTCCGCCCCGCCCTCGACGGCACCCTCCGCCCCGGCCGTCTGCCGACCCCGCTCCGGCTGCTCCGACGGGTGCCGCTGCTGCGGATGGTGGCGGGGTACGTGGGCGGGGTGGGGGTGCGTCCGGAGCACGCGCCCGGGTTCGCGCGGCGGGGGCCGCGCTAGCGCACCAGGCAGGGACGCTTCGCGTCGAACGTCCAGCCCGGGACGAGGCACCGCATCCCGGCGCTGTCGTCGCGGGCGCCCAGGGCCTTCTCCCGGTAGAGGTCGTGGGCCGCGTGGAGGCGGTCCGGGTCGAGGGTGATGCCGAGGCCCGGGGCGTCGGGGACGGATATCTCGCCGTTGCTGATCCGGGGCGGGGTGACCGTCAGGCGTTCCAGGCCCTCCTGCCAGATCCAGTGGGTGTCCAGGGCGTTGTAGGGGCCGGGGGCCGCGGCGCCGCAGTGCGTGACCATGGCCAGGGAGATGTCGAAGTGGTTGTTGGAGTGGCAGCCCCAGGTCAGGCCCATCGCGTTGCAGAGCTGGGCGACGCGCACCGAGCCCCGCATGGTCCAGAAGTGCGGGTCGGCCAGGGGGATGGAGACGGACTGGAGGGCGAGGGCGTGCGTCAGCTGCCGCCAGTCGGTGGCGATCATGTTGGTGGCGGTCGGCAGGCCGGTGGCGCGGCGGAACTCGGCCAGGATCTCCCGGCCCGAGTAGCCGTCCTCGGCCCCGCAGGGGTCCTCGGCGTAGGCGAGGGTGCCGACCAGGGGCGCGCACAGGTCGACGGCCTCGCGCAGTGACCAGGCGCCGTTCGGGTCCAGGGTGATCCGCGCCTCGGGGAAGCGGTCCTTGAGGGCGCGTACCGCCTCGACCTCATCGGCGCCCGGCAGGACCCCGCCCTTGAGCTTGAAGTCCCGGAAGCCGTACAGGGCGTGGGCCGCCTCGGCCTGGCGGACGATGGCCTGCGGCGTCAGGGCCTCCTCGTGCCGGAGGCGGTACCACTCGACGTCCGAGTCCGGCTCCCGGACGTAGTCCAGGTCGGTGCGGTCGGGGTCGCCGACGTAGAAGAGGTAGCCGAGTACGCGTACGGAGTCGCGCTGTTGGCCGTCGCCGAGCAGCGCGGCCACCGGGACGTCGAGGTGCTGGCCGAGCAGGTCGAGCAGGGCCGACTCGACGGCCGTGACGGCGTGCACGGTCGTCCGCAGGTCGAAGGTCTGGGCGCCGCGTCCGCCCGCGTCACGGTCCGCGAAACGGCTCCCCATCGCGCGCAGCACCCGCTTGTAGTCGCCCAACTGGGCGCCCATGACGAGGGGTTCGGCGTCCCGCAGCGTCTGCGTGATCTTCTCGCCGCCCGGCACCTCCCCCAGGCCCGTACGGCCTTCGGAGTCCCCCAGGACCACGATGTTGCGGGTGAAGTAGGGGCCGTGGGCCCCGGAGAGGTTCAGCTCCATGCAGTCGCGGCCCGCGACCGGGTAGACGGCGAAGTGCGTGACGGTCGGCTGGCTGCTCATGCCTGTCGAGGTCCTTTCGGGAGAGAGGGAGGGGGTGCGCGAGGTCGTGGTGGTCCGGTGCTCTCAGAGGTCGAGGACGTCCAGGGTCCGCCGGGCGCGCCCCGGACTCATCCCCGTATGCAGATGATGTACACGTATGGGAACGGAGATTATGGGGGTGAACAGGCGGGGGTCAATGGGTGCGGCACCGTCCATGAGGGCGTGGCTCCGCGATGGGGCATGGCGACGTGAACGGCCGCGGACAGCAGGCCATCGCGCGGAATTACGATGAGGCCATGGCGAAGACGAGCGGGACCCGCGGGGTGAAGTCGGCGGCCCGCACCGTGGAGCTGCTCGAACTGCTCGCGGCCCGGGGCGACCGGCCCGCCCGCCTGGACGAACTGGCCGCGGAACTCGGCGTACCGCGCAGCAGCATGTACCAGCTGCTCCAGACCCTCGTCGACTGCGGCTGGGTGCGCTCCGACACGACCGGGTCCCTCTACGGCATCGGGATCCGCGCCCTGCTCACGGGCACCAGCTACCTGGACAGCGACCCGCGCGTGCGCCGGGTCCGCCCCGCGCTCGACCAGGCCTCGGACGCGCTCGGCGAGACGATCCACCTGGCCCGGCTGGACGGCCCGAACGTCGTCTACCTCGCGACGCGCGAGTCCCACGCGTACGCGCGCAGCCTCAGCCGCGTCGGCCGCCGGGTCCCGGCGCACGCGGGAGCCCTCGGCAAGGCCCTGCTGGCCGAGCGGCCCGACGACGAACTCCCGCTCCCCGAGGGCCCGTTGGCCGCGTACACGGAGAACACGCACACCGAGAGGAAGGCGCTCCTCACCGACCTCGCCGGAGTCCGCGAGCGCGGCTACTCCATCGACCGCGAGGAGACGGTGACCGGCATCGCGGGCTTCGGCTTCGCTCTGCGCTACGACGTACCGGCCACCGACGCCATCAGCTGTTCCGTGCCCGTGGCACGGCTCAGCGAGGAGCACGAGACCCGGATCGTGGCGGTCATGCGGGAGACCCGGGCCCGGATCGAGAGTGTCGTCGCACCGGCGCCTGGCGCTCCCGACTGGCGCTGACGCTCAGGCCGTACGCCGCCCGCTCAGGGCGCATGCCGCCCGCCCCGGCCGAACTCCCCGCCGCCCGACCCTCACTCCGGCCGCCCCAGCCACTCCAGCGCCGCCGTCGTCAGCGCCGTCACGCCGGTGGTGACGGCCGGTTCGGGCACGGGCGCGAAGCGCGGCGAGTGGTTGGACGGGATGTCGCGGTCCACGGTGCCCGCGGCCTGTGCCGCGGCGTACGTCGCGGGGTCGCAGCCGCCGAACAGCCAGTAGCAGACCGGGGCCTTGGCCGCCGTGCCGAGGATCCCCACGTCCTCGCTACCGGTCACGGGCCCCGGGTCGATCACCTGCCCGTCGCCGACGACCGCGCCGATCGCGGCCATGGTCCTGGCCACCGCCACCTCGTCGTTGACGAGCACCGGGAACGCGTCGAGCTGCGTGAACTCCGGCTCGCGCTCGGCCCCCGCCACCCACGCCTCACCGCGCACGATCCGCTCGACGGCGGCCCGCATCCGCACCCGGATGTCCTCCTTGTAGGAGCGGATGCTCAGCCGCAGCTCGGCCTCGTCCGGGATGATGTTGTCCACCGTGCCCGCCCGCAGCGACCCCACGGTGAGCACGGCCGTCTCCCCCGCCGGGACCTCGCGCGAGACGACGGTCTGCAACCGCATCACCGTCGCGGCGGCCATCACCACGGGGTCGACGGACGTCTCCGGCCGGGAGCCGTGCGCGCCCTTGCCGTACATGACGACCTTCAGCGAGTCGGTGGCCGCGAACGCCGCTCCGGCGTGACAGGCCACCATGCCCGCGGGCAGCGGCGCGACATGCTGGCCGAGCACCACGTCCGGCGTCCCGAAGCGCTCGAAGATGCCGTCGTCGACCATCGCCCGCGCGCCCTCGCCGATCTCCTCGGCGGCCTGGAACGCGGCGACGATCCGCCCGCGCCAGCTCGCGCGCGCCTCCGCGAGCAGCTTCAGGGTGCCAAGGAGGCAGGTGACGTGCATGTCGTGGCCGCAGGCGTGCATCACGCCCTCGGTGCGGGAGGCGTAGGGCAGGCCGGTGCGTTCGACGAGGGGCAGGGCGTCGAAGTCGGCGCGCAGCAGGACGGTGGGGCCTTCGCCGTTGTCGAGGACGGCCACGACGCCGGTACGGCCCACGCCGGGCGTGACGTCGCAGCCGTACGCCGTGGCGCGCCGGGCGATCTCGGCGGCGGTGCGGTGTTCCTCGAAGGACAGCTCCGGGTGGGCGTGCAGATCCCGGTACAGGGCGACGAGTTCGGGCAGGGCGGCGTCGAGGCCGCGCAGAGCGGGGGGTATGGACTCGGCGGGCGGGTCCTGCGGTTCGGACGGGGAGTTGCTGACGCCCATGCGACGCTCCTTCGGCACGCGGTTGCGGCGTCGCCCCGCGGCCCCGGCGGCCGACGGCTCACGCCCCCCAAGTGCTGCCCACGGCCCACGGGCCACACACCTGTGCGCTCCGCGCCCGCCGCACACCCGGTTTCAGCGGTCGCCGCCCCCGACCCCGATCGCGTTCAGCGTGAACGTCTCCAGCTCGTCCGCCGCCGCGTCCAGGTCGAGGTCGGGGTGGGCAAGCCAGTGGCCGATGACGCCGTCGATGGCGCCGCCGACGGCGAGGGAGACGGTGCGGACGTCGAACGGGCGGAAGCTGCCCGCCCGCTGGCCCGCGGCCAGGAGGTCGGCGAGTGCCTGCCAGCGGCCCGCGGTGTCGTGGCCGCCGGGGGTCTTGAGGCGGGTGCCGCCGTGGTCGTCCAGGAGCATCTCCGTGATGACCCGGACGTGGCGGCGGTGCGCCTGCTGGTAGCCGATCATGGCGCGGACGTAGGCGATGACGGCGGCGCGCGGGTCCGCCTCGGCCGCGACGCGTGCGCCGACGTACGCGGTGAACTCCTCAAGGACATGGTCCAGGGTCGCGCGGGTCAGGTTGTCCTTCGAGGAGAAGTGGTAGAGGACGGCCGCCTTGGACAGGCCCGCCTGTTCCGCGATGGCGGACAGGGACGTCGCGGGGTAGCCCTTGGTGGAGATCAGGTCGATCGTGCACTCGATGAGCTGACGGCGGCGCGCCTGTTCGGTGAACGTCGGGGAGCCCCCGCTGCAACCGGCGCGTCGGGAAGCCATGGTGAGCACCTCTTGTCTCCGTCACTCACGCGTGGGTCCTCCTCGCGCATCGAACGGTGTCCGACCGTACACCAGCCCGTTCCACGCGGTCGCCGCTCACCGACCCAGTACGGCCATGGCCGCGTTGTGCCCGGGGATGCCGCTGACCCCGCCCCCGCGCACGGCGCCCGCGCCGCACAGCAGGACGTTCGCGTGCCGGGTCTCCACACCCCAACGGCCCGCCTGTCCCCGCTGGTCGGGGGCGCTCTCGTCCGCGTACGGGAAGGACAGGTTGCCGTGGAAGATGTTGCCGCCGGGCAGGCGCAGATCGCGCTCCAGGTCCAGCGGGGTCTTCGCCTCGACGCACGGACGGCCGTCCGCGTCGGTGGCCAGGCAGTCGGCGATCGGCTCGGCCAGGTGCGCGTCGAGCTGGGCGAGGGCCGACGACAGGAGTTCGGCGCGCAGGGCGTCGTTGGTGGCGTCGGTGAAGAGACGGGCGGGGGTGTGCAGGCCGAAGAGGGTCAGGGTGTGGCAGCCGCGGTCGACGAGGTCCTGGCCGAGGATGGTCGGGTCCGTGAGGGAGTGGCAGTAGATCTCGGAGGGCGGTGCCACGGGGAGTCCGCCCGCCTCTGCCTGCGCGTGGGCCCGCGCCAGTTCCCCGTATCCCTCGGCGATGTGGAAGGTCCCGGCGAAGGCCTCGCGCGGGTCGACGTCGGGGTCGCGCAGCGCGGGCAGCCGGTCGAGGAGCATGTTCACCTTGAGCTGGGCGCCTTCGGCCGCGGGCGGCGGCGCGTCCCCGGTCAGCGCGGCGAGCTGCTGCGGCGAGGCCCCCACCAGGACGTGCCGGGCCCCGACCGTGCCCTCGCCGTCCGCCGTCCGGTACGTCACCTCGGCGTGCCGCCCGTCGGTCTCGACGCGGGTCACCTCGTGGCCGGTGCGCAGGTCGGCGCCGGCCGCGCGGGCGGCCTCGGTGAGGGCGCGGGTCAGGGCGCCCATGCCGCCGACGGGGACGTTCCAGTCGCCGGTGCCGCCGCCGATCACGTGATAGAGGAAGCAGCGGTTCTGGCGCAGGGACGGGTCGTGGGCGTCGGCGAACGTGCCGATCAGCGCGTCCGTGAGGACCACACCGCGCACCAGGTCGTCCGCGAACCGCTCCTCGACGGCCCGGCCGATGGGCTCCTCGAACAACATCCGCCAGGCGGTGTCGTCGTCGACGCGGCGGGCCAGCTCCTTCTTCGTCGGCAGCGGTTCGGTGAGGGTGGGGAACACCCGGGTGGCGACGTGGGCCGTGCGCGCGTAGAAGTCCCGCCAGGCCGTGTACTCGCGGTCGTCGCCGGTGAGCCGGGCGAACGACTCCCGGGTGCGGGCCTCGCCGCCGCCCACGAGCAGCCCCGTGGGGCGCCCTTCGCGGACCGTCGGCGTGTACGACGACACCGTGCGGGTGCGCACCCGGAAGTCCAGGTCCAGGTCCCGCACGATCTTCCGCGGCAGCAGGCTCACCAGGTACGAGTAGCGGGAGAGGTTGGCGTCCACGCCGGGGAAGGGCCGCGTCGACACGGTGGCTCCGCCGGTGTCTGGCAGCCGTTCGAGGAGCAGCACGGAGTGGCCCGCGCGGGCCAGGTAGGCGGAGGCAACCAGGGCGTTGTGGCCGCCGCCGACCACCACTGCGTCGTAGCTGGATCGCATGATCCTTGGTAGCACGGAATCGAGCGGTTGTCCGGGGGCGGGAGCGAAGCGGTGGCTGGGGCGCGTTCCCGGCACCGTTCGTCCCGTACGCCCCAGGTACCGCTTGAGTACGGGTACTCATGCCCGTCGCGCCGCGCCGACGCAGGATTCCCCCTATGGCAAAGATCAGCATGGCCCCGGAGCAGCGTCGCAAAGCCGTGAGAGCGACGGCGACGGGCCTGGGGATCGTCGCGGCATTCGCGGGTCTCATCGGCTTCGCCCGGTGGTTCGAGGGGGTCTGGCAGGGCGACCCGTACCCCGTCGCCGATCCGGCGGCGACGTCCCGGCACCTGGACGAGCGCAGCCAGATGGTCTACGACGCGCTCGCGCTGCCGGACGCCCGGCTCGACGCCGAGCGGTCCGGGGTGCACGCGTACACCGACGCCTACAACTGCGACCGCCGCGGCCTGCGCACCTGGTCCGACGCGCTCGACCCCTCGCCGCCGAGCGAGCCGCACGTGGTCAGCGTCAGCTACGACTGGACCCTGCGGGACGTCCCCCGCGCCCGGGCGGTGACCGCCCTCCAGCACGCGCGCAAGGAACTGACCCGCCAGGGCTGGCGGGTGACCGAGCACCAGAACGACCGCTACGGCCTGGAGCTGAGCATGCGGCCCCCGGAGGACGGCACATCGGTCGCGATCACGGCCTACCCCGGCGGCCGCCTGGAGGTCTCCGCGTACGCCGGCTGCGCCCGTTATCCCAAGGGCACTCCGATGGACATGGACGGCGATCCGGAGCTGGCCACCATGCGCGCACCCGTCCAGCTCCGCGACTGACCGGGAAAGCCAGGCCGCGCCCCGCGCCTCAGTGCGCCCCGGACGCCCGCCGCTGCCGCAGTGCCGCCACCCTTCGGTACAGCTCCACCGCCTCCGTGCCCCGGCCCAACTGCTCCAGGCAGTGGGCCTCGTCGTTGCGGCTCGCGAGGGTGTCGGGGTGGTCGGGGCCGAGGACCTGTTCGCGGGCGGCGGCCACCCTGCGGTACTCGATGAGGGCGTCCGGCCACCGCCCGAGCCAGCCGAGGCCGACGGCGACCTCGCGGCGGCTGACCAGCGTGTCCGGATGGCCCGCGCCCAGGACGCGTTCGCGGATCGCGCACACGTCACGGGCCTCGGCGAGGGCCTCCTCCCAGCGGCCGAGGCGGCCCAGGTTCACGCCGAGGCCGTGCCGGGCGCGCAGGGTCTCGGGGTCGGCGGGGCCGTTCACGCGGGTGCGGTCCTCGATCAGGGCGCGGTACAGCTCCAGGGCCTCCGCGCTGCGGCCGAGCCGTCCGAGGCTGATGCCGACCTCGTAGCGCGCCGCGAGGGTGTCGGGATGGTCGGCGCCCAGCGCCCGCGTCCGCGCCTCGGCCACGTCGCGGTACGTCTGCAGCGCCTCCGGCCAGTGCCCCAACTGGCCGAGCGCGTAGGCGACTTCGTAGCGGGTGACGAGGGTGTCGGGGTGGGTGGCGCCGAGGACGCGGGCCCGGGCGACGGCCACGTCGCGGGCCAGGCGGTAGGAGTCCTCGAGGCGGCCCAGGCGGCTGAGGTTGAACGCCAGGTTGTGGCGACATCGCAGGGTGTCGGGGTGGTCGGGGCCCGCGGTGCGCTCCCGCACGGCGAGCACCTGGGTGTACACCTGGTGCGCCTCGAAGTGCCGCCCGAGCTGGCCGAGGACGTAAGCCATCTCCTGGCGGGCAGCGAGGGTGTCCAAGTGGTCGGCGCCCAGGGCGCGTTCACGGCCCTCGGCGACGCGGCCGTACTCGCGCAGGGCGTCCGCGGGGCGCCCGGTGCGGCTGAGCGTGAAGCCGACCTCGTACCGGCTGGCGAGGGTGTCGGGGTGGTCGGGGCCGAGGACGTGCTCGCGCTCGGCGGCGACGGCTCGGTGCACTTCGCCCGCCTCCGCCCAGCGGCTGAGACGGCCGAGGCTCAGGCCCGCGTTGTGGCGGCTGACGAGGGCGGCGACGACGGACGGCGGCGGCGCGGGCCGCTCCGGCGCGGGCGCCGGAAGCACGGTGTGCCGACCGGTGGGGCGCGGGATCCACTCGCCGGTCAGGCCCGCGGCGGCGTCCGGCGGTGTGGTGCGCAGACCGGCGCCGGTCGCCTTGTGGCCGGTGGTCATGCCGCGCGTCCAGGGCGGCAGGGCGGGCTCGTGATGCGGCTCGGGGCGCGCCTGGCGCTCGGGGCGTGCGGTCTCGGGGCGGCGCAGGGAGGGCGAGACGACGGTGGGTACGTAGGCGACGGGGGCGCTGCGGCCCGCGGTGATGCGGCGGCCGAGTTCGCGGGCGTCGGCGGGGCGTTCGTCGGGGCGCTTGGCGAGCAGGTCGAGGACGATCCGGTCGAGGTACACGGGCAGTTCGCCGCGGTGGCGGCGGGGCGGCTCGGGAGCGGTGTCGCGGTGGCCGACGAGGACCGCCCAGGCGTCCTCCATGTCGAACGGCGGGGCGCCGGTGGCGAGTTCGTACAGCACGCAGCCGAACGAGTAGAGGTCGCTGCGCTGGTCGACCTCGGCGCCGCTGATCTGCTCGGGCGACATGTAGTGCGGGGTGCCCATGGCGATGCCGGTGCCGGTGAGGCGGGAGGTGAAGCCGATGTCGTGACCGAGCCGGGCGATGCCGAAGTCGCAGATCTTCACCGTGCCGTCGACGAGCCGCATGATGTTGGCGGGCTTCAGGTCGCGGTGCACGATGCCCTGTTCATGGGTGTACGCGAGCGCGGAGGCGACCTGGTCGGCGATGTCCACGACGTCGGTGACGGGCAGCGGGTGCTGTCTGTTGTCCTCCAGGAGCTGGCTCAGGTTGCGGCCTTCGAGCAGCTCCATGACCAGGAACAGCACGCCGTCGTTCTCGCCGAAGTCGTGCACGACGGTCACACCGCGGTGCTGGAGCGCCGCCGCGACCCGCGCCTCGCGCCGGAACCGCTCCCGCAGGACCCGGGTGAACGACTGGTCGTGCTGGGGCCCGAGCGGCTTGAGGCATTTGACGGCGACCTTGCGGCCGAGCGATTCGTCGCGCGCCCGCCACACTTCGCCCATGCCGCCGCGCCCGATCAGGTCGAGCAGTCGGTACCGGCCCTGGATCAGCCTGGTGTCCGCCATCGCGTGCCGTCGCCCCCGTTGCCTCGCTGCGCCCTCCCCGGCCCGTCCAGTATGGCGTCCCGTCTGTCGACTTTGTACGGGACACGGCGCGGGTCGGGACGGGTGCCGGGGCCGAGGCGGGCCATGGCGCGCAGGATGTGCTTCGGCGGGAGCTGCCAGCGCACCCGGGCGGGCACGAGGCGCAGCAGGGTGCCGGTGGCGGCCAGGCGGCGGGTGACCGCCGACGGCGGCGGCGCGGGCCTGCCGTACAGCTCGTGGGCGTAGCGGGGCAGGGACGCGTACGCGAGGTTCGCCACGCGCCGCCACAGCAGGGCGCGCGCCGGGATCAGCAGGGCCCGGGTGGGCGGCCGTCGCAGGAAGTCGTCGACGGCGCGGGCCTCGGGGCCGACGGCGAGCTGGGGGTGCGCCTTCGCGAAGTAGGCGGCGAGTTCGGCGGTGGAGGCCGGTACGCCGTCGGGGTCGAGGCCGACCAGGCGGGCGCTCTCGCGGTGTTCCGCCACGTAGCGGTCGGCGGCCGCGTCGCCGAGGGGGTAGCCGGAGCGGCGCAGGACGTGGAGGTAGGAGTCGATCTCCGCGCAGTGCACCCACAGGAGCAGGTCGGGCTCGTCGACGCCGTAGCGCTCCCCGGTGTCCGGGTCGGTGGCGGAGAGCATCGAGTGGATCTTGCGAACCCGGGCGCCCGCCTTCTCCGCGGCCTGCGTGGTGCCGTACGTCGTCGTCCCCACGAAGTTCGCGGTGCGCATCAGGCGGCCCCAGGCGTCCTTCCTGAAGTCCGAGTTCTGCATCACGCCGCGCACCGCGCGCGGGTGCAGCGCCTGGAAGTACAGCGCCCTCACGCCCGCGACCCACATCATCGGGTCTCCGTGCAGCTGCCAGGTCACCGACGAGGGCCCGAAGAGCCCGGCGTCCGCCTCGCGCATGCCGCCACCTCCCCCTCGCAGGTTACGCACACCGCGTGGCCCGCGATACGGCCGTGAGCGGCCCGTCTCGTGTCCGTGCGGCGGCACGGGCACGAGACGGTCGCCTGGCCGGCCCGGAGGACTCGGGACTACTGCCCCAGTTCACCGTTCGGGCTCGCCGCGTCCACGGCGAGCGGCAGCATCTCGGCGACCTTCTGCGCGATCTCGTCCGCGGTGGAGCCGGTGACCGTGGCTATCCGGGCGAGGTGCCCGCCGAGGACCTTGCCCAGCTCGTCCGCGGTGACGGGCAGGTTCTCGCCCGTGCTCAGCCAGGAGTCGACCTTGTCGCCGAGGCCGGCCTGACGCAGTTCGTCGAAGGCGGCGCCGACCTGGCTGCCGTCGTAGAGGGTGGCGATGAGGAGCTGCTCCAGGGGGGTGGCCGGGGCTTCGAAGGCAGCCATGTGTTTCTCCCATACGTTGCATGTGGATCGATGGTCCCGGGCACCGCGGCGGAGCGCCGTCGCGGGGATGCGACGGCGTTCTCCCTGCTGCCTAGGTGCCCTTGTGGGACCAGACGTGAGGGTGCCGTCCGACGGTTGCCCGGCATTTTCGGCGGGGCAAGGAACCGGCCACGCCTCCCGTGAACACGGCCCGACCAGGACTGACTTTCGGCCACACGGAGACGGCCGTGCGGTGAACTCCCGGTTGCCGCGCCCGAGTCGGGCCTCGCCCGCGTGATCGAACAAGCGCACAGAACGGCATATGGTCCGCCGCATGACTTCTGTGTGGAGCACCCGTCTCACCGTGGCCGGATCCGCGGCGGCCCTCGTCGCCACGATGCTCGTCAACGCCCCACCGGCCTCCGCCGCGATGCCGTTCGGGGCGGTGGACCCCGCAACCGTCGCGCAGTTCAGACTCAACCAGGTCGTCTCCGGGGGCGGCGCCGACGGCACGGACGTCGCGGTCAAGGCCGTGGAGCGGACCGGCGCCGTCACGACCGTCGACGTCAGCACCGTCCTCAACACGGGTGGCAGCACCGGCATCGCGGGCCTCTGCCACGACACCGGCCTGTCCGCGAGCCTCAAGCCCGCCGGGCACTGCTGGAAGAAGGAGGACGACCGGTCGAGCAGTTGGAACGCCACGGAGGGCGGCTGGACCCCGCAGGGCCTCTCCCTGCCGTACAGCGACAGCGGCGCGCCCGCCGACGGCAAGTGGAAGGGCGTTCCCGCCCACGCCGTGACCTGGCACCACGGCACGGACCTCGGCAACCCCGACCCGGCGAAGCGGCGCGGTGACGAGTACGCCCGGCTCACGCTGGTGAACGCGAGGAACGCCGCGCCCAACTACCACAACCTGCTTCTGGTCCGGCCCGTCAAGAAGGCCGACGGCAAGGGCGACTTCCGCGTGGTCCCGCGCAATCACGTCGACGGTGTCGTCTGGTACGGCCACCGCGCCTTCGTCGCCAACGGCCGCTACCTCCAGGTCTACGACCTGCGGCACATCTGGAAACTCAACAAGCAGGGCAAGGAGGTCGGCATCTCGGGCACGACCTCGTCGGGCCTGTGGCACAACTACGCCGTCCCGATGGTCGCGATGTACCGGACCACCACCGGCGACACCCCCTGTTCCGTCACCTCGGGCACCATCCCCTGCCTCAACTCCCTGAGCCTCGACCGCACCGGCGGCCAGGACTCCCTCGTCTCGGCCGAGTACAAGAAGGACGCCGCGGGCGGCCGCGTCGTGCGCTGGCCGCTCGACGCCACCACCAAGCTCCCCCGCGGCACCGCGTCGGCCGCGTACTCGTCCCCGGTCTGGTCCATGCAGGGCGCGGCCACCGACGGCACGAACTGGTACCTGGCGGGCACCTGCCCGACGGGCTCGGGCGGCGGCACCCCCAGCGATCCGTACTCCTGCGTCCACAAGGCCCAGGCGAACGCCGCACCGCGCGTCATGACGGCCGCCCCCGTCTACACCCAGAACCTCGCCTACTCCTGGACGACGGACAGGCTGTGGGGCGTCAACGAACGCATCAACTCCACGGTGGGCAAGCGGGTGGTGTTCTCCGTCAACACCCCCTGAACCGACCGTCGGCCCCCTACTGTCGGCTGTCCGCCAGGGCCCGTGCTCCGGGAGCGCAACGCTCCCGCAGCGCGGCGAGTTCGGCGGCGGGCAGCCGACGGGAGGAGCCACGGCGACTGCCGTCGAGCCGCGCGGCCCCGGTGTCGAGCCACTGCGGGAGCGGCTCCACGCCGATGAAGTCGGCCAGTCGCGTCAGCTCCGCGCGGGGCTCGTCGAGCAGGTCCTCGTACGCGAGCGTGGTCCGCAGCTGGGCGGGCACCTCACTGAGACGGTCGACGCCCTGGGTGACCAGCTCCGACCACAGCGCCCCGAACCCGGTCAGCGGCAGATCGCTGTCCAGGACGAGGGCGGGATCGAACCGCTCCCCGAGCAGGGGCGCCAGCTCGGGCGGCAGGGAGCGGACCTGGTCCTCGGTCAGGCTCTCGACGCGCTCGGCACCGGTCCGCGCGAGAATCTCGCGCAGCAGGAAGATCAGCCGGTAGCCCGTGTGCCGGCTCATGGACAGGGCGCAGTCGGGCCCGTCCCTGAACAGATGCACGAAGCGCGCCTCCGGGAACACCTTGCGCAACAGCGGCACCCGCTCCAGCGAATACCCGGACCGCTCGACGGCCACCGTGCGCCCGAAGCGCGCGCCCAGCAGGTCGAACAGGGCCTCGTAGTGCCCCGCGGCCGTGCGCTCCGGCCAGCGGGGCACCTGCTCCTCCAACTCGTCGAAAAGCCCGTCCGGGTCGTCGGTCAGGTGCGGGAGCACCATCAGGGACAGCGCGGGGATACCCGTGGTCTCCGTGGCGAAGCGTCCGGGACGGCGCGGGTAGACGAACTCCGGCATCGGCACGCCGTTCCGGATCATCCGCTCGAACAACGGATTGGGCTCGGCGAGCAACCGCCAGAACTCCTTGCCCCCGAACACCCCCTCCGGAAAACCCCGACTCTGCACCGACGACAGCAGTTCGTTGAGGCTCAGCACGTCCGGATGCGCGTGGACGATCCCGGACAACGCGGTCGACCCACTGCGGCCGGTACCGACGACGAACGTCAGGGTGCGCATATGACGACTCTCCTTGGACGACGACCCGTACTGATCACGGGCAGACTTCCCTGAGGGGCGTCGTCCGACGCTTTTCCCTGCGCGGGAGCACCCGGTCGTTCGGGCCACGCGGGCGCACGGCTCGTCAGCGCCGCACCCGCGGCATCCCCAGGCCGATCCACGAGATGATCTCCCGTTGGATCTCGTTGTTGCCGCCGCCGAAGGTGAAGATGACCGCCGAGCGGTAGCCGCGTTCCAGTTCGCCGTGGAGGACGGAGCCCGCTGAGGCCTCCTTCAGGGCGCCTGCGGCGCCGATGACTTCCATGAGCCAGGCGTAGGCCTCGCGGCGGGCCTCGGAGCCGTAGACCTTGACGGCGGAGGCGTCCTGGGGGGTGAGGGTGCCGTCCTGGACGGCGTTCACCATTTGCCAGTTGAGGAGTTTCATCGCGTCGAGCTTGGTGTGGGTCTGGGCGAGGCGGCGGCGCACCCAGGGCAGGTCGATGACGCGGCGGCCGTCGGCGAGCTTGGTCTCGGTGGCCCAGCGCTGCACGTCGTGCAGGGCACGGATGGCCATGGTGCCGTGGGCGGCGAGCGTGACGCGTTCGTGGTTGAGCTGGTTGGTGATCAGGCGCCAGCCCTTGTTCTCCTCGCCGACGCGCCGGGAGACGGGCACGCGGATGTTCTCGTAGTAGCTGGCCGTCGTGTCGTGCGAGGCGAGGGTGTTGATCAGGGTGCAGGAGTAGCCGGGGTCCGACGTCGGCACGAGCAGCATGGTGATGCCCTGGTGCGGCGGGGCGTCCGGGTCGGTGCGCACGGCCAGCCACACCCAGTCCGCCGTGTCGCCGTTGGTCGTCCAGATCTTCTGGCCGTCGACCGTGTAGTGGCCCGTGTCCTCGTCGCCCTCCCGGACGGCCCGGGTCTTCAGCGCCGCCAGGTCGGTGCCCGCGTCGGGCTCGCTGTAGCCGATCGCGAAGTCGATCTCGCCGGACAGGATCCGCGGCAGGAAGTACGCCTTCTGCTCGTCCGTGCCGTACCGCATGAGCGTCGGGCCCACGGTGTTGAGGGCCATCAGCGGCAGCGGCACCCCGGCCTGGGCCGCCTCGTCGAAGAAGATGAACTGCTCCATCGGGGTCAGCCCGCGGCCGCCGTACTCCTCGGGCCAGCCGACGCCGAGCCAGCCGTCGGCTCCCAGGCGGCGGATCGTCTCGCGGTAGAACCGCTTCTGGGCGGCGGGCTCGCCGTAGCGGGTGTACGCGCGGTCGGGCACGAGTTCGGCGAAGTACGCGCGCAGTTCGGTGCGCAACCGCTGCTGCTCGGGGGTGTATTCGAGGTGCACGGGCCCTCCTGTCGTCCCTGCGCCCGACCCTGCCGTGGCGCTGCGGCTTGACGGCGGACAGAGTAGAACGTGTTTCAGTAAGGGGGAAGGGGGGTGGCCGGGGGGCGGCTCCTCGGATGCGGGAGTGCGGGCACCCGTCGCCGTACGGGTGGGCCCGGCGGGCCCCGCCCTGTCGCGGCCTGCCCCCTTGAGAGGCTGACCGCATGACGAATGATCAGCCGGGTGCGGACGCGGGCACCGAGACGCCGGGGGCGCGGGTCGGCAACCGGCACCCCCTCGCCCTGGTCCTCTTCGCGCTCACCGCGGTCAGCGGGTTCGTGGACGCCGTCACCTTCCTCGGGCTCGGCCGGGTCTTCGCGGCGAACATGACCGGAAACGTCGTCGTCATCGGCTTCGCCGCGGCCGGGGCGCCCGGGTTCTCCGTCACCGGGTCACTGGTGTCCCTCGGCGCGTTCCTGGTGGGCGCGGCCGGGGCGGGACGGCTCGCGCGGGCGTTCCGGGGGCGACGCCGGGTGCCGTGGGTGCGGGCCTCCCTCGGCGGCGAGGCGGTGCTGCTGGGGGCCGCGACCGTCCTGGCGTTCGCGGGCGCCGCCGACGCCACGTACGCCCTGATCGCACTGCTCGCCCTGGCGATGGGGCTGCGCAACGGCACCGTCCTGAAGCTGAACGTGCCGGACCTGACCACGACCGTCCTGACACGCACGCTCACCGGGCTCGCCGCCGAGTCCCGGCTCGCGGGCGGCACGGACCGGCTCGCGGTCCGGCGGGTCGGCGCGACCCTCGCGATGATCGCGGGGGCGCTGCCCGGCGCCTGGCTGGTTCTGCGCCACGGGGTCGGCTGGCCGCTGCTCGCGGGGACCGCGGCGGTGACGGTCGTGGCCTGCGTGTATCGCGAGAGGCCGGATGTGACCCCTGAGGAGTCGGGCGCCCAGTCCGGCAGCCACAGGTTCAAGACGCACTCCTAGCTTAGACATTGTCTCGGTTTGGTCACAGCCCCCAGAAGGCTGAACAAGCGTGAGCGCGGCGCCCGTACTCACGCCTCGAAGGCCCACGAAAGCCCGGGCGACCGAGCGACAACATCACTAGGAGACCTCTCATGTTCAGCAAGAACACGCGGCCGGCCATGCTCTTCACGTCCTTCGCGGCGGCGGGCGTACTGCTCCTCACCGCGTGCGGCGGCGGTGGCGACGACAGCGACTCGAAGGCCGCGGGCGACGCCCCCACGTCCAACGCCCCGGCCGCCGACGGCCAAGCGGGCGGCGGCCAGTCGGGCGGCGGCACGATGGACCTCTCGCTGCGCTCGGGCACCGCCGAGCAGAACAACGCCCAGCGGCGCACCGGCGACTGGGCCAACCCTCCGGGCAAGCCCGCCACCAAGCCCGTGCAGCGCAAGTGGGTCCAGCTGTCGGCGGGCCGTGCGGGCGACCTGAACCCGGTCGTGGTGAACGGCGCGGGCTTCACCCTCTACCGCTTCGACAAGGACACGGCACGGCCGTCCAAGTCGAACTGCTCCGGTGCCTGCGCCACCACCTGGCCCCCCGTCCTGGTGGACCCGGGCGGCAAGATCTTCGTCGACGGAGTGAAGCCGTCGGACGTCGGCGTCATCAAGCGGGACGACGGCACCCGCCAGGTGACGATCGGCGGCTGGCCCGTCTACCGCTTCAGCAAGGACACCAAGCCCGGCGACACCAACGGCCAAGGTGTGGGCGGCACCTGGTTCGGCGTGACGCCGAACGGCCAGAAGTCGGGGCGGCCCGCGGGCGGCGGCACGGGCACCGGCGAAGGCACCGACGAGGCGGGCGGTGGCCAGGCCGCCGCCCCCGCCACCAGCGCGATCCTCTTCGACGACGCCGACTTCCCCGGCGACGGCGTCGCGCAGGGCGTGGCGGGCGAGGGCTGCCAGAACGTGGCGCGCCCGAAGGTGGCGTCCTCCGTCTCGGCGAGCGGCTCGCTGAAGCTCTGGTCGAAGGCCGACTGCAAGGGCGAGTCGAAGGTGATCAACGGCGACGTGGCGGACCTGGCCACCATCGGCTTCGACAACAAGACCAGCTCGGTCGCGTTCGGCTGACGGTCCATCACGGTTGACTGACGAACCATCATGGTCGACTGACGAACCATCACGCCCCGCGCGCCCGGACTCGCGCCACACACCCCCTCACACCCGGACCCGCGCCACATGCCCGTCCGGACGGATCAACGCCGAGCCCACCCCCACCCAGTCGGGGTGGGCCTCGGCCAGCGGCCCCTCGTGGACGACGACGTCCGGCGAGGGGCCGTCGGCGTGCCCGGCGCCGGTGAGGTCGAGGAGCACGTGGCGGCCCGGGCGCAGCAGGTCGAACAGGCAGCGCCCGCCCGCGAGTCGCAGGTTCGGGGCGCGGCGACCGGTGAGCGGGTGGCTGTCGGCGTCGGCCGCGTACGCCACCGAGAGGCCCGAAAGCCCTTCGGCCAGGCGCCGGGAGAACTCCGGTACGGCGGCGATGGCGCCGCTGAGCAGGTCGCGCAGGGCGGCTCCGTCGCCGGAGTACGCCGTCATCAGGGCGGTCTGGGCGCGGGTGTTCTCGATCAACTCGGCGCCGACCGGGTGGCGTTCGTCGTGGTAGGTGTCGAGGAGCCCGTCCGGCGCGTCGCCGCGCACGGTCGCGGCGAGCTTCCAGCCGAGGTTGGCCGCGTCCTGCACCCCGACGTTGAGGCCGACCCCGCCCGCCGGGAAGTGCATGTGCGCGGCGTCGCCCGCGAGCAGCACCCGGCCCTTGCGGTACGCCTCCGCCTGCCGTGCCGCGTTCCCGAACCGCGAGAGCCAGCGCGGGTCGCGCATACCGAAGTCGTCGCCGTTGATGCGCAGGACCTTCGCTCGAAGCTCCTCGAAGGTCAACTCCCCCGGCCAGTCCCGCTGTTGGTCCTCAAGCGTATGGCCGACGAAGCGGTGGACGCCGCCGGGCAGGCCCACGCAGAGCAGTCCGCCCCGCGGGGTCGACATACTGATGACGGGGCGGGCCGGCGGCGCGTCCAGGACGACGTCGCCGAGCCAGCCCCACACCGTGGCATCGCTGCCGGGGAAGCCGATGCCCGCCGCGGCGCGCACGGTGCTGCGGGTGCCGTCGCAGCCGACGACGTACGCCGCCTCCGTCTCGTACGGGCCACTGGGGCCCATGACCTCCACGCGCACGCCGGACGGGTGCTCGGTCAGGCCCGTCAGGCGGTGACCGCGCCGGATGTCGGCGCCCGCGGCGCGCGCGTGCCCCTCCAGAAGCGCCTCGGTGCGGGCCTGCGGCAGGGCGAGCGTGAACGGGTACGGGGTGTCGAGGACGCCGAAGTCGAGGCGGTGGTCGAGGGCCGCGAAGTGCCCGTCGGGCAGGCGCAGGCCTTCGGCGAGGAACGGCTCGACGACGCCGCGGCACGCCAGGACCTCCAGGGTGCGGGGGTGCACGGTGAGGGCCTTGGAGTGCGGGGACGGCGTGGCGCGCTGCTCCAGGACGGTCACCGGCACGCCCCCCAGGCGCAGTTCGGCGGCGAGCCACAGGCCGACGGGGCCCGCTCCGGCGATGAGGACGCGCGGGTGCCGCAGGTCCTGCCGGTCGACGCCTTGTGTGCGCTTCGCGCGCCCTGAGTGATCCGAGTGCTTCGTCTGCACAGGGCCTCCCCTTCGAGTCACACTTGGTCAGTGACCAAGCGGCCTGGCCGTCAGTACACTAGGTCAGTGACCAAAAAGCAAGGGACGACCGCGCGGACCGAGAGCGGCTACCGCGCGGGCCTGACGCCCGGCGCCGTGGCGCGCGCGGCTCTCGACGTACTCGCCGACAAGGGCGCCGACGGACTCTCGGTGCGGGCGACGGCGGAGCGCCTGGGCGTGCGGATGAACACCGTGCTGTGGCACGCCAAGACCAAGACCAGGCTCCTGGAGCTGATGGCCGACGCGATCGTCGCCGAGATCTCCCTCGACGGCCTGCCCGACGAGTGGCGGGCGCGCGTGCGTGAACTCATGCGCCGCTACCGGAGCGCACTGCTCGCGCACCGGGACGGCGCGCGCATCGTGGCGGGCACCTACGCGGCCGAGCCCGCCACCCTCCGCTTCGCCGAAACGCTCACAGCCGCACTCCTGGCAGGCGGCCCGGCGGGCTCGGCCGCCCCATCAGACCCGTCAGACGCAGCGGGCCCGGCGGGCGAGCGCGAGGCGGCGTGGACGGCCTGGAGCCTGCTGTACTTCGTCCTCGGTCTGACGCAGGAGGAGCAGTCGCTGCCGGAGACGACCGACCCCCGTTTCACCCGGTCGCTGGAGTCGGGCGCGTACCCGTCGCTGCGGCGCCTCGCACCGTACTTCCGCGACCCGTCCTTCGAAGGCCGCTTCGAGCACGGCCTCGATCTGCTCGTGGGGACCGGGGAGGCCTAGGCGCCGTCGGCCGCCGCCCGCAGCGCCGCCACGTCGATCTTCCGCATCGTGAGCATCGCCGCCATGGCCCGCTGCGCCCGCTCCGGGTCGGGGTCGGTCACGAGCGCGACGAGTTCGTCGGGGACGACCTGCCAGGACAGGCCGTACTTGTCCTTCAGCCAGCCGCACTGGCTCTCCTGGCCGCCGTCCGCGGTCAGCCTGGTCCAGTAGTGGTCGACCTCCTCCTGGTCGGCGCAGCCGATCTGGAAGGAGACGGCCTCGTCGAAGGTGAACTCGGGGCCGCCGTTGATGCCGGTGTAGTCCTGGCCGTCCAGGGAGAAATCGACCGTCAGGACCGTACCGGCCGGGCGCGGTCCCGCCTCGCCGTAGTACGACACGTTCGTGACCTTGGAGTTCGGGAACACGGAGACGTAGAACTCGGCGGCCTCCAGTGCCTGGGTGTCGAACCAGAGGTTGGGCGTGATCTTGGGCATGGCGCTCTCCTGCCGTCCGCATGGCCTTCGCTTGTCCGTACTGACCCTCGCTCCGGTCGAAACTCATCGCCACCGGACGCCCCGATGTCTTGGCCGCACTCCCCCGCGCCCCGATGATGCGTGCAGGGGCCGGGCACATCGGGGGAGGCCGGGACATGGACAGCGGTCTGATCAGCACCGTCATCGCGACCGTGGGCGGTGGCCTGCTCGGCGGGGGCGGCGCGATGCTGAGCCACCGCAGCAACACCCGCACCGCCGCCCGCCTCATCTACGCCGAACTGGCCAGGAACAGCGCGGCCGTCGCCTACTTCCGGCAGGCCGGCCACTGGACGGCGCCCGCGCTGTCGCGGACCGCGTGGGACGAGCAGGCCGCGGTCATCGCCCGCAGGCGCGGCAGCACGGCCTTCGTCGCCGTGCACCAGGGCTACGAGGCGCTGGAGACCGCCCCCGCGCTCGCGGCGGACGGACTGAGCGACGCCGTCCGGGACCGGCTCCTGAACGGGGCCGTACGCCAGTTGGTGCGGGCGCTCGAAGAGATCGCCGCGATGGCGCGGATCCCGCCGGAGCTGGTCCGCGAGGCCACGGGCCTGCTCGACGGCTCGTACCCGGCGCCCGCCGAGGAGACCGGCGCGCTCACCTGGCTGCTCCAGGGTGTCGTCCCGCTCGCGCTCCAGGCGCGCCTCGCCCCGGAGGACGTGGCGCGCCTCATCAGCGAGCCCGCGCCCCCGCCCCCGGCCACGGGCCCGGCCTCCGTCGAGGACGCCGACCAGGTCGTGTACGACGCCGGGCACAGCCGGGAGACCACGGGTCTGGCCGTGGCCCGGCGCACCGGACAGCCGCCGACGGACGACACGGCCGTGGACGAGGCGTACGACGCGCTGCTCGCCACCTCGGCCTTCGCGCGTGCCGTCCTGGGCCGCGACCCCCTGGTCAAACGGCCCATGACCGCGGTCGTGCACTACGGCGACTCCTTCAGCAACATGTACTGGAACGGGGAGCTGCTGGTCCTCGGCGACGGGGACGGCAAGGTCTTCGGGCGGTTCAGCCAGTGCCTGGACGTCGTCGCCGGCGGCGTCTGGATGGGGGTGCGCGAGATGACGGCGCTCTTCTCCCACGCGGGGCAGAGCGGTGCGCTCTCGGTCTCGCTCTGCGACGTCTTCGGCCAGCTCGTCAAGCAGTACACCCACCGCCTGGGCGTCGAGGAGGCGGACTGGGTGGTCGGCGCGGGCCTGCTGGCACCGGGCGTCCGCGGCTCGGGTCTTCGCTCCCTCAAGGCGCCCGGCACCGCGTACGACGACGACGTCCTCGGCAAGGACCCGCAGGCGGCGGCCATGGACCACTACGTCCGCACGGCCCGCGGCAACGGCGGCGTCCACATCAACAGCGGCATCCCCGGCCACGCGTTCTACCTCGTCGCCGAGCGCCTCGGCGGGTACGCGTGGCAGCGCGCCGGGATGATCTGGTGGGACGCGCTGACCGTGCACGCGATCGGCGGTGATCTGCTCTTCGAGGACTGGGCCCGCTTCACGGCGGTGGCGGCCGTGCGCAGGTACGGCGAAGGGAGCGCCGAGCACCGGGCCGTGCTCGACGCGTGGGAGGCGGTGGGGGTGCGGGTGCCGGAACGGTAGGTGCGGGAAGCTTCACCCGTGTGCGCGCAGTGCCGCCGTCAGCGCCTCGGCGAACTCCGCCGCCGTGGCCTCCTCCGGTCCGGCCAGGGCGCTGCGGGTGAGCTGCCCGAGCCACGGCGTGAACCAGAACTCGCCCTGGACGGGCGGCTGTCGCGCGTCCCAGTCCGGTACGGGACCGGCGAGGCGCGCCACCAGCAGCGCCACCCGGTGGACATCGCGGACCAGGGGCGGCATGCGCGGGTCGTCGCCCCAGTCCGGCTGGTGCATCAGGAGGGGTCGCGGGTCGTCCAGGGGCGTCACGCTGTCGATGTCGATGAGCCGCCCGCGTCCATGACCCGCCTCGACGCCGTACACGAAGTTCTTCCAGTTGGTGTCGCCGTGGGCGAGCCCCATCCCGTGCAGCAGGGCGTGCGCCGACACCACGTCCAGGAGCAGTTCGGCGCGCTGCCGTGACGAGGGCACCTGGCAGCCGACGAAGTCCGGCTCCTCGGCCAGCAGGTGGTCGCCGGTCTGCGCGCCGCCCTCGCGGAGCAGGAACGGCGCGGCGAGCGGCGGGTACAGGACGCCCTTGGCCCACTCGCCGGCGCCGACGACCGCGCGCGGCCACAGCAGGACCCGGTCGGCCGTGCGACGCCCGGGTGTGGGCAACGTGCCGACCCGGGAGAGGAGTTCGCGGTACGGGGCGAGGGCCCGGACGGGATTGCGCTGCCGCTCTCCCCCGGCCGAAGGACCCGCCGCGCTGTCCTCGTCGAACAGCTTGACCAGGAACTCCTCGGTGGAGGCCCCGGCGCGGGCCGGGCGGATGTGCGGCGGCACTCCGGGCCGGGGGTCGCCGATCCACAGGTCGGCCAGGGGCACGAGGTCGATCATCGGGTAGCCGTGGGCGGGTGGGGGGCGCCCGAAGGCCTGGTCCGGCCGTGACCGGCCGCCCTGCGGTGTCCGGCGCGGCTTCACGGGCGTGGGTCCGGGCGTGGGTCCCGGGAAGACCGGGGGCACGTGTGATGTGTGCGGCAGGGGCCCGAGCGGGATGTCGGGCAGGGTGTCGGAGCGGGTCGCGGGCGCGGCTCCGGACGGGGTGCCTGCCGCCGTCCCCTGCGCAGCGAGCCGCGCGGGCGGGTCGATCGTGTCCACCAGGGCCGTGGCCTCCGCGTCGAGCGGCACCGGACCCGGGCGCCTCGGCACCGTCGCCACGACCCGGCGTACCAGCGGCGAAGCGGCGATCGCGACCACGCTCGCGGTCGTGCCCTCGGCCGCGCCGTCCGCCCCCGCGGGCCCCGCCACGAGCAGGGCGCCCGCCGCCACGTACACGAGTAAGGCCACCGACCGGTCGAGGGCCGCGGGTTGCCCGGCGATCCTGGCCGTCGCCCACAGCGCGAGCAGCAGGACGGCCGGGCCGGCGACCGCGAGGCCGACGACGACGTCCTCGTCCCAGCGCCCCGGCTCCGCCCAGCGCGCGTTGACGTCCCACAGCCAGCACGCCGCCTGGCTGCCCGCCCAGACCGCGGTGAGCAGCAGCCACCCGGCGGCGCGGCGGCGCCGGGCCCGCCACCGGAGGCCGCGCAGCCGGTGCGCGTGTCCGGCCAGCTCCGCGCCCCGCGTGGTGCTTCCGCTGGTGTCCGCGCGCCGCCGCAACTCCGCCGCGGCGGCGGCGAACCGCAGCGCGTCGGCCGCCGCGCCGTCCATCGCGCGACGCACCACCTCGGCGAGGAGCTGGGCGGCGGCGACAGCGAGCACGAGCCACCAGCCGGGGGTCACGTCCAACGGCCCTCACCCCGCGCCGGAGCCGAACGTGCCGTCGGGCGCCGCCTCGTAGTGGCCGAGCCAGGCGACCGCGGCGGCCCGGTCGTCACTGCGGTCGTTGCGCCGCACGGCCAGCGAGCCGAGGAACTCCAGCGGGGTCGGCGGGGTCGCCCAGAGCCGCCCCAGGAAGGCCCGCACCTGCTCGTCGCGGCCGTCGCGCGCCAGCCCGTCGGTGGTGAGGGCCAGTACCTCGCCGTCGCCGAGGTCGAGGACCTGGATCTGCAGCGCCGCGTAGTTGCCGGGCAGGGCGGCCGTGGGCGTGAGGTCCTCGGCCCGGCCGGGGAAGACGGGCGCGAGGAAGCCGGGGCGCAGCCGCCACGCGGTGGAGTCCCCGACGCGGGCGACCACTGCCGCGACGCCGCCGCCCGGCGGAATCCGGGTCGGCAGTGCCGCCACGACGAGCGTCGTGCGGTACTCGCCGTGCTCGTGCCCGCCGCCCGTGCGCCGCCGGGACAGTGAGTCGAGGGTGACCGCCACGTCGGCGACCGTCTCGCGCACCCGGTCCGCCAGATGGTCGCCGGAGGGATCCGGCGCCGCGAGCCACTGCGCGCGGAACGCCTTCACCGCCACCCGGGCGGCGGCGCGGGCGGCGCGGCCCGCGTCCTCCGAGCGGCCCACGCCGTCCGCGACGGCCAGGAAGCAGATGCCGGTCGCCGCGTCGGACCACAGGGCGAAGGCGTCGTTGCAGTTGTCACGGGGACGGCAGGTCTCCGCGGCCGCCGCGCCCGCCCGCACCGTGACCGCGCCCGCCTGCCCGCCGTCGTACGCGAGCAGCGGCAGGGCCGCCTCCGCGTCGCCGGTGAACAGCGGGGGCTCGTACCAGGGTCGGTCCATGGCGTCGACAGCCGGGAAGTCGGACATGGTCAGTAGTCCTCGACGTAGGGCCGCACCGTCCCCGGCGGCGGCACGACCTGCTCGGAGTCCATCGCCACGCTGCGCGCCACGGAGCCGAAGACCAGCTCGGCGAAGCGCTCGATGGCCTGCGCGGGCGAGTCGCTGCGGCCCGCGAGGTACGCGGCGCTCGGGTCGGCGGCGATCGACGCGAGGGTGCGGGGGTCGACGCGGCCGTAGCCGTAGGGCACGAGCAGGACCCGCCGCTCCTGGCCCGCGCTGGCCAGGAGCGCCTGATGCTCCGCGTACCAGCCCCCGGCGCGGTCGCGGTGGGCGGTGGGGCGGCCGTCGGTGAGCATGAACACCAGCGGCGGGCGCGCCGCGGGGCCGAGCGCGGCCAGGTCGTGCGCGACGGTGTGCGCGGTGGCCTCGAAGACCCTCGCGAACGACGTCGGCCCGGAGGCCTCCAGGTCGGGCACGGCCGTCGTCGACGACAGGCTGGTGAGCGGCAGGTCCACGCGGGCGTCCTCGGCGAAGGAGATCACCGAGAGCCGGACCGCCCGGCGGATCGTGGGGTCCTTCGCGAGCCGCGCGAGGAGTTCGCGCAGCACGGTGTTCACCACCTCGATCGCGGTGGCGGACCCGGCGGTCTCGGCCATGGACCCGGACCTGTCGGCGAGTACGTAGAGCGGCAGCACGTTCATCCGCCGCTCCTCGGGGCGAGCAGCACCAGGGCCTTCTCCATCCGTCCGGCCCGTTCCCGCGGCAGCCGTACGACTTGCAGGACGTTGCCGGAGCGCGCCGGATACCCGTCGAGGGTCACGCTGCGCTCCATGTCGACGAGCGCGGCGAAGTCGGCGGAGCCCCTGCGGTCCAGCTCGCCCTCGCCCTCCCTGGCCTCGCCCAGTTCGGCGAGCGCGCGCACGGCGTGCCCCCGCACCGCCGCCATCAGCTGCGCCCAGACGCTGCCCTCGGCGGCCTCGGGCACGAACGCCGACGCGGCCAGGTGGTGGGCGGCGATCACCCAGGCGCCCGGGTCGCCGGTGGCCGCGGCGGCCGGGCCGAGCGCGTCGCACTCGGCGAGCAGCCGCAGCCGGGCCGACCAGCCCGGCACGGTGGTGGCCTGGGTGCGGTCGACGAGGGCCACCCGGCGCATGGCGCCTAGGAGTTCCGCGACGGTCGGCAGCAGGCGTTCGACGGCCTCGCGCGGCGCGAGGCCGTCCGGCAGCGGGGTGAGGGTCAGGCCGGGCAGCAGCCGCTCCCCGCCGAGCCGGAGGGTGGCGATGTCGACCGCCGATGGGCCCCACAGCTCGGGCTGTTCGCCGCGCTCGGCCGTGCCGGCCCGCACCCATTCGGCGAGCAGTCGGCAGGCGACCTGGCGCGGTCCCGCGGCGGCCACTCCCACCAGGCCCAGCAGCGGCGCCGCCGCCCCGTCGTGGCGGGGGTGCAGGTCGTCGGGGTCGACGGGGGTGCGCAGGACGGTGGCGAGGTCGTCGCAGAGTGCGTGGACCAGGTGGTCGTCGGGGCCGGGGGTGGCTTCGGGGCCGCTCTCGTGGAGGCGGCCCGGGTCGGCTCCAGGGACGCTGCCGGGGCCGCTGCCCGGGGTGCGGGCCTCGTCGGGCCGGGCGCCTTCGGCGGGTTTCACGGCGTCAGAGGGTGCCACTGAACGGGTCCTTGCTCTCGTCGTAGTACAGGCCCGACTTCATGACCTCCTCGAAGACTTCGCCGGGTGCGGCGTCGATCAGGTCGAGGGGCGCGGCCACGGTGCGGCGGCGGGGCCGTTCCTTGTGGAAGCGGAGCGCGCCCGTGGCGTCGAGGGACACCCAGACGTACCCCTCGGGCACATCGGCGAGGGTCCCGAACTCCCGGCGTGACGGGTCGTCGGCGCGTGCCGGGCCCGGCCCGGCGTCCTGTTCCACCCCGGTCCCCGTGTCCGCCCCCGCACCGGACTCCCGGCCCGTACTCGTCCCCGCACTGGGCAGCCCCCAGTACAGCGTGATGCGCCGCGCGGCCACATGCAGCAACAGCCCGCCCGCCGGGACCTCATCGCCCGCGAAGGCCAGCGGCTCCCGCTCCCGCAGGCCCACGCCGACCTGGTACACCTCCTGGTAGAGCGAGTAGCGCAGGGTGGCGGACGCGCCCTCGTGCTCCGGCGGGGCGACCAGGCCGTGGGGCACGTCGGTGGTGTCGACCGGGGCGCCTTCGAGCAGCCAGCCCGGTGTCCCCTTGCACAGCAGGAGTGTGATGCGCTCCTCCTGGTCGATCTCGAAGCGAACGTTGACGCCCGCGGCGGCGAGTTGGTTCGCCTCCTCCTGCAGCATCGTGTGGGTCGCCCACAGCGAGTCGGCGTCGCGGCCGCCGTCGTCGTCGGAGACGTCGTAGCGGTGCACGGCGAGTACGGCGCGCACCGGGTAGGTGGAGCGGCCCTCGGCGTAGGCCCGGCCGCCGGGTTCCAGTTCGAGGCGCTGGCCCCGGCTGAACACCGGTTCCTCGTACGTCTCCTGGGAACCCTTGCGGAGGTGGAAGTCGGCCGCCAGGTTCACGTACAGGCGGCTGGCGTCGACGTCCAAGTAGGAGATGCCGCTCAGCAGTTCGGGGATGACCTGGGGGTCGTCGGCGTCCGGGCTGAGGTCGGCCACCGCGTCCAGGTACACGCCGCCCACCGCGGTCCCGGTCTTCGCGAACTCCGCGTCGAACTCGACCTCGAAGGTGGGCGCGAGCTGGTCGCTCTCGAAGCGGCGGCGCAGTGCGTCCTCGATGCCGCGACGCAACGCCGCCGACTGCATGGAGCCGCCGGAGAACAGCACCCGGTCGACGCTCTCGTGACCGCCGCCCGACACGTCGAGGCCACCGCGGGCGATGCCCCCGGCCAGCCAGGCGATCTCCGCGACGAGGTCGCGCACCTGCTCGCCGAGTTCGTCGGCGGTGACAGTCGCCTCCGCGACGGACGGCTCGGCGGGTGCCGCACCGTCCGGGGACACCGGCCAGACGAAGGGGACGGCACCGGAGTCCGGTGCGGCGCCGCCCGGGGCGGCGGCACAGACCCTGACCGTCGCCGGGTTCTCCCTCCGGAGCCCCTGCCGTTTCACCGCTTCGGCGGCCTCCCACAGGGCGTGGAACCTCTGTTTGCGGAGCAGGGCCTGTTCCACGCCCTGGAACCGGGTGTCACCGGCCATGATCCCGAGCTTGCCGCGCAGCAGCGTGAAGAGCTGGGCGGTGAGGCGGTCCCCGCCGAGATTGAGCCGTCCGCCCGAGGCCAGGACCTGCGGCTGGAGTTTGTAGAACCGGCCGGGGCTGTCCCCGGCGGCGGCCGGGGTCGCGTCCACAATGGTCACCTTGATCAGGGCGCAGTCGGTGGTGCCCCCGCCGACGTCGATGACCAGCAGGTTCTCGTGCCAGGCGCGGGCCTTCGCCCACTCGCGCGGCTGCTCCCAGGCCCGGCCGCCCTCGGGGCAGCGGGCGTTCAGCGTGAACGCCTCGACGCCGAGCAGGAAGTCCGCGCCGAGCCGCTTCATCATCGCGAACCCGGCGGCGGCGACGGCCTCGTCGATGTTCATCTCCACCTTGGGCGCGAGGGTGCGCAGCACGTCGAGCAGCTCGTCGCGCTTGTCCGGCGGCAGTTTGGTGGGGAAGGTGACGCTCAACGAACCGATGGCACGCGGCAGTTCCAGCTCGGCGGCCACCAGCTCGGCGAACCGCGCGTACACCCGGCGGAAGAGCTCCCGGCCGCTCAGCTCGGTGCCCGGCACCTCGTGCTCCAGGTCGGCCAGATGGCGCTTGGCGCCCCGGACGCGCTCGCCGGTGGCGTCGGACGCGAAGTCGACGCTGTCGCCGGTCACGACCAGATCGCTGGTGCGGGGCTTGGTGTGGCTGACGTGGTGCACGTCCAGGGGCGCGCAGCCGAAGATCTCGCGCCAGGCCTCGCCCCGGGCCCGGGGGATGCCGGCGGTGCGGTCCTCGATCTCCTGCGCCGGGTCCGGCGATTCGTCGGTGGCGAACAGTTGGACCGGCAGCAGGCTCCTGGCACGTTCCACACCGGCGGCGGGCAGCGCGGCGTCGCTGCCGCGCACCCGGCGGCGGTCGAACACACCGCACACGGCGCGGCTGGTGCCGAAGTCGAAGAAGGCGCCGATGAGGTCGGGGCCCTGTGTCTGCGCGGGGCTGCCGTCGGGCGTGGCCTGGGGCATGGGACGGTCTCCGATCTGGTCCGGGTCGAGCCGGAAGCTGCCGCGCGCCGACGGCGCGGGGACGCGGGACTCCGGTTGGTGGCGGCGGTAGTGGACGACGACCGTCGGCGCGCCGGGCCTGCGCCGCCACGGGGTGAGGACGAGGTCGGCGTCAGCCGCCGCGCCGTCGACGGGCGGTGTGAAGGTCGTCGTGCTGACGACGGCCGAGCCGTCCAGCACGTCGACGCGCTCTATGCGCCCTGGAACGGTGCCGCGCCGCAGCGCGAGGCCGGTGCTGTCCGACCGGCCGTAGAGCTCCAGCGACGGCCGGTCATCAGGCACGTCCCGCCCTCGCCGTCGACAGTTGCTGCAGCTCGGCCCCGATCTGGTTGAGCACGGCGAGCGGTCCGGTGGCGCTCACGAGCGCGAGCCGCTGCTGGACGAGGAGTTCACCGAGGGCCTTCTGGGTCTGGACGACGGCGGGTTCGAACTTGTCGATCAGCCGCCGTTCCAGGAGCCGGGCCAGCTCCTCGCGGACCCGGGCGACCTGCCGGAAGTACAGCCGCGCCCCCGGGCGGTACGCGGACCCTTGAACACCTCCGCGCCGCCCCGCCAGCTGGTCGAGGAGGCGCCCGGCCATGGTGTCGATCTGCGCGACCTCCTCGGCGTCGGCGTCCGCGCGCAGCTGCCGCGGGCCGTCGTGCGCGTCGCCTCCGGGCGGCGCGGTGAGCCCGGCCCACGGCGCCCGGTCGGCGAAGTCCTCGCGGGTGTGCGAGGCCCACCAGCCCGCGAGGGCGTCGGTCAGCTCGGCCCGGGTCCCGTCGACGGCGGCCGCGGCGAGGCCGCCGATGTCGAGTCCGCGCAGCGGCTGGAGCGCGTCGCCGCCCGTCCTGCCCCCGGTGCCGGTCGGTTCCAGGGCGAGCCGCACCTGCGACCAGGCGTCGGCCGCGTACACGGCGGTGTCGGCCTGTTCCCTGGCGATGCGCCGCAGGTCGGCGATGGGGCGGGCGTCGTCGCGGGCCGCCGCCTCCTGGAGCTTGAGCTTCCCGGCGACGGGGACGTGCCCGCCCGCCTCCTTGAGCAGCCGGATGCCGTCCTCGATGAGCTGCTCGAACTCCTGCGAGTCGACGTGCGCGGTGTCCTTGTCGGCGAGTTCGGCGATGAGTGCGCGCAGACGGCCGACGCCGCCGTCGGCGAGGGCGCCCTCGACGGCGACGCGCAGTTGGCCGCCGGTCGCCCCGGACGGGTCCCAGGGGGCGGCGCGCCACTGCTCGCGCGCGGGCTGGGTGCTCTTCCAGATGTGCGGGTTGTCCGGGTCGAAGGCGTGCCAGGCGGCCTCGTCGGCCGCGGCCCAGGGGCCGCTGACGGCGGCGACGCGGGTCTCGCGTCCGGGCCGTCCGTGTGCGCCGATGTCACGCACCATGGAGGCGATGGACGTCTCCAGGACGCCCAGGGAGTTGGCGTTGCTCGGGTTGTCGACGGCGTCCAGGCGGGTTGCGACGAAGACGCAGTGCGGGTCGGGCGCGGTGCGCGGTGTCGTGAACTGGGTGCCGCCGCCGCAGGCCACGGTGAGCAGGGCGATGTGCGCGCGGCTCTGCGTCTCGGCGATGACGACGTCCTCCAGCGGACCGCCCTGGCGGGTGCCGGGGGTGTCGACGATCACCACGGACCGGCCCGCCGCCCAGTCCAGCGGCCACACCTCGGCCGGGACGCGCAGGCGCGCGCTGACCCGGGCGATGAGCGGGCTGCCCCGCCCGGCGCTGAAGGTGAGGGTGCCGTCGCGGGCGGCGAGTTCCTCCATGGTCATGGTCGAGCCGTAGCCGAGCCGGTCCACGGCCTCCAGCATCTCCTGGACGAGACCGACGTGCGGATGCACGGTCCGGCTCAGCTCCTCCAGGCTCCGGGAGTCGTCCTCGTCCAGGTCGAGCAGTCGGCGGGCCCGGCGGCGGGCGCCCTCCTCGGTGAGCGTCACGACTTTGTACTCGGGCGGGCCCAGGGGGCCCTCGTCCTGGACGAGCCGCAGCTCCGTGGAGACCGCGCTGACCGCGCCCGGGCCCACGGAAAGGATGTCGTGGCGTCCGAGGAGCAGACGCAACGTGGTGGACTTCATCGAGGAGTTGGCCCCGAGGGCCACGATCCTGACCTCGCCGGCGGTGGTGTGCCGCATTCGCTCGAGGACGTGCTTCAGCTGGTCGATCCGGTCGACGAGCACGGGCGAGTCGGCGGGCAGCGCAAGCCGCTCCAGACTCGCCGCGAGCTTCTCCAGCTTCCTGACCAGATAGGTGTCCCCCATCGGGTGCCTCCCCCCTCGGCATCCGGGGAGCACCACCCCGAACGCGCGGAACGCCGCCGGCCCCGGTGGATGGGCGGCGGCTCCAGGCCCTTCAGCCTGAAGCACTTTTCATGATTTTGATAGACATCTGGCGCAGGCTGACAGATCGTCAGCCATACGTCCCCCCAGCGGCCGTCACCCCGTCAGCCGTACGGCACCACCGCGATGGGGCAGGCCACGTGGCGGACGACGGAGTGCGCCGTTCTGCCCAGGCGCGGTCCGGCCTGCACACGGCGGCCGACGACCAGGAGCGAGGCGCCCGTCGCGGCCTTCAGCAAGTGGTGCCCCGTGCGCCCGAACCGGACGCGCTCGACGACCTCCGTGGCGGGGTAGGCGAGGCGCCACGGCAGGAGCGCCGCCGCCACATCGCGGCGCGCGTCCTCCTCGCGCCCGGCGAGCACGTCGGGGACCGCCTGGCCGGGGGCGTAGGCGTCGAGCGGCGGCACGGTCCACACGTGCACCACGTGCAGGGGGGCGCCGCGGACGGCCGCCGCCTCGAAGGCGTATCCGAGCAACTCCTCGCCGGGGAGCGGCAGATCGAGGGCGAGGACGACCGGCCGGTACGGCGTGCCGCGCGAGGGTCCGCCGTCGGCGTCCAGGACATGGGAGTCCTCGGGGCACTCCCCGGCCCGGACGAGCACGACCGGCCGTTCCGCGCGGGCGGCCACCACCGAGGCGACCGAGCCGACCAGGAAGCCGCCGACCCCGGGCAGCCCCCGGGAGCCGAGGACCAGCGTCTCGGCGTCGGCTGCCGCCGCGAGCAGGGCGGCGGCCGTCGGCCCCGAGGGCTGCTGGGCGTGGATCCGCAGCGCCGGGTGGACGTACGCCAGGGTGATCGCCGCCCGGTCGAGGACGCCGCGCGCCCGGTCGGCGGGGCCTGCCCGGCGTATCCGCGACCGGTGGTCGGGATCGGCCACGACGTGCAGCAGCCGCAGTGGCACACCGAGGCGCAGTGCCTCACGGGCCGCCCAGTCGGCGGCGTCCATGCCGGCGAGGGTGCCGTCGATGCCCGCGGTGACCGCGCGCGTGCGGTCACCGGCGGCGAGGCGGGTGCGGGACGTCGGGCAGGGGCGGGATGACGTGCGGTGGCGATTCATGGGGGGCCTCGGCGGGTGTGCGGTCCAATGCTGTTCGGGTGGTTCAAGCGCTGCTCGATTGCGGACCGGGGGCGGGTCAGTACGGCCACGACCAGTCCGCGACCTCGGGCAGGTCGGTGCCGTGCTCGCGGATCCAGGCGTGGTGGCGGGTGCGCTGGTCGGCCATCAGCTGGCGCAGGGCCGTGGCGCGGACGGACAGGGTGGGGACGCGGTCGATGACGTCCATGACCAGGCGGTACCGGTCGAGGTCGTTGCGTACGACCATGTCGAAGGGCGTGGTGGTCGTGCCCGCCTCCTTGTAGCCGCGCACATGGAGGCGGCCGTGGCCGGTGCGGCGGTAGGTGAGGCGGTGGATCAGCCACGGGTAGCCGTGGTAAGCGAAGATCACCGGCTTGTCGCGGGTGAACAGGGCGTCGTACTCGAAGTCCGCCATGCCGTGCGGGTGTTCCTCGCGCGGCAACAGCCGGGCGATGTCGACGACGTTGACGACGCGCACGGCGAGTTCGGGCCGGTGTTCGCGCAACAGGGCGGCGGCCGCGAGGACTTCCAGAGTGGGGACGTCGCCCGCGCAGGCCAGCACGACGTCGGGGTCGCGCAGGCCGTCGTCGGTGCCCGCCCACTCCCACACGCCCGCGCCGCGCGCGCAGTGGGCGCGGGCCGCGTCCAGGGTCAGCCAGTCGAAGCAGGGCTGCTTGCCCGCGACGATCACGTTCACGTAGTCCCGGCTGAGCAGGGCGTGTTCGGCGACGGACAGCAGGGTGTTGGCGTCCGGCGGCAGGTAGACGCGTACGACCTCGGGGCTCTTGTTGAGGACGTGGTCGACGAAGCCGGGGTCCTGGTGGGAGAAGCCGTTGTGGTCCTGGCGCCAGACGTGCGAGGTCAGCAGGTAGTTGAGGGAGGGGATGGGCGCGCGCCACGCCAACTGCCGCGATGTCCGAAGCCACTTGATGTGCTGGTTGACCATGGAGTCGACGATGTGCACGAACGCCTCGTAGCAGGAGAACAGGCCGTGGCGGCCGGTGAGGAGATAGCCCTCGAGCCAGCCCTGGCAGAGGTGTTCGGACAGCACCTCCATGACGCGGCCGTCGGTGGCGAGGTGTTCGTCGGTGGGCAGCGTCTCGGACTGCCAGGCCTTGCCGGTGGCGGTGAACAGGGCGCCGAGCCGGTTCGACTCCGTCTCGTCGGGGCCGACGACACGGAAGTCACGCCGCTCGGCGGTGTCGGCCATGACCTTGGCGAGCATCCCGCCGAGGACCCGGGCGGGCTCGTGCAGGGCGGTGCCGGGCTTGTCGACGGCGACCGCGAAGTCCTCCAGGGGGCGCAGCGGCAGGGTGCGGGTGAGCAGGCCGCCGTTGGCGTGCGGCGTCGAGCCCAGGCGTCGGTCGCCCTGGGGCACGCAGGCCAGGACCTTCGGGGTGGGGCGGCCCTCGGCGTCGAACAGCTCCTCGGGGCGGTAGGAGCGCAGCCAGGCCTCCAGTTGGCGCAGGTGCTCGGTGTTCCCGCGCACGCCCGCGAGCGGCACTTGGTGCGCGCGCCAGGTGCCCTCGACCGGTTCGCCGTCGACGTGCGCGGGCCCGGTCCACCCCTTGGGCGTGCGCAGGACGATCATCGGCCACGCCGGGCGGCGCCCGCGCCTGCCCGTGGAGCGCGCCTCCCGCTGGATGGCGGTGACGCGGTCGACGGCCCGGTCGAGGGCGGCGGCGAGGTCGCGGTGGACGGTTCGCGGGTCGTCGCCGGTGACGTGCAGGGGCTCGTGGCCGTAGCCGCGCAGCAGGGCGTCGAGTTCGGCCTCGGGGATGCGGGCCAGGAGCGCCGGGTTGGCGATCTTGTAGCCGTTCAGGTGCAGGATCGGCAGGACCGCGCCGTCGTGCACGGGGTCGAGGAACCGGCCCGAGTGCCAGGAGCCGGCCAGCGGCCCGGTCTCGGCCTCGCCGTCCCCGATGACACAGGCCACGAGTAGGTCCGGGTTGTCGAAGGCGGCGCCGTAGGCGTGCGCGAGGGAGTAGCCGAGTTCGCCGCCCTCGTGGAGGGACCCGGGCGTCTCCGGCGCGACATGGCTGGGTACGCCGCCGGGGAAGGAGAACTGCCGGAACAGCCGCTCCATGCCCGCCGCGTCCCTGGTGACGTCCGGGTACGTCTGCGTGTAGCTGCCCTCGAGCCAGGAGTTGGCGAGGATCGCGGGACCGCCGTGGCCGGGTCCCCACACGCACAGGGTGTTGAGGTCGCGCTCCTTGATCAGCCGGTTCAGGTGCGTGTGGACCAGGTTGAGGCCGGGGGACGTGCCCCAGTGGCCGAGGAGGCGGGGCTTGATGTGCCGCGGTTGCAGCGGTTCGGTCAGGAGCGGGTTGGCGAGCAGGTAGAGCTGGCCCGCGGCGAGGTAGTTGGCGGCGCGCCAGTGGGCGTCCAGGGCGCCGATGTGATCCTTGGCCATAGGTGACTGACCTCGATTCTGTCCGGGTTCGTGGCCGGGTCCGCGCCGCGCGTGTCCGGGTCCGCGTCGTCGTGCGTGTCCGGAGGTGCCTCGTGCGGGTCCGGGCCTCTGTCGTGCGCGTCCGGGTCTGCGTCCGGTGAGCGGCCGGGTTCCACGTGCGGCGCGGTTCAGACAGGTCGGGCGCGGGCGCGT
Organism: Streptomyces sp. NPDC041205; assembly: GCF_055591765.1. Classification (NCBI taxonomy): domain Bacteria; kingdom Bacillati; phylum Actinomycetota; class Actinomycetes; order Kitasatosporales; family Streptomycetaceae; genus Streptomyces; species Streptomyces sp. NPDC041205. Next base: position 506,339 of record NZ_JBVIZH010000003.1, on the reverse strand, counting down.
CTGGTACGTCCGGCGCGCGCGCCGCGCGGGCGCCGCTCAGACATCGGGCACCACCGTGACCGGGCAGGCGGCGTGGTGCAGGACGGTGTGGTTCACGGGGCCGAGTTGGAGGCCGGCGTGACCGGGGCGGCGGCGGGCGCCGACCACGACCAGGTCGGCGGTGGCGGAGGCTTCGAGGAGGGCGGCGCGGGCCTGGCCCTCGACGGCCTCGTGGCGCACGGCGACGGCGCCGTGGTCGCGTACCGCGGACCGCAGGGCCGCGTCGAGTTCGCGTTCCGCGCGCAGCCGGAGCGGGTCGGCGGCGCCGACGGGGTACGTCCCGCCGCCCGCCTCGGGCACGGGGCGGCGCCAGGCGTGCACGGCGAGCAGTTCCGTGTCGCGCCGCTGGGCCGCGCGGACGGCGTACCCCACCGCCGCCGCGGCCCCCGCGGACTCGTCGACGCCGACGACGACCCGCCGGAACCCGCCGCGCAGGCTCTGTTCGCCGCCGCGCACCACGGTGACCGGGCAGGAGGCGCGGGCGGCCACGGACAGGCTGACCGAGCCGAGGAGCAGTCCGGCGAGGCGGCCGCGCCCCCGGCTGCCGACGATCACCCCGGCCACCCGGCGGCTCTCGCGGATGAGGGCGGCGGCCGGGTCCTCGTCCAGGACCTCGCTCGTGACGTCGGCCGCGTGGGCCCGTTCGCCGACCCGCGCCATGGCGGCCGCGAGGACGCGGTCGGACTGGGCGCGCACGGCCTCGCGGTTGATGCCGAACGACGGTTCGTGGCCCTCGTACCACTCCCAGCCCGACGCGTGCACGATCCGCAGCGCGAACGGGCCGCGCACGGCCTCCTCGGCGGCCCAGTCGAGGGCCCGCAGGCTCGCCGGTGAGCCGTCCACTCCGACGATCAGTGTCCCGTCCACGGCGTTCGGCCTCCCTGGCGTCGTGCCCACGCCCGCTGCCCGGATCAGCCGCTCGCTCGACGGATCCCATCCTGACGCTGACATGCTCCGGCCGCGCCGGGGCAGAGCCGAACCGGCCCGTCGGCAGGGCCGACCGGCCCTGCCGTGCGCGCCGCCGCGGGGGTCAGCGCCGGGTCAGAGCCGCGCGCTGGGCGGCACTGAGCCGTCCCGGCCTCGCGACCACTCCGTACGTGTCCGGCGCCTCGTGGCGCAGGGCCACCGGATCGGCGATGTCCGGGTGCTGCTCGGCGTCGTGCAACGCGGTGGCGACGTACTCCCCGGTCCAGCCGAGCGCGGTCGCCCATTGCCGAACCGTCAGCGGGACTTCGGCGTGGACGAGGGCCGCGAGGACGCGGGCCGCCATGCGGGGCAGCCCGGTGTGCACCATCAGCTCCGCGAACTGGTCCACGAAGCCGCCTACCGCTTCGGGGTCGCGCCCGTGCGCCGCCTCCGGGGCGGCACGGCGCCGTGCGGATCCGTCGGCCCCCGGTGTCCCCTTCGGCCCCGATTGCGCACGCCTTCAGTGAACCTGCACATCGAATGCGCACCCCCGTCATGTCATTCCCTCCGCACGCCCCTCGCATTTCCATGCATCGGCCACGGGGAGCGCTCTTTGGAGGGAGAGTGTCCGATTTGCTGGAATGAGTCGCTCCGGGTGCCGCATTTCCTTCTGTGAATGTTGTGAAGGAGCTGCCACCGCGCGGTGAACCTGCCTGCACGCAGCAGTGATTCAACGCCGCAGCAGCGGATGACCGTTGCTTGGCCGATTGGATGTGCGAGCTGCGAACATGCTTTGATCCTGGCCGCCGCGGAATTCGAATCCCCAGGTTCCGCGGATTTGGAAACACCTGTGCACCACTCATGAGAAGGGCAGCTCACATCATGAACAACGTCCCCCAGGTCGAGACCCTCGAGATTTCCGACGCCGACCTCGACAACGTCGCCGGCGGCCTCGTCTCCGGTGTCGTGGGCAACGTCACCGGCACCGTCGACTCCATCGCCCCGGTCTCGGGCGTCGTCGGCGGCGTCGTCGGCACGGTCGAGGGTGTCACCGGCGTGAACACCGGCGCCGTCACGGGCCTGGCCTCCGGCCTGACCGCCGGTCTCTGAGCCTCCGCTCACCGAGACGGCTTGACACGTACGCCCCGGAACCTCATGTTCCGGGGCGTACGGACGCCACGGCACCAGCTGGGCGGTGCCGCCACCGGCCAGGCACAGTAAGGGAAGCGTTCCGTGCAGTTCCGCCAACAGGCCCTGTCCAAGCTGCAGTCGCCCGAGGAACTCGACGTGCCGGTGCGCTACGCCCGCCCGCAGGGCCTGCTCGTCCTCGCCGTCACCGTCGTCGTCATGGCCGCCGCGAGCGTCTGGGCCGTGACCGGATCGGTCTCCTCGACGCTCCGGGCACCCGGAATCCTCACGTACGGCCGGGGCAGCTACGTCCTGCAGAGCCCCGTCACCGGTCAGGTGACGCGCGTCCTCGCCGAGGAGGGCAAACGGCTCGCCGCGGGCGCTCCCGTACTGAAAGTCCGTACGGACCGGGGCGACAAGGTCGTCCGCGCGCTCACCGCGGGCCGTGTGACCGCACTCGTCGCCAGGATCGGCGCCGTGGTCACCACCGGCGCCGACGTCGCCACCCTGGAGCGCGTGGCGGGCACCGACGACCCGCTCCACGCGATGCTCTACGTACCCGCCGACAGGGTGGCCGGTGTCCCCGTCGGCGCCCCGGTGGATCTCACCGTCCAGTCCGTGCCCACCAAGGAGTACGGAAAGCTCCGCGGCCGGGTGCGGGCCGTCGGGCGGGCGGCGCAGAGCAGGCAGAAGATCACCGGTTTCCTCGGCGACAAGGAACTGGCCGGGCAGTTCACGAAGGACGGGGCACCCGTCGCCGTGCTCGTACGGCTCGAGAAGTCCTCGCGCACCAAGTCCGGCTACGCCTGGTCGACCACCGGCGGTCCCCCCTTCGCACTCGACTCCATGACCCCGGCCACCGGCGCCTTCCACCTCGCCGAGCAGCGCCCGATCGATTGGCTGCTTCCGTGACCGCACCGCTTCCCTCCCCCGCGCACCAACAGCCGCTGCCGCCCCCCGGCGGCCGTCGCCGACACCGCCCAGAACCCCCGCGGCGCGGACGACGCCGTGCGGCACCGCGCGCCGCGCCGAAGCGCAGGCGCCCGCGCACCGTTCGTACGCCCACCGTCCTGCAGATGGAAGCCGTGGAGTGCGGGGCCGCCGCCCTCGCCATGGTCCTCGCCCACCACGGACGGCACGTCCCCCTGGAGGAGCTGCGCATCGCGTGCGGCGTCTCCCGCGACGGCTCCCGGGCCAGCAACGTCCTCAAGGCCGCGCGCGGTTACGGCCTCACCGCCAAGGGCATGCAGATGGAGCCCGCCGCGCTCGCCGAGGTCGAGGCGCCCGCGATCCTCTTCTGGGAGTTCAACCACTACGTCGTCTACGACGGCACGGGGCGCCGTCTCGGCCGCAGGGGCGTGTACGTCAACGACCCGGACAAGGGGCGCCGCTTCGTGCCCGCCGAGGACTTCGACACCAGCTTCACCGGAGTCGTCCTCGTCCTCGAACCGGGCCCGGACTTCCGTCCGGGAGGCCGCAGGCCCGGCCTCATGAAGGCCCTCCCCACACGGCTGCGCGGCACGACGGGCACGATGCTCGCCGCGCTCCTGGCCAGCCTGCTGCTCGTCGCGGTCGGCGCCGCGCTGCCCGCGCTCAGCCGGACGTACATCGATCTGTTCCTGATTGGGCGTCAAACCTCGCTGCTCGGCGCGCTGTTCACGTCGATGGGCGCGATGGTCGCCCTCACCGTGGTGCTGACCTGGCTGCAACAGGCGAACCTGCTGCGCGGCCGCATCATCTCCTCCACCCTCGGCAGCGCCCGCTTCCTGCGCCATCTGCTGCGCCTGCCCGTCACGTTCTACGCCCAACGCGGCCCCGCCGACCTCGTGCAGCGCCTGGCGTCCAACGACGCGGTCGCCGAGACCCTCGCCCGCGACCTCACGGCCGCCGGGGTCGACGGCATCGTCGTCCTCCTCTACGCGGCCCTGCTGTGGACGTACGATCCGCAGCTCACCCTCGTCGGCGTCGGCATCGCCCTGCTCAACGTCGTGGCGATGCGCGTCGTCATCCGGCTGCGCGCCACGGGCACCCAGAAGCTGCGCGCCGACAGCGCCAAGCTCACCAACACCTCCTACACCGGCCTCCAGTTGATCGAGACCATGAAGGCGACCGGGGGCGAGAACGGATACTTCCGGCGCTGGGCGGGCCAGCACGCCACCACCCTTGAGGAACAGCAGCGCCTCGGGGTGCCGAGCGCCTGGCTCGGTGTGGTCGCGCCGACCCTGGCGACCCTGAACAGCGCGCTGATCCTGTGGATCGGCGGCCTGCGTGCCGTCGAGGGGCAGCTGTCGATCGGGCTGCTCGTCGCCTTCCAGGCACTGGTGACCCGCTTCACCGCGCCCCTCACCCGCCTCAACGGCGTCGCGGGCCGTGTCCAGGACTTCGCCGCCGACGTTGCCCGCCTCAAGGACGTCGAGAACTTCCCCGTCGACGCGCTCTACGCCCGCCCGGAACCGGCGGCGAGCACACGCCGCCTCAAGGGCCACGTCACCCTCGACGACATCACCTTCGGCTACAGCCCCCTCGACAAGCCGCTCCTGACGGGGTTCTCCCTGGCGGTCGGCCCGGGGCAGCAGGTCGCGCTCGTCGGCGGCTCCGGCAGCGGCAAGTCGACCGTGTCCCGGCTCCTCTCCGGGCTCTACCGGCCGTGGGAAGGCACCATCCGCATCGACGGGCAGCGCCTGGAGGACATTCCGCGCGGCGCGCTCTGTGCCTCCGTCTCCTTCGTCGACCAGGACGTCTTCCTCTTCGAGGGCACGGTCCGCGACAACGTCGTCCTCTGGGACCCGTCGATCCCCGACGACGCCGTCGTCACCGCCCTCAGGGACGCCTGCCTGTACGAGGTCGTGGCCCGCAGGCCCGGCGGCATCCACGGCCGGGTCGAGCAGGACGGGCGGAACTTCTCCGGCGGGCAGCGACAACGCCTGGAGATCGCGCGGGCCCTGGTCCGGCGCCCCAGCATCCTCGTGCTCGACGAGGTGACCAGCGCGCTCGACGCCGAGACCGAACAGGCCATCATCGACAATCTGCGCCGCCGCGGCTGTGCCTGCGTCGTCATCGCGCACCGTCTGAGCACCGTGCGCGACAGCGACGAGATCGTCGTGCTCGACCACGGCCGGGTCGTGGAGCGCGGACGGCACGAACACCTCGTCACCGCCGGCGGCCCCTACGCCCACCTGGTCAAGGAGCACTGAGGTGACGTCCGCACCGCGGCAGCACGGATACCCCGGCACGACGGCCGACCCGGTCGCCGCCGCCTTCGGCGCCCTCGGCGCACCGGTCGACTGCGCGGGGCTGCGCAGCGCGCACCTGGAAGGCCCCCAGGTGCTGTGGCTCGTCGAGGCCGGCGCCCTCGACCTGTTCGCCGTCGACGCCGCGCGGCAGGGCCACTGGCACTACCTGGGCCGCATCGAACCGGGCACGCTGCTCCTCGGCCCGGTCGAGGGCCCCCAGCACACCCTCGTCGCCCGCCCCCTGCACGGCTGCGAGCTGCGCCGGATCCCGCTGCGCGAGCTGTACCGGCCGGACTACGGCGGGAGTTGGCCGCACGAGCAGCAGTACCCCAGCCGATACGACACCCAGGACGCGGCGCTGAGCCTCCTGGAGCACGCCTTCGCGCTCGGCATCGGGCGCGGCCACCGGGTCCTGTTCGAGGCGCCGCTCGACGGCCGCGGCACGGGCGACGTCCCCGACGCGGCGGACGGCGCCGTGGCCGACGACGACATCCTCTGGATGCCGGTCGCGCCGGGCAGCGTGCGGTACGGCGCCGCCTACAGCGAACAGGCCGCGGGCGACCTGCTCGTGGACGCGGCGATGTGGCAGCGGATGGTCGACCAGCAGTACCGGCTTCTCGCCGCCCTGGACCGCTGGATCGAGCGTCTGGAGCGGGCCCACGAGGACCGAACGGCCGCCGGCATCAAGGCGGGCGAGAGTGTCCGCGAGCAGGCCGACAGGACACTGATCGCCTCCATGGGCCGCTCCGGCGGGCGGGGCGCGCGCACCACCGGGTCCCGTGGCGGTCACGACGCCACGTACGCGGCGTGCCGCCTGGTCGCCGAGGCGGTGGGCGTCACGCTGGCCGACGCCGCGGAGAGCGGTGCGGTGAGCGACCGGATCGACCCGGTGGAGCAGATCGCGGTGGCCGCGCGGATCCGTACGCGTGCCGTCCGGCTCGACGGCCGCTGGTGGCGCGAGAACTCCGGTCCGCTGCTGGGACACCGTGCCGCGAGCGGCGCGCCGGTCGCGCTGCTGTGGCGTCGCGGCGGCTACGAGTCGGTGCATCCCACGTCCGGGCGGCGCAGCCGCGTCGACGCGGGCAATGCCGACGAGTTCGCACCGCGGGCGGTCATGTTCTACCGCCCGTTGCCGGACCGGGCGTTGACGCCCTGGCGCCTTGCCCGCTTCAGCCTGCGCGGCAGTGGCGGGGACGTGCGCAGGCTCGCGCTGGCCTCGCTGGTGACGGTCGCGATCGGCGCCCTGGTGCCGATCGCGACCGGGCAGGTGCTCGGTGTCCTCGTCCCGAACGCCGAGAAGAGCCTCATCGTCCAGGTGTCCCTGGCCGTCATGGTCTCCAGCGTGGTCTCCGCGGCGTTCATGCTGCTCCAGAACCTCACCGTCCTGCGGATGGAGGGGCGCATGGAGAGCACGCTCCAACCGGCGGTCTGGGACCGGCTCCTGAGGCTGCCCACACGCTTCTTCGCCGCCCGCTCCACGGGGGAACTGGCGAGCGCCGCGATGGGCGTCAGCACGATCCGCCGGGTCTTGTCAGGCATCGCCCCGGTGGCCCTGCAGTCCGCCTCGATCGGCGCGATGAACGTGCTGCTCCTCCTGCTCTACAGCGTCCCCCTCGCCCTGGCCGCGCTGGCGATGCCGGCCGTCATCGCCGCTGTCTTCCTCACGCTCGGCCTGTGCGAACTGCGCTGGCAACGACGCCTGGTGGAGCTCGGCAACAAGCTGAACAACCAGGCCTTCCAGACCTTGCGCGGACTGCCCAAACTCCGCGTGGCCGGGGCGGAGAGCTTCGCGTACGCCGCATGGGCCGGGGAGTTCGCACGCAGCCGGGAGCTGCAGCGGCGGGCAGGGCGCGTCAAGAACATCACCACGGTCCTGAACGCGGTCTACCTGCCGCTCTGCACGCTCATCATGTTCGTCCTGCTCGCGGGACCGGCGCGCGGCAGCCTGACCGCGGGCGAGTTCCTCACCTTCAGCACCGCCGTGACGATGCTCCTGACCTCCGTCACGCAGCTCACCGGCGCGCTGCTCTCGGCGGCCGCGGTGCTCCCGATGTTCGAGCAGATCAAGCCGGTGCTCGACGCGGTGCCGGAAGTGCGCGCCGGGAGCACCCAGCCGGGCGAGCTCCAGGGCGGGATCGAGGCGCGCTCCCTGTCCTTCCGGTACGCCGACGACGGCCCCCTGGTCCTCGACGACGTGTCCCTGGCGATCCGGCCCGGCGAGTTCGTCGCCGTCGTCGGCCCGAGCGGCTGCGGCAAGTCGACACTGCTGCGCCTCCTGATCGGCTTCGACGAGCCGGTCTCGGGCAGCGTGCTCTACGACGGGCAGGACCTGGCGGCCCTCGACCGGTCGGCGGTGCGCCGCCAGTGCGGCGTGGTCCTGCAGGACGCCCAGCCGCTCACCGGCTCGATCCTGGACTGCATCTGCGGCGCCGAGTCGTTCACGCAGGAGGAGGCGTGGGAGGCCGCCGCGATGGCGGGCCTCGCCGAGGACATCAAGCGCATGCCGATGGGCCTGCACACGATGATCTCCGGCGGCGGAGCGGTCTCCGGCGGCCAGCGCCAGCGCCTGATGATCGCCGGGGCCCTGATCCGCCGCCCCCGCGTCCTCTTCTTCGACGAGGCGACGAGCGCCCTCGACAACGAGACCCAGCGCACGGTCACGGACAGCACACGCGCCCTCGACGCCACCCGCGTCGTGATAGCCCACCGCCTGTCCACCGTCATGGACGCCGACCGCGTCGTCGTCATGTCAGAGGGACGCATCGTTCAACAGGGCGCACCCGCGGCGTTGTTGGCGGACACGGGTGGACGCCTGCATGAACTGGTGCGGCGGCAGCTGCGGTGAGACGGTCGCCGCCTCGGCCACGAGTTCCGGGCCGGGGCGACCGGAGGAACAGATCGTCGCGGGGCAGGGCGCGGCAAGGGGTCAGTGCCGATCCGCGCGTACGGTGGTGATCTGGATGAGCCGGATATGGGCGCCGGGGATGATCACGTAGTCCGCGTCCGAGACGTGCGGCTGTTCCTCGCCCTCGGTGTGGATCACGATGGGGTGGTGCAGGGCCACATCGCGGAAGTAGGGGTCCCGCTCGTCGGAGACCATATGGCCGCTCCCGTGGACGCGCGTGCCGTCGTCCATCAGGATCTGCACGTGCGGGTCGGTCTCTCCGCGGGACGGCTTGAGGAGTTCGGACCACACGGTTCCCGCCGCGTTGGACCAGGTGCCGCCGTTGCGGCGGCCGCGGAACTCCCCCAGCGCGGCGCAGGCGAGCGCGCTGACGGCGAGGGCCAGGAGGCCGGAGCGTGCCAGATGCCAGGGATGCGAGCGCGGGTAGGCCGCACCGGACGCCGTGCCGTCGAGCGTGGCGAGGCCGGGGACCGCCTCGGCGAGGACGAAGACGCCCGCCACGGAGGCCAGCGTCACGAAGGTGCCCACCGCGAAGAGTTCGGCGATCTCCCGGGCGGCGCCCGGTCGTTCGCGCACGCTGTGGCGCTCGTAGCGCACCAGGTAGAGGTGGCCGGGCACTGCCACGAACAGCAGGGCCACCAGTCCGATCAGGCCCGATGGCACGGGGTCACGCGGGCTGCGGCGGGGCGGGGGGCGGGCTCGTCGGCGGGGGTGGACGGTCCGCGGGGGTCCAGTGGTCTTTGGAGTGGCCCAGCGGCGGGTCGGCCGCGTCCGGGTCGGATACGTCTGGCTTGGATACGTCCGGGGATACGTCCGGGTCGACCGCGTCCGGGGCGGGTCCGGTCCGCGCGTCGAACCGGTCGCGCATCGTCCGCGCCACCTCTTCCGGCGTCGGTGTGTTCTCCGTCATCGTCGTCCCCCAGGGGTCATGGGTCATCGTGCTCCGTAGGCCGTGATCCCGGCCCAGTTCCCGACCTGCCGCGGCGCGTCGTCCGCGTCGAGCAGCGCCACGGCGGCCCGCCGGGCGGCCTCCAGCGGATCGCAGCCCGCAGCCCGGTAGGCGAACCACGTCAGGGAATGGTGGCTCGCGAGTCTCGCGCGCACCGGAACCGGGCTGGCGAGCACGAAGGCGGCGCCCGCCTCGTGGAAGGCATGGACCAGGGCGTTGGCCACATCTCCGGCGAGTACCAGGGGCCGCGGCGCCCGCGGTGGCGGTCCGGGGAGCGCCCCGTGTCCGCCACTGAGGTCGGCCGCCGCGCGAAAGCTGGTGCTGCACGCGGTGAGGACGACCTCCTCGAAGCACATGCGTCCCATGAGGATCTCACCCGTCTCGACTTCGCCGTCGGCCATCTGCACGCCTGCGCGGAAGGGCGCCCCCGGGTCGCGGATGCCGTGCGTGGCGATGTGCAGCACGGCCGTCCGGTCGGGGAGCGGCGGCCCGGAGTCCAACAGGGCCCGCAGGGCGGCGGCATCGGCGGCCGGACCGACGGCCGGTTCGCCGAACAGCCGGTCGGGCCCCAGGAATTCGGCCAGGTCCGTCACCAGTTGGCCCACCTGCGGGATCGGCGTGCTGCCTGCGGGCGGCTCGGTGACTCCCAGCAGTGCCACGTGGAGCGGTGCGTCGGGGCGGTGGTCGAGGGCCGGTACGCAGGCCAGGTTGGGGACGACGCCGAGGGCGGTGTCCCGGACCAGGTGGCGGCCCCGGTGACGTACCACCGTCCAGGGCAGGGCGTGCAGGCGGCCGTGCGGCGACAGCAGGCAGGTGCCGCTGGAGGCGACCTCGTCGGCGAAGGCCTGGGGGACGAGATCGCCGAGCGTGATTCCGTGGTGGCCCCAGAAGTCCAGCTCCTCGGGTGCCTGTTCCGGTTCGTCCAGCATGCGCTCGTACGCGTCGAGGGCGCGACGGGTGCCTTTGGCCCATGCGCGCGTGCCCATCCGCAGGCAGCCGTCCGGGGTGGCGAGCAGGGCGAGGACTCCGCCCGGACGTTCGTACAGGCTCAGGGCGACGCAGCGGCCCCTGCCGCCCGGTGCGTCGCCTCCGTACGCGGCCAGGTAGCCGGTGAGCGTGGCGGGGTCGAAGGGGGGATCGTCCCTGATCAGGTGCCAGCGGGTGTCCACCGCACGGATCTTGAGGAGCAGCGCGGCCCGCTGCTCGTACAGCCGGTGGGCCTCTTCCGGCTGGCCCCGGCCCTCGGCCCGGCTGATCGCCCCGGTCAGCTCGGTGAAGCGCGCCCGGTCCGGACCGTCCCGTTCACCGGACTCGGCCGGCCCGGCCGAGCGCGCGAGCGAGAGGCGGGCGGAGAAGGCGCGCGCCTTGAGCAGATCGGTGACCACGGCGGCCAGCCGCGCGCGGCCGGTCTCCTCGGCGGCGGCCAGCGCCTCCTCGAACACCGGCCTGCGGTACCGCAGATGAAGCGTGTCGAAGCGGTGGCCGAGGGGGATCCGCAGGACCCGGTCGAGGGCGTGGGCCGCCTGCTGGTACGCCTGCGCCGCGCGGTTCGCGTTCCCCAGGGCACGCTGGGCCCGGGCCCTCTCGGTCTGCAGCATCGCGCCGAGGGAGTCGTCGCGGCGGGCGGCCAGGAAGGTCTCGCCCCGGTCGCACCAGGTGAGGGCCTCGCGGTGGTGCCCGGACCGCCGGGCCACCTCGGCTCTCATGCGGCAGTACGCCGCGCCGCGGACCAGTCGCAGGTGCGCGCGCATCGACGTCCGGTCGCTCTCGGAGGGGGCCTCGAACAGCGGCGCGGCGAGGTCGAGGCGTTGTCGCGCGCGTTCCGTCGCCCCTTGGTCCAGCGCGACGCGGGCCAACTGGATGTGGCCGACCTCCGGCAGCCCGGACGCCGCGTAGTGCGGCATCAGCGTCAGGTAGACCCGCTCGGCCTCCGCCGGGCGGCCGCTGTCACGCAGCGCGCCCGCCTTGGTGTCCAGGATCTGGTGGTAGACGGCGGAGGCCGCCAGTGCGTGGGCGAGGTTCACCGCGCCGTCCCTGTGCCGTGCGAACTCCTCCTGGAGGCGGCGCACCGCCTCGTCGTCGGTGGCGAGCACCGGCCCCCGCGGAAGGAGAGCGCCGAGCTCGGCTTCCAGCGGAGCCAGGACGTCGAGGGCGGTGTCCGAGTCGTACAGCTGATGCAGGGCCGCGGCCCTCAGCGCGCGCAGGTCGCCGTGCGCGTAGTCCGCCATGGTGCCGGTGGCGGGTTCACACCGCAGCCGGTCGGCCTCGTCCACCAGGGCCAGTGCCTCGTCGGCCCGGCCCTCCCCCAGCTCGTAGTGCGCCCTGCCCGTCAGGTAGTGCCGCAGCTTGTCCGGTCCGACGAGGGGGGTGAACTCGTCGGCGGCCGCTGAGTGGGCCCTGACCTGCTGGTATGTCCAGCCCTTGGCTTGATGCGTCGTCAACTCGCGGCCGTACGCGTCGAGCAGCACCCCTGCGACGTCGGCCTCCGTATACGCGGTGAAGGCGCCGGGGCCGGCCTCCCGCCGGGCCGCCAGTGCCAGCCGTCCGTGCTCGACCAGTTGCTCGAAGAGCTGCCCGGTCGGCAGCCCGGCACCCGCTGCCTGCCAGTACTCCCTCGACAGTTCCCAGCAGCGCGCTGCCGGGTTGTGGACTTCCACCCGGTATCCCCCGATCACCCAGAGCAACCACCGTACGACTCGGTGCGGTGGAGAGGGAATACGCACAGGACGCAGCCTGAGCGCGCGACCTTCCGCCATACGCCCCCCTCTTCGCCCCATGCGCCCCAGGCCGGGAACAGTTCCCGACAACCCCTCCCCCGCGATCCGTTGGGCTGCCACCCTGGACTGGCCGGCGCACGGGACGAGCCTCGACCCCGGGCCGGCTTCGGGGGATCACATGGCACAGCCGCGGGGTGGTGAGGGCATGTCCGACCTGCCGGACCCCGCGTCGCCCCACGGCGAGGTGTTCGACCGGATCGCCAGGGCGGTGGGTCCCGGCGACCCGGAGGCCGGGAACCTACCGGTCGTGGTGCGCGCCGCCCGGGCCCGCCTGGCGCAGCCGATGCGGGTGGCCGTGGCCGGACAGATCAAGCGCGGCAAGTCGACGCTGGTGAACGCGCTGCTCGGTGAGGAGGTCTCCGACACCGGGCAGTTGGAGCTGACGTTCAACGTCTGCGAGTTCCACCATGCCGAACGCCGTCGGCTGCTCGTCCACTTCAAGGACGGCCGGGCGCCGGAGGAGTGGGCTCCCGCGGCGCTGTCCCGGCTGACCGCGCGCGACCCCGGCGGCCTTCGTCTGCTGCGCTCCGTGCGGAAGGTGGAGGTGGGGCGGCCCAGTGCCCTGCTGCGCCGCTTCCGGCTCGTGGACACCCCCGGCCTCGGCAGCGTGCACGGAACCGACGCCGAGAACACCCTCGCCTTCCTCGGCATCGACGACCCGGTGGAGCGCGACGAGGCCGCGCGGGTCCTCAACGAGCTGGGGCAGGACGCGCGTTCGGTCCACGCCGACAGCGCGGCCGAGATGGACCGGGCCGACGCCGTCGTCTTCGTCTTCAGCCGGGGCCTTGGCCGCGCCGACCAGCAGGCGGTGGACTCCTTCGCCGGGACCTACGGGGAGGTGGTCAGCCCGCTGAAGGCGTTCGGAGTGCTCTCCCGCAGCGATCAGTACTGGCCGCCGGTGGGCGAGACGGACGCCGACGGCATGCCCGCCGACCCGTACGGCTACGACCCGATGGCGACCGCCCGCCGCATCGCCGACTCCTACCTCGAACGGCCCTCCGTCCAGCGGGTGTTCCGCACCGTCGTCCCGGTCGCGGGCCTGCTCGGGGCCGGGGCACAGTGCATGGCGGCCAACGGCTTCGACCCGCTGGCCGACCTGGCGAAGGTGCCGCCGCGGCGGCTGGCGGACCGCATGGAGGACGTCAACCTCTTCTGCGTACGCGAGTATCCGGACCTGCCCGTGCCCGCGGGAGTCCGCGCCACTCTGGTGGACCGCCTGGGGGCCTGGGGAGTGTTCCTGGCCTGCGCGTACCTCCGGGACGGCCTCGGCGAGGACGCGGTGCGCCGGGCACTCCTCGAACGCAGTGGGGTGACCGAACTGCGGGCGCTGGTCCTGCGGCACTTCGGCAACCGGGCGGCACTGATCAAGCTGGACCACGGCCAGCGGGAGATCGCCGACGAGGTGGCCCGGCTGCGGGCCGCCGCCCAGCGCGCCGGGCGGCGGCCGCCCGCGGTCGCGGACCAGGTCGCGGATCTCCTGGAGAGCATGCGGGTGACCGACCCCGGTCCTTCCGAACTCGCCGCGCTGGGCGCGCATTACCGCGGGCGGCTGAGCCTGACGGCGCGGGAGGAGTCCCAACTGCTCGCGGTCACCGGAGAGCTGGGGACCAGTTGCGCCGCCCGGCTCGGCTTGCCGCCCGGCACCCCGGTGGACGTGCTGCTCGCGACCGCCCGCGGCCACGTCGGCCACTGGGCCGCGCGCGCGGGCGATCCCCTGCTCGACCGGCCCACGCTCACCGTGGCGCGGGTGGTGCTGCGCTCGTACGAACGCGTGGCGGACCTCGTCGGCCGTGCGCGGACGCTGCTGTACGGGGACGACATGCCGACCGGACAGGACGGCGGAGGGAGCGAGCCATGAGCTGGGACGCGTACGACCCCGCTGTCGACCCCGGCATCGCACCGGAGGTGGACGCCGCGCCCGGCGACGAATCGACGGACCTGGCAGATCCGGGGTACCCCTTCGACGACCCGGCAGCGGCCGTGGCAGCCGACCCCGCTCCTGACGGCGACCCCGGCCTGGCGAACTTCGACCCCGCCCGGAGCGATCCGGGTGCCGTCCTCGGCGACCCGGGCGAGGCGATGGGGGTGTGGCAGCAGCACCAGGGCGAGGGTGCCTGTGCCATCGGTGCCCAGGGCATGGTCCTGGAGTACCTGACGGGCCAGCGGATCAGCGAGGAGGAACTCATCGCCGAGGCCGCCGCGAAGGACGGCTTCGACGGGACGGGCACCGCGCCGGACGACCTGGGGAACCTCCTTGAGCGGCACGGCGTCCCGGTGCGGCACGTGGAGGGTGCGTCCCTGGAGCAGTTGGAGGGGGTGCTCGCGGGTGGCGGGGCCGCCATCGTCGGCCTGGACGCGGACGAGATCTGGACGCCCGGACACGGCCCGGGGGACGACACCGCCGTGGGCGACACGTCGGGCATCCCCGGGCAGGACGCCAACCACGCCGTATGGGTCACCGGCATCGACAACAGCGACCCGGCGCACCCGATGGTCGTCCTCAACGACTCCGGCCACCCCGAGGGCCAGGGCCTGCAGGTACCCCTTGACGAGTTCATGGGCGCCTGGCAGGACTCCGGCAATCTCCTCGTCGCCGCGGGCTCGTCGCAGGCGGTGCGTCCATGACGGCCGAGGACGAGGGCACTCAGCGACCGGCCACGCAGCCGCCCGTCCCGGCGTCAGCGGCACCGCTCATCGCGCTGTTGGACCGGCTCGCCGGGCTGACCACGGGCCCCGATCCGCCCGCAGAGCCCGTCCTGGACTGGGTGCGGCGCAGCGTCCTGGCCGCCCTTGCCGCGTCCGGCGTCGTCCCCGTCGAGGACTCCGGCCCCGTGGACCCCGCGCGGCACAGCGTGGTGGCCACCCGTGACGCCCCCTCGGGGCTGCGCTGCGACGCCATCGCGGAGACGGTGCGGCCGGGTTACCTGTGGGGCGAGGCGCTGCTGCGTCCCCAGGAGGTCGTCGCCTACGTACTGCCCGGCGAGCCGGAACCGAGTGAGGCGAGTGAGGAAGGCGGCACGCCCTATGAATGACGCCACGAACGGCCCCGGCGTCCCGCTGAGCGACGCCACGGACGGCCCCGGCGTCCCGCTGGACGACGCCAAGGACGACCCTTCCGTTCCGCGCTCCGAAGCGCTGTGCCGGGAGTTCCGCCGCACTCGGGCCTTTCGCCAGCTCGTTCCCATGGAAGCGGGCATCGGCTGGCCGCTGCCCGTGCCGGTCGTCCAGGACGGCGTGCCCCAGGTCTACGCCCGCCTGCCGCTGTTCGTCCTGCGTCCCGATCCGGCCGGCGGCGCCGACCTCTTCCCGCCGTTCGCCACGGCGGTGCTCAACTGGTCCACGCGGCGCCTGGTCGAGTACACCGACCTGCGCTTCAAGGAGCCGCACCGCTCGCGTGCGGAGTGGTCACGTCCCGTCGGCCGCTTCCCGCATCCCGCGGTCGCGGAACTGACCACCGGGGCCTACCGGGATCTGCGCACCCGCCTGTTCCATCTCTACGACGAGCTGTTCGACGGCCTCGCACGCGGGCGGCAGCCCGGCAACGAGTGGGACGGGCAGTTCAGCAGCCTCCTGAGCCTGCTCATCGAACCGTCCCTGACGCCTTACTACCGACAGCTCGCCCCCAATTTTCTGCGCCGGCATCTGCCCGACGAAGGGTGAACCACCATGCAGGACAATGCCTTCAGCCGCCTGCGTTCGGACGTTCTGGCCGCGTTCCCGAAGCTCACCGCGGAGCTGTCCGGTGAGCTGGGTCCCCGGCAGCGGGAGCTTCTGGCGCAGTCCAAGGCCCGTCTGGAACAGGGCACATGTCATGTCGTCGTCGCCGGTGAGTACAAGCGCGGCAAGTCCACGCTGCTCAACGCCCTGGTGGAACGGCGCGGTCTGTTCCCCGTGGACGTGGACGTGGCCACGTGCGTGGTGTCCACCCTCGCCTGGGGCCCCCGTGAGCGGGCCGTGGTGCACCTGAGTGCCCCGGACGGCGGCCGGGGGGCCGTCCAGCGGTTGGAGGTCGGCCTCGACCGGATGCCGGAGTTCGTCACCGAGCAGGGCAACCCCCGTAACCACAAACGGGTCCAGCTGGTGGAGATCCAGGCCCCGGTACCCGAGCTGGAGAGCGGGCTCGTCCTGATCGATACGCCCGGTGTCGGCAGCGTCAACCCCGAACACACCGCGGCCACCCTTTCCTTCCTCGAGCGGGCCGACGGCCTGGTCTTCGTGTGCGACGCCATCGAGCCGCTGGCCACCTACGAACTGGACTTCCTGGACCGGGCGTTGGAGAAGTGCGAGGTGGTGATCACCACGGTCACCAAGACCGACAAGGTCAGGGACGCCTCCCCCGTGGTCGCCGGTGCCCGCGAGAAGATCTCCGCGCGCACCGGCCGCCCGGCCGACAGCCTGGTGATCGTCCCGGTCTCCGCCTTCCGCAAGCTCAAGTGGCTCAGGGACCGCACCGACGACCAGCTCCTCGCCGATTCCGGCTTCTTCGAGCTGGGCCACGCGCTGTGGGAGGGCCTTGCCACCACCAGCGGCGCGGTCCAGCTTCGACGGGCCCTGGACGGCCTGTGCGACGCCGTGGCGACGGCGGGCTCCCCGCTGGTCAACGAGTTGGCGGCGCTGGAGTCGGACGAGTCCCTGGAGCGCATCCGCCGTGAGGTGGCGCAGACCACCGCCAGGCTCGGGGAGCTGTCCGCGGGCGGCGCGGAGTGGCGCACGGAACTGCGCCGCCGCTTCGACCTCGACACCCGGCCCGCCCGGACCGCGCTCCAGGGCGCCTTCGACACGGCGTTGCGCCAGTATCAGGAGAAGGTGACCGCCGGCGCCGACCCGGGGGCGGACGAACTGGTCGGCGAGGTGGCCTCCGACATGCTCAAGGCCCTTGCCGCCGCGCACGACCAGCTGGCCGCGACGGCTGTGGCGATCATGAGGGAGTTCGCCGAGCGCACCAGCCTGCAACTCACCTCGCCCGAGGTCTCGAAGCCGCCCTTCACCCCGGCCATCGCGGTGCCCACCGTCCCGCTCAACGTCCGCCCCGCCCGGTTCTTCGACCAGTTCCGGGCCAGCTGGTCCACCGGGATGGCGGGCATCGGCGCGGGCGGTGTGGTCGCTCTCGTGGAGCCCTTCAGCGGTATCGCGCTGCTCCTGGGGCTGGGAACGATGGGGTTCGTGCACGGGGTCAGGAACCACCGGCAGGATCTGCGTGAGCGCGCCGAGCGTGAACGCGCGGCGCGGCTGCTCCAGTTGGTCAGCCAGGAGATCGCCGCGAGCCGCCGGCACGCCACGGAGTCCTTCAACCAGACCTACGCCGACTTCACCCAGTCCCTGATGGCGGAGTTGAACGCCCAGCTCGCGGCCCAGCAGGAATCCCTGACGGAATCCACCCGCAGGCTCCGGGCGGCGACCGGGCAGACCAAGGCGGACCTGGCCAGGCGGCGCGGCGAGCTGCAGGCCCGGCAGCAGAGCTACCGAGGCCTGCAGGGCGAACTCGACCGGCTGCGCGCCCGCGTGGAGCGACTGGCCGTGCCCGCGCCCGCGCCGGGCCCCCGGCTCCGGCCACCCGGGAGGCCCGGGGCGGCCGCGGCGAAGGACATCGCCGCGGACCTGGCCGTCGGTGCCGTCGCCGACGCCGCCCTCGGAGCCGCCTCGGCCCGCCCCGCCGTCGACGTCACCAAGGACACCGCGTCCGGCGACGCCACGGCCGCGGACGCCATTCCGCAGGACCCGGCCGGCACCGAGCCGACCGCGCCCGCGGCCCACGAGGCCGACGCCGAGAGCGCGACGGCCGACGGGCTGGGCGCCGCTTTCGACCCCACCCAGTTCGACGCGCCGTGAACAGCGGCGGTGCCGGTTCCGGGCCGGTCTACGGCATCGACTTCGGCACCTGGACCTCCGCCCTGGTCATCCTGCGCCCGGGCCGTCCACCGCTCCCGGTGCGCGATCCCGTGAGCCCGTTCGGCGCCACGTCGGTGCGCAGCGCCGTGTGCCTGCTCCCCGACGGTTCGACCGTGGTGGGGCAGGCCGCGCTGAACTCACGCCTGCGGCGTCCCGAGCGGTTCCGGGCGGAGTTCAAGAGGGAGTTCGGCGAGGCGTTCCCGCATCAGCTCGGTGAGCGCCGGTTCACCACCGTGCAGCTGACGACGGAGGTGCTCGGTTTCCTCGTGGAGCAGGCCAGGGCCGCGGTCAGTGCCGCTCCCTCCCGTGTGGTGATCACAGTGCCGGCGACCTGGGAGGGCAACCGGCGCGAGCTGATGCTGACCGCCGCCGAGGCGGCGGGGCTGCCGCCGGAGGTCGTCGAGGTGCGCACCGAGCCGGTGGCCGCCACGGTGTACGCCCTGCACGACCACGGCATGGACCGCGACCGCACCGTCCTCGTCTACGACCTGGGCGGCGGCACCTTCGACCTGGCGGTGGCCCAGGGCAGCACAGAGGGCTTCGCCGTGCTCGGTTCGCCCGGCGGGCTCGCCGACGCAGGGGGGATCGCCATCGACCGGGCCGTGCTCGCCCTGGTCCAGGAGCGCTGCCCCGAGGCGGTGGCGGAGCTGCGGCAGGCCGCCGCGGGCTCCGACGACCCCGGGGTGCTGCGGCGCGCGATCCTGCTGGCCGAGGCGTGCACCACCTTCAAGCATCAGCTGTCCGTCTCCTCCCAGCACTCCGATCTGCTGACGATGCTGGATCCCCCGGTCGAGGTCACGTTGACGCAGGCCGACTTGAAAGCGGCCATACGACCGATGCTGTCGGACACGGTCGAGGAGTGTGAACGAGTCCTGCGCACGCACGGCCTTGAGTGGGGGGACCTCGACCTGATCGTGCCCGTGGGCGGCAGCTCCCGGCTGCCGATGGTCGGCGACCTGCTGGCCGAGCGCTCGGGACAGCCGGTGCTCACCGTCTCCGAGCCCGAACTCGCGGTGGCGACCGGTGCCGCCTGGCTCGCCTGGGACAGCGCTCCGGTACGGGTGGCCGACGCGCCGCCGCCCCCGGACACTCCGCACACTCGCCGGCTGCCACCCGAGGTCGCGGCGCTCCTGGACGCGGGTCTCAACGCTCGGATGCTGCGGGAGGCGGTACGCGATGCCAGGTGAGCCCGCCCCGGAGAAGCCGCTCGAGCTGAGGGTGCACTGGCGGCGCCTGGTCAACGGCTGGATGACCCGGCAGCGCCGCCCCTACGAGGCCGACGCTTCCTCGGTCGGCCTGGAGCTGGAGCATCCCGAGGCCGAGCGGAAGATCCGGCTCGCCTTCAGGATCACCAGCAACGACATGCTCCTGGTGACGGTCACCGACGACCGCTACCTCACGGAGGACCAACTGGCCCTGGCCGCCGCGGCCGCCAACGCCTGGAACATCGAGCGGCTTGCCCCCATGCTGTCGGTCTGCGACCTCGCCGGCGCCGACCAGCAGCCGTACCTGATGGGCATCCGCACGCTGCCGCTCGCCTGCTGGTCGACACAGAACGCGTTCAGGGGCATGGCCGATCAGTGGCTCCAGGAGTCCCGTGACCTGTTCCTGTGGTGCCACCGGAACTTCCGGCTGTGACCGGGGCGCAGATCCCTGTCTTCGCCCAACTACCAGTGGGGACGTCCTCAGACGTGAAATGGGTGAGCGGAAGGGCTGCGGCGTCTTTCGCGGGTCGTGACAGGTGCAGTGCGGTGTGGAAGTAGCCGTCGGTCTCCTTGCCCCGGGGATCCTCACCGGCGGCCATCACCGCGGTGATGGCATACCGCTGCTCATGCGCGCTGGTGAAGCGGCGTTGCGGATAGCTCGGAGCAGCCGCTCTCTCGGTGACGAGGCCGTACGGCGCAAGCCCGTCAGCGATGGGGCGGTAGGAGCCGGTACGCAGAACGAACGCCGCGATCCACATCGGTTCGTGAGCGGCGGCGAGGAGCGGTTGGAAGGTGCGCGGGGACAGGAAGCTCGCTCCGCCCGTGACGGTGACCAGACGGGCCGGCTGCGCGGCCCGCAGGAGCGGGGGTGGGCGGAGCCGTTTCGAGGTTCTCGGTGAAGCCGTCGTCCAGCAGACCGACAGCGAGAGCGTAGGAGATGGCGTTCGCGGCGATGTCGAGCCCGATCACCCGGTGCGCGTGGGGACGTCGATGAGCCGCGTAATAGGCACGGTCCCACTCGATCAGCTCCGCCGTGCTGAGCTCTGCGGCCCGCGGGGACGTGTAGTGGGCATACAGGTCCTCCAGGGTGAGGTCGTGGTTGAGGAGCGCCGCGTTGATGCCGTACGAGCAGCAGATGTCCAGCACAGTGACCGGGGCGGCGGTGCGGGCGGTTCCCTTGCGGGCGGCGGCCAGGCGCCGGAACACCCCCTGCGCATGGCGAGGCGTCTGATAGTCCCAATGGCCCAGGAGGCGGAAGAAGCGCCTGGGGTCCGGCTGGTCGTACACCTCGTCGAACGAGGTCATCTCCGTCTGGCCGCGGGCGGACGGCACAAGGGGCTCGGCGCTCTCCAGGTCTCCTTGGCCGTAGTGCCGCGCATGCGTCATCGCTGTGTCCCTTCCCTGCCCTGGGCCGCCCCTGCGCCTCGGCAAGGAACACCGAAGGAATACCGCCTGACCGGGAGGCGGGGAAGGGAGCACCTGCAAATCCAGCCACAAGCCCACGGTCACGTCGGGAGAGCTCGGCCGGCGATCACAGCGCCCTTGAACCTCAGCAGTTCCCGCACCTCGTCCACGAACTCCTGCTGTCCTCGTGCCGGGAGCGTGCGACGCCGCCCGGGCCACCCGTTGGAATTGCGAGGCCAGATCACCTTCACGCGGTCTCACTTGAACTGCTCCCAGAAGTACTGCATCGGGTCCTTGCGCGAGCGGAAGAACGTGGAGATGCTTCCGCCGGAGTCCATGCAGCCAAAGCAGCCCCTGCCGGGATCAACCCGCCATGTGTGCTCTGGCCTCGGTAAACGCAGGTCAAGGGCACGCCCGCAAATCTCTCCAGGAGGTACCCGTGAGGATGCTCATCAACGTGGCGGAGACCGTGGTCGCGGACGCGCTCAGGGGGATGGCGGCGGCGCATCCGGAGCTGACCGTCGATGTGGAGAACCGGGTGATCACGCGGGCGGACGCGCCCGTCGCCGGGAAGGTCGCGCTGGTGTCGGGCGGCGGGTCGGGGCACGAGCCGCTGCACGGCGGGTTCGTGGGGCCGGGGATGCTGTCGGCCGCGTGCCCCGGTGAGGTGTTCACCTCGCCCGTGCCGGACCAGATGGTGCGGGCCGCGGCGGCCGTGGACAGCGGCGCGGGTGTGCTGTTCGTCGTGAAGAACTACACCGGTGACGTGCTGAACTTCGACATGGCCGCCGAGCTTGCCGAGGACGAGGGCATCCAGGTCGCCAAGGTCCTCGTCAACGACGACGTGGCGGTGACCGACAGCCTGTACACGGCGGGGCGGCGCGGCACCGGCGCGACCCTGTTCGTGGAGAAGCTGGCGGGCGCGGCCGCCGAGGCGGGCATGCCCCTGGAGCGCGTCGAGGCCGTCGCCCGCCGGGTCAACGAGAACTCCCGCAGCTTCGGCGTCGCCCTCAGCGCCTGCTCCACCCCGGCGAAGGGCTCCCCCACCTTCGACCTGCCCGCCGGTGAGCTGGAGCTGGGCGTCGGCATTCACGGCGAGCCGGGCCGGGAGCGGCGCGCCATGATGACGTCCCGGGAGATCGCCGACTTCACCGTGGACGCCGTCCTGGACGACCTCGCCTCGCACGACCCGGCCCTCGTCCTCGTCAACGGCATGGGCGCCACCCCGCTCCTGGAGCTGTACGGCTTCAACGCGGAGGTCCAGCGCGTGCTCCGCGAGCGCGGGGTCCCCGTGGCCCGCGCCCTCGTCGGCAACTACGTGACGTCCCTCGACATGGCGGGCGCCTCCGTGACGCTCTGCCGGGTCGACGAGGAGTTGCTGCGGCTGTGGGACGCGCCCGTGCGCACCGCGGGGCTGCGCTGGGGCATGTGACCGCCGGTCCGGCCCCGCACCGGTCCCGCACACCATCACCCCGGGCCCAGCGGCCCGGCGCACCGACAACGCAAGGAGTTCCCGTGCTCGACGCCGATTTCTTCCGCCGCTGGCTGACCACCGCCGCCGCGGCCGTCGACCGCGAGGCGGAGCGGCTCACCGAGTTGGACTCGCCCATCGGCGACGCCGACCACGGCAGCAACCTCCAGCGCGGCTTCACCGCCGTCGCCGCCACCCTGGAGAAGGAGGCCCCGGACACCCCGGGCGCCGTCCTGACCCTGGCGGGACGGCGGTTGATCTCCACCGTGGGCGGCGCGTCAGGACCGCTGTACGGCACGCTGCTGCGCCGCACGGGCAAGACGCTCGGCGACGCCGCCGAGGTCAGCGAGGCCGAGTTCGCCGACGCCCTGCGCACCGGCGTCGACGCGGTGGCCGCGCTCGGCGGCGCCGCACCCGGCGACAAGACGATGCTGGACGCCCTGGTCCCTGCGGTCGACGCGCTCCCCACGTCCTTCGCCGCGGCCCGCGCCGCCGCCCACGAGGGCGCCCTCGCGTCCACACCGCTCCAGGCCCGCAAGGGCAGGGCGAGCTACCTCGGCGAACGCAGCATCGGCCATCAGGACCCGGGGGCCACGTCGTCGGCCCTGCTGTTCGAGGCACTGGCCGAGACCGCGGAGGGGGCGGGGCATGCCTGACCGAAGGGGTTCCGCGGGCGAAGGCCACGACGGCGTGAGCGGCGAGGGTCACGGCAGCACGCCCGGTGAAGGCCACGGCAGCGTGAGCGGCGAAGGCCCCGGCGGCACGAGCGGCGAAGGCCACGGCAGCGTGAGCGGCGAAGGCCCCGGCGGCACGAGCGGCGAAGGACGGACACATGAGTGACGACGGCAAGCTCGTGGGCATCGTGCTCGTGTCCCACAGCGGGCCCGTCGCCGAGTCCGTGGCGACGCTCGCGACGGGTCTCGCCGGGGGCGGCACCGCGCCGGTGGCGGCCGCGGGCGGCACGGAGGGCGGCCGCCTCGGCACCAGCTCCGAGCTGATCGCCGCGGCCGCGCACCGGGTCGACCGGGGCGCGGGCGTCGCGATCCTCGTCGACCTCGGCAGCGCCGTCCTCACCGTCAAGGCCCTCATCGCCGAGGGCGACGAACTCCCGGACGGCGCCCGCCTCGTCGACGCGCCCTTCGTGGAGGGCGCGGTGGCGGCGGTCGTGACGGCGTCGGCGGGCGCGGACATCACGGCGGTGGAGGCGGCGGCGCGGGAGGCCTACGCGTACCGGAAGGTGTGAGGGGGCGCGGGGTCGACGGGGGTCCCTCCCCGCATCCCCGTTCCACCCCACCTCTTGATGTGCCCCCGTCACCCCTGTCAAATTGGTCCGGACCAATTGCGTCGAGTGGAAGGCACGACCGTGCGACGGACCCCCCACCCGCCCCACCACCGGCTCCCCCTGATGTCCGCCTGTCTCACCGTCACCGCGGCCGTCCTCGGAGTGAGTTCCTGCGCCTGGGGCGGCGACGACGGCAAGAGCACGCGGCCGCCCTCCGCGCCCCGCGGGCTCACCGTGCAGGCGGGCAGCGCCACGTCCGTGCACGTGATGTGGAACAGCACCACCGACGGCTCCGACGTCACCGGCTACGAGATCTACCGGGGCACCGCCAAGGTCAAGGACGTCCCCGCCGACCAGCACATGGTGGACATCACCGGCCTCAAGCCCAAGGCCACCTACACCTTCTCCGTCCGGGCCCGCGACGGCGACGGCAACGTCAGCCCCGACAGCAAGAAGCTGCGGGTCACCACGCCCGCCGCGACCGCCGCCGACCGCAAGGCCCCGTCCCGCCCGCGCACCCTGCGCGGCGAGGCCCAGGGCGGGCGCGCGGCGACCCTGGCGTGGGGCGCGTCGAAGGACAACCGCAGCGTGGCCTCGTACGAGATCTACCAGGGCACGTCGAAGATCCACAGCGTGGGCGGGGGCACCACCGACACGCTGATCACGGGCCTGCGGCCGGGCACGACGTACACGTTCACGGTGAAGGCGCGCGACGCCGCCGACAACTTCTCGGCCGCGAGCCCCGCCGTGCGGGTCAGGACCGCCGCGGGCAAGGGCGGCGGGCGCGCCACCGCCCCGGCGGACTTCGGGGCGCGGACACACAGGGCCGGCGACGGGGCGTACTACATCGACCTGACCTGGAAACCCCCGCACACCGGCGGCGCGGTGACGGAGTATCAGATCCATCTGGACGGCAAGAGCGCGACCTCGCTGGTGTTCGGCGGCACGGCGCCCCAGGGCAGGGCGAAGCACAGCTTCTACATCGGCAGGAAGTCCGGCGAGACGCACCGCGTGAAGCTCCGCGCCAAGCTGCCCGACGGCACCTGGGGTCGCTACTCCCCCGAACGGACCGTCACCACCGCGCGGAGCGGCCCGAAGTAGGTGATCTCGTTCCGCTCCATGGGGATGTTTCGGCCTTTATGATCACCGCGGGTCCCCAGGGGGGAGGCCCGTATCGATCAGGAGGGGAACATGTCCGGAGTCTCCAGGCGGTCCTTGCTGGGCTACTCGGGTTCGGCCGCAGCGGGCGCGGTACTCGCTTCCGCGGGTACGGCACAGGCGGACGACAACAGCGGCGCCGCGGCCGCGCAGAGCGCCCAGGCGGCCGAGGGCAGCCAGTCGGCGGTGGCGTTCGACCCGGGGACGCAGTTCAGCGGGCGCGTCCAGCACGGCTCGGGCTACGCGGAGCTGTCCATGACCTTCAGCGTCCGGATCGAGGAGGGCTCGGGGCAGCAGGAGGTCACGCCCACGGACATCGCGGAGGCCCTCAACGACCTCGCCGCCAAGCGCGGCTGGCCGCCCATCACCTTCTACGGGACGCCGCCGAAGGCCCGCCTGAACTGACCCGGGCGGCCGACCACGAAAGCCACCCCCGCACCGGACGCCGATCGGGTGCGGGGGCACCCGGACGGAGCCGAATCACCCGGCCGGGCGGCCGCGCGCCGACCCCGAAGGGGCCCCCGCACTCTGCCGCCGCACCAGCAGCTCCGCCGTCCGCAGGCACCACTCCCGTGTCTCGCGCTCGAAGGCGAGCCCGCGCTGGCAGGTCAGATACGGCCCGATCCGCTGCCCCGCCAGCAGGAACTCCTCCTCGTCCCGCTCCCCGCGCAGCCGCCGCAGCAGCTTCCCCAGGACCTCCGCCTTGGCCTCGGCGACCGCCGCCCGCTCCTGGAGCTGGGCGATCACCGGCGCCGCGTCGACGCCGTCGACCGCCTGCACCTTGACCAGCAGGTCGTCCCGGATGAACGACGGCTTGGCGGGCGCGGCGGCGAAGCGCTCCAGCTCGGCGACGCCCTCGTCCGTGACCCGGAACATCCGCTTGTTGGGCCGCCCGTCCTGCACCACCTCGCGCCCGGAGACAAGGCCGTCGCTCTCCAGGCGTGACAGCTCGGCGTACAGCTGCTGCGGCAGCGCGTGCCAGAAGTTGGCGACGCCGATGTCGAAGCCCTTGGCCAGCTGATAACCGCTGAACTCGCCGTCGAGCAGTGCCGCGAGCACCGCGTGCCGCAGAGCCATGTCCGCCTTCTCCCTCTCACCCCGTGCCGCTCCGGTCTTTTCCCTCCGGGCGCCCTCGCGCAGTCTTCCCTTCCGGGCGCCGCGCCGCCATGATAGTCATCAATCTGACTACTCAGATTCTTGACTATGGAGGTCCGTATGGCCACCGCACCGTCCGCCGATGCCACCCCCGCCGCGGCCCGCGACGCCGTCGCCCGCTTCCGCGAGGCCGTCGAGAAGCGTGAACTGGCCGCGCTCGACGACCTGTTCACACCGGACATCCGCTTCTACAGCCCGGTGAAGTTCCAGCCTTTCGAGGGCCGCGAGATGGTGGTCGGCCTCTTCGGGGTGCTGCTCCGGCTCTTCGAGGACTTCCGGTACGTCGGGTCCTACGAGGGCGCGGCACAGACCAGCACCGACGGGAGCGAGGCGGCGTCGGCCGTGCTGCTGTTCCGGACGACCGTGTCCGGCAAGGAGATCCACGGCATCGATCTGCTGCACTTCGACGAGGACGGACGGATCAAGGAGTTCACGGTGATGGTGCGGCCGCAGTCGGCCGTCCAGACGCTCGGGCAGGCCGTTTACGCGGGCCTGGTCGCCGACGGCCTGGTGCCGCCGCTTCCCGAGGAAGGGTGACACCAGGCCGTCGGGGACGGTGGCGGGTCAGGCGGACAGCGGCACGTCCAGGCGCGCCTTGCGGTGGCTGAACGTCGCGATGGAGTGCGGGCCGTGGTAGGCGCCGAGCCCGCTCTCGCCGACGCCGCCGAACGGCAGCTCGGGGACGGACAGATGAGCCATCGGCAGGCCGAAGCCGAGCCCGCCCGACGAGGTCTCGGCGGCGAGCCGCTCGCGGGTGACGTCCGCTTCGGTGAACGCGTACAGAGCGAGCGGCTTGTCCCGGTCGTTGATGAACTCGATGGCCTCGTCCAGGTTCTCGACCTCGACGATCGGCAGGACGGGGCCGAAGATCTCCTCGCGCATGACGGGCTCATCGGGCTCGACCCCGCCGAGCACGGTCGGCGCGATGTACTTCGTGGCCCGGTCGGTCTGCCCGCCGGTCACCAGGCGGCCCGAGCCGAGCAGCCCCGAAAGCCGGTCGAAGTGCCGCTCGTTGACGATCCGGCCGTACGCGTCCGACGCCGCCGGGTCCGCCCCGTACCGCTGCGCGATGGCCTCCGTGAGCGCGGCCTCCAGGGCACGGGCGGTAGCCGGGTCGGTGAGGACGTAGTCGGGCGCTACGCAGGTCTGCCCGGCGTTGGCGAACTTGGCCTGGGCCAGGCGCCGGGCGACCTCCGGCACGTCCACGCCGGTGTCCACGAACGCCGGTGACTTGCCGCCGAGTTCGAGGGTGACGGGGGTCAGGTGCTCGGCGGCGGCGCGCATCACGATGCGGCCCACGGTGCCGTTGCCGGTGTAGAAGATGTGGTCGAAGCGCTGGGCCAGCAGCGCCGTGGTCTCGGGCACGCCGCCCTCGACGACGGCCACGGCCTCGGTGTCCAGGTACCGCGGCAGCAACCGGGCGATGACCGCGGAGGTGGCGGGCGCCATCTCGCTGGGCTTGACGACGACGGCGTTGCCCGCGGCGAGCGCCCCGGCGACGGGCACGAGGAGGAGCTGCGCGGGGTAGTTCCACGGCGCGATGACGAGGACGACACCGAGCGGGTCGACCTGCGTGCCCGCGCTGGCCCGCTCCCCGAAGACGCCGCTGACGTCGACGGACTGCGGGCTCAGCCACTCCTCCAAGTGGTCGAGGGTGTGGTCGATCTCCCGGACGCTGAAGTCGACTTCGGAGCGGTAGGCCTCCGCGCGGGGCTTGCCGAGGTCCGCGTGCAGGGCGTCCGCGATGTCCTCGCGGTGCTCGGTGAGCAGGTCGCGCAGCCGGGTGAGCTGACGCACGCGCCAGTCGAGGGGGCGGGTGCGGCCGGTGCGGAAGGTGGCGCGCAGGCGGGCCACGAGGGCGGCGGGGTCCTCGGGGGCAGGGGCGTTCGTGGGGGCGGCGCTGTCGTTCATGAGGTCCTCAGGAGTGTGACTCGGGTGCGGGCAGGAGCCCGGTGAGCAGGGCGTCGGTGGCGGGGCACAGCAGGTGCGCCGCGGCGGGGACGGATTCCAGGCCGATGACGAGGGCGAGGCAGATGTCGGCGGCCTCGGCGGGGGTGAGGGGGGTGTCGGCGGCCTCGGCGGGGGTGGGGGCGGTGCCGGTGGCCTCGACGCGGGTGCGCGTGGCGGCGGCGGTCCGGGGGCCCCCGGCAGGTCCCGTGGGCACGGCCGCCACTCCCGTCCCGGTGAACTGCTCGGTCAGGAGTTCCCGGATCCGGTCGGTGAACGCGTCGCAGATGTCCCCGGACAGGCGCGCCTTGGCGTCGAGGAGTTCCGCGGCGTGCCCCGCCCCGCCCACGAGGTCGAGGACCAGGTCGAGCTTGGCGGCCAGGATGCCGTGGATCCGCTCGGCGGGCGGCGCGTCGGCGGTGGCGGCCGCCGCGGCCCGGTCGAGCGCCCGGTCGTGCAGGCGCCGGGCGAGCTGCCGGACCGCGTCGTCCTTGCCGCGTACGTACTGGTAGACCGCGGACCGGGACACACCCATCTCGCCCGCGATGTCGTCCATCGTGGTGCGCCGCACGCCGTACCTGCTCAGGCACGTGTACGTCGCGTCGAGGACGTCGGTGAGCCGGTCGTTGGCCATGGCTCAGCCCAGCGCCGTGACGATCCGGGCGGCCAGCGGGGCGGCCGACGCCGGGTTCTGGCCGGTGTACAGGTTGCCGTCGGTGACGATGTGCGGCGCCCACGGCTCGCCTTCCTGGAAGTCCACGCCGAGGGCGACGAGCCGGTCCTGGAGCAGCCACGGCGCGCGGTCGGCGAACCCGGCCTGGGTCTCCTCGGCGTTGCTGAACGCGGTCACGCGCCGGCCCGCGAAGGGCGAGCCGCCCTCGACGTCGGCGGTGGCGAGCAGCGCGGCGGGGCCGTGGCAGACGATGCCGAGGGGCTTGCCGGACGCGAGGGCCGCGATCAGGAGGGCGCCGGACACGGCGTTCACCGCGAGGTCCTCCATCGGGCCGTGGCCGCCCGGGTAGAACACCCCGGCGTAGTCGTCGAGCCGCACGTCCTCGAGTGCCACGGGCTGCTTGAGCTCGGCGGCGCCCGCCAGGAGGGCGGCGATGGCGTCGGCGTTCTCCTGGCCGTCGTTCAGCTCGGGCGCGAGGCTCGCGGGGTCCATCGTCGGCTCGACGCCGCCGGGCGTCGCGACCACGACGTCGTACCCGGCCGCGGTGAAGGCCTGGTACGGGGCCGCGACCTCCTCGGCCCAGTAGCCGCTCGGGTGCGCGGTGCCGTCGGCCAGCGTCCATACGTCGGAGCCGGTGACCACCATCAGGATCTTCGCCATAGCCCTCTCCTTGTTTCGGGTGACGCCTTGTCCGTGTCTCGGGTGACGCCTTGTCTGCGTGACGCCCTGACATTCCGTACACAGAACGTCAGGTCGCCGGTGGTTCGAAGGTAGGCCGCCTAGCCATAGAGTTCCAATACGATCTCCGGTATGCCCCATAGAAATTCCAATGGCACGAGCTCAGGGCGGGCGCCGCTCGACCTGTCCCTGCTGCGCACCTTCCTCGCCGTGCACCGCTCCGGCTCGTTCACGGCGGCCGCGCGGGTGCTCGGCCTCTCGCAGCCGACGGTGACGACGCAGATCCGATCCCTGGAGCAGCAACTGGGCCGGGAGCTGTTCGAGCGACGGCCGCGCGGCGCCGTCCCGACATCCGTCGCCGACGAGCTGGCCACCCAGGTGGCGGCCCCGATCGACGCGCTCGCCGCCGTGGCCGACCGGGGCCCGCTCGCCGCCGAGAAGCGCCCGGACCCGGTGCACCTGGCAGGACCGGCCGAGCTGATGTGCGCCCGTGTCCTGCCCGCGCTCGCACCGCTCACCGACCAGGGGGTCCGCCTGCGGGTCACCATGGGCCTCACCGACGAACTCCTCGACGGGCTCCGCGCCGGCCGCTTCGACCTGGTGATCTCCACGCTGCGGCTGCGCGGGCGCACGTTCAGCGCGGTGCCGCTCGCCGACGAGGAGTTCGTGCTCGTCGCCTCGCCGGAGTGGGCGGAGCGCATCGGCCCGCGACGGGTCGCGGCCGAGGGTGCGGCCGCGCTGCGCGGGGTGCCGATCGTCGCGTACGCCGACGACCTGCCCATCGCCCGCCGGTACTGGTGGCACGTCTTCGGCGAGCGCCTGACCGAGCAGCCCGCGATCACCGTGCCGGACCTGCGCGGGGTGCTCTCGGCGGTGGCGGCCGGGGCGGGCATCAGCGTGCTGCCGCGCTATCTGTGCCTGGACGCGCTGGCCTCGGGCGCCCTGGTGCCGCTGCTGCTGCCCGAGGACCCGCCGATCAACACGGGCTATCTCGCGCAGCGGCCGGGCGCCGCGGCCAATCCGCATGTGCTGCTCGTCCGGGACCGGATGCTGCGGTCGGGGCCGTCGTGGTGACGCTCCCCCGGGTGACATCGAGTCAGCCGGCCGGGACGCCCCTGGCACGCCGGGCACGCCCCTGAAAGGGGGTCAGCTCTCGGCCGGACGATGGACTCCGTCACCTGCCCGGGGGCAGTCCGCATGCGGTCCGGGCTGACGCCGCGTTGGCTCGTCGTCAGGTAGCACGGGCGTTTCCCAATTCCGGCGGCGCACGGGACGTACCGCCAACCGTGCCACCGGAGGGCAGACGCATGCGTACTACTCAGATATCGCTCCGCTCCGGACTGGCCGTGGCCGCCATCTCACTCCCGCTGGCACTGACCGCCCCCGCGGCGGTCGCGGGGCCGGGGATCAATGTGACCGTCACCGGGTCGACCGTGCAGGTCACCACGGCTGCCTGTCCCAACGGCGGCAAGGCCGCGCTGATGAGCGGCGGCAACGCCAGCTTCGCCTCGGGGAGGCAGGCCCAGCTCACCGGTGGCAGTGCCTCCTGGTCGGGTGTCAGTGCCGGCACCCATACGGTGGTGGTGCTCTGTCAGGACGGTTCGGCGGCCGGTTCGCAGTCGGTCACGGTCGGCACGACCGCGACGACCTCGTCGACGACGGCTCCCGCGCGCGGTGTGCGCGGTGGCATCGGCGGCGCGGTCGAGGACTACGGCACGATCACGCTGGTCGCGGGCGGGGCCCTGGTGGCCGCGGGTGTGACGGGCGGCGTGCTGTACTTCCGGCGCCGCACGGTGCACCGCCACTTCTGACGCCGTCCCCCACGGTGACCGAGCCCCCCTCGGCCACCACTCCGGCCGGGCTCACCCCCGGCCACCACTTCGGCCGGGTCCGCCCCGGCCACCGAACGGCCCGCGCCCGGCCCCGGCACTCCCGCCGGATCCGGGCCCGGGCCGTCGCGCGTGCGGGCGGGGACGGCGGCCCCGCCCCCGATGTGCCGGGCGCCGAAACCGGTCGACAGGCTTCCGCCGCATGGACGTGGACATTCCCATGCGCCTGCTGGAGCCTGTCCGTGTGGACTCGTCCCTGACCACATTCCTGCTGCCCGCCGTCCTCGCCGTCATCATGTTCGGCCTCGGGCTCGGCCTGACCGTGGCCGACTTCCGCCGGGTCACCGCCCATCCGCGGCCCGTTGCCGTCGCCCTCTGCTGCCAGTTGGTGCTGCTGCCCGCCGTCTGTCTGGGCCTGGTCCTCGCCTTCGGCCTGAGCCCGGCGCTCGCCGTCGGCATGATGCTGCTCGCGGCCTCCCCCGGCGGCACGATGGCCAATATCTTCAGCCATCTCTTCGGCGGCGACGTCGCCCTCAACGTCACGCTCACCGCCATCAATTCGGTCGTCGCCGTCGTCACGCTGCCGATCGTCGTGAACCTGTCCCTCGACCACTTCATGTCCGGCACGGACGAGGCGCTGGGACTGCGCTTCGACAAGACCCTCCAGGTCTTCCTCGTCGTGCTGGTGCCGGTCTCGGCGGGCATGCTGGTCCGCCGACGTCATCCGAACTTCGCGGAGCGCTCCACGCAGGCGGTCAAGGCGACGGCGGTGACCGCGCTCGTCGGCGTCATCATCGCCGCGGTCGTCAGCGAGCGGGAGAACGTGCTCGGCTACCTCGCCGACGTCGGACACGTCGCCTTCCTCTTCGCCGCGATCTCCCTCACCGTCGGGTACGGGGCGACCCGTCTCGCCCGCGGCGACCACCGGCAGTCCGTCGCCACCTGCTTCGAGATCGGCATGCACAACACCACGCTGTCGATGGCCATCGCCCTCAGCCCCTCCCTCCTCGACAGCACCCGCATGGCCATCCCGTCGGCGGTGTACGCGGTGGAGATGTTCGTCATGGCCCTGGCCGCGGGCTACCTGCTGCGCCGGATCGCCCCGCCCGAGGCCACCGCCGTCAGCACGGGGGCACAGCGGCCCGGCTCGGCACCTCGCCAGGTCACGTAAGACTTTCGTCATCTGATTCCGGGAGTTCCGGGCACCCCGCCGACGTCGTACAGGGACAGAGACACCTTTCCATCCCTTACGGAGGCACGACATGGGACGCCTGCGGCGCACACTCGGCAAACCGTGGTTCATCACCGCGCTGTTCACGGGCGTGGTGCTCACGGGAGTGGGCCTGTACTGGTTCCAGCCGTGGAAGCTGTGGGTGGACGAGACCGTACGGGACCCGTTTCCCGTCGCGGCGTCCGTGCCGCCCTCAGGGGTGGCCGGGGGCGGGGCGGACGCCGGGCCGAAGGAGCTGGCCACCGGGAAGCTGATCAGTCACGAGCACGAGACCAGCGGCTCGGTCCGGATCCTGCGCCTCGCGGACGGCACCCGCGTCCTGCGCCTCACGGACCTGGAGACGAGCAACGGCCCCGCCCTGCGGGTCTGGCTCAGCGACGTGGAAGTGAAGCCGGGCAAGGACGGCTGGCACGTCTTCGACGACGGCCGACACGTCAGCCTGGGCGAGCTCAAGGGCAACAAGGGTGACCAGAACTATCCGCTGCCCGCCGACGTCGACCTCGACAAGTACCGCAGCGTCACCATCTGGTGCGACCGCTTCGACGTGTCCTTCGGCGCCACGGAACTGACCCGCGCCTGACCGCGCTACGCGGACGTCCTGGCGGGCGGCTGCCAGCCGCCCGCCAGCATGTCGAAGACCGCCTCGACCGCGGCCCGGTGGTCCTTCTGCCCCCCCGACTCCCGTGACCAGGGCGGCACCTTGGACCTGCACGCCGACAACGGCCAGATCGCCCTGCGCGCGGCCGGGCTGCTGGACGAGTTCTTCGCGCTCGCCCGCCCCGAGGGCCAGGAGACGCGCCTGCTCGCCCCGGCAGGCACCCGCACGTCCCACCAGGTCCCGGCGCCCGGCGAGACGTTCAAGCCGGAGATCGACCGGGGGCGGTTGCGCGACCTCTTGCTCGGCTCCCTGACGCCCGGCACCGTGCAGTGGGGCCCCGGCACCGTGGGGCCAGGCGCTGGAGCGCGTCAGCGGACCCGCCGAGGGGCCGCGGCGGTTGCACTTCGCCGACGCCACCCCCATCGAGGCCGACCTGGTCATCGGCGCCGACGGCGCCTTCTCCCGGGTCCGCCGGGCCGTCTCCCCCGCGACGCCCGCGTACACCGGCGTGAGCTTCCTGGAGGCGTGGTTCGACGACGTCGACAACCGGCACCCCGAGATCGCGGACCTGGTCGGCCCGGGCGGCGCCCACGCCGCCGACGGCGAGCGTGCCGTGTTCGCCCAGCGCAACGGCGGCGACCACATCCGCGCCCACCCCATCCAGCGCGTCCCGGTCGACTGGATCCGCGCGAGCGGCCTGACGCCCCGGGACACCGACGGCATCCGCGCCCTGCTCCTGGAGCGCTACGCCCACTGGTCGCCCCTGATGCGCCAGATGATCACCGACAACGACGGCCCCTACGTCGACCGCCCGATCCTCGCCCTGCCGGTGCCGCACACCTGGGCGCACGACCCCACGGTGACGCTCCTCGGCGACGCCGCCCACCTCATGCCGCCGCTCGGCGTCGGCGTCAACCTCGCCATGCTGGACGCCGGTGAACTCGCCCTCGCCGAAGCGGCCACCGTCGACGACGCCGTCCGCGCCCACAAAGCGACGATGCTTCCCCGCTCGACCGAGATGGCCAAGCTCCTCGACGGCGGCGCCGAGGGCCTGTTGGACACCGAAGACGGGCCGGACACCGGGATCAGCGGATGAGCGAACGGCCGGTGGGCGCGAGCCGGAGCACCCGCGGCGCCGCGATCTGTTTCCGCTCGATGCCCGGCAGGACCTCGTCCCGCGCGACGGGATGGGCCCGTACCTCGGCGACGTGACGGCGCCGAGCCCGCTCGTCCGGGTACGAGGTGAGGACCACGGCGACGTTCTCGCCGGTGCGGACCGGCAGCCTGGTGAAGGTGT
The DNA here is from genome assembly GCF_055591765.1 of Streptomyces sp. NPDC041205. Classification (NCBI taxonomy): domain Bacteria; kingdom Bacillati; phylum Actinomycetota; class Actinomycetes; order Kitasatosporales; family Streptomycetaceae; genus Streptomyces; species Streptomyces sp. NPDC041205. The sequence goes on along the minus strand of NZ_JBVIZH010000003.1, from coordinate 472,585 downwards.
TGGGCGCGGTCTCGGTGGTGAGGACGGCGAGCGGCGCGGGGCCCGTCTCGCGGAGGACGGGGAGCAATCCGTCCTGGACCAGTGCGAGGCCGTCGGGCCGCCCGGGCGGGAAGGACCAGACGGTGGCGGACACGAACCGGTCCGGTGCGGGAGCGCCCGCGCGGGGGCGCTCGGCCGGGGAGGCGGTGAGACCGTTCGCCTCCGATATGGGGCGCAGCAGCAGGACGTCGTCGGAGTCGGACATGGTGGCGTTGGCCCGGGGACCGTGCTCGGCCCAGACGGGGCCGCCGTAGAAGGCCGTCAGTGCGCGGTGGCGTGTCTCCATGCCCTCGAATCCGCGCAGCCAGACGAAGCGGTCGGGGTCGTCGAGGTCCCGGAACTGGCCGAGCACGGTCATCCCGGTCGCTTCCTGGGTCTCGACGAACTCCCGGTCGAACAGCTCGATGAGCTCGTCGCGCCGTCCTGGCCGCAGCGTGTACTGGCGAAGCTCGACGACGGCGGGAGGGCTGACGGGGGCATGAGGGGGCACGGCGGGCTCCTGTTGGGTGCGCATGCGCCGACCGTAGGGAAGCCGTGTGCCAGGGCCTGTCAGTGTTTCCGAGTTTCCGAGCAGAATGTGTCCATGTCCGCCGGTCGCCTGCTGTCGCTGCTCCTGTTGCTCCAGTCCCGTGGCCGGGTGTCCGCGCGCGCCATCGCCGAGGAGCTGGGGGTGTCCGTGCGGACCGCCTACCGTGACGTGGCGCGGCTGCAGGACGCCGGGGTCCCGGTCTACGCGGAGCCCGGCCGCACGGGTGGCTATCAACTCCTCGACGGCTACCGCACCCGTCTCACCGGGATGAGCGAGGGCGAGGCGCGGGCGCTGTTCTTCGCCGGACTGCCCGGCCCCGCCGCCGAGCTGGGCCTCGCGGCGGAGGTGACGGCCGCCCGGTTGAAGCTGCTTGCCGCACTGCCCGCGGGGCCGCGCGAGGAGGCGGCGCGGACCGCGGCGGTGTTCCACGTGGACGCTCCCGGCTGGTACCGGGAGCCCGAGGAGACGCCCCATCTGCCCCTCTTCGTCGACGCGGTGCTCGCCCGGCACGCGGTGGACGTGCGCTACCGCCGCTGGCGCGCGCCGCAGGAAGTGAGCCGTCGCCTGCGCCCGTACGGCCTCGTCCTCAAATCCGGCACCTGGTACCTCGTGGCCGCCGCGGAGGGACGGACCGCGACCTACCGCGTCACCCAGGTCCTCGACGCCACCCTGACCGACGAACGGTTCGACCGGCCCCGGGACTTCGACCTGGGCGCGTACTGGGCCTCCTACCTCGACGACTTCCAGAGCCGCCGCCACACCGGCACCGCCACCATCCGCCTGTCCCCGCGCGGACGGCACCGCCTGCCCGACAACGTCACCCCGGACGTGGCGCGGGCCGTCGACGCCACCGCGACCCCCGTCGGCGACGACGGCTGGGTCGAGGCAGTCATCCCGACCGAGAGCACCGGCCACGCCTGCGGCGAACTGCTCCGGCTCGGCGTCGACGTCGAGGTCGTCGCCCCGGCCGAACTGCGCCAGGCCATGGCCGCCACCGTGGGCGCGCTCGCCCGGACGTACGGCGTAGCTGACGGCCGACCCACGGAATCGTGCGCACCCTTGTAGACCCGACGTTCGCGCCTTACGGTCCTCCCAGCCGCCGACGGGGAGGGACCTCCATGCCACGACCGCTCAGCGTTCAGCTCTACTCCGTACGCGACGAGTTCGCCGCCGACCGCGCGGGGACCCTGGGTCGGCTCGTGGAGATGGGATACGGCGCGGTGGAGGCGTACGACGTCACCGATGACGCGGCCGGGCTGCGCCGCCTCGTCGACGACCTGGGCCTCACCGTGTCCGGCGCGCACGCCGTGCAGCTCCTCACCGGCGAACCCGGCCCCGTCCTCGACGCGGTGGCCGCGCTCGGCACGCCGCTCGCGATCGTCCCGGCCGGGTTCCCGCACGAGGACTTCACGACGTACGACGGCCTGGCCCGGGTCGCCGACCGCCTCGGCGGCCTCGCGCGTGACGCGGCCCGGCACGGGCTGCGGCTCGGCTACCACAACCACTGGTGGGAGGTGGAGCCGCGGCTCGCGAGCCGCGGCGGACGCCACGCCCTTGAGGTCCTCGCCGAACTCCTGGACCCGGAAGTGTTCTTGGAAGTCGACACGTACTGGGCGGCGGTCGCGGGCGCCGACGTCCCCGCGCTGCTCACCCGCCTCGGCGACCGCGTGGAGGCCCTGCACCTCAAGGACGGCCCCGGCACGAAGGACGACCCGAACGTGGCGGTCGGCGGCGGCACCATGCCCGTACCGGAGGTCCTGGCCGCGGCGCCGGACGCCTGGCGCGTCGTCGAGTTCGACGCGTGCGCGGGCGACCTGCTCGGGGAGCTCGCGGCCAGCCGCACGTACGTCAGCGCCCTGGAGGCCGTGTGAACAGGGGCCCGGTCGGCGTCGCCGTCGTCGGCGCGGGCGTCATCAGCGCCGAGTACCTGCGCACCCTCGCCACCTTCCCGGACATCCGGCTCGTGGCGGTCGCGGACATCGTCCCGGAACGCGCTGCCGCCGCGGCCCGCACCCACGGCATACCGCTCGCGGGCGACCTGCCGACCGTCCTGGACGAGCCGGACGTCGAGCTGATCGTCAACCTCACCGTGCCCGCCGCCCACGCGCAGGTCGCGGCCGCCGCGCTGCGGGCGGGCAAGCACGTGTACGGCGAGAAGCCGCTCACCGCGGCCCCCACCGACGCCGAGAAGCTGCTGGCCGAGGCCTCCGAGCGCGGGCTGCTGCTCGGCGGCGCGCCCGACACGTTCCTGGGCGCGGGGCTGCAGTCGGCGCTGCGGGCCGTCCGGGCGGGGCACATCGGCACGCCCGTCGCGGCGACGACAGCGGTGCAGAGCCTCGGCCCGGAGGGCTGGCACCCCGACCCGGCGTTCTTCTACCAGCCGGGCGCCGGGCCGCTGTTCGACCTCGGTCCGTACTATCTGACGGCTCTGGTGGCGCTGTTCGGCGCAGTGGAACGGGTGGCGGCGACGGCGGCGCGGGCCCGGGTGCGGCGCACGGTCGGCTCAGGGCCGAAGGCCGGGCAGTCGTTCCCGGTCGACGTGCCGACGCACGTGTGCGCACTCCTCGACTTCGCGTCGGGCACGAGCGCCAACTCGACCTTCAGCTTCGACAGTTCGCATCCGCGGATCCGGTTCGAGATCACCGGCACGGAGGGCACGCTCGCCGTGCCCGACCCGAACACGTTCCGCGGCCCGCTCCGCGTGCGGGCCAACGGCGACGACCAGTGGCGCGACCTTCCGGTGCGGGGGCGCACGGACGGGCGGGGGCTCGGGGTCCTCGACATGGCCCGCGCGATCCGCGCCCACGACGCTCCGCGGGACGGCGGCGCGCCCGACGCCCACCGGGCCTCCGGCGCCCTCGCCCTGCACGTCCTGCAGACGATGACGGCCATCACCCGCTCCGCCGACCGCGCGGAGTTCACTCCGCTCCCGGCCCAGGTCGTGCCGCCGCCCCCGCTGCCGGACGGCTGGGACCCGACGGCGGCGACGCTCGGGGCCGCCTAGGACTCCGTCAGCTCCTCCAGCGTCCGCGTGAGCCACTGCGTCCAGAACGTCTCCAGGTCGATCCCGGCCCGCAGGACGACATGGCGCAGCCGGTCCTCGATGGCGTCCCTGCCGGGCGGGAAGTCGCGCCGCTCGATCTCCTCGTACTCGGCCAACTGTTCCTTGTGCAGGGTGAGATGGCGGCGCAGGTCCGCCTCGATGCCGTCGGTGCCGACGACGGCGGCGGCACGCAGCCGCAGCAGCAGGGTGTCGCGCAGCGGCTTGGGGTCCTGGCTCGCGGCGGTCCAGCGGGCCAGTTCGGCGCGGCCCGCGGGCAGCACCTCGTACTCCTTCTTCTGGCCGCGCGTGGCCTGCGCGGACGGCAGCGCGCGGGTGAGTCCGTCGCGCTCCAGGCGGCCGAGCTCGCGGTAGATCTGCTGGTGGGTGGCCGACCAGAAGTAGCCGATCGACCTGTCGAACCGGCGAGTCAGCTCCAGACCCGATGACGGCTTCTCTAGCAGGGCGGTGAGGATCGCGTGCGGGAGTGACATGACGGCATCCTAGGGACGGTGAGCGGGCGCGCGGCCGTCCGCCCGGCAGGCCGCGCGCCCCGGTGCCTCACAGCGCGGCGGCCAGCTCCGTGCCCTGCTTGATGGCGCGCTTGGCGTCGAGTTCGGCGGCCACGTCGGCGCCGCCGATGAGGTGCGCGTCGACGCCGGCGGCGATCAGTTCCTCGTACAGGCCGCGCCGGGGCTCCTGGCCGGTGCAGAGGACGACCGTGTCGACGGGGATGGTCCGCTGCTCGTCGCCGACGGTGATGTGCAGGCCCTCGTCGTCGATGCGGTCGTAGGTGGCACCGTTGACCATGGCGACACCCCGGTGGCGCAGCTCGGTGCGGTGGATCCAGCCGGTGGTCTTGCCGAGGCCCTGGCCGACCTTCGACGTCTTGCGCTGGAGGAGGTGGACGGTGCGGGGCGGCGTGGGCCTGACGGGCTCGGTGAGGCCGCCGCGGTCGCGGTAGTCCATGTCGACGCCCCACTGCTTGAAGTACGTCGCCGGGTCCAGGCTCGCTTTGTCGCCGCTGTCGGTGAGGTACTCGGCGACGTCGAAGCCGATGCCGCCCGCGCCGACGATCGCGACCCGCTCGCCCACGGGCGCGCCGTCGCGCAGGACGTCCAGGTAGCTGACGACGCTGGCGTGGTCGACGCCGGGGATCTCGGGGGTGCGGGGCGTGACGCCGGTGGCGATGACGACCTCGTCGTACCCGGCGGCGGCGAGCTGGTCCGCCGTCACGTGCGTGTTCAACCGGACGTCCACGCCGCGCAGTTCGAGCTGGGTGCGGTAGTAGCGCAGCGTCTCGTCGAACTCCTCCTTGCCGGGGACCTTGCGGGCGATGTTGAGCTGCCCGCCGACCTCGGACGCCGCGTCGTACAGCGTCACGTCGTGGCCGCGCTCGGCCGCGGAGACCGCGCAGGCGAGCCCGGCGGGGCCCGCGCCGACGACGCCGACGCGCTTGACGCGGCGGGTCGGGGCGAGCACCAGCTCCGTCTCGTGGCAGGCGCGCGGGTTCACCAGGCAGGAGGTGATCTGCAGGCTGAAGGTGTGGTCGAGGCAGGCCTGGTTGCAGCCGATGCAGGTGTTGATGGCGTCCGCCTGCTCGGCCCGCGCCTTGGCGACGAAGTCCGGGTCGGCGAGCAGCGGGCGCGCGAGGGAGACCATGTCGGCGGCGCCGTCGGCGAGCAACTGCTCCGCCAATTCGGGGGTGTTGATGCGGTTGGTGGTGACGAGCGGCACCGACACCTCGCCCATGACCTTCTTCGTCACGAAGGTGTACGCGCCGCGCGGCACCGAGGTCGCGATGGTCGGGATGCGGGCCTCGTGCCAGCCGATGCCGGTGTTGATGATCGTGGCGCCCGCGGCCTCGATCTCCTTGGCGAGCTGGACGACTTCGGCGAGCGTGGAGCCGCCGGGCACGAGGTCGAGCATCGAGAGGCGGTAGATGATGATGAAGTCCGGGCCGACGCGTTCGCGGGTGCGGCGGACGATCTCGACGGGGAAGCGGACGCGGTTCTCGTAACCGCCGCCCCAGCGGTCGGTGCGCCGGTTGGTCGGCGCCGCGATGAACTCGTTGATCAAGTAGCCCTCGGAGCCCATGACTTCGACGCCGTCGTAGCCCGCGAGCTTCGCCAGTTCGGCGGCGCGCACGAAGTCCTCGACGGTCTGCTCGACCTCGTCGTCCTCCAGGGCGCGCGGCGGGAACGGGCTGATGGGCGCCTGGATGGCGCTCGGCGCGACGAGCTGCTCGTGGTAGGCGTACCGCCCGAAGTGGAGGATCTGCATCGCGATCCGGCCGCCTTCGCGGTGCACGGCCGCGGTGACGCCCGCGTGCTTCTCCGCCTCCGCCTCGGTGGTCAGCTTGGCGCCGCCCTCGTAGGGCCGCCCGGCGTCGTTCGGAGCGATGCCGCCGGTGACGATGAGGCCGACGCCGCCGCGGGCCCGGGTCGCGTAGAACTCGGCCATCCGCGCGAACCCGTCGGGCGCCTCCTCCAGGCCCACGTGCATGGAGCCCATCAGGACCCGGTTGGGCAGGGTCGTGAAGCCCAGGTCGAGGGGGCTGAGCAGGTGCGGGTAGCGGCTCACTGAGCTCATGCGGTACGGCCTCTTTCGTCCACATACGCCGGGGCGTCAGCGTCATCGGTGTCGTCGGAACAGTTGTAGGCCAGCCCACGGCTTTATGCAACTAGTTGCACATACGGTTCGGGCCGCGCGAGACACAGTTCACAGCGGCCCGCGCGCGCCTCACAACGGCAGCGACCGCTCCCGCACCACGTGCTTCATCACGAGCGTCGAGCTCAGCCGCTGCACCCCGGGCAGCGTCGCCAGCTCCTCGTCGTACAACTGCTGGAAGGCGCGCAGGTCCTTGCTGACGATCCGCAGCAGATAGTCGGGGTCGCCGAAGAGGCGCTGCGCCTGTACGACATGGGGGATGTCGGCGACCGCCGCCTCGAAGGCCGCCACCGTGTCCCGGTCCTCCTGGCGCATGGTGACGAAGACCAGGGACTCGAAGGTCAGGCCGACGGCCTCGGGGTCGAGCACGGCGCGGTAGCCGCGCACCGCCCCGCGGCGTTCGAGTTCGCGCAGTCTGCGATGGCACGGCGACAGGCTCAGGCGCACCCGCGCGGCCAGTTCGGTGACGGTCAGACGACCGTCCTTCTGCAGCTCGGCAAGGATCTGCCGGTCGACTGTGTCCATGGGGAAGATTCTTCCACTCACACACCCCTGGGCGGCAGATCTTGGGAGCACCTTTGGGCAGATCGGAACTAACCTCCCTCACGCGATCGAAAAGGGAGGGAAAAACATCCATGGCCGTCAGCTCCATCACCGCTTTCTGGGCGGTGTCCGTCCTGCTCATCCTGGTTCCGGGCGCGGACTGGGCGTACGCGATATCGGCAGGACTGCGGGACCGCTCGGTGGCCCCGGCCGTCGGCGGGCTGCTGCTCGGCTACGTCGGCCTCACCGCCGTCGTCGCGGCGGGCATCGCGGCGGTCGTCGCCGACCACCCGGCCGTGCTGGCCGGCCTGACGCTGCTCGGCGCGCTGTACCTGATCTGGCTCGGCGTGACGACACTGACCCGCCCGAGCACCCCCGACGCCGCCCCGGACGGAACGTCGAGCGCCGCCGCGGCCGACCCCGCGCCCTGGCACAGCCGCGTCCTCCAGGGCGCCGGGATCAGCGGCCTCAACCCCAAGGCGCTGCTCCTCTTCCTCGCCCTGCTCCCCCAGTTCACCCAGCCCGGCACCGGCTGGCCGCTCGCCCTCCAGATCAGCACCCTCGGCCTGGTCCACATCCTCAGCTGCGGCGCCATCTACTTGTGCGTGGGCGTGCTCGCCCGTACCGTCCTGCGCACGCGCCCGGCCGCCGCCCGCGCGGTCACCCGGATCTCCGGGGCGGCGATGGTCGTGATCGGCGCGGTCCTGGTGATCGAGCAACTGACCTGACCGCGCCGCACCTCTCGCATCCTCCGCGCCCCGTGAGCGCCGCGTCCGAAATCCGCCAGCCGCCGGTGTCCGCACCGCGCAGACTGGTCACTGTCGGACCGGGGGAAGAAGCCCCGGACCAGGACAGACGCATCAGCGGATGTGCAGGAGAGAGGACAGGCGCGATGACAGTCCACACGACGTTCGACAGCCCGTTGGGCGAGCTGCTGCTCGTGGGCGAGGCGTCGGCCTCGGCCCCCGGCGGGACGGCACTCGCCTCCCTGTCGATGCCGGGCCAGAAGGGCGGCGCGGTCGTCGAGGACGGCTGGGTCCGCGACGACGAGGCGTTCACGGCGATCACCGGCCAACTGCGCGCGTACTTCGCGGGCACGCTCACGCACTTCGACATCGAGTACGCGGACGGGGCGGGCACCGAGTTCCAGCGGAGGGTGTGGTCCGCCCTCGACTCGGTGCCCTACGGCACCACGACCACGTACGGCAAGCTCGCGGAGCGGCTCGGTCTGTCCCGCGCGGCGGTCCGCGCCCTCGGCACGGCCCTCGGCCGCAACCCGGTCCTGGTCGTCCGCCCCTGCCACCGCGTCGTCGGCGCGGACGGCTCCCTCACCGGCTACGCGGGGGGCCTGGACCGCAAGAAGCAGCTCCTCGACCTGGAGACGAGGTGAGCGGGGCGCCGAACGGCCCGGGGCCCCGCGGGGCGCGCGAGCTCAGGCGCCCTTGGTGAAGATCCGCCCGGTCTCGTCGGTCCAGGCCTGCAGCCGAAGCACCTGGTCCTGGGAGGCGGCGCCGCCGATCCCGACCGCCGCGCCACCTGCCCCGACCGCGCCACCGGCGGCCGCCACGGCCGCACCTCCGCCGAAGGCGGCGATGCCCGCCGCGATCATGGGAATGCCGACGAAGGCACCGATGATCGTGAGGGTCAGCAGGACGCCGAAGAAGATCATCACGATCCCGAGCAGCGCTCCGGCAAGACCGACCCCGCCCACCGCCGCACCCGTGGCGACGCCGACCGCGCCGACCCCCATGGCCGCGCCGCCGTCGGCGCGGTAGGTCCGGGCAAGGAGCACGGCCCCGGGCATGCGGTGGACCTGCGTCCACCCGTGCGCCGCCATCCAGCCGACGAACCGCGTCAGCTCCGCTTCCCGCCGCTCGGGGGCCACCGGCTCGCCGTAGCCCCGCGAAGACGACGCGGACTGGGCCTTGTGGCCCCCACTGGGGCTCCCTCAGCGCCGCGGCCTCCGCGGCCCCGGCCGACCTGGTCTTCCGCGTGCTGTCCTTCATCGCTCTGCGCTCCGACCGACATGCCCCTCTCTGTCCATTACACACCCGAACCCGCCACCGCCCGCTCCCCGCACGGAGAACCCACCATGAGCGCCCCCACCACCCACGAAGCCGGACCCGCCGAACGCGTCGACGCCACCGACTGGCACACCGTGGCCCACGACCTCGACCAGCACGGCTGTGCCCTCACCGGTCCGCTCCTCACCCCCGACGAGTGCCACGAGATCGCCGCGCTCTACGACGAGCCCGGCCGCTTCCGCTCCACCGTCGACATGGCCCGACACCGCTTCGGCTCCGGCCAGTACCGGTACTTCAGCCACGACCTGCCCGACCGGATCGCCGAGCTGCGCCACGCGTTCTACCCGCACCTGCTGACCGTGGCCCGCGACTGGGCCGCCCGCCTCGGCCGCCCCGCGCCCTGGCCCGACACCCTGGACGTCTGGATCGAGCAGTGCCACGCGGCGGGCCAGGCCAAGTCGTCGCAGATCCTGCTGCGGTACGAGAGCGGCGACTGGAACGCCCTGCACCGCGACCTGTTCGGCGACCTCGTCTTCCCGCTCCAGGTCGTCATCGGCCTCGACAGCCACGGCTCCGACTACACCGGCGGCGAGTTCCTGCTGGTCGAGCAGCGCCCTCGGGCCCAGTCACGGGGCACGGTGACCGTCCTTCCCCAGGGCCACGGCCTCGTCTTCACCACCCGCGACCGCCCCGTGCGCTCCAGCCGCGGCTGGTCGGCGGCACCGGTGCGGCACGGCGTGAGCACGGTCCGCTCGGGGCTGCGGCACTCCCTCGGCCTGGTCTTCCACGACGCGTAGACGCGGAGGGGCACGGCACGCTCAGCGCAGCCCGCTCACCCGCAGCGTGACGTTGAGCCGCCCGGCGAGGCCGAGCTCCGGCGGAGCCGTGCCCGCGTACACCTTCGGCACCCCGTGGTACGCGAGCCGCGACGGGCCCCCGAACACCATCAGGTCGCCGCTGCGCAGCTCGACGTCGGTGTACGGCCGGGTGCGCGTCTCGGTGTTGCCGAAGCGGAAGACGCAGGTGTCGCCGAGGCTCAGCGAGACGACGGGCGCCGTGGACCGCTCGTCGCTGTCGCGGTGCATGCCCATGTGGGCGTCGGCGTCGTAGAAGTTGACGAGCGCGATGTCGTACGCGGCCGGGTCGCCGTCGGCCGCACCGTCCCCGTGCCCCGTGTCGTCGCCGTACGCCGCCCGCACCGCCGCCCGCCCCAGCTCCGCGAGCCACCCGGGCATCGGCTTCACCGGCGCGCCGTCACCGTCGACGACCGTGCGCGCGTACCCGTACGGGTACCAGTGCCAGCCCAGGCACACCTGCCGGGCCGTCATCGTCCCGCCACCGGGCAGCCGGACCGTGCGCAGCCCCGCCGGGGGCGTCGCCCACGCGCGGCAGGCGGTGACCAGCTCCCGCTGCCGTTCGGGCCCCAGCCAGTCGGGCACGTGGACCGCGCCCGGCGCCACCTCGCCGGGCTCGCGCGGGAACAGTTCGCCGGTCATGGCCGGGGGCCCGCACTCACGACCGCCGGACCGCCCGCAGGATCACGAACTTGCGGTTGCTCGCGGCGACTTCGACGTTGCCGAACAGACGCTTCAGGCGCACGTGGTAGCCGAGGTGGCGGTTGCCGACGACCCACAGTTCACCGCCGGGGCGCAGCGCTGCGCGGGCGCCGCGGAACATGCGCTGGGCGGTGGCGTCGGTGGTCGCCTGGTGGCTGTGGAAGGGCGGGTTGTTGAGGACCAGGTCCACGGACTCCGGCTCCATCGCGGTGAGCGCGTCCCCGGCGACGAAGTCGGCCTTGGCGGCGGAGTCCCGCGCGGTGTTCGCCGCGAAGGTGGCCTCGGCGGAGGCGACGGCCTGGTAGGACTCGTCGACGAAGGTGAGCCGGGCGTCGGGGTTGGCGACGGCCGCGGCGGTGCCGAGGATGCCGTTGCCGCAGCCCAGGTCCACGATGTGGGCGTCGCCGCCGCTCGCGGGCAGGTGCTGGAGGAGGAAGCGGGTGCCGATGTCGAGGCGTTCGGCGCAGAAGATGCCCGCGTGGTTGACGGCGGTCAGGCCGGCGCCCGCGCCGGAGTCGCCCGGCAGGACGTACGACCGGGGCCAGGGGGCGGGCCCGGAGGAGCGCTCCGGGTCGGGGGTGCTGAAGATCAGGCGGGCCTTCTGGCGGGCCAGCGAGGTGCGCGTCGGCCCGACGATCCGCTCGAACAGCTCCAGGGTCGAGGTGTGGATCTCGGTGACCATGCCAGTGCCGACGACGACGCTGCCCGTGTGCAGCGCCGGGGCGATCCGGTGCAGTTGGTCCTCCAGGAGCGCGAGGCTCTTCGGCACCCGCACCAGGAGCACGTCGACACGCTCCGGCGGGGTGTCCCGCGTCGTCAACAGGCGGCTCCCGTCGGCCGGGAGACCGGCGCGCGCGAGGTTCGCGAGGGTCGCCTGCCGGGCGAGGTGGGAGTCGGTGATCTGCACGGGCCGGTGCGCGGCCAGCGCGGTGGTGAGGGCGCCCCAGCGGTCGCCGACGACGGCCACCGTCCCGTCCAGGGCGATCGGCTCCGCGCTCTCCTCCCCCGCCAGGTGCCGCAGCAGATAGGCGTCCGCCGCGGACCAGGCCCGCAGGGTGTCGCGCGGGTCCTCCGGGAAGCGGGTGAGGTCGTACTCGCCCCATGACGTGCTCAAACGGTTCATCGTGCCCTCAGGCTAACGGAGCCCGCGCCCCGGTCAGCCCGCCAGGTGCAGGGCACCGACCAGGCCCGCCGCGACCACGGCCCCCGTGACGAGGACGTGCGCCCCCGGCGGCAGCCCGGCCGGAGGTCCCTCGGCGGTGTGCGCGGCCTCCGGGTCCAGGCGCCGCGCGCGGGCCGTCCACTCGGCGGGAGGCCGGTTCGGCAGGACGACGCGCCAGGGCTGGCGCGGGTCGTACTCGACGACGGCACGGCTGCCGTGCAGCAGATCCTGTACGTCGAGGGGGTGCCGCACCTCGACGCGGAACGGGCGTCGCCCCTCCGGCACGACGGTCAGGTCGAAGGCGAACAGGCTGCCCGCGGCCTGCGGGTCGAGGACGAGCTGCCCGGTGTCCTGGTGGACGGCCCGCACCGAGTGCACCAGCGCGGGCGCGTACGCGCGCGGGCCGCCCGGGCGCAGCCCGGCGGCGACCCCCGCGCCCCGGCCGCGTTCGGCGACGGCGCCCAGGCACAGGAGCACGACGGCCGTGGCGGTGAGGCCGACGACGAGCAGCCAGGTGGGGCCGTCGAGGACGCCCTCGGCCAGCGCGCCGAAGGCGAGGCCGACGGCGGCGGCGCCGAGCAGCACGTCCGGGGCGAGGAGGCGGCGTACCGCATGCCTCATGCGACGGGCCCCTTCGCCGCGTACCGCGAGCGCGTCACCGCCGCGTGCCGGACGTGCGTCGTCGCCGCGTGTCTCATGAGGACCGCAGCCGCCGTCGGCGGGGCACCGCGACCCGGGTGCGTCGGGGGTCCGCCGGGTGGTTGCGGTCGTACACGGCGAGCACGGGCCGGTCCAGGGCGGCGCGGTCGACGACGACGGGCACGGCGTGCCGGGCGCCCTGGACGTCGTGGAAGACGACGGTGACCTCGCCGCGCCTGCCGCGCACCGGCCGCCAGCCCTCCAGGCGGGCCTGCGCGGTGCTGAAGTCGGCGCGCAGCCTGCGCAATGCGGCGGTGCGGCGCAGGCTCACGGCGCCGCCCCACACGGCGACGAGGCCGCCCGCGGCGGCGACCGACCACAGGAAGGTCAGCCAACCCGACACGGTGTGCCGCCCCGCGGGCACGACGAGCATGAAGTCGGTGACCGTGTCGTACCCGACGCGCCCGTCGGACACCGCGTCGTACCAGCCCGCGGCGGCGCCCGCCGCGCTCAGGGCGACCACCGCGCCCACCGTCGCGCGGTGCAGGAACCGCGCGGCTACGAAGCCGAGCAGCGCCGCCGACGCGATGCCGAGCTCCGGCGCCATGGAAGCGAACTGGTCGCTGCCGCAGCCCTCGTCGTCGCACGACCACACGACGGTCGTGACGTCATAGGTGCTGAGGTGCCACACGAGCCAGACCTGCCAGGCGAGCAGCGCGCAGGCGAGTCCGCGCAGCGTCAGGCCGTAGGTCCTCCGGCTCAACTCCCGCCCCTGTTCTGAGGTCTGAGGCGGCGCGCGGGCCGCCACGCGGACAATGTCCGTGCAGGTTACATGCTGTGCTGGGCCGTCACCATGGCCCGGTCCTGCCCGCGGCTCAGCCGCGGTCGAACCAGGTGGGTCCCTCCGCCATGGCCTGCTTGATCCGGAAGAGCCCGGTCTCGTGCAGGTCGGGCAGCCCGTCCAGCGGGAACCACGCGACCTCCAGGGACTCGTCGTCGTTCACGCGCGGCTCACCGCCCACGGCCCGGCAGCGGATCGTGATGTCCATGAACTGGCAGACGTCCTCGTTGGGGTACGTGACCTGCTCAAGCGCCTCGACGAGGACCACGCGCTCGGCGACGCAGCGCACCGCGGTCTCCTCGAAGACCTCGCGCACGGCGCACGCGGCGGGCTGCTCCCCCGGGTCCGGGATGCCGCCGATGACCGACCACTTGCCGTTGTCGGCGCGGCGGCCGAGCAGGACTCTGCCCGCGTCGTCGAAGACGATGGCGGTGACTCCGGGGAGCCACAGCAGCTGATGTCCCGCGTCGGCGCGCAGGGTGCGGATGAAGTCGGGAGTAGCCATGATCCGACCCTAACCGGCGGCTCCGGCACGGCGGCGGGCGATCACCCAGCCGACCCCGGCGGCGCCGACGAGCACCAGGACGACTTCCGGCCAGACCCCGGCGCGGGTGGCGGGCGTCAGCGAGGTGCGCCTGGGCACGTCGGCGACCAGCGACTCGGCGGTGAACATCCCGGTGCGCTGCGCGACCGACCCGTCGGGGCGGATCACGGCGCTGACGCCGCTGGTGACGGGGACCATGACGGCCCGGCCGTGCTCGACGGCCCGCACCCGGTCTATGGCCAGTTGCTGGTACGTCATCTGGCTGCGCTCGAACGTGGCGTTGTTGCTGGGCACGGAGAGGATCTCGGCGCCTTCGCGCACCTGGTCCCTGACCACGTCGTCGAAGGCGGCCTCGTAGCAGGTCACCGGGCCGATGCCGGTGCCCGCCATGTCGAACACGGCGGGCTTCGTGCCGGGTTCGAAGATCCCGGCGCGGTCGACGTCGGAGCTGAAGACGCGGAAGAAGCTCCGGTAGGGCATGTATTCGCCGAACGGCTGGAGGTGCCGCTTGTCGTAGGTGGCGCCCGGTCCGGTCTTCGGGTCCCAGAGGATCTGCCGGTTGCGGGGCTTGCCGTCCTTGCCCGTGACGACGGCGCCCACGGACACGGGGGCCTTGATGGCCTTGGCGGCCTTGTCGATGACGGCGTAGGCGTCGGCGTTCGCGTACGGGTCGATGTCGGAGGAGTTCTCCGGCCACAGGACGAGGTCGGGCTGCTTGGCCCTGCCCGCCTTCACGTCGGCGGCGAGGCGCAGGGTCTCGCGCACGTGGTGGTCGAGGACTGCGCGGCGCTGGGCGTTGAAGTCCAGGCCCATGCGGGGCACGTTGCCCTGGATGACGGCGACGGTCGCGGTGCCGCGTTCGGCGCCGGTGGCCACCAGCGGCAGGGCGGCGGCCCCGGCGACGACGGGGGCGACGGTCAGCGCGGCGGACGCGACGAGCGCGCGGTCTCGCGCGCGGGGATCGGCCTTGAGGCGGCGTACGACATCGGCGAGGCCGAAGCCGCAGAGCACGACCGCGAAGCCGAGCAGCGGGGTGCCGCCCAGCGAGGCCAGCGGCAGGAACAGGCCGCCGGGCTGGCTGAAGGCGACCTTGCCCCAGGGGAAGCCCTCGAAGGGGAAGCGCGCCCGGGCGGCCTCGCCCGCGATCCACACGCCCGCGGCCCACACCGGCCACGCGGGCAGCCGGGAGACGAAGGCGATGCCCAGGCCGGTCAGGCCCACGAACAGGGCCTCGGCGACGGCGAGCGCGAGCCACGGCAGCGGCCCCACGTCGACGCCCGTCCAGGAAAGGAGCGGCAGGAAGTATCCGAGCCCCATGAGCAGCCCGAGTCCGAAGCCGGACTTCGGGCGCCGCCCGTGCAGGACGGAGCCGAGGACGGCGAACGCGAAGGGGGCGAGCCACCACAGTTCCCGCGGCGCGAAGCTCAGATACAGCAGCACGCCGGAGACCACCGCGGTCCCGCCGGGAATCAGCCGTCTGCGGATCCGCTCGGCGCGCGTCTTCGGGCCGGGCAGTGGTGCGGTCTGCGCGGACGCGTCGGTGGGAGCGGTGGTGGCGGTCACTCGGGGAGTGTACGGCGCGTCACCTGGCCGCGGACACCGCGGTCGGGACCGCCCGTACGGCCGCCTCGCGGGACCGTTCCGTATCTCCGCCGGATCGTTCCTGCGCAAGATCTCCACAATTGGTCGTCGTAGCCGCTAGCGTGTTCCGAAGTCCTGACGTGCGACGAGAACAAGCCATACGGTCGGGGCCGCACGGATCGGGGGCGGCGGGGGTGGGGGCGATGAAGGCATCCGCGACGCCCGCGGCGGCCACGACGGTCGGATCGGCCGCGGAGCGGCGCGGGGGCACGGACGTCGGCGGCATGGCGATTCTCGCGCTGTGCGCCGCGTGGGCGCTGATCACGACCGGGGTGCGGGGCGGCCGGCCGGACGGCGTGCTGCTCGCGGTCCTCGCGGTGGCGGCCGGATACGCGGGCGGGCGCGTCGCGGGGGCGTTGCTGCCGGTCGCCGCGCCCTGCGCCGGGGCGCTCGCCGGGGTCGGCCTCGCCGCGGCGGCACCGCACGTCACACCGGGTCCCGTCAGTTCCTCGCCGCTCGGACCCATCGGCGCCACCGCGGCGCTGCTGGCCCTCGCGGCGGGCGCGGCCTGCTGTGCGGCGTGGTCGGCGCGCGGGGCTGTGCTGCGGACCGGTCTGCGGGTCTTCGCGGCGGGGATCGTCCTTGCGGCGGCGCTGCTCGGGTCGACGGCCGGGGTGATCGCGTGCGCCGGGATCGTGCTGTGTTCGCTGGCGGCGGCGCTGGTGCGCAGCCCGGGCCTCGGGCTCAGCGGGTTCGCGGTGGCCGCCGCGGTGGTGACGGGGCTCGCCTGGGCCGTCGCGCGCGGGGCGCTGCCGGAGGGGCTGAGTTCGTCCCTGAAGGGGCAGTTGGGCCCGTACCGGGTCCGGGTGTGGCAGGACGCGGAAGGGCTCGCGGGCGCGCACCCGGCGCTCGGTGTGGGGCCGGGGCGGTTCGGCGAGGCGGCGCCGGCGGCCGCCGAGGGGACGCTCGTGGACGACAAGCCGCACTCGGCGCTGTTGCAGCAGGCGGCCGAGCAGGGATTCGTGGGGGTGGCGCTGCTCGCGGCCGCGTTCTGCTGGCTGCTGTTCGCGCTGTGGCGCTCGCCGCGCCCCACGCAGGTCGTCCTGTCGGCGGGCGCGGCCCTGACGGCGCTCGCGGGGGTGGCGACGGTCGGCAACGCGCTGAGCGTGACGTCCGTGGCGGTGGGCGCGGGACTGCTCGCGGGCATCTCCACGGCCCGCCCCCTGCACGAGGAGGCGGACGACGCGGGCCGGGTCAGACCGGCGTACTCCCGGACAGGCCGAGGCGGTCCCGGATGACGCGGACGGCCGACTCGGCGTTGTCCACGGTCACGGTGAACTTGCGGCCGTCGCCGAGGCTGAGGACGACGCCCTCGCCGCGCCGGACGATGACGGCGGTGCCCTGCTCGGGCCGCCAGCGGTAGCCCCAGCCGCCCCAGTTCCGGGGCGTCACGGCCGGGGCGAAGTCGGCGCCGATGACATGCGAGAGCGGGATGCGGCGGCGCGGCACCCCGATGTGCCCGCAGCGCACCTCCAGGGAGTCCTTGTCGACCTTCACCGCGACGTGCACGAAGGCGAGCGTGCCGAAGAGGATCAGCAGGCCGACGGCGATCAGGCCGACAATGGACATGATCAGCGGGAGGATGCCGGAGGGCCACAGGGTCTCGACGGCCAGGTCGATGCCCAGGGCGAGACAGGCGGCACCGCCGCAGGCCAGCAGCCACTGGCCACGGTTTCGTGCGCGTCCGGTCCAGATCTCGGGGTGCTGCTCGGAGCTGACCCGCTCGCTGGGGGCGTGGTCCGTCATGGAATCGAGAGTACTCACCTTCCGGGACGAAGGCACCGCGTCACCTAAGGTCACTCCTCCGGTTGGACACCCGGCCCGCCCGCGTCACGGCGTCGTGGCCGGTGAGGGGCGGGAGTGGGCGGTTCCGTGCGGGAAGGAGAGCGATACGGGTCCGGAGGCAGTGGTGCGGGTCCCGCCTTGCCTCGGGCCGCCGAGCGCCGCCTTCCGGCTGACCTTCCGGCCGTCAGGCCTTCAGGAGCGGGTCGGACGCCGCGAGGAGCCGTCCCTCCGCGTACGCGAGCGCAGCGCTCGGGAGCGCGGACTCACGGCCGCCGAGGAGCACCGTCAGGGTGCCTTCGGCGCCATCGGAGTCGTACGAGTCCTCCGCCTGCCCCTCGGCGTCGGCGGCGTCGACGTCCCGCTCGCGGATCCGGCGCAGCGCCTGTGCGGCGACGGCTTCGGCCGAGCCGCGCAGGACGAGCGGCTTCGCGTCCGGCTGCTGCACGGCGGCACGGATGCGTTCGGCGACCAGCTCGTAATGGGTGCAGCCCAGGACTACGGTCGTTACATCGGGCGGGGTGAGGGCGGCGGCGGCCTCGATGGCGCGCGTGATGGCCTCCTCGTCGGCCTCCTGCACGGCGTCGGCGAGGCCGGGGCAGGGCACCTCGGTGACGGCGACGCCCGCGGCGAACTCCTCGATCAGGCCGCGCTGGTAGGGGCTGCCGGTGGTGGCGGGCGTGGCCCAGATCGCGACGGGGCCGCCGGTGGCCGCCGCGGGCTTGATCGCCGGGACGGTGCCGATGACGGGCAGCTCGGGCTCCAGGCGGGCGCGCAGCGCGGGCAGGGCGTGCACGGACGCGGTGTTGCAGGCCACGATCAGCGCGTCCGGGCGGTGCGCCGCGGCGGCCTCGGCGGCGGCGATGGCCAGCTCCGTGACCTTCTCGGGCACACTGCCCCAGGGCATCGTGTCCGGGTCGGAGGAGAGGACGAGGTCGGCGCCGGGGTGCAGCCGCCGTACCGCCGCGGCCGCGGCGAGCAGTCCGATACCGGAGTCCATCAGCGCGATCTTCACCCGGTCACCTTAGACGATGAGCCGGACAAGCCCGGCGGGGTGGGGCAGACTGCGGCGGATGAGCGCCGTTGTGTGGATCGCCGCCGCCTCGCTCGCCGCGTGGCTGTGGCTGCTGGTCGGACAGGGTTTCTTCTGGCGTACGTGGCACCGGCTGCCGCCGCGCCGGGACCCCAAGGCCTGGCCGTCGGTGGCGGTGGTCGTCCCCGCGCGGGACGAGGCCGAGGTCCTGCCGACGAGCCTGCCGTCGCTGCTCGCGCAGGACTATCCGGGGCACGCCGAGGTGTTCCTCGTCGACGACGGCAGCAGCGACGGCACGGGCGCCCTTGCCCGGTCCCTCGCGGAGCGGCACGGCGGACTGCCCCTGACCGTCACCTCGCCCGGTGAGCCGCCCGCGGGCTGGACCGGCAAGCTCTGGGCGGTGCGGCACGGCATGACCCTGACACGCGCGCGCGAGCCCGAGTTCCTGCTGCTCACCGACGCGGACATCGCGCACAGGCCGGACAGCCTGCGGACGTTGGTGGCCGCGGCCACGACGGGCGGCTACGACCTCGTCTCGCTGATGGCGCGGCTGCGGGTGGTGAGCCTGTGGGAACGGCTCGTCGTCCCCGCGTTCGTCTACTTCTTCGCGCAGCTGTATCCCTTCCGCTGGATCTCGCGGAAGGGCGGCCGGACCGCGGCGGCGGCCGGTGGCTGTGTACTGCTGCGCGCGGACGCGGCCGAGCGGGCCCGGGTCCCCGACGTGATCCGGCACGCCGTCATCGACGACGTGGCGCTCGCCCGGGCGGTCAAACGGTCGGGCGGACACATCTGGCTGGGGCTCGCCGACCGTGTCGACAGCGTGCGGCCCTATCCGCGGCTCGCGGACCTGTGGCGGATGGTGGCGCGCAGCGCGTACGCCCAGTTGCGGCACAGTCCGGCGCTGCTCGTCGGGACGGTGGCCGGGCTCGCCGTGGTCTATCTGGCGCCGCCGGTGGCGCTGTTCGCGGGCCTCGCGACGGGCTCCGCGGGCACCGCGCTGTGCGGTGGTCTCGCGTGGCTCGTGATGACCGCGACGTACCTGCCGATGCTGCGCTACTACCGCCAGCCCGCGTGGCTGGCGCTCACGCTGCCCGCGACCGCGTTCCTGTACCTCCTGATGACCGTGGACTCCGCGGTGCGGCACTACCAGGGGCGCGGCGCGGCCTGGAAGGGCCGCACGTACGCGCGCCCCGGCACGGCCGCGCCGGAGGAGTCCCGGCCCTAGAAGGCCAGGGGCTCCTCCGGCGTGGAGGTCACTTCCGGCCGGGGGTCCAGTTCATGCCCCACCCGTAGGCGTAGTCGATGGTCCGCTGCGGGCTGACGCCGCGCTCGGGCACCAGGTAGCGGGCCTCGCGCTGGACGGTGAGTTCGCCGCCGTTGTTGGTGATGAGCGCGAGGGCGCAGACCGTGGAGGGCACCGTGCACTCGTCGAGGGAGAACTCGATGGGCGCGCCGTGCTGCGGGGTCAGCGTGACCGTGGCGTTCAGGTCGGCGAAGCTGCGCGCGCCCTCGTAGATGGTCACGAAGATGACCAGACGCTTCAGTTCGTTCGAGTGGTCAAGATTGACCGTCAGGTTCTCGCCTGTCGACACGGCGCCGGTGCGGTCGTCACCGTCGAGGAGGATGTACGGCGGCTGGTTCAGCGCGCCGAAGGCGTTGCCGAGAGCCTGGACGACGCCCTTGCGGCCGTCGGTGAGCTCGAAGAGCGCGCACAGGTCGAGGTCGAGGTCCGCGTGCATGGCGACGGCACGGCCGAGCTTGCTGGCCCAGCCCTTGAACTGCTTGCGCACCTCCCAGTTGAGGTTGACGCGCAGCGCGCCCGACGTGCCGCCCTGCTTGGTCAGCGAGACCGACGGCGCCTCCTTGGTCAGCGTGACCTTGGTGAGGCGCACCGGCTGCGCGGGCGCGGCGGGGGGCGGTGGCGGGGAGGCCGGGGCGGGCGCGGCGACGGGGGGCACGGGGGCGGCGACCGGCGGCGCGGGGGCCGGTGGGGCGGCGGGGGCGGCGGGGGCGGCGGGGGCGGCCTGCTGGGGCTCGTCGACCGAGATGCCGTAGTCCGTCGCCAGGCCTTCGAGGCCGCTGCTGTAGCCCTGGCCGACGGCGCGGAACTTCCACGCGCCCTGACGGCGGTAGAGCTCACCGAGCACGAAGGCCGTCTCGACGGTGGCGTCCGCGCTGTCGTAGCGCGCGATCTCCGCGCCGCTGGCGGCGTCGACGACCCGGACGTGCAGGCCGGGAACCTTGCCGAACGAGCCGCCGTCCGAGGACGCGGCGAGCACCACCGTCTCCACGGCGGGCTCCACGCGCGCGAGGTCGACGACCAGCGTGTCGGTCACGCCGCCGCCCGCGGCCTGCTTGCCCTCGTGGCGCACCGCTCCGGAGGCGTGCGTCGCCTGGTTGTAGAACACGAAGTCCGCGTCCGAGCGCACCTTCCCGGAGGCGTCGAGCAACAGCGCGGAGGCGTCGGCGTCCGGCACCCCCGGCCCGGATCCCCATCCCAATTCGACCCGCACCGCGGGTGCCGGCACGGGAACATTCGAACCTTTGGCCATTGACATGTCTGCCCCCATCACAAGTTGCCGGGTCGTCCGGGCCGCCGTTGCGTTCCCGTCCAACCTATTACCTGGCATTCGAAGAGACGTACACGCGGTCCCGGCAACGGCCCTCGACAGCCCCCGGTCGACCACGGGTAACCCCTGAGGAACGCGCTATTTACACGATCCGTACGTCGCCACGCGACCGATTTTCCCAAGTTCGCTCGCATTGGGGATCCGCAGCCCCTGGCGACACGTAAAACAACCCTCTTATCGGTCTCCCCAACCAGCACATCAAGGGCTTAACTTATGGAGCATGACCTCCCCCCGCTCCACCTATGGCGGCGGTTACTACTCCGCGCCGTCCTTCCCGGACACCCCGATCTACGACTCGCTGGTCGCCGAGCGGGGCACCCCGCAGATCGCCCCGATCCGGGTCCCCTCCGCGTACGACACGGGCAGCCACCTCCCCGCCCTCCCGGCCGCGCTGCCCGCCCTGCCCTCCGGCCCCTCGGGCTATCCCGCGGCCGCCATGGCCCCGGCGCCCATGCCCGCCGCGGCCCACCCGAACCCGGCGTACGGCTACGCGCCCGCCCCGCAGCCCGCACCGCTGCAACAGGCCCCGGCGCCGTACATCCCGCAGCAGGCCGGAGCCCCGCGCGGCTACCCCGGACCCCAGCAGCAGCGCCCCATGGGCGGTACGGGGTACGAGGCGATGCGTCCCGCGGCGCCCCGCCCGGCCCCGGCGCCGCACGAAGACCCGTACAACCGGCAGTACCGGGGCTACTGATCGGCGGCGGCCCTCGCTGTCAGTGCCCGCTGGCAGGATGGCCGTATGTCGATTGCCCGGCTCCACTCGATCCACATCCACCCGCTGAAGGCGGCCGGGGGGCACGCTGCGCGTGAGGCCGTCGTGGAGCCCTGGGGGCTCGCGGGTGACCGGAGATGGGTGTTGGTCGACAGCGCGGGCCGGGCCGTGACGCAACGGCCCCATCCGCGCCTCGCGTTGGCCGCCGTCGAGCCACTGCCCGACGGCGGCATGCGTGTGTCCGCACCCGGCATGGAGACGCTTGCCGTCGGCGTCCCGGAGCCCGGGGCGACCGTGCCGGTGGAGTTCCTGCGGGACAAGTCCGAGGCCGTTCCCGCCGATCCCTCGGCGGACGCCTGGTTCAGCGACTTCCTCGACCTGGACGTACGCCTGGGACATCTGGACGCCCCGGCGACGCGGCGCCCCATCAACGCGGCGTACGGCGGGCCCGGTGAGACCGTCTCGTTCGCCGATGCCTTCCCGCTGCTGCTCACCACGCTGTCCTCGCTCGACGCGCTGAACTCCCTCATCGCGCAGGGCGACCACGCGGACGAGGGCCCGCTGCCCATGAACCGCTTCCGGCCGAATGTGGTCGTGGAGGGCGTCGCGCCGTGGGCGGAGGACGACTGGTCGCGCCTCGCCATCGGCGAGGTGGAGTTCCGCGTGGCCAGGAAGTGCGCGCGGTGCGTCGTCACGACCACCGACCAGCGCACCGCCGAGCGCGGCAAGGAACCGCTGCGCACCCTCGCCCGGCATCGTCGCAGCGGTGACCAGTTGCTCTTCGGTCTGAATCTGATCCCGGAATCGACCGGAACCATTCGAATCGGTGACCCGCTGACGATCCTCGAATGAACGCCGCGCGGCCGGGGAACTCGACGTCGGTGGAAGGACGTTGAAGCCGATGGAGGCTCAGTGAGGCCCGGTTGCCCCACCCGCTGCGCGCGGGCGGGGTCCCGGCGGGGTGAGGGCGCGTGCGCTCGCGCGGGGTGATGTCGCTCTCTCTTCCTGCCTTCCGGGCGTGCGCCGTGCCGTTCGCGGCTATCACGGACGCGGAAGGGGGTGCAGGACTGTGCGAGCGATCGCCGGACTCTGGCGCTGGCGCCACAATCCGCTGCGCCGCGGCACCGACCTCGCCGAGGCCTGGGTGGCGCTCGCCGCCCTTGTGCTCATCGTCGTCGCGGCCCCCGTCGTCGGCGCGGTCGCCGGTGTCCTGACGCACGACGCCCTGCTGCGGTCGGTCCAGGCTCAGCGCGAGGCCCGGCACAGCGTCACCGCCACGGTCCTGCAGAAGCTCGACCAGCCCCCGCTCGACCCCGACCCCGAGACCTCATCGGCGCGCGACGCGCACCGCCGGGTGCTCGCGAGCTGGACCGGACCGGACGGCTCGGGCCGCGCGGGCACGGTCGCATCCGACCTCAAGTCCCCGCACCCGGGCGACCGGTTCCGGATCTGGACCGACACCGAGGGCCGCATCGTCGGCCGCCCCCTGGACACCGCCACAGCCACGACCCACGCCGCCCTGGCCGGCCTCGGTGCCACCCTCGCCTGCGCCGGCCTCATCGAGGGCACCCGCCGCCTCATCGTCTGGCGCGCCGTCCGCCGCCGCTACGCCCGCTGGGACCAGGCCTGGGCCAAGGCGGGGCCGGACTGGGGGCGGGCGGGGACCGGTGCGTGAGCTGGCGGGGGCGCCTCGGGTGGGCGGGACGCATCAGCCTCGGGCAGGCGGGCGAGGGCAGTTGAGGGCGAGGGCGGTCGAGCGGGTGGGCGTGGAAGCCCTGGGGCGCTGGGCACGCACGCGCAGGTCCGGAGGCAGGCGCCTGAGCAGGCAAGCACGGAGGCTCGGGTTCATCGGGGACACACTCGTCGGGCGGGCGAGCACAGGGCACTTGAGCGGGCGCGCGCGGTAACGCCGGAGCACGTGACCGCAGGTGCCCAAGCAGGCGAGCGCGGACGCCTGAGCGAGAGGGGGCGAGAGGGTACGGCCGCGTCGGGATACGGCCCCTTGAGGAGGTGGGCGCAGACGCTTGAGGGAGCGGGCACGGGCACTTGATCCGGCGAGCGCGGAGGCACTGGAGCACACGAGCGCGAATCACCCGCACACACGCGCACGGGAGCCCTTGACCAAGCGGGCCCAGACCGCCGCGTACCTCGCCCGACAACCCCCGGCCAAGCCACCCCGCACCCCCACGCACCCTCGCCCGACGCCCCCGACCGCCCCACCCCACACGCCCCCCGCACCCGAGCGCCCGCGCCAGCGCAGGTGGGACCGTGCCCGTCGGCGCGGCCATCAGGTCAACTCGCCCTCCCTCCGCGCGCTACGGTGGACCGGGCGAACTCTTCGGTCTCCTTGCGCGCGGGCGCGAGGTCCCGCGAACTTCGAGGTGGGGGCAGAGCAACTCCATGGCACAGGGCACGGTCCAGGTGACGCACACCGGTACGTCGCGGTGGCGGCGCCGCACAGGCGAGTACGCATCGCTGGCGGCCGCCCTGGAGGCCGCGGGCGACGGGGACGTCCTGACGGTGGCCCCGGGGACGTACCGCGAGAACCTCGTCGTGCAGCGCGCGGTGACGCTCCGCGGCCCCGAGGGCTCCCCCGGCTCCGTGCGCATCGCGCCGGTGGACGGGGTGCCGCTGACGGTGCGGGCGTCCGCGCTCGTGCAGGACCTCCATGTGGAGGGCCAGGACTCGGCCGCGCCCGCGCTGCTCATCGAGGACGGCGCCCCGGAGCTGACGGACGTGCGGGTGATGACGCGCTCCGCCGCCGGGATCGAGGTGCGCGGCGGCGCCCGCCCGACGCTGCGCCGCTGCACGGTCGACAACCCGGGCGGCATCGGCATCGGCGTGCTCGACGGCGGCGGCGGGGTGTTCGAGGAGTGCGAGGTCGTCGCCGCGGGGCAGTCCGGCGTCGCGGTGCGCGGCGGCGGGCACCCGCGCCTGGAGCGCTGCCGGGTGCACCACGCCTCGGGCGCCGGTCTGTCCGTCACGGGCGAGGGCAGCGGCCTGGAGGCCGTCGGCTGCGAGGTGTACGAGATCAAGGGCTCGGGCGTGCAGATCACCGCGCGGGCCACGGCGCACCTGACGGACTGCGACGTGCACCGCACGACGTCCGACGGCGTCACCCTCGACACCGACGCCGTCCTCACCCTCGCCGACTGCCGCATCCACGACATCCCGGAGAACGCGGTCGACCTGCGCTCGCGCTCGGTCCTGACGCTGACGCGCACCACCGTCCGCGAGTTCGGCCGCAACGGCCTGTCGGTGTGGGACCCGGGCACGCGCGTCGACGCCAACCAGTGCGAGATCCACGACAGCACGGGCGACTATCCGGCGGTGTGGGTGAGCGACGGCGCGACGGCCGTCCTGGAGTCGTGCCGGGTGCACGACGTGCCGGACGCGCTGTTCGTCCTCGACCGGGGATCACGCGTCGACGTCATAGACAGTGACCTGACGCAGGTGCGCAACACGGCGGTGTCGGTGAGCGACGGCGCGACCGCCCAGCTGGACGACGTGCGCATCCGCGAGGCCGCGACCGGCGCCTGGTTCCGCGACCACGGCAGCGGCGGCGTTCTGGCGGGCTGCACGGTGGACGGCACCCAGACGGGCGTGATCGTCACCAAGGGCGCCGACCCCACGATCGAGCGGTGCACGGTCACCTCCCCCGCCGAGGCGGGCTTCTACGTCTCCGCGGGCGGCCGCGGCAGCCTGGACCGCTGCAAGGTCATCGGCAGCGGCGGCTACGGCTTCCACGTGATCGACGGCTGTCGTACGACACTGCGCAGGTGCCGTACGGAGCGCTGCGCGCGCGGAGGTTACGAGTTCGCCGAGGACGGGCCACTCGTCGAGGACTGCACGAGCGACGAGAGCGCGAGCGTCCGCCCGGCCGCGCCGGAGCCGGTCACACAGACGGCCACGCAGTCCCCGGGGCTGCTCGGCGCGGTGCCCGCCCGGCGCGAGCCGCAGGAGCCCGTCCCCGCGGTGCCCGAGCAGCAGTCCCGCTCGTCGAAGGACGTGCTCGGCGAACTCGACACGCTGGTCGGCCTGGAGAGCGTCAAGCGTGAGGTACGGGCCCTCACCGACATGATCGAGGTGGGGCGGCGCCGTCAGGAGGCGGGCCTGAAGGCGGCCTCCGTCCGCCGCCACCTGGTGTTCACGGGCTCCCCCGGCACCGGCAAGACCACCGTCGCCCGGCTCTACGGCGAGATCCTCGCCTCTCTCGGCGTCCTGGAGCGCGGCCATCTCGTCGAGGTGTCCCGCGTGGACCTGGTCGGCGAGCACATCGGCTCGACGGCGATCCGCACCCAGGAGGCCTTCGAACGGGCCCGTGGCGGCGTGCTGTTCATCGACGAGGCGTACGCGCTGTCGCCTGAGGACTCCGGGCGGGACTTCGGCCGCGAGGCCATCGACACGCTCGTGAAGCTGATGGAGGACCAGCGCGACGCGGTGGTGGTCATCGTCGCGGGCTACACGGCGGAGATGAGCCGGTTCCTGTCCGTCAACCCCGGCGTCGCGTCCCGCTTCTCGCGCACGATCACGTTCGGCGACTACGCGCCCGAGGAGCTGCTGCGCATCGTCGAGCAGCAGGCCGAGGAGCACGAGTACACGCTCGGCCCGGGCACGGGCGAGGCGCTGCTGAAGTACTTCACGGCGATCCCGAAGGGCCCGGCGTTCGGCAACGGCCGCACGGCGCGGCAGACGTTCGAGGCGATGGTGGAGCGCCACGCGGGCCGGGTCGCCCAGCTCGGCGCGCCGAGCACGGACGACCTCACCCTGCTGTACTCGGACGACCTTCCGGACCTTCCGGACCTGCTGTAGCTTCGGACGCCGCCGTCGCGGCCCCGGGCGCGCCCGCCCCCACAGCGGCTTCGGTCGCCCCCGCACCCTCCGGCCTCGGCCTCGGCACGGCCGGCCGCAGCCGGGCGAGCAGCCGCCCCCGCTCCTCCGCGAACGCCGGGTCCGCCTGGTAGTCGCCGTGCCCGAGGATCGGCGCGGGCAGCGGGTGGGCCTCGGTCCGGCCGTAGGCGAGCGGGTCCTTCAGGGGCTCCCGGTCGACCTGCGGGCCGCAGTCGCCGTGGAGCCGCACGGGGCCGCCGATGGGGTCGGTGGGGCGGTGCAGGTTGCGCCAGCAGTCGACCTCGCGGTGCAGGGAGCTGAGGGCGGCGGGGCCGAAGTGCGCGGGGAACCAGCGGCCGTAGAGGCGCTCCAGCGGTGAGCCGTAGGTGAGCAGCGCGACGCGTTTGCGTACGGAGGGCAGCAACTGCCAGGCCGCGGCCGCCGCGAGGACACTGCCCTGCGAGTGGCCGGAGAGGACCAGGCGGCCGCCGGTGGCACGAGTCCAGGTGTGCATCCGCCAGGTCAGGTCGGGCACCGCGCGCTCCGCGTAGCAGGGCGGCGCGAAGGGGTGGGCCGCGCGTGGCCAGAACGTGCCGACGTCCCACAGGATGCCGATGGTGCGGCGGGCCGAGGGGTCGCGGTAGGCGCGACGGCCCCAGGTGACGAACAGTATGAAGCCGAGGCCGATCAACCAGGAGCCCAGTGCCTGCGAGGTCTCGGCGGTGCCCTCGACGAAGGCGGGCGCGCTCTTCGCCGCCTCGCCCGGCACCTTGTCGGTGACCCAGGCTCCGACGAGGGCGGCCGCGCCGAGCAGCAGCGTCGCGGCCGAGGTCACGCCGACGATCTGCGGCACCCGGTCGGTGAGGGCGGCGCCCGCGCGGGTGCTCGCGATGCGGCGGGTACGGGCGGTGTCGGGACGCTCGTCCGGGTAGTCGCGCGGCACCTGGGCCAGCTCCCGGCGCAGCCGCTGGGCGGTGCGCACCGCGAGCCAGCCGCACAGGACGGCGACGATCACGAGCAGCGGCGGGATGACGGAGGCCTGCCAGGTGAGGAGTGCGGGCGGGCCGTCGATCGAGCCGCCCGCGCCGGGTGAGCCCGAACCGTCGAGCCAGTCGGCGACGCGCTGCGAGCCGCCGCCCGACATCACGCCGCCGAGGGCGCAGGCCAGCATGGCGACGGCGGGTCCGCCGAGGCCGCGGATGGCGGTGCGGGCGTCCGGGGACGTGCGGTGGATGTGCGTCGCGGCCACGGCGAGGGCGAGCACCAGGGCGCCCTGGACGAGGGTGATGCCGCCGAACGTCGTGTTGCCGGGCAGCCGTCCGGTCGAGGTCCAGCCGGGGCGGGACCACCCGGCGTACAGGACCGCGAGGACGAGCAGGGCGAGGGCGGCGAGGGGCAGTCGGCGCACCAGGGTGCGGTCCAGGCGCCGGTCGAGGCGGTTCTCGCTGCGGCCCCGGCGGCAGACCACCCACACGACGACGGCTCCCGCGGCGACCAGGGCCGACTCCAGCGCCCAGCCGAGGACGTCGAGGAGGGCGGGCCCACCGGCCCTGCGGTCGTGGCGGGCGGCCGAGGCGCCGACGGCCGCGGCGACCGTGAGGAGGCCCGCGGCCGTGTGGGCGGCGCGCAGCCGGGCGACGAGCCTGCGGCCGTACCAGAAGCCGGGCTTGCCCAGGGCGTTGCGGCTGGTCTCCTCCGGGTCCGGCTGGTGCGACAGGGGCTGCTGGGACTCGTACGCGCTCCAGGTCCGGTGGGACAGGTACCAGAGCAGGCCGGTGAGCGCGGCGGGAAGGAGCGCGGCGAGCGCGAGGCGGCGGCCGGGCTGCGACCACCAGCCGCCGCCCCCGGCGGACTCGGGCGCGAGGAAGCCGAGCCAGGAGTGGTCGTCGACGCAGGCGCGGGTGCCCGCGCACTGCCAGGCCGTCAGGTCGATGGCGATCTCGCAGGCGGCGGCGACCAGGAGCACGGTGAGGCTGAGGGCGACCAGGCGCACCAGCAGGCCGTACGTCCGCACGGCGCGTTTCGCGCGGCGGGCCGAGGGCCGCATCCAGTGGGCGAGGTTGACGACCATGAACGGCAGGAGCAGCAGCCACAGGGCGCGGGAGCCGTTGCCGGAGGTCAGGTTGGACCAGACGTAGGCCTCCTGGACCGGACGGTCGCGGTGGTCGGCCGGGCGGGACTCTGCGTCCACGTCGTCGGCGCGGCGGTACACGGCGGCGGTGCCGTCGCCGGACACGCGGACCGTGCGGGGGTCGTCGAGCATCTCCTCGGGCGTGGTGCCGCCGACGCCGTGGACGAGGAGTTCCAGGGCGATCGGCTCGGCCTCGTCGCCGCGTTCCGGGTGTGCCGTGGGGCTTGGGTCCTCTGGCTGGTTCGGGTGTGCCGGTCCGTTGTTCCGGGCGGTCCGGGCCGCCGTGGCGCGCTCCACTGTTCCGCTTCCCCCGAGTCGTGCGCTGTCATGAGCCGTGTACGGGCCATGCAAGCCGTGCAGGAACACAAGGATCGCCGTTTCCCGCCCCGCGCGCAGCCGCCCTCACGTAATCTCCCCCTTCGGCAGGTCCCCCTTCCGGATGGCGGGGCCGCCCGGTCGGTGGCACCCGCAACGACGGCTCGTGCGAGGATGAGGCGACCCGGTGACGGGCTTGACTAGGCGAAAGGGCCGGACCTGACGTGAGTGAGAATCAGAACCTCCTCGCGGAGCAGCGTCGCGCCCTGATCCTCGACGAGGTCCGTCGCCGCGGCGGCGTCCGGGTCAATGAACTCACCAGAAAACTGGGCGTGTCGGATATGACCGTCCGTCGTGATCTGGACGCCCTTGCCCGTCTCGGCGTCCTGGAGAAGGTGCACGGCGGCGCCGTGCCGGTGGCCGAGGCCAGCACGCACGAGCCGGGCTTCGAGGCCAAGTCGGGCCTGGAGCTGAGCGCCAAGGAGGACATCGCGCGGACCGCGGCGACCCTGGTGGCGCCGGGCACGGCCATCGCGCTCTCCGGCGGCACCACGACGTACGCGCTCGCCCATCAGCTGCTCGACGTCGCGGATCTGACGGTCGTGACGAACTCGGTGCGGGTCGCCGACGTCTTCCACTCCGCGCAGCGCAGCTCCGGCCAGCGGCAGGGCGCGGCCACGGTGGTCCTCACGGGCGGGGTGCGCACGCCGTCGGACTCACTGGTCGGCCCGGTCGCCGACCAGGCGATCGCGGCGCTCCACTTCGACGTGCTGTTCCTCGGTGTGCACGGGATATCGGCCGAGGCCGGCCTGTCCACGCCCAACCTCGCGGAGGCCGAGACGAACCGGCGCCTGGTGCAGTCCGCGCGCCGGGTGGTCGTGGTCGCGGACCACACCAAGTGGGGCACGGTGGGCCTGAGTTCGTTCGCGACGCTCGGCCAGGTGGACACGCTGGTGACGGACGCGGGGCTGCCCGCGCGGGCCCGCGCGGAGATCTCCGAGCAACTGCGGCGGCTCCTGGTCGCGGGCGCGCCCGAGGACGCCGCCGAAGCCGCGGGCACCACCGGCGACGCGAACTCCGGCGACTTCTGACGGGCCCCGGCTATGGTGGTCGGGCCCGGTCCACCGCCTCGTCCCGCCAGGGGGTCGCGTTCATGCCACGCCGACTGAGGCCCGAGGGCCTGGAGTTCCTCGAGACCGCTCCGGTCCGCCTGGTGTTCACGCACGATGTCGCGGCGCCGCCCAAGGCGGTGTACGACGTCCTCGAGGACGTCCGGCGCCTGCCCGCGTGGCACAGCTCGGTGGTGTACGCGAGGCCCTTCGACGACGGTCTGGGCCGCCTGGTGCGCGTCCAGGGCCGCTTCTGGTTCCGCGAGACCTTCCTCGCGACGGACGCGCCCACGCGGTACGCCTACCGCGTCGACCTGACCAACTTCCCCGGCCTGCGCGCCCTGGTGGAGGAGTGGCGGCTCATCCCGCTGGAGCCGGCCGACGGCCGGGGCGCGGGTACCCGCGTGCAGTGGACGTACGCCGCGGACGCCGTGGCCCTGACGCGGTTCCTGATGAAGCGCGGCGGCCGCCGGGGCATGGGCACGTCCTTCCACGCGGCGGTGGCGAACCTGGACCGGCACCTCTCCGGCACGAACGGCGGCTGACCCGGCCCAGGCTCCGGCTCCGGCGGGCCTAGTCGGCGTGCGCGGGCCACTCCCCCGTGGCGAGCAGCCCTTCGATCGTCCGCTCGTACGGCGCGATGTCGAGCCCCTGCTCGGCAAGCCAGGCGTCCGAGTAGTACTTGTCCAGGTAGCGATCGCCCGGGTCGCAGATGAGGGTGACGACGCTGCCCGTGCGGCCCGCGGCCACCATCTCCGCGGCGATCCTGAGGGCGCTCCACAGCCCCGTGCCGGTCGAGCCGCCCGCCTTGCGGCCGATGGCCCGGTCCAGGGCGCGCACCGCGGCGACGCTCGCCGCGTCGGGGACCTTCATCATGCGGTCGATGGCGCCGGGCACGAAGCTCGGCTCCATGCGCGGCCTGCCGATGCCTTCGATGCGCGAGCCGCAGTCGCTGGACGCGTCCGGGTCGTTCTTCGTCCAGCCGTCGAAGAAACAGGAGTTCTCCGGATCGGCGACACAGATCCGGGTGTCGTGCTGCATGTAGTGGACGTAGCGCGCGATGGTCGCGGAGGTGCCGCCGGTGCCCGCCGTGGCGACGATCCACGCGGGCTCCGGGTGCCGCTCCAGGCGCAGTTGCTGGAACATCGACTCGGCGATGTTGTTGTTGCCGCGCCAGTCGGTGGCCCGTTCCGCGTAGGTGAACTGGTCCATGTAGTGGCCGCCGGTCTCGACGGCGAGCCGGGCGGACTCCGCGTACATGGTGCGCGAGTCGTCCACGAAGTGGCACCGACCGCCGTGGAATTCGATGAGGCGGCACTTCTCGGCGCTCGTCGTGCGCGGCATCACCGCGATGAAGGGCACGCCGATGAGCTTCGCGAAGTACGCCTCGGAGACGGCCGTCGAGCCGCTGGAGGCCTCGATCACGGGGCGCCCCGGACGGATCCAGCCATTGCACAGGCCGTACAGGAACAGCGAGCGGGCGAGCCGGTGCTTGAGGCTGCCGGTCGGGTGCGTCGACTCGTCCTTGAGGTACAGGTCGATCCCCCACCGCTCGGGCAGCGGGAAGCGCAGGAGGTGGGTGTCGGCGGAGCGGTTGGCGTCGGCCTGGACCTTGCGCACGGCCTCTTTCAGCCAAGTGCGGTACGCGTCGTCGCTGCGGTCCACGTCGAGCGTGGCCATCGGCTCGTCGGCCGGTTCGTGCTGGATGGTGCTCACCGCGGGCTCCTTAGGCCTCGTGCCGGAACGGGATCGGTCCGGCCGGACACCTCGATGATAAACACCCACAACACGGCCCTCACCTGCATAAACACACCTTTCGAGCACCCAAAGGAGGGCCTTGCCCGCCGGGTGGCCCCGGGCGGCGCGCCGCACCGGTCACGCACCGAAGTGGCATGTGCGTCGTCGCCGGGCACACTGGTCCTCGACGCCGTGCGCGTGCACACTGCACCGCACGGAACAGGGGTAGGTTTCCACCAGGTGCCGTACGACGGGCGTGCGGCGCCGTGCGTCACCACACCGAGGGCGCGTCGACACCAGGCGCACGAGGGGGGCGGAGCCTCATGGCGGAGCCGGAGTTCAGGGCCACGGGTGTACGGATCGGGCGACGGCTGCGGTCGCTGACCCATGCCGGCCAGGTCCGGATCAGCGACGGCAGGCTGGAGTTGCTCACCAGTTACGGCACGGAGATCGACAGCGCGCCACTGCGCGCGGTGCGCACGGCCAAGCCATGGTTCGCCCCGCAGGACAAGGCGCTCGCCGAGGTGAACGGCACCCGGTATCTGCTGACGCTCGGCGAGCACGATCCGGTGCCCGGGGAGGCGGGGCCGCCCACGGTCCGTACCTTCCTCGAAGCGGTACGTCTCGCGACCGGCGGGCGCCGGGACTGAGGGGCGCGGCAGGGGCGCGAGTTGCACGCCCCCACCCCCTGAGTCACGCTGGTGTCACATCACTCTGGGTTTACCGGTGATAACGCTGCGAACCAGCCCGCCGGTCACCACCGCAGGCGGCGGCGCGAGCGCGGCCCCTGCTGGATCCGAACGCCGTCTTCTTCCGGACCTCAATTCGGGGAGTCGCACCGTGATCAGCCAGCCAAGCAGGCATTGCACGGTAGAGCTCCAAGCCCTGCCGTCGCGGATCGGCCAGGTCCGCAGAATCGTCTCTGCGCAGTTGCGCTACTGGCATCTCGATCCCTTGATAGACCAGGCCGCGCTCGGCGTGACCGAGCTCCTGACCAACGTCCATCGGCATGCCGAGCCGGACAAGACCTGCACCGTGGAGATCGAGCTGCTGCTCGAACGCCTCATGGTCTCCGTCCACGACCACGATCCGAGGCTGCCCGTGGTGCACGACGCCGATCCGTTCGAGACCTGCGGACGCGGGCTCGCGATGGTCGCGGCGGTCAGCGAGAGCTGGGGCGCGCAGCCGCAGGGCGACACGGGCAAGGTCGTCTGGTTCACGCTCTGCGCTCCGTCGGCCGCCGCGTCGCTGCCGGCGTATCCGGTGTACGGAACCCCGTGCGCCGACCCGTTCGCCGAGGCTCCCGCCCCCGTCGGCGCCCATGCTCCCGCCCGGTCCGCCGTTGCCGGCTGACCGGGCGGTGACTTCACCTCCGCACGTCACTCCGCGGCGACGGCCCGCAAGACGTCGAGGCGGGCGGCGCGCCGGGCCGGACGCAGGCCCGCGAGGGCTCCGGCCGCCAGGCCCACCAGGGCGACCACGGCGAGCTGTACCGGCGGCAGCGCGAACGCGAAGGCGCTGTCGGACGCGCCGTCGGAGGCCTTCACCAGGACCCAGCCGAGGAAGCCGCCGAGGGCCAGGCCGCCCGCCGTGCCGAACGCGGCGACCAGGACGGACTCCCAGCGGACCATGGCCCGCAGTTGTCCGCGGGTCTGGCCGACGGCCCGCAGCAGGCCCAGCTCGCGGGTGCGTTCGTGCACGGCGAGGGTGAGGGTGTTGGCGATGCCGAGCAGGGCGATGAGGACGGCGAGGGCGAGCAGGGCGTAGACGAGGGTCAGCATCATGTCGATGCCGCCTGCCGCGGCCTTGGCGTACTCGTCGCGGGTCTGGACCTCCGGGTTGCCGTACTCCTTCGCCACGGCCGACACCGCGGCCTCGCCGTCCGCCGCGCTCACCCCGTCCTTGAAGGTCACCGACACCAGCGTGTCGGCGTCCTGGGAGCGGTGCGGGGCCCAGGCGTCGCGGGTGATGACGTAGTCGCCCGCGAGTTCGGACTGGCCGTAGACGGCGCGGACCGTGAAGGTGTCCTTCTTGCCGTCGGTGAAGGCGAGTTCGGCCTTGTCGCCGACTTTCAGGTGCTGCTTGTCGGCCTCCTTGCGGGTGATGGCGATGCCCTCGTCGCCCAGGCGGCTCATCGACCCTTCGACCTTGCCGAGGTCGAAGGACTTGGCGAGCGCGATCGGGTCGGTGACGGTCAACGCCCGGCCCTCGCCGTTGACTTCGGCCACTCCCCTGCCGAGGCCGACGGCCGTGGCGACCTCCGGGCGCTCCCCGATGGCGGGGGCGAGCCGGGGGCTGAGTCCGCTGCCGCCCGCGCCGAAGGACGGCGTGCTGACCGCGACGTCGCCCGCGAAGGAGCGCGACACGGTCTGGTCCATGGTGGCCTTCAGCGAGGCGCCGAAGACGGTGAACAGGCAGACGACGGCGACGCCGATCATCAGGGCGCTCGCGGTGGCGGCGGTCCGCTTGGGGCTGCGCAGGGCGTTGCGCCGGGCCAGCGAGCCGGTGACGCCGCGCAGCCGGTCGAGCGGCCCGCCCAGGATGCGTACCGCGCGCGAGGACGCGACGGGCCCGAGGACCACGAACGCGGCGAGGGCGAGCACGGCGCCGCCGCCCGCGAGCCAGATGGACGGCGAGGCGAGCACGCCGACCAGGGTGAGGGCGACGGCGGCGAGGGCGATGCCGGTGCCGACGGCCGCGCGGGTGCGGGAGGCGCCGGAGTGGTCGACGGCCGTCTCGCGCAGGGCCGCCAGCGGGGCGGTGCGCCCGGCGCGGACGGCGGGCAGCAGCGCGGAGGCCACGCACACGGCGACCCCGACCGCGAGGGGCAGCAGCATCGACGTACCGCTGATCACCAAGTCGCCCTCGGGGAAGGGGAATCCGATGGCCGGGAACAGCGCCTGGAGACCGGCGGCGATGCCGATGCCGCCCGCGAGGCCGGCGGCGGACGCCACGACGGCGACGACGGACGCCTCGGTCAGCGTGGACGCGGTGACCTGGCGGCGGGAGGCGCCGAGGGCGCGAAGGAGTGCGTTCTCGCGGGTGCGCTGGGCCACGACGATCGCGAAGGTGTTGTGGATGGAGAAGGTGGCCACAAGCAGCGCGATGCCGGAGAAGACCAGCAGGAACGTGGTGAACAGGGTGAGGAACTGACCGGAGATCATGTCGGAGTTCTCCTCCGCCGCCTCCTGTCCGGTGATGGCCTCGACTCCCTTGGGCAGGACGGGAGTCAGCGCGTCGACGAGTTCCTGCTGAGTCGTTCCGGGTCCGGCGCGTACCTGCACGGTCGCGGCCTCGCCGGGCTTCGGCATCAGGTACTTCTCGGCGTCGCCCCGCGTCATGCCCGTGAACGTCGTCTGCGCCATGCCGTCCTCGCCGCCGAACGTGGCGAGGCCGACGATCGTGACCTTGACGGGGTCGGGGGTGCGCAGCGTCGTGGTGTCACCGATCTTCAGGTCGCCGCTCTCGGCGGCGCCGCGGTTGACGACCACCTCGCCGCTCCTGGCGGGTGCGCGGCCCTCGGCGAGGCGGTAGGCGTTCAGCTCCGGGTCGGTGATCCAGTTCCCGGCCAGGGTGGGTGGGCCCTGGCCGCCGATCGGGTCGCCGTCCTTGCCGATGAGCTGGCCCGCGCCCTGGATGCCGGGCACGGCGGCGGCGACGCCCGGGACCCGCTCGATGCGGTCGACCAGGGCGGTGTCGACGTATCGGCGCACGCCCTGGCTCTCGCCGGGCGTGGTGATGGTGTTGGCGCCGCGGACGACCGCGTCGGTGCCGCGGGTCGCGTTGTCGAACATCGTGTCGAAACTGGCGCGCAGGGTGTCGCCCATGACGAGGGTGCCCGCCAGGAAGGCGACGCCGAGCAGCACCGCGAAGAACGTACCGGCGAAGCGGCGCTTGTGGCCGCGCAGCGAGGTGAGACTGATCCGCAGGGCCGCGGCCGTCGAGCCGGTGGGACGGCCGCTCCCCGCGGAGAGCGGCGAACCGGTGGAACTCATGAGCGTGCTCCTTCGGACACGGCCGCCGACCTCGTGTCGAACGCCTTCAGACGGTCGAGGACCTTGTCGGCCGTGGGCGCCGCCATGCGGTCCACGAGGCGGCCGTCGGCGAGGAAGACGACCTCGTCGGCGTGGGCGGCGGCCACCGGGTCGTGGGTGACCATGACGACGGTGCGGCCCATCTCGCGCACCGCACGGCCGAGCAGGCCGAGGACCTCCTCGCCGGAGCGGGAGTCGAGGTTGCCGGTGGGCTCGTCGGCGAAGACGACGTCGGGGCGGCCCGCGAACGCCCGTGCCACGGCGACGCGTTGCTGCTGGCCGCCGGAGAGTTCGGCGGGCCGGTGGCGCAGCCGGTCGCGCAGGCCGACGACGTCGATGAGGGCGTCCGTCCACTCCAGGCTCTCCTGGTCGAAGCGCCGTCCCGCCAGGTCCATGGGCAGCGTGATGTTCTCGGCGACGGTCAGCGTCGGCACCAGGTTGAAGGCCTGGAAGACGAAGCCGACGCGGTCGCGGCGCAGCAGGGTCAGGCGCCGGTCGTCGAGCGGGCCGAGCTCGGTGTCGCCGATGTACGCGGAGCCCGAGGTCAGGGTGTCCAGACCGGCCGCGCAGTGCATCAGTGTGGACTTGCCGGAGCCCGAAGGGCCCATGATCGCGGTGAAGCGTCCGGCGGGGAAGCCGACGCTCACGCCGTCGAGGGCGGTCACGGCGGTGTCGGAGGACGAGCCGTAGACCTTCACGGCCGACTCGACCCGCGCGGCGTCCGGGGCGGCGGGCTGCTGCCGGAGGTCGGCGGTGTTCATGCCCTGCCGCCCTTCGAGGCGCGGCCGAACTCCTCGTTGAGGACGCTCAGTCGGCGCCAGTACTCGTCCTCGTCGATCTCACCGGCGGCGAAGCGGTGGCCGAGCACGGCGATCGGCGACTTGTCGCCGCTCCCGCCGACACGCCAGGGTCCGCGCCGGCCGCGCCGGACGGTGCGGCGCAGGAAGGTCACGACGCCGATGACGACGGCCGCCCAGATCAGCGGGAAGAACAGGATCCACGGGCCGGGTCCGCCGTCGAATGCCAGGGTCTGCATGGTGTCCATCTCCTCGGGAAGGGCAGGTGCCAGCCGTGTGACCAGGGCTTCCGGCCCTCGGTGCGCACTGGTGCGTTCGCTTTCGAGGCTCCTCGGCGCGGGGCGCGAAGTCGTCGTACGGCCAGCGGCAGTGCGCGTACCTCCTGGGGAGTACACGGCCC
Source organism: Streptomyces sp. NPDC041205 (assembly GCF_055591765.1). Lineage (NCBI taxonomy): Bacteria > Bacillati > Actinomycetota > Actinomycetes > Kitasatosporales > Streptomycetaceae > Streptomyces > Streptomyces sp. NPDC041205. Next base: position 435,847 of record NZ_JBVIZH010000003.1, on the reverse strand, counting down.
GGCGCCGCCTGCTTCTCCGGTACGGGACGACGTCACGGGATCGTCCTCGCACCCCCTCACCTGGACTTCTGTACCTATTAGTATGTACAGTCGCCTCATGAGCACCCCGGAGCGTCTGATCGAGTCCACGCGCGAACTGCTGTGGGAGCGCGGCTACGTCGGCACCAGCCCCAAGGCGATCCAGCAGCACGCGGGCGCCGGACAGGGCAGCATGTACCACCACTTCGCGGGCAAGCCGGATCTGGCCCTCGCGGCGATCCGCCGCACCGCCCAGGAGATGCGCGCCACGGCGGAGGTGTCCCTCGCCGGGGACGGACCGGCGTACGACCGCGTCTCCTCGTACCTCCTGCGCGAGCGGGACGTGCTGCGCGGCTGCCCGGTCGGTCGGCTGACGATGGACCCCGACGTGATCGCGAGCGACGAGCTGCGGGAGCCGGTCACCGAGACCCTGGAGTGGCTGCGCGGGCGGCTCGCGGACATCGTCCAAGAAGGCGTGGACCGGGGCGAGTTCGGCGTCGCGCTCGACGCGGGCGAGATCGCGTCGACGATCGTCGCGACCGTGCAGGGCGGCTATGTACTGGCCCGCGCCACGGGCTCGCCGGAGGCGTTCGACGCGGGGGTACGGGGGTTGTTGGCGCTGCTCGCGCCGCGCTCCTGAACGCCGAGCCGCACACGCCCCCACCTCTCTCGGCTCACCTTCCGCGCTCACCAACCGAGTTAAGGAACCACCCGTGCACATCACCCGCACCCGCCCCGCCAGCAAGCAGGGCCCCGCCGAGAACTTCACCGGCACCGTCTGGCTCGACGAGATCGCGCACCCCGAACCGCCGTCCCGGCTGCGCGTGTTCAGCGTCCACTTCGCCCCGGGCTCCCACACGGCCTGGCACCGCCACCCGCGCGGCCAGGTCCTGCACGTCACCGAGGGCGAGGGGTACGTGCAGCGCGACGGCGGCCCCGTCGAGCCCATCAGGGCGGGCGACACCGTGTGGATCGAGCCGGGCGAGCGCCACTGGCACGGCGCCGGACCACGCACGTTCATGACGCATCTCGCCGTCGTCGAGGCGGCGGACGACGGCACGACGGCCACGTGGGAGGAGCTCGTCCCCGACCCGGAGTACCCGACGACCGCCTGAGGCCCGAGCCCCGCACCTTCCCTGGAGCACGCATGCACGCCAAGCAGTACGAGATCACCCTGCCCGCCGACTACGACATGGGCGTCATCCGCGAGCGAGTGGCGACCAAGGGCCATCTCCTCGACGCCTTCCCGGGGTTGGGTTTCAAGGCGTACCTGATGCGCGAACGCGGCGTCGACGGCTCACCGGTGAACCAGTACGCGCCGTTCTATCTCTGGCACACCGCCGAAGGCCTCGGATCCTTCCTCTGGGGCCCCGGATTCCAAGGGCTGTGCGACGACTTCGGACGTCCGGTGGTGCAGCACTGGATGGCGGTCGGTTACGAGGACGGGGGCGCAGCCGGTGACCGTCCCCGCACCGCCGTGCGGCACCGCAGGCCCGTCCCCGAGGGCACCCGCGCCACCGACCTCGCCGAGGAACTGCTCACGGAGGCAGAGGCGTTGGCAGCACGGGACGGGGCCGTCGGCGTACTGGTCGCGGTCGACCCGCGGCACTGGGAGGCGGTGACGTTCTCCTTGTGGGCCGAGGGTGCGGCGGCGCGGGCGAGCGGTGAGGCGTTCCAGGTGCTGCACTGCTCGACGCCGGAGCTGGAGCGGGTGGGCCGGGGGCGGGCGTGGTGAGGGCCGGGGCGTTGAGTACGGGCGGGTCGGGGGCCAGCATGTCGGAGGCGGACTCGTCGGGTGTGGGTGCGGCGGTCGCCGTCCGGACCGTCCTCGGCGATGTCGGCCCCGGCGATCTGGGGGTCTGCGACGCCCACGACCACCTCTTCCTGCGGAGCCCGCAACTGCCGGGCCAGGAGCTGGACTCCGTGGCCGCCGCCGCGGCCGAGCTGGCCGCGTTCCGCGCCGAGGGCGGGCGGAGTGTCGTGCAGTGGACGCCGCACGGCATGGGGCGGTGCGCCGCCGAGCTGCCCGGCCTCGCGCGCTCGGCGGGCGTCCGGATCGTGGCGGCCACCGGGCTGCACCAGGCGGCGCATTACTCCCCGGAGCTGCTCAGCGAGCTGGGCGACGGGGACCCCGATGTCCTCGCGGCGGTGTTCGTGCGCGAACTCACGCAGGGCATCGGCGACACCGGTGTGCGGGCCGGACTCATCAAGGTCGCGGGCGGCTTCCACGGCCTGGACGCGCACGCCCGCTGGACGATGGCCGCGGCGGCCGGGGCCCACCGGGCGACGGGCGCTCCCATCGCCGTACACCTGGAACTCGGCACGGGCGTGCTCGACGTACTCGACCTGCTGTGCGGCGAGTTGGAGGTCCCGCCCGACAAGGTGGTCCTGGGGCACCTCAATCGCGCCCCCGACCTGGAAGTGCACCGCGAGGCCGCATCGGCGGGCGCCTGGCTCGCCTTTGACGGACCGTCACGGGCCAACCACGCCACGGACTGGCGGATGCCGGAGGCGGTACGCGCCCTCGCGGACGCCGGGCACGGCGATCAGCTCCTGCTCGGCGGCGACACGACGACCGCCGGGGCGCGTTCCGTGAACGGCGGCCCGGGGATGCCCCATCTGCTGCGCCGGGTACGGCCACGCCTGGAGCAGGCCGTGGGCAAGGAGCTGGTGGACCGGATCGTCACCGTGAACGCGGGGCGGGCGTTCGGGGTCGTGTGGCCGGAGTGAGACGGGCCTGCGGCTCGGGGGCGCCTGCGGCCGGGGGCGGGGCGCCGCCGGGTCGGCGTGCGGGGCGAGGCGGGAGCACCATCCCGCACCGCCCCGCGCCCCCACCCCCAGCTCCGCCGCGCACCACCGCCCGACCTCATGCCCAGCACCGCCTCAGGCCTCTCGTCCCGTCCCAGCCCGGCCACCCGCACCCGCCAGCTCCTCCCGGTACCCGGCGACCGCCCGCTCCGTGTCCTCGTTCACCAGATCGGCGTTGATCTGTGCCGCAGCGAACGCCCCCGCCGCCGCGGCCCCGCCGACCTGCGCGGACAGGTCCGAGGCGTTGCCCGCGATCCACACGCCGGGCGCGTCCGTGCGCCCCGTCGCGTCCGCCGGCACGTACTCGCCCGCGGGATGTGGCACCGGCTCCACGCCGAGCGCCTTCAGGAAGCCGACGCGCGCCACCATTCGCGGCCCGACGACGAGCGCCTCCCGGCGCACCAGGCTGCCGTCGGCCATCCGCACGCCCACGAGACGGTCGTCGACGACCTCCAGGGCCGCGACCTCCCCCTCCACCACACGGATGCCGCGGGCGGCAAGGCGCTCCGCCTCCTCGTCGGTCAGCGGCTCCGCGGTGTGCGCGAAGTACGTGATGTCGGCGCTCCACTGCCGCAGCAACAGCGTCTGGTGCAGCGACATCGGCCCGCCCGCGAGCACGCCGATGGCCCGGTCCCGCACCTCCCAGCCGTGGCAGTACGGGCAGTGGATCACGTCCCGGCCCCACCGCTCACGCACCCCCGGCACGTCCGGCAGCTCGTCGACCAGGCCGGTCGCCACCAGCACCCGGCGCGCCCGGACCGTCCGGCCGTCGGCCAGGCCGACCACGAAGCCGTCCCCGTCCCGGGTGACCTCGTCGACCTCGCCGGACACCACCTGACCGCCGTACCCGCGCACCTCGGCCCGCCCGCGCTCCAGGAGTTCGGCGGGCGGCATGCCCTCCCGCCCGAACAGCCCGTGCACCGCGTCCGCCGGGGCGTTGCGCGGGGCTCCCGCGTCCAGGACCACCACGGTCCTGCGCGCCCGGGCCAGCATCAGCGCGCCGTTCAGACCCGCGGCGCCACCGCCGATCACCACTACGTCGTACACGTCGTCCAATTGATCGTTCATGGCTAACACCTCCACCACGACCATGCGCCGCCCTCCCCAGGAACGCAAATGGCATTGCCATATCGGCAAATCCGGATTTATATTGCATCACGCGTTCCAAAACGGCTACGGTACCGACATGGCCCGACCACGGACGTTCGACGAGGACCGGGCCCTGGACGCGGCGATGCGCGCCTTCTGGGCGAACGGCTACGAGGCCACCTCGACCCAGGATCTGTGCGAAGCCACCGGACTGGGCCGCAGCAGCATCTACAACACCTTCACCAGCAAGCACGACCTGTTCCGGCGCGCCCTGGCCCGCTACATCGAACTGATGAGCGTGCCCCAGGCCGAGATCCTGGAGGACGCCGCACGCTCCGGCATGGAGCGGATCGAGGCCCTGTTCACCCGCATCGTCAACAGCGAGTACGAGTACCGCGAGGACGACGGGACGAGCATCGGCTGCCTCACCGTCAACACGGTCGTGGAACTGGCGCGGCGCGACCCGGAGGCCGCCGCGCTCGTCGAACGCGACCTCGGCATCCGGCTCGGCCTCCTGCGCATCGCACTGGAGGCGGGGCAGCGCGACGGAACGATCACCGCCAAGCGGGACGCCGAGACGCTCGCCCGGTTCATCAACGCCACCATCGGCGGGATGCGCGTCTCGGCGCAGGCGGGAGCGGGCCGGGCGGTCCTGGAATCGATCGCCGACACGGCCATGGACGCGCTGCGCCCCTGATCCTCGCGGCTCCCGGCACGCGGCGACAGCCACACGGTCATGAATGCCTCGCCCCCCGGGGTCGACCATGTCCATATTCTGTACTGATCCATCCAATACTCTCGACCACCTCCCCAAGGAGCAGCACCATGCCCCGCGCCGTATACGTCCTGGCCCTAGGCATCTTCGCCATGGTGACCAGCGAGTTCGTCGTCGCCGGACTCATGCCGCAGATGGCCGACGGGCTCGACGCCACGATCCCGGAGATCGGTTATCTGATCACCGCCTTCGCCGTGGCGATGGCCTTCGGCGGGCCGTTCCTCACGGTCGCCCTGCTGAAACTCCCGCAGAAGCAGGCCCTGATGGTGCTGTTCGGCATCTTCCTCGGCGGCAACGTGCTCGCCGCCCTAGCCCCGGACTACTGGACGATGCTCGTGGCGCGCGTCGTCACGGGTGTCGCCTCGCAGGCCTTCTTCGGCGTGGGCATCTCCATGGCGACCCGGCTCACCCGCCCCGAGATACGCGGCCGCGCCGTCGCCGTGGCCCTCAACGGGCTCATGCTGGGCACGCTCCTCGGCCTTCCACTGGCCACCGTCGTCGGTGAGCACCTGGGCTGGCGGGCGGCGTTCTGGGCCATCACCCTGCTGACGGTGCTCGCCGCCGCGGCCACCTTCGCCGGCGTACCGCGTGTCGAGCGCGCCGAGGACGAGGCCGGATCACTGCGCGAGGAACTCGGCGCCTTCACGAGCCCCCGGCTCTGGCTCACCCTCACCACCAGCACCTTTGTGATCGGCGCGACGTTCGCCGCGTTCAGCTACCTCAACCCGATCCTCACCGAGATCACGGGCTTCGCCACCGGCACCGTGCCGCTGCTGCTCGTCGCGTACGGCGCGGCCACCCTCATCGGCAACACCATCGTCGGCCGCCTCGCCGACCGCCACACGCTGCCGGTCCTGGTCACCGGCCTGCTCCTGAACTTCGGGTTCCTGGTCGGCTTCGCGCTCCTCGCCGACCTGCCCGTCGGGGCCGTGGCGATGATGCTGGGCATCGGCCTGGTCGGCGTCACCATGAACCCGGCGATGGTGACCCGCGTGCAGCGGGTGGGCAACACCGGAGCGCTGGTCAACAGCGTCCACTCGTCGTTCATCACGGGCGGCATCATCATCGCCACGTCCATCGGCGGTCCGGCCATCGACGCCTACGGGCTGCGGGCGCCGCTGTGGATCGGCGCCGGGCTCGCGGTGCTCGGACTGCTGTCCCTCGTCCCGGACCTGAGGCGGCGCGCGGCGCACACGGCGGCTCCCGCCGATGCCCCCGCGCCCGCGCGGGAACCCGTCGAGGTCGGCTGACCCCGAGCGGCCGGCCCGTCGGCTAACCCAGCGCCCCCAGGGGGTCGTCGAGCACCGGCTGCCAGGCCAGCTCGGCGGCCCCCACCAGGCTGTTGTGGTCGAGGGTGCAGGCCAGGATGGGGACGCTGCCGCTGCGGCCCCACAGGCTGCGGTCGGCCACGACGGCGCGCAGCCGCTCCGGGTCGGCTTCCAGCAGGGCGCGGTGCAGCCCACCGAGGATGATCCGGTCCGGGTTGAGGATGTTCACCAGGCCCGCGAGACCGAGGCCGAGCCGGTCGATGAGGGCCTCGATCGCCGTGCGCACCGCCGGGTCGGCGCGCTCCTCGGCGACGAGCCTGCGGGCCTGCACGAGCAGTCCCTCGGGGCCGGGTTCGACACCGACGGCCGCCAGGAAGGCCAGCGGGTCCGTCTCCACGTCCAGGCAGCCGCGGCTGCCGCAGTAGCAGGGGCGGCCCTCCGGGTGCACCGTGAGGTGGCCGACCTCCAGGGCCAGCCCCGAACTGCCCGTGTGCAACCGTCCGTCGAGGACGAGCGCGCCGCCGACACCGCGGTGCCCGGTCGCCACGCACAGCAGGTCGCGCGCGCCGCGCCCCGCGCCGTGCCGGTGCTCGGCGAGCGCCGCCAGGTTCACGTCGTTGCCGGTGAACGCGGGACCCTCGATGCCCGCGGCCCGTACGCAGTCCGCGAAGATCTCCCGGACCTGCGCACCCGCGGGCCAGGCCAGGTGCAGCGGGTTGAGGGCGGTGCCCTCCGGCTCGGCGACGGCGGACGGCACCGCGAGGCCCGCGCCCACACACCGTCTGCCGGTCTCGCGCAGGAGCTGCGCGCCTGCCTCGATGACCGAGCCGAGCACCTGCGCCGGGTCGGCGTCGATGGTCTCGCAGCCGGGCGCGGTGGCGACGATCCGGCCGCCGAGGCCGACGAGGGCCGCCCGGAAGCCGTCGGCGTGCACCTGGGCCGCGAGGGCGACGGGCCCGGCCCCGGCGACGGAGAGCCGGTGCGAGGGCCGCCCCTGGGAGCCCGCGGCGGCGCTCGGCTTGGCGTCGACGCTGATCAGGCCGAGCGCCTCCAACTCCGCGGCGACCGCTCCTGCCGTGGCGCGGGTGACACCGAGCTCGGCGGTGAGGACGGCTCGGGTGGGGGCCCGCCCGGTGTGGACGAGTTCGAGGGCGGGGCCGAGCGCGGTACGACCGCGCTCCAGACGCGTACGCGTGGACAGATGTGCCTCACCCCGGGTGGCAGCCTTCCCGTTCATGAGGGCGAGTCTCCCATGATCCGTACGCCGTCTCGCCGTTCAGCCGTCATCCCGTCTTCCCCATCCTGTCTCCCGTCGCCCATCCGACCCGCGCGCCCCGTGCGCGTACCGCCGACGGCCCCCGCGTACGCACCCCGGAGCACTCCCCGTCCGCACAGCCGCCGCACCGCACCCCGCGCGCACCACGAGGCAACCGTCTTGTCCACAGCCAGGTTTCCCCTCTACGCTGACTTTGTGCCGCTACTAAACAAAACCACGTCCGGGGCCTCAGGAGCCACTTCCCCGGGGTTCACCCGGCTCCGTGTCGCCCTCACCGTCTTCTTCGCCCTCGACGGCTTCATCTTCGCCGGATGGGTGGTGCGCATCCCGGCGATCAAGGAGCAGACCGGGGCGTCGGCGAGCGACCTCGGGCTCGCCCTGCTCGGGGTCTCGGCCGGTGCCGTGGTCACGATGACGCTCACCGGGCGCCTCTGCCGACGCTTCGGCAGCCACCCGGTGACCGTGGCCTGCGGCGTCCTGATGCCATTGAGCGTGGCGCTGCCACCGCTCACGCACTCGGCGCCGACGCTCGGCCTCGTGCTGCTGCTCTTCGGGGCCGCGTACGGGGGGATCAATGTGGCGATGAACAGCGCCGCCGTCGACCTGGTGCGCGCGCTCAGGCGCCCGGTGATGCCCAGCTTCCACGCCGCCTTCAGCCTGGGCGGCATGATCGGCGCGGGGCTCGGCGGGCTCGTCGCGGCCCATGTGTCGCCGACGCGGCATCTGCTCGGGCTCACCGTGATCGGCCTGCTCGTCACGGCGGTCACGGCGCCGACCCTGCTGCGGTACGAGGCCCCGGTGGCCCCGGCCCTCGACGACGCGGGGAACGCCGGATCCCGCCCGGGCGCGGCACGCGGGATCGACCGCCGCACCCGTGGGCTCGTCCTCGTCTTCGGGCTCGTCGCGCTGTGCACGGCGTACGGCGAGGGGGCCCTCGCCGACTGGGGCGCGCTGCACCTGGAGCAGGACCTGGACGCCCACCCGGGCATCGCGGCGGCGGGCTACTCCTGCTTCGCGTTCGCCATGACGATCGGGCGCCTTTCCGGTACGACGCTGCTCGAACGGCTCGGCCGCACGCGCACGGTGGTCGGCGGCGGGCTCCTCGCGACGGCCGGGATGCTCTTGGGGGCGCTGGCCCCTTCGGTCGGCGTCGCGCTCGCCGGTTTCGCCGTCACGGGGCTCGGGCTCGCGAACATCTTCCCCGTGGCGGTCGAGCGCGCCGGTGCCCTCGCCGGGCCCAGCGGGGTGGCCGCCGCCTCCACGCTCGGCTACGGCGGCATGCTGCTCGGGCCGCCCGCGATCGGGTTCATGGCGGACTGGTTCTCACTGCCGGTGGCGCTGACGAGTGTGGCCGTGCTGGCGGCGGTGGCGGCGGTCATCGGCGCCGCGACGGGGCGTACGCAGCTTGCGGAGGAGCAGCCTTCGGAGGAGCGGGCGACGGCGCCGACGGCGGCTTGCTGATGGCTGCGGATGCGGGACCCCCGGAGGCGCGCGCCCCGGCGCGGTCCCGGGGGGCGCTGGAGTCCGCTCCATCCTGCACAATCCCCGCATGAAGACTGCCGAGCACACCGAAGTCCTGGACCGCGAGGGCACGTTGCTGGCGAACGCGGCTCAGGACGCGGACCTCGACGCGCCCGTGCCGACCTGTCCCGACTGGCAGGTGCGCGACCTGCTGCGGCACACCGGCACGGTGCACCGCTGGGCCACGCGGTTCGTCTTGGAGGCGCTCCCCGAGTTCGCGCCCTGGCAGGAGCGGCTCGACCTGGACGGCGACGCCCTGCTCGACTGGTTCCGCGACGGGCACGCCCGGCTGGTCGCCGCGCTGCGGGACGCGCCCGCCGACCTGACCTGCTGGACGTTCCTGCCCGCGCCGTCGCCGCTCGCCTTCTGGGCGCGGCGGCAGGCCAACGAGACGGCCGTCCACCGGATCGACGCCGAGTCCGCGCGCGGCGGCGCGCTGTCGGCGCTGGACGCGCGGTTCGCGGCGGACGGGATCGACGAGTTGCTGCGCGGGTTCCACGGGCGCGAGAAGAGCCGGATGCGGACGGCCGAGCCGCGCGTGCTCCGGGTGCGGACCACGGACACGGAGGGGACGTGGACCGTACGCCTGTCCGTCGACATCGCCGTCACCGAGCGGGGTGAGACGGCGCCCGCCGACTGCGAGGTGTCGGGCGCGGCCGCGGACCTCTATCTGGCCCTGTGGAACCGCCGGCCGTTCCCGGAGGTGTCGGGGGACGCCGACCTCGCGGCGCTGTGGAGCGAGAAGTCGGGCGTCTGAGGCTCCGGCCTGATACCAGGCGCCCGCGCCAGGGAGCCTGACGTCAGGCGTCCGCGCCCGGAAGCATCCGCGCGAGAACCGCCCGCTGCACCGGCCGCACCTCGGCGTGCACCTTGCGCCCCTTGTCGGTGAGGCAGACCCGGACGCCGCGGCGGTCCTCGTTGCACATGCCGCGTTCCACCAGTCCGTCCTTCTCCAGGCGGCCGATGAGCCGGGACAGGGCGCTCTGGCTGAGGTGCACGTGGCAGGCGATCTCCTGGACGCGGAAGGCGTCGTCGCCGTCCTCCGCGAGGCCCGTGGCGAGCACGTCGAGGACCTCGAAGTCGCTTGCGCCCAGGCCGTACTGATGCAGTTCCCGGTCCAGCTCGCACTGGGTGCTCGCATGCACCGCGAGGATGTCCCGCCACTGCTTCACGAGCCGCTGCTCGGCGTCAGTCGCCGCGGGCCCGGCCTTGGTCGCCGCCATGTACGCACGGTAGCAGCAAGGTGGCCTTTATTGCACATGAATTAAATGCACTTGCATTGAATGCATGTGCATGCGAGTCTCCTCGGCATGACTTCTCCGCTCCCCTCCGGCTCCGCTGGCCTCCCCGGCCAGGCCGGCCCCGCAGGTCCCGCCTCCCCGTCCCAGGAGCGCTGGACCCCGCGTCTGTGGGGCACGCTGCTCGTGCTGTGCGCAGCGATGTTCCTGGACGCGCTCGACGTGTCGATGGTCGGCGTCGCCCTGCCCTCCATCGGCTCCGAACTCGACCTGTCCACCTCGTCCCTGCAGTGGGTGGTCAGCGGCTACATCCTGGGCTACGGCGGCCTGCTGCTGCTCGGCGGCCGGGCGGCGGACCTGCTCGGGCGCCGCGAGGTGTTCCTGATCGCGCTCGGCGTCTTCGCCCTCACCTCGGTGCTCGGCGGACTCGTCGACTCCGGTCCGCTGCTCATCGCGAGCCGCTTCGTGAAGGGCCTGAGCGCCGCGTTCACCGCGCCCGCCGGCCTGTCGATCATCACCACGACGTTCGCCGAGGGCCCGGTCCGCAACCGCGCCCTGTCCATCTACACCACCTGCGCCGCCACCGGCTTCTCCCTCGGCCTGGTCCTGTCCGGCGTGCTCACGGAGGTCAGCTGGCGGCTCACCATGCTGCTGCCCGCGCCCATCGCCGTGATCGCCCTCGTCGCCGGTCTCAAGCTCATCCCGCGCTCGGCGCGTGAGGAGAAGCGCGGCGGCTACGACGTGCCGGGCGCCGTCACCGGCACGGCGTCGATGCTGCTGCTCGTCTTCTCCGTCGTGCAGGCTCCCGAGGTCGGCTGGGCCTCCGCGCGCACGCTCCTGTCGTTCCTGGCCGTGGCGGTGCTGCTCGCCGTGTTCGTCGCCATCGAGCTGCGCACCCCCAACCCGCTCATCCGCCTCGGCGTGCTGCGCTCCGGACCGCAGATCCGGGCCCAGCTCGGCGCGGTGACGTTCTTCGGCGGGTACGTGTCGTTCCAGTTCATCGCCACCCAGTACCTCCAGTCGCTGCTCGGCTGGTCCGCCCTGGAGACGGCGCTGGCGTTCCTGCCCGCGGGCGTGATCGTGGCGCTGTCCGCCACGAAGATCGCCGGTGTCATCGACCGGTTCGGCACGACCCGCGTCATCGTGACGGGCTTCGCGCTGCTCGTGGCGTCGTACGGACTGTTCCTGCGGATCGACCTGACGCCCACGTACGTCGCGGTCATCCTGCCGTCGATGGTGCTGCTCGGCGTCGCGTGCGCGCTGGTCTTCCCCTCGCTCAACATCCAGGCCACCAACGGCGTCGACGACCACGAGCAGGGCATGGTCTCCGGCCTCCTGAACACCTCGATCCAGGTCGGCGGCGCGGTGATCCTCGCGATCACCACCGCGGTCATCACGGCCGACGGCGGCTCCGCCGAGGGCACCGCCTCGCCGCAGGCCGTCCTCGACAGCTACCGGCCCGGTCTGGTCCTCGTGACGCTGTTCGCGCTCGCGGGCCTGCTCATCAACCTCACCGGGCTGCGGGCGCGGCGCAAGCAGCAGACCGTCGTCGTCGCCAAGTCGCCTGCCGCGACCCCGTCCCGGAAGGACGAGCGGGTGGCCGTGGGCGACTGAGCAACGCGGACCCGGTCGGCCAGTGCGGCCCGGGAGTGAGGCGGTCCGGCGTGCGTCCCGCGCCGGGCCGCTTCGCGTCTCCCCTGGTCGCCCGGCGAATTCCTTGCCTACCGGGCATTCGGCTGTGAGACTCCCTGTACTGGACGATCTGCGGGGGGAACGGCGGAATGACGGACGAGGCAGTGGGTCGCGGGCGGCGGAGTCAGGCCGAGCGGGACGCCATCACGGTCGAGATCGGGTACGCGCTCGCGAGCGCGACGGCTGTGGCGCTCGCCATCATCGGCGTGGTGGTGGCCGGCCCCGCCATCACGTTCAGCCTGTCGGAGTCCACCGAGCGCGCTCTGCTCGGCGTGGGCGGCTCGCTGGCCGCGACCGCGTTCATCGCGCGGCTCATCACGGTGCTGTGGCGCTTCACCAACCGCGAGCGGGAGCGGCGGGCGGCCCTCGGCAGCGATGCCGCCTTCACCGACGGCGGGGTCGCTGACGGCGGTATCGCCGGTGACAGCCGTGACGGGGGTGGGCGGCCCGGCGCCGGGTCAGCCTAGCCAGCCCGGCCGGACGAGGCCCGACTCGTAGGCGAGCACGACCAGTTGCGCCCGGTCCCGGGCGCCCAGTTTCACCATCGTGCGGCTCACATGCGTCTTCGCGGTGAGCGGGCTGACGACGAGACGGCGGGCGATCTCCTCGTTCGACAGGCCGATGCCGACGAGGGCCATGACCTCCCTTTCCCTTTCGGTGAGTTCGTTCAGGGTCTCGGCGGCGGCGGGCTCCTTGGAGCGCGCGGCGAACTCCCCGATGAGACGGCGCGTCACACCGGGCGAGAGCAGCGCGTCCCCGGCGACCACCGCCCGTACCGCCCGCAGCAGTTCATCGGGCTCGGTGTCCTTGACCAGGAAGCCCGAGGCACCCGAGCGGATCGCCTCGAAGACGTACTCGTCGAGCTCGAACGTGGTGAGCATGACCACCTTCACGCCGTCCAGGTCCGCCTCGCCCGTGACTCGCCGGGTCGCTTCGAGACCGTCGAGCACCGGCATGCGGATGTCCATCAGGACGACGTCCGGCCGCAGTTGCCGTACCAGTCGCACCGCCTCCTCGCCGTCCGCCGCCTCACCGGCGACCTCGATGTCCGGCTGCGCGTCGAGCAGGGCCTTGAACCCGGCGCGGACCAACGACTGGTCGTCGGCGAGCAGTACGCGGATCACTGGTTCTCCTCGGATGCGGTGCGGGTGGGCAGGACCGCCGTGACGCGGAAGCCGCCGTCGGGGCGCGGGCCCGCCTCGATCGTGCCACCGAGGGCGGCGGCGCGCTCCCGCATCCCGGCGAGTCCGTTGCCGCTGCCGCCCGCCTCCGCCCCGGTCGCGGGCCCTTCGTCGTCGACGCGCAGGGTCACGGCGTCGGGCGCGCGGTGCACCAGGACGGTCGCGTTCCGGGAGCCCGAGTGCCGTACGACGTTCGTCAGGGCCTCCTGGACGATGCGGAACGCGGCCAGGTCGACGCCGGGCGGCAGGGCGGCGCGGCGGCCCTCGGTCGTGACGGTGACGGTGAGTCCGGCGCTCCTGGCCTGCTCGACGAGTTCGCCGAGGCGGTCGAGTCCGGGCGCGGGGGCACGGGGGGCGGCGCCGGGGGCACGGAGGGTGTCGAGGACCTGGCGGACCTCGCCGAGTGCTTCCTTGCTCGCGGCCTTGATCGTGGTCAGGGCCGTACGGGCCTGCTCGGGGTCGGAGTCGAGCAGGGCGAGGCCGACGCCCGCCTGGACGTTGATGACGGAGATGCTGTGGGCGAGTACGTCGTGCAGCTCCCGCGCCATGCGCAGCCGCTCCTCGTCGGCGCGCCGCTGAGCCGCCAGCTCCCGCCCAACGCGCTCCTTGGCCCACTGTTCGCGGCGGGTGCGGGCGAGCTCGGAGACGGCCGCGATCGCCACGACCCAGACGGCGATGACGACCTCCCCGCCCCAGGACCTCGGGCCGTCGCCGCTCGGCGGGAGCCAGCGGTACAGCCAGTGCGCGGTCAGCAGATGCCCGGCCCAGAGCATGCCGACGGCGCCCCATGCCGCGTACCGGTGCCCCGCGACGACCGCCGCGAAGCAGCCGACGGCGACGGTGACGAGGACCGGCCCGTACGGATATCCGGCGCCGAGGTACACCAGCGCCGTCCCGGCGGTGAGGTACGCCACCAGGACCGGGTGGCGGTGCCGGAACAGGAGCGACGCCGTGCCCGCGAACAGCAGCGCCCGCGCGAAGCCGTCGGGCGACACCCGGTCCTCGGTCTGGCCGCGCGCGGCGAAGGTGGTGCCGACCTGCACGAAGACGGTGAGCAGCGCGGTGGTCAGCCAGGGCAGGCGGCGCGTGGCCGCGTCCCCGATCCGCCACCAGGGCGGGCCCTGGTGCCACCACGGCGGCCCCTGCCGCCAGGCCGCCGGTCCCGGGTGTGACGGCGGCGGCCCGCCCGCTGCCCCGGGCGGGCCGCCGTCGTCGCGCTGATGCTGCTGTTCCATGGCAGTCACGCTAGACCGGGGCGTCGGCGCAGGGCGTCCGCCGGGCGTGGCGATCAGGCGTACTCCCGGTGGAGTACGAGAGGGCGTACGAGGTGGGGTCCGGGAGGCACCGGCCGGGGCTCATCCGCCGCCGGGTCGGGCCGCCGGGCGACCGGGTCCGGTCGGGCTGCCGGTGCAGGCGGCCTGCGCGTCCGGCCGGGCGACCGGATCCGGTCCGGCTACCGGTCCGGGCGGACTACCGCTCCAGTCCCGCTCCCGGTCCGGTCGGCCTACCGGCCCGGCCGGGCGACCGGGTCCAGTACCGGCTACCGGTCCAGCCGGACTGCGGGCCCCCGCGGACTACCGGTCCAGTCGGCTCAGCGCCCGCCCCGCCACCGGATGCGTCCGCACCAGCTCGGCCAGCGTCATCGAGCCGCGGGTGATCTTCGCGAACGCGTTCCACGCCGGGCGGAAGCCCGTGATGGCCGTGTGCAGCAGGCCGGGGCGGCGCTCGAAGACCTTGAGCATGCGGCGGCCGACGCTCATCTCGACGCCGAGGCCCGCCTTGATCGCGAACGCGTAGTTCAGGGCCTGGCGGCGGGCGTCCACCGCGTCGCCCGCCTCGGCGATGCGCACGGCCCACTCCCCCGCGAGCCGCCCGGAGCGCAGCCCGAACGAGATGCCCTCACGAGTCCACGGCTCAAGCAGACCGGCCGCGTCGCCGCACACCAGGACGCGCCCGCGCGAGAGCGGCGAGTCGTCGCTGCGGCAGCGCGTGAGATGGCCGGAGGACAGGCTCGGCTCGAAGCCCGCGAGGCCGAGGCGGGCGATGAAGTCCTCCAAGTACCGCTTCGTGGCGGCGCCTTCGCCGCGCGCGGAGATCACGCCGACGGTGAGGGTGTCGCCCTTGGGGAACACCCAGCCGTAGCTCCCGGGCATCGGTCCCCAGTCGATGAGGACGCGGCCCGCCCAGTCCTCCGCGACGGTCTCGGGCACCGGGATCTCCGCCTCCAGGCCGAGGTCCACCTGGTCGAGCTTCACGCCGACGTGCGCCCCTATGCGGCTGGCGCTGCCGTCGGCGCCGACGACGGCGCGGGCCAGGACGGTCTCGCCGCCCTGGAGGACGACGGCGACCGTGCGCCGGTCGGGCACGGCGGGGCCGTGCTGCTCGACGCGGCTCACCGTGGCGCCCGTGCGCAGTTCGGCGCCCGCCTTCTGGGCGTGCTCGACCAGTTGCTGGTCGAACTCCGGGCGGTTGATCAGCCCGAACAGCATGTTCCTCGAGCGGCGGGTGCGGGCGAACTTGCCGTCCAGGGAGAACGTCACCGCGTGCACGCGATCCTTGAAGGGAAGCTCGAACCCCGGCGGCAAGGCGTCGCGCGAGGGGCCGATGATGCCGCCGCCGCACGTCTTGTACCGCGGCAGTTCGGCCTTCTCGAGGATCAGTACGCTGCGTCCCGCGACGGCTGCCGCGTACGCCGCCGAGGCGCCCGCGGGTCCGGCGCCGACCACGACGACGTCCCAAACCTGCCGCGCGTCGTCCGCTGAGTTCTCGCTGCTCACGTTGGTCTTCCGCTCCCGATCCCGCTCTTGGCCGCGCTCTCTTGAGGCATCCTACGGCGCGCACTTCCGCAACCCTCCTGTGGGAGGATCACGTACACCCCTGCACAACGTCGCACCCACGAGGAGCGTGCCCATGTCGCCGCATCCGATCGCCGAGACCATCGCCTCTCTCATGCCGAGGGCGAAGGCGGAACTCACCGAACTGGTGGCGTTCAAGTCGGTGGCGGACTTCGAGCAGTACCCGAGGAGCGAGAGCGAGGCCGCCGCGAACTGGGTCGCCGACGCGCTGCGCACCGAGGGCTTCCAGGACGTCGCGCTGCTCGACACCCCCGACGGCACCCAGTCGGTGTACGGCTTCCTGCCCGGCCCCGAGGGCGCCCCGACGGTCCTCCTCTACGCGCACTACGACGTGCAGCCGCCGCTCGACGAGGCCGGGTGGGCCACGCCCCCGTTCGAGCTGACGGAGCGCGACGGCCGCTGGTTCGGCCGCGGCAGCGCCGACTGCAAGGGCGGCATCATCATGCACCTGCTCGCGCTGCGTGCCCTCAAGGCGAACGGCGGCGTCCCGGTGCACGTCAAGGTCATCGCCGAGGGCTCGGAGGAGCAGGGCACGGGCGGCCTTGAGCGGTACGCGGAGGAGCACCCGGAGCTGCTGCGCGCGGACACGATCGTCGTCGGCGACGCGGGCAACTTCCGCGTCGGCCTGCCGACGGTGACCGCGACGCTGCGCGGCATGACGCTGGTGCGCGTCCAGATCGACACCCTGGAGGGCAATCTGCACTCCGGGCAGTTCGGCGGCGCGGCACCGGACGCCCTGGGCGCGCTGGTGCGCGTCCTCGACTCGCTGCGCGCCGAGGACGGCTCGACGACGGTCGACGGCCTGGACGGCGGCGGCGTCTGGGAGGGCCTGCAGTACAGCGAGGCGGACTTCCGCGGGGACGCCAAGGTCCTCGACGGCGTCGGGCTCATCGGTGACGGTTCGGTCGCCGACCGCATCTGGGCCCGCCCGGCCGTCACGGTCCTCGGCATCGACTGCCCGCCGGTGGTCGGCGCGACGCCGTCCGTGCAGGCGTCCGCGCGTGCGCTGATCAGCCTGCGGGTGCCGCCGGGCGTGGACGCCGCCGAGGCGACGAAGCTGCTGCGCGCTCACCTGGAGTCCCGCACGCCGTGGGGCGCCCGGGTGAGCACCGAGCAGATCGGCCAGGGCCAGGCGTTCCGCGCGGACACCACGAGCCCCGCCTACGAGGCGATGTCCGGGGCGCTCAGCGAGGCCTACGACGGCGAGAAGATGCAGGCCGCCGGCATGGGCGGCTCCATCCCGCTGTGCAACACGCTGGCCGCGCTGTACCCGGAGGCGGAGATCCTGCTGATCGGCCTGAACGAGCCCGAGGCGCAGATCCACGCGGTCAACGAGAGCGTGTCCCCGCAGGAGCTGGAGCGGATGTCGGTCGCGGAGGCGCTGTTCCTCCAGCGGTACGCGACGAGCTGACGCGACGGCCCCGGCAGTACGACGCCGACCACGGCCGGGCCGCCCTGCGCGGCTCGGCCGTGGTCGGCGCTATACCAGCCCGCGGTCCCGGGCGTACAGCGCCGCCTGGGCGCGTCCGCGCAGGCCGAGGCGGGTGAGGATGCGGGAGATGTGGTTCTTGACGGTGCCCTCGCTGAGGTAGAGGCGGGAGGCGATCTCGCGGTTGGTCGCTCCGGCCGCCACGAGCCGCAGGATCTCCACTTCCCGGGCGGTCGGTTCGGGCTCGCCCCGCACGGGTGGCGGTGGCGCGATCGGGGCGGGTGGCGGCGGGGGCGCGGCGGCCAGACGTCGGGTGACCGCCGGGTCGAGTTGGGCCACACCCCGGTGCGCGAGCCGGACGGCGGCGGCCAGTTCGGCCGCGGGCAGGTTCTTCAGGAGGTAGCCGACGGCACCGGCGCGCAGTGCCTGCACGACGTACTCCTCGTCGTCGAACGTCGTCAGCATGACCACCTTGCAGCCGGGCGCGCGGCTCCCGATGACCGTCACCGCCTCGACGCCGTCCATGCCCGGCATGCGCACGTCCATGAGGACCACCTCGGGCGCCAGGGCGAGCGCCGCGTCGACGGCCTCGGCTCCGTCCGCCGCCGTACCGACGACGCGGATGCCCGGCTGGATGCCGAGCAGGGAGGCGATGCCTTCGCGGACCAGCTCTTGGTCGTCGACCACGAGGACGCGCACGGGGTCGGGGGTGCTGGGGGCGTCGCAGGTGCCGGGGGTGTTGGAGGTGCCGGGGGTGTTGGAGGTGCCGGGGGTGTTGGAGGTGCCGGGGGTGTTGGAGGTGCCGGACGTGCCGGGAACATCGGGTGTGCCGGTGGCGTCCGGGGTCTCCGAGGTCATGGCGCGCCGCCCGGCGTACGCGGCACCGTCGCCGTGAGCGTGGTCCCCGCCCCGGCCCCGCTCTCGATGCGCAGTGCGCCACCGAGGAGTTGGAGCCGTTCCCGCAGGCCGCGCAGGCCCACTCCCGGCGCACCGCCCGCCGCTGCCGGGCCGGGCAGGCCGCGCCCGTCGTCGGACACGGTGAGGCGCGCGACGGACGCGCCGTACTCCAGGGACACCGTGACGTGCCGGGCGTCGGCGTGGCGGCGGGTGTTCGTCAGCGCTTCCTGGGCGGCGCGGTACAGCGCGGTCAGCGGGTCCGCGTCGTACCCGGTCTCCGCTCCGGCGATGGTGAGGGTGACGCGCGGCCGGTCGGTGTCGGTGTGGCGCACGAGGTCGGTGAGCGCGGTCGACAGGGAGAACGGGTCGGCCTCGTCACGCAGGGCGCGGACCGACTGGCGCACCTCGTGGAGTGCGCGCGCCGCCGACCAGCGGGCGTCGGCGACCGCCCGGTCGGCCGCGGCCGCGTCGAGGGCCCGGAAGGCGTCGGCCTTCTCCAACTGCACCGCGACGGCGGTGAGATGGTGACCGAGGCTGTCGTGGATGTCGCGGGCGAGCCGGTTGCGCTCCTGGGCCGTGGAGAGTTCGGCGACCCGCGCCGCGTACTCCCGCAACTGGCGGTGGGAGGACCGGAGTTCCCGCACGGTCGACTCCAGGGTCCGCCGGGCCTCCTGCTCGCCCGTCGCGACGGCCGCCATCGACACGGCGAGCACCAGGCCGAGCCCGAACATCAGCAGGTCGGAGATCGCCTCGGCGTCCGCGTACCAGCCGTCGACCGCCAGCGCGTACCAACCGAGCAGCGCACCCGCACAGCCCGCACCGAGTGCGAGGCTCGCGCGCCGCCCGAACGCGAAGTACGCGGTGAACGGCACCAGGACGAACAGCGCCCGGGACAGGCCCGCGCCGTCACAGGCGGCCACGGCGAAGAAGAGCCCGACGCGCAGGACGAGGACGGCCGCCGCGACGGCAGGACGCCGCGCGCCCGCACGGCACCAGTGCGCCTCGGCCGCGTCCAGGGCGAACAGGGCGGCCACGGCGGTGACGAAACCCGCGGCGCGCGCGGGGTGTCGGGGGTCGCCCCCGACGATGTCGTAGTACACGCCCGCGAACAGCACGGCGGCATAGAGCACGGAGGAGACCCAGGGCACGGGGTGCGGCGGCCGGTTCTCCGCCACGCACGCGTGGGGCGTGCCCAAGGGGTGCGCCGTGGCTGTCATACGTGCCTCCCGACCAGCACGGCCGTCCGTGCCTCCCAACCCGGCATGGCCGTCCGCGCCTCCCAACCAGCTGGGCTGTCACGGTACTTGGATTCACTCGGCCACAACGAGGCTTCGGGGGCGGGACGGTCGACTGTGGCCGTTCGGCATGTGCCGTACGGCCAGCCGCCCCTCGGCACCCGGACGCACGCGTGGCCGCCACCCTGGCCGGTCGGCACTTACGACCGTCCCCGGCCGCTCCCTACGGTCGGTCTGACCTAAGGAGCCCCACATATGATGTTCCGTCACCTCTCCGCAGTCGCGGCCGCGTTGCTGCTGGCCACGCTCACCCCGACCGCCACACCCACACCAACCGCCGCGGCCACCCCCTGCCCCGCCGACCGGCTCCGCGTCCCCGGCGCCGAGCGCACCGTCGCCGCCTGCCTCCGCGACCTCACCACGGCGGGCACCGTCGCGTCCGGCCACACCGACCCCGCGGACTGGGCGGGCCTGGAGGCCCCGGGCACCCGCAACCCGAGCGGGGTGCCCGGCGCCCAGCTCGACGGCTACTTCCCCGACTCCTCCACCACGAACAGCACGCACGGCTGGGACCACGACAGCCAGTTCGTGATCCGGCTGCCGGAGCGCTGGAACGGCGGCCTGGTCGTGGCGGGGCCGCCCGGCGTCCGCGAGCAGTACGCCAACGACCGCACCATCGCCGACCACGTCCTCGCGCGGGGCTACGCGTTCGCGGCGACCGACAAGGGCAACACGGGCCCCACGCTGTACCGGGACGGCGAGCGCCCCGGCGACGCCATCGCCGAATGGCACCGGCGCCTCACCCAGCTCACCGTCGCCGCCGAGCGCGTCACGGCCCGGCACTACGGCCGCGCGCCTCGGCACACGTACGCGGCGGGCATGTCCATGGGCGGCTACCTGGTCCGCTGGCAGCTGGAGAACGTGCCGTGGCTGTACGACGGCGGCCTCGACTGGGAGGGCGTCCTGCTGACCCGCGGGTCACCGAACCTCCTGGCGACGCTGCCACCCGCGCTGCGCGCCTACCCGCGGCTCCTCGCGGGTGAGCCCGGCGCGCGCGAGGCGCTGCGCGCCGCGGGCTATCCGCCGGAGTCCGAGCCGCTGTGGGAGACGCACTACCGCACCCAGTGGGACACCTTCCAGCGCCTCATCCGCGAGGAGGTCGACCCCGGCTACGACGGCGCCACCGAGGCCGGGACGCCGTTCTGCCGCGAGGGCACGGGCAAGGGCTGCGACACCGACTACGACTACGCGGCGCGCCCGCGCGCGGTGCACGACACGGTGGCCCGCCTGTCCCTGACGGGCCGCGTCCAGCGCCCCCTCATCACCCTGCACGGCACGCTGGACGCCCTCGTCCCCATCGGCCCCGGCTCCGACCGGTACGCGCGGCTCGTGCAAAAGGCACACCGCGGGGACCGGCACCGTTACTACCGCGTCACCGGCGGCAACCACACCGACGGCCTGTACGGCGCACACCCGCGCCTCGTACGCCCCATGCTGCCCTGCGTACGCGATGCCTTCGACGCGCTGACGGCCTGGGCCGAGGACGGCACGGCCCCGCCGCGAAGCCGCACGGTGCCGCGCCCCGAAAGCGACCCGGTGCGTTCCTGCACGCTCTGACCAGCCGGTCGCCCTGATCCGGCGCACGGCACGCAGCGGTGCTCTGCCCTGAGCGGAACGCGCATGCCCAGGGCGAAGTGACCTCCCGTCAGCGGGCACGTCTCCGTACGGTCGCCGCATGAACGCCATCGGGATCACCGAGCTCAAGCCCCGCCTCCACGTCTTCCGCTTCCCCGTCGGCCAGGCCTACCTGTGGCGGGACGACGAGGAGCTGACCCTCGTCGACGCGGGTCCGCCCGGCGGCGGCGCGGCCCTCGCGGACGCGATCACCGGGCTCGGCCTTCGCCCCGGCGACGTGCGCCGCGTCGTGCTCACGCACTTCCACGGCGACCACGCCGGCGGCGCGGGCGAGTTCGCGGAGCTCACCGGGGCGACGGTGTACGCGCACCACCTGGACGCGCCGATGGTGCGCGGCGAGGTGCCGGGTCCCGCGCCCGCCCTTGAGGACTGGGAGGTGCCGATCTTCGAGGAGGCGACGAAGCACGTGCCGGGGGCGACCGAGCAGCACGTGTACGCCCCCGAGGTTCAGGAGGTGTCGGACGACGACGTGCTCGACTTCGGCGGGGGCGCGCGCCTGGTGAGTGCGCGCGGGCACACGGCGGGCAGCGTCGGCGTGCATCTGCCGCGGCACGGCGTGCTGTTCACGGGTGACGCCATCGCCGCCACGCCCGAGCACGGCGTGCTGCTCGGCGTCGGCAACCAGGACCGGGGGCAGGCCGTCGCGTCCTTCCACCGGCTCGCCGCGCTGGAGGCGGACGTGGCGTGCTTCGGGCACGGCGACCCGGTGGAGCGGGACGCGTCGGCGGTGCTGCGGGCGGCGGCGGAGCGGTACGGGAACTCCTGAGGCCCCCTCCGACGGTGTCCTAACGGGCTGCCCGCCGAGGCTTGTCGACGAGGACCGCCTCGGCCCTTTCCAACGCCGCCGCCTGAATGCGCGCCAGCTCAGTGATAACCGCACGATCCTTCTCCGGAAGGGAATGCACGAGCTTGCGCCGCGCTTCAATGGCCGACAAAGGAAGCCGATTTGCCAAGGCGCATTCGCCGTCATCTGCGGCGACATCACGTTCGAGTGCGCGGAACTCCAAATTCTGCGCGGACTTCCTCCGATCACGTTTCTCATATGCGTCGCTCAACTTCTTGCGGGCCGCTTCGGGAGACGGGTACGAGTGCCCGCGCCCGGTCATGCAGGACCGCCAGCCGGCCAGCGCGGCGACGTAGGCGGGCTGCCGGGGGACGGCCGCGTCCAGGCGGGCGTTGAGCGCCTGCGGCGTGTAGTACATGCGCGCCCAGGTGACGACGTCTCCGGCGAGCCCGGCGCGCGACTCGGCGTCACAGCCACGCCGCCCCACCTGAATCGTGCCGGCCCCCGTCCCCACGTCGGTGCGCGCGTCCCGAGGACCGGCGAAGGCCAGGTCGAAGCGGCGGCGCCGGTCCGCGTCGAGTTCGGTGTAGTACGGGGCGGGTGGCGCCCCGGACGACGGCGGCTTGGACGCGATGCCGTACCCGTGACGGCGGCGCGTGGGCAGGTCGACCAGCGCCTTCGCGTCGTCGAGCGACGTCGGCAGGGCCGCCTTCGCCGCCGGGTAGGCGAAGCCCGCGCGCCGCATGCAGGTGTGGGTCAGCTTGTTCAGGGCCGTGTCCAGGGTCTGCTGGACCACGGGCCAGCCCCCGGACCGGGTGACCATGTCGACGGCGTCCGCGCTCAGCCTGCCCGGGGCCGACGGACCGGCCGCCCCTGACCGGGGGGCGGCCGGCCTGTCCGGCCCGGTGGACGAGCAGCCCGACAGGCCGGCGAGCACGGCCACCGCGAGGCACACAA
The DNA here is from genome assembly GCF_055591765.1 of Streptomyces sp. NPDC041205. Classification (NCBI taxonomy): domain Bacteria; kingdom Bacillati; phylum Actinomycetota; class Actinomycetes; order Kitasatosporales; family Streptomycetaceae; genus Streptomyces; species Streptomyces sp. NPDC041205. The sequence goes on along the minus strand of NZ_JBVIZH010000003.1, from coordinate 413,129 downwards.
CCCGTGGTGGCCTGCGCGTCATCGCGGCGAACACCAGTGGTTGGAGCTGATGGTGTCGTTGAACGCCGGGTCGCTGTAGCCGGTCGGCGGCGCGGCCGCGAAGTTGGGCACCGCGTCGTTGCGTCCCAGGCTGTGCCACCTGCCGGTGTAGTTGGCGCTCGTCCAGAAGTAGACGGTGCACTCCGTTCCCGCGTTGGAGTACGAGCTGATGCAGTCGTTCCAGGTGCCGCTCGCACACTGGCCTTGCCGGAAGGCCCTGTAGTCCGGGTTGTTTCCGGCGACCTGCCCCCTCGCACCGCCGTAGTTGATGTTCACCCAGAAGCAGGCGTACGTGCTGGGACACGAAGGCAGCGCCTGTGCCCCGCTCTCACCCCGCGAGCCGCTCGCACCGCTTCCGCCGCTCTCCCCCGCCGAAGCCGGAGCCGCCGCGATTCCACCGAGCACCAGCGTCGCGGAAGCCGCCGCGACTCCCCAAGTCTTACGCATGTTCTCCCCTTCGACGGACGATGGATGGAACGCCCTTTCTTCGTGCCGAAAAGAGACTGATGCATTAACCGGGCGGACTGCTACAAGTGTGCGACTGGATGCAATGTCCCTGGTATGCGGGCGCCAACCGCACCGCGACCACAGGGAAGTCACCTGCGCTACCAAAATCGGGGGAAACGGAATGCTGAGGATTCATTTCACCTCGGACGATCTCGCTCGCACTCGATTCGCCGACGGACCCGATCCGATGTGGGAGTTGAGCATCAGCCTGCACCGGCTCCGGCGCCGCGACGCCTCCGTGCTCTTCGGCGCCTGGCGACGGCAGGTGGCCCCGGCGCTCCCGGCCGACGTCCGGCTGCTCACGGCGCTCTCCCCGGTCCGCGGCTACACCTGCGACTTCCTCACCCTGCGCACCGGCGCGGGACTCCGGGCGCAGACGGAGGCCCTGCGCGCCCTGCCCCGGCACACGCTGCGCACCGACCTCCGGACCTTCGACCGCCTCAACCCCGGCCACAGGCTGCCCTCCTGGACGGCCGACCTGGCCGCGGGCTCGGCCCACGTGCTCGGCCGCATCGCCGACACCGCCAAGGCCTGCTTCGACGTCGGGCTCCAGCCGTACTGGCCGGTCATCCACGATCAGGTGCGCCACGACATCGCGCTGCGCGGCCGGGCCCTCGCACACGGCGGGTGGGGCGAGGTCCTCGGCGCGCTGCACCCGTCCGCCCGCTGGGACTACCCGGTCCTCACCCTGGACTTCCCGCTCGACCTGGACCTCCGTCTGGCGGGACGCGGCCTGCTGCTCCTGCCGTCCTTCTTCGGCCTCCGCCGCCCCACGACTCTCATCGACCCCGCCCTGGACCCCGTCCTGGTCTACCCGATCGAACGCCGGCCGGGCTGGGAGCGGCCGGACCACACCCCCGCCGACCACCCGGCCCTCACCGCCCTGCTCGGCCGCGCCCGCGCCCAGCTCCTGGAGGCAGCGGCCGACGGCACGTTCACCACCACGGAGCTGGCCCTGCGCACCGGCCTGAGCCCGTCCAACGCCAGCCGCCACCTCACGGCGCTGCGCCAGGCCGCGCTCGTCTCCAGCCGCCGCCACCGGAACACCGTGCTGCACGCGGTCACCGCGCTCGGCGCGGCCCTCCTGAACGGGCAGCAGCCGCTGCTTCCCGCCTGACGCGAGCACCCAGCGCCTTCGCCGCCGGGCCGCCCGGATCAGCCGCCCACCGGCTCCCCCGCCTCCAGGTACAGCGTCGCGCCCCGCTCCCGTGCCCGCAGCGCCCAGCGCAGTCGGGCGTAGCGCACGGGCGGGAGCATCCGGGCGGCCTCGTCCTCGGTGGCGAAGCGCCAGTCGCGCAGCTCCGGTCCCGGCAGCAGCAGCCGGCGCGCATCGGCGCTGTCGAGGCGGCCGCCGTCGAAGAGGAAACGCATGCCGCCGTAGCCGGGCGGCGCGGGCGGCTCCCAGTCGGCGACCAGGAGGCGCGGCGTGCCGGTGAGGCGGATGCCGGTCTCCTCGGCGACCTCGCGCACACCGGCGTGCGCGGGCGCCTCGCCCGGCTCCACCACACCGCCGGGGAACTCCCAGCCCGCCTTGTACGTCGGATCCACCAGGAGGACCCGGTCCTGCTCGTCGAAGAGCAGCACCCCGGCGGCGAGGGTCTCGGCGGTGGGCTCGGGCGTCTGCACGATGTCGCAGACGGCGGCGGCCCCGGTGCGGACGGCCTCGGCGATGTGCTCGGCCGTCTCGGACGGCGTCAGGGCGCCGTTGTCGACGCGGTGGGCGTCCGCGCCGAGCCAGGCGGCCAGCGCGGCGAAGTAGGGCTCGATGTGGTCGAACGACCACTGGCGGACGCGCAGTTCGCCGTCGGGCACGTCCGGGGAGACCTCGCGTCCGGCGATACGCGCACGCAGGATCGTTTCGTCCGGAGTGAGCAGAACATGGCGCACGGCTATGCGGCGGGCGGCGAGGCCGCCGAATATCTCATCGCGGTACTCCTGGCGCAGCAGTGTCATCGGCACCACCAGTACGCCGCCGACCTCGGCGAGCAGCCCGGCCGCCGTGTCCACCACCAGGCGCCGCCAGATCGGCAGGTCCTGGAAGTCGCTCACCTCGGCGAGGTGCTTGGCCGGCAGCAGCTGCGGCAGCTCACCGCCGATGACCTCAGGGTCGAAGAGTGTGCTGTTCGGGATCAGCTCGATCAGTTCCCGTGCGGCGCTGGTCTTGCCCGCACCGAACGCGCCGTTGATCCAGACGATCACGGTTCCCCCTCTTCTGTTGGCCCCCAGTGGCTTGCCCGCAACACACTGCCACGGAAACCAGCGCCTGATGAGGGTGACCGTTCTCGTACGAACAGCCAAGACTCCTTGTCAAGCGCCTTGAGGTAACTTCCCCCTATCGAGTGGCAGTGCCCTCCCGTGAATCGTTCCCGCACTCCGCGTCGCAGCCCTGCCCGATACCGTGATCCGCCAGGCACCCTGGCCCCTGGTGACCTCCTCGTTCCGGTTGCTACACGGCAGCCGCCCCCGGCCGCGCGCACTGGCCGGGGCTCGCCCTGGGGGGATTAGTGCATCAGGACAAGCTGAGCGAATTCACGTGCGAGAACCCGGAGTTACCACCCCGGGTGTACGAGGTCGGCAACGCCACCGTCGTGGAGTTGTACGGCGACATGGACCTCGTGGGGTTCCAGCGCACGCTCCCCCACCTCGACCCCGTGACGGCGGGCCCGGCCCCGGTCGTCGTGGTCGACCTGACGCGTGCCACGTTCCTGGACTGCTCCGGCCTCTCCCTGCTCATGCGGGCCCACCGCCGCCTCACCGCCCGGGGCGCTGCCCTGCGGGTGGTGTGCACCGACCCCATGACCCTGCGCGTCATGGGCATCACAGGACTGAAGGCGACGCTGTCACCGGTCGCCTCGGTACGGGAAGCGCTGGCGCAGCCCCGACTCGGCCCTTGACCGGGGCGGCCGTGGGACTCGGGGCCGCGCGCCCCGGAGCCCCACGGCCGCGTCGCTCCCGCGAAGCACCGGGCGGAATCGCGAGCCCCGCAACGGTGTGAAAGGGTGGAAAACGTCGGAAAACGCTGGATAGAAGCACAACCGGCGCCATCCCACCCCGAGAGGAGCGCGGTCATGTCCTCGAAGCGACGCCGCAAGAAGAAGGCCCGCCGCAAGCACGCGGCCAACCACGGCAAGCGGCCGCAGTCCTGACGGCAGGCCGCCGACACCTCTGACTCCGGCCCGGTGCGGCGGGGAACACCCCCGTCGCACCGGGCTCAGCCCTTGCTCGACCCCAGCGTCAGACCCGCGATGAAGTGCCGTTGCAGCAGCAGGAAGACGAGAATCGTCGGCAGGGCCACCAGGACCGATCCCGCCGCCAGCAGGTTGTAGTCCGTGAAGAACTGGCCGCGCAGGTTGTTCAGGGACGAGGTGATCGGGAGTTTGTCGGGGTTGGAGATGAAGATCAGGGCCCAGAGGAAGTCGTTGTAGATCCACGTGAACTCGAGCGTGGCGAGGGCCGCGATCGCGGGGCGGCACAGGGGCAGGGTGATGCGCCAGAACTGGGTCCAGACCCCGGCGCCGTCGACGATCGCCGCCTCCAGGATCTCCTTGGGCAGCGTGCGCATGAAATTGGACAGGACGAAGACGCAGAAACCCACCTGGAAGCCGATGTTGACAAGGATGACGGCCCAGTACGAGTCGTAGAGGGTCATCGAGTCGGACATCCACCAGGGCAGGTCGATCTTCAGGAACAGCACATAGAGCGGCGTGACCAGGACCTGCGGCGGCAGCAGATTGCCCGCGGTGAAGAACATCAGCAGGGCGAGGCTGCCGCGGACGTTGATGCGGGCGACGGCGAACGCGACGAACGCGGCCAGGAAGAGCGTGACGATCACCGCGGGGACGGCGATGATCAGCGTATTCATGAAGTACTTGCCCATACCGGATTCGGTGTAGGCCTCGCGGTAGTAGTCGAAGGACAGCTTCTTAGGGAACGAGAAGTAGCCGTGCTGGGCCGTCTCCTCGTACGGGCGCAGGCTGGCGTAGACGGCGAGCAGCAGCGGCGCGAGGAACGCGAGCGACACCGCGGACAGGAAGATGTGGGCGCCGTAGCGGCCGCGGCGAGGGCGGCGGGGCGGGCCGGATTGGCGCGCGGGCGGCGCGGATCGGCCGGGGCGGGCGGTGGTACGGATGTCCGCGGTCATTTCTCGCGCGCTCCTCTCAGCTCCTGGACCAGGAACGTCACGATGAATCCCAGCGAGACGCCGAGCAGGACCACGGCGATGGCGGAGCCGAATCCGATGCGGCTCGCCTCGCCGATGATGTTGTCGGTGATGAGCACGGAGAGCAGTTCGAGGCCGTTGCGGCCCTTGTTCACCGCGTACACGATGTCGAAGGCGCGCAGCGCCTCGATGACGGTGATGACGCCGACGATGACATTCACCGGGCGCAGCGTCGGGAGGGTGACGCGGAAGAACGTCTGGCGTTCGTTCGCGCCGTCGATGGCCGCCGCTTCCTTCAGGGCCGGGTCGACGGACTTCAGTCCGGCCAGGTAGAGGATCATGACGTAGCCGGTGTGCCGCCAGCTCGCGGCCAGCATCATCATCCACAGGTTGATGTCGGAGTCGCCGAGCCAGTCCACGGGATCGTTGGGGTCGTCGAGGATCGTGTTGACGACGCCTTGGTCGGTGCCGAGCAGGAGCTGCGCCATGAAGCCGACGACGGCGAGGGACAGCACGACGGGCATGTAGAGCACGGACTGGTAGAAGCGGCTGAAGCGGATGCCGCGGTCGATGAGGACGGCGAGGAAGAGCCCGAAGGGCGTCGCGACCAGGCCGAGGAAGGCGATCCACAGCAGGTTGTGACGGACCGCCGGCCAGAACGCGGGATAGTCCTGGACCAGGTTCTCGTAGTTGTCGCCGCCCACCCAGTGGATGTCGCCGATGCCGTCCCAGGAGGTGAAGGACAGGCCGACGGAGGCCAGGGCCGGGCCCCAGACGATGACGATGTCCAGCAGAATGGGGATGCCCAGAAGCACGCCGAGCACGGCGATGTCACGGCGCGTGAAGCGCCGCGTCGCCCTTCGTCCGGCGCGCCGCGCGGTTTTCTGCGGCACGGAGTGCGGTCCTCTCGAATCAGCTCACGCATCAGCTCACGAATCAACGCTCGGTTCGGCTCACGGCTCCGGTTCCGGCCGGGTCAGCTCACGGACGCGGAGAAGATGTCCTTCTTCTGCCGTTCGATGCTGTTGACCAGACCGTCGACGTCCTTCGGGTCGTCGATGAAGTCCTGCAGCGCCTTGATCATCACGGTCTGCGCGAAATCGGGGCGGGTGTCGCGGTCGAGGAACTGCGAGATGTGCTTGGCCTTGGAGACGAGTTCGGCGGACTTCTTCTGCAGCGGGCTGTATTTCGCGGTGTCGGCGTCGTCGTTGACCGCCACGTTGTTGGGGTCGCCCTTGAGATAGACGTCCTCGGCCTCGGCGGTGCCGAGCCAGGCGAGCAGGTCCTTGGCGCCTTCCACGTTCCTGGACTTCTTGGCGATGAGGAATCCGTCGATGGGCGCCTCCACCGCGTCCTGGCCGAACTGCGGGTCGATCTCGGGGAACGCGAAGAAGTCGATGTCGTCGCGCTCGTTCTCCGGGAACTGGGTGCCGGGGTGCGGCATGCCGAAGACGGCCATGCCGGTCTTGCGCTGCTGGAGGCCCTGCCCCGCCTCCTCCCAGGTCCGGCCGAGGGCGCCCTTCTGGTAGTACGGCATGAGCTCGCGCCACAGGTCGAAGACCTTCTTCACCTTCCGGTCGGTCCACGCCTCCTCGCCCGCCATCAGGCTCTGGTGGAAGTCGTATCCGTTCAGGCGCATGTTGATGTAGTCGAAGGTGCCCATGGCGGGCCAGCCGTCCTTGTCGCAGAAGGCGACCGGGGTGCCGTCCTTGTGCATCTTCTTGGCCAGCGCGATGAACTGGTCCCAGTTCTTGGCCTGCTCGTAGCCCTGCTTCTCGAAGAGGCTCTTCCGGTGGAAGACGGCCCACGGATAGTAGTAGTACGGCACGAAGTACTGCTTGCCGTCGTGGGTCGACTGCTCCTTCAGTGCGGGCGAGAATCCCTTGAAGTCCTTCCAGACATCGCTGATGTCGATGAGCAGGCCCTTTTCGGCGAAGTACTGCATGCGGTAACCGGCGAACCACATGAAGACGTTGTCCGGTGAACCCTGGAGATAGCGCGTGATGTTCTGCTGGAATTCGTTGTGCTCTGTGGTGTTGACCTTGACCTTCTTGTCGCTCTGCTTCTCGTACGCGGCGAAGGCCGCGGTGAACGCCTTCTTCGGCACGGCGTCCGAGGCGTTGGAGCCCACCGTCACTTCGTTCTTGTTTCCGCCGGGCCCGTCGCCACAGGCGGCGAGCAGCGCGGGAAGCGTGACCGCCCCGGCGCCGACGGCCGCACCACGCAGGAGACTCCGCCGGGACATCGGATGTCCAGCCCCACCGCGCGGGGTCGGTGGACCGGTGAACGATGACTGCGTCATGTCCCCTCCTCGGGGTGCAACCGAACACAACCGAACGCAAGGATTGGATCTCACTCTCACCAGTCCCCGCAGTCAAGGGTTTTGACGGGGACGGCCCGAACCGTTACCGCTCCTCTTCCAACAGAGTTCAACACGCCCTACCGTAAGCGCGCACGAGTGACACGTACACGAAGACATCCCATCTTCCGCGAGTACGGAGGAACGTCACGATGCGTCACCTTTCCAGCCGCACCATCCCCCGAAGAGTGGTCGGGTCGCTCGCCGCGGCGCTGCTCTGCGCGGCCGGGCTCGCGGCGCCCGCCGTCGCCCGCGACGCCCCGGGCACGGACACCGCTCGGTCTCCCCAAGCGGACGGCGCCCAGACCCGGGGCAGCGAGGGCTCCCGGCTGCCGGGTGGTCTCGCGCTCACCCCTCCGATGGGCTTCAACAACTGGAACGCCACGCACTGCCGCGCCGACTTCGACGAGTCCATGGTCAAGGGGATCGCCGACATCTTCGTCGAGAAGGGCCTCAAGGCCGCGGGGTACGAGTACGTCAACCTCGACGACTGCTGGGCGCTGCCGCAGCGCGACGCCGACGGCAAGCTGGTGCCCGACCCCAAGCGGTTCCCCGGCGGCATCAAGGCGGTCGCCGACTACGTCCACTCCAAGGGGCTGAAGCTCGGCATCTACACCAGCGCGGGCACGAAGACCTGCAACTCGGCGGGCTTCCCCGGAGCGCTCGGCCATGAGCGCAGCGACGCCCAGCAGTTCGCCGACTGGGGCGTCGACTACCTCAAGTACGACAACTGCAATAACCAGGGCGTGGACGCCAAGAAGCGCTACATCGCCATGCGGGACGCCCTGAAGGCGGCGTCGGAGACGACGGGCCGCCCGATCGTCTACAGCATTTGCGAATGGGGCGAGAACAAGCCCTGGGAGTGGGCCGCCGACGTCGGTCACCTGTGGCGCACCACGGGCGACATCAGCGACAACTGGGGCTCGATGCTCTCCATCATGAAGCAGAACCTGCCGCTCGCGCAGCACGCGGGACCCGGCCGCTGGAACGACCCCGACATGCTGGAGGTCGGCAACGGCGGCATGACGGCGACCGAGTACCGCACGCACTTCTCCATGTGGTCGGTCATGGCCGCACCGCTGCTCATCGGCTCCGACCTGCGCAAGGTCTCCCCCGAGACCTTCGACATCCTCGGCAACAAGGAAGTCATCGCCGTCGACCAGGACCCGCTGGGCAAGCAGGGCCACGTCGTCTCGTCCGACGGCGGGCGCTGGGTCGTCGCCAAGGAGATGAAGGACGGCAGCCGGGCCGTGGCCCTGTTCAACGAGACCGGCAGCCCGAAGACCATCTCCACGACCGCCAAGGCCGTGGGCCTGCCCGCCGCCGACGGCTACTCGCTGCGCGACCTGTGGAAGCACGAGAGCTACAACGTCGCGGGCACCATCTCCGCGACCGTGCCCGCGCACGGCACGGTCCTCGTCCGGGTCTCGGCCGACGGCCAGTGGCAGGACAAGCCGCCCGCCGTCGACCTCGGCTCCGCCGCCGACCCGCTGGTGGAGGCGGGCAAGGCCGAGAAGCTGCTCACCAAGGTCGCCAACCGGGGCAGCACCGACGCGCGCGACGTCCGCGTCTCCCTCACCGGACCCTCCGGCTGGCGCCTCAAGGCGACCTCCCCGACCCGCGCGTCCGCTCTCCGGAGGGGCGAGACCCTCGGCACGTCATGGCAGGTGGCGGCGCCCCGGGACGCCGAGCCCGGCACCTACACCCTTGATCTGAAGGCGAGTCACCGCGCCCCCGGCGGCGGCCGCGTCCAGCTCGAACTGCCGCTGACGGCAAAGGTCGTGGTGGCCCCACCCGCGGGCGACACCGCGCTCAGCGGCCTGCCGTGGCTGTCCACCACCAACGGCTGGGGCCCCGTCGAGAAGGACACCAGCAACGGCGAGAGCGCGGCGGGCGACGGCAAGCCGCTCACCATCGGCGGCAAGGTGTACGCCAAGGGGCTCGGCGTGCACGCGGAGAGCACCGTCGAGTACTACGCGGGCGGAACCTGCGAAAAGCTGACCGCGCAGGTCGGCGTCGACGACGAGAAGCCGGACAAGGGCACCGTCGCCTTCCAGATCTGGGCCGACGGCAGACTCGCCGCGTCCACCGGCGTCCTCACCACCGCCGACCCCGCCAAGCCGATCTCGGCCGACGTGCGCGGCGCCGAGGTGATCCGCCTCGTCGTGACGGACGGCGGCGACGGAATCGACTCGGACCACGCGGACTGGGCGGAGCCGGTGCTGGGCTGCTGAGTGCGCGCGGGCGCGGCGCCCGTTCGCACCTGGGCGGCGCCAGTGGGCCCGGCCCTGTCTCGACGACGTGGCCGGGCCCCACAGCGCGTCACGGGGTGCGGAAGCCGCGGAAGGTCACCGACTTGCGGCTCTCGAACCCGAGCCTCTCGTAGAGGGCGATGGCTCCGGTGTTCGCCTCGGCCACGTGCAGGAACGGCCGCTCGCCCCGGGACAGAACGCGCTCGACCAGCGCGAGCACCAGGCGGGCGGCGTGGCCCTGGCCGCGTGCCTCGGGGGCCGTGCACACGGCGCTTATCTCGGTCCAGCCCGGAGGCCGCAGCCGCTCGCCCGCCATCGCCACCAGGCGTCCTTGCGCACGGATCCCGAGATAGGTGCCGAGTTCACAGGTGCGGGGCCAGAACGGTCCTGGTGCGGCCTGCGCGACGAGGTCGAGCATGTCCGGCACGTCCTCCGGCCCCAGCTCCAGGACCGCGGCATCGGCGGCAGGACGTGGAGCACCGGCCTGGCGGCCGGGCCACAGCATCTGCCGCCCCTCCAACTCGAAGACCGGCTCCCAGTCCGACGGCGGGAGCGCCGGGCTGCTGAACATGTCGGCGAAACCGCCGCTGCCGAGCAGCCGCGCCAGATCGGCCCAGTCCGTCGCGTCGGGCTCGGCCGGCACCGCACAGAAGGTCGCGACCCCCGGCAGATACGTGACAGCCTGCCCGCACCGGCGGGCCAGCTCCGCGTGCTGCCCGAGCAGCGACTGGGCGACGGGATGGTCGAGCACGGCGGCATCACTGGTCACCGACCGATCTTCCCATCCCGGCAGCCCCCGGCGGCACGGGGGTCGAAGGTCATGTCCGGTTGCGACGACGCACGCGGGGTCCTTCGCGGTGCCTCACCCTCCGTGGCGGAGCCTTCTTCGCGGCCTCGGCTTCGGCCTTTCTGCCGGAGCGACGCTGCCAGAACTCGTGGATCGTCACCCAGGCGACGCCCAGACCGAACACCGCGCCCAGGAAAGCCAGCACCGCGATCGCGTCGTCCTTGGCGCGCCGGGCCGTGTGCGCCGCCGTCGCGTCGACGCGAGCTCTCTGCATGAAGGGCGGCTTCTCGAAAAGGACGTTGTTCGTGTCGCGGTAGTACGCCGTGACCGTGAGGGCGAGAGCCATGGTGCCCGTCGCGGATGGCTTGACGATCCATCGCCATTTCGCCTTGTCGTCAGGCGTGAGCACGTTCTGCCGCGCGGAGGAGAGTGCCGTGCATGTGACGCCCGCCCCGCTGCAGTGCAGCTTGACGCCCACGAGTGTGCCGACCTGCAGCTCACCCGTGTGCTGCAAGTCCTTGCGCGCACCCTGCGATCCGGCGGCGCGGAGCCCTGCCACTTCCGCCTGGAACTCAAATGCTCGACCGATCTTCGCCGAACGAAGACGCGTATAGCTGATCCGGCCTTCGAACATCTCCTTGCGGCTCTCGATGATTTCCTGTCCGTAGAGAGCTTGGCTTTCCGGGTCGTCACCCCCGCTCGGCCTACCCGCACATGAGGTCACCAGCAGAGCGACGAGCGCGGCACCAACCGTCCACGCGGCCGCCCGAGGTGCTGTGACTCTCCTCCGGCTCGGATCCTTCTGCGCTGCCATCGTGATCGCCTGACGCTCCCCCCGTTGGGAGCATCGTGCCGCAACTGGGCGCAGGCCGCTGGCCGTTCGCACGGCGTCGACGAGATTCGGCCCGTCCCCGCGGGCGGCGACCTCCCTGAGCCGCCGGAGCCGCCGCGACCGGGCTCAGCGATTGGCCACCGGGCGCAGCTGTCCGACCGTCGCGTCGGGGAACGCCCGCAGCGCCGCCGCGGCCGCGCCCACGAGGCCCGCGTCGGTGCCCATCAGGGCAGGGGCGACGGTGAGGCCGCCGACGAACGACAGCGTGGCGTACTCCCGCAGGGCGCGGCGCAGCGGTGCGAACAGGAGGTCGCCCGCCATCGCCACGCCGCCGCCGATCACCGCGATGTCGATCTCGACGAGCGTGGCCGTGGCGGCGATGCCCGCGGCGAGGGCCTTCGCCGCGCGGTCGAAGGAGGCGACGGCGACCGGGTCGCCCGCGCGGGCCGCACGGGCCACCGCGGCGGCGGAGGTGTCGCCGTCGGGCCCGGGGAGCCAGCCGTTCGCCAGGGCGCGCCGGGCGATGTTCGGGCCGCTCGCGATCCGCTCGACGCAGCCGCGCCCCCCGCACGGGCAGGAGTCGCCGTCGAGGTCCACGCTGATGTGTCCGATGTGGCCCGCGTTGCCGGTGGGGCCGGGGTGCAGGGAGCCGCCCAGGATCAGGCCGCCGCCGACGCCGGTGGACACCACCATGCACAGCGCGTTGTCGTGGCCGCGGGCGGCGCCCTGCCAGTGCTCGGCGGCCGTCATCGCGACGCCGTCGCCCACCAGCTCGACGGGCCGGCCGTCGGCGGCGGCACGCACCCGCTCCACGAGGGGATAGCCGCGCCAGCCAGGGACGTTGACCGGGCTGACCGTGCCCGCGGTGGCGTCGACCGGACCGGCGCTGCCGATGCCGACCGCGCGGACGAGGCCCCACGGTTCACCGGCCGTCAGCTCGCCGATCACCTCTTCGACCGCGCGCATCACGGTGTCGCCGTCCTCGCGCGCGGGCGTCGGCCGCTGGGCGCGCAGCAGGATCCGGCCCTGGCCGTCCACCAGGGCTCCGGCGATCTTGGTGCCGCCGATGTCGAGTGCGGCGACGAGGTCCGTGGGCATCAGTGTCAGATCTCCTGGTGAAAGGGCAGGCCGGAGAGTGCGGTGCATAGTCTCTCGTGCATCTGACAACGTTGTCCAGGTCCTATGCTCGACGCCACACGCGGGGCACACGCATGCGACCGGGTGCGCACGGCCCCGGGCGGCGGGGACGCGGACCCCGATGGGCGAGAGCGTACGGCCCTCCATGGATAGTGGACCTCACGTGAGCCCGTACACAGCTCGACGTACCCGAGCCGACGTACCGAGGGCGCGGTACGGAGGTCCGAGTACGGAGATCGCGGTACCGAGGCGGAAGTACGGAGGTGGAAATCTGAACTTCCGCACGTGAAGCATCAACGTTACGCAGACTGAGATCCGCACCAGTGGACGACAGACAGGACAGCGCACCGTGGCAGAGACCGCCCGCACCCCCGTCTCCCGCCTCCGTACGGACGGGAGCACTTCGGACGGCATCGCGGACTCCAAGAGCCGTTACGGCAACCGGCCGACCATGAAGGACGTCGCCGCGCGCGCGGGCGTGGGCCTGAAGACGGTGTCGCGCGTCGTGAACGGCGAGCCCGGTGTCACGCCCGACACCGAACGCCGTGTCCAGGAGGCCATCGAGGCGCTGGGCTTCCGGCGCAACGACAGCGCGCGGGTGCTGCGCAAGGGCCGTACGGCGAGCATCGGCCTGGTCCTGGAGGATCTGGCCGACCCGTTCTACGGGCCGCTCAGCCGGGCCGTGGAGGAGGTCGCCCGCGCGCACGGGGCGCTGCTCATCAACGGCTCGAGCGCCGAGGACCCGGACCGCGAGCAGGAGTTGGTGCTCGCGCTGTGCGCGCGCCGGGTGGACGGGCTCGTGGTCATTCCGGCGGGCGACGACCACCGCTATCTGGAGCCGGAGATCGCCGCCGGTGTCGCCACGGTGTTCGTCGACCGGCCGCCGGGGCGGATCGACGCCGACGTGGTGCTCTCCGACAGCTTCGGGGGCGCGCGCGACGGGGTGGCGCACCTGGTCGCCCACGGTCATCGCCGGATCGGCTTCATCGGTGACCAGCCCCGGATCCACACCGCGATAGAGCGGCTGCGCGGCTACCGCGCGGCGATGGCGGAGGCGGACATCGACGTCGACGAGTCCTGGGTGTCGCTCGGCCCCACGGACCCCGAGCGGGTCCGGCGCGCGGCCGAGTCGATGCTGTCCGGCCCCTCCCCCGTCACCGCCGTCTTCGCGGGCAACAACCGAGTGACGGTCACGGTCGTACGTGTCCTCGCGAGCCTCCCCCGCCCCGTGGCCCTCGTCGGCTTCGACGACATCGAGCTGGCCGACCTGCTGAGCCCCGGCGTGACGGTGGTCGCCCAGGACGCGGCCCAGCTGGGGCGCACGGCGGCGGAGCGGCTGTTCCGCCAGCTCGACGGCGCCTCGGACGCGCCGGAGCGCATCGAGCTGCCGACGCGACTGATCACGCGCGGGTCGGGGGAGCTGCGGCCCGCCGACTGAGGGCGGGCGCGGCGCGGGCCCGCGAAGAGCGCGCTACCCGTGGGGGTCGCTCACGACGACCTTCCCCTGCCGGTCGAGCGCGTCGATGGTGCGGTACTCCCGCTCGGTCTCGGGCTGCCTGCGGGCGAAGGTGAGGAAGGTGCCGTCGGGGTTCAGACGGACCGTCCGCCGTGCTCCGTCGGCCCAGGTGATGCGTACCGTCACGGCGGGTTCGGCGGCGCGCCCGTAGACGGTCTCGTATCCGGGCATCTCGGTGGTGCCGCCGCCGGTCCACAGCGGCAGCCGGTCCAAGGGGGTCGCGCCCGCTCCGTTCGAGCACTCGGTGCCGCCCCCCTCCGCCGCGCCGTCGGCGGCGACGTACCGCGTGTGCAGGCAGGTGCCGCCGCTCTTGTTGGGCGCCTGCCAGACCTGCATCGTCCGGCGGCCGTCCGGCATCGGGCCCGCCACCAGCATCCGGGCCCGGTCCAGGTCGACCTCGCCCATGCCGTCGTCCTGGATGCGGGTGAGCCCGTCGACCACGCCCGACGGGAGCACCCCCATGGCGTCCGCCATCACTGTCACTCCTCCCAGTGCCGTCACCGTGGCCGCGGCGACGAGCCGGCGGCATCGCGTTCTCCGGGCACGGCCGCGCTGCTCCGGCCGGTCCGCGAGGATCCGGGCCAGCACGGCCCGGCCCTCCGGTGCCCGTGCGGCGCCGGTGAACTCGTCCCCGCGCGCCGGGTCGCAGGGGCCGAGGGTGCGCCGCGTGCAGTCCAGCGCCTCCTGGGTCGTCTCCGTCCGCCGACCGCCCATGCCTGCCTCCCCTGCAGCGCCACGGCGGTCCGCGGCGCCCCCTCGTCCGCGTACGAACCCGCGAGCGCCTGCGCGAGGCGTCGCCGGGCCCGGTGCAGCCGGACCGCGAAGGTGCGGCGGCCGCAGCCCACGACCTTCGCGGCGTCCGCCACGTCGAGGCCGTCCCATCCCACGAGCAGCAAGGTCTCCCGGTCCCGCGCGGAGAGCGTGCCGAGCGCCTGCCGCAGATGCAGTACGCCGACGACGTCCCCCGCGTGGTCGGGCCCGGCCCTGGGCGGGTCGACGCCGCCGATGCGGGCGGCGAGCCGCTCTCCCCGCCGGTCGCCGCGCCGCTGGTTGGCCAGCACGCGGCGGGCCACGGCGTACAGCCACGGTCGTGCCTCGTCGTCGGACCGCGGCACCTTGGCGAGGCGCCGCCAGGCGACCAGGAAGTCCTCGGCGGCCACGTCACCCGCCGCCTCCGGCTCGACTCTTCGCGCGGCGAACCGCAGCACGTGCTCGTAGTGCGCCTCGAAGAGTTCCTCGAAGCGTTCTTCGTCGCGGCCGCCGACGTCGTCGCCCCGGTGGTCGCGATGGTCCCGGCTGTCCCGGTCGTCCCCCCGCACTCCGTTCCTCTCCTCGCGCGGCCTGTCCTCCTGCCTCTTCATGCCTCTTCATGTCCGGTACGGGCAGCGGGGTTACAGGCCGGCGGGCGGTTCAGCGGGGCGTGGGCAGGGTGACCTCCCAGGTGTCCGCGGCGAAGTGCAGGGTGAGGCCGTGGGCCGTGTACAGGTTCAGGGCGCCGGTGGCGTTCTCGGTGTCGACGCCGAGGCCGATGGTGTCGCGGCCGCGGGCAGCGTACACGGCGAAGGCGTGCCGCAGCAGATGACCGGCGATGCCTCGGCCGCGGGCGTGTTCGCGGACGCCGACGTTGCGGATCCACGCCATGGCCGCGCGGTCGTCGCGGGTCAGGACGACGGCGACGTCGCCCGCCCCGGCGAGGGAGGCGATCCAGACGAGGGACCAGTCCATGCCCTCGCCCAGGTCGTCCAGCCACTGCTGGTAGGTGCGCCGCTGGTGGTCGTGGTGGGCGACGAAGGTCTCCTCGACCAGGGCGTGGGCTCGCCGTCGGTCGGCCTCGGCCTCGCAGCCGCGCAGGGTCAGGCCGGGCGGCGGGGTCGGGGCGGGGTCGGCCGCACGGGAGAGGGGGCGGGTCAGGACGTGGTGGCGGCGGACGGTGCGCCAGCCGCGTCGGGTGAGGGTCGCCCGGTCGAGGCTGGGGCGGATGTGGAGGGTGAGGTGGACGACCGCGCGGGCCGCGCCGTTCTCGGCGGCGCGTTCGGCGGCGCGGGTCTCGATCGCGGCGAGCACGCGCTCGCCCGCGTCCTGGTGGTCGGGCAGGACGTAGTGGTCGGCGTCGATGCGGTCGGCGCCGGAGTCGTCCCAGAGGAGTCCGTACGCGACCAGGTGTCCGTGGTGGAAGGCCAGCCAGGAGTTGCGAGCGAGGTCGGCCTCGGGGTGGACCAGGTCGGTCTCGACGGTGCCCAGGTCGGTTTCCGGATGCCCGACCTCCGCGATGTCGATGGTGTTGAGCAGTCGGCAGATCTCCGCGGCGTCTTCGGGGGTCGCGGGCCGTACGGTGAGGTCGTCGCCGCGGGCCGACTCGTCGTCGTGGGTCAGCTCGTCACCGCGGGTGGGATAGCCGTCGCGGGTCAGCTCGTCGTCGTGGGTCGGATCGTCTTCGTGGGCCAGGTCGTCCGCACGGAGCAGGGCTTCCGTCGGCGTCAACTCGTCCATCCGGCAAGGGTCCTCGCCGCCGCGCGGGCCGCGCAACCAGATTGTTCACGGCGTGCCCGGCGTACCAGCGCGCCAGCCTACGGCGTCCCCGGCACCCCCTCAGTGGCCGCGCGGCCCCGGAATCAGCAGGTCGGCAGCCCCGGAAGCGGCTTGTCGTTGTCGCCGCCCCGGATGTAGACGTCGCTCACGAACACATTCGTGTTGCCGCTGTCGTCGTCCGTCTTGGCCCACCAGACGTTGGTCCACTGGCCGTACGTCTCGCGGCGGCCCAGGTTCTGCTGGCAGTAGAAGTAGTTGGTGCCCGCGTTGAGGATGCCCGCCTCGGCACCCGACGCCTGGTACGACTTCGCGGTCCGCCACACCGAGCAGTCGTACTTGCCGCCGCCCGCGGGATGGCACGCGGGCTCCTCGTCGCCACCGGAGGAACCGCCGGACGTACCGCTCTTGGGCGGCTTGGACGACTCCTTGGGGCGGGCGTCGGACTTGTCGCCGGAGTCGGATCCGGAACCGGAGTCGTCGTCCGACTCCCCGTCGTCCTTCTTGCCGTCGCCGTCCCGGTCGTCCTTGCCCGCCTTGTCGGGGCGTTCGGCGTCCTTGGAGGGCTTCTGCTTCTTGTCCCCCTGCTTCGAGGGCTTCGAGCCGTCCGGGTCCAGTGCGCCCCGGCTCGCGTCCGAGCCCGGCTCGGCGGTGCTCCCGGCCTCCTGCGCGTCCCGCGCGTCCCGCGCCTGGTCCTTCTTGTCGTCCCCGCCGGACAGGACCGCCACGGTCACGCCCGTCACCGCGAGGACCACCGCCACGGCCGCGGCGGCTAGCAGGGCCTTGCCGCGGCGCGGTCGGCCCGCCCGCGCGGCACGCCGACCGGAGGGTTCCGGAGCGGGCGCGGGTATGGACCCCGCGGGCGCCGCACCCGGCGTGCCGAACGCCTCGGGCTCGCCGGGCGTCCCCTGCCCCCCGTGCCCCGCGGACCCGCCGACCGCACCAGGGGGCGGGCCGAACCCGGGCGGCGGCGCGGTCGGCACATGGCGCACCGTGGGCTCGCGCTCCCCGCCCCCGACGCCCTGGGACGACGACTCCGCGTACCCGAGAGGCCCGGTCGCGCCATGAGGGCCGCCAGCCCCGAGAGGGCCGCTCGCCCCCACAGGCCCGGCAGCCCCAAGAGGCCCAGTAGCCCCCACGGCACCACCAGCCCCGATTGCCCCAGGAACCCCAGAAGACCCAGAAGACCCAGAAGACCCAGAAGACCCGGAAGACCCGGAAGCCCCGTTGTCCCCACCGGCCCCCGCAGCCCCCACTCCTCCGCCAACAGCCCCCGCCGCACTCCCCGCCCCCGGGGAGCCCCCCGAGATCGTCTCCCCCGCAGCCACCTGCTCCAGCAGCAGCCGCGCGCCCTCCGCGTCCGGGCGTGCCTGCGGGTCCTTGTCCATGAGCAGCCGCAGCACCGGCATGAGCGTGCCCGCGCGCAGCGGCACGGGCAGGGGCTCGACGACGATCGCGGTGAGCGTGGACCACGTCGACGTGCGGCGGAAGGGCGAGGCTCCCTCGACGGCCGCGTACAGCGTGGCGCCGAGCGCCCAGACGTCGGACGCGGGGCCGGGCTCCTGGCCCTGGGCCCGCTCGGGCGCCAAGTAGTCCAGGGAGCCGACGAGTTCGCCGCTGCGGGTGAGGTGGGTGGCCGAGCCGTCGCCGGGGTCCTCCATGGTGGCGATGCCGAAGTCGGTGAGGACGACGCGGCCGCCGGTGCCGAGGAGGATGTTGCCGGGCTTCACGTCGCGGTGCAGGACGCCCGCGCGGTGGGCGGCGGCGAGGGCGTCCATGACCTTGGCGCCGATGGTCGCCGCCGCACGCGGGTCGAGCGGGCCGCGCTCGCGCAGGACGTCGTCCAGGGAGGGGCCGTCGACCAGCTCCATGACGATCAGCGGCCGCCCGTCGACCTCCGCGACGTCGTGCACGGCGACGACTCCGGGGTGGCGCACCCGGGCCGCCGCGCGGGCCTCGCGCTGCATGCGCAGCCGCAGGTCGGCCAGTTCGGGCCCGGCGGTGTCGGTGTAGGTGCGCAGTTCCTTGACCGCGACCTCGCGGTGCAGCACCTCGTCGAGGGCGCGCCACACCACGCCCATGCCGCCGCGCCCGAGCTGCGCGAGAACGCGATACCGCCCGGCGAGGACGCGGCCGATCCCGTCCGTCTGTCCCTGTTCCCCCGAAGACACCGCTGCCCCGTCCCTGCGATCCCTGTGCCGCCGTCGTGCTGATGTGCTGTGTGGCGTACAGAGTACGGGGCAGAAGTGACAGCCGGTGCGGGGCATCTCGTGACGACGACGGGACGCCCGCGCTCCCTCATTTGGCGGACGGCGTCAGATCCCCCCGGCGCGGCCCCGCGTACACCTGGAGTCCGGCGAGCGTCAGGCCGGTGAGCCGGGTGACCTCGGCCGTGTCGAGCGCCCCGCAGTCCAGGCCGCGCAGCAGGTACCCGGCGAGCGCCTTCGCGGTGGCGGGCTCGTCCGCGATGTCGCCGCCGGTGCAGTTGGCGTAGGCGGCGAGGCGGGCGGCGGCCTGCGCGAAGCCCTCGCGGTAGAAGGCGAAGACGGCGGCGTACCGGGTGGGGATGTGGCCGGGGTGCATGTCCCAGCCCTGGTAGTAGGCGCGGGCGAGGGCGCGCCGGGTCAGGCCGTAGTGCAGACGCCAGGCGTCGTGGACCTTCGCGGTGGGGCCGACGGGCAGCACGTTCGTGGAGCCGTCGGAAACACGCACGCCGGTGCCCGCGGCGGCGACCTGCATGACGGCCTTGGCGTGGTCGGCGGCGGGGTGGTCGCTGGCCTGGTAGGCGGCGGAGACGCCGAGGCAGGCGCTGTAGTCGAAGGTGCCGTAGTGCAGGCCGGTGGCGCGGCCCTCGGCGGCGTCGATCATGCGGGCGACGGCGGCGGTGCCGTCGGCGGCGAGGATGGACTGGCTGGTCTCGATCTGGATCTCGAAGCCGATCCGGCCGGGGGCGAGGCCGCGGGCCTTCTCGAACTCCTCCAGGAGCCGCACCATCGCGGTGACCTGCTCGGCGTAGGTCACCTTGGGCAGGGTCAGGACGAGGCCGTCGGGCAGCCCGCCCGCCTCCATGAGGCCGGACAGGAAGATGTCGAGGGTGCGGATGCCCCGGTCGCGTACCGGCGCCTCCATACACTTCATGCGGATGCCCATGTACGGAGCGGCCGTGCCGTTCGCGTAGGCCTCGGCGATCAGGCGGGCCGCGCGGGCGGCGTGGGTGTCCTCGTCGGCGTCGGTGCGCCCGCCGTAGCCGTCCTCGAAGTCGACGCGCAGGTCCTCGACGGGTTCGCGCTCCAGCTTGGCCCGCACGCGCGCGTGGACGGGCTCGGCGAGTTCGTCGGCGAGGCCGAGGACGGCGGCGAAGGACGCGGCGTCGGGGGCGTGCTCGTCGAGAGCGGCGAGGGCGCGGTCGCCCCAGTCGCGGATGGTGTCGGCGGCGAAGGCCTCACCGGGTACGTACACGGTGTGCACGGGCTGGCGGGTGCCGGGGTCTCCCGGGTACCGGCGTTCGAGCTCCGCGTCGACCGGCGCGAGCGAGGCGCTGATGCCTTCACTGACCGCACCTGCGAGGCTCGTGGACACCTTCTCCTGCTGACCCATCCGTGCACCCTCCACTGTTCAGTGACCCACACCGGGACCCGGTGACTCACACCCACGGCACGATCGACCGCGTTTCCGTCTGACGGAATCGAACATCCGAATACTGAAGTTATCCGTGCACCTTCCCGCTGGTCAACACCTTCTCGCGTGCCGGTCCCCGTGTGTTCACGCGTGTCTCAGATGGTGCTTCCACACTCCCGTGGGCGCACTCCACGCTGACCGTGGCCCGACCGTGACCGAACGCACCGACCACGACCCGATGAAGGAGAACGCGTGCCGACCGACAACCGAGTGACCCGCCGCTCCGGCCTGCGGACGGCGGCCGCGGCCGCCGCCGTCACGGTCCCGCTGCTCGCGACCGCCCTGGCCGCGTCGCCCGCCCGCGCGGTGGAGCGTCCGGGCCGCCGCCTGGAGGTGATGTCGTTCAACCTGCGCTACGCGGGAACGCCCCCGCCGAACACCTGGGCCGACCGCCGCCCCGTCACGCGGGAGCTGCTGCGACGCGCCCGCCCGCACGTCGTGGGCACCCAGGAGGGGCTGTACCAGCAGGTGCAGGACATCGCCGAGGACCTGGGGCAGCACTACGCGTGGATCGGCACGGGCCGTGCGGGCGGCAGCCGCGACGAGTTCATGACGGTCTTCTACGACACGCGCAGGCTGCTGCCCGTCGCCTACGACCACTTCTGGCTCTCCGACACCCCGGACGTGATCGGCTCCAACACCTGGGGCGGCGGCTCGATCCGCATGGTGACCTGGGTCCGCTTCCTGGACCGGCGCACGGACGGCGAGCTGTACGTCCTCAACACCCATCTGGACAACGCCAGTCAGTACGCCCGCACCCGCGCCGCGCGACTGATCACCGACCGGATCGCGACCCTCGACCGGTCGCTGCCGCTGATCGTCACCGGTGACTTCAATGTCGCGGCCCACAAGAACCCGGTGTACGAGACGATGCTGAGCGCCGGGCTCGTCGACACCTGGGACGCGGCGGACGAGCGCAGCAAGCAGTACGCGACGTTCCACGGCTACAAGCCGCTCGTACCGGACGGCGACCGCATCGACTGGATCCTGGCGACGCCGGGCGCCCGGGTGCACGCGGCCGCCATCAACACCTTCTCGCTCGGCGGGCAGTTCCCGAGCGACCACCTGCCGGTGCAGGCGAGCCTGACGCTGTGACGCGCGAGGCCCCCGCGTCCGCGCACGGCGGAAACGGGGGCCTCGTCCGGCCTCGGCCGCGGGCCGCCGGGAGAGCCGGTGCCCCGGCGCTCCCCGACCCGACGGGCTCAGCCCTTGCGCGACTTGACCTCGTCGGTCAGCTGCGGGACGACCTCGAAGAGGTCGCCGACCACGCCGTAGTCGACCAGGTCGAAGATCGGGGCCTCGGCGTCCTTGTTGATGGCCACGATGGTCTTCGACGTCTGCATGCCGGCGCGGTGCTGGATCGCGCCGGAGATGCCGGAGGCGATGTACAGCTGCGGCGACACGGACTTGCCGGTCTGGCCGACCTGGTTGGAGTGCGGGTACCAACCGGCGTCGACGGCGGCGCGCGAGGCGCCGACGGCGGCACCGAGCGAGTCGGCGAGCGCCTCGATGATCGCGAAGTTCTCGGCGCCGTTGACGCCGCGGCCGCCGGAGACGACGATCGCGGCCTCGGTCAGCTCGGGGCGGCCCGTGGACTCGCGCGGGGTGCGCGCGGTGACCTTGGTGCCGGTGGCCTGGGCGGAGAACGACACGGACAGGGCCTCGACGGCGCCCGCGGCCGGGGCGGCCTCGACCGGCGCCGAGTTCGGCTTCACGGTGATGACCGGGGTGCCCTTGGAGATGCGGGACTTGGTGGTGAAGGCGGCCGCGAACACGGACTGCGTGGCCACCGGACCCTCGTCACCGGCCTCCAGGTCGATGGCGTCGGTGATGATGCCGGACTCGATCCGGACCGCGAGGCGGGCCGCGATCTCCTTGCCCTCGGCGGAGGACGGCACCAGCACGGCGGCCGGGGACACGGCGTCGTAGGCGGCCTGGAGGGCGTCCACCTTCGGTACGACGAGGTAGTCGGCGAACTCGGGGGCGTCGGCGGTGAGGACCTTCACCGCGCCGTGCTCGGCGAGCGTGGCGGCGGTGGCCTCGGCGCCGGAGCCGAGCGCGACGGCGACGGGCTCACCGATGCGGCGGGCCAGCGTGAGCAGCTCAAGGGTGGGCTTGCGGACGGCGCCGTCGACGTGGTCGACGTAGACGAGAACTTCAGCCATGGGACTTCAATCTCCTGCGATTACGAAGAAGTGGGGACGTGAGGGGTGACTGAAGCTCAACTCAGATGAACTTCTGGCCCGCGAGGAACTCGGCGAGCTGCTTGCCGCCCTCGCCCTCGTCCTTGACGATCGTGCCCGCGGTGCGCGCGGGACGCTCGGCGGCGGAGTCGACCTTGGTCCAGGCGCCCTCGAGGCCGACGGTCTCGGCGTCGATGTCCAGGTCGTCCAGGTCGAGCGACTTCACCGGCTTCTTCTTGGCGGCCATGATGCCCTTGAAGGACGGGTAGCGGGCCTCGCCCGACTGGTCCGTCACGGACACGACGGCGGGCAGGGACGCCTCGAGCTGCTCGGAGGCGGTGTCGCCGTCACGGCGGCCCTTCACGACGCCCCCTTCGACGGAGACCTCGGAGAGCAGCGTCACCTGCGGCACGCCGAGGCGCTCGGCGAGAATCGCGGGCAGCACGCCCATGGTGCCGTCGGTGGAGGCCATACCGGCGATGACGAGGTCGTAGCCCGTCTCCTCGACGGCCTTGGCCAGGACCAGCGAGGTGCCCATGACGTCGGTGCCGTGCAGGTCGTCGTCCTCGACGTGGACGGCCTTGTCGGCGCCCATCGAAAGGGCCTTGCGGAGCGCGTCCTTGGCGTCCTCGGGGCCGACGGTGAGGACCGTGATCTCGGCGTCGTCGTCCGCCGCTTCCTTGATCTGCAGGGCCTGCTCGACCGCGTACTCGTCGAGCTCCGAGAGCAGGCCGTCCACGTCGTCGCGGTCGACGGTCAGGTCCTCGGCGAAGTGCCGGTCGCCGGTGGCGTCGGGCACGTACTTCACACAGACAACGATCCTCAAGCTCACGCCGGCTCTCCTACTGCATCGTCATTACTGGGCTGCTGCCTCGGCATCGGGCCACTGCCTTCTTGCAGGCAGCATAGGCGCCTGAAGCGGCGGATCCCGGTTGGGGCGGCCCCCGCTCCAACCGGAATATTACTCATGAGTACACCCAGTACTTTCCCCCTGAGCAAGCGCTTTGAACTGTGACCTTCGCAACGCTCCGTAATCACGCGCACCCCGCGTCATCGGGAACTCTCAGTCACGCAGCGCGTTGAAGCGTCCCTGGTGGTACAGCAGCGGGCGGCCCGCCCCCGCGGGGTCTCCGGCGACGGCCTCGGCCAGGACCACCCGGTGGTCCCCTGCGGGCACCCGGGCCACGATCCGGCACACCATCCAGGCGAGCACGCCCTCAAGGACCGGCACGCCCTCGGGCCCGTCGAACCAGCGCGTGGGCGCGCCGAAGCGGTCGGCGCCGCTGCGCGCGAAGGTGGCGGCGAGTTCCTGCTGGTGCTCGCCGAGGATGTGGACGCCGACGTGTTCGGCCCGGGATATCGCGGGCCAACTGGAGGCGCCGGTGCCGATGCCGAACGAGACCATCGGGGGTTCGGCGGAGACCGAGGTGAGCGAGGTGGCGGTGAAGCCGACGGGGTCGGTACCCCGGGCGGTGATCACGGCGACTCCGGCCGCGTGCCTGCGGAAGGCGGAGCGGAGCAGGTCGGGCGTGGCGAGCTGAGGGGCGGAGAGGTCGGGCGTGGCCGTCATGGAGTTGTGTCCTTCTGCCGAGAGGTACGAACGGGTCCGTGGCTGCTCAGCGGGACCAACAGCGCGCACTGGCATGGCGCGCGAGGTCCACGTGGACACGCTCGTAGAGAAGGAGCTCCTGGGGCATGGCAGCAGGCTGACGATAGGTGGCGGGTGCAGTCAAGCCCGGCCCGGGACGCGCATGCTCGGCGGGCCGCCGCATATCGCTCATATCGCCGCCCCCAGGGCCGCGATCACATCGGCCTTCCGCGGCTGTCCCGCCGCGCGCCGCACCTCGCGCCCCGCGGCATCCAGGACGAGCACGGTCGGGGTCTTGTCGACGCCCAGCGCGCGTACGAGATCGAGGGCGCCCTCCGCGTCGATCTCCACGTGGGCGACGCCCGGGACCAGGGCGGCGACGTCGGCGAGGACCCTGCGGGTGGCCCGGCACGGCTGGCAGAACGCGCTGGAGAACTGCACGAGAGTGGCTCTCTCGCCCAGCTCCGCGCCGAGCTCTCCCGCGCCGAGCCGAGTCGCACCCGGCCGAGCGGCACCGGGCCGCGCCACGCCCCGCGGTTCCCCGCCGTCGCCTCCGCGCACCCCTGTCACGCGCGCCCCGCCTTTCCCACCCCCACCGGGGGCCTCGATCCGCCCCACCGGGGCTCCACATACGTCCATCGCTACAGCGCACACGCCTGCCGAAAGATTCCGACGTGACGAGAATCTCGCGCGATACGGGCACCATGGCTGGCCAGCCGCTCGTTCTTGGGGCACGATCTGGCGGAGCCGTAGACCCTACGGATCCGTAACTTAGCTTCCTGCCAGAGGCCCTGTCCTCCGGCAGAGACGAAGGGCCCTCCCCAGCCATGGCAGAACTCGTCTACCGACCGGTCATCGGCGCCGCCAAGACCTTCTTCAAGGCTCTCGACCTGAAGATCGACTGCAAGGGGTCCGAGAACATTCCGCGCTCGGGCGGGGCGGTCCTGGTCAGCAACCACATCAGCTACCTGGACTTCATCTTCGACGGCCTCGCGGCCCTGCCCCAGAAGCGCATGGTGCGCTTCATGGCGAAGGAGTCGGTGTTCCGGCACAAGATCTCGGGTCCGCTGATGCGCGGCATGAAGCACATCCCGGTGGACCGCAAGCAGGGCGAGACGGCCTACGCCCACGCCCTGGACTCGCTGCGCGCCGGCGAGATCATCGGCGTCTTCCCGGAGGCGACGATCTCGCAGTCGTTCACGCTGAAGTCGTTCAAGTCGGGTGCCGCGCGCATGGCCCAGGAGGCCGGGGTCCCGCTGATCCCGATGGCCCTGTGGGGCACTCAGCGGCTGTGGACGAAGGGGCACCCCCGCAACTTCAAGCGCCAGGGCCTGCCGGTCACGATCCGCGTCGGCGAGCGCATGGAAGCCCCCAAGGACCAGTACGCGGGCGCGATCACGCGCCGCCTGCGCGAGCGCTGCCAGGAGCTCCTGGAGGCCGCGCAGCGCGCCTACCCCGTGCGCCCCAAGGGCCCGGAGGACACCTGGTGGATGCCGGCGCACCTCGGCGGCACGGCCCCGACGCCCGCCGAGGTCCGCGCCGCCGAGGCGGGCTGACCCACCACCCGGCCCACAGGGGTCACCGCGAGGGGTGCGCCGCCCAGGGCCTGCCTGATGGGCCCTGGCCCACCGGCTCGTGGACGGTGACGCGGGCCCCCGGGCTGACCTTCTCCAGGAGCTCGGCGAGTTCGGCGCCCGCCGCTTCCAGGCCCGCGTCCGGCCCCATGCCCTCCAGCAGGAAGATCGCGTTCACGCTCGCCTCCGTGAGGCGGGTGCGCGGGCCCTGCCGCCAGTTCCACCGTCGGCAGGTGACACCCTCCTCGTCCCGCCAGACGACCTCGCCCGGCTCCGGGCGCTCGACGGCGCGCTCGCCCGCCGCCATGGTGACGAAGTCCTCGTCCCCGGTGGCCCGCACCAGCCGCATGCCGCCCTTGATGTGGTCCAGGTCCTCGCCGCCGACGGGGATCAGACGGGCCACGCTGATCGCGTTGTAGACGTCGACGAGTGCGTTGATCCGCGGCAGTCCGCCGTCCGCGAGCGCCCGCTTGGCCAGCGCCTCGGCGGAGTTGCGGGTGCGCGAGGGCTTGGCCCCGAAGGCCGTGTAGGCGGCGCGCCAGGCCACCATGTGCGGGTCCTCGTGCGGGGCGCGGCCGTCGAGACGCGCGGCGAGGCGGCGGGCGGCGTCGTCGAGCAGGGCGGAGGTGTCGTCGGTGCTGGGGCCGTTGACGAGGTCGTACGCCTCGATGGCGACGTGGGTGAAGCCGGGCGCGAGCGTGCGCACCTCGTCGGACACGGTGAGGGTGAGCGTCATGGTCTGCCTTGGTTCGCGGGAATCGACGGAAGTACAGCATAGAGCACTACCGAGTGCACCATGATGGACTTCCGTCGTCTTCCGCGCCCTACGGCAGCCCCCAGGCGGGCTCCGTCCCGTTCGCACGCACATCGCGCGGGCGCAGCGACGGCCTGGCCCCCTTGGGCGTGATCACCGCGGCCTGCCCGCGCCGCAGCGGCACGCTGATGACATCCCGGCCCGTGTACGGCAGCGGCCGTCCGCGCTCGTCGCGTACGTCGACGGCGCCGGTGATGCCGTGCCGCAACCGCAGCGGCTCCCCGGCCTCGCTCGCCACCCTGATCCACTCGGTGCGCCCGCCGCGCCGCGAGGCGTCGACGAGGAAGGCGCCCTGCGTACGCA
This sequence comes from Streptomyces sp. NPDC041205, assembly GCF_055591765.1. NCBI lineage: Bacteria > Bacillati > Actinomycetota > Actinomycetes > Kitasatosporales > Streptomycetaceae > Streptomyces > Streptomyces sp. NPDC041205. The sequence continues at coordinate 386,875 of NZ_JBVIZH010000003.1, read as the reverse complement.
CCTGTTGCAGGCTGGCGTCCGCCCAGGTGCGGGACACCGCGGGGAAGACCTTCAGCACTCCCCCGTGGCTCTGCGTCAGCATGTCGAGCAGGGACTGCCCAGCGCTGATCGGGCTCTCCAGGGCGAAGTTGGAACCCTCGCGGTACATGGTGTTGGGCGTCATCGCGCACTTGTCGGTGACGTTGCCGTCCAGGAAGAACCGCAGGTGGCGCAGCGCCTCCTCGGGCTTGCCGAAGAGCGTCTCCATGGAGGCGGCGGCCGCGTAGCTGTAGCCGTGCCAGCGGTCCTGGCGGCTGGTCCAGTGGTCGAAGGCGCGCCGGTCCAGCTTCTCCTGGAGCGGATAGAGCCACAGCAGGTGCGAGTAGTGGCGGTGGGACTCGGCGAGCGGGACGCCGTCGCCGATCATGACCCCGTTCTCGTTCTCGTGGTACGGGACGAGCCGGTCGCGGATGTCGCGCCACCGCTTCTGGTGCGGGTCGCTGACGCGCAGCCGCCGCGCGGAGTCGAGGAGCGTGGTCACGCCCCAGCGCAGCAGCGAGAGGTCGTAGGTGCAGTCGGAGGCGTTGGCGTACTCAGGGGAGCGGGTCTCGGGCAGGTGGAGGCGGCCGTCGGAGCCTTCGGTGAGGTGGCGGGAGTAGTAGTGGACGGCCTTGGTGAGGACAGGGCGGATGACGTGCCGCAGGACGTCGTCGTCCATGTGGTGGCGGTAGGTGACCCAGGCGTTGTGCAGGGCCCAGGTGAGGTTGCCGGTGTGGTCGTTGGGGCTCTCGCCGGGGATGCCGACGTAGCGCGGGCCGGAGCGCAGCTTCCAGTCGCCGGGGTGGCACAGGGCGTAGGTGTCGCCGTCGCGCAGCCGCGGCCAGATGTTGGACTCCAGGTTCTCTTGGTACTTGGCGAACGTCGGGGTGACGGCGTCGAGTTCCCGGTGGTTGGAGCCGTTGGCGATCGGATACGTCACCTGGACGTTGGTGTTCCACCAGATGCTGGTCCAGTTGTTGCCGGTCTCCGGGAACCAGGGTCCGAAGACGGGCGTGACGGGTCCGTGGCTGCGGGTGGCGCACGCCAGCTTGTAGAGCTGGATCCAGTAGAAGCGCTGCACCCTCTTGTCGGGTACGGACACGAAGCTGCGCCGGTAGAAGGCGTGCCACCAGTCCCGGTGCCGGGCGATGGCCGCGGCGGGCGAGCCGTCGAGGGCGCGCGCCACGGTACGTTCGGCCTCCTCACGGCCGGTCGAGCGGGGGTGTCCGTACGCGATCGTGGCCGCGAGGAGCCTTTTCGTGCCGGAGCGCACCTCGCGCCAGGCGGTGGTGTAGCCGCCGCCCGCGCGCAGGGGCTGTTCGACGATGCCGGGGGCGGTCGTCGGGTCGGGGTTCGCGGTGTAGTCGGGCGGGACGCGGGTGGTGCGGGTGGTGTGCGAGGGCAGCGCGGTGAAGTCCCAGGCGGCCGTCTCCTCGCCAGCGCTCGGCTCCGACGTCACCAGCAGGACGTCTTCCTGACTGAGGATCAGGGCGGTGAACCGCACGCTGCCGCGCGCCGTGGTGATGGTGCCGGTCAGCTCGGCGTTGTCGAGGTCGAGCCGCCAGTCGACGCCGGTGATCGTGCCCGCGAGGGTCAACGTGAGGTAGCCGACGCCGAGCCGGGAGTAGCCGATCGCGGCCTCCCACTGGCCGCGCTGGTCCTGCACGTACGAGTGGTTGATCATGATGCGCAGTACGTTGCCCTCGCCGGGCTTGGCGTACAGATGGGCGGCGAGGAACCCGTTGCCGAGGAACGGGCCCTCCTGCCAGCCGCCGGGCAGGCGTCTCCACACCATCGCGGCGTCACGCAGCAGCGCGGCGTGCACGTCGTCCGGTGCGGCGGCCGGGGGCCCGCCCCAGGCGACAGGCGACCCGGCCGCCACTAACGCTCCGGAGGTGCCTGCGACGAACGCACGCCGCGAGATGGGGGACATGGCGAAGCCTTCCGACAGAGGACGGCGCGAAAGCGCGAAAGCGCGATGCGACAACGCGGACGGCACGCAGCATCGACGTCGGGACGGGTACGCGTCAAGGAATCCGACAGGAATAGGTCGGATGAATCCCCAACCAATGCGCCACGCATGGGACTTGCAGGTGCATTGGCTTCACGTACTCGACCTGTCCTCCGATGAATAGACCCGCATCCTCACCGGGTAGTCGGGAGCTCCGTCGGCAGCGTGTCCCACAAGCGCGGCCGACTGGTGGCCTGCCGCAGGCTGGTGAGCACCGACGGGTGCGGGGACGCGTGGAGTTCGGGGTAGTCGACCTCGCCCGCCGAGGCGTCCGGGATCCAGGCGAGCCGTTCGCCGTCGAGCGAGAACCGCGCGTCCACGCCCGGCTTGTTGCCGCGCGGGTCCTGCCGGTGCCAGGCGCCGTCGAGGCGCACGGCGACGAGGCCGTGGACGACGAAGCCGCTGCCGTCGTCGTGCAGGAGGCGCTGGTAGCACAGCGCCGTCGGGATGTCCTCGGCGCGCAGCAGCGCCACCAGGGCGTGGGCCTTGGCGTGGCAGATGCCGGTCGCCTGCTCCAGGACGTCGGAGGCGCGCCAGGTGACGCGCGGGTCGCCGGAGTCCGCGGAGTGCGGGACGGTGTCGCGCACGAACTCGTAGGCGGCGCGGGCGTACGCGTAGGAGTCGGCCACGTCCTTGGCGAGCCGGGCCGCCGTCTCGCGTACGAGGGGATGCGTGTGGTCGATGGCCTCGTCCGCCGCGAGATAGGCCGAGAGGTCCGGGGTCTGCTGGATCAGTTGCATGGCGAGGGAGCATAAGAAAGCGGCCGACCGAGAGTCAATGACTTTTCGATCGACCGCATACTTATGCACCGCCCGTGCCCGGAGTGGCGCGGTTAGCGCGCCATTTCTTCCTTCAGCGCCACCACGAAGGCGTCCACGTCGTCCTCGGTGGTGTCGAAGGAGCACATCCAGCGGACGTCACCGGCCGCCTCGTCCCAGAAGTAGAACCGGAAGCGCTTCTGCAGGCGTTCGCTGACGTCGTGCGGCAGGCGCGCGAAGACGGCGTTGGCCTGGACGGGATACAGGATCTCCACGCCGTGCACCGCACGGACGCCCTCGGCCAGGCGCTGCGCCATCTCGTTGGCGTGCCGGGCGTTGCGCAGCCACAGGTCCTTGGCGAGCAGCGCCTCCAACTGCGCGGAGACGAACCGCATCTTGGACGCGAGCTGCATGGACAGCTTGCGCAAGTGCTTCATGTGCCGCACCGCGTCCTGGTTCAGGACGATCACGGCCTCGCCGAACAGCGCGCCGTTCTTGGTGCCGCCGAACGAGAGGATGTCGATGCCGACCGCGTTCGTGAACGTCCGCATCGGAACGTTCAGGGACGCGGCGGCGTTGGCTATCCGCGCGCCGTCGAGGTGCACCCGCATGCCGAGGCCGTGGGCGTGCTCGACGATGGCACGGATCTCGTCCGGGGTGTAGACGGTGCCCAGTTCGGTGTTCTGGGCGAGCGAGACGACCTGCGGCATCGCGCGGTGCTCGTCCTCCCAGCCGAACGCCTGACGGTCGATCAGCTCGGGGGTGAGCTTGCCGTCGGGCGTCGGGACGGTGAGCAGCTTGATGCCCGCGACCTTCTCGGGGGCGCCGCCCTCGTCGACGTTGATGTGCGCGCTCTCGGCGCAGATCACCGCGCCCCAGCGGTCGGTGACCGCCTGGAGCGCGACGATGTTCGCGCCGGTGCCGTTGAAGACCGGGAAGGCCTCCGCGCTCGCCCCGAAGTGGCTGCGGATCACCTGCTGGAGGTGCTCGGTGTACTCGTCCTCGCCGTAGGCGACCTGATGGCCGCCGTTGGCCAGGGCGAGGGCCGCCAGCACCTCCGGGTGCGTACCGGCGTAGTTGTCGCTCGCGAAGCCGCGGACGTCCGGGTCGTGGTGCCGGCGCGCGTCGGTCTTGGGCGGGTTCACGGCTTCTCGGTCAGCCACAGACGGTTTCCGTTCACTTCCTCGGCGGGCCGCTCCCAGACTCCGGCGATGGCCTCGGCCAGCTCCTTCACGTCGGTGAAGCCCGCGAACTTCGCGCTCGGCCGCTCCGCCCGCATCGCGTCGTGCACCAGCGCCTTGACCACCAGGATGGCAGCCGCCGCGCGCGGCCCCTCGTCGCCCCCGGCCTTCCGGAAGGCGTCGCCGAGCGCGAGCGTCCAGGCCTCGGCCGCGGCCTTGGCGGACGCGTACGCCGCGTTGCCCGCCGTCGGCTTCGAGGCGCCCGCGGCGCTGATCAGCAGATAGCGGCCGTTGCCGCTGCGCTGGAGGCCGTCCTGGAAGGCGAGCGAGGTGTGCTGGACGGTACGGATCAGGAGGTCTTCGAGGACGTCCCAGTCGCCGAGGTCGGTCTCGGCGAAGGAGGCGCTGCCGCGCCAGCCGCCCACGAGGTGCACCAGGCCGTCGACGCGGCCGAACTCCTTCTCGGTGCGGTCGGCCCAGGCACGGGCCGCGTCCAAGTCGAGCAGGTCGACGGTGTCGCCCGTGACCGTGGCACCGCCGTGGGCGTACCTCGCGGCGTCCACGGCCTCCGCGAGGCGGGCGGCGTCGGCGTCGGAGGCGACGACCGTGGCCCCGGCCTCAGCGAGCCTGAGCAGGGCGGCCCGGCCCGCGGGTCCCGCGGCCCCGGCCACGGCGACTACGGCTCCGTCGAGTGCGGACATGGTCCTCGCCTCCTTGATGTGGTCGCTCACGCGGCGACCTTCCCGGCTCCCGAGCCCGCGGTGATCCCCTGGGTGGAGGCGATCACTGCCTTGAGCTTCTTGGAGAGCGCCTCATAGAACATGCTGAGCGGAAACTCGTCAGGAAGCACCTCGTCGACCAGTTTGCGCGGCGGCAGCGAGGTGTCCAGGGCGTCGGGGCCCTTGGCCCAGCGCGAGCCCGGGTGCGGGGCGAGATAGGTCGAGACCAGGGCGTACCCGGCGAGCCAGTGGACGAGCTTGGGGCGGTCGATGCCGTCCCGGTACAGCTTCTCGATCTCCGCGCAGAGCTGGTTGGTGACCTGGGGCGCGCGGTCCCAGTCGATCTTCAGCTTGTTGTCGGTCCAGCGGACCACGTCGTGCTTGTGCAGGTAGGCGAAGAGCAGCTGGCCGCCGAGGCCGTCGTAGTTGCGCACGCGCTCGCCGGTGACCGGGAAGCGGAACATCCGGTCGAACAGCACCGCGTACTGCACGTCGCGGGCCTGGGACACGCCGTCGGCCTCGAGCTTCACGGCCTCCTTGAAGGCCGTGAGGTCGCACCGCAGCTCCTCGAGCCCGTACATCCAGAACGGCTGCCGCTGCTTGATCATGAAGGGGTCGAACGGCAGGTCGCCGTGGCTGTGGGTACGGTCGTGGACCATGTCCCACAGGACGAAGGCCTCCTGGCAGCGGTCCTGGTCGTCGAGCATCGCGCGGACGTCGGCGGGCAGCGAGATGCCGAGGATGTCCACGGCGGACTCCGTGACGCGGCGGAAGCGGGCCGCCTCGCGGTCGCAGAAGATGCCGCCCCAGGTGAAGCGCTCGGGGGCCTCGCGCACGGCGATCGTCTCGGGGAAGAGGACGGCCGAGTTCGTGTCGTACCCGGCGGTGAAGTCCTCGAAGGTGATGCCGCAGAACAGCGGGTTGTCGTAGCGCGTGCGCTCGAGCTCGGCGAGCCACTCGGGCCAGACCATGCGCAGGACGACCGCTTCGAAGTTGCGGTCCGGGTTGCCGTTCTGCGTGTACATGGGGAAGACCACGAGGTGCTGCAGGCCGTCCTCGCGGCGGGCCGCGGGGTGGAAGGCGAGCAGCGAGTCCAGGAAGTCCGGCACCACGAAGCCACTGTCGACCCAGCCGCGCAGGTCGCTCACCAGCGCCTGGTGGTACGCCTCGTCGTGCGGGAGCAGCGGGGCGAGCGCCTCGACGCCGGATATGACGCGGTTGACCGCCGCCTCCGCGTCGACCCGGGTCGGGGCGCCCTCGCGCTCGAAGTCGATGGACCCGTCCTTGGACTGCCAGGGCCTGATTTCCTCGACGGCACTCTTGAGTTCCGGCCAGGCCGGGTGATCCACCACTCGTCCGTCACGGATGGCGTCGCCACCCTCCACCACCGTGTGCACAAGAATTTCCGTCATAACCCATCCTCCACGGGAGAACCTCGCGTATGGACACCGTATGTGTGCGAGGTTCTCCGTTTCAAGAGGGGATCCGGGAAATTATCCTGCCCCACCCCCGCTGGCGCCGCTGTTTTTCCTGCCTCCAGCCGTGGAGGCGATCGCTTCTCCCACGGTTTCCTGTGCGGCGCGGGCGTCCGCGAGGAGATCCGGGAAGCCGAAGAACCCGTGGAACATGGCCGGGAAGTGCCCCTCGACGACAGGGACCCCGGCGTCTCTCAGCCGCGCCGCGTAGGCCCTGCCCTGCGCGCACAGGGGGTCGTGGCCCGCGGTGACGACGACGGCGGGCGGTAGGCCGGAGAGGTCGGCGGCGAGGAGCGGAGAGACGCGCGGGTCCGCCGGGTCGCCGCCCGCGCGCAGGTACGCGCCCAGGTACTGCTCGCGGAACCAGCGGCCGTGGGCGGGGGTGAGGAAGCTGGCGTTGGCGTCCGGGGGCTCTTGACCGGCGGGACCGGCGGGACCGGCGGGACCGGTGAGATCGGAGGGACTGATGGGGCCGGTGAGATCGGAGGGACTGATGGGGCCGCTGGAGCCTGCGGACTCCCCCGAGCCGCCGTGGTCGCGGCCGTCCACCGCCGGATAGATGAGCACCTGCAGCGCAAGCGTCGGTCCTTCGTGGTCGCGGGCCGTGAGCGCGGACACGGCCGCCAGGTTGCCGCCGGCGCTGTCACCCGCGACCACCAACGGGCCGCCCTCGCCGCCGAGTTCGGCGCGGTGTGCGGCCGCCCACAGGACGGCGGCGTACGCGTCCTCGACGGCCGCCGGGAACGGGTCCTCCGGGGCGAGGCGGTAGTCCACGGAGACCACGGCGGCGTGCGCCTCCCGGCACAAGCCGCGCGCGGTGGCGTCGTGGGTGTCCACGCCGCACAGGGACCAGCCGCCGCCGTGGAGGAAGACAACGGTGGGACGGGGCTCGGATGCCGACGTCCCCTGCGCGGGGACGGCCTCGGGCAGGTAGCACCGCACGTGCAGGTCCGGCGCCCCGGACGGCCCCGGGACGAACCGGCCGGACACCGGGCCGACCCGGGGCGGCGGGAACGGCGACGCGGGCGCGGCGGCCAGGATGCGGCGGGCCTCGGCGGCGTCGGTGACGGCACCACCGATGTCGGGGAAGAACGCGGTGAGCGCGGCCACGAGGGGCCGGGCCTCGGCGGCGAGGGGGACGGGGGCGGTCGGGGGCGGTCGGGGGCGGCCCAGCGGGTGGCACGGTTGCCGCGGAGGGCATGGCAGGCGCGGGCAGCTCGGCAGGCGCGCCACCGCCGCCCGCCGATCCGGAACGTGCCACGCCGGAAGCCGCCCGAGGCCGCCTTCCCGCGTCCGCCTGAGGCCACCGTTCCGCGTCTGTCTCAGGTCGCCTTCCAGCCCCCGCCTCAGGCCGTCCTCCAGCGCCTGCCGCAGACCGCCTTCCAGCGCTCGTCCCATGCCCCCTTCCTTCTCCTTCGCCCGCCTCAGACGGCTTTCCTCCCTCCATCTCAAGCCACCTCCCTCTGTCGGGGACGAAAGTGCGGGATCACCGTCTCGCCCCACTGCCGCAGCGTCTCCAGGCAGGCCTCCTGCGGCACCGTGCCCATCTGGACCAGGCACATCACCTCGTCCGCCCCGGCCGCCCGCAGCCGCTCGACGTAGGCGATGGCGTCGGCCGCGGTGCCGTAGGCGTGGTCGGCGTGGAACACGGCGGTGGCGGCCGGGCGTACGGGGATGTCCTGCTCGTTCAGGCGGGCCACGACCTGCTCGCCCGCGGTGCGCAGCGCGGCCGCCTCGTCGGCGCCGTCGACCACCGCCTCGTCGGGCAGCCCCGCGCCGCCGTACCAGTGCGCGATGGACTGCGCGAAGAACCGCTGGCCGCGCAGGCCCACCCGCCGGGCGGCCGCGCCGTCGTCGAGCACGACGGTCGGGCAGAGCACGGCGAAGTGGTCGTTGACGACGCTCGACACGAACTGGTCCGGTGTGCGCGCCGCGATGGCGTCGTCGTACACGCGCCGCATCCCGGCGATCGACTCGGGCCCCGCGAAGCCCATCACCAGCGCGCCGACGCCGAGCCCGGCCGCCCGCTCCAGGGTCTCGGCCCTGCTGCACGCGAGGAACAGCGGCGGGTGCGGGGTCTGCGCGGGGCGCGGCAGGATGGGGTGCGGCTCGATGTCGAGCAGCGGGCCGTGGTGTTCCAGTTCGTCGCGCTCCCAGGCCTTGGCGACGACGCGCAGCGCCTCCTCGACCTCCTGTGCCGTGCGGTCCGGGTCGACCCCGCACAGCGAGGTCTCCTGCGCCGTGCCGCCGCGGCCCGCGCCCAGGTCGAGCCGTCCGCCGGAGAGCAGGTCGAGCATCGCGGCCCGCTCGGCCACGCGCGCGGGATGGTTGAAGCGGAACGGCATGCAGACGACGCCGTGCCCGACGCGGATCGTGCGGGTGCGCGCGGCCACCCAGGTCAGGAAGACCTCGGGCGCGGACATGTGCGCGTACCACTTCAGGGAGTGGTGCTCGACCGCCCAGACGCGGTCGAACCCCATCTCCTCGGCCAGGACGGCCTGTTCGACGCAGTCGTGGATGAGCCGGTGCTCGCGGTCCACGGTCGGATCGGCGAGTTGCGCTTCGAAGATGACGGAGAACTGCACGTTGCCTCCTGGGAGTTGGACCTCCGGGACGCTCGCATGTTTCAAACAGCCATATGACTAGTCGTCAGATCTTGAAGAGGCAAGAGGCAAGAGACACGGCAATCCCCGTGCAAGGCGAGGGTGATGGATCAACTCACGCCAGACATAGCTCACATGATGCGCCATCTCTGGCTGATTACGCGTTCTCCCTCGAACCCCGCGAGACCACTAGCGTTCCCCGGCGCGGGGGCAGCCGAGGAGGGGACTCACAGGCATGTTCTACCGCTTGTTCAAGTGCGTCGTACTGGTCCCGCTGCTGCGGTGGCTGTTCCGGCCGCGGATCGAGGGGCTCGGGCACGTGCCCGCCGCAGGCGGGGCGATCATCGCGGGCAACCACCAGTCGTTCTGCGACCAGTTCCTGCTGGGGGTGACGCTGAAGCGGCGCATCGGCTTCCTCGCGAAGATGGAGTACTTCACCGGCAAGGGGATCAGGGGCCGCCTGGCCGCCGCGTTCTTCCGGGGCATCGGGGCGATCCCGGTGGACCGGTCCGGGAACGGGGCCGGGCGGGCGGGGGTCGAGTCGGGGCTCGCGGTGCTGCGCGGGGGCGGGCTGCTCGGGATCTTCCCGGAAGGGACGCGTTCGCACGACGGCCGTCTGTACAAGGGCCGGGTGGGGGTGGCGACGATGGCGCTCCGCTCGGGCGCGCCCGTGGTCCCCTGCGCGATCATCGGCACGTTCGAGGCGCAGCCCGCGGGGCGCAGGGTGCCGAGCCTGGTCCCCCTCACGCTGCGCTTCGGCGAGCCCCTGGACTTCTCCCGCTACGCCGGCATGCAGGACCAGCGCGCCGCGCTGCGGGCCGTCACGGACGAGATCATGTACGCGATCCTGGTGCTGTCCGGCCAGGAGTACGTGGACCAGTACGCCGTGGACGCCAAGGCGGAGGCACGGACGAAGGCACTCGCCGAGCAGACGGCGGCCCCGCGGACGGGCTGAACCCCGGCGGCCCCAACGGCGGATTGTCCCCGGGCGCCCCGGCGGACGCGCCGAACCCCGGCGCCCCCCGGCCGCACCGGCCCACGGGCGAACTCTTGCGCGTACACCGGCCCGTTCACTTCAATGCGGCTCATGGCAGCCCCGCTCCCGACCCCGTCGCCCCCGCCCGCACCACTGCCGCCGACCGCGTGGGCCGTGCTCGGGCTGCTGTCCTTCCCGGGCGAACGGACCGGCTACGAGCTGAAGAAGTGGGCCGACTCCTCGCTGCGCTTCTTCTACTGGTCACCGGCCGTCAGCCAGATCTACGCCGAGCTGCGCCGCCTGGAGGCGCTGGGGTACGCCTCCTCTCGCCGCTCGGGCCCGGAGGAGCCGCGGACGAGACGGGCGTACGCCATCACGGACGCGGGCCGGGCCGCGCTCGCGGGCTGGGCGGCGGGCGGGCAGGACGCGGGGCCGCCGGTGCTCAAGCATCCGCTGCTGCTGCGGGTCTGGCTCGGCCACCTCACCGAACCGGCCCGGCTGCGGGCCATGGTGGGCGAGCACATCGCGCACACCCGGGACGAACTGGCGCAGGTCCAGGGCGCCCTGGCGCACGCCCAGGGCGTCGAGGGCAGGTCCCATCCGCAGATCGCGCTGCGCTGGAGCGCCCGCCATCTGGAGGCCGAACTGGAGCTGGCCGAGGCGCTGCTCACCGACCTCGACGGCCTCCCGGAGACGCCCGGCGAGGGCCCGGGTCAACGACCGGGCGACGCGCCCACCCACGGGTGAGACCGCTCGCGATCAGGGGCTCCGTGGCGATAGGACGGGCCAGGTCAGCCGACCGAGCCCGAGAGAGGCCGCGAACCCTTGAGCACCCGCGCCGTACTTGTCGCCGCCCTCCTCACCGGACTCATCCTGGGGATCGTCGGAACCAGACCGGACGACTCCACTCCGTCACGCAGGGACGGTCCCATCGCGGAGGCGGGCCATTAGGCTGCGCCTTGCCGCGTGGTCATGAGCCGCCGAGCCGCGCGGAGCCGAGCCGCCGTCGACGGAAGCGAGTGAACCTTGAACTTCCTCACCATCGGTCATCGCGGTGTCATGGGGGTCGAACCCGAGAACACCCTGCGTTCGTTCGTCGCCGCCCAAGCCGCGGGCCTCGACATCATCGAACTCGACCTGCACCTCAGCAAGGACGGCGCCCTCGTCGTCATGCACGACGCGGACGTGGGCCGCACCACCGACGGCCGAGGCGCCATCGCCGACAAGACCCTGGCCGAGCTGCGCGACCTGGACGCGGGCAGGGGCGAGCGGATCCCCGTCTTCGAAGAGGTCCTCGATGCCGTGAAGGCGCCGCTGCAGGCCGAGATCAAGGATGTCGCGGCGGCTCGCGCGCTCGCCGACGTGATGCACGCGCGCGACCTGACCGGCCGGGTGGAGGTGCTCTCCTTCCACGACGAGGCCATCGCCGAGATCGCCCGGCTCGTCCCCGGCGTGCGGACCGCGCTTGTGGCAAGCCGCTACGGCACGGACGTCGTGGAGCGCGCCACCGCGGTGGGCGCCACCACTCTCGTACTGAACATCCGGCGTCTGACGCTGGAGATCGTGGAGCACGCGCGCAAGGCCGACCTGCGGATCATCGGCTGGGTCGTGAACACCCAGGACGATCTGCGCCTGGTGCGGGCGCTGCAGCTGGACGGCGCGACGACGGACTACCCGGAGATCAAACGCACGGGCCGCTTCACCGCCTGACGGCCCGCGCGCCGCCCCGCCCCGGGGCACCGCTCAGGCGATCTCCTTCACCAACAGCTCGAACTGCAGGTCGTCGCGCTGCGGGACGCCGAAGCGCTCGTCGCCGTACGGGAAGGGGCTCATCTTTCCCGTACGGCGGTAGCCGCGCCGCTCGTACCAGGCGATGAGTTCGTCGCGTACGGAGATCACGGTCATGTGCATCTCTCGCGCCCCCCACGCCTCGCGTGCGATCCGCTCCGCCTCCGCCATGATCACCTTGCCGAGGCCGGCGCCCTGGAGCGCCGGGCTGACCGCGAACATCCCGAAGTAGGCGTGCTCGCCCCGGTGTTCCAGCTGGCAGCAGGCCACGACACGGCCCTCCATCTCGACGGCGAGCAGCTTGCTCCCGGGCTTCTCGATGACCGCCACGACGCCCTCGGGGTCGGTGCGCTGCCCTTCGAGGATGTCCGCCTCCGTCGTCCAACCGGCCCGGCTGTCGTCCCCGCGGTACGCCGACTCGATGAGCGCGACCAGCGCGTCGACGTCGTCCGCGGTGGCGTCCCGGAACGTCGGGTCGCCGTGGGTGCTGGGGCGCGGTGCGGTGTGCATGGGCGCGTGTCTCCGATCTCCGGAGCCGCGGCGCGTGCCGGGCCCCGGCTGCGACGGGTTTCCGTACGGCGACGGCGCCACTCCCGCACCACCGCGCGCACCGCCGAGGGTAACCCGCCCCTAGGCTGCGTCAGCATGGTGCACGTACTGAGCAGCAGGATCCTCCTGACCCCCACCGATCCCGAGCGCTCCCGCGCGTTCTACGGCCGTGACCTGGGTCTGGCGGTGTACCGGGAGTTCGGCACGGGCCCGGAACGCGGCACGGTCTACTTCCTCGGCGGCGGCTTCCTCGAGGTGTCCGGCCGCTCCGAGGTGCCCGCGTCCCCCGCCGTACGGCTGTGGCTCCAGGTCGCGGACGCGGCGGCCGCCCACGAGGACCTCTCGGCACGCGGCGTCGAGATCCTGCGCCCGCCGGTGCGGGAGCCGTGGGGCCTGATCGAGATGTGGATCGCGGACCCGGACGGGACGCGGATCGCGGTGGTGGAGGTCCCGGAGGACCATCCGCTGCGCCACCGCCCCTGAGGACACCCCGCGACGCCACGTCCGCCACCTCCGCCACCCCTCTTCCGCACCCCGCGCGCCCTTGCGCCCACGAGCGCGCCCAGCGGCGACCCACGCCCGCGATGTGCTCCCGCCGTACCTCCGTGCGCTCCCGTACGCCGCCCCGGGGCCGGGCATCGACCCGACGACGGCGTGACGTCGATCGAGGAGGTGCTCAGGTGCACGGACCGGGGTCGGCGAGCTGGCTGCTCGTGGCGCTCTGCGCGGGAAGCGGCGCCTACTGCCTGCTGCGGATGCGCAGCCGCGTCGAGGAACAGCGGCGCACGGCGGGCGGTGAGGCGCTGATGGGGTTCGGCATGGCGGTGATGGCCCTGCCCGCCACGGTGGTGGAGCCGCCGCGCGGCGTGTGGCTCGGGTACGCGGCGGTGTTCGCCGCCGCCGGGCTGTGGATGGCGTGGCCCGCTCGGCGCGCACCGCGGCATCTGCACCATGTCGTGGGCGCGCTGGCCATGGTGTACATGTCGGCGGCGATGGTGGCGGTGCCCGGCGGCCACGCGGGTCACGGCGGCGCGGGCGTGCCGGTGGTGACGGGCGCCCTGCTCCTGTACTTCGCGGGCCACGTCCTGCTCTCGGGCGCGCGCCTCGCGCCGGTGGGAGCGGTGGTCGCCGGGGGTGAGGGGGGCGCGGGCGGGGCCGGGCCCGGGGGCCGGACGTCGTGCCGCGCCGCCGACCCGCGTCCGGACGGCGCCGTGGGCTGGGCCGACCGGCCGGAGCTGGTGCTGGTGTGCCGGCTCGCGATGAGCATGGGGATGCTGGCGATGCTGGTGCTGATGTCGTGAGGGGGTGCCTGGGCCGGGCGGCCGAGCGGGCGGGGCGGGCGACGGCCTCGCGGCACGCGTCACGGCACGGGCGGCACGCCTCACGGCACTCGCGGCACGCGTGATGGCACTCACGGCACACGTCACGGCACTCGTCCCTGGCGATCACCGCAGCAGCAGGGCGTCCGCCGGTCGGTGCTTCGCCGCGGGGCCCGCTCTCTCGGGACGCCTGATCCCGTCGTGGCGTACGTCACTTGCGGGGGCTGCCCATACCCCCGCGCGGCGCGGCCCTCATAGGGTTGACCCATGATGGTCCCCGTCGCGCTGTTGCTCCTCGGCGCGCTGACCGCCGTCGTCGCCCCCAGACTGCTCGCGAGGGCCGACTGGGTGGAGCGCGAACCGGTGGTCGCGCTGTGGGCTTGGCAGTGCGTGGTGGCGGGTGTCCTGCTGTGCTGTGCGCTGTCGATGACGTTCAGTGCGGCGTCCGCCTGGCAGGCGGTGCGCGGGCAGTTGTTCGCGCCCGCGCCGCGTGACGTCGTGGAGGCGTACGCGCTCGGACCGACCCCGTGGGCGGCCGCGACGGCGGTGGCGCTCGCGTGCGGCGGCGTGTGGACCGCCGCGATGCTCACCCGGGAGATCGCCCGGGCCCGCACCCGGCGCGTCAAGCGGCGGGCCGAACTCGTCGTGCGGGCACCGCTGTTGCCCGGCGAGGAGCCCGGCGCCGACCGGCTCGTGGTGCTCGAGGGCGAGCGGCCCGACGCCTGGTGGCTGCCCGGCGCCGCACCCCAACTGGTCATCACCACCGCCGCGTTGCGCCGCCTGAAGGGCCGCCAGCTCGATGCGGTACTCGCCCACGAGCAGGGTCACGCGCAGGCCAGGCACGACTGGCTGCTGCACTGCTCGGGCGCGCTCGCCGCGGGTTTCCCGCAGGTCCCGGTGTTCGCCGCGTTCCGCGACGAGATGCACCGGCTCGTGGAACTGGCCGCCGACGACGTGGCCTCGCGCCGCTTCGGACGGCTCACCATCGCCCTCGCCCTGGTCGAACTCAACGAGGAGCGGGGGGTGTTCGGGCCCTGCCCGACCCCGCAGGCACATGTGCCGCAGCGCGTGCACCGGCTGCTCTCGGCCCGCCCCCGGCTCACGGCGGGGCGTCGGCTGCGGCTGACGGCGGCCGCGGCGCTCGTCCCTGTCGTGCCCCTGCTCGTGGCCTTCGTCCCGGCGCTCCGCGCCCTCGGTTAGGTGCCGCCGCCCTCCATCGGCCAGGATCGACGCATGCCTTCCGCACCGCCCGGAGCGACCCGGCGCGCCACCCGCGCCCCGCGCGCCGCCCTGTTCCTCGCCGTCCCGTCCGTGCTCCTTCTCCTCCTCGTCGCCGCCGGGTGGCACCCGCTGCTCGGCCTCGACGACGACATCGCGCGGACCACCCACCGCTGGGCGGTCGGGCATCCGGGCCTGACGCGGACCGCGCGCGTCCTGACGGACTGGGTGTGGGACCCGTGGACGATGCGCGCGCTGATCACCGTCGTCGTGCTGTGGCTGGTGGCGCGGCGCGCGTGGTGGCTCGCGGGCTGGCTCGCGGCGACTTCCCTGGTGGGCGCGCTGGTGCAGCAGGGGCTGAAGGCGGCGGTGGGGCGGGAGCGGCCCGAGTGGCCGGACCCGGTGGACTCCGCTCGCTACGCGGCGTTCCCCTCGGGGCACGCGATGACCGCGACCGTGGTGTGCCTCCTGATGTTGTGGCTGCTGCGGCTGTACGGCGCCGGGGCCCTGGTGTGGCGCGCTGGGCTGGCCGTCGCCGTGGTGTCCGTGGTGGGCGTGGGGTTCACACGGGTGTGGCTCGGCGTCCACTGGGCGTCGGACGTCGTCGAGGGCACGCTGCTCGGGGGGCTGACGGTGGCGGTGGCCGTGACGGCGTACGAGCGTTTCGTGCCCGAGGACCAGCGCCCGGATCGCTCCGGAAGCCGCTGACGCCCGCGTCGGGCACCGCTGACTCCCGCGCCGTGAGCCGCTGACCGCGCCCCTCGCCGCGCGGCGCGTCCTTGACCCCCGTTCGCCCGGTCCCGGAGGATCTCTCCCATGGCGATCAAGGGCGTGCTCTTCGACTTCTCCGGGACGCTGTTCCGCATCGAGTCCACCGCTTCCTGGCTGCGCGGCACGCTGGCCGCGAGCAGGCTGGCGCTCCCGGAGGACGAGGTGGCGCGGCTCGCGGCGGCGCTCGACCGCGCGGGCGCGCTGCCGGGCGGCTCGCCGACGGTCGACGTACCGGAGGGCCTCGCGGACCTGTGGTCCCGGCGCGACGAGAGCGCGGAGCTGCACCGGGCCGCGTACACGGGGCTCGCCCGCACGGTGGAGCTGCCCGATCCCGCCCTGTACGACGCGCTGTACGAGCGGCACCGGACGCCGGAGGCGTGGCGGCCCTACGACGACTCGCTGGAGGTCCTGCGGGCCCTGCGGGCGCTGGGCGTGCGCGTGGGCGTCGTCAGCAACATCGGGTGGGACCTGCGGCCCGTCTTCCGGGCGCACGGCCTGGACCCGTACGTCGACGTGTACGTCCTGTCGTACGAGCACGCCGTGCAGAAGCCGGACGCGCGGCTCTTCGCGCAGGCCTGCGCCGGGCTCGGGGTGGCCCCGCAGGACACGCTGATGGTGGGCGACGACCGGCGCGCGGACGGGGGTGCGGCCGCGTTGGGCTGTGCGGTGCACTTCGTGGAGCATCTGCCGGTGGCTCGGCGGCCGGACGGACTGCGGCCCGTGCTGGGGCTCGTCGAGGGTGCGGGCGCGCGCTGAGGCCGGGCGTCGGCCACCCGCGTCAGGCGTCCGCCGCCCGCCTCAGGGGTCCACCGCCCGCGCCCGGGAGTCCACCGCCCGGCTCAGGCCCCCGCCGCCGCGTCCTCAGGACTGATAGCCCTCGACCTGCGCCACCGGCCGCACCCGCACCGTGTCGGGGTCGCCGCCGAACTCCTCCTTGGCCCGCCGCCTGCGCAGCAGGTCCCAGCACTGGTCGAGTTCCCGTTCCAGGACTCCCAGGCGGGCCCGCTCCGTCGTCTCGTCGATCGCTCCGGACGCGAGCGATTCCCGCAGGGTCTTCTCGGCGTCGACCATCTCGGTGATCCGCGCCAGAATCTGCTGTTGGTCCATGTCCAAGCGCCTCCTCGGCCCCCGGCCCACTGTAAGGAGGCGGAGCCGGATCCGCGAGAAGAGCGCGGGCGGGCGCGCGACGGCCCGGGTCCCCGGCTGCCCAAGGGCAGGCAACACTCCCCCGCGGTGTTGCCTGCCCCGGACCGCACCGGCCCATGACGGCCAGGGCCGGGTCGTCCTGAGTATATTGGCTGTGAGCCAGTCAACGCAGGAGTTACAGGATGTCCCCGCGTAGCCCATCGGTCAATGAAGAGTTGCGGCGACGTTCCCGCGAGCGGCTCCTGCAGGCGACGGTGGAGCTGGTCGGCGAGCGCGGGTACGAGGCCACGACCCTTGCCGACATAGCCGACCGGGCCGGTTCGGCACGCGGCCTGGTGTCGTACTACTTCCCGGGGAAGCGGCAGCTCCTGCAGTCGGCCGTGCACCGCCTGATGCATCTGACGCTGCAGGCCGCGCTCGAGCGGGAGCCGCGCACGGAGGACGGGGACGAACTGCTCGCCCGCGCCATCGACGCGATCCTCGGTCTCGCCCGCGACCGGCCGGTGCTGATGCGCACGCACATGGCGGGCATCCTCCAGGCCGAGGGGTTCGTGCAGTGCCCCGAGCAGCAGCGTCTGGCCCTCCTGCTGCGTGAGGCGGTGTCCCGGCACGGGTCGCCGGAGGCCGAGACGGACTACCGGATGCTGCGCGCCCTGCTGATGGGCGCGGTGTTCGCGCTGCTCATCCCGGGCGCGCCGATGCCGTTCGACGTGCTGCGGGCCGAGCTGTTCCAGCGGTACGGCCTCGACTGGAAGTGCGGCGTCCCGCCGGGCGAGGAGCCGCCCGAGGGGTCGTTCAGGACGTGAGTCGCGTACGGACGATCCAGACCGGGGCGAGGGAGCCGGAGCGGGACGGCGGTGGGCCGGCCGCGGCGGACGGCGGGGAGCGGGCGGCGGCGGTCGTGCCGGAGCTGGTCTGGTACGCGGCGTACGGCTCCAACACGCGGCGGAGCCGCCTGATGCACTACATCGAGGGCGGTCGGGCCCCCGGCGCCGCCCTGACCTCGCCCGGTTGCCGGGACCCGAGGCCACCGCGGGCGTCGGTGCCCGTGGAGCTGCGGGGCGTCGTGTACTTCGCGACCGAGTCCGCGCTCTGGTCGGGCGGCAGGGCGTTCTACGACCCGGACGCGCCGGGGCGGGTGTACGCGCGCGCCCATCTGGTCACGGCGGGGCAGTTCCGCGACATCGCGGCGCAGGAGATGTACCGCGCTCCGGGGACCGGCCCCGACCTGGCGCCGGCGCTGCGGCACGGCCGGGCCCGGCTCGGCGAGGGGCGCTACGAGACGCTGGTGTGCCCGGGGACGCTGGACGGCCTGCCGGTGCTCACGTTCACCGCGCCGTGGGCCCTGGGGGACGTGCCCCTCAACGCCCCCTCCGCGAGCTATCTCCGGCACCTGGCCGCGGGGCTCCTGGAGGCGGACGCGTGGGACGGGGCCGCCGTGGCCGCGTATCTCGCGGCGTGCCCGGGGGCGGCGGGGCGATGGACGGCCGAGGGGGTCGCGGAGCTGCTGCGCGACTGACCGCCCGCGCGGGTCGTGGAGTTGCTGCGCGGCTGACCGCCTGCGGGACTGCGCGCCTGGACACCTGCGCGACCGGCGGCCCGGCCGTGGCACGGCATGTCGCGCGCCGCGCCCGGCCGCGCCCGCCTGGGTCCGGTCCAGTCGCCGCGCCCTGGGCCCGGGCTGGTTCACCGCGCCCTGGGCCCGGACCGGTTCGCCTCGCCCTGGGCCCGGCCCGGTCAGGTGCCGCAGATCTCCGCGAAACGCCGGGCATCGACGTTGCCGCCGGAGAGGATGACGCCGACGCGGGGCGGTACGCGGTCGACGCGGCCGCTGAGGGCGGCGGCGAGGGCCGTGGCGCCGCTCGGCTCGACGACGGTCTTCAGGCGTTCGAAGGCGAACCGCATGGCGTCGCGGATGTCGTCGTCGGAGACGAGGGCGATGTCGTCGACGAGCCGCCGGTTGATGGAGAACGTCAACTCGCCCGGGATCTCGGCGGCTTGACCGTCGGCGATGGTGCGCGGCACGGGGATCGTCACCCGGTGCCCGGCCGCGAGCGAGCGCCTGGTGTCGTCGCCCGCCTCCGGCTCGACGCCGACCACGCGGACGCTGCCGCTCAGGCCCTTCACGGCGGTGGCGCTGCCCGCGATCAGCCCCCCGCCGCCGACCGGCACGAGCAGCAGGTCCAACTCGCCGACCTCCTCCATGAGTTCGAGGGCGGCCGTGCCCTGTCCCGCGATGACGTGCGGGTGCTCGTACGGCGGGATCAGGGCGAGGCCGCGCTCGGCGGCCAGGGCCGCACCGATGGCCTCCCGGTCGCCGGTGTAGCGGTCGTACGTGACGATCTCCGCGCCGTAGCCCTCGGCGGCCGCGCGCTTGGAGCCCGGGGTGTCCTCGGGCATGACGATCACGGCACTGCTGCCCAGTTCGCGGGCGGCGAGGGCGACGGCCTGGGCGTGGTTGCCGGAGGAGAACGACGCGATGCCCTTCGCCAGTTGCTCCGGCGCCAGACGGGACACGGCGTTGTAGGCGCCGCGGAACTTGAAGGCGCCGACGCGCTGTTGGTTCTCGCACTTGAGGAACACCTCGGCGCCGACACGGGCGTCGAGGGTGCGCGAGCGCAGGACGGGCGTACGGTGCGCGACGCCCTTGAGCCGGGCGGCCGCGTCGCGGACGTCGTCGAGGGTGACCGGGGGTGTGCTGGTCATGCGGTTGCTCCCTGTCTCGTCATGCGGATGCCCCCTGTGCGGTGCCGGGCCCGTCCTTCGGGGGCTCCTGGGCCCGGGCCTTGGCGAGATAGCTGTACGCGGAGGCGCGGGAGATGCCGAGGCGCTCCGCCACCTGCGGCACCGCGCGCCGGACGGCGAAGACGCCATGCTCGTCGAGCCCTCGGAACAGCTCGACGCGTTCGGCGCGGTCGAGCTCGCCCCAGGGGCGGCTGCGCCCCAGCTGATAGGCGTCGACGACGGACCCCACGACGGCGTCGATGACTTCGGCGGAGTCCCCGAAGGTGGTCGTCGGCACGTCCACCGGGGCCGCCACACCGGCGAGTTCACCGATGAGCGAGCCCACCTGCTGGAGGGCCGTGATGTCGAGGTTGACGCACAGCGCGCCGAACACCGCGTCGCCGCTGTCGCGCAGCAGCATCGTGGACGACTTGACCAGCTTGCCGCCCTGAGTGCGGGTCAGGTAGTTCAGCTCGTCACCCGCCTCGTCGCCGCGGGCGAGCATGCCCATCCCGATCTCGCTCATCGCGCCGCCGACGCTGCGCCCGGTCACGGAACCGGCGATCGACACGACGGACTCCTCCGGCCGCCGGTAGTCGTGGACGACCACCTCGCACAGCGAGCCGAAGGTGGCGGCGATGCCGTCGGCGACGGGGACGAGCGCGGCGAGGATCGCGTCCCGCTCGCGGTCCCGTCGGGAATCGGATGCTGTCGGCCTGTCCGCGGCGCTCATGTCGGTCCTCGTATTCCCGGTCGTGGCCGCGGTCCGGACGCTGCGGCCCGGACCGTCTGGACACAATGTACATGCCTTGGACGAAAATTCCAGACGCCGATGATCCGCCGGAACCGTTCGACGCGCGCGGCGTGCGGTCGACACTCGCGGGCATGCGCGTCCTGGCGGACCTGTCGCGCAACTACCGTGCAGCCCGGGCCCATCGCCTCACGTCCGTGCCCCTCTCGCCGGACGAGGCCACGGTACGGACGTACACGGACGCCGTCGCCGGCACGGACGGCGCGACGGTGGCGGAGGTCGCGGACGCGGTGGCCGCCTCGCCCGCCTGGCGGGGGTGCCGTGACGCCGAGGGCCCCCGGCCCTCCGTACGCGGGAACGATCCGCGTACGGAGGGCCGGGGGCCCGAATCCGTGGGGGGGGGAGGTGACGGCGTCAGCGCACGGTGACCGTGAACACCGGGGACAGCGTGGCGCCGCTCTTCATGCGCAGCTCGTTCTTGCCCTTCAGGCCGAGCTTCACGCGCAGCGTGTACGTGCCGGACTTGTTGACGGTGGTGGACGCGGGCAGCGTCTTCCACGTGCCGCGCTGCTTCTGCTGGAGGCCCACCTTGGCGCCGGCCTTGATGCCGGTCGCCTTGCCGCTGACGCGCAGCTCCTGCCAGGCCTTGACGGAGGTCGCGGACGGCTTCGCGGTCAGCGCGGCCTTCACCTTGGCGGTGGGGCTGTTCTTCTGGGTGCCGAGGCTCTTGCCGGTCTTGACGTCCCAGATGGCGTACGGCGTACCGCCGCCCTGCGTCTTGCTGTACAGCTTCTTGCCGTCGGCGCTGAGGTGCAGGTAGATGCCATCCTCGACGGTCTGACCGGGCTTCAGGGCCTTGCCGTTGTAGTACGGCTTGCCGCCCTTGACCTGGAGGGTGACACCGGCACCGATGTCGATCTTGACCGGCTTGGGGGCGGCGGTGCGCACGGCGGCCTGCTGCGGGGCCGGGGTGCTCGCGAGGGCTGCGGCGGCCGGGGCCAGGAGCGCCGCACCGACGGCGACGGAAATGGTGGCGGTACGAAGGGCGCTGCGGCGGTGGGTGGTGTGACGCATGGTGGCGATGTTCCCCTTCACGGTACGAATGTCTTGATTGCCCTCAGCCTTCCGGCGAGTGCTCAATCAACCTATTCGCCCGGCATTACGGATTTCCCGAGATCATGTAACGGTGCCCCGTAGATCACCTCACGGGTCCGACTCGAAACTCCACCCACACCCGGTCACCCCCATTTCCACAACACCCTTGACCACACGGCGAGTTCCGGAATCGGCCCACGAGGGCCATCCGGGGCGGTGCCGCCCGGCGCGCTCGCCGCGGGTCCGCCCGGACGGGGTCAGGGAGTCCGGCCGATTGACACCCTCAAACATGGGATGTTCCCATGTATCCACGATCCCGTCCGCCCAGGCAGAGAGGGCACCTCACCGATGCCGCTGCGCAGCACCGCACGGACCAACCTCGTCGACCTCGTCATCGCCCAGATGGAGAGCCTGATCTCGGACGGCGAGTGGCCGGTCGGCACGAAGATCCCGGCCGAGCCGCTGCTCGTGGAGCAGCTCGCCGTCGGCCGCAACACCGTGCGGGAGGCGGTCCGCGCCCTGGTGCACACCGGCATGCTGGAGCCGCGCCAGGGCGACGGCACGTATGTGCGGGCCAGCAGCGACTTCGGGGCGGCCGTGCAGCGGCGGGTGCGCAAGGCGAGCGTCCTCGAGGCGTACGAGGTGCGCGCCTCGCTGGAGCGCGACGCGGCCCGGTACGCGGCCGAGCGCCGCACGCCGGAGGACCTGGCCGCGCTGCGCGCCGCGCTCGACGAGCGCGGCCGGGCCTGGGAGAGCGGCGACACGGACGCCTTCGTCGACGCCGACATGGCCTTCCACCGCACCGTCGCCGCCGCGGCCCACAACGCCGTCCTCGCCGAGCTGTACGGACACCTCAGCGACGCCATGCGCACCACGGTCAAGGCCGTGATCGGCGCGGCCGTCCCCGACTCCGTACGGCACCAGATCGACGCCCACAGCGCGATCGTCGACGCCATCGAGGCGCGGGACCCGGCGGCCGCCGAGGCCGTGGTGCTCGCCCATCTCGCCGAGGGCATGGCGGCGTTGCGGGAGCAGCCCCCGGCCGACTGAGCCCACGGCGGCGCCCGACCGATCCTGCCCCCGGCCCGAACGGCCCCGCCCCTCCGGGCTCGACCCGCCCCGCCGGGTCCGCCCACACACACGTACCACCGAAGCACGACCCCCGGGAGAAACCTCATGCTCAGCCAAGGGCCCGCCACCACGGACACCGTGGCGCGGGCGGACGCCGGTCCCACGGTGTCCGGCCCGCCGACGGCCGCCCCGCCCGGCGTCACCGGGCGGGGCGCCCTCTGGCTCGGCCTGGGTGTCGTCCTGCTCGCCCTCAATCTGCGCCCCGCCCTGGTCGCGGTCTCCCCGCTCGCCGACACCATCCGCGACGACAGCGGCATGTCAGCGGCGGCCACCAGCCTGCTCACGGCGCTGCCGCTGCTGTGCTTCGGGCTGCTCGCACCCGTCGCACCGCGCCTGGGCCGCCGCTTCGGCACCGAGCGGACGCTGCTCGCCACGATGGTGCTGATCTGCGCGGGCACGGCGCTGCGCATGCTGGACGCGGTCGTCGCGCTGTTCACGGGCACCGTCGTCATCGGCGCGGGCATCGCCGTCGCCAACGTGCTGCTTCCGGGCCTGATCAAGCGGGACTTCCCCGGGCGGGCCGGGCTGATGACGGGCCTCTACTCGATGTCGCTGTTCGGCGGAGCCGCGCTCGCGGCGGGCGTCACGCTGCCGGTGCAGGAGGCCTCCGGCATGAACTGGCGGACGACGCTGGCCTGTTGGGGCGCGCTCGCGGTAGTGGCGCTCGTGGTGTGGCTGCCGCGGCTGCGGGCGCGGGCGCGGGACGGCGCCGCGGCGGCCCGGGAGACGGCCCCTCCGGTCCGCGGCCTGTGGCGCTCGCCGCTGGCCTGGCAGGTCACCGGGTACATGGGCCTGCAGTCCCTCAACTACTACGCCGCGGCGGCCTGGCTGCCGACGCTCCTGAAGGACGCCGGGATGAGCGCGGGCGACGCGGGCTGGATGCTGTCCTTCTCGTCGCTGCTCGGCATCGCGGGCTCGTTCGTGGCCCCCGTGGTCGTCGGCAGGCGGGTGCGGTCCGGCACGCTCGCCGTCCTCGGCGCGGTGCTGTGCGCGATCGCGTACGCCGGGCTGCTCACCGCCCCGGTCGGCGCCGCCTATCTCTGGATGAGCCTGCTCGGGCTCGGCCAGGGCGCGGCCATCAGCCTCGCGCTGCTGTTCATCGTGCAGCGCGCGCCGGACGCCCGGCACGTCGCGCCGCTGTCCAGCATGGCCCAGTGCTTCGGCTACATCCTCGCCGCCACAGGACCGGCCGTCCTCGGCGCCGTCCACGACGCGTCCCACGACTGGACGCTGCCCGTCGTCCTCCTGCTGGTCCTGCTCGCGCCGCAGGTCGCGGTCGGCCTGGGGGCCGCCCGCGACCGGCAGGTGGCGGGGCGGTAGGAACGGCCGGGGTCAACGCGTCGCGGCCGGGGTCGCGGGGCGGGCCGCGGCCGGGTCGGCGAGGTCGGCCTGGCCCGCGGGTTCGGCGGGGCCGACCGGGCCGTCGGCGGCCGCTTCCAGGGCGGGATAGTCGGTGTACCCCTTCTCCCCGCCCACGTACATGAGGCCGTGGCCCCGCACCGGGTTGACGGGGGCGCCCGTGCGCAGCCGGTCGACCAGGTCGGGGTTGGCCAGGAAGGGGCGGCCGAGGGAGATCAGGTCGGCGCCCGCGGCGAGCAGGCGCTCGGCCTCGTACCGGCCCCCGTCGGCGGGAATCTGATCACGCGGCAGCATCGGGTTGGCGACGAGCGTTCCGGTCCAGCGCTTGCGGATGTCCTGGAAGACGGGGCTGTCCGGGTCGGCGTACACGATGTGCAGATAGGCGAGCGGGACGTCCGCGAGCGCGTCCAGGAGCGCCGGGTAGAGGTCCTCGGTGTCGCCCTCGTCCATGCCGTTGACCTTGATGCCGGGCGAGACGCGCAGGCCCACGCGCTCCGCGCCGATCTCGGCGACGACGGCGCGGACCACCTCGACGACGAACCGGATGCGCCCCGCCACGGAACCGCCGTACTCATCGGTGCGCCGGTTGGTGCCCTGCCCCAGGAACTGGTGCAGGAGGTAGCCGTTGGCACCGTGCACCTCCACCCCGGCGAAGCCCGCGTCGACGGCACGGCGGGCCGCGGCGGCGAAGTCGGCGACAGTGGCGCGGATGTCGGTCACCGTCATCTCGCGTGGGACGACGGCCTGTTGGTGACCGTCTGCCGTGAAGATGGTGTCGGGCAGCGGTATCGGCGACGGCGCGAGCGGGGTCAGGCCGCCGCTGTTGTCCGGGTGCCCGACCCGGCCGCCGTGCTGCACCTGGAGGAACATCCTGCCGCCCGCCGCGCGCACCGCGTCGGTGACGCCCCGCCAGCCGGTGACGTGGGAGTCGGTGTGGATCGCGGTGATGTTCGGGTAGGTCCGGCCCACCGCGTTGGGCGTGGCGGCCTCGGCGATGATCAGGCCCGCGGTGGCCCGCTGTGCGTAGTACGTCGCCATGAGCGGGGTCGGTGTGCCGTCGGCGGCGGCCCGGTTGCGGGTCATCGGGGCCATCACGAGGCGGTTGGGGAGGTCGAGGGTGCCGAGGCGGGCGGGGTCGAAGAGGCCGCGCGGGGCGAAGGGACGGGAGTTCGCTGCTGTGTTCGTCATGCCGGTACCGTAGAACCTGACATTGGTGTCAGATTCAAGCCCGGAAGGCCCGGTGGGACATGCGGATCGGCGAACTGGCCCGGCGCACCGGCGTGAGTGAACGCTCCTTGCGCTACTACGAGAAGCAGGGGCTGCTGACCGCCGAGCGCACGCCGGGCGGCCATCGCGACTACGCCGAGGGCGCGGTCGACCGGGTCATCCGCATCCAGGAGCTGTTCGCGGCGGGCCTGTGCAGCTCGAAGATCGTCCGGCTCCTTCCCTGCATGCGGGACGCGGACGGCGGCCCTTCCGCGATCGCGACCCCCCACCTGGTCGCCGAACTGGGCGCCGAGCGGGACCGCATCAACCGCATGATCAGCGACTTGATCCGGTCCCGCGAGGTCCTGGAGGACGTCATCGACGCGGCGTCCGTGGGCAACGCCTAGGGCCCTCGCCGGCCCAGTCGGACAGGCCCTAGAGCACCGCGGCCCGCGGCCCGTCCGGCAGTTCCAGGCGGCCGGCCACCACCGACCGGGCGACCTCCGCGACCTCGTCCTGCGTCAGTTGCCGGTAGCCGTCCTCGGTGACCAGGGCGACGCGCGGGAACAGACGGCGCGTCAGGTCGGGGCCGCCCGTCGCCGCGTCGTCGTCCGCCGCGTCGTACAGCGCCTGGATGGCGGCGAGGACGACGTCCTGCTCGGACATGCCCTCGTGGTAGAGCTTCTTCAACGAGCCGCGGGCGTACACCGCTCCCGACCCGGTGGCCGCGACGCCCCGCTCCTCGCTGCGGCCGCCGGTGACGTCGTACGAGAAGATCCGGCCGACGCCCTTGGCCAGGTCGTACCCGGCGAACAGCGGGACCACGGCGAGGCCCTGCATCGCCAGGGCGAGGTTGCCGCGGACCATGGTGGTGAGGCGGGCGGCCTTGCCGAGCAGGGACAGGGCCGTGCCCTCGATCTTCTCGTGGTGTTCGAGCTCCAGTTGGAAGAGCTTGACCAGTTCCACGGCGAGCCCGGCGGTCCCGGCGATCGCTATCGCGGAGTGGCCGTCGGCCGGGAAGACCTTGTCGTACTCGCGGTGGGCGATGACGTTGCCCATCGTGACCCGCCGGTCGCCCGCCACCAGCACGCCGTCCGCGTACGTGGCCGCGACGATCGTGGTGCCGTGCGGGGCGTCGAAGCCGTCGTGCGCGGCGGGCAGGGCGCGCCGCGCGGGCAGCAGGTCCGGCGCCTGCTCGGCCAGGAAGTCCAGGAAGGACGAGGTCTCGGTGGCCATGAAGGCGGCCGGGAGACCTCCCGACCCCCGCGGATCTGTGTTCATGCGCGCCCCTCCCGAGCAGCCCG
This sequence comes from Streptomyces sp. NPDC041205, assembly GCF_055591765.1. Classification (NCBI taxonomy): domain Bacteria; kingdom Bacillati; phylum Actinomycetota; class Actinomycetes; order Kitasatosporales; family Streptomycetaceae; genus Streptomyces; species Streptomyces sp. NPDC041205. Next base: position 360,773 of record NZ_JBVIZH010000003.1, on the reverse strand, counting down.
ACGCATCCTGACGCGGACCCTACCCCCCGCCCTCACGTCATGAACCCCCGGCCGCGGTTGCGGGCGGCGGCCCGGTGAACCCGCGGCGACATCCCGTACAACCCTTCCGTACCGCTCGCGGTCGAACAGGGCGCCGGACGAGGAACGGGCCCTTTCCGGACACCCCCGCGCCGCCCGGCCACCTTCCCGCACAGGAGTCGCTCGTGCGCAAGAACCGTTCGGCCGCCGTCGCCGCGGCCTCATTCCTTCTGCTGTCGGGCGCGGCCGTCGCCGCCGCCCCCGCCGCCGTCGCGGGCACCCCCGGAGGGACGCACGCGGACGACCGCAACAGCGACTTCGACGGCGACGGATACGAGGACGTCCTGGTCGGCGCGCCCGGCGCGACGGTCAGCGGCAAGAAGGGCGCGGGTCTCGTCACCGTGCAGTACGGCTCCTCCAGAGGCATCGGCACCAGCGACGTGGCGCGGTTCAGCCAGTCCACGGCCGGTGTCGCGGGCGCCGCCGAGGCGGCCGACGGCTTCGGCACGGCCGTCGCCACCGGTGACCTCGACGCCGACGGCTACGACGACGCGGTCGTCGGCATCCCCGGCGAGGACATCGGCGACCAGGCGGACGCCGGTGGTGTCGCGATCCTCTGGGGCTCCAAGCAGGGCCTCAAGGGGGCGGCGAGCGACTGGCTGCAGACCCAGGAGCCCACCAAGGGCGAGAAGTTCGGGTCCGCGGTGACCGCCGCGCGCCTCACCGGCGACACCCCGGGCGACGTCCTCGCCGTGCTCGACCGCGACGACCTCGAACTCTTCGTCTACGACGCCGTGCCGCAGGCCCGCGACGCGGCGCCGCTGAAGCGCCTGGCGACCGAGCACCTGGCCTCGGGGCGCACGGCCGCGCGCGCCGAGGAGCGTCACATCCTGCCCAAGTCCCTGACCACCGGCGACTACGACGACGACGGCTACGCCGACCTCGTGGTGTCCGGCGTGACCGTCGGCGACGAGGAGCCGGGGCACGGCTGGTCCGCGTACTTCAAGGGCGGCGCCGACGCCCTCACCCACCAGGGCGACCTGCGCGGTGGCCCGGCCGCCGCGTCCGGGGACATCAACGGCGACGGCTTCGACGACCTGGTCACGGGCGAGCCCCACTCCCCCGACGACGGCGGCGACACGATGACCGGCGGCCTGGTCGGCGTGCGCTACGGCTCCGCCGAGGGGATCTCGCAGGACGTGAAGTGGTGGACCCAGGACGCCGCCGACGTGCCCGGCACCGCCGAGCGCGGGGACGGCTGGGGCACCGACCTGTCCGTCGCCGACACGAACAAGGACGGCTACGCGGACGTGGCGATCGGCGCCCCCGGCGAGGACATCGGCACGGTCGCGGACGCGGGCGCGGTGTGGGTGCTGCGCGGCACGGCCACCGGACTGACCGGGACCGGCGCCAAGTCGTGGGACCAGAACTCCGCCGACATCCCCGGCGCCGCCGAGAAGAGCGACAAGTGGGGCGCCCAGGTGCGCCTCACCGACCCCAACCGCGACGGCCGCTTCGGGCTGCTCTCGTCGGCGCCGGGCGAGAACACCGGGGACGGCGTGGTGTGGGTGCTCTCGGCGGGCTCGGGCGGGGTCACGGCCGCCGGGTCGTGGACGTACGGGGCCGGATCGCTCGGCGCGCCCGCGCAGGACGCGGCGTTCGGGGCGGCCGTCGACGAGTGACCGACCGCGGGCCCGGCGCGGGAGCGGGGGCGCGCGGAGAGCATGTCCGGCGCGGGAGCGGGGACATGCGAAGGGCGTGCCCGGCACGGCCGGGGCAGCGGTCGTGACGGACACGACGAAGGGGTCGACAGCGCCGGGCGCCGTCGGCCCCTTCGGCAGTCGGTCCGCACCAACGCCTTGACGGCCCCTGCGCACCTGCCTTAAATCAAGCAGTGAAGAAACCGTCGCGGAGGATCGCGTACCGCGTTCAACTCTCGACGCGATCTTGTCATGCACACGACTGCTTCACGTACGACCGCCATGCCCCCACGGCATGCGTGCCCGCTCCCCCCTTCCCCCCCCACTCGAAGCGATGTGATGACCGTGTCCCTCTCCTGGCGCCGCCGCGCGGCGCTCTGCGCACTCTCCCTGGTCTGCTGCGCCACCGCCGCGACCGCCGCCCCCGGCGCCGCCGCCGCGCCCGAGCGCGCGAAGGCCCTCGCCTTCTCCGACGACTTCAACGGCCCCGCCGGGTCCGGCGTGGACGGCGGCAAGTGGCAGGTCGAGACCGGCGACAACGTCAACAACCACGAGCGCCAGTACTACACCTCGGGCAACAAGAACGCGAAGCTCGACGGCCAGGGCAACCTGGTCATCACCGCCCGCAAGGAGAACCCCGAGAACTACCAGTGCTGGTACGGCCGTTGCGAGTACACCTCGTCCCGGCTCAACACCGCCGGCAAGTTCACGTCGACGTACGGCCGAGTCGAATCCCGCCTGAAGGTGCCGCGCGGCCAGGGCATGTGGCCCGCGTTCTGGATGCTGGGCGCCGACATCGGCACCGTGGGCTGGCCGAACTGCGGCGAGATCGACGTGATGGAGAACGTCGGCAAGGAGCCGAACACCGTCCACGGCACGCTGCACGGCCCCGGCTACTCCGGTTCGGGCGGCATCGGCGCCGCGTACTCCCTGCCGAACGGCGAGGCCTTCGCGGACAAGTTCCACACCTTCGCCGTGGACTGGTCTCCGAACAAGGTGACCTGGTCGGTCGACGGGCACGTCTACCAGACCCGCACCCCGGCCGACCTCGGCGGCAGGCAGTGGGCGTTCAACAAGCCCTTCTTCCTGATCCTCAACCTGGCCGTCGGCGGCTACTGGCCCGGCGACCCGGACGGCGGCACGACCTTCCCGCAGACGCTGACCGTCGACTACGTCCGCGTGACGACCGGCTGAGCTGGGGTGGGCGCCCCGCCTTGCACGGGCGCACCGCCCGAGACGGGCGCCCCGCCTCAAGTCGAAGCGCCCCTGGCCGAAAGTCGCGGCCAGGGGCGCGCGGGCGCGACCCCGGTCCGGTGGACATGCACCCCCGAAGGCTTGGCGGGGCACCCCCGCGCGGGGCACGATGCCCGCATGAAGAGCGACCTTTTCTCCCAGGACCACGTGGCGCAGCCCGCGACGGCGCCCGGCATGAGCCTGCACAACTCGAAGTCCATCCGGTACGCCGTGAGCGGCGAGATGATGGCGCGTCAGGGCGCGATGGTCGCCTACCGCGGCAGCCTGCAGTTCGAGCGCAAGGGCCAGGGCGTCGGCGGGATGCTGAAGCGCGCGGTCACCGGTGAGGGGCTGCCGCTGATGGCCGTGAAGGGGCAGGGCGAGGCGTGGTTCGCGCACGAGGCGCAGAGCTGCTTCGTCGTCGACATCGAGCAGGGCGACTCGCTCACCGTCAACGGCCGCAACATCCTGTGCTTCGACGCGTCCCTGTCGTACGAGATCAAGACCGTGAAGGGCTCGGGGATCTCCGGCGGCGGGCTCTTCAACAGCGTGTTCACGGGGCACGGGCAGCTGGGCCTGATGTGCGAGGGCGAGCCGCTGGTGATCCCCGTGTCGCCGCAGGCGCCGGTCTTCGTGGACACCGACGCCGTCGTCGGCTGGACCACGAGCCTGCACACGTCGCTGCAGCGCTCGCAGTCGATCGGCTCGATGATCCGCGGCGGCTCCGGTGAGGCGGTGCAGCTGAAGCTGGAGGGCGAGGGCATGGTGATCGTCCGCCCGAGCGAGGCGACGCCGCACAAGCCGCAGTAGTACGGCGGCCGCCCCGCGCCCGTCGGCCGCTCAGCAGCAGACGGGCGCCGTCGTCTCCGTCGGCGCGGCAGGCGCCTGTGTCGCCCTGTCCGCCCGGTCCGCTCGCGACAGCCGCGTACGCAGCACCGGCAGCGCGCACAGCGTCAGCAGGAGCGCCGCGGCACCCGCGACGAGCGCCACCGAGACCCCGGCGGTGGCGCCGAAGCGGTCGTAGACGACACCGGTGACGGCCGCGCCGATCGCCACGCCGCTCTGCAGGCCCGCGATCATCCAGGTCATCGCCTCGGTGAGTTGGTGCTCCGGTGTCACGCGCTCCACGATGCCCATGATCACCACCATGGTCGGCGCGAAGAACACCCCGGCGAGGAGCACCACCACGCACATCCCCACCACCCCGTCGACGAGCAGGAACGGCAGCGTGGTGAGGGCGGTCCCGGCGACCCCGAGGAGCAGCAGCCGCGGCAGCGGGACGTTCCGCTCGCGGGCCCCGAAGAGCAGTCCCGACAGGCCCGAGCCGATCGCGTAGACGGTGAAGACGAGCCCACCGAGCGACTTGTCGCCCTGCTCCTCGGCGAACGCCAGACCCATGGTGTCGACCATGCCGGGGATCGCCCCGCCGCAGAGCAGCACGAGCGCGAGCAGCAGCACCGGCGCCGAGCGGATCACGGAGGTGTCGCCGCCGCTCGCGACGCGCGCCCTGACGGGCGGTTCGGTGCGCTTCTGCGGTACGAACAGGGCGACGCCCACGACCAGGAGAACTCCCGCGAACAGGGGCGCGGCCTGCGGGAACAGCGCCGTGGACAGGACCACGGCGAGCGCCGGGCTGATGACGTACGTCAGCTCGTCGACCACCGACTCCATGGAGTACGCGGTGGTGAGCTGCGGGGTGCCCCGGTAGATCTCCGTCCAGCGGGCGCGGACCATCGCGCTCATGCTCGGCATCAGTCCGGACAGGAGCGCGAAGAGGAACAGGGTCCAGCTCGGCGCGTCGGCGGTGGCGCAGAGCAGCAGCGCCGCGAGGCCGAGGACGCTGACGCCGGTGGCGAGCGGCAGCACGCGGCTCTGCCCGCGCCGGTCCACGGCCTTGGACACCTGCGGGCCGAGGAAGGCCATGGAGAAGGTGAAGGTGCCCGCGACAAGCCCGGCGAGGGCGTACTCGCCGGTCGTCTCGGACAGCATCGTCAGGATGCCCATGTGGGTCAGGGGCAGCGGCAGCCGGGCCATCAGACCGGCGGAGCTGAACGCCTTCGTGCCGGGGGCGGTGAAGATCTCGCGGTACGCGTTTGCCATTGGTCGTCCTGTCGTGGAATCGGCCCTGGCCCGTGCGGGCATGCGCGGTCAACCGGCGCGCGTGCCCACACGAACAACAACCGGGACTATCGTTCCACTTTCTATCACGCCCCGCGCCGCGAGGACGCCGCCCGGCTAGGACTTGAGCTGACTGAGGGTGTAGCCGTGGGCGGTCGGGTCCAGAGGCTTGGTGGTCTGCTTGAAGAGGTACTCCGCCCGTTCGTACGAGAGTCTGCGGCGGCCGGTCTCCGGGCACAGGTCGGCCGCCGCGGGCATCCGGGCGGGGGCGGGACGGCGGTCGGCGAGGAACAGCGGGCCGCGGGTGCGGCCGGACAGCAGGGCGGGGAGCAGTCGGGCGGTGCCGGAGCGCCAGGAGACCCAGGTGCTGCCGCTGCGGGCGCGGCGGTCGTCCAGGTCCAGGTGTTCGACGTTCAGGGACAGGACAGTCGTCACCCCGGCCGCCGACTCGTGGAGGAGCCACCACAAGGTCCGTTCGCGCAGGGGCAGTTCGGTGCGGTGGAGCAGGGCGTCGAGTTGGGTCCGTGGCAGGGGGCGCGTGGCCTGGCCGGGTTCGTGGCGTCGTTCCAGGTCGGCGGTGAGATCGTCCAGGCCGACCCAGGCGCAGAACGAGCGGACGGCCGCGCGGTGGCGGTTCCACGTCGTGGCCGCGGCGTCCGTCCAGGTCGCCGCGAACACGTGCGCCACCTGCTGTGCGGTCAGGGAGTGCAGCGGCTGCCGCTCGCCCAGGCCGCGGCACAGACGGCGCAGCGTCTGGGCGTACGAGCGGAGGGAGGAGGGCGTGAGGTCGTCGCGGTCGAGGAAGTCCTGGGCGGCTCGCCCGAGCGTGGGGCCGGGGGTGTCGGTGACGGTGATCTCGTCCGCCCTGCGGAGCAGGAAGGCGCGCTCGGCGACGTTCTGGGTCAGCTGGGCGGCCCGTTCGAACTCCCGGCGGGCTTCCGCGGAGCGTCCCAGCCGGAGCAGGAGGTCGCCGCGGACGCCGGGGAGCCGGTGGTAGTCCCGCAGGGCGGGGTCCGACGTCAAGGAGTCGACCAGATCGAGGCCTTGCTGGGGGCCGTGCGCGTGCGCGAGGGCCACGGCCCGGTTGAGCTGTACGACCGGTGTCGGCAGCAGGCGTGCGAGGGCCTCGTACAGAGCCGCGATCTGTGCCCAGTCGGTATCCTCGGCGGATGCCGCCTGGGCGTGGCTCACGGCGATCGCCGCCTGGAGTACGTACGGCCCGGGGGCGGCTCCGATCTCCCGGGCGCGCAGCATCGCGGTGAAGCCGCGACGGATGAGGAGTTGGTCCCAGCGGCCCCGGTGCTGCTCGTGCAGGGGGACGGGCTCCCCCGACGGTCCGGTGCGCGCGGCGGAACGGGACTGCTGGATCTCCATGAGGGCGACCAGGCCGTGCACCTCGGCTTCCTGCGGGGCGAGTTCGGCCAGGAGTCGGCCCAGGCGCAGGGCCTCCAGGGTGAGTCCGGGGCGCATCAGGTCGTCGCCGGATGTCGCCGCGTAGCCCTCGTTGAAGATCAGGTAGATGACTTCGAGCACCGATGCCAGGCGCTCCGCCAGTTCGGCGCCCGGGGGCAGCTCGAACGGCACCTGCGCGTCGGCCAGGGTGCGCTTGGCCGCGGCGATGCGCTGGGCGATGGTCTGCTCGCTCGTCAGGAACGCCCGCGCGATCTCCCCGGCGGTCAGGCCGCCGAGCAGGCGCAGGGTGAGGGCCAGGCGCTCCTGGGTCGGCAGGAGCGGGTGGCAGGAGATGAACATCAGCCGCAGGACGTCGTCCTGCTCGGGTTCGGGCTCGGGGCCGGGTCCGGGTTGCTGGTCCAGGTCACGGCCGAGGTCGTGGGCGAGCTGTTCCTGCTTGCGCTCCAGTCGCTGGGAGCGCCGGATGTGGTCGACGGCTCGGCGCTTGGCGATCGCGAGGAGCCAGGCGCCGGGGTTGTCGGGGACGCCCGACGTGGGCCACTGTTCGAGCGCGGCGACCAGCGCGTCCTGGGCCAGCTCTTCGGCGAGTGCGACGTCCCGCACCATCCGGGTCAGCGTGGCGATGATCTTGGCCGACTCCAGCTTGAAGACCGCGTCGACCGTGCGGTGCGTATCGGTCACGGGCATGACGGCGCCGCCTCCGCCGGTCGACGACAGAGGCGGCGCCATCGGCCGGTCACTGGCTGAACACCTGCCGGATCTCGCTCTCGCCGTCACCGACGATCTTGCGGAACCGGCGGGCCAGCTCGACCGCCTCCTCCTGGGAGCGGGCCTCGATCAGCGCGAAGCCCACCACGGCCTCCTTGGCCTCGGCGAACGGCCCGTCCGTCACCGTGATCTCACCGTCGACCGAGGTCAACCGCAGGCCGCCGGGCTCGAGGCCGCCCGTGGCCAGCAGGGCCCCGGAAGCGGTCAACTCCTCGATGAACTGGCCCATTTCCGCGAAGAGGCTCTCGTCGGGGGTCCGCGAAGAAGCCTTGGTCGTCATCAGGTAGCGCATGGTCGTTCCCTTCCACTTCGGGCTGCTGTTACGCCTCCACGTCGAACAGCCTATGTGACAGGGAATCTCGGCGTTCCCTGTCACATCGCCCGATCGACGTAGGGGCAGAACCAGCCGACGAACCACGAAGGGCCCTCGCCATGACGACCACGCCGCTCACCGCCCGCGCCGCCGCCACGAGCACCTCCACCACCGCCTCCGGCCCCGCCCGTGCGCTGCTCGCCGCCGGAGCCGCCGCCACTCCGCTGTGGACCGTGGCGGCGGTGACCCAGGCCCTCACCCGGGACGGCTTCGACCTGACCAGGCACCCGTTCAGCATGCTCGCCAACGGCTCGCTCGGCTGGATCCAGATCACCAACTTCCTGCTCGTCGGGTCCCTGTTCATCGCCGGGGCGGCCGGCCTTCGCCGCGCCCTGCACGGCTCGACCGGCGGCACCTGGGTGCCCCGACTGGTGCGGGTCGTCGGCATCGGGATGCTCGCCGCGGGCATCTTCGTCGCCGACCCGGGGGACGGGTTCCCCGCGGGCACCCCGGCCGGCAGGCCGGAGAGCATGAGCTGGCACGGCACGCTGCACCTGGTCGCCGGGTCGATGACGTTCTTCGCCCTGATCGCGGCCTGCCTCATCCTGGGCCGCCACTTCAGCCGCGCCGCCGACCGCCGCTCGGCCCTCGCCTGCCGCGCCGCCGCGGTGGCGGTCGTCCTCGGCAACGGGTGGGCGATGAGCGGCGGTCCGGCCGGCTCGCTGACCCTGGCGGTCGGTGTCATCGCCGGAATGACCTGCGTCTCCTCGGTCGCCGCCCGCTACCGCAAGGGCCTGTGACCCCGGGCGAAACCGTCGGGTCGGGAGCCGCGTGCGCTGATCCCCTTCACTCCGGTCGAGCTGATCCCCTTCACTCCGGTCGAGCTGATCCCCTTCACTCCGGTCGAGTGGAGGGGATCAGCTCTGTTCGCGTCGCCGGGCCTCCGTACGAGCACGGCGGCACCTCGAACTCCTCGGCGCTCAGAGCCCTTCGCCCCCGGGCCCCTGGCTCCCCAGAGCCCTCACTCCCCCAGCCGGTTCAACACCCCCATGGCCTCGCGCTCGATGCGCGCGAGGTCGCCGAGGACGGTGCCCGCCTGCGCGAGGCACGCCTCATCGCCCGACTCACCGGCCTTCGTGATCAGCGCCGCGACCTCCGTCCAGTGCTCGGCCGCCTCCGTGTACAGCCCGAGGCCGGTGCGCAGGTGGGGGCTGTCGAGCAGGTGGGCGCACTCGGCGAGGAAGTCGCGGTAGAGGTTCCGGAACAGGGCGCCGCCCGTTCCGGCCTTCTCCATCAGAAGGGCGGCCCGCGGCAGATCACGCCGCGGGTCGTCGGTCCGCTGGAACCACGTGCGTACCAGCTTGGCCGCCTTCTCGATGCCCCGGTGGCCGAGGTTGGCGATGGGCGGGTTGAGGAAGGCGTCCGCGCACGCGGTGATCGCCGGGATGATCCGGTCCCGCGGGGAGGGCGGATTCCGCGGAGCGGTCAGGGTGAAGGAGCGGTGCTTGGCGGTCATCGGGCCGCGCGCGGCCCTGGCCTCGGCCAGGCTCGTCAGGCTGGTGGAGACCGCTCCGCCTTGCTGGTCGGTGTCCACCAGGTACGCGACGCGGTCGTCGTAGCCGTACAGGGCGACGACGTGACCGCCGAAGTGCGCCTTCGTCCCGAAGTAGTCCAGGTAGTAGCTGTCGAGCTGCAGTCCGACGGGGTGGCCGGCCTTGAGGGGGGCCGCCACGTTCTCCCACGCCTTCCGGGGCGAGGCGGTCTCCTTGACCACCAGGTCCAGGCCGAGGCGGGCGGCCAGGTTCCTCGTGAGGTCGAACGGCTTGACCCGTCCCCCGAGGAAGGGGAAGTCCATGGCCTTGCTGTCCCAGTAGACGAACGACAGGCCGGCGCCGAGGCCGAAGAGCATGGGCTCGGACAGATCGAGCCCCTGGTGCCGCAGCAGCACCCCCAGCGCTGTCGTCTCGCAGTGCCGCGTACCGCGGACATCGATGCCTGCCACCGTGGTCATGCCGTGCCCTCCTCGACGCCGATGATCAGCCGGGTCCTCAGTTCATCCTGCGGGGCCTGAGCCGGTCCGGCGAGATAGGCCTCGCGCACGGGCGCCCGCGGCCGGAGTCCGCGCTCGTGGACGGCCGCGAAGAGCGCGTTGTACGCCAAGGGCAACTGGGCGTAGGGCCCGATGTGCACCGTCTCGGCGACGAGTCCGCCGGGCAGCACCTCGCACTCCAGGCCGGGCGTCGGCGCGCCCCGCCGCACCTGGGCTCCGACGGCGATCTCCATCCGCGCTTCCAGGTCGAGCGGGTACAGGCCCCACAACGGCGGCTCCCACGCGGTTCCCGCCCCGCCGAGCACGGCCAGCAGCCGCCCCACGCACTCCCCGGCCTTCGCCCCGAGCCGAGCGGGAGCGCAGACCGCACGCACCACGGCGAGGTGCCGCTCCGGCTCCCGGCCCATCGTCACCTCGTAGCCGGGCAGGCCGCCCTCCGCCAGCCGCTCAAGGATCTTCAGCCGTGCCTGGTCCCTGCTGATCCGCTCGGCCAGCCGTGCGCGCTCGGCGCGCAGGAGCCGGGCCCGGGACGCCGGCTCGGCGGCCAGCGCCCGGGCGATCACGGTCAGGGGCAGGTCCATGTCGCGCAGGAGGGCGATGGTCAGGGCCTCGCGCGCCTGTTCAGGTGCGTAGTAGCGGTAACCGGAACCGGCGTCCACGCGGACCGGGGTCAGGAGACCCGTCTCGTCGTAGTGCCGTAGCTGTTTGACGCTGAGCCGGCACAGGCGGGCGAAGCGCCCGATGGTGAGGAGTTCGTCGCGCACGCCACCATGGTGGACTCTCCCACCGTGGGAGAGTCCAGCCTCGCCCGCACCGGCGAGGTCTCACAGTTCCGGACGGTCCCGGCCCCAGGGCACGGCCGACTCCAACTGCGCGGCGAGCGCGAGCAGCATGCCCTCGCCACCGAGCGGTCCGCCGAACTGCACGCCCAGGGGCAGGCCTTCGGGGGTGCGGTACAGCGGGACCGACATGGCGGGGCGGCCGGTGATGTTGGCGAGCTGCGTGAACGGGTTCGGGGCGAGGTTCTGGACCACGGCCCGCCGCCACAGCTCGGTGCGGCTGAGCCGGCCCGCCACGCCCGCCTTGAGCAGCGCCTTGCCGAGCTGCCGGGTCGGCCAGGGCGTGGCGAGCTCGCCGATCTTCACCGGTGGCCGGGCGAGGGTCGGGGTGAGCAGCACGTCGTACGTCTCGTGGAACGCGGCCAGCTGCCGGGTGTAGGTGTTCCAGCGCGCGTGCCGGACGGTGTGCTCGACCGCGCCGAGGGCGCGGCCCGCGGCCGCGAGGAGCCGGGTGTCGAGCTCGAACTGGTCGTCGTCCGCGCCGGTCTTGTGCTTCAGCTCCGCGAGGGTCGCGGCGTTCTCGGCGGCGTACATGGCCATGAAGTCGTCGGCCATGCGCAGCCCGTCGATGACGGGTTCCGCCTCCTCCACGTCGTGGCCGAGGCCGACGAGGAGCTTCACGGCCGTGTCGACGGCCTCGACCGCCTCGCGGGACACCGGGGTGCCGATCGGCGAGCGGGTGCTGACGCCGACGCGCAGCTTCGGCGGGGTGCGCCGGGCGAGTTCGGCGTACGGCTCGTCGGGGCGGGCCGCGAGGAACGGGCCACCGGGGTCGGGACGCGCGGTGAGGACGTCGAGCAGGGCCGCGCTGTCGCGCACGGTGCGGGAGACGACGCCGTCGCTGGCGGCGCCCGCGAGGAGTTCGCCGTACGCGGGGCCCGCGGGCACCAGGCCGCGGCCCGGCTTGAGGCCGAAGAGCCCGCAGCAGGCGGCGGGTATGCGGATCGAGCCGCCGCCGTCGTTGGCGCCCGCGGCCGGGACGATGCCCGCGGCGACGGCGGCCGCGGAGCCGCCCGACGAACCGCCCGGCGTGTGGCCGAGGTTCCAGGGGTTGCGGGTCGCCCCGCCGGCCTCGGGCTCGGTCACGCTCTTGATGCCGAACTCTGGCGTGTTCGTCTGCCCGAAGATGACGAGCCCCGCGTCCAACCACCGCCGGACGGGCTCACTGTGGCGCGTCGCGACCAGCCCTTGGGCCGCCCGGGAGCCGCGCCCCGTCGGGCGGCCCGCGTAGTCCTGCATCAAGTCCTTGATCAGGAACGGCACTCCGGCGAAGGGCCCCGACAGCGGGCCCGCGGCGCGCTCACGGGCGACGACCGGCATCGGGCGCACGATCGCGTTGATCTTCCCGTTCACCGCTTCGGCGCGCGCGAGGGCCGTCTCGAGGAGTTCGCCCGCTGACACGTCACCCCGCGCCACCAACTCGGCGAGCCCCACTGCGTCGTACGTCGCGTAGTCCCGGTAATCCACCGCGCACCCCACTGACTTGGCGTCAAGAACGCACCGGAGCGTAGATCGCCGGTGCGGCGGGCGGCAACGGGGCCGAGCCCGGACAGGCCGTCTTGCGGAAACCGCAAGATTGCGTGCCGGGTCGTGGGGTGCCTGGCAAGACTGCGTGCATCGACGTCCCCCGCGAACCGGTCGACGGCTCGACCGGCCGCTGATCCGCCTTCCGCCTCGCCTTCCCCCGGACGGGACCACATGATCACAGCACCACGGCCGTCGCCACGCCGCTTCCGCCGATCCACGTACACGCTGGCAACCGTCATCCTCGCCTTCCTCCTCACGATCACCACCGCGGCCTGTTCCGCACCGGCATCGACCACGGACGACACAGCCGACGCCGTGCCCGCGTACGCCGCCGCCACCCACGACGACCCCCGTTTCAAGAAGACCTTCCGCCACGAGTTCGCCAAGGTCGACGGCGTCCGCATGCACTACGTGGCCGGCGGCAGCGGCCCACCGGTCGTGCTGCTCCACGGCTGGCCCCAGACCTGGTACGGCTGGTGGCGGGTCATGCCGGAACTCGCCGAGCGCCACACCGTCTACGCCGTGGACCTTCCCGGACTGGGCGACAGCACCGGCACACCGACCGGCTACGACAAAGCCACGCTGGCGCGGTACGTGCACAAGCTGGTCGCCGACCGGCTCGGGGTGGACGGCGCCCGAGTCATCGGGCACGATCTCGGCGCCGCGGTGGCCTTCCAGTACGCCAGCCAGTTCCCGAAGGACACCGCGCGCCTCGGCTACCTCGACCTGCCGCTGCCCGGGCCCGCGATCGACGCACGCACCTACCGCTCGCTGAGCTGGCACATCGCCTTCCACTCCCAGCGGCGGGTCCCCGAGGCGGTCGTGGGCAACGACGTCCGCGCGTACCTGGCACTGTTCTACCCCCAGGTCTCCTTCGGCGGCACGGCGTTCGGAGGGACCTCCCAACGGTCCCCGTTCACCCGCGCCGAGATCGACGAGTACGCCCGTACGTACAGCCGTCCCAAGGTCCTGTCGGGCGGCTTCGAGCTCTACCGCGCCCTCGACAAGGACGTCCACGACACCGCGGCGGCGAAACCGACACGCGTCCCCGCCCTGCTCATGACCGCCCAAGGCCAACTCGACGCGATCCGGCGCACAGTGGCCCCCCGCATGACCGCCATCGAACGAGCGGTGGACGTGCCGAAGGCCGGGCACTGGCTCGTCGAGGAGAACCCCCGGTTCGTCACCGCCGAGCTGCTCCGCTTCCTCGACGGATGACAGGCCACCACCACCCCGCCCGGAACGCCACCCGCGTCCACCCCCAGGAGCCCGCCACCATGCACACGTACGACGTCACCGTCACCACCAGTGCCTCGCCGGAAATCGTCTGGAAACTGCTGGTCGACGCCACCACCTGGCCGCTGTGGTCCAAGGTGGACAGCCTGGACACGGCACGGTCGGTCAACCTCGCCTCCTTCGGCGACGACGGCGTCGGTGCCGTCCGGGCCTTCCGGACGGGACGCACCGTGACCGGGGAACGGATCACCGAGAAGGTCGAGCAGCGCCTCCTGGCCTACGAAGACGCGTTCAACACACCGATCCACAACCTGTACGCACGCATCGAGCTCCAGCCGACGACGACCTCGGGCACCCTCATCCACTGGCACGGCAAGTACGAGACGAACTGGCCGATGGGCTGGATCATGCCCCGCTACCTCCAGAAGTTCATGCAGGGCATGGCGGACGGACTGGCCCGCTACGCCGAGGAGAACAAGCCGCCCCAGTGACCCCGAGCTCGCGTTCGTGGGCGGCCTGTCGGTATTCGCCCAGGCCGGCCGTCGACGCCAGGGCGCCAGGGCGGCCGTACCGGCAGGCGTGGCCCGATGAGCTACAGGTAACGTCGGCGCGAACGGGTCATGCGCGAGCGACATCTGTGAGCAGTGGAGAGTCACCCTGAACGAGACGGGCACCGACACCAGTACGGGAACGACGGCCGGGCCGGGCGGCGCGGCGAGGGCCGGGCGGAAGGCCGCGCCGGACCTCAAGCGGGCCGAAGGGGCGGCTGTCACGGATGGCCGCCGCGTCAAGGGTGAGCGCCGTCGGCGGGCGCTGATCGAGGCGACCGTACGCGTCATCGCGCGCGACGGTGCCGCCGGAGTCACGCATCGCACGGTGGCCCGTGAGGCGGAGCTGCCGACGACCGCGACGACGTACTACTTCAGCAGCATCGACGCGCTCCTCACCGCGGCGCTGACCCAGTGCATGGAAGAGGACTCCGCGCGCATCGAGGCGCTGGTCGACGCGCCGGACGACGGCGTCGACAAGCGGCGGTCGCTGGCGCTGCTGATGGCGGAGATCCTGACGCCCCCCGGGCATCTGCTCGCCGAGTTCGAGCTGTGCCTGCTCGCGGTGCGCCGCCCGGAGCAGCGCGCGGCCACCCGCCGCTGGAAGGAGGCCCTGGCCGCCTTCGCCCGCGCCTTCACGGACGACCCCCTGCGCGTCAAGCTCTTCACGCACGCCTACGACGGGCTGCTCCTCCAGGCGCTGCTCGACGACGAGCCGCCCTCGGCGGACGCGTTCGAGGAACTGCTGCGGGAGCTCCTGCCGGATCCGGCCGAGGGCGAGGGCTCCTAGAGCCGGTCCGACGGTTCGGCGTGGACCTCCGCGACGCCGTGGGCGGCGAGAGCGGAGCCGCCGACGACGAGGTCATGGTCGCGCTCGGCCTTCAGGCGCCGGACCGCCTCGGGGCGAAGACCCGCTCCACGCGGGTCCTCGCCCTGATGAAGCTGTGGACCTCGTCGTCCGGGACCGCCCAGTCGAAGAGCCCTCCTCGTCCTCGATGAATCCGTCGAGCGACGTGATCGCCGAACAGATCAGCGTGCCCACGGTGGGACTCCCTTCGCGTGGTGTCGCGTCCCGCACGGTGTCGCGTCGCACCCCAACCGCCGCCACCGACACCCGGCCGGGCCCGGCCGCGCGTCTCAACGCGTGGCGCGGGCACCGCCGTTGACGTGCAGCACCTGACCCGTGATGTGGCGGGCCGCGGGGGACGCGAGGAAGGCGACGGTGCCCGCGATGTCGGCGGGCGCCCCGGCGCGGCCGGTCGCGGTGGCCGCCACCAGTTGCTCGCGCCGCTCGCCCGTGAGCTTGTCGCGGAAGAACTCGGTGTCGGCGATGTAGCCGGGCGCGACGACGTTGGCCGTGACGCCGCGGCGGCCGAGCTGCTGCGCCAGGTCGATGTTCCAGGTGGCGAGGCCCGCCTTGGCCGCGCCGTACGAACCGGCGCCCTGCTCGGCGGCGATCGAGCCGATGTGCACGACGGCTCCGCCGTCCGCGAGCCGGTCCTCCAGGGCCTTCGTGGTGAGCGCGGCACTGACCAGGTTGGCGTCGAGGTTGGCGCGGAAGTCCCGGGCGTACGAGGCCAGGTCCGTCTTGCCGTCGGCGTCGAAGCCGGTGTTCCCGCCCGCGTTGTTCACCAGGACGTCGATCCGCTCGGGCAGGTCCGCGAGGAGGCGGGTGAGCGCGGCGGGGTCGGTGTGGTCGCAGACCGCCGTACGGACTCCGGCCTCGGCCGCCAGCTCCGCGAGCGGGCCGGGGCGGCGGCCGGTGACGGTGACGCGGTCGCCCGCCGCCGCGAAGTGCTCCGCGATCGCTCGGCCGATGCCAGTGCCGCCTCCGGTGACCAGGATGATGCGTGCCATATGCTGAGCTCCGAATCAGTCTCGTATAGGTCTAAATATAGGCCTCAACATAACACCGGGGAGCGACATGACGGCAAGGGAGCAGGAAGAGGGCGGAGCGTCGGCCGACACGGCGAGGGCGCACACCGCTCAGGGCATCGCCGAGGCCTGGGAGCGCGAGCGTCCCGGTACGCCGGTCTCCTCGATCCGGATCCTCACGCCCGTCTGGCAGTTGGCGAAGCTGTTCGGCGACGACCGGCGCCGGGTCCTGGCCCGCGCGGGGGTGGACGCCGCGACCCTGGACCTGCTGAGCGTGCTGCGCCGCAGTGGGTCCCCGTACACCCTCAGCACCCGTGAGCTGGGGCAGCGTTCACTGGTCACCGCGGGCGCCGTGTCCCAGCGCGTGGCCCGTGCGGAACAGGAGGGCCTGGTGACCCGGGGGCCCGCCCGCGGCCGGGCCCGTACGGTCCTGGTCACCCTCACCCAGGCCGGGCACGACCTGGTCGAGGCGACCGTCGACCAGGTCCTGCACCGCGACGCCGAGCTGGTCTCGGGGCTCACGCCCGACCAGCAGGCCCAGCTCACGGACCTCCTTGAGAGCCTGCTCACGGACGTGCAGCGGCGGCTCGGCGACGACCGGATCGGCCACGTCGGGCACGCGTGAGTGTGGGCATCCCATGAGCGGACCCCGTCACGGTCCGGCGCCGGTGACCGTCGGGCCAGTGGCCGTCCGGCGCCGGTGGCCGCCGGGCGCCAGTGCCCGTCCGGCGTCAGTGCCCGTCCGGCGTCAGTGCCCGTCGGCCATCAGCGCCTCCCGCACCAACTGCACCGGATGCCACGCGTTCCGTTCCGTGCCGTGGAAGATCTGCTGGCGGCACGAGGCCCCGGTGGCGACCACGACGGTGTCCTCGGACGCGGCCCGCACCGCGGGGAACAACCGGTCCTCCCCCACCGTCATCGACACGTCGTAGTGCTCGGACTCGAAGCCGAAGGAACCGGCCATGCCACAGCAGCCCGCGTCGAGTTCGGTGACCTCGACGCCGGGGATGCGCCGCAGCAGGGCGACGGTCGCCGCGGTGCCGACCTCGGCCTTCTGGTGGCAGTGGCCGTGGAAGAGCAGGGTGCGGCCGCTGAGCCAGGAGTCCTCGCGCAGCGTGAGGCCGCCGTCGTCGATGGCCTCGGTGAGCAGTTCCTCCAGCTGGCGGACACGGCCCGTGACGGCCTCGCGGGCCGAGTCGAGCGGCAGCAGGGCCTTGTGCTCGTCGCGCAGCGTCATCAGGCAGGACGGCTCGCAGCCCGTGATGGGAGCCTCGGAGGGCGTGGTCTCCGTGATCCGGTGGACGAGCTGGAAGGCCTTGTCGCTCGCCTCATCGAGGAGCCCCTTGGACAGGGCGGCGCGGCCGCAGCAGCCCCCGCTCTCCAACTGCACGGACCAGCCCGCGCGTTCGAGCAGCTCCACGGCGGCCCGGCCGATCTCCGGTTCGGTGTACGTGGTGAAGGAGTCGGCGAGCATGACGACCGGGCCCCGGGGTGCCGCGGCGACGGCCGCCGGGCGGTGGGTGAACCAGCGCACCAGGTTGCGGCGGGTGTAGCGGGGCAGCGGCCGGTGCGGGGTGATGCCGACCGTGCGGTGGAGCAGCCGACGCAGCAGGGGGATGCGGCCGGGCAGGTTGGACACGGGGGCGGTGGCCGAGCCGAGGCGGTTCAGGAGGCGGATGGCGCCGAAGATCCGGGAGCGCAGCGGGGTGCCGTGCTCGTCGTGGTGGTGGGCGAGGGCCTCCGCCTTCAGGGACGCCATGTCGACACCCAGCGGGCACTCGCTCTTGCAGGCCTTGCACATCAGGCACAGGTCGAGGACCTCGTGCAGGCGTTCGTCGCCGAGGGCCTTGTGCGGGTCGGGTGCGGACAGGGCCTTGACGAGGGCGCCCGCGCGGCCGCGGGTGGAGTCCTCCTCGTTGCGGGTGGCCATGTAGGAGGGGCACATCGTGCCGACGTCGCTCTTGCGGCACAGGCCGATGTTCATGCAGCGGTCGGCCGCGGCCCGCATGCCGCCCGCGACCTCGAAGTCGAGCCGGGTGCGCAGGCCCGGCGCGGGCGGCAGCGCGGCGTCGCGCAGGTGGTCGGTCATCGCGGGCGCGTCGACGATCTTGCCGGGGTTCAGCCGGTTGTCCGGGTCGAAGAGGCCCTTCACGCGCCGCATCGCCTCGTACAGCTCGTCGCCGAACAGCTCCCGGTTGAACTCGCTGCGGGCGAGGCCGTCGCCGTGCTCGCTGGAGTTGACGCCGCCGTACTCGGTGACCAGGTCCTTGATCTCCTCGGCGACCTCGCGCATGGTCCGGCGCTGCGCGGGGTCGGTCACGTCGAGGAACGGGCGGATGTGCAGACAGCCCACCGAGCAGTGGCCGTAGAAGCCCGCCGCGAGGCCGTGCCGGTCGAGGACCTTCTTCAACCTGGCGGTGTACGCCGGCAGATGGACGGGGTCGACGGCGGTGTCCTCGATGAAAGCCAGCGGCCTGCGGGTGCCCTCGCTCGCCGCCATCAGCAGGCCGAGGCTGGACTTGCGGACCTTCAGCAGGGCGGTCTGGTCGGCGGGGGCGACCGCCGCGAGGGTGTGGTAGCCGTGGCCGTGCCGCTGCCACAGCTTCGTCAACCGCTGGACGCTCGCGATGAGTTCGCGTTCGTCGTCGCCGGTGAACGACACGAACAGGAGGGCGTCGGGGTCGCCTTCGAGGACGGTGGACAGGGAGGCGTACTCGATCTTCTGGCGGGACAGGTCGAGGATGGTGCGGTCCATCAGCTCGACGGCCGCCGGGTCGCAGGCGAGGGCGTCCTGGGTGGCCTCGATGGCCCCGGTCACGGAGGTGAAGTGACCGACGGCGAACACGGTGTGCTTCGGCTTCGGCACGAGGTCGACCAGGGCGCGGGTGCTGATGGCGAGCGTGCCCTCCGAGCCGACGACGAACTTCGCCAGGTCGAACGGGGCGTCCTCGCGGGCGAGCCGGTCCAGGCGGTAGCCGCCCGCCCGCCGCCAGTGCTTGGGGAATCCGGCGGCGATGGCGTCGGCGTGCGCGGCGACGAGCGCGGGCAGTTCGCGGTGGATGCGGGCGTCGAGACCCGCGCCGCGGGCCCGGTCGGCGTGCTCGCGCGCGGTGAGGGGCGCGAGGTGGGCGGTGCCGGCGTCGGCGAGCACCACGTCGAGGGCGCGTACGTGGTCGATGGTCATGCCGTACCGCAGCGAGCCGCTGCCCGCCGAGTTGTTGCCGATCATGCCGCCGATGGTGGCGCGGTTGCTGGTGGAGGTGTCGGGGCCGAACATCAGGCCGTGCGGTGCGGCGGCGCGGTTCAACTGGTCCTGGACCACGCCCGTTTCGACCAGGGCCGTGCGGCCCTCGGGGTCGAGAGCGAGGACGCGGCGCAGGTGGCGGGACAGGTCGAGGACGATGCCCGGTCCCGTGGTCTGGCCGGCGAGGCTGGTCCCCGCGCCGCGCGGCACGACGGACACGCCGTACTCGGCCGCCGCCGCGACGACCGCCTGCACGTCCTCGGCGTGCCGGGGGAAGACGACCCCGAGGGGGGTGATGGCGTACATGCTGGCGTCGCGGGCGAAGAGATGGCGGCTGTAGTCGTCGAAGCGGACCTCGCCGTCGAGGTCGGCGCGAAGCCGCCGCGCGAGGTCGCCGCCGAGCGCGTCCCGCTCGGCCTCCGTGGACTCGGTGCTTGTGGTCATACGACACGCTCCTGGCGGTGAAGGGGCGTACGGGACAAGGGCGGACGGGGCTTGCAGGGAATGGGGGGCTTGCGGGGGATGGGGGTTCCGGGCCTGCGGGGCAGAACGTTCGCGGCGTGCGGGAGGGGAGGAGGACGTTCACGGCGTGCGGGAGGGGAGGACGTTCACGGCGTGCGGGCGGGGAAGTTCACGGCGTGCGGGTCGGGCGGGAAGGGACCGGTGACGTGGCGTCAGTTCACGCGCAAGTGGTCGAGGGCCGCCGCGACGCCGTCGCGGCCGACGGGGATCCCGGCGAGTTCGAGTCCCATCTGCACGCCGACCAGGGTCCCGGCGAGGGTGAGGTCGTTGAAGTGGCCGAGGTGGCCGATGCGGAAGACCTTGCCCGCGAGGCGGCCGAGGCCGGTACCGAGCGACATGTCGAACCGCTCAAGGACGATCTTCCGTACGGCGTCGGCGTCCTGGCCGTCGGACAGCAGCACGGCGGTGAGCGAGCCGGAGTGCTCGCGCTCGTCGGCGCACAGCACGTCGAGGCCCCAGCCGCGGACGGCCGCGCGGGTGGCGGCGGCGTGCCGGGCGTGCCGGGCCCAGACCTGTTCGAGGCCTTCCTCCGCGAGCATGAGCAGCGCCTCGTCGAGGCCGTACAGGAGGTTGGTGGCCGGGGTGGAGGGGAAGAACCCGGCTTCGTTCGCGTCGATGACAGGCTCCCAGTCCCAGTAGGACTTGGGCAGCCGAGAGCCGCGGGCGGCCGTGAGCGCCTTGTCGCTGACGGCGTTGAAACCGAGGCCGGGCGGCAGCATCAGCCCCTTCTGGGATCCGGTGACGGTCACGTCGACGCCCCAGGCGTCGTGCCGGTACTCGATGGAGCCCAGCGAGGAGACCGTGTCGACCAGGAGCAGGGCGGGGTGCCCGGCGGCGTCGAGGGCCGCACGGATCTCCGGGACGCGGCTGGTGACGCCGGTGGACGTCTCGTTGTGGACGACGCAGACGGCCTTGATGTCGTGGGCGATGTCGGCGTCCAGGCGCTGGGCGGCGGCCTCGGCGGAGGCGCCGTGGCGCCAGTCACCGGGGACGAACTCCACCTCCAGGCCGAGCGATCGGGCCATGTCGCGCCAGAGCGTGGCGAAGTGCCCGGTCTCGAAGCACAGCACCCGGTCGCCCGGGCTGAGCGTGTTGACCAGGGCGGCCTCCCAGGCGCCCGTGCCCGACGACGGATAGACGACCACGGGGCCCGAGGTGCCGAACACCGGCTTCAGGGCTTCGAGTACGCGCCGGGCGAGGTCCGCGAACTCGGGCCCCCGGTGGTCGATGGTGGGCGCGGACATGGCGCGAAGTACCCGGTCGGGGACGTTCGTCGGTCCGGGTATCTGGAGAAAGTGGCGTCCGGTCCTGACAGTCATTGCGCGGATCTCCCCTCCACGCTTGTGCCGTGAGACGGCACAGCGTATCGTGATGCGGCACGACGCAGCATAGGTTCCGATCCGGAGGGGGTCAACGGTGCAGAACGTCCTGAACACCTTGCGCGTGCTGGAGGAGCTCGCGGTGCGCCAGCCCGTGGGCGTGGGGGATCTGGCCCGCGCCATGGAACTGCCGAAGAGCACCGTCCAGCGGGCGCTCGGCACCCTGCACACGGCGGGCTGGATCAAGCAGACCGGCAGCACCCCCACGCGCTGGACGCTCACGACGAAGGCGCTGCTCATCGGGCGGCAGGCCACCGGCGAGCTGGACCTGCGGGACGTCGCCGTGCCGGTGATGGAGGAGCTGCGGCGCACGGTGGACGAGACCGTGCACCTGGCCGTCGCGGAGGGCGAGCGGGTCGTGCTCGTGGAGCGCCTGGAGACGACCCAGCCGGTACGGATCGTACTGCCGCTCGGCCAGCACCTCTCCGGCCACGCGTCCGCCAACGGCAAGGCCATCCTGGCGGCCCGCTCCCCCGAGGCCGTCGAGCGCTATCTCACCCAGGGCCTGACGCGGTTCACGGACGCGACGATCGACGACCCGGCCGCGCTGCGCGCCGACCTGGAGACGGTCCGCGCCTGCGGCTACGCCCTCAACCAGGGTGAATGGCGCGATGACGTGTCCGCGGTCGCCGCCCCCGTGCTCGGCCCCGACGACTCGCCGGTGGCCAGCGTCAGCATCAACATGCCGACCAGCCGCTGCGACCGCGACCGCCTCGTCGAGCTGGGCGAACACGTACGCGCGGCGGCCCGGAGAATCAGCGCGGCACTCGGCCACCAGGCCCCGGACTCGGCCCGCGCCAGCTGAACCGGGCGCCGATCACCCCACAACTCGGATGTGTCCGCACCCCCTTGACGGGGCGTGACCGCCGTCACATACTCGCCAACGTTGCACGGGAGTTCCGCATGACGGAACTCCAAGTCCACTCTGCGGACAGTCCGGGCTCTTGAGGCTGCCCGCCCGCGGCAGGGGCGCGGCCCTTCCTGCCCCTCTGCCGCCGGACGCCACCACGGGTCCCTCCCGCATGCCCGCAGTCGGCCACAGCCCGCGCGTCGGCTCCAAGCCCGCGCACTGCGACCGCCGTCCGAAGGCGAGGACGTGTCACATGGCAGACCATCTCATCGCGATCGGCGCACTGGTACTCATCTTCACCATCTCCACCTTCACCTCCGTCCACATGGGGGCGCTCGCCCTCGTCGCCGCCTTCGCCGTCGGCTCGTCCGTCGCCGGCGAGAACGCGGACGACGTCTTCGGCGGCTTCCCCGGCGACCTCTTCGTCGTGCTCGTCGGCGTCACCTTCCTCTTCGCCATCGCGAAGAACAACGGCACCATCGAATGGCTCGTGCACGCGGCGACGCGCGCCGTCAGGGGACGGATCGCGCTCATCCCCTGGGTCATGTTCCTCATCACCGCCGCCCTCACGGCCGTCGGCGCGGTCGTGCCCGCGGCCGTCGGCGTCATCGCCCCCATCGGCATGAGCTTCTGCGTCCGCTACGGGATCAGCCCGCTGCTCATGGGCCTCTTGGTGATCAACGGCGCGAGCGCGGGCGGCTTCTCCCCCGCCAGTGTCTTCGGCAGCATCACCAACGGCGTCGTCGAGCGCAACGACCTGCCGGGCGACCCCGGGCTGCTGTTCCTGATGTCGTTCCTGTTCAACGTCGCGCTCAGCGTCGTCGCGTACTTCCTGTTCGGCGGGCGGCATCTGCTCGGGCGGCGGGCGGAGGACGGGGCCACGGGTACGGAGGCCGGGGGCACGCTGGAGACCACGGGGACCACGGGGACCCCAGGCAACGGAGGCGCTCCCACGGCCCCAGCGGGCTCCGCCCCCGAGCCCGGCGGCACTACCACGGTGGCCTTCGCGTCCGCGACCACCGACGCCGGCCCTCGGCTCGACCGGTCGCGCGCCCTGACCCTGCTCGGGCTGCTCGGCATGGTCGCGGGCGCCCTGTTCCTGGACTACAACGTCGGCCTGATGGCCTTCACTGTGGTCGTCGTCCTCACCCTCGTCGACGCTGACGCGGCGAAGGGTGCCGTGGATCGCTGCGCGTGGTCGACCGTGCTGCTCGTCTGCGGTGTCGTCACGTTCGTCGGCGTGATGGAGCGCATGGGCACGATCAACTGGCTCGGCGACAGCGTCGCGAAGATCGACTCACCGCTCCTCGGCGCCCTGTTGATCTGCCTCATCGGGGCCGTGGTCTCCGCGTTCGCCTCCACCACCGGCATCCTCGGCGCCCTGATCCCGCTCGCCGTACCGTTCCTGATGGATGGTCAGGTCGGTGCGGTCGGCCTCATCATCGCCCTCGCCGTGTCCTCGTCGGTCGTGGATTCCTCGCCGCTGTCCACGAGCGGCGCGCTGGTCACCGCCAACGCCCCGGAGGAGCAACGCCCGCAGGTGTTCGGCGCGCTCATGAAGTGGGGCATGTCGATGGCGCTCATCGCGCCGCTGGCCACGTGGGCGCTGTTCGTGGTGCCGGGGCAGGGCTGAGCGGTTCTCCTTGTGGGCCTCCCCCGCCGGACGGCCCTCCGCCGGACGGCCCTCCCTCTCCGGACGGCCCTCCCTCTCCGGACGGACCTCCCTCTCCGGACGGACCTCCCCCGAGCGGCACGCCCCGGGCAGGCCTCCCCGGCGGTCCTCAGCCGTCCTGCCCGGGCGGCGGCGGAGGCTTGGGCGCGCCCGGCGGCGGGGCGATCTTCGCGTACGTCGCCGTCGGACCCGCCCCGGCCTCGGCCCCGGCGTCGCCCCCGGTGCTCGCGGCGGCCGCGTGGCCGAGGAGCGCGTCACGCCGGGCGCCGGGGTCCCAGCCGGTCTCCACCACCCGCTTCTGCACGACGATCGCGCCCGCCAGGATCACCGCGCCGATCACCAGCATCAGGATCGCTCCGGCCACGGTCCCCGCCTTGGCCGCGTTGCCCACGAGCGAGCCGAACCAGCCGAAGTCCGCGTCGCCGAACGTGGTGTTCTCCTTGCCGAAGGCTCCGAGGACCTTCAGGAGCAGCGCGGGCAGGAAGGTGATGAGCACACCGTTCAGGAACGCGCCGACGACCGCGCCGCGCCGTCCACCCGTCGCGTTGCCGTAGACCCCGGCCGCGCCGCCCGTGAAGAAGTGCGGCACGAGGCCGGGCAGCACCAGGGCGAGACCGAAGGCGGGCTCGAAGATCCAGGCGAGCAGGCCGAGGCTGGTCAGGCCGCCGACGAAGCTGGAGATGAAGCCGATGAGGACGGCGTTCTGCGCGTACGGGAACACGATCGGCGCGTCCAGGGAGGGCACCGCGCCGGGCACGACGCGGTTCGCAATGCCCTGGAAGGCGGGGACCAGCTCGCCGAGGATCGTCCGGACGCCGAAGAGGATGACGGCGACGGCGATGCCGAACTGCAGGCCCTGCATGACCGATTGCATGACGTACGCGCCGACGTCGGGCGCCGCGGGACCGCCGTCGACGGCGAACGCCTTGAAGGCGCTCTCCTTGCCGACCTTCGCGAGGAAGACCAGCGACATGATCAGGTAGATCAGGACCATGGACAGGGCCGTCGCCACCATGGAGTCACGCAGGAAGCGCAGTCCCTCCGGCAGCTTCATGTCCTCCGTGGACCGGCTGCGGCGCCCGACGGCCTGCCCGGTCGCCCCGGCGACGACGTACCCGGCGGTGCCGAAGTGCCCGATCGCGACGGTGTTGTTGCCGGTGACGCGCTTCGTCCAGGGGTGCGCGAAGGCGGGCATCGCGACCAGCATGATGCCGAGCAGGACGCCGCCGACGACGACCACGACCCAGGAGCGCTGCCCGGCGGTCGCGAGCACCATCGTCAACAGCGTGGCCATGAACAGCATGTGATGGCCGGTCAGGAAGACGTAGCGCAGCGGTGTGAAGCGGGCGAGGACCAGGCTGACGGCGAAGCCGAGGATCATCAGCCAGGCGACCCGGGAGCCGTACTCGGCCTGGGCGATGCCGACGATGGCCTCGTTCGTCGGGATCACCCCGTGCGCGCCCGTCGAGCCCTGGATCATCTCGCCGAGCGGGGCGAGCGCGGCCACGACGAGCCCGGCGCCC
The DNA here is from genome assembly GCF_055591765.1 of Streptomyces sp. NPDC041205. Lineage (NCBI taxonomy): Bacteria > Bacillati > Actinomycetota > Actinomycetes > Kitasatosporales > Streptomycetaceae > Streptomyces > Streptomyces sp. NPDC041205. Next base: position 335,945 of record NZ_JBVIZH010000003.1, on the reverse strand, counting down.
GCGCCGATCAGCAGGAAGCCGAGGGTCGCCTTGATCGCCCCGCCGAGCACCTGGCCCGCCGACTTGCGCAGGGCGATCAGGCCCGCGGCGGTGATGAGCCCGATCAGGTACGCGGGCTGGCTGAGGATTTCGTTGACCAGGAACTTCGCTACGGAGACCAGCCAGTCCACGGCTCTCCCCCCTCTTTCTAGACGTCGTACGTGTCCCGCAGGACACGGTCGGCCTCGGCGGTGGAGGTGAAGTCGTCGACGACCCGCACGGGGACGCCGACGTCGCCGAGGGTCTTGGCGATCTCCCGGGACGTGAGGATGGCGACGGCCTCGGAGGCCTTGCCCTTGGCGGAGATGGTGTCGGTGGCCTCGACGGTCACGTACCGGCTCCAGCCCCAGCGGTCCAGGACCTGCTCCAGGGTGTTCTTCAGGAAGAGGCTGGTGCCGAGGCCGTTGCCGCACACGGTGAGGATCTTGTGCACGGCGGGCCCGGCGGCGGCCGGGGGCGCGGAAGCGGTGGCTCCGGCATCGGCTCCGGATGCGGCCCCCGCAGCTTCCTCGTCTCCCGTCTCCCCCGCGAGGATCCCCCGCACCGCCTCCGGGGTCGGCGCCACCCGCAGGGCCTCCGCCGTCTCCGGGTCCGCGAGCAGCCGGGCCAGGGACGCCATCGCGTCGGTGTGCGCGGTGGCGTCCTTCGCGGCGAGCGCCACGACGAGGCCGACGGGGTCGTTCGTCTCGTGCCCGAACTCCACCGGCCTGGCGAGCCGCACCCACGCCATGCCCGTCCGCAGCACCGCGGGCGAGGGCCGCGCGTGCGCGAAGGCGAAGCCGGGGGCGACGACGATGTAAGGACCGCTGTCCACCACGGTCCGGATCATCTCCGCCGTGTACGCGTCCGTGCCGCTGCCCGTCGCCACGAGCAACTCGCCCGCGGCACCGATCGCGGCACGCCAGTCGTCGGCCGCCACGTCGAGGCGGATCGCCTCGACGGGCAGGAGGTCGCTCACAGACACCATGTGGTTGATCGTTTCACAGACCGCCTGACGCGGCAGGGGCTGCGGCGCCGAACGGTGCGTACAACCGTCGGTTCGACCGGTTGCAAACGCGCAGCCGCCCCTGGGAGAGGATGGCTCACGGCAAGGAATCCGCTCGACACCACGACGACAGAGAAGGTGCACAACGTGCTGATCGACCTCGCCGGAAAGTCGGCCCTGGTCACGGGATCGACCCAGGGAATCGGAGCCGCGATCGCCGCGGGTCTGGCCCGCGCCGGAGCGCGCGTCTCGGTCAACGGACGTACGAAGGAGTCCGTCGACGCGGCCCTTCAGCGGCTGCGCGCCGCGGACCCCGAAGCGGACCTGGTGGCCGCCCCTGGTGACATCACCACCGACGACGGTCTGGAGCAGGTGCTCACCGCGCTTCCGCAGGCGGACATCCTCATCAACAACCTGGGCGTCTTCGGAGCCGCGGCCGCCCTGGACATCTCCGACGCCGAATGGCGCCGGTACTTCGAGGTGAACGTGCTCGCCGCGGTGCGGACGACACGCGCGTATCTGCCGGGGATGAAGGAGCGCGGCTGGGGCCGGATCCAGAACATCGCCAGCGACTCGGCCGTCGTCATCCCCGCCGAGATGATCCACTACGGCATGTCCAAGACCGCGCTGCTCTCGGTCTCCCGCGGCTTCGCCAAGGAGGCCGCGGGCACCGGCGTGACGGTGAACTCCGTCATCGCCGGGCCGACGCACACGGGCGGCGTGGAGGACTTCGTGTACGAACTGGTCGACCGGAGTCTCGCATGGGACGAGGCACAGCGTGAGTTCATGCGCCTGCACCGGCCCCAGTCACTGATCCAGCGGCTCATCGAGCCCGAGGAGATCGCGAACATGGTGGTCTATCTGAGTTCGCCCCTCGCCTCCGCGACCACGGGCGGTGCGGTCCGGGTGGACGGCGGGTACGTCGACTCGATCCTGCCCTGAGCCGGACGAGCCCTCGGCCCGGGACGGTCCCAGCCGCCCCGGGCCCGGCGGTCAGCGCGTCTCCGAGGCCTTCCGCAGCGCCGTGATGCAGGTGGTGATGGCCTGCTGGAGTTCCTCCAGACGCTGGACCATGTCGTCCTCGTAGATGTCGTCGAAGTCGACGGCGTCGTCGAGGGTCAGCTCCTCGAAGACCTTGGTGGCCTTCTGCAGGCTGCTGTAGAACTTCGTGCGCCGCTCCTGCACGCGCAGCTCGGGGTCGGCCTCGACGGTCTCGGCGACGAGGGTCTTCACCGTGTCGTACGCCTCCGCGGCCCACTCACCGGCCTCTTCGGAGTCGTCCAGCTCGTCGAGGAGGGACAGGTGCCGCTCGGCCTCGGCGCGCAGTTCGGCGGGGGCGTCCAGCTTCTGCCCGGCGGGCGTGCGGATCTGGCCCTCCTCGGCGACCTTGCGGACGTACTCGATGCGGTCCGCTGCCCTGGTCTCGCCCGCGACGGCCTTCTTCAGGTCGTCGGTGCGGGCGATGTCGCGGGCCAGCTCGGTCTGGAGGGCCGGGTCCTCCTTGAGGCGGTCGAGCAGCGCGTGCCGGGCGGCCTGGGCGGTGGAGGGGTCGGCCAGGATCGCGGCGCGCAGCGCGGTGGGGTTCTCGGCGACCTCCAGGGCCTTGGTCGGGCGGATGCCCTCTGCCTCGGCGGCGGCGGTGATCGCGGTGCCGCGCGCGGAGGTGGCGCTGGAGCGCGGCACGTAGTAGGTCAGCCAGACGTCGGCGTCGGGGAGTTCGACGTCCCCGCCAGGCGTCAGGGCCTCGAAGTGCGGCACGAGGCCGTCGTCGGCGGCCTTGTCCCAGGCCTTGTAGTAGCGCATGACGCGCTCGGCGGAGCACCCGGCCAGCTCGGCGAACTCCTTCGCGGAGACCTTCGGCGTGCCCTCGGCGGCCTGCCCGCCGGGCCGCACGCTGCGGGCCACCTTCAGGCCGAAGGTCCAGCCGCCGGTGCGGGCGTAGGCGCCGAAGTCACGGGCGTCGCGCGTCACCAGCTCCCGCGCGTCCTCGGGCGTGCCCGCCTGCGTGTCCGCGGCCGCGTGGGCGTCCGTGGGGGCGTCGGCGGCCGGGGCGAGGTGGGCGACCTCGGCTTCGGCCGGTGCGGCGGCTTCGGACGGGGCGATCGCTACGGTCACTGGTAACTCTCCGAGTGGGTCACGGGCTGAAGCAAACAGAACGTACAGCCTATATCGACCTGTTGCTCCCGCTTTCCACCGACGCGGCCGGTGCCCGCGCGGGTCCGCCGTCCCGTGGAGCGGTGTTCCCCGGGACGGCGGACCCGCGCGGGCCGACCGGCTAGCTCGCGCTCCGCAGCGGGCCGAAGAACGTCCGCAGCTCGGCGACGACCTGGTCGGGCTCCTCGTGCGCCATGAAGTGTCCGCCGCGCTCCGGCGTGTTCCAGTGGCGCAGGTCGGCGAAGACCCGCTCGGCGAGGCTCTTCGGGTAGTCCGTGAACGCCGGTTCGTTGCTGAGGGTGACGGCGGCGGGCACGGTGATACGCGGCATCCGCTTGTTCAGGTGGTAGTCGTAGTACTGCCGGAAGGACGAGCCGATGCTGCCGGTGGCCCAGTAGAGCGTGGCGACGGTCAGCAGGGTGTCCCGGTCCCAGCGCCGCGCGACGTCACCGTCGCAGTCGCTCCAGTCGCGGTACTTGTCGACGATCCACGCGAGCAGCCCGGCGGGCGAGTCCAGGAGCGCGGCGGCGATCGTGTCGGGCCGGGTGCACATGATCTCGCTGTAGCCCTGGTCCCCGATGTCGTATGCGGCAAGGGCGTCCAGGTACGTCTGCTCGGCGGGCGTCGGCGGCTCCTCCTCGAAGTCCGCGCTCGCCACGGCGGACGTGATGTGCACCCCGGCGACCTGCTCCGGGTACAGCGCGCCCAGCCACTGGGTGACGCCGCCGCCGATGTCGCCGCCGAACGCCCCGTAGCGGTCGTAGCCGAGGGTCTCGGTCATGAGGGAGTGCCAGATCTCGGCGACGTGCCGGCGGGTGAACGGCGCCTGCGGCAGGCCGGAGTAGAGGAATCCGGGCAGTGAGGGCACGACCACGTCGAAGGCGTCGGCGGGGTCGCCGCCGTGGGCGGCCGGGTCGGCGAGGCGCCGGGCGGCGCGCAGCATCTCCACGAAGCTGCTCGGCCAGCCGTGGCTGAGCACGAGCGGCAGCGGCGCCGTGGCGCCCTCGGGGCGTCGGGCGCGCAGATGGATGAAGTGCACCGGGGATCCGGCGACTTCGGCGATCCGGTGCGGGAATTCGTTCAGGGCGGCCTCGGCGGCGCGCCAGTCGAAGCCGTCGGCCCAGTACGCGACGAGGTCACGCAGGTGGTCCGGGTCGGTGCCCGCCGCCCAGTGGGCGGTGTCGGACGCGGTGGTGAAGCGGGTGCGGGTCAGTCGTGCGCGCAGGTCGCTGAGGACGTCGTCGGGCACGGCGATCCGGAAAGGCGTAGCGGTCATGGTTCCTTCGCTCAGGAGTGCTTCGATGCGGTGACATTCGATTGCTTGGACCGGGCGGGCCAAGCGGGGCGCTCCTGCGCGGCGGCCGTACGGATCAGACGCGTACGGCGGTCAGGAGGGCCCGGACTGTGATGCGTTCGGTTGAGTACTCGCGCATCGGGCTCACCTCCTTCTCTGGCACGCCACGCGGACTTGGTGCCGCGCGGCGTGAGGTGACTATACATACCGGGCGGGTGCGCCGGCCATGCGGAATCGGGGCACCTTGGACCTAGGTCCGGGGACGGGGGCCGGTCCCGCCCCCGGTCGGTGGCCGCACCGGCGGGCCGCGGTGAGACTTGCCCCATGGATACCGCCCGGACAGCCGCCTACCTGCGCCGCATCGGCGCCGACCGCCCCGCAGCCCCGACCTCCTCGGCCCTGCGCGCGCTGCACCTCGCCCACCTGCGCAGCGTCCCCTTCGAGAACCTCGCCATCCACCTCGGCCAGGAGGTGGACCTCACGGAGAAGGACCTGGTGGCGAAGGTCGTCGACGAGCACCGCGGCGGGTTCTGCTACGAACTCAACGGCGCCTTCGCCGCGCTCCTGACCGCGCTCGGCTTCGAGGTCACGCTGCTCCAGGCCCGGGTGTACGGGGACGAAGGACGACCCGGCATTCCGTACGACCACCTGGCGCTGCGAGTGCGTACCGAGGACGGCGGCGACTGGCTCGCCGACATCGGCTTCGGCACCCACACCCAGTTCCCGCTCGACCTCAGCGAGCGCGGGGACCAGGCCGACCCCGGTGGCACGTTCCGCGTCGTGGAGACGCCCGGCGGTGACCTCGACGTCCTCAAGGACGGCAAGCCGCAGTACGTGCTCGACCAACGCCCGCGCGAGCTGGCCGACTTCACGGCCGGGGCGTGGTACCACCGCACGTCCCCGAAGTCGAACTTCACCCGGTCCACCGTGTGCACGCTGGTCACCGAGGCGGGCCGGGTCACCCTCAGCGGCAGCAAGCTCACCGTCACCACCGGCGAGGAGCGCGACGTCACGGAACTGGCCACGGACGCCGAGGTCCTCGCCGCGTACGAGACGCACTTCGGCATCGCCCTGGACGAGGTGCCGCGGGTGGCGGAGCCGGTCCGGGTCGGTGGGCGCTGACGGTCCCCGGGAAGCGGCGCGCGGTGTCCGGAGGACGATCTTCCGGGTAGGGTCGGCGGAGCCGCCCGGCGTCCTGTGACAAGACACGCGGCGGCTCGGCGGAGCACTCGCGCACCCCGTCACGAAGCACGGGCGGACCCCTTTGTCCAGCCCTCTTGGCGGGAATCGAACGCCGATGCTGGCGGTGATGTTCATCGCGGCATTCGCGGCCTTCCCGGACGTAGGCTGCTGCACTGTGAAGAGACACATACCTTTCGAACGGCTGCACAACTTCCGTGACCTGGGCGGCTATGTCACTGAGGACGGCCGTGCGGTGCGCTGGGAGCAGGTGTACCGGTCCGACTCGCTGAGCAAGCTGCGAGGCGCCGACTGGGACCGCTTCCTCGCCCTGGGTGTCCGCACCGTCATCGATCTGCGCCAGCCGGGGGAGATCGAGGCGAAGGGCCGGGTGCCCGAGCACCCGGCGCTCGCCTACCACCATCTGAGCGTCGAGCACCGCTCCCACTCCCAGCCGTCGTCGAGCCCCGACCTGCCGTTGGGTCCCCACCTCCGCGAGCGCTATCTGGAGATGGCGGAGGATGGCGTGAAAGAGCTGCGCCGGGCCCTCGAAGTGCTCGCCGACGACGGCGCGGGCCCGGTGGTCTTCCACTGCGTGTCCGGCAAGGACCGCACGGGTCTGCTCGCCGCCCTCCTGCTCGCCCTGCTCGGCGTGCCCGACGCCGACATCGTCGAGGACTACGCGCTCACCGAGCTCGCCACGGACCGCTTCCTCGCGGACTGGCGCGCCGAGCACCCCGAGGGCGAACCGGCCTGGCTCGGCTTCGGGCGCGCGCCCGCCGAGGTGATGCGGCTGTTCCTCGCGGGGATGTCCGAGCGGTACGGGTCCGTGCGCGCGTACGCCGAGCATCTCCTCGGCGCCGACGCGGAGTTGGTGGCCGCACTGCGCCGCAACCTCCTGGAACCGGCGGCGGGGCGCGAGCTGTCGTTCCGGCGCGCCGACGAGTCCGACGTCCCCGTGCTCGTACGCCTGCGGGACGAGGCGGCGCGCTGGCAGATCGCGCAGGGCATCGCGCAGTGGAAGCCGGGCGAGCTGGGCGAGGAGCACTTCCGGGCGCGGCTCGTGGACAGCGAGATCTGGATCGCGACGCTCGGCCCGGACGGGCCGGTCGCGGGCGCCTGGGAGCTGTGGTGGGACGACCCGGCGGCGTGGGGCCCGCAACCGCCCACGGCCGGGTATGTGCACCGCCTGATGACCGACCGCCGGGTCGCGCCGCCCGGCACCGGCCGCCGCATGCTGGAGCACGCCGAGCGCCGGGTCCGCGCCGCGGGGCGCAGCCTGTGCCGTCTCGACTGCCGCGCCAACAACCCGCGGCTGCGGGCGTACTACGCCGCCGCGGGCTTCGAGGTCGTCGGCGAGCAGCCGTCGAAGGACGGCGGTGTGGCCGGACGCTTCGCGGCGACGCTGCTGCAGAAGCGGGTCCGCGAGGACGAGCAGCGACGGGGCGGGCGCGCGCACGCGGCCGACGGCGGGCAGTTGTCGGCCGACGGCGGCGCGGCGCTGTTCCACGGCGGCGCCTGGCGGCTCAAAGCGACGCTTTGATCCTGCGGGGCGCGTCGGCGAGCCGGCTGACCAGTGAGACGACTTCGGGCGGCTGACGGCTCGCGTGCCGGTCGGCGCTGAGCACGTAGTAGATCTGCTCCAGCGAGGGCGGACCCACGGCGACCGTGCGCAGCGCCGCCTGGCTGGGCGTCGCCTGGCCGGTGCGGACCAGGTACGCGGCGGTCATCGAGCCGGTGCGGCCGACGCCCGCGCCGCAGTGCACGAAGACCGGGCCGCGCGCGTCCGCGACGACGCGCAGGAACTGGTCGACCTGGCGGCCGTCGGGGGTCTGTCCGTCGCGGATCGGCATGCGGACGACGTGCAGTCCGGCGCGCTTCGGTTGCGCGAGCGCCGCGGCGCTCAGGTCTTCCGCGCGCAGGTCCACGACGGTGTGGATGCCGTGCGCGACGAGCGCGCGGTAGCCCGCCCCGCTGGGCGCGGAGCCGCGCCACAACCGGTCGTCGACCTGCTGGAAGTGCCGGATGCCCGCCAACTCGCCGTCGGCGGGGGCGTGTTCGCCCGCCCAGGCCGACACGGCGAGCACGCCGAGGGCCGAGGTGAGCCAGAAGACGGTGTAGCCGAGGACGCACAGGCCGACGGTCTTCAGCGTCCGGCGGGCGAGGGGGCGGCGGGGTGTGAGTCCGCCGCGCGCTCTGGCCCCGGCGGCGCGCACGGTGCCGAGCAGGGCGGCGGCGCGGGCCGACAGGGCCCTGGAAGGGGACGACGACGAAGGCGAAGCAGAGGGCGCGGAAGACAAGCGGTCACCACCTGATGGGGTACGCGCGGCGCACACCAGCACGGGACGGGGAGGAAACGCAGACGCCTTCAGGCTACCCGCGCGCGAGCGGCCCCGTGACCGCGCAAGACCGCCTCACCAGTCTCAATGACCTCTCCAACACGCCCTGATATCAAGGGAGTTGGCGTTACGGGGAGCTGCCCTCAGTGCGCTCACCCCTCCCGTCGGGCCGGTTCCACCTGGCTCTCGCCGAGGACCCGCGCGCGGGTGCGGTGGGCCGTCGCGTCGGTCAGGCAGCCACTGAGGCGCATCACGTCGTGCTCGGACAGGGCGGGGCGGATCACTCCGGCCCAGACGTCCGTGTCCAGACGGATCAGCGGGGCCCGCACGTTGAGGGCGGCGGTCGAGCGGCGGCACCGCTCCCACAACTCGCGCGCGGCCAGGGCGCGGGCGTTCGCGTCGTCGCTGCCGTGCACCTCGACCCGGTAGACGAGGGTGGTCGCGGCCGAACCCGTCGCCTCGCCCGGGCGGGTCTGGGTGGCGTCGGACAGGGTGTCCACGAGGAGGGCGAGCAGCAGCCCGCACGCCGCGACCACGACGGTCAGGAGGAGCGTCCGCGCGGCACGGGGGCGCGGTACGGCGGGCCTGGCCTCCAACTCCGGCGCCCGGCCGAGGAGTTCTTCGTGCGGCGCGGTCAGTGCCGTGAGGCGCCCGGCGAGCCTGCGCTCCGCCCCGGGCCGGGCGGTGGCCGCCGAGATCCGCTGCACGACCCAGGCGGCGCCGGACAGCAGCACCCCGGCCGCCATCAGGACGGGCACGAAGACGTACGTGCGGTGGGCGCCGTCGGGCTCGCGCGGCTCCAGCCAGCGGAACCGCGCACCCTGTTCCGGGCCGGACTCCCGCAGCCGCCGCCACACCTCCTCGGTGCGCTCCCCCGTGTCGGCGATCCGCCGTTCCAGACGGCCGATGCGGCCCAGGAGCAGCGCGCACACGAGCAGGCCCTCGACGACCAGGAGCAGCACGCCGCAGATGAGGGCGCGCTGCCACTCCCAGCGGGTGAGGTAGACGACGCTGTAGGTGGCGGCCGCGGCGGCGGTGAGGCCGCCGAGGAGATAGCTCACGTACTTCATGACGCCATGCCCTCCCGGTAGTCGGGGCAGTCGGGCGGGACGGGCCCGTGCACGTCGCCGTCGCTGTGGCTGTCGCTGTCGCTGTCGCTGTCGCTGTCGCGGGAGCACGGCGGCACGTCGGGCCCAGTGCCCGCCCGGGACGCTCCGCCGCGCTCGACGACTTCCTCGCCGACGGGTTCGACGCCGCCCACCTCTGCCCCGGCCGCCTCCGCTCCGGACTCCTCGGTGTCCGCCGGGTCCGCCACAGCCGTCACCCGTACCACGGCCACCTCTCCCGACCCCCCGTCCACGGAGAGCCGCGTCCCTTCCGGGAAGCGGCCGAGCGCGTCGGGGACGCCGACCGCCGTGGCCACCCGGTACTCGCGGGCGAGGACGGCGAGGTGGGACAGGACGCTGCCGGTCTCGGCGACCAGGCCGGTGAGCCCGGGCAGCAGCGGCGCGAGGGCCGGGTCGAGGGTGCGGACGACCAGGACCGGGTGCCGGGGCGGCGCGCCCGTCCCGTGCCAGGCGGTGCCCGAGCCGAAGCCGCCGCCCGCGCCCTGGCCCGGGCTCTTCTTGCGGCGGTCGCCCGGTTCGGGCACCGGGCGTCCGGCGGCGAGGCGGAAGGCGGCGGGCAGGGCGGGCCGGTGCGGGCGGGGCAGCCGTTCGGGCAGGTCGGCGGGGAGGCCGGCGCCGTCGCTCGCGGACGTCAGCTCGGTCCAGCGCAGCAGGGCGGCGCGGGACGGGTCGTCGATGAGCCCGGCCGCAGTGAAGCGTCGGGCTATCTCGCGCACCATGGCGGCCTGCATCTCCTGCACCCAGCGGACGCGCAGCCGCAGCCCCTCGCGCGTCGGCAGGGCCGCCGTACCGCGCGGCACCCCGGCCCACGCGGTGCGCGCGGGCAGCGGCGGGCGCGGGCCGAGCGACGGCGGCTGCAGGGAAAGCAGCACGGGGTGCCGGGCGACCAGGCGCGCGTCGTCGGGTTCGGCGGCGCGCGCCTCGGCCAGGACGGCCAGGGCTTCGCCGACGGCGGTGGCACCCGAGTCCTGCGCCAACAGGGCTCCGGCCAGAGCCTCTTGGGCGTGGAGCGACGCCAGGACGGTACGGCCCCAGGAGACGGCGGCGAACAACCGTCCGCTCAACATCGCCTCGGGTGGCGGCAGTTCGCCCAGGTAGCGGTCCACGTCGGCCATGAGGTCGACGGCGAGCATCGGCAGGGCGGCGCGCAGGCGTCCGGTCCGCCAGGCCGCGGCGGCGCGGCGGGCGCCCGGGGCGGGGTTGAGGAAGGCGAGGGCCGGATGGCGCGCCGGGGCCGCCCCGAGGAGGCGCAGGTCGGCGGCCGCGCGCCCGTCGACGGTGGTGACGACGGGCAGTCGGCGCAGCCGCCCGCGCGGGGCGGAGCCCGTGAGGTCGAGGGCGAGCGTCAGGCCGTACGACATGGGGGCCAGCCACAGGTCCTCCTCCAGCGGCTGTACGACGCCGGGGAAGGTCTCGGCCACCGGGCCAGGGCCGAGCAGGCGGGCGCCGCGGGGCGGGGCCGTGGGCATCGCGGTGATGGGGCGGGTCTGGAACAGCCAGAGGCGGTCGTCGGCGTCGAAGCCGAACTCGATGTCCTGCGGGCCGCCGAACTCCCGCTGGGCCAGGCGCGCGAGGCGCACCAGGCGGCGCAGTCGGCCGCGGCCGAGGAGGCGGGTGCCGCGCGGCTCGACGGGTTCGGTGCGGACCAGGCGGGCATGCCGGGTGAGGTGGTAGCGGACGCCGTCGACGACGCCGTCGACCAGCCGGTCGGGGCCGCCGGGCACGGCGCTGACGAGCACCCGGTCGTACCGCCCCGCGAGCGGGTCCGCGCCGAACATCACCCCGCCGGCCACGGCGCGCACCATGGGCTGCACCAGCACGGCCATGTCCGCGCGGGCGGCGCCGTCGTCCCCGCGGTCCGGCACGTGCCGTACGGGGACGCGGCGCGCGGAGCGGAGCACCCGCCGCACGGCGTCGGTGAACGCGTCCCAGCCGTGCACGTCGAGGACCGTCTCGAACAGGCCCGCCAGGGACGACTCGGCGCCGTCCTCGTGCGCGGACGACGACCGCACGACGAGCGGCCGCGCACCCCCGTCGCTCAACTCGCTCCAGGCGCGCCGCAGTTCACTCTCGCCCACATACTCGTCGGTGGTCTCCGCCGTGGCCGCCACGACGAATCCGGGCAGCACCGGCAGACCCGCTCCCGCGGCCCGCGCCAGATGCGCCGCCTTCGCCCCCGCGATCCGGACGTCCCGGGCGCGCCGGGAATCCAGAGCGACCACCGCGAGCCGGTCCCCGTCGACCTCGATCATGGTCAACCTCCTCCGCGCGACCGCGCCCCCGGGCCTTCGTCCGAGGAGCACGCGACACCGCTCCACGCGGGACGAAGGGCCTGGCAGCCGGGCTGAAAACGGCCCACCCCTTAGCACGGACGCGTGTCGTAGCACCGAAGTTGACTTCACGAACACGCGAATTGAGCCGAATCACCTCTTCGGTGCCGTTCCTTGCCGAATCAGCGCTGTTCAGCGTGTTTGGGCGCCCCGCCCGCCGCGGAGGTGGTCGAGGCGTATCCGGCGCGGTGGGCGTCCCGGTCGCCGACGGCGCTCTCCTCGACGGCGTCCAAGGCGAGTACGCCGACGGCGGTACGCAGGTGTGCGCCGGGCCGGGGCCGGGCGAAGGCGGCGGCCACCAGCCACCAGCCACCAGCCACCAGCCACCAGCCACCAGGAGGAGTCTCCATCAACCGGACGGCGGCCGCACGGGCAGCCGGGCCGCGGCCGCACAGCGCGGCGGCCCGGTGACCGTCTCGGTCACCGGGCCGCCGTACTACTCACGATGCGGTGTGCTGTCGGCCGTGGCCGAGCACGTCATCGCACGCGCTGCAGCTCACGCTCCGGGTCGCTGTACGGCGCGGCTCCGCCGTTCACGTCACCGAGCTGCTTGTGCAGCTTCTCGCCCTCCACGTCCACGTTGGGCAGGATCGCGTTGAGCCAGCGCGGCAGCCACCAGGCGGACTTGCCGAGCAGCGCGAGCACCGCGGGCACGATCGCCATGCGGACCACGAAGGCGTCGAAGAGGACGGCCGACGCGAGGCCGAAGCCCATCATCTTGATCATGTCGTCGTTCTCCATGATGAAGCCGGAGAAGACGCTGATCATGATGACCGCCGCCGCGGCGACGACGCGACCGCTGTGGGTGAAGCCGGTGACCACGGCCTCGCCGGGGCGCGCCCCGTGGACGTACGCCTCACGCATCCGCGTGACGAGGAAGACCTCGTAGTCCATCGCGAGACCGAACACCACACCGATCATGAAGATCGGCATCATGCTCATGATCGGACCCGGCTGGTCGACACCGAAGACTCCGGCGAGGTGGCCCTGCTGGAAGACCGCCACGACCGCGCCGAGCGCCGCGAGCACCGAGAGGAGGAAGCCCAGGGCCGCCTTCAGCGGAACCAGGATGGAGCGGAACACCAGCATCAGGAGCAGGAAGGCCAGGCCGACGACGAGAGCCAGGTACGGGATCAGGGCGTCGTCGAGGGTCTGCGAGAAGTCGATCGTCATGGCCGTCGAGCCGGTGATCAGGACCTCGGTGCCGGTCTTGGACTCGACGTCGCTGATGTCCGAGCGGATCTTCTTGACGAGCTTTTCCGTCTCGGCGTCGCTCGGGCCGGTCTTCGGCACGACGGTCATCGTCGCCGTGTTGTCTTCCTTGTTCGGCGCGGCCGGGGTGACGTTGACGACGCCGTCGAACTTCTTCAGCGCCTCGCCTACGTCCTTGGCGGCGGCACCCGCGCCCTTGCTGTCCTTGTCGACGACGACCGTCAGCGGGCCGTTGAAGCCCTTGCCGAAGGAGTCCGACAGCATGTCGTACGCCTTGCGCTGGGTGGTGTCCGTCGCGAACGTGCCCTCGTCGGGCAGGCCGAGCTCCAGCTTGGCGGCCGGGGCCGCGATGGCGCCGAGGCCGACGACGGCGAAGAGCAGCACGATCAGCGGGCGGCGCAGCACGAACCGGGCCCAGCGGGTGCCGAGCTTCGGCTTGGCGTGCGCGTCGGCGAACGGCGTACCGAACGGCTTCTTGCGGTCCTTGCGGCGCAGCACCTTGCGGCGGCCGAAGCCGAGCAGCGCCGGGATCAGGGTGAGGGCGATCAGCACGGCGATGACGACCGTGCCGGCCGCGGCCATGCCCATCTTGGTGAGCAGCGGGATGTTGACGACCATGAGGCCGGCGAGCGCGATGACGACGGTGAGTCCGGCGAAGACGACGGCGGACCCGGCCGTGCCGACGGCGCGGCCCACCGCGTCCTCGGGTTCACGTCCTTCGGCGATCTCGGCCCGGTAGCGGGAGACGATGAACAGCGCGTAGTCGATGCCGACCGCGAGACCGATCATCATCGCGAGCGTCGAGGTGGTGCTGGAGAGCTCCAGGGTGCTGGCGAGCGCCGTGATGCTGGAGATGCCGATGCCCACGCCGATGAGGGCGGTGAGGATGGGCATGCCCGCGGCGATCATCGAGCCGAAGGTGATGAGCAGGACCACCGCGGAGACGCCGATGCCGATCAGCTCGGCGCTGCCGCCCATGCTCTGCTCGGTCTTGACGGCGTCACCGCCCGCCTCGACGGTCAGGCCGTCCTTGCGGGTGTCCTTGAGGAGCTTCTCGAGCGCGTCCTTGTTCTTGTCGCTCAGCTCCGTGCCGGTGTCCGTGTAGGACACGGTCGCGTAGACGGTGGTCTTGTCCTTGCTGACGGCACCCGTCTTGAACGGGTCGTCGACCTTGGAGACCTTCGCGCCCTTGCCCAGGGCGGCGACGAGCTTGTCGACCTTCTCCTTGTTGTCCGTGGCGGTGATCTTCTCACCGTCCGGAGCACGGACCACCACGCGTGCGGTGGCACCGTCGGACTTGGTCTGGGGGAAGCGCTCGTCGAGCAGGTCGAAGGCCTTCTGCGACTCCGTGCCAGGCATGGAGAACGTGTCGGCGGGTGCTGCGGGGGCTGCCGAGGCGGCGAAGCCGGCGCCTACGAAGAGCAGCACCCATATGAGCGCCATCCACCAGCGCCGTCTGAACGCGAGACGGCCCAGCTTGTAGAGGAACGTAGCCACGGCGAAAGAGACCCCCGTCGGGATTGGCAGGCAAGGGTGACCATCCGGCGGCACGTTGATGCTCGTCGGTACAGGTCTTCAGGTTCCCCTCCATCGTGCCGTCCGCTTGGGGTGCCCAAGTCAGACTGCGGGCCGGACTATCGGCCCACGACCGGTGTAGTCCTGGCAGGTGCCCCTCATCCTCGGGTAGGAGACGCACAGAATCGGTGTAGGTCTCATGTACCAATGCCGCCGAACCGGTGTGATCTGCGTCTCTCGGGCATCAACTTGCCCACAATGTGCCCCATTTCAGGACAGAGGCCGCGTCCTTGATCACGGAACGAGAGTGATGCGGATACCCACGGTGCCGCGCGCCCCTCGCCGCAGCCTGCTGCCGAGCAGGACCAGGATCCCCGTGACGCCGTACTTCCGTGCGAGGAGTTTGCGGTAACGCGCAGTCGTCGTCCAGTCACAGATCTCGGCCGTGGCCGGAACCTGCTCCCCCGTCGGATTGCCGCGCAGGTCGCAGGGACCGACGAGAACGTCCGCCCGACGGCGGATCCGCTTCACCTTCCAGCTCCCCGTGACCGTCCAGATACCGAGCGCGTCACCGTCCCGCACCACCCAGACGGGCGTCGGCACCCCCGTGCCGTCCTTGCGGTAGCTGGTGACCAGCACGTACTTGCCGTTGGCGAGATGGTCGAGCCGCGTGGTGTCCATGCCCGGAGTCTAGGTTCGGGACGTGTGGAAGCCGCCGTTCCACGCGCGGATCGCGCGCGGAGCAAAGACTCCGGCTCGCGCCCCGCGCGCTCCGAACGCACTCCTTCGCGCCGGTCACTTCGGCGTCATCTTGACGCCATGGCAACGGAGTTGAAGGACGGGAGTGCCCCGAGATCGTCTCAATTGACCGGCTGAGCGCGGGCACCGCTGTTGCTATCGTGATGCGGAGTCAGACCGGGGGGTAGCAGTCTTGGGGGATCATCTGTGCCGAAGTTTCGCCGTCTCGGCGCCTGGCTCATCGACTTCGCTTTGGTGGTGGCGGCGGCCTGGGGGCTCGCTGTCCTGACCTTCAACCGCATCTCGGCACTCATCACCGATGTGCCCGAGCTGGTGACCAAAGGAAGCTGGCACTTCGTCAAGTCCGGGGGCGACGCCCAGGGAGCGGCCGACAAGATGGTCGACTCGCTGTGGAAGGACGCCGTCGGCTACGTCCAGCAGGGCTTCCTCGCCCTGGTCGTGCTCACGTTCCTCTACCAGTGGCTCACGCTCACCTTCACCGGCCGGACCCTGGGCAAGGCCCTGATGGGACTGCGCGTCACCCCGCGCACGCCCTCGCGCGCGGCGCTGCGTGCGGCCGTCACCACCTCGGCCGACGTCGCGGTGTACGCGCTGGCCTGCTGCATGCTGGTGCAGGGCTGGCTCTTCCTGTCCGTCCTGTGCTGGATCGCGGCGGTCGCCCTGTTCCTCCTGAACGTGTTCCCGGTGCTCTCGCGCTCCTCCCGCTCGCTCGCGGACCGGGTCGCCGGTACGTCGGTGGACTCCCCCGGATTCGCCGGGCTGCCCTCCGCCCGGCGCGCGCCCGAGCAGCCCCAGCGGGACCTCACCAGCAGTTGGTGACGGCGGTGGCGTCGGCCCGGACGGGCCGACGCCACACCGTGTTTCCGGACGCCGGGCCGCCCGCCGCTCCAGGCCCGGGTGCCCAGGTGCCGGGCGTCTAGGCGGTGGTCCCGCCCTTCCCGCGCAGCACCTCGATCACGCTCGCGTAGCTGTCCCCGCCGTGGCCGGCCGCCTTCGCCCGCTCCATGGTCGCCTTGAGCAGCTCCGGCAGGGCGTTGTCGACACCCCGGTCGGCCGCCGCGTGGATGAGGTGGTCGATGGCCCCGATCTGCACGTCGACGGTCGCGTCGTGGCCCGGGTAGCGGCCCTCGTCCACCTGCTCCGCGTACCGCGTGAGGAAGCCGCTCACCGCGCCGCCGAGCCAGCGGTTCGCGAGCGCGGTGTACTCCGTGGCGGCCACCTTGTCGGCGCCGACGAGCGCCGTGCCGTGCAGCCAGCCGTTGAACGTGGCCCACATCAGTCCGAGCAGCGCCGCGTCGTACAGCGACGCGACCGCCGGATCCGTGCCCAGGAACAGCGCGTCACCGAGGACGTCCAGGGTCTCCTTGTGCGCGGTGAAGGTGTCCTGCGAACCGCTGTAGAGGAACATCATGTCCGGGCTGCCGACGCCGGGCGGCGTCGTCATGATGGCGCCGTCGAGGTAGGTGGCACCCCGCGCTTCGGCCCAGTCCCTGAAGTCCCGTGCCTGCTCCGGCGATCCGGAGGTCACGTTCACCAGGGCGCGGCCCGCGAGCCGGTCGGCGACCGGGTCGAGCACGGTGTGCAGCGCGTCGTAGTCGAGGACGCAGGCGATCACCAACTCGGCTGCGGTCACCGCCTCACCTGGCGTCGCCGCGACCCGCGCGCCGCGCTCGGCGAGGGCCTTGGACTTCTCCGGCGAACGGTTCCAGACGGTGGTCGGGTGGCCGCGCTCCAGGAAGGCGGCGGCCAGGGCCGTGCCCATGTTGCCGAGTCCGATGACGGTCACGGGGGCGCGTCGTTCTGCGCTCATTGCGTGGTAACTCCTAGAAGATCCGCCTTCGGGCGGCTGATCACGTTGATCACGTACGGACCACCTTCGCAGCGCGCCGGGGGCCACGACAGTGACGGTGATGACGGTGGTCACCAAATTCCTGCCACCCCGACAGGCGTCGTATCCTCGCCCGCATGAGCGCTGGAACCGTCGCGGTGGTCGTGACCGAGGAGATCGGGGTCCCGTCGTGGGACCTGTACGAACTGAGCATCCCGTGCACGGTGTTCGGCAAGCCGCAGCCGGATCTGTTCGACCCCTGGTACGACCTCCGGCTCTGCGGCATCGGCGGCGGCGAGGAGGACGCCACCGCGCGGTCCCGCTTCTCGCTGCGCACCCCGTACGGGCTCGACGACATCGTCGGCGCGGACACCGTCATCGTGCCCTCCGTGCCCGACGCCTGCGTCGAGGAGGGCGCGCCGCTGCCGCCCGGACTCGTCGACGCGCTGCGCCGCGCCCACGCGGCGGGCGCCCGCATGGTGTCCCTGTGCAACGGCGCCTTCGCGCTCGCCGAGGCGGGCCTTCTCGACGGCCGCAGGGCCACCGCGCACTGGCAGCACACGGCCCAGCTCGCCGCCCGCCATCCGCGCGTCGAGGTCGACGACTCGGTCCTGTACGTGGACGACGGCGACGTCCTGACCAGTGCGGGCCTGACCGCGGGCCTCGACCTGTGCCTGCATCTGGTGCGCCGTGACCTCGGCGCGCACGTCGCCAACCAGCTCGCCCGCCGCATGGTGGTGCCCGCCCACCGGCCGGGCGGACAGGCCCAGTTCATCGATCTGTCGGTGCCCGCCACGGACGACGCGGGGTTGAGCCCGGTCCTCGAGTGGGCCCGGGAGCGCCTCGACCAGCCGTTGACGGTGACGGATCTGGCGCGCCGCGCGGCGATGAGCCCGCGCACCTTCTACCGCCGCCTCCAGGCCGCCACCGGCACGACCCCCCTCCAGTGGCTCCTCAACCAGCGCCTCGCCCGTGCCCAGAGCCTCCTTGAGTCCACCGGCCTGCCCGTCGAGAAGGTCGGCGAACTCAGCGGCCTCGGCACGGCGAACAACCTGCGCCACCACTTCCTGAAGCAGGTCGGGGTGTCCCCGAGCGACTACCGCCGGGCCTTCCCACAGCCGGATTCCGCATCTGTCGGAAAACCCGCTCCGGCGGCGCCCGCAGTGCCCGCCTGACGGCGTTCGACGGGGCCGCACAGGGGCTGGCGAACGCCGTCCGGGGAACGCCCGCCCGCGCCGGGCCGGCTCCCCGCACAAGCCCGCCGGCGCGCCCACTTCACCCCATCTGACCTGTGCTTTCTTCCGTGTCACCGATATTCTTGCGCCCTCTCGAAGGGGGTTCGGATGGACCGGAACATACGCTCCGTGGACGACGTACTGAAGCTGCTCGACGGGCTGTTCGCGCCGGAGGCCGACCGCTGGACGGCGGCCGCGGGCGACTGGTGGGACGACTTCTACAGCGACCGGTCCAAGCCGGTGCCGTTCTTCGTGGCGAAGCCCGACGCGAGCCTCGCCTCGTACGTCGAACGTGGCCTGATCCGGCCGGGGCGCGCCCTCGACCTGGGCTGCGGTCCGGGCCGCAACGCGACTCACCTGGCCGCGCTCGGCTTCGAGGTGGACGCCGTCGACGTATCGCCCACCGCGCTCGCCTGGGCCGAGGAGCGCGCCCGCGAGACCGGGGCCGAGATCCGGTTCCACCTCGGCGACGCGTTCACGCTCGCCCCCACCGCGCTCGGCGGACCGTACGACCTGGTCTACGACTCGGGCTGCTTCCACCATCTGCCGCCGCACCGCCGCGTCAGCTACCTCGCCCTGCTGGACCGCGCCCTCGCGCCCGGCGGCCACTTCGGCCTCACCTGCTTCGCCGCGGGCGGCATGGGCTCCGAACTGCCCGACGCGGACCTCTACGGCGGCTGCGGGCTCCGGGGCGGGCTCGCCTACACCGCCGAGTCGCTCCGCTGGATCTTCTCCGACCTCACGGAGGTCGAGCTGCGCCGCATGCGCGACGAGCCGCCCGAGTCCGCGCACTTCGGCGAACCGTTCCTCTGGACGGGGCTGTTCCGCAAGGACGCGCCCGGCGCGGCCGGTTAGGGCACCGCCGCCCACGGCCCCTCGGCCTCGGTCTCGCCCTGGTCCTTGGCGCCGCTCCCGCCGACGCCGCGGCTGCGCGCGAGCAAGGGTCGTCCCCGCGAGGACGAGCCCGATGGCCACCAGCTTCGCCGCGCCGCGCAGCACCACCAAGAGTCTGTACCTACTAGTATGTACGGGCCAGCGACCAGCGAGAGGAACACCGTCATGCCCTTTGTCCGCATAGACGCCCTGGAGGCCGGTCCCGACCGCCTCGACGCCCTCGGCAGGGCCGTGCACGACGCGCTCGTGGAGACCATCGGCATCCCGGCCGACGACCGGTTCCAGGTGCTCAACGGCCACAGTGGCGGGAGCGGCACACTGCGGTACGACGACTATCTCGGGGTGCGCCGCGACAGCGGCATCGTGTACGTGGCCATCACGATGCGCTCCGGCCGCACTCCCGACCAGAAGCGGGCCCTGTACCGGCGGATCGCCGAACTCGCGCACGAGTACGCCGACACCGAGCCCCGGAACGTGTTCGTCACCGTGACCGAGAACGAGTCGATCGACTGGTCGCTCGGCAACGGAGTGGCGCAGTACGCACAGGCGCCGCTCCGGAGCGGCGGCCCCCTATAGGGCACGCCCGCCCCGCGCGCCCGGCATTCGAGCACTTCGTCATGCTCCCGCGTGACGCGGCCCGCGCGGGGCGACGCGAGTCGGGACAATGCACCCATGTCTGACGACTGGAAGCGGCAGATCGACGCGCTGCACAGCGACTTGGTCCGCCGTGACGACCCGGCCGCGTGGGTCAGCGAGGCCGACGCGGTGGACGCCTCGTATCTGTACCCACAACTGGCGGTGCGCGGGCCGGTCTTCGGGATCGCCGCCCGGGAGGCCGGCCCGGAGGAACCCTGGCGCCTGCTCGGCGATGTCACCGAGGGCACGCCCCAGCAGGCCAGGGACAGTCTCAACTCCCTGCTGTGGTTCAAGGCGAAGGACGACACCGAGGACCGCGAGCAGCGCCGCGCGCTGCTCGCGGCCGTGACCCGGCTCGAACACGAGCCGGTCGACGAGGTCACCGTGCTCGGCACGCGCTACCGGGTCATCCGCGGCGACGAGTTCGCCCGCGCCGGCGAGGACGGCCTCGAACCGCCCCGGCCCACCGACCCGGAACCGGCCGTCGCGTCCTGGGACGACCGGCCGAACCCGCCCTCGCGGGACGTGGGCTTCACCCTCGGCCCGAACAGCGCCGAAGGCCTGATGGCGGGGGCGCTGCGCATCGCCCTGCGCGGCTTCACCTACTCCGGCGGCCATCTCCCCGCCGCCCTCCGCGAGGACTCCGAGCGGGCCGCCCGGGACTATCCGGAGGTCGTCCTGCTCCCGGTCAGCTTCGGCGTCGCGGAGCGCCGGGGCGAACGGTGGCGGCCGCGCGGCGCCCTCATGCCCACCCCGCACGACGCGCGCCGACTCCTCGTCCACGGCATGACCGAGCTGTGGCCGCTCCTGTACGACTTCGACGCCACCGAACGCGCCGAATTCCTCAGCGCCGCCGAGGAGTTCAAGTCCGCCGGCCGCGCCAACCAGATCGTCGTACGCGACCGCTGCTTCCGCGTCTGCCGCGTGGAACGCATGGTCAGGATCGGCGCCGACGGGCCCGAGTCGTCGCGCCCCTCGGACATGGAGACGACGGAACCGATGAAGCTGCACCCGACGATGGACGAGGACGGGGTCATCCACTACGACGAATGAGGGCGGACCCCGCCGACGGACAGCGGGCAGCGGGCAGCGGGCAGCGGGCAGCGGGCAGCGGATGAAATCTGTCAGCCGTCCGCTCTCGGTCGTCCGGGCGACCGGACATCTGTGTGTACGCGGCATCGGTGCGGGGTAGCGCTTCGGGCGCCGACCGAACCGCTACCCCGGGTTGCGGCACTTGCCCCGCTTCTGGTTCCGTCGCGCGGGCGACCACTTGAACCGCGGCCCGACCGCCTAGCTGCTCGACGGAGTACTGATGACCACCGAATCGAATCCCACCACCCACCGCCCCGGTGGCAACTCGGCCGCTCCCAAGCCCCGTTGGCTGCGCCGCACCCAGCCGCGCCCCGGCGCCCGCACCACCCTGGTGTGCTTCCCGCACGCGGGCGGCACCGCCTCCTTCTTCTCGCCGTGGGCGCGGCTCCTTCCGCTGGACGTGGAGCTGGTCGCGGTGCAGTACCCGGGGCGCCAGGACCGGCTCGCGGAGCGGCCGATCGGCACCATGACGGAGCTGGCCGACGCGGTCACGGAGGCGCTGCGGGCGGGTGTGCGCACCGATCGCGAGCTGGTCTTCTTCGGCCACAGCATGGGTGCGGCGCTGGCCTGGGAGACGGCGCTGCGCCTGGAGGCGGGGCCGGGCCCCGCGCCCCGGCGGGTCTTCGTGTCCGGTCGCCAGGGCCCGCGCCGCCAGCGCCCCGGGACGGTCCACCTGCTGCCGGAGGAGCGGCTCGTCGACGAGATCAAGCAGCTCGGCGGCACCGACCCGCAGCTCCTCGACGACCCCGACGTGCGTGAGATGGTGCTGCCCGCGATACGCGCCGACTACCGCCTGATCGAGACGTACCGGCCGGACCTGACGGCACGGCTGCGCTGCCCCATCGGCGTGTTCACCGGCGACCAGGACATCGAGGTGTCGCCGGAGGACGTGGAGGCGTGGCGGGACGCGGGCAGCGGTGACTTCTCCGCGCTCGTGCTGCCCGGCGATCACTTCTACCTGGCCGACCAGGCGGAGCGCGTCATCTCCTCGATGTTCGCGAGCCGCACCGTCTGAGGTCCGCACGGCGCCTCGGGACGGCCGCGCCTTCCGGGCGTCAGCCCGCGAAGGCCGTCCCCGGCAGCCCTTGGCCCGCGTCCTTGACCACGAGGACCGAGCCCGCCATCGGGTGCGGGCGGTCCTGGCCGGTCCGGGCCGTCGTGACGTACAGATCACGCAGGCCCGGGCCGCCGAACGCGCACGCGGTGGGGCGTGCCACGGGGAGCCGCAGGACGCGGTCCAGCTTCCCGTCCGGGGTGTAGCGCCGCACCTGCCCGCCGTCCCAGAGCGCCACCCACACGCAGCCTTCGGCGTCCACGGTGAGGCCGTCCGGAAAGCCGTCCGAGTCCGCGATCACAGCGAACTCGTGGCGTTCGGCAGGGCGTTGCCCGTCCATGCGGCAGACGTCGACGCGTCGTGTGGGGCTGTCCACGTAGTACAGGAGGGTGCCGTCGGGGCTCCAGCCGGTGCCGTTGCTGACGGCCACGCCGTGGAAGACCTCGGTCACCGTGCCGTCGGCGGTGACGCGCGTGAGGGCGCCGCCGCCGGGCGCCTCGTCGTAGCGCATGGTGCCCGCCCACAGCGCGCCGTCTGGGGCGACGGCCGCGTCGTTGCCACGGCGGCCGGCGACCGGATCGCGCACCAGCCAGGAGAAGGCTCCGTCCGGGGCGTAGAGCCCGACGCCGTCGCGGAGGTTGACGACGAGGCCGCCGCCCGCACGCGGCTTCGCGGCGCCGACGTGCTGTTCCGTGGCGAGCACCGTGCGGTGGCCGCTCGCCGGATGGTAGGTGTGAACACGGGAGTTGAGGATGTCCACCCAGATCAGGCGGTCGGCGACCGGGTCCCAGGTGGGGCCCTCGCCCAGCTCGGCCCACTCGCGCACCGCGACCTCGACGACCGGCTTCCAGTCCGTCACCGTCTCCCCTTTCGCCACTGCTCCGCCTCGTCCCGGCTCATCCAACCCCTCGAACCGATCGACGACGAGTGTCCGGGCATGCCGGAGACGCGATCGGCGTACGAACTCGCGGCGATCACACCCTCGTTCGTCGATGGTGCGTCGATGAGGGCGGCATCGGCACGGTACTGGTCGCCGTCGTCATCGGCCAGAGGTCCGACGCATGCGACGACGGCAGGTCAGGTGTCGGTGGCGGCACCGACTACGGGCAGGTCACCGCGGCGGGGGTCCTGCTCGTGGCGGTCGGGTTAGGTGTGCTCAGGGCGTGGAGGGCGGGGTGGTGGGACCCCGCCCTGTGGGCGGGGCCCACGCGGCGTATCAGCGTCCGCGCGGTCGGTGCGCCCCGCCTGACACTCGGCGGTGTGGCCGTCGGCGCGCACGCGCGGGCCGACGCGAAGTGGCCGGCCACTGCCGGACAGATGCATTCCACCCGGCCGCAGTACGGGCAGACAGGAACCATGGTTGTCATGCGTGTCAATATGCCCTGTCGAAGTCAAGATTCCGTTAGAACCGGGTGAGTATCGGCTAGGACCGGGTGGCCATTGTCCCTTTGGTGCGTGAAGTACTCCGTGACCAGCGGCACCGTAAGTGCGGTGGTTCGCCCGGAGCGCAACTCACGCCGCGCTGCCGCCTTTCTCCTTAGAGTGATCATGTGACTGAGACCTGGAATGAGACCGCTGAGGGCGTGCTGCGGCTGCCCTCGGGCCGGCTCGTGCGCGGCCGGGGACTCCGTCGCCCACTGCCCGCGGGGCCCGAGCCGATGTTCGCCGTGTATCTCCAGGGCAAGCCGCCGCCCGAGGTGTCGTGGGACGCGCGCTGGCTGCGCTGGCCGGACTTCCGGCTGCCCACGGACCGGCTCGCGGCGCGGCAACTCCTCGGCGAGGCCTGGGCCCGCGCCGCCACGGAGCGGGTGGAGATCGCCTGCGGCGGCGGGTTCGGGCGCACCGGCACGGCTCTCGCCTGCCTGGCCGTGCTCGACGGCGTCCAGGCCGGGGAGGCCGTCGCCTATGTGCGCGCGCACTATCACCGCCGCGCCGTCGAGACTCCCTGGCAGCGGCGCTACGTACGCGACTTCGGCACCGCCACCGTCGGCTGACGCCCGGTCGGGGCCTTGCCGTCAGTGGTTCAGGGCGGCGAGCGTCGCGTGCAGGTCGGTGTCGCGGGGGCGGTTGTGCGGCAGCCTCGCCAGGACGGCGGCCAGACCGCAGGTGTCCGTGAGCGCGGAGAAGACCAGGCCCCCGGCGATGGCGGCGGACAACCACAGGGCGTACGGCCACAACAGCCCGAGGGCCAGGCCGGCCAGGACCAGGGACCCCGCGGTCAGGCGGACTTGGCGCTCCATGGCCCAGGTGGCGCGGGCCGTGCTCCGGGTACGCTCGACGTCGTATCCGTGCTGCGTCCAGCCGGTGGTGCCACCGGTGAGGGTCGTGGCCGGGACGCCGTGCTCGGCCAGGGCCGCGCAGGCGCGGGCGGAGCGGTTGCCGGAGGCGCACACCATGAGGAGTTCCCCGCGTGCCGCCACGGCCTCCAGGGCGGGCAGGGCTTCGGAGAGGCGTTCCAGGGGGATGTTGTGGGCGCCGGGGAGGTGCCCGGAGGCGAATTCGGCGGGGGTGCGGACGTCGACGACGGCCAGTGCGTCCAGGCGGTGGCGGGCCTGGTCGGCGGTGAGCGCGGAGGGGGACGGCACGGGGGTTCCCTTCATCGGATGGCCTGAGGATGGCCTTGGGGATGCCTTGGTTGACGCGTGCACCACTCCCGTACGGTACCCATAGGGGTATCCAGATCGGAGTGAGCAGTGGAACTGACGATGGCGGCCGAGGAATTGAAGACGGCGGTCAACCGGCTGCGCCGGGCCCAGGGCCAGATCAACGGCGTGATCAAGATGATCGAGGAGGGCCGGGACTGCGAGGAGGTCATCACCCAGCTGGCCGCCGCGTCCCGGGCATTGGACAAGGCCGGGTTCGCCATCATCGCCACCGGCCTCCAGCACTGCCTGACCGACACGGAGTTGGCCGAAAGTGGTGACCGGGAGCGGATGCGGGCCCGCCTGGAGAAGCTCTTCCTGTCGCTGGCGTAGGACTGCCGCCACGGCCCCGTCACCCCGAGCCGCCGCTCTGGACGACCGCGTCCACTCCCATCGCGGCGGCCACGGTGAGCAGCGCGACCGCGAACGTGCGCCGCAGCGTGGCCCCGGTGAGCCTGGCGGCGAGCCGTTTGCCGTCCCAGGCGCCGAGGACCGCCGCGCCGGTGAAGGGCGCGACCACCGCCCAGTCGAGGCCGGTCGTCGTGCCGCCGCGCGTGACCAGCGAGGCAAGGGAGTTGACGGCGATGACCAGCAGGCTGGTCCCGGTGGCGGCCCTCATCTCGAAGGCGAGGACGGTGACGAGGGCCGGTACGACGAGGAATCCGCCGCCGACGCCGAGCAGCCCGGTCAGCGCGCCGAGCCCGGCACCGGCACCGGCCGCCCGCCCCGTCCGCGCGGCACCGGCCCCCGCGCGGACGCCACGGCCGCCCTCGCGCCGCACCCCGCCGCCGGGCGCGGCTCCACCCACGCACTCCGAGCCACCCCCGCGCTCAGGGCCGACTTCGCCCCCTGATCCGCCCTCGTCCACGGCTCCGCTCCCGCACTCCGGGCCGACCGCGAGCCCCGAGCCTCCCTCGCGCACAGCTCCGCCACCCCCACACTCCGAGGCCTCTCCACGCCCCGCGCGCCCCAGCCCGCCCTCGCGCTCCACCCCACCACCGCTCCCCGACTGCCCCGCCCGCACCCTCCGCTCATCTCGCCCCGTCCGCCCACCCCGCAGCATCAACACCCCCGCAATCCCCGCAACCCCTGCGAACGCCGCCGTCAGCGCCGCCTGTGGCAGCCTGCTCGCCGCCACCCCGGCCGCGGCGGCGGGCAGGATTCCGGTCGCCGCGAACAGCGCGCCCGCCCGCCAGCGCACCTGCCCGGAGCGGGCGTGGGCGTACAGGGCGGTGGCCGAGGTGACGGCGACGATCAGCAGGCTCGCGGTGGTGGCGTCGGCCGGGGTGAAGCCGAGGAGGTAGATGAGGGCGGGGACGGCGAGCATGCTGCCGCCTCCGCCGAGCGCGCCGAGGGCCAGTCCGACCACGGCCCCGGCGACCAGGGCCAGGACGAGGGTGCTCACGCGCGGGCGTGGCCGTCGTGGACGGGCAGTCCGGCCCGGGCCAGGGCGTCCGCGTCGAAGGCGTCGTCGACCACGACGACCGCGCGCCCGACGGCGGCGAGGAGCGACGCCCCGATCGCCGCGCGCATCCCGCTGCCGCAGTGCACCCACACTTCGCCGTCCGGCACCTCGCCGTGGCGTCCGTGGACTTCGTGGAGCGGCACGTGCACGGAGCCCTCGATGTGGGCGTCCGCCCGTTCCGAGGCGCGGCGCACGTCGAGGATCACCACGTCGTCCCGTTGCTTGCGGGCATCGGCCAGGTCGGCGAACGTCGCCCGGGGGAAGGACCCGAGGCGCTCCCCCGCACGCACCCAGCCACCGGGGTCACCCGTGGCGCCCGCCGCCGGACGGTCGATGCCCACGCGCACCAACTCCCGCTGCGCATACGCCAGTTGGCGAGGCGAGTCGGCGAGCAGCGTCACCGGGGTGCCCCACGGGATCAGCCACGCCAGATACGTGGCGAGCTTGCCCTCGGCCTCGAAGTTGAAGGACCCCACGACATGTCCGGCGGCGAACGCCACCCGACCGCGCAGGTCCACCACCCACTCCCCGGCCGCGAGGCGCGCGGCGACCTCGGCGGCGTCGGCGGTCCGGGGCGGGGTCAGGTCGACCGGAGCGGGCCCCGCCGCGTTGGCCGGGCCCATGTGGGCGTAGTACGCGGGCACGTCGTCGAGCCCGGCGAGCAGTTCGGCGACGAACGTGTCCTCGTCCTGGGTGAGGGCCGCGTTGGCCGCGCGCTCCGCGCCGATGGTGGTCGTGTCACCCTCGGACCGCGTCGCCGAGCAGAAGCTGCCGAAGCCGTGCGTGGGCAGCACGCGCACCGCGTCGTCCAGTTCCTCGGCCAACCGGCGCGCCGAGGCGTGCTGGGCCCGGGCCAGCGGCTCGGTGAGGCGCGGCTCGACCAGGTCGGGGCGGCCCACCGTGCCGATGAGCAGGGAGCCGCCGGTGAACGCGGCCATCGCGCGGCCGCCGACCGTCAGGACGTACGACAGGTGGTGCGGGGTGTGACCGGGCGTGGCGACCGCGCGCAGTGTCACGGCCCCGTCCGCCCGGGACGCCCCGCCCGCCCTGCCCGCCTCGGCCGCCTCTTCCACTCCGACCGCCTCGTCCACGCACACCACATCGCCGTCCATGACCGGCGTGTGCGGGAACGACACAGAGGCGCCGGCGGGCACCAGGTACCGGGCCCCCGTCACGCGGGCCAGCTCCAACCCGCCGCTCACATAGTCGTTGTGGACGTGCGTCTCCGCGACGTACCCGATCCGCACCCCGCGCCGGACCGCCGCCGCGATGACCTGCTCGATGTCGCGCGGCGGGTCGACGGCCACAGCGGTGTCCGGGCCTCCGGCCAGATAGCTGTGGTTCCCGAGCCCCGCGAGTTCGAGGGTGTCGATGAAGAACACGGCTGTCACTCCTTTTCCGCTTCGGCCCTTCCGGGGTTCCGCTTCGGCTCTTCCGGGGATCCGGGTTCCGGTGTTCCGGGGTGCGCTTCCACCCTTGCGGGACCGCACCCCTGGCCCATTACCCCCGGGGGTATTCACTCCTTATCTCCCACCATACCTAGGGGGGTATTTCCGACTCCGGCCGGCCGGGCACGATGACCGGTAATGAGCCGCCCCGCCCCGGACGGCTTCCGCGCCCAGGAGCCCCGCCCCCAGGAGGAACGACGAGCATGAGTGCCGACGACGTGGTGACGAACTGGGCGGGGAACATCGCCTTCACGGCCCGTGAGCTGCGCCGCCCCGCCTCGGCGGAGGAGCTGCGGGCGCTGGTGACCGGCTCCCGGCAGGTGCGTGTGCTCGGCAGCGGGCACTCCTTCAACCGGATCGCGGACACCGACGCCCCGGACAGCACGCTCCTCTCCCTGGCCGGGCTGCCGCCCACCGTGGACGTCGACACGGCGGCGCGCACGGTGCGGGTCGCGGGCGGCGTCCGGTACACCGAACTGGCCCGCCGCGTGCACGCGTCCGGGCTCGCGCTGCCCAACATGGCCTCGCTCCCCCACATCTCGGTCGCGGGTTCGGTGGCGACGGGTACCCACGGCTCGGGGAACACACTGGCGCCGCTGTCGTCGTCGGTGTGCGCGGTGGAGCTGATGACGGCGGACGGCGGGCTCGTCACCCTGCGCCGGGGGGACGCCGGGTTCGACGGGGCGGTGGTCTCGCTCGGCGCGCTGGGCGTGGTGACGGCGCTGACCCTCGACCTGGAGCCCGCGTACGACGTGGCCCAGCACGTGTTCGTGGACCTCCCGTTCGCGGGGCTCGACTTCGACGCGGTGACGTCGTCGGCGTACAGCGTGAGCCTCTTCACCGACTGGCGCGGCCCGCGCTTCACGACCGTGTGTCTCAAACAGCGGGCGGGGCGCGGCGTCGACTTCCCGTGGGCCGCCCCCGCCACCGCGCCCCGGCATCCGGTGCCCGGTGCGCCCGCGGCCAACTGCACGGAGCAGCTGGGCGTCCCCGGACCCTGGCACGACCGACTGCCCCATTTCCGCGCCGACTTCACGCCGAGCAGCGGCGCGGAGCTGCAGTCGGAGTATCTGCTCCCGCGCGCCGAGGCGCTCCCCGCGCTGCACGCGCTCGACGCCGTCCGGGAGACGATCGCGCCGGTCCTCCAGGTCTGCGAGGTCCGCACGGTCGCGGCGGACACCCAGTGGCTCAGCCCCGCGTACGGCCGTGACTCGGTGGCGTTCCACTTCACCTGGGCGCCGGACCCGGCCGCCGTCCTGCCGGTGATCGCCCGAACGGAGGAGGCCCTGACGCCCTTCGCACCCCGCCCCCACTGGGGCAAGGTCTTCCGCACCCCTCCGGCGAGCCTGGGCACCGTCCATCCGCGCCTCGCGGACTTCGCCGCGCTGGCCGCGGCCCTCGACCCGGCCGGGACGTTCCGCAACGCCTTCGTGCGGAACGTCCTCGGCCGGGCCTGAGCGGCGGCCGTCAGCCGCGCCGGAACACCGCGACCGTCCGCGCCGGGACCCGG
Organism: Streptomyces sp. NPDC041205; assembly: GCF_055591765.1. Classification (NCBI taxonomy): domain Bacteria; kingdom Bacillati; phylum Actinomycetota; class Actinomycetes; order Kitasatosporales; family Streptomycetaceae; genus Streptomyces; species Streptomyces sp. NPDC041205. The sequence continues at coordinate 307,208 of NZ_JBVIZH010000003.1, read as the reverse complement.
AAGGTCCCCGAACCCTTCGCGTACGCGGCCGACTTGACCACGGGGTCGGCTCCGCGCGCCTGCGTGGGATGCAGCGCGTACGCCTTCCCCTCCAGGGCCTCGACGTGCTGGGACTGCTCCTGGGGTGTCGCGTTGAAGACGACCACGAGGGAGCCGAGGCGCATGGTGATGACGCCGGGCTTCTCCCCCGGGGTGCCGGACAGCGGGAAGGACAGCTCCTTCTGGACCCGCTCGCCGGTCGCGAGGGAGAACTCCGGTGCGGTGGCGCGCAGCCGCAGCAGGTCCCGGTACGCGGCCGCGGCTCCGCGGATGTCCGCGCAGGCCGGGGCGAGCGCGGGGTCCGCCAACAGGGGCTTTGCGTAGGGCCACTTGGGCTTGTTGTCGGGGGCGGGCGGCAGGCCGCGGCCGAAGCCGTTGCCGTCGCGGCAGTCCCAGTGGATGGCGTTGAACCAGTCCCCGCTGTCGTAGGAGTTGCGGTCGAGGGACTTGGAGCGCAGCAGGTCGCTGCCCGCCTGGTACAGCGCGGGACCCTGCGAGAGCGTGGCCGTCGCCGACGCGAGGACCTGCATCCGGGCCCGGTCGGCGGCCGCCGTGCCGCGCGGGAGCTTGAAGGCGAGGGCGTCGTACAGCGTCTCGTTGTCGTGGGCGTCGGCGTAGGCGAGGGCGTCGCCGGGCGCGGCGGCGTATCCGGCGGGGGCGCCGTTGTAGTCGACGTCGGCGCCCGTGACCCTGCGTCCTGAGGAGTCGGTGAAGGCGTACGCGGCCAGGTTGCCGGTGAGGCCGACCTTGATCAGGTCCTGGTAGTGCAGGAGGCGGGCCTTCTGCTCGGCGGGCGTGCCGTTCGCCTTGGAGGTGTTGGGGTCGGTGTACAGGCCGCTGGCGAAGCCCTGGACGCCGGGGTCCTCGTCGAAGGGGCCGCCGCCGCGCACGGCGTCGCGGGCCCGGTCGGAGAAGGTGGCGACGCCCGTGCCCGCCATGTTGCGCTGGGTGGCCTGCTCGAAGCGGGCGTCGTCGGCGATCTCGCCGAAGTTCCAGCCCTCTCCGTAGAGCACGATCTTCTTGCCGTCGACGCCGTCCCTCTTCGGGGTGAGGGCGTCCAGGGCCTTGCGGACGGCGAGGATGTTGGCCTTCGGGTGATGCCCCATCAGGTCGAAGCGGAAGCCGTCGACCTTGTACTTCTTCGCCCAGGTGACGATCGAGTCGACGACGAGCCTGCCCATCATGGCGTTCTCGGGCGCGGTGTTCGCGCAGCAGGTGGAGGTGGCGACGGAGCCGTCGGCGAGCAGCCGCTGGTAGTAGCCGGGCACGATCTTGTCGAGGATCGACCTGTCGGCCTGGCCGCTCGCGACGGTGTGGTTGTAGACGACGTCCATGACGGTGCGCAGGCCGGCGTTGTTGAGTCCTTGCACCATCTTGCGGAACTCGACGGTGCGCCGGGGGCCTTCGGGGTCGCTCGCGTAGGAGCCCTCGGGGACGGTGTAGTGCAGCGGGTCGTAGCCCCAGTTGTAGGCGTCCTTGGCGGCGGTCTGGCCCACGCAGGCCTGCTGCTCCTCGGAGTCGGGTGCGAAGGACGCCAAGTCACAGCCGGGCGTGGCCTGTTCGGACTTGCGCTCGGGGATGGTGCCGATGTCGAACGCGGGCAGCAGGTGGACGTAGGACGTACCGGACCTGGCGAGCTTGCGCAGGTGTCGCATGCCGTTCGACGTGCGGTCCGTGAACGCCAGGTACGTGCCCGGATGCTTGGCCGTGCGGTCCGCGATGGAGAAGTCCCGGATGTGCAGTTCCTGGATCTGCGCGTCCCGCAGGGGGGTCGCGGGCGGCTTGCGCAGGGTCCGCCAGCCCTTGGGTGCGAGCGCGGGGTCGTCGAGGTCGACGAGCAGGCTCCGGGCGGAGTCGGTGGTGAGGGCGGTGGCGTAGGGGTCGGTGACCTTGTTGGTGACGACCTTGCGCACGCTCGGCGCCCACACCTTCACGACGTACCGGTACGGCTTCCCGGTCCAGCTCCGCGGCCCGCTCGCCGACCAGACGCCCGAGGCCGCGTCCCTGCGCATCGGCACGGTCCGGCCGCCGATGTCGAGCCGCACGTCCTGGGCGGTGGGCGCCCACACCGCGAGCGACGGCTTGCCGTGAGTGAAGCCGGGGCCCAGCGCGGCCTTCGTGGCGGCGGGGGCGTAGACGTCGTCAAGCACGCCCTGCGTCTGTACGCCGGTGGCGGCCTTCAGGGCGCCGTCCGACGCGCGCTGGACCGCGACGAGCTGGCCGGTGAGGGCCGTGCGGATCCGGTCGCGGTCGCGCGGGTCGACGCGGAAGGCCGCGTGGGTCCGCAGGTGCGGAAACTTCGCCCGCTGCGCCTCGGTGAGGCCGCCGGGCACCGGGGCGAGGCGGATGCGGTGCGCCCCACCGGTGGGGCCGCCGTCCTCGACGGTGATGCCGCCGCGCCGCGCGTACGCCAACTCCGTGCTGACGGGCGCGCGTTCACCGCCCCGCGCGGCGGGTTCGGCGTCGGTGTTCCAGACGACGGTGTCGCGGTCGATCCACTGTGCCTCGGCCTTCGTCGGGCCGGGAGCGGCGGCCGGGGCGCCGGGCGCCGCCGCCGCGCCCGTCAGGGGCACGGCGGCGGCGAGCAGGGCCAGGGCCATCGCGGTGGCGGTGCGGCGTGCGGAGCCGGTCACGGGGGTGCGTTCTCCTTCGGCGTGGTCAACGGGACTCGGGGTGGTCAGGGGGACCAGGCGACCCGGGTGCGGTCGGCTGCGGTGCGCAGGCGCCCTGAAGGGGCGCGGGGAACCGCGCGACCAGCCAGGACGGCCCCGCGGAGGCACGACGGCCGGGTCCGCCTCATCCGGCGGAGCACTTCGCGCCGGTATACAGGGCGAGGGCGGTGTTCGGCGCCACGGAGGCGGTGAAACGGCCCGAGCCGTCGACGGTGACGCTCCGGCCGCTCTGCACGTCGCAATAGGTGCCCGCGGCCAGGGACGTCTGGAAGGTCCGGTCGAGCGCGGCGCCCTCGTGGTTGATCACGACGTACGCCTTGTCGCCGCGCCCGAACGCGATGGCGTTGTTGCCGTTGTCCCACCAGTGGGTGACGTCGGCGCCACGCGCGGTGTTGCGCAGTTTCACCATGCCCTTGATCTCGGGCCAGGCGTGCTGGCACTTCCAGCCGTCGCGGTAACAGGCGTTCACCTCACCGCTGTTGGGCGGTCCGGCGTCCCGGTCGGTGAACTCGTAGCCGGAGTGCACGTCCGGGGAGCCGTAGGGCCAGGCGAGCATGAAGACGTGCGCCAGGGTGTGGTTGGCGCCGTCCTTGTAGGTGAGGGTGTCGCCGCCGCGCTCGGTGTCGTGGTTGGCGACGAACACGTTGGACCTGCCGGACGGCATATAGCCCCAGCCCTCGCCGTAGTTCTTCAGGTACGCCAGCTTCTCGCCGGTGAACACGCGCTTGAGGTCGCGGGCGTAGCGGAACTCCTGCACATCGCCGTTGCCCAGGTACTCGTCCGGCGAGACGGCCTCGCCCGCGCCGAAGATCGCCTCCTGCTTCCAGTAGACGTTCCGGTCCTTCAGGCGCGACTTGATGTTCGCGAGGTCTCCGGCGGCCATGTGCTTGGCGGCGTCCACACGGAATCCGTCGGCGCCGAGGGAGAGCAGATCGTTCATGTACGCGGCGATGCGGCCGCGTACGTAGTCCTCGCCGGTGTCCAGGTCCGCGAGGCCGACGAGTTCACACTCCTGGACGTTCGTGCGGTCCTGGTAGTCGGTGATCTGCGCGGTGCAGTTGTCGAGGTCGGGGCGCGAGTAGCTGCCCGGGTAGTTGTACTTCGTGTACGACGTGCCGCCGGTGCCGGTGCCGTCGCCCGCCGCCATGTGGTTGATGACCGTGTCGACGACGACCTTCACGCCCGCCGCGTGGCAGGTGTCGACCATGCTCTTGAAGGCGGCCCGGTCGCCGAGCCGACCCGCGATCTTGTAGCTGACGGGCTGGTACGACGTCCACCACTGCGGGCCCTGGATGTGCTCCTGCGGCGGCGACACCTGGACGTAGCCGTAGCCGTCGGGGCCGAGCCGGTCCGTGCACGCCTTGGCCACCGAGCTGAACTTCCACTCGAAGAGCACCGCGGTGACGTCCTTGGTGCCGGGCGGGGCGGCGGCGGCCTGCGGCGCGCCGCCGACCAGCCCCCCGCCGACCCCGACGAGCAGGGCGAAGGCGGCGGCCTGGGCCTTGCGTCCTGTTCCTTGCTTCCTGCGCGTACGACGTGTCACGGGGGCCTCCTGCGCGGGTGAAGTGGGGGCCTTCTCCGGCGATGGGGGTGCTCGTCAGGCCGTTGAAGGTTGTTGCAGCAAGATTGCGGCAGTGTTTTCGCCCGTGACCGTACGACCGTCAACCATCACGGTCAACCCTTGGGACGCACCTGGGCCGTTGAGCCTCGTACGACGAGTTCGGGCTGGAAGACGAACTCGGTGCGCTGCACGGGATTTCCGTTGATCTCCTCGAGGAGGGCGCCGACGGCGGCCGACGCCATCGCCTGCACGGGCTGACGCACCGTGGTCAACGGCGGGTCCGTGAACGCGATGAGGGGCGAGTCGTCGAAGCCCACCACGGAGACGTCACCGGGCACCGAGAAGCCGCGCTCCCTGGCGGCCCTGACGGCGCCGAGCGCCATCATGTCGCTGCCGCACACCACGGCGGTGCAGCCGCGATCGAGCAGCGCCCCGGCCGCTGCCGCACCGCCCTCGACGGTGAACAGCGTGCGCTGCACGAACGGTTCGGCCTCCCCCTGTGCCAGGCCGACGTACTCGTGCAGCGCCGTCGCGAACCCCTCCGCCTTGCGCCGCGAGGGGACGTAGCGGGTCGGCCCGATGGCCAGGCCGATCCGTTCGTGCCCGAGGTCCACGAGGTGGCGCACCGCCATCCGTACGGCCGCGCGGTCGTCGGCGGAGACGCAGGAGACGGGGATGTGCGCGTTGTAGCCGTTGATGAGGACGAACGGCACGCCCCGGCCAGCGAGTTCGAGGTAGCGCCCGTGGTCGGCGCTCGCGTCGGCGTGCAGCCCCGACAGGAACACGATGCCGCTGACACCGCGTTCCTCCAGCTGTTCCACCAGCTCGTCCTCGGTGGCGCCGCCCGGCATCTGGGTGCACAGCATGGGGGTGTAGCCGTGCCCGGCCAGGACCTGCTCCACGACCTGCGCGAAGGCCGGGAAGATCGGGTTGGTCAGCTCGGGGATGACCAGGCCGACCAGGCCCGCGCTGCGGCGCTTGAGCCGCACGGGCCGTTCGTAGCCGAGCACGTCGAGGGCGGCGAGGACGCGGCGCCGGGTCGCGGCGGCCACGCCCGCCTTGCCGTTCAGGACGCGGCTCGCGGTGGCCTCGCTGACCTCCGCCTGGGCGGCGATGTCCGCGAGCCGCGGGGCGCCGCGTTCGGCGTCCCGCGGCGGGGAGGTCGTCACACCGCCCACCAGACGGTGGTGTCGGCGGGCAGCTCCACCTCGCCCCCGGTCACCTCGACGGGGCCGCTCGCGAGCAGCATCCGGCCGGGCGCCACGATCCGTACGGGCGCCCCGGTGGTGTTCGCGGTGCACGCGAACTCATCGCGCCGGAAGGCGAGCACGCCCGCCGGGGCGTCGGTCCACTCAAGGCCCTCACCCGCGCCGAGACCCGGCTGCGTCCGGCGCGCCCGCAGCGCCGCGCGGTACAGCTCCAGCGTCGACGTCGGGTCGCCGGTCTGCGCCTGGACGCTCAGCTCGCCCCAGCCCGCGGGCTGCGGCAGCCAGCTACCACCGGTGCCGAAGCCGTACGACGGCCCGTCGACGGTCCACGGGATCGGCACCCGGCAGCCGTCGCGGAACCCGTCCTGCCCCTGCGCCCGGTGGAACGAGGGGTCCTGGCGGACCTCGTCGGGCAGGTCGGTGACGTCGGGCAGGCCCAGTTCCTCGCCCTGGTAGAGGTACGCGGAGCCGGGCAGCGCCAGCATCAGGAGCGTGGCGGCGCGGGCGCGGCGCAGGCCGAGGGCGCGGTCGCCGGGGGTGCGGAGCTGGGTGCCGAGCCCGGCCGGGTTGGCGAAGCGGGTCGCGTGCCGGGTCACGTCGTGGTTGGACAGGACCCAGGTGGCGGGGGCGCCGACGGGGCGCATCGCGGCCAGCGAGCTGTCGATGACCTCGCGCAGCTCGGCGGCGTCCCAGTGGGTGCCGAGGTACTGGAAGTTGAAGGCCTGGTGCATCTCGTCGGGGCGCACGTAGTGCGCGGTGCGCTCGACGGTGGGCGTCCAGGCCTCGGCGACCAGAACACGGTCGCCCGCGTACTCGGCGAGGACCTGGCGCCAGCTGCGGTAGATGGCGTGCACGCCGTCCTGGTCGAAGAACGGCATGGTGTCGTTGCCGAGCAGCCTCAGCTGGTCGTGGTGGCCGATGTCGGGCAGCCCCTCGGCCTTGACCAGGCCGTGGGCGACGTCCACGCGGAAGCCGTCGACACCCATGTCCAGCCAGAAGCGCAGGATCGAGCGGAACTCGTCGCGTACGGCGGGGTGTTCCCAGTTGAAGTCGGGCTGCTCGGGCGCGAACAGGTGGAGGTACCAGTCGCCGGGGGTGCCGTCGGGGTCGGTGGTGCGGGTCCAGGCCGGGCCGCCGAAGATGGACTCCCAGTCGTTGGGCGGCAGTTCGCCGCCGGCGCCCTTGCCGGGGCGGAAGTGGTAGCGCTCCCGCAGGGGCGAGCCGGGGCCGTCCGCGAGCGCCCGGCGGAACCAGTCGTGGCGGTCGGAGGAGTGGTTGGGCACCAGGTCCACGATGATGCGCAGGCCGAGGGCGTGCGCGTCCCTGATCACCGCGTCGGCGTCGTGGAGGGTGCCGAACATCGGGTCGATGGCGCGGTAGTCGGCGACGTCGTAGCCCGCGTCGGCCTGCGGCGAGGCGTAGAACGGGGAGAGCCAGACGGCGTCCACGCCGAGGTCCTTCAGGTGCGGCAGGCGGGCCCGGATGCCCTCGAGGTCGCCCATGCCGTCGCCGTTGCCGTCGGCGAAGCTGCGCGGATAGACCTGGTAGATCACCGCGTCGCGCCACCAGTCCGTACGCGTGCCGGAGTCGGGGGCGGCAGGGGCAGCGAGATGCTGGGTCATGTGTTCCCTGAGAGGTCGAGTCTGGTCGAGTCGTGGTGCGGGTCGGGCGGGGCCGCCGGACGCGGGGTCCGGCGGGGCGCCCGGGTCAGGACTTCGTCGCGCCGGCCGTGAGCCCGGAGACGAGGTGGCGCTGCACGAAGCCGAAGATCACGGCGGCGGGCACGGCCACGATCACGGCCGCGGCGGTGAGCGAGCCCCAGTCGCTGGTGTACTGGTTGACGAAGGTCTGCAGGCCGCCCGCGAGCGTCAGGTTCTCCTCGCCGGTCATGAACGCGGAGGCGTAGGCGACCTCGGCCCAGCCGGTGATGAAGCTGTAGAAGGCGGTGACGGCGAGGCCGGGCTTGGCCAGCGGCATGATGAGCCGCCAGAAGGTGCCGAACGGGTTGAGGCCGTCGACGCGGCCCGCCTCGTCGATCTCCACGGGGATGGTGTCGAAGTACCCCTTCATCATCCACGCGGAGAACGGCACGGCGATCGTCAGATAGGTGAGGACCAGGCCCATGGGCTGGTTCAGCAGCTCCATGCTCGCGAGCAGGTTGTACAGCGGCACGATGAGCACGGCGACCGGGAACATCTGCGTGATGAGGAGCAGCCACATCAGGGGCCGCATGCCGGGGAACTTGAACCGGCTCACCGCGTAGCCCGTGGTCGCGGAGATGAAGACGCCGATGACGGTGGTCAGGCCGACGACGAACAGCGAGTTGACGACCCAGTCGAGGAACTTGGTGTCGTTCAGGACGTGGTCGTAGTTGCCGAACGTGAAGTCCTTCACCAGGGCGGTGGAGAACGCCTCGCTCTGCGGCTTGAACGAGGTGACGAGCAGCCACAGCGGCGGCAGGACCGCGATGAGGGAGGCGATCAGGAGGGTGGTGTGCAGGGCGACGGAGGCGAGCGGGCCGCGCTCGCCGCGCCGCCTGACCTTCCTCGGCCGCGGGCCGTGCCCGCTCCGCGCGGGCCCTGGCACCTTCTTGTCCGGGGTCACGGTGGTCACCACACCTCTCCTTGCTTGCGGAGCGCGCGGCGGTAGACCACCGCGAAGAGCGACAGGAGCAGCAGGATGAGCACGCCCCAGGCCGCGGACCCGGCGAAGTCCCGTGGGCTGACGACGAACGACAGGCGGTAGGCGTACGTCACGAGGATCTCGGTGGCGTCCCCCGGGCCGCCCCGGGTGAGCAGGAAGATCACCGGGAACATGTTGAAGGTCCAGATGGAGCTGATGAGGATCACGGTCGTGGCGACGGACCGCAGGCCGGGCAGCGTGACGTGGCGAAAGCGCTGCCAGGGGCTCGCGCCGTCCATCTCGGCGGCCTCGTACAGTTCGCCGGGGATCGACTGGAGCCCGCCGAGCATGGCGACGAGCATGAACGGCACGCCGAGCCAGACGTTGACGGCGATCACGGAGAACTTCGCCCAGGTGGGGTCGTTCAGCCACGGGATCGCGTCGATGCCGCCGCCTTCGAGGACCTTGTTGAGGACGCCGTTCTTCTCGTTGAAGAGCAGCCGCCAGGTGAAGACGGAGACGAACGCGGGCACCGCCCAGGGCAGGATCAGCGCCATCCGGTAGAAGGAGCGGCCCTTGAGCTTGCGGTTGAGCATGTTCGCGAGGACGAGGCCGATGGCGAACGACAGGGCGACGCAGGAGACCGTCCAGATGACGGTCCAGCTGAGCCGGTCCCAGAAGACGCCGTCGTCGAGGATCGCCTTGTAGTTGTCCAGGCCGACGGACTCGTAGGTCGCCGGGATGTGGTTGACGCCGATGGTGCGCTCGACGTTCGCCTCGTTGGCGTTCGTCGTCGACAGGAAGACGCCGCGGGCCAGCGGGTAGCCGACGATGACGCCGATGACGATCACCACGGGGGCGACCATCGCCCACGCGTACCAGTGGGTGCTCAGGGCCCTGCGCAGGCGTCCGGGGTTCTTGCCCGGGCGGGGGCCGCGGCCGCGGACGCCGACGGCGTCCGCGGCCTTGACCGCTCGGGGGCCGCTCTCGACAGCCATCGCTACTTGTAGTCCTTGAGGAGCTTGCCGTAGGCCTTGCCGATGCTCTCGGCGCCGCCTTCGGGCGAGGTCTTGCCGCTGAGCACCTTCTGCATCTCCAGGCGGATCGGCTCGAACAGCGAGTTGGCCTCGGGGATCCAGGGCCGCTGCACGGACTTGTCGACGGCAGGCTTGAAGAACTGGACCATCTGGTTGTCCTTGACGGACTTCACCTCGTAGACGGAGGTGCGGGTGGGCAGCAGGCTCAGCTTCTCGGTGGTCTGCTGCTGCACCTTCGCCGAGCTCATGTACTTGATGAACTCGTAACTGGCGTCGAGGTTCTTGGAACCGGCGTACGCGGCGAGGTTCCAGCCGCCCTGCGGCGAGGCCTGCCGGGCGCTGCCGCCGGGCACCGGCGCGACACCGAGGTTGGCCTTGCCAGCGGAGCCCTTGAACTGCTTGCCCTGCAGGGCGCCCTCGATGGACCAGGGGCCGTCGAGCGCCATGGCGACGTCGCCGTTCTTGAAGGCGTTCAGCTGGTTGTTGTAGCCGTCGCTGGCGTCGGTGACGGCGGCCTTGGAGTCGACGAGGTCCTTCATGACCTCGAAGGCCTTGCCGCCCTCGGCGTCGTCGACGGTGATCTCCTTCTTCTTCGTGTCGAGGAGGTCACCGCCCTCGCCGTAGAGGTACGGGAGGTAGAAGTACGGGTCGTCGCCGCGCAGGTAGAGACCGGTCTTGCCGGACTTCGACTTGATCTTCTTGGCGGCGGACTTCACGTCCTCGAAGGTCTTGGGGACCCCGACGCCCGCTTCTTTCAGCATCTTCTTGTTGTAGAAGAGCGCGAGGGTGTCGATGGTCTGCGGCACCGCGTACGTCTTGCCCTTGAACTTGGTGCTCGCGGCGGCCTGCGGCAGGAAGTCCTCCGGCTTGTCCAGCGCGGCGGTGCCCTCCAGCGGCGCCAGGTAGCCGAGGTTCGCGAAGTCGGCGACCCAGGCGACCTCGGTGCGCATCACGTCGGGGGCGCCGGAGTTGCCGCCGGCCGCGTTCTTGAACTTGGCGTTGGCCTCACCGAACGGCACGTTCACGTACTTGACCTTGACGCCGGGGTGGATCTCCTCGAAGCCCTTGGCCAGCTTCTCGTACGTGCCCTTCTCGGCGTCGTTCGAGGTGTCCCAGAAGGTGACGGTCCCGGAGAGCTTGCCGCCGCTCTTCTTGCCGCCACCGCCGTCGTCGCCGCCGCACGCCGCCGCTGTCATCGCAAGGGCTGCGACCAGTGCGGTGGCCGCTATGCCACGCCGCATGTGTACTCCTTCAACTGGTCCCGGAATGACCCGGAATGAGGAGAGACGAAGAGGTGCCTCCTGCTGGCCGCACTCGAGGCGGCGCCGGGTTGGCAGGAACGTAACAGGCTTGAAAACCAGCCGAAAGACCTTGCGAGAAATTTCTGCAAGACGAGGTGATCGTTACCGTCGCGTGTCCTGTACGTTGCGGCGAGGCCGCGTCAGGGCTTGCTGCAAGCTTGCGCAACAGGTGGGCAAGGCCGCGGTCGGCCGGTACAGTCCCGTGCATGACCGCGCGGCTCGTCGACATCGCAGCCCAGGCGGGAGTCAGCGAAGCCACCGTCAGCCGGGTCCTCAACGGCAAGCCCGGCGTGGCCGCGGCCACCCGCGAAGCCGTTCTCGCCGCACTCGACGTGCTCGGCTACGAACGGCCCGTCCGGCTGCGCAGACGCGGCAGCGCGGGCCTGGTCGGCCTGATCACGCCCGAGCTGGACAACCCGATCTTCCCCGCCCTCGCCCAGGTCATCGGCCAGGCCCTGACCCGCCAGGGCTATACGCCGGTGCTCGCCACCCAGACCCCGGGCGGCTCCACCGAGGACGAGCTGACCGAGATGCTGGTGGACCGCGGCGTCGCCGGGATCATCTTCGTCTCCGGACTGCACGCCGACACCACCGCCGACATGACGCGCTACGGCTCCCTGCGCGCCCAGGGCGTCCCGCACGTCCTGGTCAACGGCTTCTCCCCCGAGGTCGACGCGCCCTTCGTCTCCACCGACGACCGGGCCGCGACGCAGCTGGCGGTGCGCCACCTCGCCTCGCTCGGCCACACCCGCGTCGGCCTCGCGGTCGGTCCCCGGCGCTTCGTCCCTGTCGTCCGCAAGATCGAGGGCTTCCGGCTCGGCCTGCGGGAGCGGCTCGGCCTGTCCGACGCGGCGGCCGACGAGCTGGTCCAGCACTCCCTGTACACCCTGGAGGGCGGGCAGGCCGCGGCGACGGCACTGATCGCCAAAGGGTGCACCGGCATCGTCTGCGCCAGCGACATGATGGCCCTCGGCGCCATCCGCGCCGCCCGCGAGCAGGGCCTCGACGTGCCCCGCGACATCTCGGTGGTCGGCTTCGACGACTCCCCGCTGATCGCCTTCACCGACCCGCCGCTGACCACGGTCCGCCAGCCCGTCCAGGCCATGGGCCAGGCCGCGGTCCGCACGCTCCTGGAGGAGATCGGCGGCACCCCGGCGCCGCACAGCGAGTTCGTGTTCCTGCCGGAGCTGGTGGTCCGGGGGTCGACGGCGTCGGGGCGGCGAAGCGGGGCCCCGGCGTCCTGAGCCCGCGTCGCGGTGGCCGGGCGCGCCACGCCGGTTACCCTACTTGCATGGACGCGCAAGGACAGGCGTGGGACGCGGCCGCCGCGGACCGCGCGGTGGCGGTACTGAAGGCGGTGGCCGACCCGTCGCGGTACCGGCTGCTGTGGGCGCTCAGCGGGCAGGAGCTGCCGGTCAGCGCGCTCGCGGAGCTGCTCGGCGCGCATGTCGCCGCGACCTCCCAGCACCTGGCGAAACTGCGGGCGGCCGGGCTTGTGGTGTCGCGCCGCGAGGGCACCCGGATCTACTACCGTGCGGCGGACGTGCGGGGACTCCTGAACGAGGCGGCGCTGGTGGCCCGCGCCTCCGCCGCCGAGGCGACCGGCGCGGCCGCGGAGCCCGCGGAGGCCGGCGCGCGGGAGCAGACCGCCACCGTGCGCGGGACGAGGGCCAAGGCGGTCCGCCGCCGCCCGGCCACCGGGCACTAGCCGGACACGGCCCGGGCCGTCGGCCCCCGGGCCGCGAGCCCGCCCGACCAGTCCCGCTGCCCTCCCGTACGGGAACCGCGGCGCTGCCGCGCACAGAGCACACCGATCCCGCCCGGACGCATCCGCGCCACGGGCGCGAGCCGAAAGAAGGGCAGCGAAGCTGCATCGGGCAGCGCGGTGGAGGTGGTCGCCATGTCCTGGAGCCGGGGCGGGCCGGATGTCCTCGTCGTGGGAGCCGGGCTCGCGGGGCTCGCCTGCGCCCGGGACCTGGTGGGCGCGGGGCTGGACGTGCGGGTCCTCGAGGCCTCCGACGCGGTGGGCGGCCGCATGCGCTCCGACCTCGTCAGCGGATGCGTGATCGACCGGGGCTTCCAGGTGTTCAACACCGCCTACCCGCAGGTCCGCAGGCGCATGGACCTGCGTGCGCTGCGGCTGCGCCCGTTCACTCCCGCGGTCCTGGTCCACACGGATCAGGGCCGGCTGAGGCTGACGGATCCCACCCGGGCCCCGCACGGCATCCGGGACCTGGCCCGAGACCGACCGGTCGGCCCACGGGACCTGGCCGCCCTCGCGCTCCTGGCCGGCCGCGACGCTCTTCCCCCCGCCGTCCGGCTCAAGCGCCGCCGGGACCGCAGCACCCGTGCTGCCCTGAGTGCCGCCGGTTTCTCCGAGGCGTTCATCGAAGGATTCTTCCGTCCGTTCCTGTCCGGGGTCTTCCTCGAGGAAGACCTGGAGACATCGAGCCGCTTCTTCCATCTGACGTGGCGCAGCATGCTGCGCGGCAGCCTCTGTCTGCCTGCCGCGGGCATCGGCGCCGTACCCGCGCAGCTCGCCGCGGCGCTCCCCGGGGGCACGGTGCGTCTGGAGTGCCCGGTGGAGGGTCTGACCGACGAGGGAGTGCTCCTCGGCGGGGGCGGGGAGGCGGCGGCACCGGTCGTCGTCGTGGCGACCGGCCCGGGACCCGCCGCCGGTCTGCTGCCTGGCCTGCCCCGCCCCGCGTACCGGACGGTCACCACGTACTACCACCTCTGCGCCCGCTCGCCGCTGGAAGAGCCGACCCTGCTCACGGATTCCGGCCGGGGTTTCCTCAACACCTGCGTACTGAGCGAGGCAGTGCCCTCCTACGCTCCCCCGGGCCTCTGTCTGGTGGCCACCTCGGTCCTGGGCAACGACGACCCGGACCGGGAGCGCACGGTGCGCTCCGCCCTCGCGAACGCGTACGAGGACGACACCGCGGGCTGGGACCTGCTGACGGTACGGACCGTGCCCGACGCGCTGCCCGTCATGCTGCCCGGGCACCCGCTCAGCCGCACCAGCCGGATCGCGCCGGGGCGCTACGTCTGCGGCGACCACCGTGCCACCGGATCGGTCCAGGGGGCACTGGCCTCAGGCTCCCGGGCGGCCCGTGAGGTCCTCGCCGATCTGCGCACGACTCGCACCTGACGGCACCCCTCATGGCACCTGGTCGCTGCGGTCGGCCTCCTCCCGCAGCACCTGGTCGAGGTCGCCGAGTCGTCCGAGTCCGCGCACGGCCTGTGCCGTGCGGGGGTTGGCGGCGAGACGGTGCTGGTGCCGGTGCAGGAAGGACCAGTACCCGGCGGTGAAGGGGCAGGCCCGCTCACCGGTGCGCCGGGTGGGCGAGTAGGCGCAGCCTCCGCACAGGTCGCTCATGCGGTTCAGGTACGCGCCTGCGGACGTGTACGGCTTGGTGGTCATCCGGCCGCCGTCGGCGTACTGGGACATGCCGACGACGTTGGGCAGCATCACCCAGTCGTAGCCGTCGACGAAACAGCGGTGGAACCAGTCGGTGACCGCGCGTGGATCGTAGCCGCGCTGCAGGGCGTGGCTGCCGAGCACCATCAGGCGGGGGATGTGATGGGTCCAGCCGGTGTCGCGGACCTGGGCCAGCACGGTCGCCAGACATCGGGCTGTGACCGCGTCCGCGTCCAGCGCCAAGAACCAGTCGGGCAGCGGCTCGTGGTGGCGCAGCGCGTTGCGGTGGCGGTAGTCCGCACCGAAGTACCAGTACAGGTGCCAGACGTACTCGCGCCAGCCCGCGATCTGCCGGATGAAGCCCTCCACGCTGCTCAGCGGTGCCCGGCCCGCGCGCCAGGCGTCCTCGGCCCGCTCGACGCATTCCGCGGGATCCAGCAGGCCGAGGTTGAGGGAGGAGGAGAGCAGGCTGTGGCTCATGACCGGATCGGCCGCGAGCATCGCGTCCTCGTGCGGCCCGAACCCGGCGAGCCGGTGCTCGACGAACCGGGCCAGCGCCGCACGCGCCTCGCGCCGTGAGGCGGGAAACAGGCGTGGGCCGTCCCGGCCCACGAACACGATCCCGTCCTCGCGCTCCCAGCGGTCCAGGTCCCGCCGCACCTGGTCGTCGATCTCGTCCTCGCGCGGCCGGTAAGGGGCCGGGGCGCCCAGGGTGCGTACCTTCCGAGGAGGTGGTTCGCGGTTGTCGTGGTCCGTGTTCCAGCGCCCGCTCACCGGTGACTCGCCGTCCATGAGCAGACCCAGCCGACGTCGTGTCCAGCGGTAGAAGTCCTCCTGCCGCAGCCGCGTTCCCCTGTGCCGGTCGGCCCAGGTCCCGAACGCCTCGTGGTCGACGAGGAAGCCGCGGGCGGGCAGCACCTGGACCTGCGGCAGCCGCGCGACCATGTTCAGGGCGGCTCGGGAAGTGGGGTGGCGCACCGTCACCGGCCGGTCGGCCACGGCCTCACGCAGGCCTTCCCGGTAGGTCTCGGCCCGGACGTAGCGGACCCGGTCGCCCAGTTCGACGGCGCGATGGCGCATCGCGGACAGGACGAGGTGGGCCTTGGCGCGGTGGAAGCGGCGGCGCCGGAACACCGACTTGGCCTCGATCAGGACGAGCGGTGCCCCCTGTGCCGGGCCGGAGTCGTCCGGGTGGAGGAAGTGCGGACCCAACTGGTCGCCGAACAGCCAGTGCGCGGTGGTCATCGGGCCCCGCCCTCGGCGCGTTCGCGCGATCGCCGGAAACGGTCCCGCGCGTCGGCGAGATCGACGATCGGGTCGGGGTAGTCGCACGCGGCGCGGTCCAGTCCGGGCAGCTTCCACGGCTCGTGGACGGCCGGGGCCCGCAGCCCTTCGAGTTCGGGAACCCACCGCCGGACGTACTCCCCGTCGGGGTCGTGCCGCTTGGCCTGGGTGAGCGGGTTGAGGACCCGGTTGGGGCGGGTGTCCGTGCCGGTGCCCGCCATCCACTGCCAGTTGAGCTGGTTGTTGGCGATGTCGCCGTCCACCAGCAGGGACAGGAAGTGCCGTGCGCCGATGCGCCAGTCCACGTAGAGCGTTTTGGTCAGGAAGCTCGCGGTGAGCAGACGGCCGCGGTTGTGCATCCAGCCCTCGTGGGCCAGTTGGCGCATCGCGGCATCGATCACCGGGTAGCCGGTGCGGCCCTGCTTCCAGGCCTCGATGTCGTCGTGTGCTTCCGCTGTGCCGCGCCAGGCGTCGTGCCGACTGCGGTAGTCGCTGAACGCGACGCTCGGGCGGGCGGCCAGGACCTGCTGGTGGAAGTCGCGCCACGCCAGCTGGCGGACGAACGCCGCGGGTCCGGGTCCGTGCTCCGTACGCAGGCGGTGGAGGAGCTCGACGGCGGACAGCGTGCCGAAGTGAAGATGCGGGGACAGCCGCGAGGTGGCATCGCCCGCCAGGTCGTCGTGACGTTCGTCGTAGGCGGACACCCCGGTTCGCAGCCAGGCGGTGAACTGTCGGCGGCCCAGGCTCTCCCCGCCCTCGGCCAGCCCCGGAGACACGCCCGCGACGTCGCCGCGGGCCGGGAGCGCCTCGGAGCCGACGGCGTCGGGCACCGGCACGGCGCGGGGGGCTGCCAGGGGCTCCCGCAGGACCTGTTGCGACCAGCGCTGGAAGTACGGCGTGAACACGGCGAAGTGGTCCGAGGACGCCGGGGTGACCGAGCCCGGGGCGACAGCTGTCCGCACAGTCTCGTGGACGAACAGGCGCAGCCCCTGGGCCGCCAGAGCACGGCGCAGGCGGCCCTCACGGCGGTGCGCGTGACTGCTGTGGTCCGCTGCCATGTGCACCTCGTCGGCCTGCGCCTCGGTGGCGACCGCGCACACCGCGTCGACGAGGTCACCGCGGCGGACGATCAGCCGACCGCCTCGCGCGCGCAGACTCGCGTCGAGGTCGGACAGGGAGTCGGCGAGGAACGCCAGCCGGTTGGGGACGGCGAACCCGGCGGCGTCCACGGCGGGGTCCCGCACGAACAGGGGCACGACGGCGTCGGCCCCGCGCAGCGCGGACCGCAGCGGCGGATGGTCGTGCACGCGCAGGTCCGAGGTGAACAGGACGATCGAGATGGTCATGGCGCGGCTCCTTGAGGGCGGGCAGGTCCCGCATCAATGATTCCGGTCCGACGCCGTGTCCAGATGCGGTGTGTGTGCGGCACCGCCGGTTCAGCGCGTGGTTCCGCAGTCGCCCGGTTCTTCGACCGCCACTGGTCGGAGTGTTTTCCGGGTAGCTTCCGGACAACGTCCGGACAAGAAGGCCCGGCGTTCGACGCACGATCGACTCGTGGTGAACGGCGAGGTCACGGCGCTCAGGCTGGGAGCCGATGGGCACTCATCCTGGAGGCGAAGGTCATGAAGCTCCGCGAGGAACTCCCCGTCGATCACCGGCTCGCCGTCGTGTACCGGGTCGGTGCGGCACTGTGCGGTGTGATTCTGCTCGTGTTCGGCTGTCTCGGCTTCGCCGATCAGCTCGCCTTCTTCACCACCGACGGCTCTCGGGTCGCGGGCCTGTCGAGCAACGGGCTGCTCAGCCTGCTCTCGGTGGTGGTCGGGACCGGCATGGTCGCGGGAGCGGTGGTCGGCGGCAACTTCGCCTCCACGCTCAACATCGCGATCGGCTCCCTCTTCCTCCTGAGCGGTTTCGCCCACCTGTTCGTACTCGACCGGCCGGTGAACGTCCTCGACTTCAGCATGCCGAACGTCATCTTCAGCTTCGTCATGGGGCTGCTGATCGTCACGTTCGGTATGTACGGACGGGTCAGTGGCGGTCTGCCGCACGACAATCCGTACTGGCGCCGCCGTCACCCCGACCAGGCGCGACGCGAGGAGGAGGCCGCCGACGCGGGCGGCACCCACCGTTCTCCGGCCCGTCCTGCCGCCGCCCCGCGGCCGCCCGCCCGGTCGGCCGGCTGAGATTCGTGCCGGGCCGGTGCATCCGCGGGGCCGTCTCGCACGGAAAGGCGGGCATCGACGGACAACCGGCGAGGGGCCCATGCACGACACGCAGATCGCCATCGTGGGGGCAGGCGCGGCTGGGCTCTCGCTCGCCTACCGCCTGGCCACCGGCCATCCCGGCGGCCGCGTGCCGTCGGTCGTCCTGGTGGACGCTCCGGCAGGGCCGCGGAAGCCGGGAGAGCGCACCTGGTGCTTCTGGGAGGGACCGAACGGCGATTACGACGCCGCCCTGACCGCCGCCTGGGACACCCTGCGCGTGCACGCCCCCGACGGCACCGCCGTCGCCGCCTCGCCCGCCCCTCTGCGCTACAAGATGCTGCGTTCCAGCTCCTTCGAGTCCCTGGTCGGTGACCGCCTCGCCGGCGAACCGAACGTGTCCCGGCTCACGGCGGTGGTGGAAGCGATCAACGACTTCGGCCACGGTGCCGAGATCCGCACGCGCACCGGGGCGGGGCACCGCTTGGCGGTGCGGGCACGGTGGGTGTTCGACTCCCGTCCGCCCTCGGTCCTGCCGCCGGGCCGGACCACGCTGCTGCAGCACTTCCGCGGCTGGTTCGTCCGGACCGACCGACCCGCCTTCGACCCCCGGGCGGCCGTCCTGATGGACTTCCGCACTCCGCAGCCCGCACACGGCGTGTCTTTCGCCTACGTCCTGCCGACAAGCCCCAGCCAGGCCCTGGTCGAGTACACGGAATTCTCCCGCCAGGTCCTGGACGACCGGGCGTACGAGCACGCGCTGCGCCGCTACCTGACACGCGAACTGGCCCTGGAGCACTACGAAGTCGCCCGTGCGGAGCACGGCGTGATCCCCATGACCGACGCGGCCTTCCCGCGCCGCGCCGGCCCCTCCGTCTTCCGCATCGGGACCGCGGGCGGGGCGACACGGCCCTCGACCGGATACACCTTCGCCGCCATCCAGCGACAGACACGGGCCATCGCCGCCGCCTGCCACCAGGGCCGCACGCCCCGACCGCCCCCCGCGCACTCGGCGCGGTCCCGGGCCATGGACGCCGTTCTGCTGCGGGCCCTGGACACCGGACGGGTGAGCGGGGCGTCGCTCTTCACGGACCTCTTCCGCCACGTCCCGATGGAGCGACTGCTCCGCTTCCTCGACGGCCGCACCAGCGCCTACGAGGACCTGACGATCGGGCTGCGCACCCCCGTGGGTCCGATGGCGCGCACCGCCGTCGAACTGCCCTGGCTCCCCAAGCGTCACGCCCCCGCTCCCTCCCACGAGGCGGCGGGGCGCCCAGCCGACCGGAATGAGACCTGAGATGACCGTGCTGCGCGACGACACCCTGTCCGCCGCGTTCGACCACGCCGCCCGTACCTACGACCGGCTGGTCGCCGTCAATCCCGGCTACCACGCCCACCTGCGCCGCTCCGCCCGCCGACTGCGGCTGCCAGACGGCGGCGCGGGGCTGCGGCTGCTCGACCTGGGTTGCGGAACCGGGGCGTCCACCGCGGCGCTGCGTCGCGTCGCGCCGCGGGCCGAGATCGTCGCGGTCGACGCCTCCGCGGGAATGCTGGCGCACGCCGCCGCCAAGTCCTGGCCGCCCACGGTCACCTTCGCCCAATCATCCGCCGAGCGGCTCGAACAGGCAGGCGTGCGGGGGCCCTTCGACGCGGTCTTCGCCGCCTACCTGTTCCGCAACCTCGCGGACCCCGATGCCGTGCTCTCCTCGGTCCGCGCTCTGCTGGCACCGGGCGGGCGCCTGGCCGTGCACGAATACACCCTCAGCGGGCGGCTGGCGGACCGCCTCGTGTGGACGGCCGTCTGCAAGGCGGTGGTACAGCCCGCGGGGACCCTCGTCGGCGACGGGGCCCTCTACCGGCATCTGTTCAGCAGCGTCTCCGGCTTCGACACCGCACAGGCGTTCGCCGCACGGACCCGGCGGGCCGGATTCACGCGTGTGCGCGTCCTGCCGATGCCCGGCTGGCAGACCGGCATCGTGCACACCGTGCTGGCCTCGGCCGGCGAAGCGGAGAAGGGCGCTCGATGAGCCGATCCGACATCGCCCCGGACGGGCGGGCCCGCCGGGGCCGTGACCGTCGCGCCCGGGTGTGGCGGGCACCGTCCGGGCTCCCCCGCGTCCCACGGGAGCAGGCGCCGACGACCGCAGTCGTGGGCGGCGGCCTGGCCGGTCTGGCCGCCGCCACGGCCTTGGCCGAACGAGGCGTACGGGTAACGCTGTACGAACGCGAGTACCAGTTGGGCGGCCGCCTGGCGGGCTGGCCGATCGAACTCGCCGACGGCTCCACGGCGACGATGACCCGGGGCTTTCACGCCTTCTTCCGCCAGTACTACAACCTGCGCGGCCTGTTGCGCCGCGTGGACCCCGGCCTCACCACGCTGACCGGCCTGCCCGACTACCCGCTGCGGCACAGCACCGGGCTCCGGGACAGCTTCGCCAAAGTGCCGCGTACACCACCGTGGAGCGCCCTCGGCTTCGCCGCGCGGAGCCCCACGTTCGGCTGGCGCGACCTGGCCCGCATGAACGCGCGCGCCGCGCTGCCCCTGATGGACGTACGCGTCCCCGAGATCTACCGCCGACTCGACCGGATCAGCGCGCAGGAACTGCTGGAACGGATCCGTTTTCCCCCAGCGGCCCACCATCTGGCGTTCGAGGTGTTCTCCCGCAGCTTCTTCGCCGACCCGCGCCGGCTCTCGGCCGCCGAACTCGCCCTCATGTTCCACATCTACTTCCTCGGCTCCAGCGAGGGCCTGCTCTTCGACGTGCCGCAGGAGCCCTTCCCGGCGGCCTTCTGGGAACCGCTCGCCGCCTATCTCGACGCTCACGGCGTCGAGATCCGCACCGGGCACGCGGTGGAGAACGTGCGGCGCGCGCCGACGGGAGGATTTCACGTCACCACCCGGGACAGCGAGACGCGGCACGACACCGTGGTGCTCGCCCTTGACACGGCGGGCCTGCGCCATGTGGTCGCGTGCTCGCCCCGACTGGGCGACCCCGACTGGCGAGAACGCATCATGCGCCTGACCACGGCCCCACCGTTCCTCGTCTCCCGGCTGTGGCTGGACCGCCCGGTCTCCTGCGAGCGCCCGGGATTCCTGGGCACCAGCGGATACGGTCCCTTGGACAACGTGAGCGTGCTGGAGCGGTGGGACGGCGAAGCCCTGCGCTGGGTCGCCCGCACCGGCGGCTCCGTGGTGGAACTGCACGCCTACGCCGTGGAACGGACCGCTCACCGGACGGCGGTGCAAGAACAACTGCTGGACCAGTTGCGGCGCCTCTATCCCGAGACGCGTGACGCCAAGATCGTCGATGAGCGCCACGAATGGCGCGCGGACTGCCCGCTATTCGCGGTGGGCGGCTACCACGACCGGCCCACCGTGCGCACCGCCGACCCGGCCCTGACCGTCGCGGGCGACCTGGTCCGTATCGACCTGCCTGCCGCGTTGATGGAACGGGCGGTCACCTCGGGGTTCCTCGCCGCCAACGCGCTGCTCGAGCGGTGGGGGCTCGACGGCCAGACCTTGTGGTCGGTCCCGGACCGGGGCCGGGTGTCGGCTCTGAGGGTGCTCAACCGGCTGGCCGGTACCTAGGGTCCGTTCGGCGTCCGCCGTGAGTCGGCCGGGCAGGCGCTGGTGGCGGCCGCGCCCCCGAACAGCGAGGGAACAGCTCAACCGGGGAATCGCCCCGTGCTGCGCAGGGTCCAGCGGCGCTCGGCGTAGGCGATGTCGTCCCGCCACAGACGGGCCGCGGCCGCCCGCATGAGCGGCCGCAGCGCGGGAGCCACGGCCCGGGCCGCGAGGAAGCCGGGGCGTTCGGATGTGGCGATCACCGCTTCGACGACCGCGGTGCGGGGGTGCCCGGCGCGATCCGTGCCCAACGGTGTCGCGTGCGTCTCCACCACGGAGCCCGCGCCCTCGCCGTGGGTGATGTGCATGACGACCGTGCGCGGTTCCGGAGCGGTGAAGACCGCCCGCACCGGTACGACCGCGCGCCCGGCCACCTTGAAGGACACATCGACGGTGAAGGCGTCGTCCTCGGCACCGTCCCGGCCGTCCCCGGCGAGCGGCGCCACGGTCAGGTCGACGAAGGAGTACGGGTGGAACCAGGCGCCGTGCCAAGGGTCGAGGCGGTTGGCGATGACGTCTTCCGGTTCGCAGCGCCCACTGGTCGCCATCACGGCCGCCACACCGCGCGCGAGGCGGGGGCGCGGGGGTAGCACCGGCCGGTCCAGGGCCGGTTCGCCGCCGATGTCGTCGAGTCTGACCCAGGTCAGCACACCGTCGTCGAAAGCCGGATAAGGGCTCCAGTCGCCGAGGGGCCGCCCGTCCAGGGCCAGCCCGTGCCAGTGGCAGATCACCGTGCCGCAGCGCACCGGGCTGTCCTTGAGCGGGGCGCCCAGGTGCGGGCAGGCTCCCGGACCCGCCCGCACCGCGCCCTGCGCATCGCGCCACAACACGATCTCCCGGCCTGCCACCGTGCGGCCCAGGGAGCGGTCGCCCCTGAGCTCCCGCGAGGCACCCAGCACGTACCAATTGCCGGACGGGCGGCCCTGGGCGCGCTTCAGCGCCGCGGCGATCACTCCGGGCCGCGCTTCACGCCAAGTCGGGTGCTGCTGCTCCCAGGCCACGGGCCGGCGGCGCAGCCGCAGCGGGTAGCGTCCGGGTCCGGGCGGGCGATCGGCACTCATACCGGCTCCTTCCACGGCTGCGGGCTGCTCTCCGCCGACGGCCGCCGCACGGGCCGCTCGGGCAGCGGCACGACGTCGCCGTGCAGGCGGTGGCGCAGCCGGGCGGCGGCCACCCGGGCCAGGCCGTCGCAGGCAACGGCGGCGCGGCGTCGGCGGGCCACGACTGCCCGGCGGTGCAGGACGGCGTAGCCGTCGGCGGCGATGGCGTCCAGGATGGCGGCGTACAGCACGAAGGCGGTCCGGACGCACGGGCGCGCGACGGGGTCGAGCATGCCCGGGCCCGGTGCCGCCGTGCGGTAGACGTCCCGGGTGACGGCGCAGGCTGCCCTCAATGCCTCGGTGATCCGGTGGTCCCGGCGCCCGGTGGTACGGCTCCAGCACAACAGCTCGCGGTCCACACCGTGCGCGGAGAGCAGGTCCTGGGGGAGATAGATCCGGCCCCGGTCGAGGTCCTCGCCCACGTCCCGCAGGAAGTTGGTCAGTTGGAAGGCGACCCCGAGGGCCGCGGCGTACGGCGCGGCCTCCGCGCGGGGGACGACCGTGCCGAGGACCGGCAGCATCTGCAGGCCGATGACGGCGGCCGAGCCGTGCATGTACCGCTCCAGATCGCTGTACGTGGCGTACTCGCTCACCTGGAGATCCAGGCGCATGGACGCCATGAAGTCGGTGAAGTGCCGGGGGTCGATGGCGTAGCGGCGGGCGGTGTCGGCCAGGGCCGTCACGACGGGTTCGCTGCTCGTGCCCGTGCGCAGTCCGTGGTCCAACTGGTCCTGGAGGCGGCGCAATGCCAGGGGCCTGTTCTCCGGTGCGGCTGCCCCTTCGACGTCGACGATGTCGTCGGCCCAGCGGGCGAAGCCGTACAGAGCGTGGACGGCGGGCCGCCGTTCGACCGGCAGCAGCCGAGTGGCCAGGAAGTACGTCTTGCCGTGGCGGGCGTTGAGGCGCCGGCAGTGCGCGTAGGCGGCACGCAGCGCGGGATCGGTGATCGCTGCGGCGTTCAGTTCCCGGGCACTCATCCGCGTCCCCCCGTGACCCTGAACCGTCCGGCGGCGGGGGATGACGCTCCCGGTGGGCCGGTGACGCGTGCCGCGGCCAGCTTGCCGGAGACGAGGACGGTGGGCACGCCGACGCCGGGGGTCGTGCCGCAGCCCGCGAGAACGGCGTTGTCCGTGCCTCGCACCAGGTTGCGGGGGCGGAAAGGGCCGGTCTGCGGGAAGGTGTGGGCGGCGGAGAAGGGGCTGCCGGCGGCGTGTCCCTGCGCCGTCCAGTCCGCCGGGGTCACCAGGCACTCCTCCTCGACGGCCGCGTCGATCCCGGCGAGCCCGCGCCGCTCCAACTCGGCGACGAGGCTGTCGCGGTAGCGGGGCGCGAGGTCCCTCCAGTCCCGCGCCCCGGGGCCGATGTCGGTGTTGGGACAGGGAGCCAGTACGTAGTGCAGGTGACGTCCCGGCGGTGCCAGGCCGGGGTCGGTGGCCGTCGGACGGGTGATGAGCAGGGACGGGTCGGACATGAGGTTCCCGGTGCGTGTCAGTTCGTGGAACGTGGACTTCCAGGCGGCCCCGAAGGAGATCGTGTGATGCGCCAGTTGGGGCCAGGTGCGGTTGCTGCCGAGGTGCAGGAGCACGGCGGAGGGCGAGTGGCGCAGTGGCCAGGGACGGCGTGGCGCGCGGCCCAGCAGTCCGTAGGCGACGGGCAGGTCCGGGGTCAGGACCACGGCGTCGCAGGCGATGCGTTCCCGGTCGGTGATGACGGCGGTGATCCGGGATCCGGTGCGCTCCAGGCTCTGGACGTCGTGCCCGTACCGGATGTCGGCGCCCCCTTGTGCGGCGGCTTCCGCCATGGCCCGCGGCAGGGCGTGCATGCCGCCTCTCGGGAAGTAGACCCCGGCGACGGTGTCCATGTAGGCGATGACCGCGTATGCGGCCAGGGCCCGTGCCGGGGGCACGCCCGCGTACAGCGCCTGGAAGGAGAAGATCCGCCGCAGTCGTTCGTCGGAGATGAACGAGGCGATGCGCGCGTCCAGGCTCCGGAAGCCGCCGAGGGCGGCGAGCCGGGCCAGGTCGGGGGTCAGCAGTTCCAGGGGCGAGTCGAAGTTGGTGTCGATGAACCGACGCATCTGGAGTTGGTAGAGACGCTCCAGCCACGTGCGCAACCGCCGGTACCCCACGGCGTCCCGGGAACCGGCGAAGCGTTCGATCTCGGCTTCCATGGCGCTGGGGGCGGTGTGGACGTCCAGGCTGCTGCCGTCGGCGAACTGGGCCCGGTAGGCGGGGTGCAGCGGGATGAGGTCCAACCGGTCACGCAGGCTCCCGCCCACCGCGGCGAAGGCGTCCTCGACGAGTTCCGGCATGGTCAGGACGGTGGGTCCGGTGTCGATCCGGTAGCCCGCCCGCTCCAGGAGCCCCGCACGTCCGCCCGGGTGGTCGGCCCGTTCCACCACGGTCACGGCTCGTCCGGAGCCCAGCAGATGCAGAGAGGCCGACAGGCCCGCGAGTCCGGCGCCCACGACCACCACATGATCGGTCCGCCCCGGCAGGGTCCTCATCGGCTGCCGCCTTCGGCATCGGGATCGCGCGGCACGGACGGCGCCGCCGGGCCACCGGCTGCGCGGAGGCCCGCCACGCGGTGGAAGAGTTCGCGCAGCCGCCGTTCGGCCTGCGGGACGAAGACGCTGGCGCCGAGGTGCCGGTTCGCCTCCTTGACCAGGCGGAGGATCTTGTCCTCGACGATCGCTCGTGCCCCCGTCGTCACGAATGCCTCGCGCACCCTGCGCACGTCGGCGTCGGCCAAGTCGGACCTGCCCACGCAGGCGTTGAGGAGGGCCAGCAGTTCACGGTCCGCCGCGGCCTCGGCCCGGGCGGTGGCCACGGCCAGGAGATACGTGCACTTGCCGTCACGGATGTCGTCCCCGGAAGGCTTGCCGGTCTCGGCGGGATCCCCGAACGCGCCGAAGAGGTCGTCACGCAGTTGGAAGGCGATGCCGGCGCAGCGGCCCGCCGAGCGCAGCGCGCGCGTCGCGGCCTCGTCCGCACCGGCCAGCGCCGCGCCGAAGGCCAGCGGACGTTCCACCGAGTACAAGGCGCCCTTGAGCGACGCCGTACGGATGGACCTGGCCATCGACCGCGAGCCGATGGCCTGGCCCTGCAGGTCGAGATACTGGCCGGCCACCATCTCCGTGCGCATGGACTGCCACAGCGCGCGCACCTGGCGCGCCTTCCCGCCCTCGAGGTCGACCGCAGCCACCACGTCATCCGCCCAGCTGAGCGCCAGGTCGCCCACGAGGATGGCGGCGGCCGCGCCGAACGGCTCGCCGGGCCCGCCCGCCGCGGGCGTCCCGTACTGCGTCTGGACGTCCACATGCACGGCGTCCCTGCCCCGGCGCAGCGGTGAGCCGTCCATGACGTCGTCGTGGACCAGGGCGCAGGTCTGGACGAGTTCGAGGCCCGCCGCCAGGCGCAGGGCCGCCTCCGTCTGACCGGGGTCGGAACCTCCCGCGCACGCCCTCAGTCCCCACCAGAGGAACTGGGAGCGGATGCGCTTGCCGCCCTCCAAGGTGAACCGAGCCACCCGAGCCGCGATGTCCTGCGCGAACGTGCCGTCGATGGCTCCGGCGTCGTCAAGTCGCCCCTGGAGGACGACCGCGAGGGCGCGCCCCACCGCGGCGGGCACATCGGCGTCGACGTCATGTGCGTTCGCAGCGCCCAGGGTGCTGCGCCTCGTCTCCGCCGCGGCGTCCGAGCGGCCCCGGGCACGGGTGCGGGCCTCTGCGGCGACTGATCCGCTGCCGCTCGTCGCGGGCGGTGCTCCTGTCCCGGGGCGCATTGCACGTCCTCTCAGCCATTCGAGCGGTATGGGCTAAAGAACGTTCGGCCGCAGAGGGACTCCTGGATGCATCGGAAGCTGTTCGCCGGACCGAACCCGGACATGGGGCAGCGGGGGCCTCGGACCCGTCCTCGGGGCGACGGCCCCTGTCAGGGGCCGGTCTTCAGCGCACCGCGGACCACGCTCTTGCCCGAGTGTGCCGGGCTGCCGTTGTACGCCTGGTCCGAGACGTCGACGAGGGGGTAGTCGGCCAGGTCCACGCCCTCCGGCACCGGCAGGGTGGCCGATCCCTCCGCGTCGAGGACACCCACCGCGATGAGCTTCTTGTGGGTCGGATCCATCAGCCACACCTCGAAGTAGCCGTTCGTACGCGGCAGATCACTCACATCGATGTGCACCTGCCGTCGGGCGCCCGCCGATCCCTCGAGCCGCGCCACGCCCCGGGCGTCCCCCGGCGCCAGCGGGGCGAGCGAGGACACGGCTCCGGTCCGGGTGCCTTCCCCGTCGTCGCCGCGCAGCTGCCACCACGTGGCACCGCTCCCCAGCGTCGCCCCTGCCACGAGGCAGGCAGCGGCAAGAAGCAGGGGCAGCTTCCTTCCCCTGCCTTGCGGCCGTACGGGTTCTTCGGCTGCCCCGCTGATCGGCGGGGCGAGATCCAGTTCCGCGGAGATCGCGCGCCAGACCCGCTCGGGCGGCGGAGCCGGAACGTCGTCCGGGGACACGGCCCGCGCCGCTCCGACGACCCTGCGCAAGGAGTCGAGTTCGGCCCGGCACTGATCGCACTCCGCCAGGTGGGCGGTGTGGGCGCCGAAGGTTTCGGAGGGCTCGTCCGTGAGGGCGAGGTCGGCGAGATCGGCCGGGTGCAGATGCTTCATGGCTTCTCGCCTCCCCGCGGCGTCAGGGCTTCGAGGCCCTGAACCAGTTCCTGTCTGACTCTGTCCACCGACAGCGTGAGCCGTTCGGCCACTTCTGTCGCCGTCAGATGCCCGTACAGAGCCAGGCGCAGGATGGAGGCGCGCAAGGGCGGCTGATTCGCGAGCGTCTCCCGGGTGACGGCCTGCCGGACGGTGCGCTCGAAGGCGGCTGAGCCAGGCGGCTCGCAGCGGCGCGCGGCGATTTCTCCGCGGGTGCGTTCGAGCAACCAGCCGACCAGGGACGAGGCGGGGTCGAAGGAGCCGCGATCGCGCCAGGCCTCGGCGAAGACGCGCTTGGTGGCCTCCTCCGCGACACCGGGCTGCGGCAGAAGGCGCAGGGCGAGGGCGTAGACGTCGGCGCCCCACAGGCTGTAGGCCCCGGCCAGGGCAGTGGTGTCACCCGAGTGGAAGGCCACGGCGAGCTCGGACTCGGCACCCCGTGGCGCTTGGGGACGCGCGGGCACGCGGGGAGCGGAGTGCTTGTGCGCCGGGCCGGGTTCGGGCACCGCGGACGCGTAGCCGTGGCCATCACCTTTCACCTCCTGCCCGCCTCAACCGCTCGTCGGCACCGCGGTGACCACCAGATTTCTCCGGTAGCCGCCGCGGGCCGGATCGAAGGGCGGCGCGCACGTGATCAGCGTGAGCACGGGGCGGCCGTCCCGGCGGAAGGCCGACGGGGGCAGGTCCTGTTTGGGCACGGTGCGGCGGGCCGTCACCCGGTAGCGCACGGGCTCGGCTGCCTCGCGCACCACCATGACGGTGTCGTCGGCCCGGATGTCGTACAGCGCGGCGAAGGCGCCCAACTCGCCGCTGCGGGAGTCGACATGGCCGACCAGAACGGCGGAACCGTTCGGGGCGCCGGGCGCGGGCCCGTGGCGGTACCAGCCCGCCGCAGCGGGGTCGGTGGGGATCTCGGTCCTGCCCCGGGCATCCACACCGACCGCCTGGACGCGTGCGCTGAGCTGCAGCCGAGGCAGGCGCACCCGCAGGGGTGCCGCCTCCGGCTCCTCCCCCGTGGTGCGGCCCGCGCCGTCCACGGGCCCGGCCGCCTTCCCCCCGGCCTGTGAGGGGCCGACGGCCGGGGCGCCCGGGCGTTCGGTGGCCGTCGGTTCCGGTGTCCCGGGCGGTGCCGCCATGTCAGGTCCGAAGTCCTGCCCGAACTCGGCAGGCGGCCTGTCGTCGGACGGATCCAGCGCGAGGAGCAGCCCGGTGGCGAGCAGGAAAGAGAGCACAGCACTCATCACGGACCCACGCGACCGCAGCACCCTGGCCACCTTGCCGGTGGTGGGCTCAGGCATGTCGCCGGGCTCGGCGACGGACGGTCAGCGCCCCGGCCACGACGAGGAGACCCGCGGCGGCGCTCCAAGCGGGCCAGTCGTGGGCGGAGTTGGCCGCGGCTGCGCCCGAGAAGCCGGCATCGACACCACCGGGCGCCGAGTGCATGCCGTCGAACGACTGCACCTTCAGGGCGAGGTTCTTGTCGTCGGCGCTTCCCCAGGCGTACACCACGTTGCTGGTGCCCTCCTCGAGGTTGACGTCGGCGGGGCCGACGGCGACGGTGTCCGTCCCGGCCAGCACGACATCGGCGGGTACGGTACCGGCCTTCACCTCGGTCTTCGCCTCCTTCGGGTTCTCCAGGGCTTCGAAGACGGGCTTCTCGGCGGCCCGCACATCGACGGCGGGAGCCGCCGCGACGTGCCGGACGGTGAGCCGGGACTCGCCGGCCGGCACCTTCGTCACGTCGTTGACGAACGCGTTGAGTTGAGGCTTTCCGTCGGCGGAGAGGTGAGCGACCACCGTCGCGTTGGCACCGGCGGGCACCTCAACCTTCTTCCGCAGGGCGGGACTGCCGCCGGGGCCGTCACCGTCCTTGAACACCTTGAGGTCATAGGAACCGGCGGGCAGTTCCTGCGGTTCGGTGAGCGTTCCGGGCTTGAAGTTCGAGAGCAGTTCGTCACCGTTGGCGTACACGTCCACGGTCAGGCCCGGGATCCCGTGGAAGACGGAGACCATTGCCTTGTCGTCGTCGGCGCGCGGTGCGGCCCCGGCGGGTCCGGCGCCCGTGAGAGCGAGAGTGAGCGCGCCCGCGGTGGCGGCCAGCAGAGTGGGGGTGCGCGAGATCATCGGAGGACTCCCTTCGCGGCGGATTCCGCTCTGTGCGGAACTCACCCTCACTTCTCTCGCGCCAGTGGCCGCGGATGCGGCACGGCCGCTCCTCCTCGACTTGTGCCGCCCCGTTCGACCTGTGGCGCGGTGAACCAGGGGTGGCGTCCTGTGCGCGGAGAGGGACGGCAGCCGGTGGGTCAGGCCGCCGCCGTCGCGGACGGTCTCATCGCGCCGCGGGCCGCCGCCGGACCTCGTCGCCCACCGCCGCCTCCACTGCCGCCAAGGCTTCGGCCAGCCCTGAGGGCCGTGGCAGTCCGGGCACGGTCTGACCGGCCCACCCCGGCCCGAGTGTCAGCACGAGGGGGCGTCTGCGGGCGCCGCGCACGCCCCACTCCATGGCCGCCACGTGCTGCGCGAGGGGGCGGTTCGCGGTGGTCCGGGACTGGGCCCACAGTCCGATGACCGCGGGCCCGGTCCTGCGGACCGCGTCCACGAGCGCTTCGGCAGGCATGGCCGCCCCGAACATCCTGACCGGCAGGCCTCGATCCGTGAGGGCGGCGGCCAGCGCTTCCAGCGGCAGTGTGTGAATCTCGCCCGGCACGCAGGCGAGCAACGTCGTGGCGGCCGCCTGGTCGGCCGGGATTCTCTGGGAGCTTCGCCGCAGCGCACCGGTGATGTGCCAGGAGAGGAAGTGCTCCACCTCCACGTACTTCTCGCCCGAGCTCTCCCACTTGCGCCCCACCGCCTGCAGCGTCGGCATGATCACTTCCTGCCATGCCGTGACCAGTCCGTGGTCGTCGATCGCCGCGGTCAGCAGGTCGTCCACGGAGGCGGCGTCCAGCCGCAGCGATGCACGGGCGAGACCTTTGCACTCCCGGCGCGCGTTCCCCAGTTGGAGACCGCTGCCCGACCGGCTGCGGGCAGGGCTCGGCCGCGGCGGCGCGTCGGCGGCGGGCGCCGTTGCCGGGGGCCGGCCTTCGCGTGCGGCGCGCGCGGCCTCGGCCGGCGGCACCCCCGCCATGGTCAGGGCGCTCATCCGCTCCAACCGTGCGATGTCCGCGGCGGTCCAGCGGCGGTGTTTGCCGGGCGTGTGGACATCGGGCCCCAGGCCGTAGCGCTGGTCCCACGTACGCACCGTCGTGGGTGCGACGCCCAGGCGCCTGGCCACCGCACCGGTCGACAGTCCCGCGGGCTGGTCGTGCTCGCTTGAGCTCACCGCCCCATCGTACGACGCAGAACCGACGCGTGTTGCTTGCGTCGTTTCTGCGTCCAAGACTCGGAACCGGCGCAGGCGGGCGTCGACCTGTGGCTGTGCGTCCGCACGTGAACGCCTACTCCTAACTGCCGCTCTGCAGGAGGAACAAGACCATGAGTTCGATCACGCGAACCTCGGAACGTCTGTTCCCGCCCATCGAGGAAACGGCGCTGGAGGAGGACCTTGCCCGAGGGCTCGTCGATTCCGACGAGCAGGCGTTCGCCGCGATCTACCGGCGCTGGAGCTCCCTCGTCCACACCATGGCCGCCCGCTCGCTCGGCGACGCGCGGGAGGCGGAGGACGTGACCCAGCAGGTGTTCCTGGCGGCTTGGCGGGGCCGGTCCGGATTCCACCCCGAACGCGGACCGCTGGGCGCCTGGCTCGTCGGCATCACCCGGCGCAAGACCGTCGACGCGCTGGCAGCCCGCACGCGCCGCCTCCGTCTGGTCGAGGCGGCGGGCCGCGCCGCGGACGCCGCCGCACCGCACCCGCAACCCACGGTCACCGACCAGGTGTTGGACCGGGTCCTGCTCTCCGCGGAACTCTCCAGCCTGCCTCGGCGGCAGCAGGAGGTGCTGCGTCTCGCGTTCTTCGACGACCTGACCCAGGCGCAGATCTCCGAGCGCACCGGCCTGCCCCTGGGCACGGTCAAGAGTCACGCGCGCCGGGGCCTGTTCCAGCTGCGCCGCAAGATCGAGGAGGGCCGCTGATGTGCGCGCCGCACCCCGCCGGGCGGCTCGCCCAAGGCGACGGCCCGGCGGGGTGCGAACCCGGCACCCCGCTGACGTGGCGCACGCTCGGACTGGACACGATGGCGTCGCTGCTCGTCGTGTCGTTGAGGCGCCTGGGCGGCAGTGGCTATCGCGCCCAGTGCCAGTGGCCTCGCCTGCATCCGCTCAACGAGCGCGGGATCGCCGTGTCCCACCATCCGCTGATCATGGCGGAGTCCACCCGCCAGCTCGCCATCGCCTGGGAGCGCCGGCACGCACCCGCGGACGACGTCGCCCCGCTCGAACCCGTATCGGTGAACCTCGGGCTGCGTCCGGGTGTCCGGCCGACGGAACGGGGCAGTTCTACGGATGTGGCCGTCCGGGTGAGCGTGAGCGACCTCGCCACCCACGCCGGCAGACCCACCGCCTGTCGAATCACCGCGGAGTACGCACATGAGGGAACGCCGTTCGGGTCGTGCACCATGCGGTGTGCTCGTCCGGCGGACGCGGGTGCGCCTCCCGAGTCCGCTCCGCCCCTGCCGGCGTGTCTGCATCCCCCGGCGGCCGCGGTGGGAGCCGCAGCCGACAGCGACGTGATGGTGGCGCGGGCACCGCAGGGTCGCCTGGTCATCGTCCCGCGCGACCCGGGACATCCGGTCCTGCTCGCCGGCCGTCCACCCCGGCTGCCCGCCCTCGCGGTGCTGGAAGCCGCTCGGCAGGCGGTGCTGCTGACCTCCGGGATGACCGCTGGGGCCGTGGCTGGACTGCGGGTGGACCTGCGTGCACCGGTGCCGCCGAGCGGGGCCCTGGCCGAAGTGACGGCGGAGCCGGGAGGAGCCCGCGTTCTCGTCACCGCCGCCGGCCACGTCGTCGCGCTGGGGACGGTGGCGCTGCGGGGTCCGTGAACGGGCAAGGACAACGGCCGACACGTGGGTGTCCGAGCTGGCACACGGAGGAGCGATCATGGGAACGGACGGACAGCGAGCCGCACAGCCGCTGCACTGCCTGGTCACCGGCGCGTCCGGCTACATCGGCGGACGCCTGGTGCCGGAGCTTCTGGACGCGGGGCATCGCGTGCGGTGTCTGGCCCGCTCACCGGCCAAGCTCCGCGACCACCCGTGGGCGGCGGACGCCGAGGTGGCCCGGGGCGACGTCACGGACGCCGCTTCCGTCGCGGAGGCCATGCGCGGGATCGACGTCGCGTACTACCTGGTGCACGCTCTGGGCTCCGGCTCCGGTTTCGAGGAGACCGACCGCCGCGGGGCCCGGATCTTCGCCGAGCAGGCCCACGCCGCCGGTGTGCGGCGCATCGTCTATCTGGGCGGTCTCACGTCGCGGGGCGTCCCCGTGGCGCAGCTCTCCCCGCATCTGCGGTCGCGCGCCGAGGTCGGACAGATCTTCCTGGACGGACCAGTCCCGGCCACCGTGCTGCGGGCCGCCGTCGTCATCGGTTCGGGATCGGCTTCGTTCGAGATGCTGCGCTATCTGACCGAGCGGTTGCCGGTCATGGTCACCCCCAGCTGGGTGCACACGCGCACGCAACCCATCGGCGTCCGCGATGTGCTCCGCTATCTCGTCGGTTCGGCCACCATGCCGGCCGACCTCGACCGGGCGTTCGACATCGGGGGCCCGGACGTACTCACCTACAGGGAGATGATGCGGGCGTATGCGAGAGTCGCCGGGCTGCGCCAGCGGCTCATCGTGCCGGTGCCCGTGCTCACGCCGGGGCTCTCCAGCCACTGGGTCGGCCTGGTCACCCCGGTGCCCGCCGCCATCGCCCGGCCGCTGACGGAGTCGCTGCGCCACGAGGTCGTCTGCCACGAACACGACATCGCCCGGTACGTGCCCGACCTCCCGGGCCGCCCGCTGCCGTTCGACGAGGCGCTGGCCCTGGCGCTGCGCAGGGTGCGGGAGGCCCAGGTCACGACCCGCTGGTCGTCCGCCTCCGTGCCCGGGGCGCCGAGCGATCCGCTTCCCACCGACCCCGACTGGGCCGGCGGCAGCCTCTATGAGGACGAACGGCACCTGCCGGTCCAGGTGTCGCGGCAGGCCCTGTGGAAGGTGATCGAAGGCGTCGGAGGCGACAACGGCTGGTACTCCCTCCCGCTCGCCTGGGCGGTCAGGGGCTGGCTGGACCGGTTCGTCGGCGGAGTGGGCCTGCGCCGCGGACGACGCGACGCCGAACGGCTGAGGGTCGGCGACTCGCTGGACTTCTGGCGGGTCGAGGAGATCGAGCCGGGACGGCTGCTGCGGCTGCGGGCGGAGATGCGGCTGCCGGGGCTCGCCTGGCTGGAGATGCACGCCGAGACGGACGACTCGGGCCGCACCCGCTACCGGCAGCGCGCCCTGTTCCACCCGCGCGGTCTGCTCGGCCACGCCTACTGGTGGTCCGTCGCGCCGTTCCACGCTCTCGTCTTCGGCGGCATGGCCCGCAACATCGCACGGGCAGCCGCCGAAGGCACGCGTGAGAGCGGGACCGCGCCGCACCCCGAACCTGCTCGACGCCGCCGCGTCGGGCGGCGTGCGCGGCGCTGACCCGCACACCGCCGTCAGCCCGCAGTGCCCCCGGCAGCGCGCCCCGTCTTGGACCGCCGCTCGCCGATGCCGCCGACGCGCCCCGTCACCCGCGCCCCGGCTCCCCCTCCGGCCCCTCGTCGAGGCGGTACTCCCGCGCATTGGCGTCGTAGGAGTACAGCTCCGCGTACCGGCCCCAGTCGGTGGCCGTCTCCAGTTGCCGCTCCACCTGCTCGCTCGTGAAGTGGTGGGCGAGCAGGTCGCGGAAGAACCCGGCCCGGACGGCGCCGTCCGGCCGCCGGTGCAGGCTGTTGGTGATCAGCTTCACCAGCGGGATCCCGGTGGCGGCGGCTGCGAAGATCGTCTTGGACGTCTGTACGTCGGCCTCCGCGAAGGCCGTGCCCGGCTCGGTGAGGACCAGGTCGTCCCCGCTGACCGAGGCGAGGCCGAGCAGTTCGAGGGCGTCGACCTGCGGGAGCAGATCGTCGACGTCCAGGCCGAGTTCGTGGGCGAGGTCGGCGAGGTCGCAGCGGCCGCCCCGGTGGGCGACCAGCTCCGCGAGGCCGGACAGGCCGTCGACGGAGGCGGCTGGCAGCGGCGTGCCCGCGACCGTGCGCCTGTCCAGGTCGGCGGGGTCGGTGGCGTGGTCCGCGCGGCCGGAGAGCCGGGTCTCCTCGGGGCGTCCGGTCATGATGCGGTACACCCGGTCGATGAGTTCCTGGAAGGCGGGCGCGTCCCGGTCCCGGGGACGGTCGAGGCCGACCTCGACGGTCTCCCGGATGGTGCCGTAGGGGCGGGCGCCGAGCACGACGATGCGGTCGGCCATCAGGACGGCCTCCTCGATGTTGTGGGTCACCAGGACCACGGCCCGGGTGGGGAACTGCCCCGACTCCCACAGCTCCATCAGCTCGCCGCGCAGGTTCTCGGCGGTCAGTACGTCCAGCGCGGAGAACGGCTCGTCCATCATCAGGACGTCGGGCTCCACGACGAGGGCGCGCGCGAAGCCGACGCGCTGGCGCATGCCGCCCGACAGCTCCTTCGGGTACGCCGATTCGAAGCCGTCGAGGCCGATCAGGTCGATGGCCTGCCCGGCGGCGCGGGCGCGCTCGTCGGCGGGCACGCCCCGCGCCTCCAGGCCGAGTTCGACGTTCTGCCGCACGGTCAGCCAGGGCAGCAGGGCGAAGGTCTGGAAGACCATGGCCGTGCCGGGGTTGACGCCGGTCAGCGGCTGGCCGCGGTAGGCGACGGTGCCGGAGCTGGCCGGGATGAGCCCGGCGAGGCAGCGCAGCAGGGTGGACTTGCCGGAGCCGGACTTGCCGAGCAGCGCGACGATCTCCCCGGCGCGGACGGTGAGGTCGATGCCGGAGAGGACGGGCAGGTCGCCGTCGGCGCCCGTGTAGGACTTGGTCAGGCCGACGGCCTCCAGGAGGGCGTCGCCGTCGGCTGCGGGCGGCGGGGCGGCGGCCGGGCCGGTGGTGGGGGCGGAGGTGGGGCGCAGCTTGCGGAGTGCCTTGAGTGCCATGAGAGGGGCTCCAGTTCGGCGGAGGGAGAGGGAAGTCTGGGGGTGGGCCACGGCCTCGGCCCGGGCGCGGGTCACAGCGCGTACCGGGTGTCGGCGAGGCGGTAGAGGCGGCGCCACAGCAGGCGGTTGAGGCCCACGACGTACACGCTCATCACCGCGACGCCCGCGATCAGGCGTGGGAAGTCGCCGTCGGCGGTGGCCTCGGCGATGTACGCGCCGAGGCCGGTCGCGGTCAGCGTGGTGCCGCCGAACGTGACGACCTCGGAGACGATCGAGGCGTTCCAGGCGCCGCCGGACGCGGTGATGCCGCCGGTGACGTACGCGGGGAAGACACCGGGCAGGATCAGCCGCCGCCAGCGCTGCCAGCCGGTCACGCCCAGGTCGTCCATCGCCTCGCGCAGGTCCGTCGGGATCGACATGGCACCGGCGATGGCGTTGAAGAGGATGTACCACTGGGCGCCGAGCGCCATCAGGAGGATGCCGCCGACGTCGATGGACAGGCCGGTCTTCAGGAAGAACCAGACGGCGACGGGGAAGAGGAAGTTGGCGGGGAAGCTCGCGAGCACCTGGACGATCGGCTGGGCGATCCGGGTCAGGCGCGGCGAGAAACCGATCCGTACGCCGATGGGCACCCATACGACGGTGGCGACGGCGACGAGCACGACGACGCGGGCGAAGGTGACCAGGCCGAGGAGCAGCGGCTCCCCGAACACGCCGAGGCCGGTGCGGTCGTCGAGGTAGCGGCCGAGGTCGACCAGGCCCCACGCGATGAGGCCGCCCGCGACGAGCCCGAAGGCGAGGTCGCCGGTGCGCCTGCGGGCCGGGTCGACGGTCAGGGGGCGGTCGTCGGTGCCGAACACGCGGGCGGCGCGGCCGAGCGCGCGGCCCACGGGGCGCAGCAACGTACCGAGGAGGTGCGGCCAGTGGGAGCGGCGCAGGAAGTTCAGGACGACGGAGCGCTGCACCTCGTCGGCCTCGGACTGCTCGTTCTTGAAGCGTTCCGCCCAGGCCGTGAGCGGGCGCCAGAACAGGAAGTTCACGCCGATGACCATGACGGCCATGGTGAGGACGGCCCAGCCGACCTTGCCGAGGTCGCCGTCGGCGACGGCGGCTCCGGCGTAGGAGCCGACGCCGGGCAGGGCGTAGTCCTTGTTGTTGACGCTGATCGCTTCGGAGGCGACGAGGAAGAACCAGCCGCCGCCGAAGCTCATCATGCCGTTCCAGACCAGGCCGATCGTCCCGGCGGGGACCTCGACCTTCCAGAACCGCATCCACTTGGTGAAGCGGAACGAGCGTGACAGCTCGTCGAGTTCACGGGGCAGCGAGGTCAGCGAGTGGTAGAAGCCGAACGTCATGTTCCAGGCCTGGGAGGTGAAGATCGCGAAGATCGACGCGCATTCGAGGCCGAGCAGGGAGCCGGGGAACAGGGCGATGAACCCGGTCACGGCGACGGTGAGGAAGCCGAGGACCGGCACGGACTGGAGGATGTCCAGGGCCGGGATGAGGATCCGTTCGAGGCGGCGGCTCCTGGCGGCCGCGTAGGCGTACCCGAACGTGAAGGCGACCGAGGCGGCCAGGGCGACGAACATCCGCAGCAGGGAGCGGGCCGCGTCGTACGGCAGCCGCGCCGGATCGGTGTCGACCGTGACCGACTGGTCGGTGGAGAAGCGGACGGTGGTGCCCTGGCCGACCCGCAGGACGAGGTAGAGCAGGACCAGGACGGCCGCGGCGACCACGACGTCCACCCAGGACATCCGGGACAGACGGCCCCCGAACCGGGAGGAGAGCGGGGCGCGCGGCGGGGCGCCGTCGGCCTTGAACGACATCACAGGAACCTCCGACCACACTCTGGGCACAGCGGTCCCCGGCCCGCGACCGCAGCCGCGGCCGGGCAGGCGAGGGTCACACCGTGACGGGAGTGCGCACGTGAGCTGGCAAAGGGGGGAGACGGCCGCGGGCGTGGTGCCGCGCGGGCCGGGTCACGCCGGTCCCGTGCGGTGCTGACGCGGGGAGCGGCGGATCAGGGGCTGCCGGAGAGGCAGCGGCTACTGGGTGGGTCGGCGCCCATGGCTGCCTCCTTCCGTGATGCCGGTGTGCCGGGATGTGCCGGATGTGCCTCCGGAAGTGTGCGCCTCTTTGCGTCAATACGCAAATAAGGAGGCCGAGGCGCCCTCCGAGCGGGTACTATTTTTGCGTACTTGCGCAACTACGCAAGCACCGGAAAGCGAAAGAAGTACCGGCGACAGCGGTACGGGAGCCACCTGGAGGTGCCGCCATGCAGTCCCTGACCACATTCGACTTCGCCCTGCGCCTGGCCACCGGCGTCGGCTGCGGCGCCCTCATCGGCGTGGAGCGGCAGTGGCGCGCCCGCATGGCGGGGCTGCGCACCAACGCCCTGGTCGCCGCCGGGGCCACGCTGTTCGTGCTCTACAGCGAGGCGATGCACGACCCGACGAGCCCGACGCGCGTCGCCTCGTACGTCGTCTCCGGCGTCGGATTCCTCGGCGGTGGCGTCATCATGCGCGAGGGCGCCTCGATCCGGGGCCTCAACACCGCGGCCACGCTGTGGTGTTCGGCGGCGGTCGGGGTCCTCGCGGCCTCCGGGCGGCTGACCCTCGCCCTGCTCGGCGCCGCCACCGTCGTCGCCGTCCATCTGACCCTGCGGCCCACCAGCCGCCTGATCGACCGGGCCCCGCAGGGCAACTCCGACAACCCGACGCAGGTCGCCTTCCACGTCACCTGCGACCGCCGCGACGAGGCCCATGTCCGGGCGCTGCTCATCCAGTTGCTCAGCAGCTCCGATCCGCGCCTCGCGGGGCTGCGCATCCGGCGCGGCGAGGACGACGACAGCACCGCCCTGGAGGCCGCGGTCGTCCTGGACGGCGCCCCCGGCGCGGACATGGAGCAGTTGGTGACGCGCCTCTCGCTGGAGCCGGGCGTCCGCGATCTGCACTGGCACCTCGCGGACGAGGACGAGCAGGCCCGCGCCGAACGCGAGGCACTGGTCTGACCCGACCCCGCCCCGCCCCGCCCCCAGGGGCTCACCCCCCGCCCAGCCTCCGCGCGACCTCCCCGAGCCCGTCCTTCAGGGCCCGCGCCTGGTCCTCGCTGAGCACGTCGATCAGATGGGCGCGGACGACCTCGACATGGCCGGGCGCCGCCCGCTCCAGGCGGGCGCGGCCCGCGTCGGTGAGGACGGCGTAGACACCGCGCACATCCGCGGCGCACGAGCGGCGGCGTACCAGGCCCGCCTTCTCCAACTGCGTGATCTGGTACGTCAGTCCGCTCTTGGTGGTGAGCACGTCGGCGGCGAGTTCGCTCATGCGCAGCTCACCGCCCTCGGCGGCGGACAGCCGCACCAGCACCTCGTACTGGACGTGGGACAGCCCCGACTCGGCCTTCAGCTGCTCCTCGATGCGCCGGTCGAGCAGCGCCCCCGCCGTGAGGAAGGCCTGCCAGAGGGCCATCTCGTCGTCGTTCAGCCACTTCGTGTCGCCCATGGGAGCAGCGTACGCCTGTTGTTCAAATTCAAACCATCGAGTACGGTCGACCGCGTATATGTGATTCAAATTTGAACCACTCTGCTGAGGAGGCGACCGACCATGACCACCGCACCCCTGGATCACCCGGTGTCGCGGATGCCCGCGCTCTTCATGAGCCACGGTGCCCCGACCCTCGCCGAGGACGCCGTCTGGCCCGGCCAGCTCGCCCGGTGGGGCGCGGAGCTGCCGCGCCCGAAGGCGATCCTGATGGTCTCCGCGCACTGGGAGGAGGCCCCGCTCGCGCTCGGCGCGACCACCGTCGTGCCGTTGGTCTACGACTTCTGGGGCTTCCCCGAGCACTACTACGGCGTCCAGTACGCGGCGCCCGGCGCGCCCGAGCTCGCCGAGCAGGTCCGGGGACTGCTGCGGGCCCCGGGCATGCCGGTGCAGGACCTGCCCGAACGCGGCCTCGACCACGGTGCGTACGTGCCGCTCCTCCAGATGTACCCCGAAGCGGACATCCCCGTGCTCCAGATGTCCCTGCCGACGCTGGACCCGCAACAGCTGATGGGCATCGGCCGCAGGCTCGCGCCGCTGCGCGACGAGGGCGTGCTGATCGTCGGCAGCGGCCACTTCACGCACAACCTGCGGGCCATCAACCCCCAGAACGAAGTCCCCTCCCCCTTGGCCGAGTTCGACGACTGGGGGCGGCGGGCCCTGGAGGCCGGTGACGTCGACGCGCTGCTCGACTTCGCGCGCAAGGCCCCGGCCGCCCGGTACGCCCACCCCCGCGAGGAGCACTTCGTGCCGCTCGCGGTCACGCTCGGCACGGCGGCGGACGACCTGGGCAGTCAGCGGAGCGTCATCGAGGGCTCGTGGCTCGGCCTTTCGAAGCGGTCGGTGCAGTTCGGCTGAGCGACCGCTGCGAACGGCCCTCGGGGCCGCGCCACGTCAGGCGTGGTACCAACCCCGGTCGGTCCGCACCAGCTCCCGGAACCCGAGCGCGGTGAGCCGCTCGATCGCTTCGGGCTCGTCGGCCCCCTCGTACGCGAGCAGCCGGTCGGCCCCGGCGAGGCGCAGCCACTCGGCGGCCTCGCCCAGGAGCCAGGCGTCCAGGCCTTCGACGCCGCGGCCGGGCTCGGTGTGGAAGTCGCCGATGTCGGCCAGCGTGCCGTTGCGGGCCTGGCGTTCGGCGCGGCCGAGGGCACTGTCGACCTCGATGAAGCCCAGGTCACGGCCGCCGAGATGCGCGGTCAGACGTGTGCCGCAGGCGCCGAGAGTGCGGCGGACGGCCAGGCCCGGCAGCGGCGGCTCGGTCCGGGGCAGGGCCGACAGGGGGGCGATCAGGACGACCTCGGTGTGTCCGGTGTGCCGGAATCCGGCCCGTTCGTAGGCGGCACGGACGTGCGGCCAGACGCTCGGCAGGCCGTAGACGGCCGGGGCGGGCAGCGAGCCGTCGGCCGCGCGGGCGCGCACGCCCCAGCGGGCCAGTTGGGCCAGGCAGGCGCTCATGAGCAGGTCGGCGGCCTCCTCCGAGTCCGGCCAGAACGACGCGGGCGGGTGGCAGACGAACCAGTTGATCTCGCCGATGCCGCGGTGGTCCGGGGAGACGTCGGCGTCGGAGCGGTAGCGCAGCAGATGCGCGGCGGCCACGACGAACGCACGCTGCTCGGCGACAAGGGTGACGCGCTCGGCCACCCACGGGTCGGTGATGAACTCGTCCGGCTGGCGCGTCAGTTGCCCGAGGACGGTGTTCACGGAGACGGAGACTCCCGGCACGACGGCGGCCACATGACTGTTCACCAGCTCGGTGAGCTGATCGCGGTCGTCTCGGTGGAAGGGGCGTACCTTGAGCGCGGACATGCGGGGACCTCCCGGTCGGGTTGCGTGTGCTTCAGGAGGCCGCCATGCGATGCGGTACGCGATCGATCCTACGACAGGTGCCGCCGCCGCACCGGAGCGGGCGTACCGATGTGGCCACGCGGGCCCGGCGCCACGGCTGCGACACGTGCGAAAGCGGCGCGGCCCGACGAGACTCGTACGGATCCCGCGCCGCCGGAAGGATGGAGTCCCGCCCCGCATGCCCACCCCACCGCACGCGACCCGCCGGCCGACCGCCGCGCTCGCCATGTCGCCCGGCGCCGCCCGGGCGCTGCTCGGGCCCGACGTGCTCGCCGCCTTCGCCGGAGTCTGCGCGCTCCGGCACCCGCCCGTCCTCGACGACTTCTCCGGCGAGCGGGCCCGGGACGTGCTCGCGCGGGCCGAGGTGCTGATCACCGGCTGGGGCTGTCCGCCGCTCGACGAGGCCGCCCTCGCCGCGGCGCCGGGGCTGCGGGCCGTCGTGCACACCGCCGGATCCGTACGCGGCCATCTCACGCCCGCCTGCTGGGAGCGCGGCATCGAGGTGTCGTCGGCGGCCGCCGCGAACGCGCTGCCGGTCGCCGAGTACACCGTCGCGATGATCCTCCTCGCCGGGAAGCACGTCCTGGAGCGCGCCCGTGCCTTCAAGGCCGCGCGCGACCGCGACGACCCGCTGACCACACCGCACTCGATCGGCAACTACCGCCGCACCGTGGGGATCCTGTCCGCCTCCCACGTCGGACGGCGCGTCATCGAGCTGCTGCGCCCGTACGACATCGAGGTACTGCTGCACGACCCGTACGTCGACGGAGCCGAGGCGGCCGCGCTGGGCGTGCGGGCCGTCGGGCTCGACGAGCTGTTCCGGCGGAGCGACATCGTGAGCGTGCACGCCCCGCTCCTGCCCGCCACGCGCGGACTCGTCGGCCGCCGC
Organism: Streptomyces sp. NPDC041205; assembly: GCF_055591765.1. Taxonomy (NCBI): domain Bacteria; kingdom Bacillati; phylum Actinomycetota; class Actinomycetes; order Kitasatosporales; family Streptomycetaceae; genus Streptomyces; species Streptomyces sp. NPDC041205. The sequence continues at coordinate 266,060 of NZ_JBVIZH010000003.1, read as the reverse complement.
CAGCTCGCCGCCCTGCGCCCCGACGGCGTGCTCATCAACACCGCGCGCGGCGCCGTGGTCGACCAGGACGCGCTCACCGAAGCGGTCCTCGCGGGCCGCATGCGGGTGGTGCTCGACGTCACCGAACCCGAAGTCCTGCCGCCGGGGCACCCGTTGTGGGACTGCGAGAACGCGCTGATCACCCCGCACCTCGCGGGCTCGCAGGGCAACGAGTGGCGGCGCCTGACCGATGTCGCGGTGAGCGAGGTCGCGCGCTGGGCGGCGGGCGAGGGCTTCGCGCACCCCGTGCGGGCGGACCGGGTGGCGTTCCTGGCGTGAGCGGGGCGCCCGGACGCCGGGTGTCCGGACCGGTCCGGCGTGGCCCGGTGGGCGCTAGCCGGTGAGGTTCAGGGTGAAGTTCTCGTTGTCGCCCACGTCGAACAGCCGGAAGCCGCGCGGGTGGCCGCCCGAGACCGAGGGCCGCCAGCAGCGGTTGAACGCCTGGTCCGGCACCTGTGTGACGTACTCCCCCGCCCAGACCGGGCCGTTGTTCACGGCCTCGCCGACGAAGAACCACATGCGGCTGTACTGGTTGACGCGGTTGGCGTACACGAGCGCGCAGCGGCCCGGGTCCAGGTTCCACCAGCCCATGATGTGCGGGCCCGTGTTGTACAGGCAGGTGTTGTCGTAGAAGCCGATCGAGACGTGGACGCGGGTGTGGAAGCGGTTGCAGATCGTCAGGCCCATGGCGTCAGTCCTCCGGGGTCCGCGGCCGCGCCGTCGGCCCGGGTGCGGGCGGCGGGTCGAGCGGGGCCGACAGGTCCGGTGCGCCCGGGGCCTGCCACGCCTCCGCGTGCGGCGCCGCCGGGTCCCGTGCCAGCGCGCACTCGTTCGGCGTCCTGCCCACCGGCGGATCCCCGATCGCGCCGCGCGGATCGGCGCCCGCGGGCTCGGCCGGAGCGGGCGCCGTGCTGTCGTCCTCGGACCCCATCTCGTACCCCCTGCCGGGAAGTTGACGGACCGCCGTCGCTTCGAGCATGAGGCACGGGGGCCGTCTCCGGCCAGCCTCACGGGGCATGTGCGGGGTCAGCCTCCGGTCGTGGAGCCCGGCCGCACGATCATCAGGATGGTGACGGTGGCCCAGAGGAGGTTGAAGACGCCGGTGAACATGGCGAGTTGGGCGCTGGTGCGCGTGTCGAGGCGCACCGCGCCCACACCACCGGTCGCGCCCGCGTCATCGGCCTCACCCCCGGCGGCACCGGCGCCCTCACCGGCAGCCGCGGCCTTCACCCCGGCCACCGCCTCCAACGCCGTCTCCTGACGCGGCAGCACCAGCAGGATGAGGATCACCGCCGCGACGAACGTCAGGGCGATCGACGTGATCAGCCAGGCACTGCCGAGCACGCCCATGCTGCTCGCCGTCAGGAAGCCGAAGACCACCACGGCGATGGCGGCGCCCGCGTAGACGCGGCAGATGCGGTGCAGTGTCCGCAGCGTCGTGACGGGGGCCGCGTCGCCGGGTCCGGCCAGGGCGTCGCGCAGCACCTTGGGGAACATGCTGGCCGCGACGGCGACCGGGCCGACGGCGAGGATGGCCGCGAGGACGTGGAGGATGAGGAACAGCTTCGTCATGGGAGGGCTTTCGCTTCGGGGAGGGCGGGCGGGGCGCCGGACGGGGAGAGCGCGTTTCCGGCGGGCGGGACACCGGACGGCGGAGCGCGTCCACGGCGGCAGGATCAGATGCGAGCGGGCTCGGCGCCGGTCGCGCGCCACACCACCCCGCGCCGCTCGTGCGCGAACACCTCCTCGACCACATGCGCCACGCGCGGCCCGAACTCACGCTCCAGGAGGTGCAGTCCGAGGTCGAGACCGGACGTCACCCCGGCGGCGCTGACCAGGTCGCCGTCGTCCACGACCCGGGCCCGCACCACGGTCGCCCCGAGGCCCCACAGGACGTCGAGGGCGTCGTGGTGGCCGGTGGCGCGCCTGCCCTTGAGGAGCCCGGACATCGCGAGGAGCAGGGAGCCGCCGCACACCGACGTCATGGTCACGCCGGGGCGCGCCATGGCGGCCGACAGGAGCGCGGGCAGGTCGGTGCGCTGGGTGCGGGCCAGGCGGGAGGGGATGCTGTCGTCCTCGGGGTCGCCCTGCTCGGTGGCTCCGGCGGCGCCCGGCACCAGGATCAGGCCGTCGCGCTCCGGGTCGAGTCGCGCCGTGGCTCTGAGGGTGACGAGGTCCAGGCCGCTCGGGACGTCGCGGGCGCCCTCCGCCGAGACCAGTTCGACGGTGATCGCGCCGTTCGTGGCGATGCCCCCGGCGTACAGGATCTCCAGCGGGCCGAGGACGTCGAGGGGGTCGAAGCCGTCGAAGAGAACTGCCTGAACATGCATGCGAGGTTCCGTTTCCTGGCGGGGACCGCGGCCCCGGCGGGGCTCCGGCGCTGTTCCCGTGCTGTTCCCGGCGTCGAGGCTAGTCAGCGCCGCGCCTCCGCCGACAGTGGCTGCAATGACAGCTTTCAACGGGATATCGCCAGGGCGGCGCGGGGCCGTCGCCGCCCGCTGGATGCCCGTTCCCCCAGTTCGTCGGCGCGCGGCGCGGGCGATCTGGGCCGGGCGGGAGCCGCGAGCGGCGTTTGGCGGGAGTCCGGTGGTGTCGTACGTTGCCGCCATGCACACCGTCGCTTTCCTCGCCCTCGACGACGTCATCCCCTCCGACCTCGCGATGCCCCTGGACGTGTTCAGCAGGACGCGGCTGCCCGGTGAGCGGCAGGCCTACCGGGTGCGGGTGTGCGCGGCCGGGCCCGAGGTCGACGCGGGCGCGTTCTCGCTGCGGGCGCACCACGACCTGAGCGGGCTCGTGGACGCGGACACCATCGTCGTACCGGGCACCCACGACCCGACCGCGCCGGTGCCGGAGAAGACCCTGGCGGCGCTGCGCGATGCGGCCGCCGCGGGCACCCGCATCGCGTCCATCTGCGTGGGCACGTTCGTCCTCGCGCAGGCGGGGCTGCTCGACGGGCTGCGGGCCACCACGCACTGGTTCGCGACGGACCACCTCGCCGCGGCCTACCCGGACATCGACGTCGACCCGGATGTGCTGTACGTCGACAACGGCCAGATCCTCACGTCCGCGGGCGCCGCCGCCGGGATGGACCTGAGCCTGCACATGGTGCGGCGCGACTACGGCTCCGCGGTCGCCGCGGACTCGGCGCGCCTCTCGGTGATGCCGCTCGAACGGGAGGGCGGCCAGGCCCAGTTCATCGTCAACCAGCCCCCGGCGATGCCCCGCGGCCGCGCCCTGGAGCCACTGCTGCGCTGGCTGGACGAGAACGCGGCGCGCGACCTGACCCTGGACGACATCGCCGGGCACGCCGGCCTCAGCAGCCGCACGCTGCTGCGCCGGTTCCGCGAGCAGACCGGCACGACACCGCTGCAGTGGCTGCACCGGGCGCGGGTCCGCCAGGCCCAGCACCTCCTGGAGACCACGGAGCACCCGGTGGAACGGATCGCCGCGCAGGTCGGCTTCGGCTCGCCGACCGCGTTCCGTGACCGCTTCAAGCGGGTCGCGGGGGTCAGCCCGCAGGCCTACCGGCGGGCGTTCAGCAGCGCGCCCCGCTGAAGAGCCCGTCCTGGAACCCCGTCCCCCACGACGGCCGACCCGACCGGGCCGGAGGTCACACCGCCTTGCGTGCCACCACCATCCGCCAGTGCGGGCTCCCGTCGTCCCGGCGGCCGAACTCCTCCAGCGGCCGCAGCCCCACCGTGAACCCGGCCCCCTCCAGGTCGGCCCGCACCCCGGGCAGCGGGAACGTGCGGTAGTACATGACGAAGGGCGGCTGCCGCAGCGCGTTGCGGGCCCGCATCGCCAGGTCGAAGCCGAGCATGCCCCAGTACCACGGTGACGTGAGTGGCTGTGGCGCGCCGATGGGGAAAGCGAACAGGCCGCCGGGGCGCAGCGCCCGGTGCACCTGGGCGAACAGACCCGGCCGCTCGGCGGGCAGGAAGTGCCCGAACGCCCCGAAGCTGACGGCCACGTCGAAGCCCTCGACGAAGGGCAGCGCGCGGGCGTCGGTCCGCACCCAGTGGACCGCCGGACCCTGCTCCCCCGGCCCGTCCTCGGCGCCGAGCGCCGCACGCGCCCGCGCCAGCATCCCGGAGCTGAAGTCCACGCCGGTCACCTGCTCCCGGCACAGGGGCCGCAGGAGTTCCACACCGGCCCCGGTGCCGCAGCACACGTCGAGCCCCGCGGCGAACGGGCCGAGTGGCCGCAGCGCCTCGGCACACGCGTCGAGGATGCGCTCGGGCGTACGGAAGGGCGTGTGATCGAACTTGGGAGCCAGCAAGTCGTAGCCGTGCTCCGTGGAGGACAGCGCCTGGACGGCCAGTTCGCGGAGCGAGGGGCCCTGGGAGGTGAACACCGGCACAGCTTAGTGAGCGCGTGTGGCCAGGAACCGCCTTGTGGCCTTCCGGGCCCGTGCCCAGGGGCTCGCCCCGGCGCACCTTCCGGGCGTATCGTTGATTGACGGACGGCTCGGAGCGACAGGGGGTCGTCATGGTGCAAGAACTCCTCACGGCCGGCGTGGTGACACTCTCCGCCGGTCTCGTGTACGTGATGTCGGCGGCCCGCGTCGTCAAGCAGTACGAACGCGGTGTCGTGTTCCGTCTCGGCCGGCTGTCCGGGGCGCCGCGCACGCCCGGGTTCACCATGATCCTTCCGGGTGTCGACCGGATGCGTAAGGTCAACATGCAGATCGTGACGATGCCCGTGCCCGCGCAGGAGGGCATCACGCGCGACAACGTCACGGTGCGCGTCGACGCGGTCGTGTACTTCAAGGTGGTCGAGGCGTCGGACGCGATCGTGCGGGTCGAGGACTACCGCTTCGCGGTCTCACAGATGGCGCAGACCTCGCTGCGGTCCATCATCGGCAAGAGCGACCTGGACGATCTGCTGTCCAACCGCGAGAAGCTCAACCAGGGCCTGGAGCTGATGCTCGACAGCCCGGCCATCGGCTGGGGCGTGCAGATCGACCGCGTGGAGATCAAGGACGTGTCCCTGCCGGAGACGATGAAGCGGTCGATGGCCCGGCAGGCCGAGGCCGACCGGGAGCGGCGCGCCCGCGTCATCAACGCCGACGCCGAGCTGCAGGCCTCCAAGAAGCTCGCCGAGGCCGCCAAGGAGATGTCCGAACAGCCCGCCGCCCTCCAACTGCGGCTCCTGCAGACCGTCGTGGCCGTCGCCGCCGAGAAGAACTCGACCCTGGTCCTGCCCTTCCCCGTCGAACTCCTGCGCTTCCTGGAACGGGCCGCGAACCAGCAGCCGCAGGCCGTGGCGACCCCGCCCGCGGGCGCGGAACCGCAGACCGCTGCCGCCGCGTCGGCCGACGCGGCGCCGCGCGAAGTCACCGCGTCGGCGGTGGAGTCGGTCCCCCGGGTCGCCGGCAGCACGGCGCCGCCCGTGGAGGCCGAGGCGGCGCCCTGAGCCCGGCCCGGGCGCCGGGCGGACCCGGCCTCACCCCGGGTCCGCCCGGTCGAGTCCTGCGGCACACCCATTGAGCCCGTCGGCGCCCGCATGCTAGAAAGCGCTTACTGACGCCGGTCCGGCCGCGCCCCGGCCGCCCGTACCGCCCGGCACCTCCCCGCGCCCCTCGACGCCCGCGCCCTTCCGCTCCTCCCCTCCCTCTGGCCTCTCCGTCTCTCCGTCTCTCCGGTCTCTCTGGCCCCCCCTGGAGCCCCCGCATGCCCACTCCTTGGCCCCGCCGCGCCTTCCTCCTGACCACCGGCACCTCGGCGCTCTCCCTCGCCGCGCCCGCCACACTCGCGGCGGCCGCCGACGGCACCGCGAGCTCCACCGCGACCCCAAGCACCGCCGACGCGTTCGCCGCCCTGCGTGCCAGGTGGCGCACCCTGATCCTCGGTGAGGGATTCAGCCCGACCGCCGAGCCGTTCAAGAGCCGCCTGGCCCAACTGGGCACGTCCGCCGGGCAGTTCCGGGACTCCATGGACCCGGCGACCGGCTCGCTGTGGCCCGACGCCTCCTACGCCGACCCCGAACCCGACACCGATCAGGAGTCGTTCGGCTACTCCGCGAACCTCGTCACCAGTTGCACACGGCTCGCCACCATGGCCCAGGCGTACAGCCAGCAGGGCACCGGGCTCACCGGGGACGCCACACTCAGGACAGCGATCGTGACCGGCCTCGACCACCTCTACGCGCAGGTCTACAACGAGCGGCAGGCGCGCTTCGGCAACTGGTGGAGCTGGCAGATCGGCGCCCCGCAGGCGCTGCTCGACACCTGCGTCCTGATGTACGACGCGCTGTCCGCCGACCGGATCTCCCGCTACTGCGCGGCCGTCGACCACTTCGTCCCGGACTCCGCGGTCGACCGGTACACCGGCACCAGCACCGGGGCCAACCGCGTGGACCTGTGCCGGGTCCTCGCGCTGCGCGGCGTCGTCGGCGCGAACGAGGCGAAGGTCGCACTGGCCCGGGACGCCCTCTCACCCGTCTTCCCGTACGTGACCAGCGGCGACGGCCTGTACGCGGACGGCTCGTTCATCCAGCACACCACCGTGCCGTACACCGGCTCGTACGGGTCGGTGCTGCTCGGCGGGCTCGGCCTGCTGTTCGCGCTGCTCGACGGGTCGCCGTGGGAAGTGACGGACGGGGGCAGGCAGATCGTCTTCGACGCCGTGGAGAAGGCGTGGGCGCCGTTCCTCTACAACGGCCTGGTCATGGACTGCGTCGCGGGCCGCGCCATCAGCCGCGGCATCGCCGCCTCCGACACGAAGCAGACGCAGGCCGACGACCACCTGCGCGGCCACCCGATCCTGGCGTCGATCGCGCTGCTCGGCCAGGGCGCGTCGGCGGCCGAGAACGCCCGGTGGCGGGGCCTGGTGAAGGGCTGGATGCGCCGCGACTACTACAGCCCGCCGCTCAGCGACCCCCAGTTGGGCCTCGCCCACCTGGCCCGGCTCAAGGCCGTCCAGGACGACACCGCCGTCACGCCCGTGCCCGAGCCCACCGGGCACCGCCTGTTCACCAACATGGCGCGGGCCACGCACCGCCGCCCCGGCTGGGCCGCGTCGATCAGCATGGCCGACGCCCGCATCACGTACTACGAGACCGGCAACGGCGAGAACCTGCGTGGCTGGCACACGGGCTCGGGCATGCTCGCCTGGTGGGGCGACAGCTACGCCAACGGTCAGTACAGCGACGCCTTCTGGCCCACCGTCGACCCCTACCGGCTGCCCGGCGTCACGGCGTCACGCAAGGCCCTCGCGGACGGGGCGGGCGGCGACTGGGGCGCGGCGCGGCCGGACGTGAGCTGGGTGGGCGGGGCCACCGATGGCCAACGGGCCGTCATCGGACAGCACTTGAAGGGGCTCCAGAGCACGCTGTCGGCCCGCAAGGCGTGGTTCTGCCTGGACGACGCGATCGTGTGCCTGGGCGCGGGCATCAGCTGCGCGGACGGCGCGGTCGTGGAGTCCACCGTGGAGAACCGCAACCTCGGCCCGGCCGGAGGCGCCCCGTTCCAGGCCGACGGCGTCACCAAGCCCACCACCACGCCCTGGTCGCAGACCCTCACGGGCGCCCGGTGGGCGCACATCGGCGGCCACGGCGGCTACGTCTTCCCGGGCGGCGCCACCGTCCGGGCCCGCCGCGAGCGGCGCACCGGCAAGTGGAGCGACATCAACAAGGGCGGCGCCACCACCCCGTTGACCCGCACCTACCTCACGCTGCACGTCGACCACGGCACCGACCCCACGGACGCGACGTACGCGTACGTCCTGCTGCCCGGCGCGAGCGCGGCCCGCACGGCCGAGCGGGCCGCGGCCACCGGCTGGCTGCGGATCCTCGCCAACTCCGAGGCACGGCAGGGCATCAGCGTGCCCTCGCTCGGCTTCACCGGCGTGACGTTCTGGTCGGGCGGCACGGCCGGGGCGCTCACCGCGAGCGCCGCCTGCGCGGTACTGGTCGGCGAGCGGCCGGACGGGACGGCGGTGGTGTGCGTGAGCGACCCGACCCGGGCGGCGCGCGCGGGCCTGACGGTCACGTGGGACCGGCCGGTCGCCGCGGTCACCTCGAAGCCCGCCACCGTCACGTCGGTCAGCACGGGCGCGGCCCTGAAGCTCACGTTCGCAGACCTCGGCCCCGCGAAGGGCGCCACCCAGAAGATCACCGTGCGCCTCGGATGAACCGCGCGCCTCGGATGAACCCTGCGCCTCGGGTGAACCCTGCGCTTCAGGTGACCGGCCCGCGCCGCCGCCGTCAGGCCTTGCGCAGTCCCGCGACGAGGAGCGCGACCAGGCGGCGCGCGTCGTAGCGGGAGTCGCTCTCGGCGCCGATGCAGAGGTTCCCGATGCCGCGCATGAGTTGGTACGCGGTGAGGTCGGCGCGGATCTCGCCCGCGGCGGCCGCGGCTTCCAGGAGCTGGGCGCACACGGGCAGGAGGCGGTCGAGGAAGTAGGCGTGCAGCGTCTCGAAGCCCGCGCTGTCGGACTGCATCGCGGCGGCCAGGCCGTGCTTGGTGACCAGGAAGTCGACGAAGAGGTCGGCCCACCGTTCGAGGGCGGCGTGCGGTGTCGCCTCGCTCGCGAGGAGGGCGGGACCGGCCTCGGCACAGGCGTCGACCTGGTGGCGGTAGACGGCGATGACGAGGTCGGCGCGGGTGGGGAAGTGGCGGTAGACCGTGCCGACGCCGACGCCCGCCTCGGCCGCGATGTCCCGTACCGGCACCTCCACGCCCGAGGTGACGAAGACCGCCGCGGCCGCGTCGAGCAGGGTCTGTTGGTTGCGCCGGACGTCCTTGCGCTTGGATCCGGCGGCGCTGCCCGCGCTTTCGTTCACCGCGACGTTCCTTTCGTGAGGGGGCGCCCCGAGCCGCGCGGCGGGCGCCCCGAGTCATGGAGCGGATGCCCCGAGTCGTGGAGCCGATGCCCCGAGTCATGAGGCGGATGCCCCGAACCATGCGGGGCGGATGCCCGAAGACGCGCGACGGGCACCCCGGGCCACGGGACGGTCACCGCGGGGGTTGTGAAACGGAACCACGTTCCGTATCGTTGGCGGAGCAACGTTCCGTTTTGCTCATGATGGCAGACCCGGGGGCCCGGCGACCAGCTCGTCCGTGCTGCCCGCCGCCCACCCGGCCCTGCCCGCGACGCCCCCGGCCGACCGCCGGGCCCGCCGCGCCGAGACCCGCAGCATCCCCACGGAAGGCACCTCCATGTCCGAACCCGCCGTCACGCCCCCGCAGCAGCCCGCGGACGCGCCCGCCCCGGTCGTCTCCGCGAAGCCCGTCGTCCTGCCCGCCCCGGGCCGGGGCACGGATCTCCAGGTCCGCGTGTCCGCCCCCGCGACCGGCACCGACCTGCCCGTCGTCGTCTTCTCGCACGGCTTCGGCTGGTCGATGGACGGCTACGCCCCGCTGGCGGACCACTGGGCCGCGCACGGCTTCGTGGTCGTCCAGCCCACCCACCTGGACTCCCGGACGCTCGCCGTCCCCGCCGACGACCCGCGTACGCCCAGGATCTGGCGCATCCGCGTCGACGACCTCACCCGTGTCCTCGACGGGCTCGACGTGCTGGCGGCCGCCGTGCCGGGCCTCGGCGGGCGGGTCGACCGCGACCGCGTCGCCGTGGCCGGGCACTCCTGGGGAGCCCAGACGGCGAGCACGCTGCTCGGCGCGCGGGTCCTCGACGCCGACGGCGTGCCCGGCGAGGACCTGTCCGACCCCCGCGTCACGGCGGGCGTGCTGTTCGCCCTGACCGGCCTGGGCGACGACCTCACCCCGTTCGCCGTCGAACACCTCCCGTTCCTGCGGCCGTCCTTCGACGCCATGACGACCCCGGCCCTCATCGTCGCCGGGGACAACGACCGGTCCCACCTGTCCACCCGCGGACCGGACTGGTTCACCGACCCCTATGTCCACGGCCCCGGAGCCAAAAGCCTGCTCACGCTGTTCGGCGCGGAGCACTCGCTCGGCGGGATCCCCGGGTACGAGGTCGCCGAGACGACGGACGAGTCCCCCGCGCGCGTCGCCCTGATCCAGCGGCTCAGCACGGCCTACCTGCGCAGCGCCCTCACCGGCGACGACACCGCGTGGAAGACGGCGGCCACCGCCCTGGAGGAGGACCCCGAGCCGCTCGGGAAGCTGCGGAGCAAGTAACGCCCGGCCGAGCAGGACCGACGCCGCACCCGTGCGCGCGAACTCATCGGCCGATCCGCGAACCGAAGGTGTCGTCGCCGTCCGTGTCGTCCCTGGCGTCGGGGCCGGGCGGGTGCGGCGGTGCGGGCCTGCGGCGCAGGGTGCCTGGCGCGGGGTGGGCGCCGCGGAACCGCAGCCGCCGGGCGGCACTCGCCCCCCGCCCGCTCCCCCGGCCCCGGCCCTCCGCCGTCCGGGACTCGCGCCGCCACCCCCGGCGCAGCGCACTCGCCAGGCGCGACCGGGGCTGCCACTCCAGGCCGCTGGGCAGCCCCCAGCCGCGCTTGTACGCGGTGAGCCGCAGGACGAGTGCCACGGTCACGCCGAGCACGATGCCGAGGGTGGGCTGCTCGGCGTAACTGCACACGACCGTGATCGCGGCGGCGACCACCGCGACGGACGCGTACAGCGCGTTCCCGCCGAGCACCGCGGGAACGCGGCGCAGCATCATGTCGCGCAGTGCCCCGCCGCCGACGGCCGTGATCGTGCCGAGCAGCAGCGCGGGCAGCCAGCCGAGCCCGGCGGCCAGGGTCTTCTGCGCCCCGGCGACGGCCCAGAAGCCGATCACCGCCGCGTCGAGCGCGGTGAAGAGCCGGTCCCAGGCCTCCTGGCTGATGCTGATGAGGAAGGCGACGAAGGCCCCGGCGAGCGCGGTCGGCAGGTAGAAGACGTCGGTGAGCGCGACCGGCGTCCCGTGCTGGAGCAGGGTGTCGCGGATGAGCCCGCCGCCGAGCCCGGACACCACGCCGACCGCGACGAAGCCGAACAGGTCGAGCCGTTCGGTGCGGGCGATCGCGCCGCCCTGCAGCGCGGCGGCGAACACCCCGGCGAGGTCGAGCCCGCGCGTGGCCACGTCCACGCCGTGCGGCGTGAGGAGTCCGGCCATCGCCGCCCGCCTCCCTGCTCCGTTCCGCGCCCGGTGCGTCCCGTACGTCTCCTACGTTTCGTACGTCACCCGGCGGCGGACGGCGACCGGAGGCGGGCCGGACGCCGGTCTCAGGACGTGGCGGCCGCGGGCAGATCGGGGCTGATCTGCGGGCGTCCGGGCACAAGGCGCAGCGCGAGCACCATGGTGAGCCCGCCACCCGGGGTGTCCTCGGCGCTGAGGGTGCCACCCATGGCCTCGGTGAAGCCGCGGGCGACGGCGAGGCCGAGGCCCACACCGGCGCCGCGCGGGGAGTCGCCGTACCGCTGGAAGGGCTCGAAGATGCGCTCCTTGGCGTCGTCGGGCACACCCGGGCCGCGGTCCACCACGCGCAACTGCACCTGGTCGGCCATGGTGCTCGCGGCGACCAGGACGCTCTCCCCGGCGGGGCTGTACTTCAGGGCGTTCTCTATGACGTTGGCGACGGCCCGCTCCAGAAGGCCCTTGTCGGCGGCGACCATGGGCAGGTCCTCGGGGATGTCGAGCGCCACGTGCTCGGCGGACGAGGACATCCCTTCGAGGGCGAGCGGGACGACCTCGTCGAGGTCGATCTCGCGGACCATCGGCATGACGGTGTCGGTCTGGAGCCGGGACATGTCCAGGAGGTTGCCGACGAGGTGGTCGAGGCGGTCGGCGCCCGCCTCGATGGCGGCGAGGAGTTCCGCCTGGTCCTCCTCGGACCACTCGATGTCGTCCGAGCGGAGGCTGGAGACGGATGCCTTGATGCCGGCGAGGGGGGTGCGCAGGTCATGACTGACGGCGGCGAGCAGGGCGGTGCGGATGCGGTTGCCCTCGGCGAGGGTGCGGGCCTCCTGCGCCTGGGACTGCAGGCGCTGGCGGTCCAGGACCACGGCGGCCTGCGCGGCGAAGGCGCCGAGGACGCGGCGGTCCTCGGCGGGCAGGACGCGGCCGATGAGGGCGAGGGACATGTAGTCGCCGACGGGCATGTCGACGTCGGCGTCCTCGGGGCGGCCGACGTGCGGGCGGGGGCCGACACTGGCCGCGCAGGTCCACAGGGCGATGTCGCTCTCCCGCTCCAGGAGCGCCACGGACTCCATCGCGAAGGTCTCGCGCACGGTCTCCAGGAGCGACTCGAGGCTGTTCTCGCCGCGCAGGACGCTGCCCGCCAGGTACGACAGGATCTCCGACTCGGCGCGCAGCCGCGCCGCCTGGTGGGTGCGGCGCGCGGCGAGGTCCACGACCGACGCCACGGACACCGCCACCGCCACGAAGATCACGAGGGCGACGATGTTCTTCGGGTTGGAGATCAGGATGTGATGGACGGGTGGCGTGAAGAAGTAGTTGAGCAGCAGGGAGCCGAACGCCGCCGACGCGAGCGCCGGCACCAGACCGCCGAGCAGGGCCGCCGCCACGGTGAGCGTCAGGAACAGCAGCATGTCGTTGGCGAGGCCCAGGTCGGGCGCCACGCCGCGCAGCAGCAGGGCCAGCAGTATCGGCCCGCCGATGCCGACCAGCCAGCCCCAGGTGGTCCGGTTGCGGCCGAGGCGGGCGGCGCGCGGGGTGGCCGACAGGCTGCGTCCCTTGCCCGCCTCGTTGTGGGTGACCAGGTGCACGTCGAGGTCGGGCCCGGACTCGCGGGCGACGGTGGCGCTGACGCCGGGCCCGAAGACGTACTGCCAGGACCTGCGGCGGGAGACGCCGAGGACGATCTGGGTGGCGTTGACACCGCGCGCGAACTCAAGGAGCGCCGCCGTGATGTCCTCCCCTATGACCTGGTGGAAGGAGCCGCCCAGGTCCTCCACGAGGGTGCGCTGGATCGCGAGTTCCTTCGGGGATGCGGCGGTGAGGCCGTCGCTGCGGGCGATGTAGACGGCGAGGACCTCGCCGCCCGCGCCCTTCTCGGCGAGCCGCGCGGCACGGCGCAGCAGGAAGCGGCCCTCGGGTCCGCCGCTGAGGCCGACGACGATGCGTTCGCGGGCCTGCCAGGTGGAGCGGATGTTGTGCTCGCCCCGGTACTGCTGGAGGTATTCGTCGACCCGGTCCGCCACCCACAGCAGCGCCAGCTCGCGCAGGGCCGTGAGGTTCCCGGGGCGGAAGTAGTTGGACAGGGCCGCGTCGACCTTGTCGGCCTTGTAGATGTTGCCGTGCGCCATCCGGCGGCGCAGCGCCTGGGGCGACATGTCGACCAGCTCGATCTGGTCGGCGCGGCGCACCACCTCGTCGGGGATCGACTCGCGCTGGCGGACACCGGTGATCCGCTCGACGACGTCGCCCAGGGACTCCAGGTGCTGGATGTTGACGGTGGAGACCACGTCGATCCCGGCCGCGAGCAGCTCTTCGACGTCCTGCCAGCGCTTGGTGTTGCGCGAGCCGGGGATGTTGGTGTGCGCCAGTTCGTCGACGAGGGCGACGGTCGGGGCACGCTCCAGGACGGCGTCGACGTCCATCTCCGTGAAGGTCGCGCCCCGGTACTCCAGGTCCTTGCGCGGCAGCAGTTCGAGGCCGTGCAGCATCACTTCCGTACGTGGACGGCTGTGGTGCTCCACGAAGGCCACGACACAGTCGGTGCCGCGTTCGATACGACGGTGGGCCTCGGACAGCATCGCGTACGTCTTGCCGACGCCCGGTGCCGCCCCCAGATAGATCCGAAGCTTGCCGCGTGCCATGTAACTCGTCTCTGCGCTCGGGGGGTGATTGATACGTTCATCAATCAAAGGCGCTCAGAATGCCAGACGCCAGGGGCCCGCGCACCGTTGACTTCACGCACCCGTTCCGCGAACGGCAGGGACAGGACCATGGTGAGCCCGCCGCCGGGAGTGTCCTCCGGGGTGAGCGTGCCGTCCATCGCCTCGGCGAGCCCCCGCGACAGGGCGAGGCCGAGCCCGAGACCTGTGGTGTTGTCGGTGTCGCCGAGCCGCTGGAAGGGCTCGAAGACCCGGTCGCGGTCGGCCGGAGGGAGGCCGGGGCCGCGGTCGACGACGCGCAGTTCCACGCGGCCCGCCAGGGCGCTCGCGGTGATCAGGACCTTGCCGCCGGCCGGGGTGTGGCGGGCGGCGTTGCCGACGAGATTGGCTATCACCCGTTCCAGGAGCGGCGGGTCGGCGAGGACGGCCGGGATCTCCTCCAGGCTGCCCGTCTCGACCGGGCAGTGGTCGGGCAGCGAGTCGAGGGCGGGCGGCAGGACCTCTTCGAGCGCGGTGTCGCGCAGTTCCAGCTTGAGGGCGCCCGCCTGGAGGCGGCTCATGTCGAGGAGGTTGTCGACGAGGCGGTTCAGCTTGGCCATGGACTCGTCGGCGGTGGCGAGCAGTTCCTCCCGGTCGTGCTCGGAGAAGTCCAGGTCGCGGCTGCGCAGCGAGCCGATCGCGGCGAGGGCGGCGGCCAGCGGGGTGCGCAGGTCGTGGCCGACGGCGCGCAGGAGCGCGGTGCGCATCCGGTCGGCGGCCTTGACGGGCTCCACCTCGGCGGCGGCCTCGGCGAGCCGGGCCCGCTCCACGGCGGCGCCGACGTGCGCGGCGAACGCGGCGAGGACGCGCCGGTCGGCGGAGGGCAGCGGGCGGCCGCGCAGCACGAGGTAGGCGTCGGCGCCCGCGGGCACGACGGTGACCTGGGTGTCCGAGGCGTCGGGCGGCTCCGCCACGAGTTCGGCGGCGTCCACGCCGAAGGCCTCCCGGGCGCGTTCGAGCAGGGCGGGAATGGGCTGCCCGCCCCGCACGATGGTGCCCGCGAGCGACGACATCGTCTCGGCCTCGGCGGTGGCGCGTGCCGAGCGCCGGGACAGGCGCAGCGACCGGTCGACGACGGCGGCGACGGTGGCGGCGACGATCGCGAACACCACCAGCGCCAGCATGCTGTTCGGGTCCCCCAGCGTGAAGTGCCCGACGGGTGGCATGAACCAGTAGTTGAGCAGCAGCGACGCGGTCACCGACGCCACCACCGCGGACAGCACCCCGCCGATGCAGGCCACACCCACGACGGCCAGCAGGAACAGCAGCGCCTCACTGGTGAGGTTCAGGTGTTCGCGGGCCACGTCCAGGTCGAGGAGGAGGGTGAGCATGCCCGGCAGGAGCAGCCCGGCGACGGGTCCGCCGACGCGGCGCGGGCGCGACAGCGTGCGTCTGCGGGAGGGCAGCAGGGTGCCCGCGCCCGCGCGTTCGTGCGTGACGGTGTGGACATCGATGTCGCCGGACGCCTCGACGACGGACTCGCCGGTGCCACGGCCGGTGAGGAACCGCTCGACGCGGCCGCGGCGGCTGGAGCCGAGGACGAGCTGGGTGGCGTTCTCGGCGCGGGCGAACTCCACCAGGGCGGTCGCGACGTCGTCGCCGACGACCGAGTGGTAGCTGCCGCCCAGGTCCTCCACGAGCCGCCGCTGCCGGGTCAGGGACGCGTGCGAGGTGCCCGCGGCGAGGCCGTCGCTGCGCGCGATGTGCACGGCGAGCAGCTCACCGCCGACGGAGCGGTCGGCTATGCGGGCGGCGCGGCGGATCAGGGTGTCGCCCTCGGGGCCGCCGGTGAGGCCGACGACGACGCGTTCGCGGGTCTCCCACACGCCGCCTATGCCGTGCTCGGTGCGGTACGCCTGCAGGGCCTCGTCGACGCGGTCGGCGACCCACAGCAGGGCGAGCTGGCGCAGGGCGGTCAGATTGCCGGTGCGGAAGTAGTTGGCGAGGGCCGCGTCGACCTTCTCCGGGGCGTGGATGTTGCCGTGCGCCATGCGGCGGCGCAGCGACTCCGGGGCGACGTCGACGAGCTCGATCTGGTGGGCGCGGCGCACGACGTCGTCGGGGACCGTCTCGGCCTGCGGCACCTTGGTGATCTTCTCCACGACGTCCTTGAGGGACTCCATGTGCTGGATGTTGATCGTCGTGACGACGTCGATGCCGGCCGTGAGCAGCCGGTCGACGTCCTGCCAGCGCTTGGGGTTGCGGCCGTCACCGGGGACGTTGGTGTGGGCGAGGTCGTCGACGAGCACGACCTCCGGGCCGCGGGCGAGCACCGCGTCCAGGTCGAGCTCGGTGAACTCCCCGCCGCGGTAGGAGACGCGGGCACGCTCCACGATGTCGAGCCCGGCCGCCCTCGCCTCCATGAGCAGGGATTCCGTGTGCGGGCGTCGATGGCACTCCACGAGGCCCACGACGACGTCGGCGCCGCGTGCGGCCCGTCGCCGTCCTTCGTCGAGCATGCGGCAGGTCTTGCCGACCCCCGGTGCCGCGCCGAGGTAGATCTTCAGCTGTCCGGGTCGTACGTGCGTCATCGCGCCGGTGTCAGAACCTCTCCGGGAAGAGCCGCGCGAGGACGAGATATCCGACCAGGCTGACGGCGATGACGAGTCCCACCACATTCTCAGCGCTCACGGTCCTCAACTCCTTGGCGTGCTGGGTGACTTCCCCACCGAAGCCGCTCGTGGGACCGGCGGATACGCCCCTTGACACATCCTTGGCAGCTCTCACCAGGACGTTGACACGGCCTTGACATCCGGGGGCCGACAGGGTGAGGGCGGTGTGCCGGGAAGTCCGGTCGGCGTGATGGGCCCTCGTTCGAGGCGGCCCGCACACGACCAGGGGGCGCGGTTCGTGGTCCTCGCGGGCGGCGGCACCCTGATCGGCGGGATGGTGGCCGGGGGGCGCGGCGACCGGCCGGCCAACGCCCGGACAAGGCTCCGGCTGCACGCCGTGTACGGCACGGTGGTGTTCCTCCTGGAGAGCGTCGTCTTCAGCCTCATCGGCCCGGCGTTGCCCGCGCAGGTGCGTGCGCCGAGCGCGGACGCCCGGGCGTGGCCGCTGTACGCGCTGACGGTCGCGGGCACGCTCGCCCTCCAGGGCTTCACGCTCGCCCCCCTTGTACGCCTTGTACGCCGCTCCGGCGATCGCGCTGGAACCGGACCACACCGAGCGCGAGGAGGCCACCGCGCGCTGCCGCCTCCCCGACGCGGGCATCCGCCGCGACCTGATCGCCGTGGAGGCGGCGGAGCCGCAGCGGCTGTACGACCAGCACCACCTCAGCGACACGACGCGGCGGCGGCTGCTGCGGTCCCTGGGCCTGGAGGAGGCGCGGCTCGCGGACGTGTGAGCGCGGGGCGGCGGGGCCGCGCGGCGTGGGACCGGGCGGCGGGGCCGGTGCGGTGGCGCACCGGCCCGGCGGGCCCTGCGGGTACTAGCGCAGCGATTCGATCGTGCGGGACATGCTCTCGGCGCCGTGGCCCTCGGACAGCTGCCGCTGGAACAGGGTGTGCAGCGGGGCGAGCAGGTCGACGCCGACGCCCAGGTCCTTGGTCGCGGTGAGGATGTGGGCGAGGCCCACGGCGTTGATGTCCAGGTTGGACGTCTCGGTCCGGTAGTCCCCGGCGTCGATCTCGGCGGCGAAGCCGGGCAGCGCGGCGATGGCCTCCTTGAGCCAGCGCACGAGCAGCTCGGTGGCCTTCCCCGCCTCGATCCCGGCGGAGCCGGCGACGGCCACCGTCTGGAAGAACCCGGCGAACATCCCGTACATGCCGCTGAGCAGCGCCACGTCGTACACCGGCGCGAGCCCCGAGTCGGTGCCGACGAACACCGCCGAGCCCAGCGTCTCCAGGAGCGGCCGGTACCGCGCGAAGGCCTCGTCGTCGCCGCTGTACAGGACGAACGCCTCCGGCGTGCCGACGGTCTGCGGAATCGCGTACACCGCGCCGTCCACGTACGCGGCGCCGTGCCCGGTGACCCAGGCGCCGAGCTCGCGGGCCGGGTCGGGGGTCCCGGAGGTGAGGTTGACGACCACGCGGCCCGCGAGGGCGGCCGCGGTCGGCGTGAGCAGGGCGCGGACGGTCGTGTAGTCCAGTACGCAGATGACGACCAGGTCGCTCGCAGCGACGGCGTCGGCCGGGGTGGCCGCCAAGGTGGCGCCCCTGGCGACCAGTTCGTCCGCCTTGTCCTGCGAGCGGTTCCAGACGGTGACCTTGTGGCCCTGGTCGAGGAAGGTGCGGGCGAGGACCTGCCCGAGGTTGCCGAGCCCGATGACGGTGACGGTCGTGGGCTCGGGGGTGACGGCGTTCTCGCCGGTGGTGATGCGGGTGTCGCTCATGCTGTGCCTCCGTGGGACCGCGGCCGGGGCGGTGCGCCCGGCCTGTGGTCATCACCTTCCGGGCGGGCGCTGTCCGTTCACTGCCGCTTGGCTGCCGGTCCGCTGTCACCGCGCTCCCGCCGCCCTGTCGGTGCGGGCGACAGGGCGCTCACCTGCCGGGTTATCGTCGTCGGCATGCGATTCGGGGTGCTCGGTCCGCTGGCCGTGTGGACGACAGACGGTGCGGAGGTCGCCGTCCCCGGCGCCAAGGTCCGTGCGCTTCTCGCCCACTTGCTGGTGCACCCGGGTCACCCGGTGTCGGCGGACCGGCTGATCGACGCGCTGTGGGGCGAGGAGCTGCCCGACCACCCGTCGAACGCCCTCCAGGGCAAGGTGTCGCAGCTGCGCCGCGCCCTGGAGCGGGCCGAGCCGGGCGGCAGGGCCCTGGTCGGGTCGGGGCCCGCCGGTTACACGCTGCGGGTGGCGGCGGAGGCGGTCGACGCGGGCCGGTTCGCCGGGCTGCTCGAACGGGCCAGGGCGGCGGACGTGTCCAGCGAGCGGGTCCGGTTCCTGGACGAGGCGCTGGGGCTGTGGCGGGGCGGGGCGTTCGCCGACTTCACCGACGACGCGTTCGCGCGGGGGGCGATCGGCCGCCTGGAGGAGGACCGGCTCACCGCGTGGGAGGACCAGGCCGAGGCCCGCCTGGAGTCCGGGGAGCACGGTCCGCTCGCCGCGGATCTGGCCGACCTGGTCGTGCGGCACCCGTTGCGGGAGCGGCTGCGCTCCGCTCAGTTGCGGGCCTTGTACCGCGCGGGCCGGCAGACGGAGGCCCTGGCCGCGTACGAGGAGCTGCGACGGCGCCTGGACGAGGAGCTCGGCCTGGTGCCCGGGGCCGAACTGGCGGCGCTGCACGGGGCGATACTGCGGCAGGACCCGGTGCTGGACGCGGTGGCGGGTGCGGTGAGGGGCGAGGGGGCCGGCTCGCCGGTGGCCCAGTCGGCGACAACCGCACCACCGACTGCGGCGACCAAGCCACCGGCCGCGCCGTCGCCCCCGACCACCCCGGCATCGGCACTGGTGCCCCCGGCCATCACGGACCTTCCCCATGGACCCTCGCCCACCACGGATCTCCGCTCCGGGCCCCCACACACCTCGAACCTCCACTCCGCGCCCCCGCGCGCCACGGACCTCCCCTCCGGGCTCTCACCCGCCACGGGTCTCCACTCCGCGCCCGCACCCTCGCCCACCACGAACCTCCCCTCCCCCACCACCTCCCCCACCCCAGAATCCACCGCGCCCACCGCGACCCCCCGCACCAACCTCCCCGCCCCCGTCGCCCCGCTCATCGGCCGCGACGACGCCGTGGCCGGGATACGCCAACTCCTCACCGCCACCCGGCTGGTGACGTTGACCGGGCCCGGCGGCGTCGGCAAGACGCGGCTGGCCTGCGCGGCGGCGCGCGGGGGCGCGGACGGGTTCCCGGACGGGGTGTGGCTGGTCGAGCTCGCGGGTCTTGAGGCCGGGGCGAGGCCCGGCCCGGCGGCCGGGGCGGGCGCGGGACCGGACGCGGGGACCGACCGTGTGGCCGAGGCCGTGGCCCGGGTGATCGGGCTGCACGAGGAGCCGGGGGCGCCGACGGCGGCGGTCGCGCGGCTCACGGGGGCGCTGCGCGGGCGGCGGCTGCTGCTCGTGCTCGACAACTGCGAGCATCTGGTGGACGCCGTGGCCGAGTTGGCCGACGGCCTGCTGCGCGAGGTGCCAGGGCTCACCGTCCTCGCCACCAGCCAGGAGCCCCTCGACGTGAGCGGTGAGCGGGTCCGGGCGGTGCCGCCGCTCGAACTCGCGGGCGCCATGGAGCTGTTCCGGCAGCGGGCCGGGCTCGGCCCCGGGGCCGACCTCGGCGCGGACGACTCGGAGGCCGTCGCCGAGTTGTGCGTGCGGCTCGACGGACTTCCGCTGGCACTGGAACTCGCGGCCGCGCGGGTGCGCACGATGGGCGTGCACGGGCTGCTGTCCCGCATCGACGACCGGTTCGCCCTGCTCGGCCGCGGCTTTCGTGGGGCGCCCGCCCGGCAGCGTACGCTCCGCGCGGTCATCGACTGGAGCTGGTCACTGCTTTCGGAGCCGGAGCGCACGGTGCTGCGCCGCCTCGCCGTGCACGACGGCTGCACGCTCGACGCCGCCCGGGCCGTGAGCGCGGGCGGGGCCGTGGACGGCGCCGATGTGCTCGACCTGCTCGCCCGTCTCGTGGACCGCTCGCTGGTGGTGGCCTCCGACCGGCGGGACGGGCCTCGGTACTGCGTTCTTGAGTCCGTCCGGGAGTACGGTGTCGAGCAGCTGCGGGAGGCGGGCGAGTCCGGCGACGTGCGCGAGCGGCACAGCGTCCACTACGCCGGACTCGCCGTCATGGCGGGCCGCTCGCTGCACGGCCCCGAGCAGCGCCGGTGGCTGGATCGCCTCGATGAGGAAAGCGCCAATCTGCGCCGCGCCCTGGAGACGGCGGTCGAACGCGGCGCGGTGGAGCGCGCGTTGGCCATGGTGAACGCGTTGGCCTGGTACTGGGTGCTGCGGGGGCGGATCGCCGAGGCGCGCAGGTCGCTGGACGCGGCCCTCGCGCTGGTGCCGGACGCCGCGCGCGGCCCCGAGCTTCCTGCGGCCGAGTCCACCGCGGCCGCCCGGGCCCTCGCCCTCGCCTGGCGCACCGGCATCTCGCTGCGGGAGGGCGGCGACGACGCGGGCGTGGACGCGTACGCGGACGTCTGCACGGGCACGGACGCCGGACCGGCCGCCGACGCGGGCGCAGAAGCGGAACCCACCGCCACCGGCACCGGCATGAGCGCCCCCGACGAACCCACCCGCCTCCTCCAAGCAACCCTCGCCGCCTACAAGGACCTCGACGACCCCTCAGGCCACGCCACCGCCCTGTGGATCCTCGGCTCCGCACAGTTGGGCGCGGGCGCCGTGCGGACCGGGGAGCGGCTGGTGAACGAGGCGCTCGACGCGTTCTCCGCCCTCGGCGACACCTGGGGCACCGCCGCCGCGCTGAGCGTGCGGGCCCGGCACGCCCTCGCGCACGGCGACCTCGCCGCCGTACGCCGTGACAGTGAGCGCAGCGCCCACCTCTTCCGCCAACTGAACGACGACTGGGGGCAGTTGCAGACCGTCTTCCCGCTGGCCACGCTCAGCGAGATCGCGGGCGACTACGCCGAGGCGGCCCGGCTGCACCGCGAGGGGCTGGCCATCGCCGAGCGCCTCGGGCTCTGGACGGAGGCGTCCAAGCGGCTGTCCGGACTTGGCCGGATCGCGCTCCTGACGGGCGACTTCGACGAGGCCCGCGCCGCGCACGGGCGCGCCCTGCGGCTCGCGCGCGACCACAGCTTCCGCTCCGGCGAGCTGGACGCGCGGATCGGCCTCGGCCTCGGGGCGCGCAGGGAGGGCGACCTGGCGGGCGCGCAGCGGCACATGCGTGACCTCCTCGCCCGGTTCCGCGGGGCCGACTACGGGCCGGGCGTCACCCTCGCACTCGCCGAGCTGGGCTTCGTGGCGGAGCTTCGTGGCGACGCGGCGCAGGCGCACGCGCTGCACGCCGAGGGCTTCGACGTCGCCGTCGGCCTCGGGGACGCGCGGGCGCTCGCTCTGGCCCTGGAGGGCCTCGCGGGGGCGTCGGGCGCGGACGGGGAGCACCGCGCGGCCGCGACGCTGCTCGGCGCCGCTGCCGCCGCCCGCGCCTCCGTGGGCGCCCCGCTCCCGGCGGGCGAGCGCCGCGATGTGGACCGGGTGGCGGCCGCCGCCCTGGCGCGGCTGGGCGAGGAGGCGTACACCACCGCGTTCGACGAGGGCGGGCACATGACCCCTGAGCAGGCCCGACGCCTCACGGCCGGGACACCCGAGCGGCCCGGGACTCCACTCCCGTCACACTGAGCCCACCAGCCACAGCGACCCCGTAACTCCTGCGCACCCCCGCGGTCAAGCACCGGTTTCCGGTCGAACGCCGCGCCGAGAAAAACGACCAACCGCTCATTTTCCCAGGTCAGCGTGTTGTTCTTGGTTATACCACCTGACAGAGTCCACATTCTGGACGGTCGCGGCGCACCACGCCCGGCCGCCCTGAGCTGCCCGAACGGTCATTCGGCCCTCGGTCAACAGACGCCCTCATCTGGAAATCGACCATCCGCTTGCCGCTCACTCAGCGCACTTGCAAGACTCCCGACCGCAACCAAGAACGACACACGCAATCTCCACGTAACACCTGGCTTCACCCACAAGAAACACAACCCTCGTACTTCCCACCCGCATCGAAGGAGCGTCAAAGTGCGTCACCTCCCGAAGACCGTGAGCGCGGCCGTCGCCGTGGCCGCAGGCGTCCTGACCGTCACGGCGGTCTCGACGGGCGCGGCCGGCGCTTCGACCCCGGCACCGACGGGCCTGTTCGCGCCGTCGGACCTCGTGCTCACCGTCGGCCAGGGCGACGACGCCGCGACGGCCACGGTGCAGCGCGCGGTCACCCTCAGCTGCGCACCGAAGGCCACCGGCACCCACCCGGCACCGCGCGCCGCGTGCGCTGAACTCTTCGCCGTCGAGGCACAGTTCGAGAAGCTCGTCGACCAGGCTTCGCAGGTCAAGTGCACCAAGGAGTGGAACCCGGTCGTGGTCTCCGCGGCCGGCGTCTGGCAGGGCAAGCACGTGGCATGGACGACCACCTTCGGCAACCCGTGCGCCATGAACGCGGCCCTCACGGGCGGCGCCCTGCTCAACTTCTGACGGATCATCCGTCCACCCCCAGACCCCTCGGCAACCTTTCGTGGGGGGAGGAAGCCGAGGTACGCGGCCCCCGATGTCCCGAGCATCGGGGGCCGCACAATTTTTCCCGCCCGCGCGCCGAGGGCGGGCGGCGAGCAGGCCCGCGCCGGAACCCGCGGCCTCCCGCCCGGGTCGTTCCGGTGGAACCTGCCCGATCCTGTCCGGGAACCGGATCCCGTCCGGCCCGAGGAGGCCCCGCCGTGCACACCCCCGAGACGCCCCCACGCCCCGCGCCCGCGCCCACCCCGGGGCCCGTGCCCCCCGTCCCCCGCGATCCCGCCGTATACGAGGGCCTGCCGGGCGGCATCGGCGTGTCACGGCTGCGCGTGTACGACTGGCCGGCCGCCGACGGCCTGCGCGGCGGCACCCCCCACCTCCACCTCACCTGCACCGAGGGCTACGCGGTCGTCAGCGGCCGGGGCGCCGTGCAGACCCTGACGCCCGCAGGTCTCCGGCAGACCCCGCTGGCGCCGGGCACCCTCGTGTGGTTCACGCCCGGGACGATCCACCGGCTCGTCAACGAGGGCGACCTGACCCTCCACGTCCTGATGCAGAACAGCGGCCTGCCCGAGGCGGGCGACGCCGTCCTCACCCTGCCGCCGCACCTGCTCACCGACCCCGTGACGTACCGCGCCGCCACGGCCCTGCCGCCCCGCGCAGCGCGCGACCAGGACGCGGCGGGCGACGCGGCCGTGGAGCGTGCGGCACGGCGCCGCCGCGACCTCGCCGTCGAGGGGTTCACCGCGCTGCGCGCCGCCACGGAAGCGGGCGACCCCGAACCTCTCGCCACCTTCCACCGGGCCGCCGCCGCGCTCGTCGCGCCTTTGACCGCCGCGTGGCGCGAGCGCTGGCGCACGGGCGCCGCAGCGGCGGCCGCCGCCACCGGCGCGCAGCTAGACGCGCTGGCGAAGGGCGACGCGAGCCACCTCGCGGAGGCCGGGCTGCGTGCCGAACAGCCCGCCGAGCGCGGCCGGTTCGGGATGTGCGGACGGCTCGACGTATACGAGGCGGGCGCCGCCTGAGCCAGTCCCGACAATCTGAGCCGGCCCCGGGAAGGGTTCGCGGCCGCAGGCGGTTGACGAGCACCAGGGCGACACCCCGGCCGTGCCCGCCGCCCTCGCTCAACTCCCCCGACCTGAGGAGCCCGCACATGAGCACCGCACACGACGCCCTGGACGGCGAGTACGAGCCCAGCGCCTGGGACTGGGTGGCCGAGCACGTCGCCCGCTACGAGGGCAGCGGCGGCACCGAGGGCCTGGAGATGCGCGGCTGTCCGACCGTCGTCCTCACCACCAGGGGCGCCAGGTCCGGCAAGATCCGCAAGACCCCGGTGATCCGTGTCAGCGACGGCACGCGTTACATTGCCGTCGGCTCCGTGGGCGGCGCGCCCAAGCACCCGGCCTGGTACCACAACGTGCTCGCGCACCCGCGCGTCCGGCTCCAGGACGGTCCCGTGGTCAAGGAGTACGAGGCACACGTGGCCGAGGGCGAGGAGCGTGCCGCGTGGTGGGCGCGCGCGGTGGAGACCTTCCCCCGGTACGCCGAGTACCAGGAGCAGACGGAGCGCGTCCTGCCCGTCGTGGTCCTGGAACCGGTCGCCGGGGAGGCCTGACGAACGGATGAGACACGGATGAGTACGACGACGGGGGACGGCGGATGAGCGGCATGAGGACAGTGGGGTGCCCTCGACGGGCGGCACGTGGGCGCGCGCAGGCCCCGGGGAGCGACGCGTGAGCCGGGCAGGGCGCACCGTCGAGGCCGAGCCCTTCGCCACCGCGCGCCTCACCCTGGAGCCCCTGCGCGTCACGCACGCCGAGGAGCTGGCCCCCGTGCTCGCCGACCCGGCGCTGCACACGTTCATCGGGGGTGCCCCGGACGACCTGGCGACGCTGCGGGCCCGCTACGCGCGCATGGTCGCCGGGTCGCCCGACCCGCGGGTCTCCTGGTGCAACTGGGTGATCAGGGTGTCCGCCGACGGCCGTCCCGCGGGCACCGTGCAGGCGACCGTGGGGCCCGGCGCCGACGGGCTCGCGGCCGAGATCGCCTGGGTGGTGGGCACGCCGTGGCAGGGCCGGGGCATCGCGTCCGAGGCGGCACGGGCCCTCGTGGCCTGGCTGCGCGGCCTGCCGGAGGTGGCGTGCGTCCTCGCGCACATCCACCCCGACCACGGGGCGTCGGCGGCCGTGGCCCGCGCCGCCGGGCTCGCGCCCACCGAGGAGTGGCACGACGGCGAGGTCAAGTGGCTGCTCGCGTTCGACCGTTGAGGCGGGCCCACCCGGCCCGTGTCCCGGGCCGCGCCCCGCCCGTCCTCAGTAGGGCCGGTCCCCCGCGATCGCGACGCGCTCCGCCACCCGCCGGTGCGGCGCGTAGTCGTCGACGGCGTAGTGCTGCGTCGCGCGGTTGTCCCAGAACGCGATGTCGCCCGGCTGCCACTGCCAGCGCACCTGGTACTCCGGCACATGGGCCTGGCGGACCAGGTGGCCGAGGAGACGGTCGCTCTCGGCGCGGTCCATGCCGACGATGTGCGTGGTGAAGGACGTGTTCACGAACAGCGTCCGGCGCCCGGTCTCCGGGTGCGTGCGCACCACGGGATGCGTGACGGGCGGGAACGCGTCCTGGAACGGGACCAGTTGCTCGAAGCCGTAGAACCGCGAGAAGCCCGGGATGAAGTCGTGGACGGCCCGCGCCCCGTCGACGCGCGCCTTGATGTCGTCCGGGAGGTTGTCGTACGCGGCGGCCATGTCCGCCCACAGGGTGTCGCCGCCGACGGGCGGGACCTCGCGGAGCTGCAACACCGCGCCGAGCGCGGGCCGTTCGCGGAAGGTGACGTCGGCGTGCCACACGTTCTCGAAGGTGGGCGCCGCGGTGCCGCCCTTCTCGAAGCGCACGATGTCCTCGGCGGCGCCGCGCGCGAGCAGCGGGTTGGTCTCCAACTCGCCCCAGCCCCGGGCGAAGGCGCGCTGCTGCTCGGAGGTCAGGTGCGCGCCGCGGAAGAACAGCACCTTCCACTCCAGGAGGGCGCGGTGCAGTTCGGCGCGGACCGCCGGGTCGAGCGTCCCGGTGAGGTCGGCGCCCCGGATCTCGGCGCCGATGACGCGGCCCCGGGGCACGACGTCGACGTGCTCGTAGGGCCGCTCCGACCAGCCGTCGGGAAGGCGGCGCAGGGTGCGGCGGCCCTCGTACATGCCGTCGGCGGGGACGCGGGCCTCGCGGAGCGCGGCGGGGGTGCCATGGGGCGGGTTCGGGACGTCGTGGGGTGCGAAGGGGGACGTGGGCAGGGCCGTCATGGTGATGATCCTCGCGTCGGGCGAAGGCCTGGACCGGGCCGGACACAGGCCGGGCGAACGGGGCTTCGGCGCACGGCCCGACGCGTACACGAGACGTACGGTCACAGGGGCGCGGCGCCGCTGGGTCGCGGTGGTCGCGTCAACAGCCCGATCGCTCGCACCCGCGCCGCCACGGGACGTTGAAACGTCCGAGGCCGGTGGTCAGGTGCTGGATCATGTCGGCCATTGTGGGTGGCGGTTCCCCTTACGTCAACAGGTGTTGACGGGAGCGGGCGGACCTCCCCCTCGCCCCGGGAAAGCCCCGCCGACCTGCGTGGAAGATCCGAGGACGCCGGTGAGTTGTACGGGCGGCGCTCCCGCGCAAGGCTGACCCGGCCGACATCGCGATGCCCGGATGACGGATGATCGACCCATCCGTACCAGGCAACTGTGCAACGCAGAGAGGACCACCCCATGGATGACCGCTTCGACGTCGTCGTGCTCGGAGCAGGACCCGGCGGATATGTCGCCGCCATCCGCGCCGCCCAGCTGGGCAAGCGGGTAGCGGTCGTCGAGGAGAAGTACTGGGGCGGGGTCTGCCTCAACGTCGGCTGCATCCCGACGAAGGCGCTGCTGCGCAACGCCGAGCTGGCGCATCTGTTCACGCACGAGGCGAAGACGTACGGCATCAAGGTCGACGGCGAGGTCTCCTTCGACTACGGCGAGGCGTTCCGGCGCAGCCGCACGGTCGCGGACGGCCGCGTCAAGGGCGTCCACTTCCTGATGAAGAAGAACAAGATCACGGAGTTCGACGGCCGCGGCACCTTCCTCGACGCGAACACCCTCCAGGTCGCGAAGTCCGACGGCACGACCACCACGATCGGCTTCGACAACTGCATCATCGCCACCGGCGCCACCCCGAAGCTGCTGCCCGGCACCCGCCGCAGCGAGCGCGTGGTGACGTACGAGGAGCAGATCCTCGCCGACGAGCTGCCGCGCTCCGTCGTGATCGCGGGCGCGGGCGCGATCGGCATCGAGTTCGCCTACGTCCTGCACAACTACGGCGTGAAGGTCACGATCGTCGAGTTCCTGGACCGGATGGCGCCCCTCGAGGACGCGGACGTCTCCAAGGAGCTGGCCAAGCAGTACCGCAAGCTCGGCATCGACGTGCTGACGTCGACCCGGGTGGAGAGCATCGACGAGTCGGGCGAGCAGGTCCGCGTCACCGTCACCGCCAAGGACGGCAAGCAGCAGGTCCTGGAGGCCGACAAGGTCCTCCAGGCCATCGGCTTCGCCCCGAACGTCACCGGCTACGGCCTGGAGGCCACGGGCGTGACGGTCACCGAGCGCGGCGCCATCGACGTCGACGGCCGCTGCCGCACGTCCGTGCCGCACATCTACGCCATCGGTGACGTGACCGCGAAGCTGATGCTCGCGCACACCGCCGAGTCCATGGGCGTCATCGCCGCCGAGACCCTCGCGGACGCCGAGACCATGGAGCTCGACTACCCGATGATCCCGCGCGCCACCTACTCGCAGCCGCAGATCGCGAGCTTCGGCTGGACGGAGGCGCAGGCCCGGGAGAAGGGCTTCGACGTCCAGGTCGCCAAGTTCCCGTTCCAGGCGAACGGCAAGGCGCACGGCCTCGGCGACACCGTCGGCTTCGTCAAGATCATCAGCGATGGGACGCACGGCGAGATCATCGGCGCCCACCTGATCGGCCCCGACGTCACCGAGCTTCTCCCCGAGCTGACCCTGGCCCAGCAGTGGGACCTCACGGTGCACGAGGTGGCCCGCAACGTCCACGCCCACCCGACGCTGGGCGAGGCCGTCAAGGAGGCCGTGCACGGACTGGCCGGACACATGATCAACTTCTGACGGGTTCCGCCCCGCCGTCCGTCTGACGGGTTCCGCCCCGCCGTCTGTGCGTGACGAAGGCCCCGCCGCCCCCGTACGCGGGCGGCGGGGCCTT
Organism: Streptomyces sp. NPDC041205; assembly: GCF_055591765.1. Taxonomy (NCBI): domain Bacteria; kingdom Bacillati; phylum Actinomycetota; class Actinomycetes; order Kitasatosporales; family Streptomycetaceae; genus Streptomyces; species Streptomyces sp. NPDC041205. The sequence continues at coordinate 237,921 of NZ_JBVIZH010000003.1, read as the reverse complement.
CGCGCGCGTGGAGGGCGTCTCACGCGCGCGGGCAGGGCCATCCGGGCGGGCGCACCGCAGACGCCTCCCCCGCCCCCCCCAAGTGGCGGAGTCGGGCTCCTCGGAAGATCCTGGGCAGGATGTGACGTGCCTCGGGGGCCGAGGAGAGGCAGCTGCCGATGTTCTCTGGCCTGGGCCGATTCGTGGTCCGCCGCCCGTGGTGGATCATCCTCGCGTGGGTGATCGCCGCGGGAGCCGTGATCTCGCTGGCACCGAAGCTCACCTCCAGTTCGGACGAGGCGAGCTTCCTGCCCGACCACTACGAATCCATCCGCGCTTCGGACCTGCAGGAACGCGACTTCCCACAGCAGCAGAACATCGGCGCGATCATCGTCTTCCAGCGCTCCGACGGCGCGAAGATCACCGCCGCCGACTCCGCGGACGTCGACCGCGTCGCCAGGGAACTGGCGGCGAAGAAGGTCAAGGAAGTCCAGGCCATCGACCCCGGCGAGGTCTCGCCGAACAAGCTCGTGCAGACGGCGATCGTCGCCATGCCGAAGGTCACCAATCCGGAGGACACCTCCCAGCAGGACGCGGTCGAGCAGCTCCGCAAGGACCTCAAGCCGGAGCTGAAGGGCACCGACCTCAAGGCCGGCATCACCGGCTCCGCCGCGCAGGCCCTGGACGAGAGCGACGCCTCCGAGCGGGCCGGGATCCTCGTCGGCGTCGGCACGATCGTGATCATCATCGTGCTGCTGCTGGTGATCTTCCGCAGCCCCATCATCGCGCTGCTGCCCGTCGTCCTCATCGGCCTGATCTCGCCGATGGCGACGGGCCTGATCGCCTCGGCCAACAAGGCCTTCGACATGAAGGCCGACTCCTCCATCCAGGAACTCCTCACCGTCGTCCTGTTCGGCGTCGGCACGGACTACATCCTGTTCCTGCTCTTCCGCTACCGGGAGGCGCTGCGCGCGGGAGAGGACCCCAAGGGCGCCATGGTGCACGCCGTGGAGCGCGTCGGCGAGGCCATCACCTCGGCGGCGGGCGCTGTGATCGTCGCGTTCGCCGCCCTGACGCTGTCCTCGCTCGGCATGCTCCGCTCGATGGGCCCGGCCCTCGCGATCGCCGTGTTCCTGACGCTGCTCGCGGGCCTCACGCTCGTGCCCGCCGTGGTGTCGCTGCTCGGTACGAAGGTGTTCTGGCCGTCGAAGTCCTGGCAGCGCGAGCCGCACGGCACGGGCTTCGCCAAGCTCGGGACGTCGATCGCCCGCAAGCCGGCCGTATGGACAGTCGTCTCGGGGCTCTTCATGGCCGCCCTGGCGCTCGGCGCGCTCGGCTACAAGGCGAACTTCGACCTCGCGGGTTCCTCGCTGCCCAAGGACAAGGAGTCCATCGTCTGGCAGGACAACCTGGAGAAGGGCTTCCCCGCGGGCAGCACCGACCCGACCTTCGTGTATCTGACGTCGAAGGGCGACCGGCCGCTGGCGGAGGGGCAACCCGCCGCGTTCCGCGAGCAGTTGCAGTCGGTGAAGGGCGTCGGCGAGGTGGCTGCGCCACGCGTCAGCGAGGACGGTACGACGGCCGCGTACTCGGTCGTCCTGTCCGATCCGCCCGCCTCCGAGAAGGCGCTCTCGACGGTGAAGGACCGGCTGCGGCCCGCGGCCCACGACGACGCGCCCACGGGCACGGAGGCCCTCGTGGGCGGCACGACGGCCGTGTACGTCGACATCAACAAGGCCGTGGACCGGGACTACTCGGTCGTCTTCCCGGTGGCCGCCATCGCCATCATGGTGATCCTGGGCCTGCTCCTGCGCAGCCTGGTGGCGCCCTGGTACCTGATGCTGTCGGTCGCGCTCGGCTTCGGCGCGACGCTCGGCGCGACCTCGATCCTGTTCCAGCAGATCGGCAGCCAGCCGGGCCTGATGTTCATGCTGCCCGTGATCATGTACTTGTTCGTGGTCGCGCTCGGCACGGACTACAACATCCTGATGGTCTCGCGGCTGCGCGAGGAGGCCCGCGAGGGCCGCGACCCGCACGACGCGGCGGGCACGGCGGTGCGTCACTCGGGGCCGACGATCGGCTCGGCGGGCGTGATCCTCGCGGGTACGTTCGCGACGCTGATGCTCGCGGGCAACTCCACGCTGTCCCAGATGGGCTTCTCGCTCTCCTTCGGCATCGTGATCGCCGCGTTCGTCATGGCGATGGTGTTCACACCCGCGCTGACGGCCCTGATCGGGCATGCCGCGTGGTGGCCGGGGCACGGCGACGAGAAGCGGAACGGCGGGAGCGGGAGTTCCGGCGGCGGTGCGGGCGGCAGCGGTACGGAGGGCGGTGCGGGAGAGCCCGCCGCGCCGGGGCCCGGGGTGGGCTCGGGTCCGCCGCGCTGAGCGGGGGCTCGGTGCCGCTGGGGCAGCGAACGGTCAGAGGCGGCACCGTGGGGCGGGAGCGGGCCGGACGGGCCCGACGGCCTGACGGGTTGGGCGGGCCTGACGGGTTGGGCGGGGCGGCAGGCGGTAGCTCAGGGAGCGGCCCCGTCGCCCTCCACCCGTCCGGCCCGGGTCCGCCCGATCCCCGTCAGCGTCCCGGCGAGCGCGATGACCACTGCGCACAGGCCGACGACCAGACACACCGGCCGCACGCCCCACGCCCCGGCGGCCAGGGTCACGACGGCCGCGCCGACCGGGCCGAGGGCGTTGTGGATCGTCCAGAACGCCGAGGTGACCCGACCCAGGAGATGACTGGGCGTCACCTCCTGGCGCAGCGACATGGAGTTGATCCCGCCGACGCCGGTGCAGAAGAGCATGCCTGCCGCGATGAACGCCACCACCGGCACACTGCCCGACAGGCCGAGGCAGGCCACGGCGACCCCGCCGAGCGCGTGCGCGCCGATCCAGCTGACGCCGAAGCCGAGCCGTCCGCGCAGCCGGGCGACCACGAACGTCGCGGCGAGCGTGCCGAGCGTCCCGGCGGTCAGGACATAGCCGACGGTGCTGTCGCCGTGGCCGAGGTCGTCCTTCACGCGGTAGATGAGGACGTCGGTCACGCCGTAGGTGAGGAAGATGAGCAGCGTGAGCAGGACGGTCAGGGGCCGCAGGACGGGGTGCCGCCACAGGAACCGGGCTCCGGCGAGGAACTCCTCGCGTACGCCGCCGCGTTCGGCTTCCGCCGGGGCGGGCTCGCCCGAAGGTCCGGGGACGTCCTGGGCGCCCTCGGCCTCCCCCTCCGGAGGCGGGGCGGCCGCGCGGATCCGCACGAAGAGGATGCCCACGGCCGACACCGCGAAGGTCGCCGCGTCGATGCCGATGGCGGCCGCGGGCCCGAACGCGGCCGCGACCAGGCCCGCGAGCATCGGCCCGCCCGCGCCCGCGACGGCGTACGTGCCGTACAGATGGCTGTTGGCCTTCAGTATCTGCCCGGGCGCGACGATGCCGGGCACCACGGTCACGTACGTCACCTGGAAGAGCATCGCGAAGACACCGGCGACGGGCACGACGGCGTACACCAGCCAGACCGGCGTCGCGAACAGCCACACCAGCGGGATGAGTCCGTAGAGCAGACACCGCGCGACGTCGGTGACCACGATCAGGCGGCGCCGGTCCACACGGTCCGCGACGACCCCGGCGAACAGGCCCGTGACGATCGAGGCGACGCCGGTCAGCCCGGTGACGAGCCCCATCTGCGCGAGGGAGCCGGTCTCGTGCAGGACGAGCAGCGGGATCGCCACGTGCGAGAAGGAGTCACCGAGCGCGGAGAGGCCCTGCAGGGCCAGGAACAGACGGTAGTTGGAGTCGGCCCACAGCGACTGCCCCGGTGCGGGTCCCGCCGCTGTCCGCGTACGCCGCGACGTGCCGCGTCGGGCCATATCTGTCCCCCGTCCCCGTGACCGCCCCCCTGAATCCCCCATCCCCCTAAGGAACTTCGGCCTCATCGTCCCCGAAGGCCACAGAGAGCTCCTGCGCCTCAGCGTACGTCGGCAGCCCCTCCGGTCCCACAGCGCCTCGCGTGAACGCCCGCGCGACCTCGACCGCGTGCCCCACCGCCGCCCGGAACAGCAGCGACCCACTGCTGACGCGGCGCACACCGAGGGCGGCCAGACGGTGGGGCGTGAGGCCGCCCGGCGCGTAGAGGATGTTCAGCGGTACGTCGAGGGCGTCGACGAGTCCCGCGATGGCGGCCTCGTCCTGGACGCCGGGCACGAACACGCCGTCCGCACCGGCCAGTTGGTAGGCGGCGGCGCGCTCGCGGGCCTCCTTCTCGCCCCCGGCGTTCAGCCAGTACGCGTCCGTGCGCGCGTTCAGGAACAGCGCGGGCACGGCCTCCTTCACGGCACGGATCAGCTCGCACTGCGGGCCGACGGCGGTGAGCGTCCCGTCCGGCCTGCCGTCTTCGAGGTTCACGCCGACCACGCCCGCGGCGGCGAGTTCGCGGGCGAGCAGGGCGACGTCGTCGGGCCGTTCGCTGAAGCCGCCCTCGATGTCGACGGTGATGAGCACGGGCAGACGGGCGATGCCGAGGGCGAGGCGCAGCGTGTCCGTGCGCGCGGCACCGGTGGCGTCCGGCTTGCCCGCGGCCGCGGCGACGCCGAGGCTCGTGGTGCCGATGGCGGGGAACCCGGCGCGGGCGAGCGCGGCGGCGGAGGCGTGGTCCCAGGCGTTGGGCAGGAGCAGGGGGTCGTTGGTGCGGTGCAGGGCGCGGAAGGCCTCGTACCGGTCGGTCCGTTCGGTCTTGGGATCGATCGTGTGCTCGGTCATGGGCGCACTGTGCCAGAAGCCGCGGTCGGGGCCGCGGGCCGGTCGGGACTCCGGCCGTCAGGACCCCAGCCGTCAGGACCCCAGCCGTCGAGCCTGCCAGAGGAACGCGGCGGCGCGGCACTCCGGGCAGGCCCTGGGCACCCCGACTCCCGGTCCCGCGCCCGCACCCCTTTTCCCGATTCCCCCGATTCCCCCGATTCCCCCGATTCCCCCGATTCCCCCCGATCTCTGGCTGCGCGCCCCTTCCCCGATTTCCCGGTCCCTGATCGGACCCCAACAGGAACCTGACAGCTTCCTCATAACTTCACGCCAGCCTGTGCGACAGGCCCGGCGCCGCTTGACCAACGGCGCCGGGCCCTTCCGAGTCAGAGCTGGAATGGAGCCCCTATGTCCCACCGTGCCCGTCGTCCCCAGCGCAGCACGTCCCTGCGTGCCGCCGTCTTCGCCACCGCCGTGGCGGGCGGTGTACTCGCCGCTCCGTCGGCCACGGCCTTCGCGAGCGACACGCCGCCCAAGCCGAAGCCGACCGTCAGCAAGCCCGCCCCCGAGGACGTGGCGAAGAAGCGGGCCGCCGCCGCCGAGGACGCGAAGCAGAAGGCACCGGGAGCCCTTCCGCGCGGCGGAGTGGCCGCCGGTGACAAGCCCGTCGTACGGGAGGAGGCCCCCAAGCCGACGCCGAAGCCCGTCAGCGACGAGGCGCGGAAGCGGGCCGGTCAGCCGCCCAAGGGCGGTGTCGCGGCGGGCGAGCGCCCGGAGTCCGGCAGCGACAGCTCGGCCACGCTGATCGGTTCGGCGGCGGGCCTCACGCTGCTCGCGGGCGCAGGCACCATGGTCCTGCGCCGCCGCGCCACGGTGCGCCGGCAGGGCTGACGCCGCACCGTCCGACCGACCTGACGCGCGCCGCCCGGCCCGGCACCTGCCCGGCGACCCGAGGCACGCCGTCGGGCCGGCCGACACCCGCCCTCGTCCAGCCCGCCCGCCCCTCCCTCGGGCCGACGGCCAGCCCCCGTCCGGCTCGACCCACATCTCGGCGGTGCCGCCCCGGTCCCCCTTCACATGTCCCGGGGCGGCGCCACCGTTCACGGAGCTCTCATGTCCCCTGCGCAGCACCGGACGTCCCGTTCGCACGACGCCTCGCCCCGCACGTCCGCTCGGCGCCCGTACGGCACCCTCGTGTCCGTCGCGGGCGGCCTCGCCCTCGTGTGCGCCGCCGTGAGCGGCTGCTCGTCCGGGGGCGGTGCGCGGGCCGAGTCCTCGTCCACGTACACGGTGCGGTCGGACGACTCCCGTACCGAGGGCACCGCGGGTGGCTCCGGGCGGACGGCCGAACGCGGCACGCCCGTGGGGGCCGCCGCGCCCGTGCGTGTCGCGGTGCCGTCCATCGGCGTCAGCAGTTCCCTGATGCGGCTCGGCCTGAACGCGGACCGTACGGTCGAGGTCCCGCCGCCGGACAAGGGGATGACCGCGGGCTGGTACACCGGCGGGGCCGTGCCGGGGCAGCGCGGCGCGGCCGTCATCATCGGCCACAACGACACGCGCTTCGGCGAGGCCGTCTTCCACGACCTCAAGAAGGTGCGCACGGGCGCGGACATCGCGGTCCGCGACGCCCGCGGCAGGACGACGCACTTCAAGGTGACCCGCACCGAGACCGTCGACAAGAAGGCCTTCCCGACCGACAGGGTCTACGGCGAGACCAACTCCCGCGCCCTGCGCCTGATCACCTGCGACGGCGCCTTCGACGCGCAAGGCCATCCCGTGGACAACCTCATCGTGTACGCCACCGCCCGCTGACCGGAACCGGCACGGCGCCCCACCGGTGATCAGGGACCGGCCGGGGCAGGAGCCGCCCCGGTCAGTGCCCCCGTGCCACGGTCGTCCGCGCCGACGTCCGCCCCTGGAGCACCGCCGCCCGCTCCCTGATCGCGGGCAGCTCGGCCCGCAGCGCGGCCCCCGGGCAGTCCGTGGTGTAGCCGTCGGTGTGCCCGGCCACCGCGTGGAAGGCGGCGTGGCCGCCCGCCGGGACGCGGCTCAGGCTGTTGCTGGAGACCAGGCGGGCCGTCTGCCGCGGGTCGGTCTCGGCGAGGCCCAGCTTCCACGCGGCGAGCGCGGCGATCGCCTCCGCCATCGGCGCCGGGACCTGGCTGCCCGCCGTGAACGTACCGATCGCGGCGACGCCCGCCGTCCGGTGGTTGAACCCTTGTGTGTGGGCGCCGACGACGGGCTGGTCGACGCCGCCCCCGCGTCCCTCGTAGATCGTGCCGCAGCGGTCGACGAGGAAGTTGTAGCCGATGTCGTCGAACAGCCGGGCGCTGGTCTGGCCCTCCGCGAGGGCGCGGATGATGCGCGGCGCGTCGGCGCAGTCGTACCCGTTGGGCGAGTCGGTGTGGTGGACGAAGACCACGACGACGGGCCCGCTGTAGTGCGCGGGCGGCGTGGTGGGCCGGGTGTCGCCGAGCCACCGCTCGCGCGGCACGATGGCGGGCCTGGCCGCCCGGTGCGCCACGGCCCTGGCCTCGGTGTGCCGCCCGCCACCGCCGACCGCGTCCTCCACCCCGGCCACGCACAGCACGAGGGCGGTCACGGCCAGCAGCCCCGGCAGGCACGCGAGCGCCCAGCGCCCGCCACGGGGCAGCCGCCCCGCCACCGTCTTCCCCAGGGCCCGCAAGGCACGCATGGCCCCACTCTCGCCGCGCCCCCCGCGCCCCGCCCCGCGGATTGCTCCAGTCGAGCGACCCGGGGCGCGAGCGGACGCGGAATCCCCGGCTCCGAAGCCCCTCGAAAACCCCTCGCCGTCCCCGCGCCACATCCCGCGGAAAAAAACTCTGCCGGAGTTGTCGAGATCGAGTCGCCCGCTCCGACGTCCCCTGTGAGAGTTGCCCATGAGGGGCGACGACACGGCCAAGGAGTGGCAGTCATGAAGTATCTGGTGATGGTGCAGGGGGCCCAGGCCGACTACGACGCCATGAGCGGCAAGGCCTCGGAGCACAGCCCGGCGTGGAGCGAGAAGGAACTCCAGGCGATGTTCGCCTTCATGGGGAACCTCAACAACGATCTGTCCGAGTCCGGCGAGCTCATCGACGGCCAGGGCCTGACCGATCCCGCGCAGACCCGCCTCGTCGGCCTCGACGACAACGGCCGCCCGGTGATCACGGACGGGCCCTACAGCGAGACCAAGGAGGTCCTCGCGGGCTACTGGGTCCTGGAGTGCGAAAGCCTGGAGCGGGTCACGGAGATCGCCAAGCGCATCAACGAGTGCCCGGCCCCCGCGGGCGCCCCGACCCCGCCGGTGGTGATCCGGCCCATCCAGGAGGGCGGCGACGGCGGCTCGGGGTGCTGATCACCGCAGGGACCGGAGTGCCGATCGCCGCACCGATCGACATGCCCGCCCCCCGCGAGGACCACGGTCGGCGATGAGCGCGACCGCTGACGTCGAGGACCTGCTGCGCCTGCACGCGCCGCAGGTCCTCGGCGCGCTGGTGCGACGGTACGGCCACTTCGACGAGGCCGAGGACGCCGTACAGGAGTCCCTGCTCGCCGCCGCCCACGAGTGGCCCGGGCGGGGTGTGCCGGACAATCCGCGCGGCTGGCTGATCAGGGTGGCGTCGCGCCGCCTGACGGACCAGTTGCGCAGCGACGCGGCCCGGCGGCGGCGCGAGGAGAACGCCGCGGCGATGACGCCGCGCGACGCGTTCACCGCGCCCGCGCCCGGCGAGAGCCGCGCCCCGTCGGACGACGACACGCTCACCCTGCTGTTCCTGTGCTGCGACCCTTCGCTGACGCCCGCCGCGCAGATCGCCCTGACGCTACGGGCCGTCGGCGGTCTCACGACGGCCGAGATCGCCCGCGCGCACCTGGTGCCGGAGACGACGATGGCCCAGCGCATCAGCCGCGCCAAGCAGAAGATACGGGGCGCGCCGTTCACGCAGCCGGGGCCCGCGGACCGCGACCGGCGGCTGACCGTCGTCCTGCAAGTCCTGTACCTGATCTTCAACGAGGGCTACACGGCGACGTCGGGCGCCGCTCTGCACCGCGCCGACCTGGCCCGCGAGGCGATCCGCCTGACCCGCGCGGTGCGCAGGCTGCTGCCCCAGGAGGGCGCGGTGACGGGCCTGTTGGCGCTGATGCTGCTCACCGACGCGCGCAGCGCCGCCCGTACGGGTCCGCACGGCGAGCTGATTCCGCTGGACGAGCAGGACCGCACCCGCTGGGACGGCGAGGCGATCACCGAAGGCACCGCCCTGGTGGAGCAGGCGCTGAGTCAAGGACCCGCGGGCGTCTACCAGTTGCAGGCGGCCATCGCCGCGCTGCACGACGAGGCGGCACGCGCCGAGGACACCGACTGGCCGCAGATCCTCGCCCTGTACGACATCCTGGTGCGCCGCACACCGGAGCCGATGGCCGAGCTGGGGCGCGCCGTCGCGGTCGCCATGGTGCGCGGCCCGCGGGCCGGGCTCGGTGAACTGGCCGCACTGGAGGAGCGGTTGGCGGGACACCACCGCCTCGATGCGGTCCGCGGCCACCTGCTCGAACGCGCGGGAGATCCCGAAGCCGCCCGCGCCGCCTACCAGTTGGCGGCCCAGCGCACACTCAGCCGACCGGAGGCCCGCTACCTCCAGATGCGGGCGGCCCGGCTCTCTCCCCCCAAGCGCACCAACCCCGACGCCCCGTCGGCAGACGAGCGAGCCCCGTAGGGGGCGCGGGGAACTGCGCGCTCAGCCACAGCAGCCCCGCAGACGCACCCGTCGAGCACCAAGCAGACGCGCCAGCGGCTTTTCGCGCGCCGAGCGCGCAGTCCCCCGCGCCCCGGACGGGCCCGAGCCCACCGCTCAAGGCGCCCCGCCCGAAACCGTGTCCGCGAAGGCGCGGGCCAGCGGGCTGAGGGCGTCCCAGCGGCGCACCGCCCAGCCGACGGACAGCGGCGGCAGACCGGGCACCGGAAGCAGGCGCAGGCCGGGCGGGCCCTGGGCGCGCCACCCCGGCAGGTCGGGGACGAGCGCCTGGCCGACGCCGAGTTCGGTGAGCAGCAGCGCGGTGTCCCAGTCGGCGACGCTGGTGTGCCCGTCGGGCCCGAGGTCGAGGTCGGCCAGGGCCGCGTCGAGCCGGGCCCGGGAGGTGGACGCCTGCGGTGGCCTGATGAGCCGGGCGGCCGCGAGATCGGCGAGGTCGGCGTGCGGCTTGGCCGCGAGCGGGTCGCCGGACTGCACCGCGAGCACCCAGGGCAGCTCGGCGACGGGCCGCTGCTCGACGCCGCGCACGGGGGTGCCGATGGTGACCCAGGCGAGGTCCAGGTCGTCGGCGGCCAGCGCGTCGAAGCACGCCCGGCTCGAACTCGCCGTCTGGAACTCCAGTGTGACCTGCGGGAAGCGCTGCCGGAAACCGACGACGGCCTTGGCCATGAAGTGCCGCACGGTCGTCGCGCCGGTGGTGACGCGCACCGCGCCGCTCTCACCTCGCGCCAGGTCGCGCAGGCGGCGCAGGGCGACATCGATGCCGCCGAGGCCGTCGGCCGCGGCGGCGTGCAGGATGCGTCCCGCCGACGTCGGCACGACACCGCGCGCGTGCCGTTCGAGGAGGCTGACGGCCAGTTCCTTCTCCAGGCGTTTGACGTGCTGGCTCACCGCCGACTGCGTACAGGAGAGGTCGCGCGCCACGGCGCTGAGACTGCCGGCGCGGCAGACGGCGAGGAAGACACGGAGGTCGTCGAGCGTCACGGCCCCCAAGCTATCGCTAGGGGTCGCGGCGGCAGCCGCCCGGAGCCGGACTACGGCACGGCGGCCAGGTCCCCGCACGTCCGGCCGCCGGAATCCGGCCATGTAACGCGGATCACACACATCTGACCCGACCCATGGGAACGCCCACCCCTATTTCACCGTTGAACTAGATGAGAGCCCCGACCGCGATTCCCCCGTCCGGTCGGGGCTCTCACCGTGCCCGCGGCCCTCTCGGCGACAGCGGTCACCTCGGAGCCGACTCCGCCACCGCTTCGCGGTCCCGCCACCCCTTCGAGGGCGAATATGCCAACCGCGCCGCACGCGGCCGGTTCGGGCGGCATCATGCGTCCATGGACGGTCCAAAGACTGTGCAGGTCCTGTTCCCACCCGACGAGTACGCCGCCGTGCTCCGGCACGCCGACCGCCTCGGGATCACGCCCGCGGAGTTCATACGCCGAGCGGCGGCCGTCCACGCCGGACAGGAACCCGACACCTGCGGCTCCGGCGGCGCCCGGCGCACCGTGGTCGTGCCCCCGGTGCGCCGCAGCCTCGACGCCCGCGGCGCACCCGCGCTGCAGCGGTTCCTCGACACCCTCGCGACCGCCGACCCCACCCGGGTCCCGCCCCAGCAGCCGACGGTCCGCAACTGCTCCGGCCCCTGAAACCACGGCCCCCCGGCCGCCCTCAGCCGCGACGTCGCCGACCGACGGCGGACCTCAAGCGACACGGCAGGCCTCAGCCCACCGACACCTCGGGCCGGTACAGGTCGAACCACAGCGCGAGATCGAGCGCCCGCTCCAAACCCCGCCGCGAGGCCGGCCGCACCTGCGGAGTGTCGCGGTGCGCGAGGCGGCGCAGCACCTCGCGGTCGACGAGGCCGAAGACGGGATGCCCGGGCCTCGCGAGCAGATCCTTGGCGTGCTCCTGGAGCGCGAAGGCGTACTTGGGGTCCTGCGTCGACGGATAGGGGCTCTTGACCCGGTTGCAGACGGAGCGCGGCAGGCTGTCCCTGGCGGCCTCCCGCAGCAGCGACTTCTCCCGGCCGTCGAAGGACTTCAGCGCCCAGGGCGCGTTGTAGACGTACTCCACGAGCCGGTGGTCGCAGAACGGCACCCGCACCTCCAGGCCCACGGCCATGCTCGCGCGGTCCTTGCGGTCGAGCAGCGTGCGCACGAACCGGGTCAGATAGAGGTGACTGACGGTGCGCATGCGGTACTCGAAGTCGCTCTCCCCGTCCAGGCGCTGAACGGCACCGGCCGCCGTGGCGTAGCTGTCGCCGACGTACGTCCGCAGGTCGAGCGCGTCCAGGACGTCCTGGCGCAGCACACCCGTCTCGTCGCCGAGGGTCTCCGCGTGCCGCACCAGCCAGGGGAAGGTGCCACCCCGCCGGGCCCCCTCGTCGAAGAACTGGAGGTAGCCGCCGAACACCTCGTCCGCCGACTCGCCGGACAGGGCGACCGTCGAATGCTCACGGATCGCCTGGAAGAGCAGATACAGCGAGGCGTCCATGTCCCCGAAGCCGACCGGCATGTCACGGGCCGTCAGCATCTTCGCGCGCACCTCGGGGTCGGCGAGCGCCTGCGCGTCCAGGACGATGTCACGGTGATCGGTGCCCGCGAGGCGCGCCACGTCATGGGCGTACGGGGCGTCCGGTGTGCCGCGCAGCTCGTCCGCCACGAAGTTCTCGCTCAGGCCCGCGAAGTCGACGGAGAAGCTCCGCAGGGTCTCCCCCGAACCCGCGAGCTGTCCGGCGGCGAGGGCCGCCATGGCGGAGGAGTCGAGGCCGCCGGAGAGCAGCACGCAGCGCGGTACGTCGGCGACGAGCTGGCGACGCACGATGTCGTCGAGCAGCGAGCGCACCGCGGCGACGGTCTCATCGCGGCCGTGCGGGTGCGGGCGGGTCTCCAGACGCCAGTAGACGCGGCTGCGCAGCCCCTCGCGGTCGACGGTGACGACGGTGCCGGGCTCGACCTCGCGCATGCCGTCCCACACGGCGTGCCCCGGGGTCTTCACGAAGGCGAAGACCTCGCGCAGTCCGTCCACGCCGACGCGGGGGCGCGCCAGCGGGTTGGCGAGGATCGCCTTGGGCTCGGAGCCGAACAGGACGCCGTCGGACGTCGGGTGGAAGTAGAACGGCTTGACGCCCATGCGGTCGCGGACCATGACGAGGCGCTGCCTGCGGCCGTCCCACACGGCGAACGCGTACATCCCGTTCAGCCGCTCGGCGACGCCCTCACCCCACTGGAGATAGCCGCGCAGGACGACCTCGGTGTCCGAGTCGGTACGGAACTCGTGCCCGTGCCCGGCCAGTTCGGCGCGCAGCTCGGTGAAGTTGTACGTCTCGCCGGAGTACACCAGGGCGACGGTCCCCTCGGGCGTCGTCGCGGTCATGGGCTGCCGCCCGCCCGGCAGGTCGATGACGGCGAGCCGCCGGTGCCCCAGCGCCGCGGGCCCCTCGGCCCAGGTGCCGCGGTCGTCCGGGCCGCGGCACGCCATCGTCTCCGTCATGGCGCCCAGGGTTCGCGCGTGCTCCCGCAGTTCACGGTCGAATGAGATCCAGCCGGTGATGCCACACATGGGGTTTCCTCCTGCCGTCCGGCTGCCTTCCCGGTCGTACACCCTGAACGGCCGAACTAGATGTAATAGGCAGCTATCTCTCCAGGCTCCGCCCTCCCTCGCCCGCGGTCAACGCCTCCACGACCCGGCGAACCCGCACCAACCCAGGAATTCCGGCCGCAAGGAAGCTCGGGTCAAGGAACCACCAGGAAGCCCCACCGGGCCCTATCGCGCCGAAGCCCGCCGCGAGGCCGCACGGAACATCACCTTCCGGCCATGGGTAAAGACTTGCTCAACACATGTGCAAATACGGGAGCATCACCGCACGACAGGGACGGTCCGCCGCCGGTCCGCCGTCAGCCCGCCGGAGCGGCCGCCCGCAGCAGCGCCTGGGCGTCCTGGCGGGCGTGCTCGATCGCGTCGGGAAAGATCCCCATGCCGTACGCGACGAGCCCGCCCTCGTGCAGCAGCATCAGGGACCTGCCCAGCGACGCCGCCCGGCGCGGCGCGAACGGCCGCGCCAGGTCGGTGAAGAGCCCGAGCATCCACGCCTTCTGGCCGGCGATCACCACATACGCGGGGTGCGCGGGGTCGGTGATCTCCGCGTGGGCGTTGATCATGCTGCAGCCCCGGGGCAGGCTGCGCTCGGCCCAGTCGCGGGAGGCGTCGAAGACGGCCAGGGCACGGGAGCGGGGCGAGCGGGCGCGCTCCAGACGTCCGGCGAGGAAGGCCCGCCAGCGCTCGTCGCGGTCCGCCAGGTACTCGACGACGATCTGATCCTTGGAGCCGAACCGGTCGTACAGCGTCTTCTTCGTCACGCCGGCCTCGGCCGCGATCAGGTCGACGCCGACGGCGTGGATGCCGCGCTCGTAGAACAGCCGCCCGGCCGCCTCGAGGACCTTGCGCGCGCCGGGCGTCAGAGGAACGCGGCGCGGCCCCTGCCCGGGGGCGTCCGGCGCCCGCACCGCGTCCGGTTCGCGCTTCCCGTGCTCACTCATGCACCCACCTCACCACATCGACCCCGCCCCCATAGTAGACCGATCTGTATACTCATTCTCCTGAAGTAAACAGATCGGTCTACTTCGCTCGGCCACAGGAGGCACGCCGTGAACGTCCTGCTCTCCCTCGGATTCGTGCTGACCTGGAGCTCCGGCTTCATCGGCGCCAAGCTCGGCGCGGGCAGCGCGGACGCGGTGACCGTCCTGATGTGGCGGTTCCTGCCGCTCGCCGCGGTCCTCGCGCTGCTGGCCGCGACCGTGACCAGGGCGTCCTGGCACGGCCTCACGGCCCGCGACGTGGGGCGCCAGGCGGTCGTGGGCGCCCTGTCCCAGAGCGGCTATCTCCTGACCGTGTACTACGCGATCCAGCTCGGCGTCTCCAGCGGTACGACAGCGCTGATCGACGGGACCCAGCCGCTGGTCGCGGGCGCGCTCGCCGGACCGCTGCTCGGCCAGTACGTGTCACGCACCCAGTGGCTCGGCCTCGCGCTCGGCCTCGCCGGCGTGGTGATCGTCACGGCCGGCGACGCGGCGGCGGGCACCGGCGCGCCCTGGTGGGCCTATCTGGTGCCGTTCCTCGGCATGCTGTCGCTGGTCGCGGCGACCTTCCTGGACCGCCGCGCACGCACCCCCGTCGCGCCCTCGGCCGCGATGACCGTGCACTGCGTGACCAGCGCCGTCATCTTCACGGTGCTCGCCCTCGCCCTGGGCGCGGCGGCGCCCGTCGCCGAGACGTCGTTCTGGGCGGCGATCGGCTGGCTCGTGGTCCTGTCGACGTTCGGCGGGTACGGCCTGTACTGGCTGATCCTGCGCCGGGGTGGCGTCACCCGCGTCAACACGCTGATGTTCCTGATGGCGCCGGTGACGGCGCTGTGGGGCGCGGCGATGTTCGGGGAGCCGTTCGGCGTCCAGACGGTTGCAGGCCTCGCCGTCGGGCTCGCCGCGGTCGCGGTGGTGCACCGGGGCGGGACCGGGCCGCGGCGCCGGGGGCCCGGCCGGGATCACTCGGGGGTCAAGCAGGCCTGCACGGCGGGGGCGTAGCGGTCGGTGATGTCGGCTATCGCCGTCGCCCGCAGGTGCGGGCCGCGCGCGATGCCGTACATCACGCCGAGCCCGAGCAGCATCCCGACGGCCAGCTCGGCACGCAGCCCCGCGTCGGGGCCCGTCAGGCGATCGCCGAGCCTGCGCACCACCTGCGTGCGGAAATTGGCGCGCAGGACGTAGCCGTGCTCGCGGTGCAGCGGCGCGTACACGATGCGCAGGATGGGGTCGGCGCCCCGCTCGGCCTGGCTGGTCAGGAGGTGGTGGACCATATGGCGGCCGAGGCGCTCCACGGGCGCGTCGAGCACCTCCTCCGCGTCGGCCTCGAAGGACATGATCCCGGCGAACAGCGCGTCCTTGCTGCCGAAGTACTTCAGGACCAACGGCGGGCTCACCCCGGCGCGTTCGGCCACCGCCTTGAGCGTGATGTCGGTGTGCGCGTGCCGGGCGAGCAGATGGCGGGCGGCACGCACGATCGCGGCCTTCGTCGCCTCGGCGTCGCGGCGCGCGGGGCTCGGCGCGCACGGCGCCGGGTGTGAGGTCGAGCTGGTCATGGTGTCACTTTCCGTCGCTGGCCGCCTTTTTGGGCGGCCGGGTCCGAGCGTATGGCGCCGGGCGCCGCGAGGACCACGAATCGGGCGGACGTGACACGGAGACGCCGATCACGGTCAGGCCCGGTGGCCGCGCCATAACGCTCCCCATACCCCCCGGGGCACACCGACCGGTGCGCACCCGCCGGAATGCCGGATGTCGGGAACTCCCGGACAGTCAGGACAGGTTGCCCGCCCCCTTTCGGACAGCGGCAATCAGCCACAAGTGAATGCGAATTCACCCCGCACCCACCCTTGGCCACGAATTGCCATTCACCGACCGAGAGTTGACGGTACGTCGAGAATGGAGGCACAGCCCGGCGAACAGTGTGAGCCGTTCCACGCCTTCTTCACCGGATACACGCGAACGCGCGCCCAGGAAGCACGCGAACGCACGAGAGGGAGCGGCGCGCACACGCGAGAGGGGGCATACGAAGAAAAGGTCCAGACCTTCGGCGCCGCGCCGGTTCCTCTCTTCTCACCGGACGCGTCAGAAGGCCTCGCCGGTATCAGCCGCACCCCGCCCCGCATCCCGGCCGCACCCGTACTGCAGCCACAGCGGGCTCCGCCATACTGCGCGCATGGAGAGACTTCGAGTGGGCTTGATCGGCACGGGTCCCTGGGCAACACGGACGCACGCGCCGGTACTCGCCGGGCACCCCGGTGCGACGCTGTCGGGAATATGGGGCCGCCGTCCGAAAGCGGCGGCCGAGCTGGCGGCCGCACACGCCGCCACCGCGTACGAGGACGTCGACGAACTGTTCGCCGCGAGCGACGCGGTCGCCTTCGCCGTGCCGCCGGACGTCCAGGCGCCGCTGGCCGAGCGGGCCGCGGCGGCGGGCTGCCATCTGCTGCTGGACAAGCCGGTGGCCACCTCGCCGGCGGTGGCGCGCGGCCTCGCCGACGCGGTGGAACGGGCCGGGGTGGCGTCCGTGGTCTTCTTCACGCTCCGGTTCGCCCCGCCCATGGCGCAGTGGCTGGCGCGCCGGGCCGAGGAGGGGCCGTGGTTCACGGCGCGCGCCGACTGGTACAGCTCGTTCTTCGCGGCGGACGGCAGCGGTGCCTTCGACTCGCCGTGGCGGGCCGCCAAGGGCGGCCTGTGGGACGTCGGACCGCATGCGCTTGCTGTGCTCACGGCGGTGCTCGGCGAGGTCACGTCGGTGACGGCGGCGCCGGGGCCCGCGGACACCGTCCATCTGATCCTGCGGCACGCGGGCGGCGCGTCGAGCACGGCGACGCTCACGCTGCGGGCGCCGCGGGCGGCCGAGGGCCTGGTCCTCGAGTTCCGCGGCGAGGGCGGGACGGCCGTGCCGCCGGGGTGGGGCGAGAGCGGGTGGGGCGATTCGACCGATGCGTTTCGGTCAGCGGTCGACGCCCTGGTGCGTGCGGCGGGCGGCGGGGAGCGGCACGCGTGCGACGTACGTTTCGGACTGCGGGTGACGGAAATCCTCGCTGACGCGGAACGGCAAGTGGAGGCGCGAAGGGAGACGGAACTTCCGGCTCAGCAGCCGACCGGGGCCTCTTGAAGCACGTCCGGGCACTCGCGCCGCCCGTAACAACACGGGCGGCCGGTACCGTGGCCGCTACGTAATGGCGAGTGACGGCACCGGCCGCAGCCAGTGAACCCAGGAACCGAACCGGGCGGTAACTGCCACGCGGGTACACACTGCTCAGTTTCCGACCACACGGATCGGAATACGAACAACCGGTCCCACGCACTACCCGACTACGACCCCGTAGGCCTAGGGGGTGTCCAACGCCGAGGAATTTCAGCCAATTTCACGCCACTCGAACAGGACGCCCCTGAGTTGTGCCCACGAGCCCACCGACGATCAAACCTGCAGGTCGGTGGTCTCGCGTACTCCATGATGCCGCATCGACTGATCGTTTTCTTCAGGCAATGTTTATGCCCAAAGAAGTTGCGAATATTTAGACTGCTGATGCTCAACTCGGCGTGCACGAAGAGGGATTACCCACCATGAACAAGACGGCGCTACGCGCTCTGCTCCGTGAACGACGCGCCCTCATCGCCCCCGAATCGCACGGGTTCGTCCGTTCGACGGGCCAGGGCCGCCGGGCTCCCGGGCTGTCCCAGCACCAGGTGGACCAGCTCCTCCACCGCACTCTCGGCACCTATCACCGTCTGGAGTCGGGCAATTACCCGAACCCGCCGACCTCTCTCCTGCGCGATGTGGCCCGCCTGTTCGGGTTGAACGAACAGGAATGGGTTTCCTTGTGCCGTTATGCCCTACTACAGGATCCTCCGGGGCCGCTGCACTTGTCGTCGGGCAAGGAGATTCCCGGCGTCTGGCAGGAGGCCGTGGACGGTGTGCGGCACATGGCGTACATCACGGACGCCTCCTGGGACATGCTCGCCCACAACGAGGCCTTCACTCGGATGTTCCCGGACAGCCAGGTCCCCACGAACGTGATGCGCTGGATGGTCCTGGACCCGGTGGGCCGCGCGCACCTCCTCGACTGGCGCACCACCTGGGCCCCGATGGTGCTGCCGCAACTGCGCGCCGCCCTCGCCTCCCGGCCCGAGGACGAAACGCTCCGCCAGATCGAGAAGGAGGTCCTCGCCGACCCCGAGACCGCTCCCTACTACGGCGCCGGGCGCCCCTTCCCCCACCCCGACGGCGACGAGCGCCCCCTCATGCACGCCGAGCTGGGCCCCGGCTGGGTCACGATGTGCGCGGCTCAGCCCTTGACGGCTCCCGGCGCCCGGCTGATGATCCTGGTGTTCCACCCCGGGACACAGCGCTCCCACCCGCGCACGCCCATGCTCCGCTCCTCTTGATCCTCCAGTCGGCCTGACCCCCCAATCGGCCCAGAGGGAGGAGCACGGCAGGATGCATGTTCGATGTGGTGCAGTACTTTGGCCCCAGATCCCCACATCGGATCGTGCCTCGTGGGAGCCCTTCCATGCCAGCTCATGTACTCAGACCTCTGACCGTCCTGGGTGATCACCAGGTCACCACCGCAGAGATAGCCGAAGACATCCGGAACCAGCATCCGGACCACCCGCGACTGGGCGCGTTCCTCCGCGTCGTCGGCAACTGCGGGGTTCGGACGCGTTACTTCACCCGGCCGCTGGGCTCCCCCACCGTCTCGGGCTCCGCCGGGATAGAGGAACGCGTCAGCATGGCCTTCGAGGACGCCCTCGCCATGGCGGAGAAGGCGGCCAAGGCGGCCTTCGACCAGGCCGGGCTCACGGCGCTCGACATCGACGCCATCGTGACCACGCACACGACGAGCTGGGCTGTCCCGAACCTGGACATCAACCTGATCGACCGGCTCTGTCTGCGCCCCACGGTGCGCCGCGTGGCCCTGACGACCGTGGCCTGCCCGGGTGGCGCCCAGGCGCTGATCCGCGCCGCCGACCTGGTGGCCGCGCGGCCCGGCAGCAAGGTCCTGGTGGTGGCCGGGGAAGTCCTGTCCGGCATCTACCACAACGCCGACGACACCATCGAGTCGATGATCTACAAGGCCCTGTTCGGCGACGCGGCGGCAGCGACGATCGTCACCGACGAGCCCCTCGGTCCTGGCCTCGTCATCGAGGACAGCTTCGAGTACATCCTGCCGCACAGCGTCGACCGCCAGGCGGGCCGCATCGACCACGCGGGCATCCATTTCGTGTCCACGAAGAAAGCGCTGTCCGCAGCCGACGACGTGCTGCCCACGCTCACGGACTGGGTCGGCACGGACCGCCCCGGGTTCGCCGTCATCCACCCGGGCAGCCCGCGCATCATCGCCGACACGGCGGCGGCGCTCGGCCTCGACGAGCACGACACGCGGCACTCCACGGACACCCTCGCCCACGAGGGCAACATCGGCGGGGTCAGCGTCCTGCGCGTCCTCGAGCGCACCCACGCCGACCCGCCCGCCGACGGCTCACTCGGCTACACCATCGCCTTCGGCCCCGGTTTCGCCACCGCGGCCCTGCGCTGCCGCTGGCAGTCCTGACTCCGTCTCCTGGCACTCCCCGCCGCACCCTCCCGCCGACGTCCCACGCCCCGGCCCGCGTACGGCATTCGGCGCCCCGGCCCACTCGAAGCACTCTGCCGGACCCGTCGGCTGCCACCACCCCGCTTTGCTCCTCCTTTCCGCTATTTGCCGTGCCTTTGCATAAGGCGCCTCTGCACGCGGCGGCTTTGCGCGAGACGGCCGGGTGCGCTGCGCTGGTGCGTGAGGCGACTTTGCGCGCCATGCGTTTGCGCAACGAAGCTGCGCGCGACGCGGCTTCGTTCGACGGGCCCCCGTCGCCTCCGTGACCGGGCCCCATCCGTTGTCGGCCCCGCCCTTCCATGCTCGGCTCCTCCGCGCTCGCACTCCCTCATCCTTTCGGCCATCACGATCCGTCCACCTGACCGATGGCGCGCCCCGGGCCGCGCCGGACAAGCTGGACGGATGTTCACGGCGCGTAATCCCAGGTGGTGGCTCAGGGCGGCGGGGGCCGTCGGCGTGGTCGGGCTGACGGCGGCGCTCCTCGCGAGCGGGCCCGCCCGGCACGGGCGGCCCCGCCCCGGACCGGGTGACGGCGGCGCGGATCCCCGGCTCGACGCGGCCGCCCTGGCGATCGCCGTCGTCGTGTCGACGGCCGTCCTCCTGCTGCTGCGCCGCCCCGCCACGGGCAAGGACGCGGACGGCCGCGAGGTGGGCCGCTGATGCTGCACACGCTGTACCTGGTCGGCATCGCCGCCTTCGCCGCCAGCGGCGTGCTCGCCGCGCACCGCGCGCGGATGGATCCGTTCGGCGGCCTCGTGCTCGCCTTCGTCGCCTCCGTCTCCGGCGGCACCCTGCGCGACCTCATCCTGGACCGGCACCCGCTGTACTGGACACACGACTGGGTCCTGCTCACGGTCATCGCCTGCACGGGCGTGGCCACGATGCTGTTCCTGCGCCACCGGGAGCTGCCGCAGCGCACGCTCATGGTGGTGGACGCCGTCGGCCTGGCCGTGGTGACCGTCATGGGCGCGCAGGCCGCCATCGACGCTGGCGTCACACCGCTCGCCGTCGTCCTCCTCGCGGTCCTCACGGGGGTGACCGGCGAGGTCCTGCGCGATGTGCTGTGCGGCCAGTTCCCGCCGCTGCTGCTGCGCGAGGAGGTGTACGCGACCGCCGCGCTCGCGGGCGCCCTGTGCTACCTCGGCCTGCACCACGCCGGCGCGTCCCCGACCGCGACGACAGTGACCTCGGCCGGCCTCGTGCTCGCCCTGCGCCTCGCCGCGATCACCAAGTCCCTGCACCTGCCGCCGCTCTCCCGCGCCGAGAGCGCGGACGACGCCCCCGCACGAAATCCTGTTGCCCCACCGGAACCGCCCTGCTGAAGTGACCGCATGGATCACTCAGCGGTGCTCGCGGCGTACGACCGGCAGATTCGGCAGAACCTGGATCCCGACGGCCCCGGTGTGGTGGTCGAGCGGCTGGACGGTGTCGTACGCCGGGTGGGCGGCGCGCACGACTGGAACGGCGTCGTGTGGTCGGACCTGGACGAGAGCACCGCGGACGCGGCCATCGCCGCGCAGGTGCGCCACTTCACCTCGCGCGGCCTGGAGTTCGAGTGGAAGGCGTACTCCCACGACCTGCCCGCGGACCTGCCCGACCGGCTCCTCGCGGCCGGGTTCACGCCCGAGCCGCCCGAGGCCCTGATGGTCGCCGCCGTGGACGAGCTGCCCCTGGACGCGGGTCCGCCCGAGGGTGTCCGGCTGGTCCCGGTGACGGACGCGGCCGGTGTGCGGCTGATGGTCGACGTGCACGAGCAGGCCTTCGGCACGGACGGCACCGCCCTCGGCAGGCAGCTGCTCGACCAGCTCACGACGGCCCCGGACACCATCGCCGCCGTCGTCGCCCTCGCCGGTGACGTCCCGGTGAGCTCGGCCCGCCTGGAGTTCCGCCCGGGCACGGACTTCGCGGGCCTGTGGGGCGGCGGCACCGTGACCGAGTGGCGCGGCCGCGGCATCTACCGCTCCCTGATCACCCACCGCGCCCGCATCGCGGCCGCCCACGGCGTACGCCACCTCCAGGTCGACGCGTCCAGTCAGAGCCGCCCGATCCTGCACCGCCTCGGCTTCACGGAACTGGGCACGACAACGCCCTACGTATACAAGCCGTGAGCCCGGCCCGGGCCGGAACCCGCGTGGGCGGCCGAGGACGGTCGGGTGACGGCGCTCGCGGGGCAGGGAACGGAGCCGTGCGGGGGCCGGACGGTCTGTCGGACCCAACGGCCGGGACGACTCGAAGCGCCCCGGGGCCGAGGGGCACCGCCCCCTCCCCCGGCCCGGCCGAGACGCCACCCACTCTCACGTATTGGACGGAGTCTCATCCGGGAAGATCTTCGTGACGACCTTCCCGCTCTTCGTGAGATAGCCGTGCAGCATGCCCGGGCTGCTGTGCGGCGCGTCGAACTCCCCGTCGGGCGCGAGCGCGATCACGCCCCCTTCGCCGCCGAGCTTCGGCAGGCGCTCGACGATCACTTCGTACGCGGCGGACGCGACGTCCGCGCCCTTGAACTCCACGAGGTTGGAGATCGTCGAGGTGGCGGCGCCCCGGATGAACACCTCACCGGCGCCGGTGGCGCTCGCGGCGATCGTGGTGTTCTTCGCGTACGTCCCCGAGCCGATCAGCGGTGAGTCACCGACGCGGCCGGGGAGTTTGTTGGTCATGCCGCCGGTCGAGGTGGCCGCCGCCAGATCGCGTCGCTTGTCGACGGCCACCGCGCCGACCGTGCCCTTGGACTGCGCGTCGGCGATCGCGGCGGGCGAGTCGGCGGCACGATCGCCGCCCTCGGCGCCCTTGGATGACTGTGAGCTCTTGGCCGCGCCCCCGCCGCCCCTCTCCGCCTCCTTGGCGGCCATCAGGGCGTCCCAGCGCGCCTGCGTCCAGTAGTAGTCCTGGGTGACGGTCTTCAGGCCGTGTCGCGCGCCGAAGTCGTCGGCGCCCTCGCCCGCGAGCAACACATGCGGGGACTTGTCCATGACCGCGCGGGCGCCCGCGATGGGGTTGCGCAGGCTCTTCACGCCCGCCACCGCGCCCGCCTTCAGGTCCGAGCCACGCATGATCGACGCGTCCAGCTCATGTCCCGCGTCCGCGGTGAACACGGCGCCCTTGCCCGCGTTGAACAGCGGGTCGTCCTCCAGTTCGACCACGGCCGCCTGCACGGCGTCCACACTCGAACCGCCCTTGTCGAGGATCTTCTGCCCGGCCCGCAGGGCCTTGCCGAGCCCGTCCCGGTACGCCTTCTCGCGCTCCGGGGTCGTCTTGTCCCGGTCTAGCGCGGTCCCGGCCCCGCCGTGCACGGCCAGGACCACGTCCCGCGCGTCGGGCTTGCCCTTCCCTGCGGGGCGCTCCCCGTGCCCGGCGGGCACGGACCGGCCGTCCGGCTCCCGGCCGTCTCCCTGGGGGACGACCACCGCCGTCACGGTGACCGCGGCGGCGGTGGCGAGGACGGGGATCAGCCAGGTCAGGGGGCGTCTGCGCATCGGCACTCCTCAGCAGAGGGAACGCGGGCGTCCACGGTAATGGCATGACCATGGCGCCTGCCAGAGCGCCTCCTCAGCCCCGGCCCGCACCCCCGTCACACGCCCAGCGCCCTCATGACCCGCCCCTGGGGCCGGTCCGGCGCGACGCCGCGCCGGACCGCCCCGGGCCACGCTCCCCGCCCCTCAGCGGATCGGCAGCCCCGACAGCGTCCGCGCGATCACCAGGCGCTGGATCTCGCTCGTCCCCTCGAAGATCGTGTAGATCGCGGCATCCCGGTGCATGCGCTCCACCGGGTACTCCCGCGTGAAGCCGTTGCCACCGAGGATCTGGATCGCCTGGGCGGTGACCTTCTTCGCGGTCTCGCTCGCGAACAGCTTGGACATCGAGCCCTCGGCCGACTCGAACTTCTTGCCCGTGGTCGCCATCCAGGAGGCCCGCCACACGAGGAGACGGGCCGCGTCGATCTGCGTCCGCATGTCGGCCAGCTGGAAGGCCACGCCCTGGTTGTCGATGATCGGGCGGCCGAACTGCGTACGCGTCTTGGCGTACTCCAGGGCCTCCTCGTACGCGGCGCGGGCCGTGCCCACCGCCATCGCGCCGACCGCGGGACGGGACGCCTCGAAGGTCGCCATGGCGGCGTTCTTCAGGCGCTCGCCGCCGCTCTTCGCACGCTCACGCGCGCGTGCCAGGCGCTCGTCCAGCTTGTCCTTGCCGCCGAGCAGGCAGGAGCCGGGGACGCGCACGTCCTCCAGGACGACCTCGGCGGTGTGCGAGGCGCGGATGCCGTGCTTCTTGAACTTCTGGCCCTGGGACAGGCCGGGGGTGTTCGGCGGCACGATGAAGGACGCGTGGCCCTTGGAGCCCAAATCGGGGTCGACCACCGCGACGACCACGTGGACGCTCGCGATGCCGCCGTTGGTCGCCCAGGTCTTGGTGCCGCTCAGGACCCACTCGTCCTTGGCCTCGTCGTACACCGCGCGGGTGCGCATGGACGCCACGTCGGAGCCCGCGTCCGGCTCGGACGAGCAGAAGGCGGCGACCTTCACGTCGTTCACGTCGCCGTACATCTGCGGGATCCAGGTGCCGATCTGCTCCTCGGTGCCGTTGGCGAGGACGCCGACGGCGGCGAGGCCGGTGCCGACGATGGAGAGGGCTATGCCCGCGTCGCCCCAGAAGAGCTCCTCCATCGCCATGGGTATGCCGAGCCCGGTGGGGTCGAAGAACTGCTGGGCGTAGAAGTCCAGGGAGTAGATGCCGACCTTCGCCGCCTCCTGGATCACCGGCCAGGGCGTCTCCTCGCGCTCGTCCCACTCGGCGGCCGCGGGCCGGATCACGTCGGCGGCGAACCCGTGGAGCCAGTCCCTGACCTCCTTCTGCTCGTCACTCAGCTCCATGGTGAACTCGGCCATGACCCCTCCAGGACTGCGGAACCCTGCTACGTTACTTCCGGTAACTGGAGTGTGTTACCGGCCGGTAGCCGATGTCAACTCCCGGCAGCCCGTTCGATGCGCACCCTCACGCGAGTGTTACGTTTCGCGTGCGTCAGGCATTTCGCACGGCGCGTGCGTCACGCAATCGCACGGGCGGAGAGACACCCCATGGAGACCACGCAGCGGACCGATCAGCAGCGGTCCGCCGAGCAACGGCGACGCGAGCTTCTGGAGGCGGCCGACCGCGTCGTGCTCCGCGACGGACCCGGCGCCTCGATGAACGCCATCGCCGCCGAGGCAGGCATCACCAAGCCCATTCTGTACCGGCACTTCGGCGACAAGGGCGGACTGTACGCGGCCCTCGCCAAGCGGCACACGGACGCCCTGCTCGCCTCGCTGCGCGCCGCCCTCGACGCCCCCGCCGAGCGCCGGGAGCGGGTGGAGGCGACGCTCGACACCTACCTCGCTGCGATCGAGGCCCGCCCGCAGGTCTACCGCTTCCTGATGCACCCCTCGGAGGCGGGCACGGCCGGCGACCAGGGCGGCTTCGACGTCGGCCTGCACTCCGCCCCCCTGCTGCGCCGCCTCGGCGAGGAACTGGCCGAGGTCATCGAGGAGCGGGTCGACCTCGGCCCGGAGAGCGCCCGTCTCGCCCGGGTCTGGGGCCATGGCATCGTCGGCATGATGCACGCGGCCGGTGACTGGTGGCTCGGCGAACGGCCCTGTTCGCGCGCCGAGTTGGTGGGCAGCCTGGCCGACCTGCTGTGGGGCCGGCTCGCGGCGGCGGGCAACCGCATGGGCGGGCCAGGCTTCTGAGCGCTTCCCGGACGGCCTTTCCGAGAGCATCCCGGGCAGCGGTGACCGCGGTTCAGGCCGTGGTCGCCGCGGCCTCGGCGCGGGTCGCCCACGGAGCCTTCGCCGCCTGGCGCAGCACCCGGCGGCGGCGCCACCCGGTGACGTGATCGGTGTACACCCCGCCCTCCAGGTGGTCGTACTCGTGCTGCAGGCAGCGCGCGAAGAACCCGGTGCCGTGCACCCGCACCGCCTCCCCGCGCATCGTGACGCCCTCCAGGACGGCGTGGTCGAAGCGCGGGGTCGCCGCCTCGAGGCCCGGCAGCGACAGACACCCTTCCGGCCCCCGGACGCTCACCCCGTCCACATCGACCAGGCGCGGGTTCACCAGGTGCCCGAGATGGCGCACGTCCTCGTCGTCCGGGCAGTCGTACACGAACACCCTCAGGCCCACGCCGATCTGATTCGCGGCCAGGCCGACGCCCTTGGCGGCGTACATCGTGGCGAACATGTCCTCGACGAGCGCGGCCAGTTGGGGACCGAAGTCGGTCACCTCCGCGCCGGGGGCGTGCAGCACGGGGTCGCCGAGCAGGGTCAGGGGTCGTACGCGCCCTGAGGCGCCCGGGATCGAGCCGTGTCGCATGGCGGCAAGAGTACGGTCCAGGGGAGAGCAGCAGCGTGAGCAGGTGGTGTGATTCGGGCTTGTCTGCCGATCTCGATAGGCTGGCCCGACACGATGCCGGGCAGGCGCGGCGCCGTACGCAAGGAGGATCACGAGAGATGGCAGGACACCCTGGCAGTGCAGACCCGCTGTCGCCGCGGGCCAAGCTGGCCGTGACGGCGGGCAAGGCGGCCGCGGCGGTGTCGCGCGCGGCGGGCCGCGGCAGCGGATCGGTGATCGGCGGCAAGGTGGCCCTCCGGCTCGACCCGGAGCTCCTCGGCCGGCTCGCCACGCACCTGGACGTGGTGCTCGTCTCGGCCACCAACGGCAAGACCACCACGACGCGGCTGATCGCCGAGGCCCTGCGTGCCAGCGGCCCGGTCGTCTCCAACGCCCTCGGCGCCAACATGCCCGCCGGAATCACCTCCGCGCTCGCGGGCGGCTCCGACGCGCGGTTCGGCGTCATCGAGGTCGACGAGAAGTATCTGGCGGGCGTCGCCCGTGACGTCGACCCCAAGGCGATCGCGCTCCTGAACCTCTCCCGTGACCAGCTCGACCGCGCCGGTGAGACCCGCATGCTCGCCGAGAAGTGGCGCGAGGGCCTGGCCGGTTCCAAGGCCGTCGTCATCGCCAACGCCGACGACCCGCTGGTCGTGTGGGCCGCCTCCTCCTCGCCGAACGTGGTGTGGGTGGCCGCGGGCCAGGAGTGGAAGGACGACGCCTGGTCCTGCCCGGCGTGCGGCGGTGTCATGCAGCGCCCCGGCGACGACTGGTTCTGCGGCGAGTGCGGCTTCCGCCGCCCCGCGCCGAGCTGGGCCCTCTCCGGTGACTACGTCCTCGACCCGCACGGCTCCGCCTGGCCCATCCACCTCCAGCTCCCCGGCCGGGCGAACAAGGCCAACGCCGCCTCGTCGGCCGCCGTCGCCGCCGTCTTCGGCGTGCCCCCGCAGGTCGCCCTGGAGCGGATGTACCAGGTGCAGGCCGTCGCGGGCCGCTATGACGTCGTCCAGTTCCAGGGCCGTGACCTGCGTCTCCTTCTCGCCAAGAACCCGGCGGGCTGGCTCGAAACGTTTTCGCTGATCGACCCGGCCCCCGCGCCGGTGGTCCTGTCGGTGAACGCCCGCGGCGCCGACGGCACGGACACCTCCTGGCTGTGGGACGTCGACTACACCCGCCTCGCCGGACGCCCGATCTTCGTGCTCGGCGACCGCAAGCTGGACCTCGCCGTCCGGCTCGAGGTCGCGGGCCTGGACTTCCGTGTCTGCGAGACGCTCGACGAGGCCGTGCAGCTCGCGCCGCCAGGACGCATCGAGACGATCGCGAACTACACCGCGTTCCAGGACCTGCGCCGCCGCGTAGGCAACTGACACCCCGGACCCCCGCACTTCGAGACCTTCGTAGGGACCTATGAGCATGAGCGACAACAGCCTGCGTCTGGTGTGGGTCTACCCGGACCTGCTGAGCACGTACGGCGACCAGGGCAACGCCCTCGTCGTCGAGCGCCGCGCCCGCCAGCGCGGCCTCCAGGTCGAGCGGTACGACGTCCGCAGCGACCAGCCGGTGCCCACCTCCGGCGACATCTACCTGATCGGCGGCGGTGAGGACCGCCCGCAGCGCCTGGCCTCCGAGCGGCTGCGCCGCGACGGCGGACTGCAGCGGGCCGTGGGCAACGGCGCCATCGTCTTCTCGGTGTGCGCGGGCTACCAGATCCTCGGCAACGAGTTCATCAACGACCTCGGCCAGCGCGAGCCCGGCCTCGGCCTGCTCGACGTGGTCTCCACCCGCGGCGAGGGCGAGCGCTGCGTCGGCGACGTGCTCGGCGACATCGACCCGCAGCTGGGCCTGCCCGAGCTGACCGGCTTCGAGAACCACCAGGGCATCACGCACATCGGCCCGGGCTCGCGCCCGTTCGCCCGCGTCCGCCTCGGCAAGGGCAACGGCACCGGCGACGGCACGGAGGGCGCGTACAACGGCACCGTCTTCGGCACGTACATGCACGGCCCCGTGCTCGCCCGCAACCCCCTCATCGCGGACCTGCTCCTGAAGCTGGCCCTCGACGTGAACGCGCTGCCACCGACGGACGACCGCTGGTACGAGGCGCTGCGCGGGGAGCGGATCGCCGCCGCCCAGCAGCCCGCGTAGCACCTCCGGCGGGGTGGGTGGGCGGTACGCGCGGGTCGGACCGCCCCGCCGCCGCTCGCGCCGCGCGCTCGTCCTCGAACGCCGGTCAGGCTGAATCCGTCTCGGCCCCCGAGCACCGTGTCCAGCAGGCGGGCAGCGCTGCGATGCCCCTCCCCGCGCCGGTAGGGTGGCCGGGTTCCAGCCGGACGACGTGGTCCGGTCACCGACCCACGTAGCAAAGGGTTTCCGCGCTATGCGCCTTGGTGTCCTGACCTCCGGCGGCGACTGCCCCGGCCTGAACGCCGTCATCCGGTCCGTCGTCCACCGCGCCGTCGTCGACCACGGCGACGAGGTCATCGGCTTCCACGACGGCTGGAGGGGCCTGCTCGAATGCGACTACCGCAAGCTGGACCTGGACGCGGTCGGCGGCATCCTGGCCCGCGGCGGCACGATCCTCGGCTCGTCCCGGGTGCAGCCCGCCCATCTGCGTGACGGCGTCGAGCGCGCCAAGGGCCATCTCGTCGACCTCGGCCTGGACGCCGTCATCCCGATCGGCGGCGAGGGCACGCTGAAGGCGGCCCGGCTGCTGTCCGACGCGGGCCTGCCCATCGTCGGCGTGCCGAAGACCATCGACAACGACATCGCCGTCACCGACGTGACGTTCGGCTTCGACACGGCCGTCGGGGTCGCCACCGAGGCCCTTGACCGGCTGAAGACCACCGCCGAGTCGCACCAGCGCGTCCTGATCGTCGAGGTCATGGGACGGCACACCGGCTGGATCGCGCTGCACTCCGGCATGGCGGCCGGCGCGCACGCCATCGTCGTCCCCGAGCGGCCCTTCGACATCGAGGAGTTGGCGAAGAAGGTCGGCGAGCGGTTCGAGGCGGGCAAGAAGTTCGCGATCGTCGTGGCCGCCGAGGGCGCCAAGCCCCGCGAGGGCTCGATGGCGTACGACGAGGGCGGCAAGGACGTCTACGGCCACGAGCGGTTCGCGGGCATCGCCCGGCAGCTCTCCCTCGAACTGGAGCAGCGCCTGGGCAAGGAGGCCCGCCCGGTGATTCTCGGCCATGTGCAGCGCGGCGGCACCCCCACCGCGTACGACCGTGTGCTCGCCACCCGCTTCGGCTGGCACGCCGTGGAGGCCGTGCACCGCGGTGAGTTCGGCCGGATGACGGCGCTGCAGGGCACGGACATCGTGACGGTGCCGCTCGCCGAGGCCGTCGAGACGCTGAAGACGGTGCCCGACGAGCGGTACGAGGAAGCGGAGTGCGTGCTCTGACGCACACCCGCAGGCGCGTGTTCTGAACCGCCCCCGGTCGCAAGCGCGACCGGGGGCGGTTCTACTCTGGTGCGGACACACAGCGCACAATCTGCACGAAACAGGAGCCAGCGGATGGATCACAGCGGGCACGGCATGCATGGCATGGACCATGGGATGAACATGGATCTGCCGCCGTTCACGCTGGGGCGCGGGCTCGAACCCTCGGCCGACCCCTTCTTCCTCATCGGCTGCCTGGTGGCCCTCGCCCTGTACGGGTGGGGCGTCGTCCGCCTGGTGCGGCGCGGCGACAAGTGGCCGGTGGGCCGCACCGTCTCGTTCGTCGTCGGCGTCCTGACCATCCTGCTGGTGATGTGCACCAAGCTGAACGACTACGGCATGGTCCTGTTCAGCGTGCACATGGTGCAGCACATGATCATCAGCATGCTCTCGCCGATCCTGCTGCTCCTCGGCGCGCCGATCACGCTGGCGCTCCGGGCGCTGCCGGTCGCGGGCCGCGGCCGCAAGGGGCCGCGCGAGCTGCTCCTTGCGCTGCTGCACAGCCGCTACGTACGGATCATCACGCACCCCGCGTTCACGATCCCGCTGTTCATCGCGAGCCTGTACGCGCTGTACTTCACGCCGCTCTTCGACACCCTGATGGGCTCCAAGGCCGGGCACATCGGCATGATGGTGCACTTCCTCGCCGTAGGCCTGGTGTTCTTCTGGCCGATCATGGGCGTGGACCCGGGCCCGCACCGCCCCGGCCATCTGATGCGGATGCTGGAGCTCTTCGCGGGCATGCCGTTCCACGCGTTCTTCGGCATCGCCCTGATGATGGCGTCCGAGCCCATGATCGACACGTACAAGAACCCCCCGGCCTCGCTCGGCGTCGACGCGCTCGCCGACCAGAACGCGGCCGGAGGCATCGCCTGGGCGTTCAGCGAGGTCCCCTCGGTGCTCGTGCTGCTCGCCCTGCTCTTCCAGTGGTACCGCTCCGACCAGCGCGAAGGCCGCCGCAAGGACCGCGCCGCCGACCGCGACGGGGACAAGGAGCTGGAGGAGTACAACGCCTATCTGGCGTCACTGGCGGCACGCGGACGCTAGCGCCCTGCTGGCTTCGCGGGTGAGGATGGACTCAGGCCACGGTTCGGCGCCCGGGTGACCGGACGCCCGACCTGCGTTTGAGGAGGCAGGGCGATGCCTGGTTCTACGAAGACGATGGGCGCGTTCACCATCGGGGGGCTCGTGATGGTGACCGCGTACACGGTGGCGCTCGGGAGCAACGGCTGGCTGTGGTTCGGCTGGGTCGTGCTCGGGCTCCTCACGGTGGCGATGGTGTTCGCACGCACGACGTGAGACGCCACGGCGGCACCCGGGGGCGCGCCACGGCGGGCCCCCCGCCCCGGGCGGGCCCGGGGAACCGCACGCGGACGGCGAGCACGGCACTCAGAAGCGGAAGACGTGTCCGGTCCCCGCGCCCAGGTGGCAGGCGTTGGCGTACGTCCGGTGCCAGTCCACCGGCCTGCCGCGGAACTCCCCGCTCGCGCTCACGGTGACCGGCGCGTACTCCATGGTGCAGAGCTCCGGCGCGACCGGCAGCGCCGCGAAGTCACCGCCGACGGCGTCCAGCTCGGCGCAGGCCCGCGCCGCGTGTGGGTGGTGTCCGGAAGGCGTCGGCTCGCAGGTCAGCAGGACGCCCCGGATCCAGGTGTTCTCGTCGCCCGAGACGGTGAGGAAGAGGCCGGGCTCGTGGGGCGGGGTGCCCATGCCGGGCGCCGCTGCGGCGGGCGCGACGGCCGCCGCGAGCGCGATCAGGGCGGCCGAGGTGACGGTGAGCGAACGCATGGGTCCTCCGGGGGCTGCTGCGACGGACGCCTGTCACGGACGGTGGCGTCAGTCACGAACGGTGACATCGGGTAGGTGTGGTGGCGTCGGGTACGGCTGGCACGGGTCGAGCACCGGCCAGAGCACCCTCGCGCCATCGGGCGCGGCAAGCCGCCGCGCCGGTCACTCCCCCGTACGGGTCCGCGCCCTCCCTCGTGCGGAGCCGCCCCGCGCCCCGCGCCGAGCGTGCGTCGCGCGATCCACAAGACCCGAACGGGCTCTCGCGCATGCGCCCGCGATTGACTACTGTGCGTCGGCACCACCCCCGGGGGAAGGCGGCGCCCGCATGTTCTACCTACTGCTCAAGTACGTGCTCCTCGGGCCACTGCTCCGGCTGATGTTCCGCCCCAGAATCGAAGGTCTGGAGCACATTCCGGAGCACGGTGCGGCCATCGTCGCCGGGAACCACCTCTCGTTCTCCGACCACTTCCTGATGCCCGCGATCATCAAGCGCCGCATCACGTTCCTGGCGAAGGCCGAGTACTTCACCGGACCCGGCATCAAGGGACGGCTCACCGCCGCGTTCTTCCGCAGCGCCGGGCAGATCCCGGTGGACCGCTCCGGCAAGGAGGCCGGGCAGGCCGCGATCCGCGAGGGCCTCGGCGTGCTGCGCAAGGGCGAGCTGCTCGGCATCTACCCGGAGGGCACCCGCTCGCACGACGGCCGCCTGTACAAGGGCAAGGTCGGCGTCGCCGCGATGGCGCTCAAGGCGCAGGTCCCGGTGATCCCGTGCGCGATGATCGGCACCTTCGAGGCGCAGCCCCCGGGCAAGGTCGTACCGCGCTTCCAGCGCGTGACGATCCGCTTCGGCGAACCCCTCGAATTCTCCCGCTACGCGGGCATGGACGGCGAGAAGGCGGTCCTGCGCGCGGTCACGGACGAGCTGATGTACGCGATCCTCGGCCTGTCCGGCCAGGAGTACGTGGACAAGTACGCGGCCGTGGTGAAGGCGGAGGAGGCCGAGGCTGAGGCCGCGGAAGGGGCGCGGGCGGCGGGGCGGAAGTTCCCTCGGATGCCGTTGAGTTGAGGGACGGCCCGTCCGGCGTGCGCCCCGGCGGTGCTCCCCCGGGACCACCGTCCAGAGGGCGCCCCGGCGGTGTTCCTCTGGGGCCCGGAGCCACCCTCTGCGTCTGCTGACCGCATAACCCGCGCGGCCGTCGCCCGGCGCAGGCGTACCGTCCGGTCATGAGTCGAGCAGTGGTGATCGGGGCGACAGGGCAGGTCGGGCGGGCGGCGGTCAGGGCGCTGGCCGAGGACGGCTGGGCGGTGACCGCGGCGTCGCGGGGCGGCGGGCGCGACGCCACCTGGCCCAGGGACGTGCGCGCGGCACGCCTGGACCGCGCGGACGACGTGACGTTCGCGGAGCTGGTCGGCGAGGGCTGCGACGTCCTCGTCGACATCGTCGCGTACGGGGCGGAGCAGGCCCGGCAGCTCGCGGCCCTCGCCGACCGGATCGGCTCGGCGGTGGTGATCTCCAGCGGCGCGGTGTACGAGGACGAGCGGGGCCGCGGCTTCGACACCCAGGACGAGCCGGACGGCTTTCCCCGCTACCCGGTGCCGATCCCCGAGACCCAGCGGACCGTGGCGCCCGGCACCACGACGTACGGCACCCGGAAGATCCAGCTGGAGCGGAACCTGCTGGCACTCGGCGACCGGCTGCCGACGACGCTCCTGCGGGCAGGCGCGATCCACGGCCCGCACTGCCGCTCGCCGCGCGAGCTGTACTTCGTGAAGCGGGTCCTCGACGGCCGCCGCACCCGGATCCTGAGCGAGGGCGGCGCGAGCCGCTTCCATCCCGTGAACGTGCGGAACCTGGCGGAGCTGATACGACTCGCGGCGCGCCACCCCGGCACGCGGGTGCTGAACGCGGGCGACCCGGACGCCCCCACGGTCGCGGAGATCGGTGCGGCCGTCGACGCCGTGTTCGGCTTCGAGAGCGAGACGGTACTCATCGAGGGCGAGGCCCCGGGCAAGGGCGTCGGCGTCACGCCCTGGACGGCTCAGCACCCCGTCATATACGACATGTCAGCCGCTGAACGGGACTTGACATACAAAGCGGTCACGACGTACGCCGACTCGCTGCCGGAGACGGCGAGTTGGCTCACGGACCAGCTCTCCGGCCGGGACTGGCGCGAGGCGTTCCCGG
This sequence comes from Streptomyces sp. NPDC041205, assembly GCF_055591765.1. Taxonomy (NCBI): domain Bacteria; kingdom Bacillati; phylum Actinomycetota; class Actinomycetes; order Kitasatosporales; family Streptomycetaceae; genus Streptomyces; species Streptomyces sp. NPDC041205. The sequence continues at coordinate 204,518 of NZ_JBVIZH010000003.1, read as the reverse complement.
CCCTGGCCCGCGCCTATGATCCAGTGATCGATCTCTTCGACTACCGGGCGGAGGACGCCTGGCTGGCACGGCGGGAGGCCTGAGGTGACCGAGCACGCCCAGTACACGAAACTCATCGGACTGCTGGAGGAGCGTGGCGCGCACTACCGCGTCATCGAACACGCACCGGAGGGTGCGACGGAGGCGGTGAGCGCGCTGCGCGGCAACGAACTCGCGCAGGCCGCGAAGTGCATCGTGGTGATGGTGAAGCTGGACAAGAAGAGGAAGAGCTACGTCCTCGCCGTCGTCCCCGGCGACCGGCGCGTCGACCTGAACGCGCTCAAGGCCCTGCTCGGCGGGGTGTACGCGGGCTTCGCCACACAGGAGGTGGCGGAGCGGCTCTCGGGGAGCGTGAGCGGCACGATCCTGCCGTTCTCCTTCGACCCGGAGCTGGAGCTCGTCGTGGACCCGGACCTGCTGGCGCACGAGGAGCTGTTCTTCAACGCGGCGCGGCTCGACCGCTCGCTGGCGCTGCGGACGGCGGACTACCGGGAGATCGCTCAGCCGAGGCTGGAAACGATCTCCCAGTAGCACCGCACCTACTGCTGACTGCTACAGAACGACTCTGCTACAGACCGACTACGGCTTGGGCGTGGCGTGCGGGGTGCACGTCACGTCACGGCTGTCGAGCTTGCCGTTGAGCAGGTAGTTGTCGACGCGCTGGTTGAGGCAGGGGTTCTCGAGGTTGGTGATGCCGTGCGAACCGGCGTCCTTCTCCGTGATCAGACGCGAGCCCTTGAGCCGCTTGTGCAGCTCGACCCCGCCCGGGTACGGCGTGGCGGCGTCGCGGGTGGCCTGGGCGATCAGCGTGGGCGGCAGGCCCTTGCCGGTCTTCACCTCGACGGGCTTGTGCTGCTTGCTGGGCCAGGTGGCGCAGGGCAGGTTCATCCAGGCGTTGGCCCAGGTCATGAACGGGTGGTCCTTGTGGATGCGGGTGTTGTCCCGGTCCCACTTCTTCCAGCTGGTGGGCCACTTGGCGTCGGCGCACTCGACGGCGGTGTAGACGGCGTTGCTGTTCTCGGAGGACTTGTTGCCGGCCACGTCGGACAGGTCGGGGCTTGCGGCCTCGATCAGCGGCTTCGGGTCACCGGCGACGTACTTGCTCCAGTTGGTGGCGATGGAGACCCAGGTGGAGTCGTAGTAGGGCGCGCTCTGGAAGTACGCGACGAGCTCGGCCGGGCCGACGACGCCGTTGAGCGGGTTCTGCTTGGCGGTGGCGCGCAGCTTCGCCCACTGCGCCTGCACCTTCTCGACGGTGTCGCCGAGGTGGAAGGTCGAGTCGTACTTGGCGACCCAGGTCATCCAGTCCTTGAGACGGATCTCGAAGGCGACGTCCTGGTCGAGGTTGGCCTCGTACCAGATCTTCTCCGTCGAGGGGTTGACGACCGAGTCGAAGACCATGCGGCGCACATGCGTCGGGAAGAGGGTGGCGTAGACGGCACCGAGGTAGGTCCCGTACGAGACACCCAGGTAGTTGAGCTTCTTCTCACCCAGCGCCGCGCGGATGACATCCAGGTCGCGGGCGGTGTTGGGCGTGGTCATGTGCGGCAGCATCCAGCCGCTGCGCTCCTTGCAGCCGTCCGCGTACTCGGCGGCGAGCTTGCGCTGGGCGCGCTTGTCGGCCGTGGAGTCGGGGACCGGGTCGAGCTTGGGGGCCTTGACGAACTCCTGCGGGTCGACGCAGGAGATGGGCGTGGAGTGGCCGACGCCGCGGGGCTCGAAGCCCACGAAGTCGTAGGCCTTGGCGGTCTTCTCCCACAGCTTGTTCTTGGTGGTGACGCGGGTGGGGAAGCGCAGGCCGGAGGCGCCGGGGCCGCCGGGGTTGTAGAGGAGCGCGCCCTGGCGCTCGCCCTTGGTCCCGGTGTTGCCGATGCGGTCGACGGCGAGCTTGATCTGCTTGCCGTTCGGCTTGGCGTAGTCCAGCGGCACGGTGACCCAGCCGCACTGGATGGGCTTGGCGATGCCCCAGTCCTCGGGACAGTCCTTCCAGGAGATGCCCTTCTTGGCGGCGCGCCGGGCGGCGATGGCGGCGCCGGCGGCCTCCCGGTCCTTGGCGGCCGCGGCCTTGGCCGGGCCTTGACCGGCCCGGACATCGGCGCTCGCGGACGGCGCGGCAAGCGCCCCCGCTATCAACGTCGCCGCGACGAGTGTGCCCGCGGAACCGAACGTCACCGTCCGTCTGGTCCGCGTGGTCATCGGGGTACGACTCAAGTGGGGCCTCCCGCACATCGATTCGGTCGTTCGCTCGGTACGGGGATACTTGCGTCTGGGGGGTCCCTGACAACAGACGTGTTGGACGTTTTTTACCAATCCGATAAACGGATTGGTTTGTACCGGTGAGCGGCCACGGCAGGCCGGAGGCCCGATCCCTGGGAGGGGTCGGGCCTCTGGTGTGGGGTGAGTGACTCACTGTGTGACTGCGGCTCCGGTGGAAGTGCGGGGGATGTCGTCAGGGTCGGCGTCGTGCCCTGGAGCGGCCTCGGCCGCCGTCGCGGTGGTCTCGGCGGGGATGAGGGCTGGTCGGTTCGGTGCGGGCGTCCGGTTTCGGTGGGATCGGTGGTGCGGGGGTTCGCGTGGTGGTGCGGGGGCGGCCGTAGTGGAAGGACGCGATGCGTTCGTTGTGCTGTGCGTTGAGTCGGTGGATGAGGAGCACTCCGAGGGCGATCATCGCCAGGAGGACGATCACGGTCACGACGGTGTCCATCGTGCTCACATCCTTTGCGGTCGCCGCAGGCGCTGCGGTGTCGCGGCGTCCCGGTCGCGGGCCTCATGGCCCCCTTCGGAGGCCCAGGCCTCCTCCACCGCCCGGTCGTTCTCCGCCACCGTCCGTCGACGCGCTGCCTCCTCCATCAACCGGCTCGCGGTCGACGTTCCCAGTGGGTCGCTTCCGGCGGCCATCAGCCAGGCCGCCGCGTCCGGAGGTGTCTGCGGCGGGACCACCAGCAGGTTCCAGCGGCCCGCGCGGTACGAGAGGAGCATCAGCTCGTGGGGGTCCTGCTCGGCCCGGTACCAGCCCACCTTCAGGACGTGCCCGGCTACGGGCACCTTGCGCGGGACGACCGGCCAGTGGGCGGGATTCACGGTGACCCGGGTGATCCGCCCCCACAGCGGGTCGAGCACGGCTGTCAGCGCGGGGAGTTCCGCCCGGAGATCGCGGGAGCGGGGCCACCAGGCGCCGTCCAGCAGCGCGGGCGAGGTGCCTGCGGGAGCGAGCGACAGGCGGAGAAGTGGCGAAGAGGGCCAAGACCCGGCGAGGGAAGGCGCGGTCGGCCCGACCTCAAGGGTCGGCTGGAATGAGGTGGTCGCAGTCATGACGCGAACCCTGCCCCGGGCCGACTGACACCGGCCCGGCATATTCGATCGCCGAAAACGACACAAGCGTGGCAGCCGGTGCGCGAAATATCCTCGGTAGTTCGAGCTTACTCCTCCAGCGAGTCGAACGGTCCGGTCCTCGGGTCTTCGTGACAGTCGGGCATAGGGGAGGACGGTCGGGCATAGGGGCGGACGGTCGGTCGTACCCGAGGACAGTTGGACGTACGCGAGGACGGTCGGACGTACGCGATCAGCCCGGGCCCACGCGATCAGTGCCGGTGTCGATGAGGATCTGCTCGGCCTCGGCGAGGTTGTCGGCGCGGACGGCTGCCGCCATCGCGGCGCGTGCCGCATCCGGTGTCGCGTGCGGCGGGACCACCAGCAGGGAGAAGTGGTCCTCGTCGCCGCGGGTGATGAGGACGGTGTCGTCACCGACCGGGGAGAAGTCGACGTGCACGACACGGTCCCCGACGATCAGTCGCGTCGGCGCGTCCTCCCAGGCGCCGGAGTCCAGGCCCACTCGCGTGACCGGCCCCAGGTGTTCGGTCAGCGCGGCGAGCAGACCGGGCAGTTCGGCGCCGACGTCGCGGGAACGCGGCCACCACGCGCCGTCGAGGATTCCCTGACGTTCGTGTGTCGTCTCCAGGCGCAGGAACGCCGTGCCGGGCCTGACGGCCTTGTGGACGGCGTCCGGCAGCAGCTTCGGGACGCTGGGAGGGTCGGAGTCGGACATCGCGTTCGCCTGTCTGCGGGGTTCGACGGCTCACGCGCGCGTACGGCGATGGCGGTGCTGCCGCCGGGGAGACCTCACGATCTTCCTCATCTCACGGTACTCCTCGCTCCACCCGGCAGGAGGTCAGCGACAGTGAGCTCACCGGCAGGGAGATCACTGGCAGCGATGTCAGACGTCTCCTTCCGCCGCGGCCGCCATGAGTGGCTCGGCCAGGCCCTGCGGGGTGTCGGGCGGTACGACCAGCAGGTCCCACCGGCCCCGGCCCGGGGCGAGCAGGCAGATCGTGTGCGGGGCGGACACGGCGGTGCACCTGCTCAGGCGTACGACCTGGTTGGAGACCAGCATCCGGCCGGGTGTCGCGGCCCATGTCGCCCCGTTGACCGTGACGCTGCTGATGTGGCCCCAAGCCCCGGGCAGTCCGGCGAGCAGCCGCGGGAGTTCCGTGAGCAGGTCGTAAGAGTGGGGCCACCACGCGCCGTCGATGGGGTGTGGCAGGTCGTCACGGGGCGCGAGGCGAAGGCGGAGGAGCGGGGGTGAGGGAAGCAGGGGCTCCAGGACGGCGGTCATGAGGTCTCCGTAGGTTGGTGGGGGTCCGGATCTGTCGGGCGGCCCGGAGTCGGCGGGCAGCCCCGAGCCGGCGGGCGACCCGGAGTCGGCGGGTGGCCCTGGTCGCCGGGTTCACATACGGCGGGCGGTGACCCGGTCACGTGTCGGCCAGCGCACGTCGTGCACCCACCCGACACGTTCGAGGAGGCGGATGACGGCGGCGGAGGGATCGATCTGGCCGCGGTCGACACCGTGCCGCGCGCTGGTGGGGTCGGCGTGGTGGAGGTTGTGCCAGCTCTCGCCGAAGGAGAGCAGGGCCAGGGGCCACAAGTTGGTGGCCCGGTCGTGCCGCCGGGTGCGGAAGGGGCGGCTCCCGATCATGTGGCACAGCGAGTTCACGCTCCACGTCACGTGGTGGAGCAGCGCGATCCGCACAAGTCCCGCCCACAGCAGGGCGGTCAGGGCCCGCTCCCACGTACCGCCGATGGCCCACCCGGCCGCGAACGGCAGCGCGAGCGTGAGGACGCACAGCACCGGGAAGGCCCGGGACACAGCCCGGATGTCACGGTCGGCGAGCAGGTCGGGGGCGTAACGCCGGGCGGACGTGGGGTCGTTGCGGAACAGCCAGCCGACGTGGGCGTGCGCGAGACCGCGCAACTGGCCGCGCAGATGGGTGCCGTAGCGGTACGGGGAGTGCGGGTCACCGGGCCGGTCGGTGAAGGCGTGATGGCGGCGGTGCGTGGCGACCCAGCCGATCACGTCGCCCTGGAAGCTCAGCGAACCGGCCACCGCGAGTGCGACGCGCACGGGACGGACGGACTGGTATCCGCCGTGCGTGAGCCCGCGGTGGAAGCCGACGGTGACACCGAGTCCGGTGACGACGTACAGCGCGAGGGCGAGCAGGACGTCGGCGGGATGGATGAGGCTCCCCCAGAGCAGCCAGCCGGCCAGGCCGAGCCCCAGGAACGGGGCGACGACGATCACCGCGGTCACGAACACGTACAGGTGCTCACCGATGCCGCGTGGCGCGCCCGGTGCGTCGGCTTCGGCGGGGAAAGGCCCCGCCCCGTCATATCCCTGGGAGGGCTGGGCAACGCTCGGCGGCGACGCGAGCGCCGCGGGGCGTGCGGCCGCCGTTGTGGGGGAACTGCGCGTCGTGGACGACACGATGGGGACTCCTTGACCTCGGTGCGGGTGGCGCGGCCGGGGTCACGGGCTGCCCCTGTACGGGTGATGGGTCGCTGTACTGCCCTGAGGCGTACCGCGACGGGACGGTCAGACCGCCTCGCGCGCAAGCGCACGGTCGGCGGGCCGTCTACGGGTCTCGGTCCACGGCCGGACGGGGCGCGCGCTGTGCGGAGAGGCTTCTGCGGTCATCAGGCGGAACCTGCCTCCGAGCGCGCGTCGCCCGGTGTCGTGGAGCCACGAGGCCGAGACCGATCTGAACGCCGGTATACGAAAGGTCCTCGCTTCCCACACCGTACTCCTACCGGAACCCCGGGAGGCCGAAGTGGAGCCGATCCCCGCCGCGCCATGGCCTGAGCCCCGGCGCCGCACGGCTCACCCCGGTACCGCGTACCGCACCACGCGCCCCCACATGGACGCGTACTGCCGCCACAGGGGTCCGGTCACATAGGGAACGCCGTACTCCGCGCACAGCCCCCGCACCTTCGGGACCAACTCGGCGTAGCGGCTGCTGGGGAGGTCGGGGAAGACGTGGTGCTCGATCTGGTGGCCGAGGTTGCCGGACAGGACGTGCAGCAGCGGGCCGCCCTCGAAGTCGGCCGAGCCCTGGATCTGCCGCAGGTACCACTCGCCGCGGGTCTCCCCCTCGATGTCGGTCTCCGAGAACGTCCTGACGTCACCCGGGAAGTGGCCGCAGAAGATCACCGTGTGCGCCCAGACGTTGCGCAGCACGTTCGCGGTGAGGTTGCCGAACAGGCAGGGCAGCGCGGAAGGACCCGCGAGGAGCGGGAAGAGGACGTAGTCCTTGGCAGCCTGCCGCACCCCCTTGCGGACCAGCCGCCCGATCTCGCCGAACAGGCTCCGGGCGCTCTTGCGGCCCGCGGTCACGGCGTCCGCCTCCAGGTCGTACAGGGCGATGCCCCATTCGAAGACGGGCGCGAGCAGGGCCGCGTACAGCGGTTGCAGGAGGTGCACCGGGCGCCAGGGCTGCTCGGGGCTCATGCGCAGGATGGTGTAGCCGAGGTCGCGGTCGCGGCCCACGACGTTCGTGTACGTGTGGTGCAGGTGGTTGTGGGTGTGTTTCCAGGCGTCCGCGGGGGTGAGGAAGTCCCACTCCCAGGTCGCGGAGTGGACGGCGGGGTCACCCATCCAGTCCCACTGGCCGTGCAGGATGTTGTGGCCGAGCTCCATGTTCTCCAGGACCTTGGCGGTGGTGAGCATCGCGGTGCCCGCGAGCCAGGCGGGCGGCAGGAGGGAGACGGCGAGGGCGATGCGGCCGCCTGCCTCCAGGCCTCGCTGGACGGCGATGACCCGGTGGATGTACCGGGCGTCGCGCGCTCCGCGCCCGGCGACGATCTCGGCGCGCAGCCGGTCGAGTTCGGCACCGAACTCGTCGGTCCAGGGCGGTGGTTCGAGGGGAGGCGCGCCCGTCGGATTCGGCGGCGACTTCGGTATCGGCCGGTCTGTGGCGGTGGAGGTCATGGAGGCTCCTTCAGGTTTCGGGCGGGGGTCGACGGTCGAAAGCGGGCGGGGACCGGGCCGTCGGAAACGGGGGACTCGGCGGTCGAGTCCGGGAAGCTCAGCGGTCGAGTACGACCGGTCCGGCCGCGGCCTGGACGCAGGTCTGGATCAACTCGCCTTTCACCTCGCGCACTTCACCCGTGCGCAGATCGCGTACGCGCCCATGGACCAGGGGCACGAGACAGCCGAAGCAGATGCCCCGGCGGCACCCGTACGGCATCGGCACGCCCGCGCGCTCACCGGCCACCAGGAGGGGGACGGACGCGGGCGATTCGGCGTCGACGCCGCTGCGCGCGAAGCGCACTCGGCCGCCTGACCCGGCGGCCGAGGCGAGCGGGTCGGCAGATGGCAGGGCAGTCGGCGCGGCGAGGCGGAAGCGCTCCACGTGCAGGCGTCTCACGGGCAGGCCCTCCGCACCGTCCAGTCGTTCCCCGCCAGGTCGATCGCCGCGCCGCCACTGCCCCTCCCAGTGCTCACGCAGTACGTCGAGCAGCCCCTCAGGGCCGCAGGCCCACGTCTCGCGGGAGAGCCAGTCCGGGCAGAGCGGGCCGATGTCGCGGCAGGTGATCCGGCCGGAGGTGCGGGTGTACCGCAGGTGGAGGCTGAGCCACGGTAACCGCTGCGCCATGTCCGCCAGTTCGTCGTGGAACAGACACTCGTCCGGTGCGGGCGCGCTGTGCAGCAGTACGACGTCGGGGTCCGGCTGGGCACGGCGGAGTGCGAGCGTACGCAGCATCCCCATGACGGGCGTGACGCCGCTGCCCGCGGTGACGAACAGGATCCGGTCGGGTGTCGCACCAGGCTCGGGGAGCACGAACTCCCCCTGTGCGGGGCCGAGTCGGAGGATGGTGCCGGGTGGTGTGCGGTGCACCAGGTGCGGCGACACCTTGCCGCGGGGGTCCGCTTTGACGGTGATGGTCACCTCGCGGCCGGGTGCGTCGGCGGCGGAGGTGAGGGAGTACGTACGCCAGTGCCGTACGCCGTCCAACTCGACGCCCACCGGCAGGTATTGCCCTGCGCGGTGGCCGCCGCTCCACCCGCGGCCCGGCCGGATGACCAGCGTGGCGGAGTCCGCGGTCTCGGGTCGCACGGCGGTCACCAAGCCTGCCGGATGCCGTGCCGACAGCAGCGGATCGACGAGGCCGAGGTAGTCGTCCGGAGAGAGGGGCGAGGTCAGTGGGGCCGTCAGGGCGCCCAGGGCCGTGAGGAGACGTCTGCCGACCCAGCCGGGGAGGCCCCAGGGCGGCGACGGCGGACGAGGTGCGAAGGCAGGCATGCGTGGCGCCCTTCCGAGGGGACTCCAGGGCGGGCTCCCGCCAGAGAACCACGTCGGGGCGCCGGGCGTGGGGTCACCAGGAGCCGTTCCCGCCACCCGCGCCGTCGCCACGGCCTGGCAGGACGTCCGCGGCATGACGGCAGCCGACGGCGGCGGTGGCCGCGGGCTGGCACGACGGCCAAGGCCCGCGGGCCCGCGGGCGGTCCCGATTGGCCGGATCGGGCCGACGTGCCGCGCGGGGGCGCCTGCGCGATCCCGGAACTCGGTCCTCCGTCGCCGGATTCCGGGGTGTCCTGGGCGCCCAGGACACCCGGGACGCCGAGGGCAGGCAGGCCGGACGGGGCGGCGACCTTCGCGGCGGGCTACGTCAGGCGGTTCAGGGCGTCGTCGAGGATGTGGCGCAGGCGCAGGGCGTCCGGCGCCAGGGCGGTGACCAGGACCGCGGGGCCCGCCAAGGGGCTCAGCGCGGCGGAGTCGCCGAGCATGGCCGGCTTCGGGCAGTCGTACTCGAACTCCGGCCGTACGACGATGAGCTGACCCACGGCTCGATGGCCCGCCAGGACCGCGGGGCCGTCCCAGCCCGCCGGGGCGCCCGGCCCGCACGACAGCTCCTGGTCGAGGAGGGTTCGGCCGGCGTGGCGCACCGTCAGTCTGCTGTGCAGCAGCCCCGGGGTCTCGCCGGTCCGTCCGAGGACCTGTTCCTCGCGCAGCACGAGCCGTCCGCCCGCCCCGATGTCGGCCCGCGTCGTGACACGCAGGTCGCTGCCCCGAGCCGAGATCAACTGTTCGGGCAGCCAGTGCAGTTCCGCCCCGTCGGCGACGGTGAGCGACACGTCGTACCACGCCGGTGCCCCGTCCTGGCCCGGCAGCGCGATCGTCGCCGCCGCGGATCCGACGCTCAGCCTCGCCCCCTCGGCGACCTCCGCCTCCACGGCCAGGTGGTCCCCGCCGAGGGGGCCGCTCATCGCTCCCACCAGCGTGACGTGGGCCGCGGGCCCCGTGGCGCGGGTGCGGCGCAGGGCGAGGGGAGCCTCGCCGTGCAGGACGGGCAGGACGGTGCGGCCGTGGGCGTCCGCGTGGGCGGCGATGCGGGCCAGGGCGTGGACGCCCGCGGGGCTGGAGGGGTGATCCGGGGCGGCGGAGGTGGGGGCGGGGAGGCTCACTGTGCTGGTGCCGTCGCCTTCGTCGCCGTCCCAGCCGTCCCAGCCGTCCCAGCCGTCCCAGCCGTCCACGACGCGTGCTGCTCGCGTACCCAGCGCGCCACCGCCGTCACGTGCTCCTCCGAGCGCAGTGACTGGAACACCACCGGCAGTTCCGCGCGCTGGGCCTTCGCGTCGGCGGCCATCCGGGCCAGGTCCGAGCCCACGTGCGGGGCCAGGTCCGTCTTGTTCACCACAAGCAGGTCGGCCGTGGTGACGCCGGGGCCTCCCTTGCGCGGGATGTCGTCGCCTCCGGCCACGTCGATGACGAAGATCTGGGCGTCCACCAGGCCGCGCGAGAACGTTGCCGTGAGGTTGTCGCCGCCGGACTCCACCAGGATGAGGTCCAGCGGGCCCACCTCGTCCTCCAGGTCCTCCACCGCCTCCAGGTTCGCGGAGATGTCGTCCCGGATGGCGGTGTGGGGGCAGGCTCCCGTCTCCACGGCGGTGATGCGTTCCGGGGGGAGGACCGCCTCGCGGAGGAGGAACTCCGCGTCCTCTCGGGTGTAGATGTCGTTCGTGACGACCGCGAGGGAGAGTTCGGCGCGGAGGGCCTGGCAGAGGGCCGCGACGGTGGCCGTCTTGCCCGAGCCGACCGGACCGCCGAGGCCGATGCGGAGGGCTCGGCGGGTGCCGTCGGGGCGGTGCGCGTCCGCGCTGATCGCCTTGGACTCGTCGTGGATGTGGTCGAGGTGCATGGTCGCTTCGCTCCGAAGGTCGGTCGGTGGGTGGTGGGAATGTGCCGGTCGTTCTCGGCCCGTCCGGCGTTCGAGGACGGGGCCGAAGGCCGATCGGCGGTGCCCTCGGCAAGGCCCTACGACGCGAACAACCGCACCGGCCACCCCGCATGCCCCTCCGCCCCCACCTCCAACAGCGGCGCCGACGCGGCGGGCAGGACGTCCACCCCCTCCCCCACGGCCCGCCGAGCGGCCCCCGCGGCGTCGCGGACCACGCCGTCCAGCTCCGGTGCGAGCCGGGCCAGAACGGCCGTCGCGTCGAACGGGTCGAGACCCAGGAGGCGTACGACGGCGGTGGCGGGGCCGCTGACGGCTTCGTACGCGGAGCAGTGCGCGGCGTCCTCCGCGCCGAGCCCGGCCGCCCGCGCGGCCACGCCGAGGACGACCGGCTGATGGGCCCCCTTGGGGAACTCCCGTGCCAGCGCGTCGAGTTCGGACGCGGGCCACGCGACCCGCGCGGCCCGCAGCAACTGCCGCCCGAGCCTGCGCGCGGCCACCCGCAGCGCGGCCGACGGCGTGCGCGCGTCCGCCGCCCCGTCGAGGGCGACGGGGTCGAGCCCGAGCGCCCCGGCCGCGGCGAGGGCAGCCGACACCATGCCGGTCGTGTGCAGGCGGCCCCGGCAGAAGTCCTCCAGGGACGCCGCCCCGGTGATCCGCCCCGCCTTGACGGCCGCCTCGGCCCCGCCGGAGTGCGCGTGCCCTCCGGCGGGAAAGCGGCCGTCGGCCAGGACGAGCAGTGCGGCTCGTGACATGTCGGGCCACCTCCTCTCAGAAGAGGAAGTACCGCTGGGCCAGCGGCAGTTCGGCGGCGGGTGCGGGCTCGACGAGTTCGCCGTCGATGCGTACGGCGAAGCTGTCGGGGGCGACCTCGACCCTCGGCAGCGCGTCGTTCTCGCGCATGTCGGCCTTCGTTCGGCCCCGGGTGGAGGCGATCGGAACGAACTGCCGCTCGAGCGCGAGGCGTTCGGGCAGGCCGTCGTCCAGCGCGGACTGTGTGACGAAGTTCAGGGAGTTGCGTGCGGGTGCCCTGCCGTGGCCGCCGAACATGGGGCGCGGAAGGACCGGCTGCGGGGTCGGGATCGAGGCGTTGGCGTCGCCCATCTGCGCGTACGCGATCTGTCCGCCCTTCAGGACCACTTCGGGCTTGACGCCGAAGAACGCCGGTTCCCACAGCACCAGGTCGGCCAGCTTGCCGCTCTCGACCGAGCCCACCTCGCCCTCGATGCCCTGCGCGATCGCCGCGTTGATCGTGTACTTGGCGACGTACCGGCGCGCCCGGTGGTTGTCGGCGCGGGTGTCACCGGGGAGCGGCCCGCGCCGGCGCTTCATCACATGGGCCGTCTGCCAGGTGCGCAGGACGACCTCGCCGACGCGGCCCATGGCCTGGGAGTCGGAGGACATGATGGAGATGGCACCGAGGTCGTGGAGGATGTCCTCCGCGGCGATCGTGGTCGGGCGGATGCGGGACTCGGCGAAGGCCAGGTCCTCCGGCACGGCCGGGTTGAGATGGTGACAGACCATCAGCATGTCGAGGTGCTCCTCGACGGTGTTGACGGTGTGCGGGCGGGTCGGGTTGGTCGAGCTGGGGAGCATGTTCGGCAGCGAGACCGCCGTGATCATGTCCGGGGCGTGGCCGCCGCCCGCGCCCTCCACGTGGAAGGCGTGCAGCGTGCGCCCGGCGACGGCCGCGAAGGTGGCGTCCACGAAGCCGGCCTCGTTGAGCGTGTCGGTGTGGACGGCGAGTTGGGCTCCCGTGTCCTCGCAGACGTTCAGGCAGGCGTCGATCACCGCCGGAGTCGCGCCCCAGTCCTCATGGATCTTGAAGCTGACGGCGCCCGCGCGGAGTTGGGCGTGCATCGACTCGGCGGACGTCGTGTTGCCCTTGCCCAGGAAGCCGATGTTGACCGGGGCGTTCTCCAGGGCGGCGAATATCCGGGCCAGGTGCCAGGCGCCGGGGGTGATGGTGGTGGCCTTGCTGCCCTCGGCGGGTCCGGTGCCGCCGCCGATGAGCGTGGTGACGCCGGCGGCCAGGGCCTCGTCGACGATCGTCGGCGAGATGAAGTGGATGTGCGTGTCGATGCCGCCGGCGGTGAGGATCCTGCCGTTTCCGGCCAGGATCTCGGTCTCCGGGCCGATGACAAGGCCGGGGTGCACGCCGTCCATCGTGTCCGGGTTACCGGCCTTGCCGATGCCGGTGATCCGGCCGTCGCGGATGCCCACGTCGGCCTTGATCACGCCCCAGTGGTCGATGATCACGGCGCCGGTGACGACGGTGTCGGGGGCGCCTTCGGCGCGGGTCGTGCGGGACTGGCCCATCGACTCGCGGATGACCTTGCCGCCGCCGAACACCGCCTCGTCGCCGGAGCGTCCGGGGCCGCCGGAGCGGTCCTCCTCGATCTCCACGAGCAGTCCGGTGTCGGCGAGCCGGATCCGGTCGCCGGTCGTCGGGCCGAAGAGGTCGGCGTACGCGGCGCGGGACAGCTCAGCCATCGAGAGCACCTCCGGTCTCGCCGCGCAGCCCGGGCACGACGCGGGCGCCCGCGAGGGGAACCAGCGTGACCTCGACGGGGATGCCGGGCTCGAAGCGCACGGCGGTGCCCGCGGCGATGTTCAGCCGCAGGCCGCGCGCGGCGGAGCGGTCGAACTCCAGGCCGGGGTTGGCCTCGGCGAAGTGGTAGTGGGAGCCGACCTGCACGGGGCGGTCGGCAACGTTGAGGACGGTCATGCGGGTGGTGGGGCGGCCCTCGTTGAAGGCGACGGGTCCGTCCGCGAAGAGGATCTCGCCGGGGACCAGGCCGGTGTCCACACCGCCGCCCGCGCCCGTGCTGTCTGCGGATTGCATACGTCCCGTACCCCCGTCAGACGATCGGGTCATGGACGGTGACGAGCTTCGTGCCGTCCGGGAACGTCGCCTCGACCTGCACGTCGTGAATCATCTCGGGGATGCCTTCCATGACGTCGTCGCGCGTCAGCACCGTGCGACCCGACGTCATCAGATCGGCGACGCTGCGGCCGTCGCGGGCGCCTTCGAGGATGTGCGACGTGATGAGCGCGATCGCCTCGGGATGGTTGAGCCGCAGGCCGCGCGCCCGGCGCTTCTCGGCCACGTCGGCAGCCACATGGATGAGCAGTCTCTCCTGCTCGTGCGGTGTCAGTCGCACGTCCCCACCTCATCGTCCTTGCTCCGAACCGTGCGGGGTCCGGCTGCCGCGGCCACCGCGACGGGAAAAGATGTAACGCGCAGCGAATGGCGCGCCGAGGTACACCTTGGCGTACGAGATCCCCAGGTGGCGTGGCACGGCAGGCTAGTTGGACGGAGTTTCAGCGAGGTTAACCAGCCCTTGACCCGGTCATGACCGTCAGCAGGACTGCTCCATACTTCAGCGGGACTCCCCCGCGCTCGGGCAGCGGCGCTCCCGCACACTCAGGCGGGCTCGCTCCTCACGCGGGCTCCCCCATGCTCATCAGCCCGCGCACCCCGTCCGCCAGCGCGTCCACCGGCACCCCGTCGAACAGGGCGACCTGGGCCGCGAATCCCTGCGCCATGGCGATCATCGTCCGCGCGACGCGGTCCGCGGGCACGTCGGCGCGCATCATGCCCGCGGCCTGATAGCCCTCGACGATCCGGATCCAGGCCGCCCGCACCGCGTCGTACCCGTCCTGGATGAGGGCGCGCAGCTCCTCGTCGCGCAGCGTCTCCGTCCAGACCTGCACAAGCAGCCGCGGGAAGTACGGCCGGTCGCGCTCGACGAGGCCCGGCTTGAGGTCGAGCACCTGGCCGAGCGCGCGGCCGACCAGCACGTCCGGCGGCGGGGGCGGCGTCTGCCGGGCCGCGGACTCGAAGACTTCTCGGATCTCCCGCAGCACCTCGGAGACGATGGCGTGGATCAGCTCGTCCTTGCCGCTGAAGTAGCGGTAGACGGCACCGGCCGACAGACCCACTTCCTTGAGCACGTCCTGCATCGACGTGGCGTGGAAGCCGTTGCGGGCGAAGCAGAGCGCGGCGCCGTCGAGGATCTGGCGGCGACGTGCGTCGAGGTGTTCCTGGGATACGCGGGCCATGCGCTCAACGTAAAACGAATATTCATTCTTGACAACCGACGCACCCTCGCTCCACAGTGGGGGCACCGCAAAAACGAACGATCCTTCTTTTTAGAGGTCACCGACTCAAGGTCTCCAACCTCTCCCCTCAGCCTCTTCGCTCTGGAGAACCCCATGCCCACGCCGTCCCCTGCCGCGCCCCCGCAGGCCCGCCGCATGCTGACGGTCGCCCTGCTGGTTCCCTTCATCGTGACCCTTGCCCTGTGGGCCTTCGCCTGGCCCGCCGCCAGGACCGCCCCGCGCGATCTGCCGCTCGGCGTGGCGGGTCCCACCCAGGCCACCGCCCCGTTGCAGAAGCAACTTCAGCAGCGGGACGACGCGTTCGAGATCCATCGGTACGCGGACGAGGCGGCGGCCCGCGCCGCCATCGAGAACCGGACCGTGTACGGCGCGATCGTCGCCACCGGCGAGGGGCCCAAGCTCCTGACGGCATCGGCCGCGAGCCCCGTCGTCGCCCAACTCCTCCAGCAGGCGGTGGCGGCGGGCGTCCCGGACGGCGCGCGGGTCACGACGGTCGACGTGGTGCCCGCCCCGGCGTCCGATCCGCGCGGGGCGGCCCTGGGGGCGAGCGTGCTGCCGCTGGCTATCGCGGGGGTCGCGGCGGGCTCGCTGGTGACGCTGCGGGGGCTGCGCGGACCGCGCGCCGCAGGCACGCTGATCCTCGCCACGGCACTCGTCGGCCTCGTCGCCGCCGCGCTCGCCGACAGCTGGCTCGGCATCCTGACGGGCGACTGGTGGGCGGAGGCCGGAGTGCTCGGCCTGTCGGCGCTCGCCGTCGCCGCGACCGTGGCCGGCCTTGCGGCGCTGCTCGGACCTGCGGGCATCGGCGTGGGCGCGCTCCTGATGGTGCTGCTCGGCAATCCGTTCTCGGGGGTGACGTCGGCGCCGCAGCTGCTGCCGGAACCGGTCGGCCTGATCGGCCAGTTGCTGCCGCCGGGAGCGGGTGGCTCGCTCCTGCGCTCGACCGCCTTCTTCGACGGGGCGGCGGCCACGGGCCCCGCGGTCACCCTCGCCGTCTGGGCGACCCTGGGCCTCGGGGCCGTGCTCGTCGGGGCCCGGCACGGCCGGAGTGCTCCCCCGGTGACGGCGTCACCCCCGGCGCGCGAGCCCGCCCCGGTCGGCTGACGCCGCGCCCCACCGAACAGTCGTGTGCCCCCGCCGTAGCGGACGGGGGCACACGGCCTTCGTCATGCCTCATGGATGTACGCGCTCTTCGGGTACGTGACGTCCGCCCCTCCTGCTCGGCGTGACGCCCCCGGGCGCCCGCGGGACTACGTCACGTTCGGCCCGCGGTGCTCCGCCGCGATGCCGAACCGCTGCCGCTCGCCGCCCGCACCGGACACCGACGAGCCGAGGGAGGAGACGGAGCTGATCGCCGTCTCCCCGGCCGCGGCGCCGACCGCCTCGGCCTCATCGAGCTCATCGAGTCGACGCAGGTCATCGGCCGAGACAAGGGCCACGAGCGGCTTGCCGTGACGCGTGACGACCACGCGCTCGTTGCCGTAGACAACGCGGTTGATCAGGTCGGCGAGCTCTGCGCGGGCTTGCGTCACCGGAATCTCGTAGGCCATGGCCCCATCATAACGTCACGTACGTCCTGTACATTTTTTACAGAAGTCGCCGCTCAGCGGCGGCGCCCACACGCATGCCCGTGCGCCCGCACGCATGCCGTACAGACCGGGAGGCCCGCCCATGCAGCAGCCGTTCACCCGTCATGTCCTGCCGGAGTTCACCGAGCGCACCAGCTCGGGCCCGCGCACGCTTGATCCCTACTCCAAGCTCCTGGAGGAGCGCATCGTCTTCCTCGGCACCCCCGTCGACGACGTCTCCGCGAACGACGTCATGGCGCAGCTGCTGCACCTGGAGTACCTCGCGCCTGACCGGGACATCTCGCTGTACATCAACTCGCCCGGCGGCTCGTTCAGCGCGGCCACGGCGATCTACGACACCCTGCGGTTCACGACCTGCGACGTGGAAACCGTCTGCCTCGGCCAGGCCGCGTCCGCCGCCGCCGTGCTGCTCGCCGCGGGCACACCGGGGAAGCGGTCGATCCTGCCCGGCGCCCGGGTGCTGCTCCAGCAGCCCGCGCTCGCCGAGGCGTTGCGGGGCCAGCCGACCGACCTCGCCATCCAGGCCGAGGAACTGCGCCGCACCCGCGCGCTCCTGGAGGAGATGCTCGGGCGCCACACAGGGCGGGACGCCGAGCGGATCGCGGCGGCCATCGAGCGCGACACCGTCCTGGACGCCGCGGCCGCGGTGGAGTTCGGCCTGGTGGACCGGGTCGTGCCGAACCGCAGGGCCACGACCGCTACCGCCGAGTGAGGCCCGGGTGCTGCCCGAACTGCCGCCGCTGCCCGCCCTGACCCGCGCCGAGGGCGAGCTCATCGACGCCTATCTCGCGGTCGTGGACCTCGTCGGCCGCATCAATCCGGGGCGCGCGGAGCACACGTACGGCGGCCTGCGCGCCGCACAAGCCCTCGTCAGCAGGGCGACGGAGCTGCGGGACGCCCTTGCGCTGATGCACCAGCGGGGCGAGACGGAGATCCACACGGCGACGCTGGCCCGGGCGTTGCGCACGCTGGACGGCGAGCGCCGTACCGCGCGCGTGACCGTGCCGCCGCCCACGGTCGGCGAGGAGGCGCCACCGACGGGTGGCTGACCGATCCGCCCGAGGGCGGGGTGAGCGCACTTGCGAAGCGCACCCATAAACGGCGAGTTCGCCAAGCGTTTCTGCTACGAGTTGACGGGGACCGCCGAGGCCGAGCCGGCTGGTCACCCGCAGCCCCGCGCCGAGCCGCCCCTCTCCTTCACGGCCGCGCACCCGAGGTGCGCCGTCGCACCGGACGCCCGTCGGAGCGCCACGGCCGCAGCGCGTCCGCGCCGTCCGCCCGTTGAGGGTGCGACCGACACGGACGGATGTCGCGCCACTTCCGGTCCAGACCGGGGTCCGACCAGAGGTGGTAGCTCTTTCAGCGTAGGAAACACTCGCACGCGTGTGCCCCTGTAGTTGCACAACTCCCTTACGCGGCAGCCGGAACCGGACGTTCCAGCGCTGTTCGGGCAATCGTCTCCGACTGTGACCCAGGTCCCTTTCCGGCTCTGTCCACCCGAACGGGTCAGTCGTGAGGAGCCTCACATACAGCCGATTCGGCTCGGTTTTTTGGCCACTCTCGGGTGAAGATCCCTTCCGACGACAAGCCCCCGCCACAGGCGGCGGGGCGGTCCGGGTGGACGCCGAGTCCTGCCGCCACCCGGATGCCCGGTCGACATCTGTGCATCGGCAGGAGTGGAGGACCCAGCAAGGCGGACCGTCCGGGAGACCGGCCGGCCCTTGGGGTGAAGTCGCGACGCGACCGGGCATCTTCGCCTGCCCGAACCCGACAGGTCATCCTTCACAGGCGGCTGACGAAGGGTTGCGCATGACTGCGCTGAATCGTGTTCCGTCGCTGCTGACGAGGGCCGGTACCGCATCGGCACTCACGCTCGCCGCCGTGGGCGGCACCATCGTGGCACCCGGTCTGGTCTCCGAGGCCGAGGCCGCCACACACGGGACGAAGGCGCTCAAGATCGCGGCTTCCAAGAAGGGCTCCCCGTACGGCTACGGAGCCGTGGGGCCGCGCCGGTTCGACTGCTCGGGCCTCACGCTCTACTCGTACAAGCGCGTGGGCAAGAAGCTGCCGCGAACCGCCGCGCAGCAGTACAACAAGACCCGCCATGTCTCCAAGAGCAACCGCACCCGCGGCGACCTGGTGTTCTTCCACTCCGGCCGGAACGTTTACCATGTCGGCATCTACGCTGGCAAGAACAAGATCTGGCACGCCCCGAAGCGGGGCACGGTGGTACGCCTCGAGAAGATCTGGACGAACAGCGTCTCGTACGGCCGAGTCCGCTGACCTGAGTGCCCGGACGGCGGTGCCTTCGGGCAGGCACCGCCGTCCGGGCGTGACCGGGCCGACGCGAGGAGTGCTTCGCGCCGGCTCGGGATACTCGTAGTGCATGTCCGAAAACGTCCCCGACGACGGCCCCCGGTCAGCGGGCACCGCCGCGCACGACCACAGCCAAGGCCGCGACGACGGCCGCAACGAGACTCCGCTGGAGCGCGCCGACCGCAACTTCGTCGAACTGCTCCAGGAGCTGAGGGTCACTCAGACCGGTGTCCAGCTCCTCTTCGCGTTTCTGCTCACGCTCGCCTTCACCCCCCGCTTCCCCTCGCTCGACACCTTCCAGCGCGCCACGTACGTGACCACACTGCTGCTCGCCGTCCTCGCGGCCGCGCTGTTCACCGCACCCGCCGCGCTGCACCGGGGTCTGTTCGGGCGCGGCGCGAAGCCGCTCATCGTCAAGGTGTCGTCGCGGCTCGCCGGGGCCGGACTCGCCGTCCTTGCCCTGGCGCTCACCGGTTCGGTCCTGCTCGTCGTGGACGTGGCGGCGAGCCGCACCGGCGCCTTCTGCGCCGCCGCGGCCACGCTGCTGGTGTCCGGTGGCCTGTGGGGGCTGCTTCCGTGGACGGTCGCGCGACGGCAGCAACAACGCAACGGCCCCTCTGATCGGGCTACGTGAACAGCGGTTCCACGAGGAGCGCCAGGCCCAGCGCCGTGAGCGCCACCCCGGTGCCGCCCTCGATCGCCCTGGCGACGCGGGGCTCCCGCAGCCGACGGCCGAGCCGGTCCACCAGCAGCGCGACGGCCGGGAACCACAGCAGCGCGAAGGCCACGACGATCGTGGCGAGCAGCAGCGTGCGCGGCATCGCGGGGCTCCCCGCGGGCACGAACTGGGGCAGCACGCTCAGGAACGTCAGGGACGCCTTGGGGTTGAGGGCGTTGGTGAGGAAGCCCTCGCGCAGGCCACCGCCGCCACCACCGGCCACCGCCCGCACGTCCTCCCCCTCCTCTCCCGCCTCCCCCACCTCCCTCTCCTCTCCGGCGGCCGCCTCCCCGTCCGGCCTCTCCCCCGCGCCCGGCCGCCCCTCCCACCGCGTCGCCGACCGCAGCGCCCGCACCCCCAGGTACAGCACGTAGCCGCCGCCCACCATCTGCAGCGCGCGGAACAGCGCGGGCACGGCCGCGAGCACGGCCGCGACCCCGGCGACGGCGAGGGCCGTGTGCACCAGGAGCCCCGCCGCGATGCCGAGCGCGCACAGCACTCCGGCGCGGCGTGAGGCGAGCGCGTTGCGTACGACGACGGTGAAGTCGGCGCCGGGCACGGCGACCATGCCTGCGGCGACGCCGGTGAAGGCGACCAGTTGAGCGTCCATGTAGGCCACTCTGCCGCGAGTGAGCCTTCAGCAGGTATGTAAGATCTTCTGCGTCTTCCTTAAGCATCTGTTTAGGCTGAGCTGCCGGTAGGATCCGGCGGCGGTCCCGGAAGGCGGGGCGACGGCGTCCGCGTACCGCGGCAGGACCGCGGGCCACGGCCACAGGAAGAGGCACGGCATGTACGACCCGACGCGGCTCGCGGCGCTCGTGGCGGTCTCCGAAGCCGGTTCCATCACCCGCGCCGCCGAACGGCTCGGGTATACGGTGCCCGCGCTCTCCCAGCAGCTCGCCAAGCTGGAGCGGGAGGCGGGGGCGGCGCTGCTCGTGCGGCACCACCGGGGCGCGCGGCTCACCGGCGCGGGCGAGTTGCTCCTGGCGCGCGCCCGCCGTGTCCTGGACGAGATGGAGCTGGCCCGGCACGAGCTGGCGCAGCTCGTGGGGCTCTCGGGCGGACGCCTGCGGGTCGCCACGTTCACGACGGCGGGCATCCATCTGCTGCCGCCCGCCCTGACGGCGTTCCGCCGGGCGCATCCGGACGTCGAGCTGACGGTCACCGGCTACGAACCGCCGCTGGGCGTGGCCGCGGTGGCGGCGGGCGACGCCGATGTGGCCCTGACGCACACGTACGAACCCGCCGAGCTGCCCGCGCCGCCCGCGTCCGTGACCCTGGAGCCGGTCCTCGTCGAGGAGTTGGTGCTGGTGACGGCGCCGGGGCACGCGCTCACGGCGGGCACCGGGCGGCTGCCGCTCGCCGAGCTCTCCGGCCAGCCCCTGATCAGCATGGCACCGGCGCATCCGCCGCGGCAGGGCGTGGAGGCGGCGCTCGCGCGGGCGGGGGCGGCGCCCGCGGTGCTCGTCCAGACGCCGGACTACGCGCTGGTGTGCGCGATGGTCAGCGCGGGTCTCGGCGCCGCGGTGGTCCCGGAGATGGTGGCCCGCACGGCGGCGACCCCGGTCGGCGTCCGGCCGTTGGAGCCGGGTGACCTGCGGCGCACCATCTGGGTCGGTCACCGCACCGGCGAGTCGAGCCCGGCCGCGGACACGTTCCGCGCGTTGCTGCGGGGGACGTTCGGCCGCTCGGTCACCTGAGGCACCGCGTGCCCCGGCCGCCGACGGCCCCGCGTGCCTGTGCTGCCCGCGTGCCCGCGCGCCCCGCACCACAGGGCGTCAACTCTGGACCGGCACCGACCACGGCAGGGTGATCCAGACCGTCTTGCCGCCCTCCGCCGTCGGGCAGACCGAGAGTCTGCCGCCGCACTCGGCGGTGAGCCAGCGGATGATGACCATGCCGCGGCCGTTGTCCTGCTGGACGGCGGCGGGCAGGCGCCGGGGGAAGCGCGGGTGGCTGTCCGTGACGCCGATGCGCAGCCGCTCGTCGCGGTCGAGCTGCACGTCCACGGTGAAGGTCGGGGACTGGCCGAGGGTGTGCTGGACGGCGTTCGTGGCGAGTTCGGAGACGATGAGCCGCACCGTGTCGGCGACGTCGGCGTCGGCCGGCAGGCCCCACTCGGACAAGGTGTCCGCCACATACCTGCGGGCGGCTGCGACCGAGACAGGATCGCTCGGCAGAGTGACTGATACTTCCTGGAGGTCTGCCATGGCGACACTGTCCCTTTCCCACCGGGACCGGACTCCGACTCGTGGCGGAAGAACTCGAGGACAGTCCCGGAACTGGTGCTTCGCGCCAGAGTGCCACTCCTGGGCCGGTGACGCGCGGCGATCCACCGAGATGTGCATATATCTGTCGCTCGAAGCGGTGAACTCTGCGACGGCAGACCGTATTTGGGCGCAACACTGGCGCTTCCTCTACAGTCTCCCGCTGTCCCGTACGGTTGGCGCGGACGTCCGGAAGGAGACGGACATGCAGTACGGTCCCGCGGTGCGGCGCCGCAAGCTCGGCGCGGAGCTGCGCGCGCTGCGCGGACAGGCCGGACTCACCAGCGGCGAGGCGGCGGCCCGGGTCGGCTGGCACCAGTCGAAGGTGAGCCGGATCGAGACCGGGCGCTCCGGGGTGCGCGCCTCGGACGTGCGACTGCTCCTGGAGGCGTACGAGGTCGATGATCCGCAGTTGCGCGAGCTGTTGGTCGTGCTCGCGGGCGGGGAGGACGAGGCCGGGCGGCACCACTGGTGGCACGCCTACCGCGGTCTGCTGCCCCCGGCGTACCGCGACTTCATCAGTCTGGAGTCACAGGCCTGCAGGGTGCGCACGCTGGAGACCACCGTGGTCCCCGGTCTGCTGCAGACGCCGGACTACGCCCGCGCGGTGACACGTGCCGCGCTCGGCGGGCTGCCCGAGGAGCAGGTGCGGGCCCTGGTGCAGGTGCGCCTCGCGCGGCAGGACGTGCTGCGCAGCGAGCCGCCGCTGCGGCTGAGCGTGATCCTCGACGAGGCGGTGCTCCGGCGCCAGATCGGCGGTCCCGAGGTCCTCGCCGGGCAGTTGCGGCGGCTCCTGGAGGCGGCGCGCCTTCCTCAAGTACGCATCCAGGTGCTGCCGTTCGTCTCCGGCGAGCACATCGGACTCATCGGATCTTTCGTTATTCTCTCCTTTCCGAACATTTCTGATCTGGATGTGGTTGTTCTCGACCACTTGACGAGTAGCCTCTACCTCGAACGGAAAGAAGACCTTCAGGCGTATACCGACGCCTTCAACTCCCTTCAGGGACAGGCGCTTTCCGTTCAGGATTCAATGGATTTCATCGCCGGGTTAGGTGACGGCGCGTAAGGAGGCACCATGACTGCACTGCCTCGGTCCGTTCCCTCCAGCACGTCTCTCAGGGACGCGCGGTGGCGGCGCAGCAGCCGCAGCAATGGAATGAACAACTGCGTGGAAACAGCGCCGCTCGGCTCCGGACCGCTCGCCGGTCTGTTCGCCGTGCGCGACTCGAAGGACACGGCGGGTCCAGCCGTGCTCTTCTCCCCTGCCGCCTGGGAGGACTTCATCGACGCCCTTCGGTGAAGTCCGGGTGAAAGCGCCGGACCCTGGACCCAGGTCTCAGGTGCCAGATCTCAGGAGTCAGGGTGCGGTG
The DNA here is from genome assembly GCF_055591765.1 of Streptomyces sp. NPDC041205. Taxonomy (NCBI): domain Bacteria; kingdom Bacillati; phylum Actinomycetota; class Actinomycetes; order Kitasatosporales; family Streptomycetaceae; genus Streptomyces; species Streptomyces sp. NPDC041205. The sequence goes on along the minus strand of NZ_JBVIZH010000003.1, from coordinate 181,588 downwards.
CGGCTGATCGTGGCGACGGCTTCGGCGACCTCTGCGTCGCTCAGGTCGGCACGTGCGGTCAGCCGCAACCGTGAGACGCCGTCGGGAACCGACGGCGGGCGGAAACAGCCGACGGCCAGGCCCTCACGGCGACAGTCGGCCGCCCAGCGCACCGCGGCTTCCGGCGACGGCGCGCGCACGGAGACGACGGCGGCGTCGGGACGTACCGCCGAAAGCCCCTCCCCCGTCAGGAGTTCGTGCAGCGTCCTGGCCACCGCACGCGCGCGGGCGGCCCGTTCCGGCTCGCGGCGCAGCAGGCGCAGGGCGGCGAGCGACGAACCGGCGGCTGCCGGGGCGAGCCCGGTGTCGAAGATGAGGGTCCGGGCCGCGTTGACCAGGTGAGCGATGACCTTGGCCGGGCCGAGCACGGCCCCGCCCTGGCTGCCGAGCGACTTCGACAGGGTGACCGTGACCACGGTGTCGGCGGACCCCGCGAGCCCGGCCGCGTGCGGCGCGCCACGGCCGCCGTCCCCGAGCACCCCGAGCCCGTGCGCGTCGTCGACGACGAGGCCCGCCCCGGCCTCGCGGCAGACGGCGGCGAGCTCGGCCAGCGGCGCCGCGTCACCGTCGACCGAGAACACCGAGTCCGTCACCACGACCGCGGACCCCGCGTGCGTGCCGAGCGCCTTGCGCACCGCGGCCGGGTCGGCGTGCGGCACCACCTGGGTCGTGCCGCGGGCGAGGCGGCAGCCGTCGATCAGGGAGGCGTGGTTGCCCGCGTCGGAGACGATCAGCGATCCGTGCGGGGCCAGCGCGGTGACCGCGGCCAGGTTCGCCGCGTAGCCGGAGGACAGGACGAGGGCCGCCTCGAAGCCGCAGAAGTCGGCCAGCTCACGCTCCAGTTCGGCGTGCAGTTCGGTGGTGCCGGTCACCAGACGGGAGCCCGTGGCGCCCGCGCCCCAGCGCCGGGCCGCGGCCGCGGCCGCGGCGGTGACCTCCGGGTGGCGGGTCAGTCCCAGGTAGTCGTTTCCGGCGAGGTCGAGCAGAGGGGATTCGGCCGGGCGCGGACGCAGCGTGCGCACCAGGCCCGCCTGTGCACGCAGCCGCGCCTGCTCGTCGATCCAGTCGAACGGCGAGCCAGCCATGGGACCTCCGGGGCGTCACGGGTCGGCGTACGTGCCCTGCGCAGACGGGACGTACGGACCGGGGTGTTTGTAGACAGTGCACAGACCCTAGCGGCCGCACCACCCGGCCATGGTGTGGCAATACCCACACCTCCCGATGCTTCTGTTGTACGGAATCTCCATGGTCAGAAACTCCGGCGTGCGTCAGGATCGGCGCCATGGATCTGCTCAACACGCTGGTGGACAAGGGGCTTCGGCGGGAACTGCCGAGCCGTGACGAGGCGCTCGCGGTGCTCGCGACCTCCGACGAGGACCTGCTCGACGTGGTGGCGGCGGCCGGAAAGGTACGGCGCCACTGGTTCGGCCGACGGGTGAAACTCAACTATCTGGTCAACCTCAAGTCGGGTCTGTGCCCGGAGGACTGCTCGTACTGCTCGCAGCGACTCGGCGCGGAGACCGGGATCCTCAAATACACCTGGTTGAAGCCGGACGAGGCCTCCAGGGCCGCGGCGGCCGGGCTCGCCGGCGGCGCCAAGCGGGTCTGCCTGGTGGCGAGCGGCCGCGGGCCCACGGACCGGGACGTCGACCGGGTCTCCGACACCATCAAGACGATCAAGGAGCAGAACGAGGGCGTCGAGGTCTGCGCGTGCCTCGGCCTGCTCTCCGACGGCCAGGCGGAGCGCCTGCGCGGCGCGGGCGCGGACGCCTACAACCACAACCTCAATACGTCCGAGGCGACGTACGGCGACATCACCAAGACGCACACCTACGCCGACCGCGTCGACACCGTGCAGAAGGCGCACGCGGCCGGGCTCTCCGCCTGCTCGGGCCTGATCTCGGGCATGGGCGAGACCGACCAGGACCTGGTCGACGTGGTCTTCGCGCTGCGCGAGCTCGACGCGGACTCCGTGCCGGTGAACTTCCTGATCCCCTTCGAGGGCACCCCGCTCGCCAAGGAGTGGAACCTCACCCCGCAGCGTTGCCTGCGCATCCTCGCCATGGTCCGGTTCGTCTGCCCGGACATCGAGGTCCGCATCGCGGGCGGCCGTGAGCTGCACCTGCGCACGCTCCAGCCGCTCGCCCTGCACCTCGCCAACTCGATCTTCCTCGGCGACTACCTGACCAGCGAGGGCCAGGCGGGCAAGGCCGACCTGGAGATGATCGCGGACGCCGGGTTCGAGGTGGAGACCACGGACCAGGTGACGCTGCCGGAGCACCGCAGGGGCGGTGGGTGCGGCTCGGTCTGCGGCTCGCGGGACTCCGCCGACGAGACTCCCGCCGAGGCCGCGACGCCCGCCGCGCAGGACGAGGCGCCCGCGACGCCGGGGCCGCGCACGGACCTGGTGGCGGTACGCCGCCGGGGCGCCGGAACGGACGTGGCGCCCAATGCCTGACCCACGCACGGCGTCCGGCCTGGACGTCAAGGAGATCCTCGACCTCGACCGCGCGCACGTCTGGCACCCCTACGGCCCGATGCCCGGCCGCCAGGACCCGCTGGTCGTGGAGTCCGCGCACGGCGTGCGGCTGCGCGTCGCGGGCGTCGGCGAGCTGGTCGACGGCATGTCGTCGTGGTGGTCGGCCATCCACGGCTACAACCACCCCGTCCTGAACGACGCGGTGCGCGAGCAGTTGGACAGCATGAGCCACGTGATGTTCGGCGGGCTGACGCACGAGCCAGCCGTACGGCTCGCGAAGCGACTTGTCGACCTCACGCCGGACGGCCTGGAACATGTCTTCCTCTCCGACTCCGGTTCGGTGGCCGTCGAGGTCGCGGTCAAGATGTGCCTCCAGCACTGGCGTTCCCTCGGGCGGCCCGAGAAGCGCCGGATGCTGACCTGGCGCGGCGGCTACCACGGCGACACCTGGCAGCCCATGGCCGTGTGCGACCCCGACGGCGGCATGCACAGCCTCTGGCAGGGCGTGCTCCCCCAGCAGGTGTTCGCGGACCAGCCCCCGGCGGGCTTCGACGCCTACGACGAGGCGTACGCGCAGCATCTGCACGACGTGATCGGACAGCACGCACACGAACTCGCGGGCGTCATCGTCGAGCCGGTGGTGCAGGGCGCGGGCGGCATGCGCTTCCACTCCCCCCGCTATCTGCGCGCGCTGCGCGAGGCGTGCGACGCGCACGACGTGCTGCTCGTCTTCGACGAGATCGCGACGGGCTTCGGCCGCACGGGCGCGCTGTTCGCGGCGGACCACGCAGGTGTCACGCCCGATGTGATGTGCCTCGGCAAGTCCCTGACCGGCGGCTATCTGACGATGGCGGCGACGCTGTGCACCGAGCGGGTCGCCTCGGGCATCGCGCGGGGCGAGGTGCCGGTGCTCGCGCACGGGCCGACGTTCATGGGCAACCCGCTCGCCGCGGCGGTCGCCAACGCCTCCATCGACCTGCTGCTCGGCAAGGACTGGCAGACGGACGTGAAGCGCGTCGAGACGGGCCTGCGGGCTGCGCTCGCCCCGGCCGCCGAGCTGCCTTTCGTCCGTGATGTACGGGTCCTCGGCGCGCTCGGTGTCGTGCAGCTCGACCACCAGGTCGACATGGAGGCGGCGACGAGCGCCGTGGTGCGGGAGGGCGTGTGGGTGCGGCCGTTCCGCGACCTCATCTACACCATGCCGCCGTTCGTCACGGGTGACGCGGACGTGGCACGGATCGGCCGTGCGGTGTGCGCGGCGGCACAGGCGAGCGGGGAGGTCTCGGCGTGAGCGTGCTTGTGGTGTCCGGTACGGGCACGGAGATCGGCAAGACCGTGACGACGGCGGCCGTCGCCGCGCTGGCCCTCGCGGCCGGGCGCAGCGTCGCCGTCCTCAAGCCGGCCCAGACCGGGGTCGGCCCGGGGGACCCGGGCGACGTCGACGAGGTGCTGCGGCTCGCGGGCGACCGGGTGACCCCGGTGGAGCTGGCACGCTTCCCCGAGCCCCTCGCGCCCTCGACGGCCGCGCGCCGAGCGGGGCTGCCTGCGGTCTCGCCCGCCCAGGTGGCCGAGGCGGCGGAGAAACTGGCGGCCTCGCACGACCTGGTCCTGATCGAGGGGGCCGGGGGCCTGCTCGTCCGCTTCGACGAGGCGGGCACGACCCTCGCGGACGCGGCCCGGCTCCTTGCCGCCCCCGTCCTCGTCGTGGCCACCGCGGGCCTCGGCACCCTCAACATGGCCACGCTCACCACCGAGGCCCTGCACGCCCGGGGCCTCACCCCGGAGGGCATCGTCATCGGCAGCTGGCCCACCGCCCCCGACCTCGCCTCCCGCTGCAACCTGGCCGAACTGGCCGACGTGGCGGGGGCGCCCCTCCTCGGCGCGATCCCCGAGGGGGCGGGTGCCCTGCCGGGCCCGGAGTTCCGCGCGGCGGTCGGGGGTTGGCTGGGACCGGGGTTGGGCGGGAGCTGGACGGGGCCGGGGGCTCTGTCCGAGGCGTGAGCCGGGTGCGGGGTCGGGTCCGTCCCACCGGGGCCGGTCCGCCCCACCGGGGCCGGTCCGTCCCAGGGCGTGCCGGCCCGATCCCGCACACGACAGCCGGGCCGTGATGATCCAGCCCGTCCGGCGTTTGAGGACGAACGCGAAGCGCGATCGACGCCCACCCCGGCGCCGGTGCGCGAAGGTCCGAGGCCGGGGGCCCGGGGCACGAGCCCCAGTTTCGGGAAGGGGCGGGTTGGGGGAAGAAACCCCCACCCACCCGAGGAGGCACCATGCCCCCGCCCTCCGCCCGCCCCGCCCCGCGCGACGCGGTCCACCACCCCCTCTTCGCCCGCTTCTACGCCCGCTTCAGCGTCTCCGCCGAACCGGCCATCGCCCCGCACCGCGAGGAACTCCTACGGGGCGTCGAGGGCCGCGTCATCGAGGTGGGCGCGGGCAACGGCCTGAACTTCGCGCACTACCCGAGCACCGTCGCCGAGGTGGTCGCGATCGAACCGGAGAGCGTCCTGCGCCGCCTGGCCGTGTCGACGGCGCTGCGCGCGGACGTCCCCGTGGACGTGGTGCCGGGCGCCGCGGAGGCCCTGCCGGTCAAGAGCGAGGCGTTCGACTTCGCCGTCGCGTCGCTGGTGCTGTGCAGCGTGCGGGACGCACCGAGGGCGCTCGGTGAGCTGCGCCGGGTGCTGCGGCCGGGCGGTGAGCTGAGGTTCTTCGAGCACGGCCGGGCCCCGGGCGGCGCGATGGCGACGGCGCAGCGCGTCCTTGACCGCACGGTGTGGCCACGCCTGTTCGGCGGCTGCCACGTCAGCCGGGACACGGTCGGCGCGCTGCGTGCGGCCGGGTTCCAGGTGGGGGCGTACCGCGAGATCGTGGTGCCCGCGCGCGGCCCGAAGTTCCCCACGTCGTACTGCGTCCTTGGCTCGGCGCGCCGCCCCGCGGAGGACGAGGCGACGGGCTGAACGGCGCCGTCAGATCGGCTGCGCGAGATTCACCGCGTTGCCGTCGGGGTCCTGGATGTGGGCGACCCGCTGCCCCCACGGCATGTCGTTGGCGGGACCGAGCACCGTGCCGCCGAGGGCTTCGACGCGGGCGAGGAGTTCGTCGACGTCGTCCACGGTCACGCTCAGGAGCGAGCGCTGCGGGGTGCCCAGGTCGACGCTCTTGTCGGCGACGATGCCGAGGTCGGAGTCCTTGACCCGCAGGTTCAGGAAGAAGACGGGCCCCTCGTCCGGGACGCGTTCCGTCTCCTCGGCGCCGAGGAGACCCGTGTAGAAGGCGACGAGGCGGTCCAGGTCGGGGGTGATCAGCATCGGCTGGATGGTGGCGGGCATGGCGGGGTCCTCCTGGTGGTCGCGACCGGTTACGTCTTGCTGACCGCAGGACGAGCCACAACTCATCGGCCGCGCGCCAGGCGATGTCGTACGCTCACCGCCCGATGCCGTACCGCCCGCCGGACCGGACCGCGCTCCGGTCACCGGGCAGGACGGCCCCGCCGGATCACAGGCCCCACCGGATCACGGACGCCACCAGGTCACAGACTCCACTGCCGCAGCTCACGCGCTATGTCGTGCACGCCGGCCCCGTCCTCCTTGATCAGCCGGGCCAGGTCCCGCACCTGCTCGGGCGAGGTCACGACCTTCACACCGCTGGCGACGAGGTAGGCGTAGGCGACCGAGGAGGCGAAGAGCGCGTTGGAGCGTTCGAGGGCGGGCAGGTGCAGCAGGAGCTGGAGCAGGGCGGCGGCGCGGTCGTGCGGGCCTTCGTAGACGGGCACGCCGAAGATCTCCGCGTGGTGGCGGGCGACGGCGGCCACCAGGGCGCCCCAGTCGGTCACTTGTGGATCACCCGGCGTCTTGTGCTCGGCGACCATCAGGAGCCAGGCGAGGTCGACTCTGAGGTTCAAGGGTCAGCGACGACCCTCGCGCTCCGCGCCGAACTCCTCGGCGAAGACGGTCTCGTACTGCTTCATGAAGTCGGCGGCGGCCTCCACGAAGGTGTGGCCGAGCTCGCCCGCGTCCTGTTTGACCAGCTCTTCGATATAGCGATTCACGCTCACGCCACGGGCCATGGCGCGTTCGCGCGCGGCCCGGGCGGTGTCCTCGTCCACCCGCACGTTCAGCTGAGTCTTCGCCATGTCCACAAGCTAGCGCCGATCCGCTAGCACCGGCAAGAGGTGCCGGGCACGACCGGTCAGGTGCCCCTTACACGCTCCTCACTCATCGACCTGCGAGGGATACCAGCCGCCCGCTCCGACCCCTTACTCTCTGCTGGCATACGCGAGTTGGGACGGCCACGACCCGGGAGGCGGCCTTGTCCACACCTGCTTCGACACCGCACACGGAGCGCGCCGAGCCCTCCGGCGTCGCGGCCCGCGCCCGCGGGCTCACGAAGGCCTACGGCTCGGGTGAGACAGCCGTGCTCGCCCTGGACGCGGTCGACGTGGACATCGCGCGGCAGCGGTTCACCGCCGTGATGGGGCCGTCCGGCTCCGGCAAGTCCACGCTGATGCACACCCTTGCCGGGCTCGACTCGGTCTCGGCGGGCCAGGTGTGGCTCGGCGACACCGAGATCACCGGGCTCAAGGACCGGGAGCTCACGCGGCTCAGGCGGGACCGGATCGGCTTCATGTTCCAGTCGTTCAACCTCATCCCGACGCTGAACGCGCGCGAGAACATCACCCTGCCCATGGACATCGCGGGCCAGCGCCCCGACGCCGAGTGGCTGGAACACGTCATCGACACGCTCGGCCTGCGCGACCGGCTGCGGCACCGGCCCGCGCAGCTCTCCGGCGGACAGCAGCAGCGCGTGGCGTGCGCGCGTGCCCTTGCCTCCCGCCCCGAGCTGATCTTCGCCGACGAGCCGACCGGCAACCTCGACTCGCGGGCCGGGCTCGAAGTGCTCGGGTTCCTGCGCGAGGCGGTGGACTCGCTGGGCCAGACGGTGGTGATGGTGACCCATGACCCGGGCGCCGCCGCCCACTCCGACCTGGTGGTCTTCCTCGCGGACGGCCGGATCGTGGACGAGATGGCCCGGCCCACGGCGGAGGGCGTCCTGGAGCGGATGAAACGGTTCGACGTCCTGCACGGCACGGCCGCGGACCCGGCCGACGAGGCGACGGACGCCGCCGGACCACCAGGCACCGGCGCGGCCCCGGCCGCCCCTCTGGCGAAACCCACCCGCGACGACCCGTCCCCCAAGGACTGAGGCGGCACCCGTGCTGAAGGCCACCCTCCGCAGCTTCCTCGCGCACAAGGGCAGGCTCGCCCTGTCCGCGCTCGCCGTGATCCTCTCCGTGGCGTTCGTCGCGGGCAGCCTGATCTTCTCGGACACCGTCGCCCGTACCTTCGACCGGCTCTTCGCGTCCACGTCCGCCGACCTCTCCGTCGGCCCCAAGGACGACCTCGACGAGAGCATGCCGACCGGACGGACCCCGACCGTACCCGCCGACCTCGCCGGGCTCGTCGCGAAGGTCGACGGCGTCGCGGCCGCGCACGTCGACGCGACCGTGGAGAACATCACGGTCGTCGACCGCGACAACGACCCCGTCGGACCCACCACGGGCGCGCCCACCGTCGCGGGCAACTGGTACGAGACCGAGCGCTCCCCCGTGAAGATCACCTCGGGCCGGGCGCCGCGCGCCGCCGGGGAAGCGATGATCGACGCGGACACGGCCGACAAGAAGGACGTGGCGATCGGGGACACCCTCAAGATCCTGGCCGCGCCGGGGTCGTTCGAGACGCGGGTCGTCGGCATCGTCTCGTTCACGACCACCAACCCCGGTGCCGCGCTCGTCTTCCTGGACACCCCGACCGCGCAGACCAAGCTGCTCGGCGCCGAGAACCGCGCGACCAGCATCTCCGTCGACGCCGCGGCGGGTGTCGGCGACACCGAGCTCAAGCGCCGTGTGGCCGCCGAACTCGGCGGCGGATACGACCTGGAGACCGCCGACGAGCAGGCCGAGTCCGCCGCCTCCGAACTCGGCGGCTTCCTGGACGTCATCAAGTACGTGATGCTCGGCTTCGCCGGGGTCGCCGTCCTGGTCGGCATCTTCCTGATCGTCAACACCTTCTCCATGCTCATCGCGCAGCGCACCCGCGAGCTGGGGCTGCTGCGCGCGCTCGGCGCCGACCGCAGGCAGGTGCGCCGCTCCGTGCTCATCGAGGCGGTGCTCCTCGGCGTGGTCGGCTCCACCCTCGGGCTCGCCGCCGGGATCGGGCTCGCCGCCGGACTCATCGAGCTGATGGGCCTGTTCGGCATGAACCTGAAGTCCACGGAGATGGTGATCGCCTGGCCGACGCCCGTCGTGTCGTACGTCGTCGGGGTGGGCGTCACCTTCCTCGCGGCGTATCTCCCGGCACGCCGGGCCGCGCAGGTCTCGCCGATGGCCGCGCTCGCGGACGCCGAGATCGCGGGCGTGGGGCGGCCGCTTCGGGTACGGGCCATCGTGGGCTCGGTCGTGGCGGCGGGCGGCGCGGCGGCGCTCGTGGGGTGCGCGACCTCCTCCGACACCTCCACGTCGGCCTCGCTGCTCGGGCTCGGCGTCGTCCTCAGCCTCGTCGCCACCGTCGTCGCGGGCCCGCTCCTGGTGCGGCCGGTGGTCCGGGTGCTCGGCGGCGCCTTCCCCGCCGTCTACGGCTCCGTGGGCCGGATGAGCCAGCGCAACGCCCTGCGCAACCCGCGCCGCACCGGCGCCACCGCGGCCGCGCTCATGGTCGGGCTCGCCCTGGTCGGCGGCCTCTCCGTGGCCAGCGCCTCCATGACCAAGTCGTTCGACGACCAGATCGACAAGACGCTCGGCGCGGACTTCGTCGTGCAGAACAACGCGTTCCTGCCGTTCCCGACGGAGGTCACCGAGAAGGTGGAGGCGACCGACGGCGCCGGGCTCGTCGTCCGCAGCCGCTTCACCCCCCTGAAGCTGCGGATGCCGGACGGCAAGACCGTGGAGACGACGGCCGCGGGATTCGGCAAGCAGCTCGACGAGGTCGTGAAGACCACGTACGCGCAGGGAAGTTCGGCGCGGGCCCTCGCCCCCGACCGGCTCGCGATGGACCGGGGCTACGCCAAGGACCATGACGTGCGCGTCGGTTCGGTGCTGCCGGTGGAGTTCCCCGGCGAGCGCAAGGTGAAGCTGACGGTGGCCGCGCTCACCGACAACGAGGGCCCCGAGGGTCCCGGCATGCAGGGCGGGCTCTTCATGGGGCTCGGCACGCTGGAGAAGTACGTGCCCGACGGCCAGGACTCCGCCGTCTACGTCAACACCGCGCCCGGCACGGACCCGGAGGCGCTGCGCGACCGGCTCGACACCGCGCTCGACCCGTACCCGCAGGTGCAGGTGCGCGACCAGGCGGACTACAAGAAGCTGATCCGCGAACAGATCGCCGTGATGCTCTACCTCGTGTACGCGCTCCTCGGCCTCGCGATCGTCATCGCCGTGCTCGGCGTGGTCAACACCCTTGCCCTTTCGGTCGTCGAGCGCACCCGTGAGATCGGGCTGCTGCGCGCGATCGGCCTGGCCCGGCGGCAGTTGCGGCGCATGATCCGGCTGGAGTCGGTGGTGATCGCGGTGTTCGGCGCGGTGCTCGGCCTCGCGCTCGGCCTGGTGTGGGGGGTGTCGATGCACCAGGTCCTGGAGCTGCAGGGGCTCAAGGCGTTCGCGGTGCCGTGGTCGACGCTGGTGGCGGTCGTGATCGGGTCGGTGGTGGTCGGGATCGTGGCGGCGCTGCTGCCCGCGCTGCGGGCGTCGCGGATGAACGTGCTGGAGGCGATCGCGCACGAGTGAGGGGCCGTTGGGAGGCGCGGGATCGGTGCGCGCGTCGGCCCGCCCGGGGCCGGAATGCGGTGGCCCGCGGGAGCGGGCGGGTGGTGGAACCGGACGCGCCCCTTCCCGTTCCGCACGGCCGCCGTCCGAGCCGCCCGCGCGGGGCCGGGTCTCCCTCGTCCTCGTACCGCCAAGGAGAGTTCATGCCCCACCGGCCCTTCCGCTTCGGCGTCAACATGATCGAACCGAGCCCGCGCGAGGAGTGGCGGACCAAGTGCCGCACGGCGGAACAGCTCGGCTACGACGTGATCCTCGTGCCCGACCACCTGGGCATGGCCGCGCCGTTCCCGGCCGTCGTCGCCGCCGCGGAGGCCACCGAGCGGCCCCGGGTCGGCACCTTCGTCCTCAACGCCGGGTTCTGGAACCCGACCCTGCTCGCCCGCGAGGCGGCCACCACGGACCTGCTCACGGACGGCCGCCTCGAACTGGGCCTCGGCACCGGCTATGTGCGGGCCGAGCACGACGCGGCCTGGCTGCCGTGGGGGTCGCCCGGCGAGCGCGTGGCCCATCTGCGGCACACCGTCGAGACGCTGGACCGGCACTTCGCCGAGGACGGGTTCGTACCCAAGCCGGGCCAGACACCCCGCCCGCCGCTCCTGATCGGCGGCAACGGCGAGAAGATGCTGAAGCTGACGGCCGAGCACGCGGACATCGCCGCGTTCACGGGAGCCCGGCCGGTGGCGGGCGACACGAGTGGCAAGCTGCTGCACCTGACGGCCGAGGAGATGGACGAGCGGGTCGCCTCCTACCGGCGGCACGCGGCCGGGCGGTCGGTGGCCGCCGAGCTGAACCTGCTGATCCAGCTGGTGGACATCACCGACGACCGGCGCGCCAAGGGCCACGAGGTCGCCGACCACATCCCTCACCTCTCCGTCGACGCCGCCCTCGACCTGCCCATCCTGCTCATCGGCACGGTCCGCCAGATCGCCGACCAGCTGCGCGCCCAGCGGGAGCGGTACGGCTTCTCGTACATCACGGTCCTCGAGCCGTACTACGAGGTGTTCGCGGCCGTCATCGAGGAGCTGCGGGGCGAGTGACGTGGGCGTACGTGCAGGTGGCGCCACTGTCCGCATGCTGGAAATTTCCGCGCGCCGCCGCCCGGCCCGGTGATGGGATGCCGTCATGACTGATCTACGGATACGCGCCGCGGCGCCCGACGACCTGGACGCCGTACTCGCCTTCTGGAAGGTGGCCGCGGAGGGCACCAGCATCAGCGACGACCGCTCCGGCGTGGAGCGTCTGCTCGCCCGTGACCCGGGGGCGCTGCTGCTCGCCGAGCGGGACGGGGAGCTGGTGGGCACGGTGATCGCCGGGTTCGACGGCTGGCGGGCGCATCTGTACCGGCTCGCCGTGCACCCCGACGCCCGGCGGGCGGGGATCGGCTCGGCGCTGCTGCGCGCGGCCGAGGAGCGGTTTGTCGCGCTCGGCGGGCGGCGGGCCGACGCCATGGTCCTGAACCGCAACGAGCCGGCGCACCACGCCTGGCATGCGGCCGGATATGCTCCCCAGCCGCAGTGGAGCCGCTGGGTCAAGCCGCTCGCCGAATGACCGTGCCGCCGCCTCGGCGACAGGCGCGGTAACAGTGAGTGACGTAGAGCGCAGAGTTTTGCCGATCCTTTAACATGGGGCCCACCACTCGAATCCCGACGGAAAGGTGTGAGCGTCCGCCCATGGGCGAGCCTCCTAGTACCCCACATCGCGCATTCACCACGCCCCTGGCCGATCATGGGACGGAGGTGACCTGATGACTGAAGTGCTTCTGCTCCTCGTGGCGGTGCTGCTCTCGCTCGCCTGCGGAGTCTTCGTGGCGGCGGAGTTCTCGCTCACGACCGTCGAGCGCAGCGACCTGGAGCGCGCCGTCGAACGCGGCGAGCGCGGCGCGGCCAGCGCCCTCAAGGCCGTCAAGAACCTCACCTTCGAGCTCTCGGGCGCGCAGCTCGGCATCACCGTGACCGGCCTGGTCGTCGGCATGCTCGCGAAACCGGCCATCGGCGACCTCATCGAGGGGCCGCTGAACGCCGTCGGCGTCCCCGACTCGGCGTCCTCGACCGTCGCCCTCATTCTCGGCACCGCGCTGTCGACCGTCTTCCTGATGGTCGTCGGCGAGCTGGTGCCGAAGAACTGGGCGATCTCCTCGCCGCTGCCCATCGCCAAGCGGGTGGCGACGCCCCAGCGCGTGTTCAGCGCCGCGTTCCGCCCCTTCATCCGGCACCTGAACAACACCGCGAACCGCGCGGTGCGCCGCTTCGGCCTGGAGCCCACCGAGGAGCTGGCCTCCGCGCGCGGCCCCAAGGAGCTGCTCGCCCTGGCCCGGCACTCCGCGAAGGAGGGCGCCCTGGAGGCGGAGACCGCCGAGCGGTTCATGCGCACGCTGAACCTGGCCGACCTCACCGCGGAGAACGTCATGACGCCGCGCGTCCAGGTCGTCGCCCTGGACGTGGCCGCCACCTGCGAGGACGTCGCCAACGCCACCCGCGCGACCGGCCTGTCCCGGTTCCCGGTCTACCGCGGCAACCTCGACTCGGTCGTCGGCGTCGTGCACATCAAGAACGTCCTGGCCGTGCCCGCCGAGCTGAGGGCGCGCCGCCCCGTGAGCGAGCTGATGCGCGAGCCGCTGCTCGTACCGGAGTCACTGACCGTGGACCGGCTCCTGGACCGGCTCTCGGGCCGGCGCACCATGGCCGTCGTCATCGACGAGTACGGCGGCACGGCCGGTGTCGCGACCCTGGAGGACATCGTCGAGGAAGTCGTCGGCGAGGTGCACGACGAGCACGACCCGCACGAGACGCCCGACCTGGCCCCGGCCGGGACCGACGACGAAGGCCGGACGCTGTACTCGGCGGACGGCGCGGCCCGCACCGACCAGCTCGCCCGCGTGGGCCTGCGGGTGCCGGAGGGCCCTTACGAGACGCTGGCCGGTCTGATCGCCACCGAGCTCGGCCGCATTCCCGCCGTGGGCGACGGCGTCGAGGTCGCCGGCTGGCACCTGGACGTCGTGGACGCCGCGGGCCGCCGAGCCGCCCGTGTGCTGCTGCACGCGCCCGCCGAACCCGCCGATGACGAACCCGAGGAGGACGACCGATGACTGTCATCCAGTTGCTGATCGGCCTTGCGACGCTCGTCGTCAACGCCTTCTTCGTGGGCGCCGAGTTCGCCCTGATCTCCGTGCGCCGCAGCCAGATCGAGCCGTACGCCGAGGAGGGCGACCGGCGCGCCAAGAGCGTGATGTGGGGCCTCAAGCACGTGTCCGCGCTGATGGCGGCCGCCCAGCTCGGCATCACGCTGTGCACCCTGGTGCTCGGTGTCGTCGCCGAGCCCGCGATCGCGCATCTCCTCGAGCCGCTGTTCGACGCGGTGGGCGTGCCGCACGGCCTGGTCCACCCGATCTCGTTCGTCATCGCCCTGGCCGTGGCGACGTATCTGCACATGCTGCTCGGCGAGATGATCCCCAAGAACATCGCGCTCGCCGAGCCGGTCCGCAGCGCCCTGCTGCTCGGGCCGCCGCTGGTGGCGTGCGCCCGGGCCGTGCGGCCGGTGGTGTTCACGATCAACGCGTTCGCCAACGCGATCCTGAAGCTGCTGCGGGTCGAGACGAAGGACGAGGTCTCGGCCACGTTCTCGGACGCCGAACTGGCCCGCCTTGTGCAGGACTCCAGCGACGCGGGCCTGATCGACGACCGTGCGCAGGAGCGCCTGCACGACGCCCTGGAGCTGGGCCGTCGTCCGGTGCGGGACGTGGTGCTTCCGCTGGAGCGGGTGGTCTACGCGCGCGTGGGCGTCACGCCGGAGCAGTTGGAGCAGTTGTCCTCGCGGACCGGCTTCTCGCGTTTCCCCGTCGTCGACGAGGGACGGCGCATCGTCGGCTACCTCCATGTGAAGGACGCGCTCGACCTGTCCCCGCGCGATCTGCCGTTCCGGGTGACGGACATGCGGTCCATCGCCCGGGTGCGGGAGACCACGTCGCTCAACGACGTCCTGACGGCCATGCGGGGCAGCCGCACCCATGTGGCGGCGGTGCTCGGCGAGGACGGCAGGCTGGCCGGGATGGTCACGATGGAGGACGTCCTGCGGGAGCTGTTCGGCCAGCCCGTCTGACCTCGTCCGCCGACGCTCCTGAGGCTCATGGCGGGTGCGTTCGCGCCCGACGGCGGCGAGGTCGCTGGGGTGGCGGGCCGTTGATGGCGGGGTAGGCGCGGGGCTTCTGGGCGGGGTCCGTCAGAGGACGGGGCGGTGTCCGCTGCCGTCGGGGACCTCGGTGAGGCCGGGGCCGGGCGGGCCGATCTTCGCGGAGCCGAGCGCGGTCAGGACGGCGAGCAGCGCGGCCATCCCGGCCGTGCCGAGGGCTGCGCCCCACGCCACGTCGAGGAGGTCCGTCGCCCCCGCGACGAGGACGGCGGCGAGGGCCTGCGCGAAGGTCCGGACCGCGCGCTCGGCGGTGGCTTTCCAGAAGGCTGCGGTCCACATCACGGACCCCTCTCCGGTAGTGAGGAGCCGTTCTGCGAGTCCTCAACTAGCCCTATGTTCCCGGTGGTTGAGGAGCTGCGTCGAGAGTGTGGGAGGGGGGTTCTTCGGGGTTGCGAGGGGGGAGCGGCTTGGGTCTGGGAGGTGGGCGGGGCCGGGGCACGGGGGTTGGGGCCGGGGCGTGGGGCGGCTCGGTCCAGGGTGCAGGAGCGGTTCGGGTCCGAGGGGCGGGAGGGGGGCTCGGGGCCGGGGTGCGGTCAGGTCGGTTCCGGGGGTGTTTCCGTCTGTACGGGCAGTGCGGCGCGCAGACGCGTCAGGAACGCGCGGGCCGCGGGCCCCGCCGGGCCGTCCGTGCGCCAGGCGAGGCCGATCCGCCCGCGCGGGCAGGGCTCCTCGAACCCGATCACCCGCAGGCCCCGCGCCGCGGCGATCCGCGTGCCCGGCGCCGGGAAGACGGCCACGCCGAGGCCACGTACCGCGAGCTGGACCAGCAGCTGCGGCGAGGCCGCCTCGAAGGCGACCTGCGGCGCGAACCCCGCCCGCGTACAGGCACGTTCGAGCACGGCCCGCAGCCCGGTGCCGCGCGGCAGGCTGATCAGGGGGCGGCCGGCGAGGGCCGTCAGCGGGACGACCCCGTCGAGCGCGCCCGCCTCGCCGCTGCCGTCACCCTCGCCCTCGCGCTCGCCCTCACCCTCGCTGTCCGGCGGCGGCCCGGCCCGCGCCACGAGCGGGTCGTCCGGTGCCACCAGCGCCGCCAGGGGTTCGTCGATCACGACCTGCCAACTGACGCCCTGTGGCGGGGTGTCGTCGGCGAGACCGGCCAGGGCTATGTCGAGCCGCCCCTCGCGCACGGCCGCCAGCATCCGGTCCGAGGTGTCCTCGGTCAGGGCCATCTCGACGTGCGGATGCGCGTCGTGGAAGTCGGCGAGGACCGACGCGACGTCGTACTCGTGCGTGGCGGCGCCCGAGACGAGGCCGACGGTGACGCGTCCCCGCAGCAGCCCGGTGAACTCGTCGGCGGTCTGCCGTATCCCGTCGACCGCGGCCAACGCCGCCCGCGCGTACGGCAGGACGGCCGCGCCCGCCTCCGTCACGGTCACCGACCGGCCCGAGCGGTCGAGGAGCCGCTGCCCCAACTCCCGTTCCAACTGCCGGATCTGGGCGCTCACCCCGGGCTGGGCCACATGCAGCACGGCGGCCGCACGCGTGAAGTTGGCCTCCTCCACGACCGTGAGGAAGTACCGGAGCTGGCGAAGTTCCATAACTCAGGATGCTAGCCACGAGACGTACTGGCTCTTGGACTTATGGCGGCGACGAGCCGATCTTGGCTTCATGGGGAACTCACAGGGGAACTCACCGAACGCACCGGACATCTCGACCCACCACATCCGCACCGCCATCGCCGCCGAACGCCGGGACCTTGCCGACCTGCTCGACGGCCTGGCACCCGCGCAGTGGGACGCCCCGTCGCTGTGCGCGGGCTGGCGGGTGCGCGAGGTCGCCGCCCATATGTCGCTCGGCTTCCGCTATCCCCTCCCCCGCGTCCTCCTGGAACTGCTCAGGGCGGGCGGAAGCCTGCACCGCATGACGGACCGCCGGGCCCGCGCGGACGCGGCGGCGTTCTCCGCACGCGACCTCGCCGGATTCCTGCGGGACCACGCGGACCACCCATGGACCCCGCCGGTCGGCGGCTACGCGAGCGCCCTCGGCCACGACGTCGTCCACGGCCTCGACATCTGCGTGCCGCTCGGCCTCACCCGGCGGGTGCCGGAGGACCGCCTCCGTATCCTCCTCGACCACGTCACTCCGAAGTCGGCGAAGTTCTTCGGCGCCGACCTCACCGGCCTGGAGCTGCGGGCCGACGACACCGACTGGTCCTTCGGGTCGGGGGCGCGTCTTTCCGGCGACGCGCAGGACCTGCTGCTGGTGGCGTACGGGCGGCGGGTGCCCGCGGGGCGGCTGCGCGGTGAGCAGGCGGGACGCTTCACGGTGGTGGGGCAGGCCCACTGACCGGACGCGCCCGCTCCTCGCCGGACGGGCCCCTGACCGGACGGGCCAGGCCCGGGTCCGTCCGGACGGGCTCGGGTGGGGCCCGCGCGGGTGTACGGGCCCCGGGATACCATCACATCGCCATGCAGATCAATCCGCGCTACACGAGCCTCGTCGCCGTCGGCGACTCCTTCACCGAGGGCATGTCCGACCTGCTGCCCGACGGCAGCTACCGCGGCTGGGCCGATGTGCTGGCCGAGCGGCTCGCGGCCCGCACCCCGGGCTTCCGTTACGCCAACCTCGCCGTGCGCGGCAAGCTCATCGGGCAGATCGCCGCGGACCAGGCGCCCATGGCGGCCACGCTCGGCGCCGACGTGATCACCCTGGTCGGCGGCCTCAACGACACGCTGCGGCCCAAGTGCGACATGGGGCGGGTACGCGGCCTCCTGGAGCAGGCCGTGGAGACTCTCGCCCCGGCCTGCAAGCAGCTGGTCCTGATGCGCAGCCCCGGCCGCCAGGGCGCGGTCCTGGAACGGTTCCGCCCGCGCATGGAGGAGCTGTTCGCCCACGTCGACGACCTCGCGGCACGGCACGGGGCCGTCGTGGTCGACCTGTACGGGTCCCGGACGCTCGCCGACCAGCGGCTGTGGGACGTGGACCGGCTGCACCTGACGGCCGAAGGGCACCGCCGGGTCGCCGAGGCGGTGTGGCAGACGCTCGGCCACGAGCCGGAGGACGACTGGGACAGCCCGCTGCCGCCCCCCGTCGCCGCGCCCTGGATGGCCCGCCGCGTCGGCGACGTCCGCTTCGCCCGGCAGTACCTCGGCCCGTGGATCGGCCGCCGCCTCACCGGCCGCTCGTCCGGCGACGGCCGCTCGGGCCCCCAGGTCGACCCGGTGACGGGACGCGCGTTCTGGGTGACACCCGACGACTCGGCGGCACCGGGCCTCGTACAGACGTGGCGGCGCGTGGAGCCGGACGCGGCCTGACCGCGAGCGGCACGAGAAGCACGAGCCGCACAGGAAGCTGGGCCCTGCCTGACCGCGAGCGGCACAGGAAGCTGGACCCGGCCCGCCCGCGAGCCGCACAGGAAGCTGGACCCGGCCCGCCCGCGAGCCGCACAGGAAGCTGGACCCGGCCCGCCCGCGAGCCGCACGCGAAAACGGATGCGACCCGACCACGCACGGCTGGTGAAGCAGGACGCGCCCCGGTCCCGGGGTGGGCAGCACCCGAACGTCCGCCGCCCCTTACATCCGCCTCCCCCGCGTCCCGCTCACCCCTTCCCCCGCGCCGCCACCGTCTCCACGGCCTCCTTCAGCTCCGCCAGCCAGTCGATCAGGGACTGGGCCAGCAGCGCCCGCATCCCGTCGGGGTCGGCGTCGACCGGGGCACCGGTCCAGTACTCCTCGGTGACCACCGACGTGCCGCCCTCGGCCGTCGGCGCGAAGGTCCAGCGGTGCATGCCGTCGATGCCGGAGGTGGGCCCGCCCCAGGTGAGGGAGCGGTGTTCCTCGATGGCCACGACCGTGGACGTGATGTCCAGGCCGTGCGTGAGCCACTTGAACGACATGCCGACCTCCAACTCGCCCGAGGTCTCCGCCCGTTCGATGGCGCTGTGCCACAGGGGCCAGGCGGCAATGTCGGTGTGCAGCCGCCAGACGGTCTCGACGGGCGCGGCGATGGTGATCTCGTGGCGGGTGCTGATCATGCCGCACCGCCCACGGCGGGCAGGGCATCGGCGTCCACGTTCGCACCCGCGTCCACGTCCGCGATCCAGGAGCCGTGGATCCCGCTCGGCACCCGGCGCGGCAGCTCGACGACGGCGAGCGGCCCGGTGCCGGGGGCGGAGGCGTCGATGACGAGCAGCTGCGAGGCGTCCTTGACGAGGTCGCTGACCACGGTGAGCAGATAGCCCTCGTCCTCGCCGGTGGCGCCTTCGGCCGGTACGAAGACGGCCTCGCCGGGCATCCGGCCCTGCCCCATGGGGACCAGCTCGCGGCTGCCCGCGGTGTGGTCGTGTTTGACGATCGCGTACTCGTCGAGGTCCGGCCCCGGGAAGGCCACGGCGTAGCTGTAGCGGTGGAAGCGGCCCGTCAAGTCCTCGTTGACAGTGGGGAATTCGGTGATGAGGTCGTCCACGGGCTCCTCGACGGCGACACCCGTGGCCGGATCGAGTGTCCAGCGGTGGCCGGTCGCGCCGACCATGGGCTGCGGCGCGTGGCCGCGTGCCCCGATCCAGAACTTCCAGGTCTGCTCCCAGGCGCCGCGGTCGTAGCGCGGCCCGGTCAGCACGACACGGCCGCGCTCGTCCTCGTACGCGTTGGCGACGTGCAGGAGCGCGCCGGGCTCCACCTCGAACCAGCGCACCGTCGCGGGCCCGGTGCGCGGCATCACGCCGATGCGGGGCGTATAGGTGTCGCTCCAGCGGTACGGGATGCCGGAGTGCTCCTCGGCGTTGAAGACGACGGGCAGGTCCAGCCACACCACGTACCGCTCGGTGATCCCGAAGTCGTGCATCAGGGACGGCCCGGCACCCTCGACGACCTCACTGCGCACGATGTCGCCCTTGGCGTCGGCGACGTAGTACGTCAGGTGCGGCGGGAACGGCCCGTAGCCGAAGAAGTGCAGTTCGCCGGTCGCGGGGTCGGTCTTCGGGTGCGCGGTCATCGCCGTCTTCAGGCGGCCGCCGAAGTCGTGGGCGCCGACGGTGTTGAGCTCGGGCGTCAGCTCGTAGGGGAGGTTGGCCTCCTGGAGGGCGAGGATGCGGCCCGCGTGCTCGATGACGTGGGTGGCGGCGTCGCTGGCGCGGAGGTTCGGGATGCCGTCGACGCCCAGGTAGGGCACGCCGTCGAGGGCCGGGGTGCGCACCCAGCGGTTGCGGTACCACTCGGCGCGGCCGTCGCGCAGCCGGACGCCGTGGATCATTCCGCTGCCCTTGAACCAGTGGGTGGGGGTGACGCCGGGCCTGGGGTTGTGGCCGTTGCGGAAGTAGCGGCCGTTCAGCTCGGGCGGGAGGGTGCCGTGCACGGTCAGGCCAAGGGCGGTGGTCTCGTCGGTGACGGGTGTGTAGTGGCCGGTGAGATAGGGCTTCTTGGTCATGACGGGTTCCTCCTGGTGTGGTGGGTGGGACTGGTGAGCGTGGTGAGTGCCGCGACCGTCGTGAGCAGGGCGATGACGGCGGTGGCGGCGAACGCGGTGCGGTAGTCCCCTGGTGTGGGGGCGAGGAGGGTCAGCAGGGCGAGGCCGAGGGCGCCGCCGATCTGCCGGGTGGTGTTGACGAGGCCGCCCGCGAGCCCGGAGTCGGCGGCCGGCACCCCGTCGATGGCCAGCGTGGTGAGCCGGACGAACGCGACGCCGAGCCCCGCGCCGACCAGGACCGAGGGGCCGAGCAGGTCGACGGCGAAGGTGCCGTCGGTCCGGGCCAGGGCGAGCCAGCCGAGGCCGAACGTGAGGGCGGCGAGGGCGGCGCCGAGGCCCGCGCGGCCGGGCAGTCGGGGCGCGAGCGTGGACGCGGCGACGACGGTGAGCGCCAGCGGGAGCTGAGTGAGGCCCGCCGCCAACGCGCCGTATCCGAGCACTTGTTGCTGGTACAGCGGCAGGAAGTAGAAGAGCCCCACCCAGACCGCGCCGAGCAGCGTCATGGCGAGGTTGGCCGCCGCCACCCTCCCGGTGCGGAGCAGGCGCGGCGGTACGAGCGGGGTTCCGGTCCGGCGCTGGCGGTCGGCGAACAGGACCAGGAGCGCGAGGCCCGCCGCGGCGGCGAGGGGCTGCTTGGCGGTGAGCGCGTAGACGAGCGCCGTCAGGCCCGCGGTCGAGGTGATCGCGCCGACGACGTCGAGGCGGCCGCCCGTCGGCCGGTCGGCGGGGACCAGCAGGAGGGTCGCTCCGAGCGAGGCGACGGCGATCGGTACGACGACGAGGAACACCGCTCGCCAGCCGTACCACTCGGTGAGTGCGCCGCCAAGGATCACCCCGGCCGCGCCGCCCGCCCCGGACACCGCACCCCACACGCCCAGTGCCGCTCCACGCGTCAGGCCCGTGCCTCCCTGGGGCCGTGGGCCCGACGGGAAGATCAGCAGGACCAGCGCGAGCGCGGCGGGCGCGAGGAGCGCCGCGCCGACGCCCTGGCCGGCGCGGGCGGCGATCAGCGCGGCCGCGTTCGGCGCGAGCCCGGCGGCGAGCGAGGCGAGCGCGAACACCGTCGTCCCCGCCACGAACATCCGCCGCCGCCCGAAGAGATCCGCGAACCGGCCACCGGGCAGCAACAGCGCCCCGAAGGCGAGCACATAGGCGTTGACCACCCACGACAGCGCCCCGGACGACAGCCCGAGCCCTCCGGAGACGGCGGGCAACGCCACATTCACGATGGACGTGCTGAGCACGACGACGAACTGAGCCGTCGCGAGCGCCACCAGAGCCGGGCCCCGCTCCACCCCCGACGCCCGGACCGGCCGGGGCACCCGCCCCACCCCTCCTCTCCGCCTCTGTCCCCTCACGATGACATCCCCAAGTCCCTAGTCCCTAGTCCCTAGTCGCTAGCCCCTGGTCCCTGGTCTCTGACCCCTGGCCTCACGCCGAAGAAAGAGTGGTTAATCACTCACACTTCATCCCGAAAGAAGGACCACGCGCGTGTGTGGCCTTCCTATTGCGACACCCCCTGCCCCACCGCCCTCGGCGGCAGCGCGGAGAAGCTTCTGCGGCTCAGTAATGCCTGATGCCCGCCAGAAGCGTCCTCGTCCACGGCGCGTCCACTTCGAGCGCCCCGATCGAGACCGCCACATTGCACAGGAATCCCCTGGCGAAGAACTCCTGCACCTCGTCGTCCCGCGCACCGGACGCGGACCGCACATACTCCACAAGGCGTGCGTACATCCCCTGCACCGCCTCCCTGATCTCCGGCTCGCTGACCGCACAGTTGGCGTGCATCAGCACTTTCAGCAGGTCCTCGCGGTCCGCGATCAGGCGGGCGTACTCATCCCCCATCGCATACAGCACCTCCGCCGGATCCGCGCTCCCCACCTTCGCCACCGACTCGCCGAGCCGCTCACGGATCAACCGCGAGACATCCTCGACCACAGCCACGAACAGCGCCTGCTTGTCCGGGAACAGCCGGTACAGATACGACTGCGAGATCCCGGCACCCTTGGCGACCTCCGTCGTGGACGTCCCGTAGTACCCGCGCCCCGCGAACACCTTCGCCGCGGTGGCCAGCACCTCACCTCTGCGCGCCTCCGCCGTGGAAAGCTGCCGCGCCTTCGTCGCACCCATGTGAGTAATAGACCACTCACACCTCCACCTCGTCAACCCTTCATCAGCCACGGCTCCAGGCCCACAGCCCCGTCCCGGCCTCTCCCCCACCCTCCCCTTGTAGCTTCCGACGACGACAGCCATGGCGCTGGCCTGCAGAAACCGCCAGCTAGAATGGCCGACTGTGACTGCCGCGCCTGCAAAGCCCCGTATCCCGAACGTCCTCGCCGGGCGTTACGCCTCCACCGAGCTCGCCCTGCTCTGGTCGCCCGAGCAGAAGGTGAAACTGGAGCGCCGCCTCTGGCTCGCCGTCCTGCGTGCGCAGAAGGACCTCGGCATCGATGTGCCGGACGCCGCGATCGGGGACTACGAGCGCGTGCTCGACCAGGTCGACCTGGCCTCCATCGCCGAGCGCGAGAAAGTCACGCGCCACGATGTGAAGGCCCGCATCGAGGAGTTCAACGCCCTCGCCGGTCACGAGCACGTCCACAAGGGCATGACCTCGCGCGACCTCACCGAGAACGTGGAGCAGCTCCAGATCCGGCTCTCCCTCGAGCTGGTCCGCTCCCGCACGGTCGCCGTCCTCGCCCGCCTCGGCCGCCTCTCCGGTGAGTACGCCGAGCTGGTCATGGCCGGCCGCTCCCACAACGTCGCTGCGCAGGCCACCACCCTCGGCAAGCGCTTCGCCACTGCCGCCGACGAGCTGCTCGTCGCCTACCGCCGCCTGGAAGACCTCCTCGGCCGCTATCCGCTGCGCGGCATCAAGGGCCCCGTCGGCACCGCCCAGGACATGCTCGACCTGCTCGGCGGCGACGCCGAGAAGCTCACCGAGCTGGAAGGCCGCATCGCCGCCCACCTCGGCTTCGACCGCGCCTTCACCTCCGTCGGCCAGGTCTACCCCCGCTCCCTCGACTACGAGGTGGTGACGGCGCTCGTACAGCTCGC
Source organism: Streptomyces sp. NPDC041205 (assembly GCF_055591765.1). Taxonomy (NCBI): domain Bacteria; kingdom Bacillati; phylum Actinomycetota; class Actinomycetes; order Kitasatosporales; family Streptomycetaceae; genus Streptomyces; species Streptomyces sp. NPDC041205. The sequence continues at coordinate 158,615 of NZ_JBVIZH010000003.1, read as the reverse complement.
CGCCGCCCCGTCCTCGCTGGCCAAGACCATCCGCCTGATGGCCGGGCACGAACTGGTCACCGAGGGCTTCAAGCCCGGCCAGGTCGGCTCCTCCGCGATGCCGCACAAGATGAACACCCGCTCCTGCGAGCGTGTCAACGGCCTCACCGTCATCCTGCGCGGCTACGCCTCCATGACCGCCGAGCTGGCCGGCGACCAGTGGAACGAGGGCGACGTCTCCTGCTCCGTCGTACGCCGCGTGGCCCTGCCCGACGCGTTCTTCGCGCTGGACGGCCTCCTGGAGACCTTCCTGACGGTCCTCGACGAGTTCGGCGCGTTCCCTGCCGTCGTCGCCCGGGAACTGGACCGCTACCTGCCGTTCCTCGCCACGACCAAGGTACTCATGGCGTCGGTGCGGGCGGGCGTCGGCCGCGAGGAGGCCCACGAGGCCATCAAGGAGAACGCCGTCGCCTCCGCGCTCGCCATGCGTGAGCAGGGCGTCGAGCGCAACGAACTCCTGGACAAACTCGCCGCGGACTCCCGCATCCCGCTGGACCGCGTGCAGTTGGACGAGCTGATGGCCGACAAGCTCTCCTTCACGGGCGCCGCCAGCGACCAGGTCGCCGCGGTCATCGCCCAGATCGAGGCCGTCATCAAGGAGCACCCCGAGGCGGCGGCTTACACGCCGGGCTCGATTCTCTGAGGCATTCCCGTTCTCTGAGGCATTCCCGGGCGGGCCGTGGCCCGCGCACCCGGTGGGGTTAGCTCCTCGCCCGGTGCGCGCCGCGGCCCGCCTGGCGTATGCGGACCACCACGAACGCGATCACGGCCAGGGCGACCACGCCGAGGATCCCCTTCGAGTACAGGCCGACGGCATCCGTGACCTCGTGCCAGCGGGAGCCGAGGCCGTAGCCCAGCAGGACGAACACGCTGTTCCACAGCAGGCTGCCGACGGTCGTCAGGCCCAGGAACAGGGGCAGCGGCATCCGTTCTATGCCTGCCGGTATCGAGATCATGCTGCGGAAGATCGGGATCATACGGCCGAAGAACACGGCCTTGGTTCCATGCCGTTCGAACCACGCCTCCGTTTTCTCTATGTCCGCCGTCTTCACCAACGGAAGGCGCGCGGCGATGGCGACGGTGCGGTCGCGGCCGAGCAGTGCGCCCACCCAGTACAGCGCGAGCGCCCCGACGACGGAGCCGACCGTGGTCCACAGCAGCGCCGCGAGCAGGCTGAACTTGCCCTGGCTCGCCGCGAATCCGGCGAGCGGCAGGATCACCTCGCTGGGCAGCGGCGGGAACAGATTCTCCAGCGCGATGGCCACTCCGGCGCCGATCGCGCCCAGGGAGTCCATGAGGTCGGCGGCCCAGCCCGCTATACCGCCCGCGGGGGCGTCGGCGGGCGCGGCCGCGTATATGACGGAGCGGGCGGACCGAGCGGGCTCGGACACGGCCGAGGACGCGGTCACAGCCGCGGATGAGGCCGTGGCTGAGGCCGCTGCCGCCGCGGATTCGTACGCGGCGCTGAGTGTGTGCGAAGCGGTGAGGATCATGCCTTCGACGGTACGAACCCGCAGGCCACGCCGGTATGAGGACCGCCGCACAGTTGCGCTGCGGACCGCCGCAGACCCTCTCTGCGGACTACCGCAGCCAGCTTTGCGGTTTTCCGCAGTCCGCTCCGCGCACCGCTCGGCTAGCGTCATTGATCATGCGAAACTTTCTCGCCCGCCGACTGCGCGTCGCCGCCGGGGTCCTGCTCGGATCTCTCAGCGCCGTCGCCGAGTTGGCCATGACACTCGCGTCCGGGCTGTGGCTGCTCGTCACGCTCGGGCGGTCCGCCGACGACCGCCGTGGCGAGACACGGATACTCACGGTCGCCCGCTGGTGGGCAGAGTTGCAGCGCCGTCGGATGGCCCGCTGGTACGACACCGGCACCGCGGACCTGGCCGCGCCGCTGACCGGCATGCCCGCCCTGTCCTATGTGGCCACCCGCTGGACGGTGGGGCTGCTGGGCGGCGTGGTGCTGCTGGCCGCCGCGGTCGGCGCCGGCTATGCGTCACTGCTGGTGTGGGGCTGGTTCCTGATCGACTTCGACCTCGACCGGTGGTCGCTGACCGTCGCACCCGCCGCGTTCGGCGGTCTCTTCCTGCTCTTCCTGTGCATACAGGGCGTGCACGCGGTGGCGCTGATGGACGAGCAGCTCATACGCCACTTCCTCGGCCCCAGCGACCGCCAGACCCTGGAGCGCCGCATCGGCGAGCTGGCCAAGAGCCGGGCCGGCGTCGTGGAGGCCGTCCACGACGAGCGGCGACGCATCGAGCGTGACCTGCACGACGGCGTCCAGCAGCGCCTGGTCGCGCTCGGCATGCTGCTCGGCCGGGCCCGCCGCACCCCGGACCCGGAGAAGTCGTCGGAGCTGCTCCGGCAGGCCCATGAGGAGTCGCAGCAGGCGTTGGTGGAACTCAGGGACGTGGCGTGGCGCGTGTATCCGGCGGCGCTCGACGAGGGCGGGCTGGCCGCCGCACTGGAAACGGTCGCCGAGCGTGCCGCGATACCCGTCCGGCTCTCCTGCGAGTTGCGGGACACCCCGCCGCCGACAGCGCAGGCGGTCGCCTACTTCGTCGCCGCCGAGGCCGTGACGAACGCGGTCAAGCACTCCGGCGCCGGGCAGGTCACGGTGCGGGCCGACCGTGCTGGTGAGCTGCTGCGACTGCGGGTCGAGGACGACGGCAGGGGCGGAGCCGACGCCTCCGGCAGTGGGCTGCTTGGCCTGAGCCGGAGGATCGCGGCGCTCGACGGTACGTTGTCCGTGGCCAGCCCGGCCGGAGGTCCCACAGTCATCACAGCGGAGCTGCCATGCGCGTAATACTCGCCGACGACTCGACGCTGCTGCGTGAGGGGCTGACCCGGCTGCTCGTCGAGGAGGGGCATGAGGTGACGGCGTCCGTCGGGGACGCGGAGGCTCTGCTCGAAGCGATCGCCGCCGATCCGCCGGACGCCGCCGTGGTGGATGTGCGGATGCCGCCGACACACACCGACGAAGGGTTGCGGGCCGCGCTGGAGATCCGCAAGAACTGGCCGGACACGGGTGTCCTGGTGCTGTCGCAGTACGTCGAACGGCGTTACGCCACGGACCTGTTGACCACGGCCACGGAAGGGGTCGGATATCTGCTCAAGGACCGGGTCGTGCAGGTCGACGAGTTTCTGGACGCGCTCGATCGCGTGGGTGCGGGCCGGACGGCCTTCGACCCGGAGGTCGTGCGCCAGTTGCTGACGTTCAGCCGCCAGGTGGACCCGTTGCAGCGGCTGACCGACCGGGAGCGGGAGGTCATCGCCAAGATGGCGCAGGGGCATACGAACGCGGCCATCGCGAAGCAGTTGCACGTCTCGCAGAGCGCCGTCGAGAAGTATGTGAACGCCATCTTCGACAAGTTGGAGCTGACCGACGTCACCGGCTACAGCCGCCGTGTGCTGGCGATCCTGCGCTTTCTCGGCACGTGACGCCGACGGGGCGGGTGCCCGGCCGCGCCGACGTCCGGCCTTGAGAGCGCGGCCCTAGAGGCCGACGTCCCGGCTGCGGAAGTCCTCCAGGGACTCGCGGCGCACGAGGAGTCGGGCGTGGCCGTCGGCGACGGCGACCACCGGGGGCCGGCCGACGAGGTTGTAGCCGGAGGCCATCGACAGGTGGTAGGCGCCCGCGACGGGGACGGCGAGGAGGTCCCCGGGCCGGGTATCGGCCGGGAGTTGGACGTCGGCGGCGAGCACGTCGCCCGCTTCGCAGTGCCGGCCGACGACGGTCACGGGTGCGGACGCGGCGGTGGAGCGGCGGCCGATGAGCCGCGGCAGATAGCGCACGCCGTACAGCGCGGGCCGCGGGTTGTCACTCATGCCGCCGTCGACGGCGACGAAGGTGCGGTCGCTGGTGCGCTTGACCGACAGGACCCGGTAGAGGGCGACGCCCGCGGGGCCCGCGATGGCGCGCCCTGGTTCGACGACCAGGCGGGGTACGGCGAGGCCGGCGGCGGCGCAGCTCTCGGTGAGTTCGGCGCGTACCTTGCGGGCGAGGGTGGTGATGTCGAGGGCGTCCTCGCCGGGGCGGTAGGCGATGCCGTGGCCGCCGCCGAGGTCCAGTTCGGGGAGCGTGATGCCGTGGTGGTCCTTGATGCGGGCCATCAGCCCGACGAGGCGGCGTACGGCGCACAGGAACGGCTTGTCGGAGGTGATCTGGGAGCCCAGGTGGCAGTGCAGGCCGACCAGTTCCAGGCCGGGCTGGTCGAGGATGCGGGCGATGGCGTGCTGGGCGGAGCCGTCGGTGATGGACAGGCCGAACTTCTGGTCGTCCGTGCCCGTCTGGATCTTGCTGTGGCCGCCCGCGGCGATGCCGGGGACGACGCGGACCAGGACCTTCTGGCGGCTGCCGGGCGGTACGGCCGCGGCGAGACGGGCGATTTCCGAGGCGCTGTCGATGACGATGCGTCCGACGCCGAGGCGCAGAGCGGCGCGCAGGTCCTCCGGGCTCTTGGCGTTGCCGTGCAGGACGATGCGGGCCGCCGGGAAGCCGGTGGTGACGGCGAGTTCGAGTTCACCGGCGGAGCAGACGTCGAGGCCCAGGCCCTCCTCCTCGACCCAGTGCGCCATGGCACGGCACAGGAACGCCTTGGCCGCGTACAGGACGTCGGTGTCGGGGAAGACGTGCAGATAGGTGCGGCAGCGCTCGCGTACGTCGGCTTCGTCGAGGAGGTAGGCGGGGGTGCCGAAGCGGTCGGCGATCTCGGTGAGCGGTACGCCGCCGACGGCCAGGCCTCCGTGCGCGAGCCGCGTGGTGGAGATCGGCCACACGGTCAGGTCGTCGGCCGCGTCCATGGGCGGGGCGTCGACGGTGACCGGGGGGTGGCCGGGTGTCGCGGGGATGTCCGCAAGGGTCATGGCTGGCTTCTCTTTTCGCCTCGTCGTCTTCACGTCGTCGTCTTCACGTCGTCCTCGTCCCGGGCGCGTGGTGCTCTCGGCGGGACGCCGTCGTGCTCGCCTCGTGGGCATCGGCCGCTCGCGCCCGTCGGGCTGTCCAGTCCCGCCCCGTCGGACCGCCCGGTCCCGCCCCGTCGGGCCCGTCCAGTCGCGCTCCGTCGGGCTGCCCCGGCGCCGGGGGGGGCAGATCTTGCGTCTCGGTGACGTCAGTGGCATCAACGACGCCGGGGACGTCGCTGGTGGCTGCGGCACCAGCGGGCGCGTCGTCCGTGGCGCCTCCGGCGGCGTCGACGTCATCAGCGGCCGCGGCTTCCTCGGCGCCTGCGATGGCTGGTCTCCGCGGCCCGTCGGCGCCGAGTCTCCGGTGCCAGTTCTCGGGCTGCCAGTTCTCGGACTGCGGAGACCTTGTCGTCCGGTGTGCGGGGACCGGGTCCTCAGGTGCGGGAACTCGGTCCTCAGGTGCGGGAACCCGGTTCCCAGGCGTGGGTAGCGGTCCCCGCGCACGGGAGCGCTGTCGAGCACCACCCTCGGCCCGAGGAACCGCTGGTTCAGCCGATCCAGGCGGTCAGCGCGCCGACGACCGCCGCCGCTCCGGTGACGCGCAGCGCTCCGACGGCCTGGGGGTCCCAGTCCCGCCAACGGGAGACACGCGGGCCGGTGTCCGCGGAGGCGGCGACGGGCCGGGGTGCGGCGGGCGTGAGCCGTGGGGCGGACGAGGCGGGGGTGCGCCGGGGAGCCGGGGAGCCCGGAGTGCGGCCGGTGGTGGTGGAGGTGCGGTCCGTTGATGCCGAGCGGGGCGTGAGGCAGGGGTCGACGGTGACCCGAGGGACGCCGAGCGGCTCGGTGAGCGCACGCAGGGCGGGTTCGGAGAGCCGGATCCAGGGCTGCCGGGCGCCGAGTTCGTCGGTGAGGCGTTGCGGTGTCGTGAAGGCGACGGCCGTGCGGCCGCCGACAGGGGTGCGGAACAGGCGGGCGACACAGCCCGCGGGTCCCGGCCGGACGGGAACGAACAGCGGTCCGGCCGGGCCGCGTTCGGAAGGCTCGGGGTCTTCTCCGCACACCAGTTGCTGCGTCATGGGATTCCTCCTTGAGGAGCCTCGGCAGGCCCTCGTCGGGTTGGGCGGTCGCCGTGGACCCGGCGGCGAGCACCGGGCACACAGTGACGGTATGCCCGGCACGGGGTGTCAACCGACCGGAAATGACGAGCCGTTGACGGTGATTCGGCGCACGCTGACACTCTGCTGACGCGTGGCCCGGCTCGGGGACCCGGGCGAGTGGGGACGTACGTGCGCATACTGACGTGGAACGTATGGTGGCGGTACGGGCCCTGGGAGCAGCGGCGGAAGGCGATTCTCACGGTGCTGCGCGAGCTGCGGCCGGACGTCGTCGGCCTGCAGGAGGTCTGGGAGCGGGGCGGCGAGAACGTCGCCGGGAGGCTCGCGGACGAGTTGGGCCTGCGCTGGACGTGGGAGCCGTCGCGGGCGCCGGGGCGATGGCAACGGCGGATCGGTGATCCGGAGGCGGCGATCGGCAACGCGGTCCTCAGCCGGTGGCCCGTCGTGGACCGGGCCGTCGCACAACTGCCCCCGTCGGACGGGGGAGGAGGACGACGGCCGCCGTGCCGGGGCAGTCGCTCCTGGACTCCTGGGAGTATGCCGAGCCGGGCGCGGCGGCCGCCACCTGGGACGCGGCGAACCCGTACGTGGCGCCCTCGTACGACCCGAGCGTTCGGATCGACTACATCCACGTCGGGCCACCGGGCCCCGGCTGCCTCGGCGCGGTGCGCTCGGTGCGGCGCGCGGGCGACGGCCCGGTCGACGGTGTCTGGCCGTCCGACCACGCGGCAGTGGTCGCCGACCTGCGGGACAGCGGGGCGTCGGCCGACAGCGTCTCCTGAGCCCGACCGCGGCAGGGTCACCAGCCGCACCCCGCGCGCCGGACAGCCGCACCCGCAGCCCGGACAAGCGGTCGGCCGCAGCCCGGACAAGCAGCCGCCCTCACCCCGCACAAGCGGCTGACCTCACCCCGCACGCGCGACAACCGCACCCCGCACACCCGGGGCACCATCCCTACCCCTCGAACCGATACCCCATCCCCGGTGCGGTGATCAGATGCCGGGGATGCGCCGGATCAGGCTCCAACTTGCGCCGCAGTTGCGCCATATACACCCGCAGGTAGTTGGTCCGCGTGCTGTGCGAAGGCCCCCAGACCTCGCCGAGCAGTTGCTGCTGGCTGACCAGGCGGCCGCGGTGGCGGACCAGGACTTCCAGGAGGTGCCACTCGGTGGGGGTGAGACGCACGGCGCGGCCGTCCCGTAAGGCCTTCTTGGCGAGCAGGTCGAGGGTGAAGCCCTCGGTCTCGACGAGCGCGGAGGTCTCGCCGCGCTCCTCGGAGCGGGTTCTGCGGGCGGCGGCCCGCAGCCGGGCGAGGAGTTCGTCCATGCTGAACGGTTTGGTGATGTAGTCGTCGGCGCCCGCGTCGAGCGCCGCGACCTTCTCGTCGGAGGCCTGGCGGGCGGACACGACGAGGATGGGGGCGCGGCTGAAGCCCCGCAGCCACCGCACCACGTCGATGCCGTCCATGTCGGGCAGCCCGAGATCAAGGAGGACCACGTCCGGCGGACGTGCCGCGGCCAGACGCTGGGCCGTGCCCCCGTCGACCGCAGCGTCCACCTCGTACTTGCGTGCCTTGAGGTTGATCTCCAGAGCCCGTACGAGCTGTGGGTCGTCCTCGACCACCAGCACCCGGGTCATCGGTGTGCCGCCTCCTGAAAGTGCGTGCGGGCCGAGCCCACAAGATTGTGCGGTCCTCTGAAGCAAAGCGCCCACCAGCGGGTTCACCGTCTCTCTTGACGTCTCTCATACGGCGGCCGGGACACCGTTGACGCCTCTCTTACGTTTTGGCCATGACTCGTTCACGGGGTCGCCGCACACCGCGGGAGCTGATCATTCCGGTGTGCCCAGGCCGCAGTTCGCGCGCAGCGGCTGCACACCTGTCATCAGGCCGTCGAGACCGCGGCCGCGCCACATGGCGGCGAGGGCCCGTGCTGCGGACGGCGAGGACCCGCCGCGCGTTCCGCTTGAACGCCTCGCGGATGGTGTGCCCACCACGCGCTGGACCCGGTCCCCGACTCACGGCCGCAGACGGAGAGTTGACGAGCCCGCCTCCCCGGAACTCGGCCAGCCTCCGCGGCGGCGCGTTCGCCGGGGAAGGTGATGTTGTCGAGGTCGCGCCGGAACTCGCCGGTGAAGGGCAGGACGCGGCGGTCGGAGCGGTGGGCGCGCCAGGTCTCGTCGAGCCGCGTGTCGTGCGTGGCGGCGTGGTGCCGGGAATGCCGTACAGGTTCTGCGACTTGGCGAAGAACGAGTTCCGGCACTGCCCGCGCCGGTCCTTCATCAGCAGGTAGCGGCTCTCGTCGGCGTTGGCGTCGTACACCGTGGCGTGGGCACGCGACGGTGCCACGACGGAGTCGAAGCCGTCGCGCCGCGCGAGGTGCCGTCGGAGCGCGGCGAGGACCGCGATCAGCTCAGCAGGGCCGCGGCCTTGCCGCCGGAGCGGACGTCGTCCTCCAGGGCGCGCCCGACGAGTTCCTGGTAGCTGCGCAGGGCCGCGCTGGTGGTGCGGGCGCATCACGGTCGGCCACGGCGCCCCAGGCACCGAGCGCGGCGAAACCCGCCGCGGTGAGCAGCGCCGCGAGCGCTGCGGCGAGCAGCGACAGCACGGCGCGGAGCAGCCGCAGCTAGAGCCGGAGCCAGACCGGCGGCGACGACGACCCCAGGCGGTGTAAGTGCCGCCGGGCGTCCGGTCGTTGCGGACGCCCGGCCCGCGGCCCCCCTCTGAGCCGCGGGTCGGGACGTCCGTTCGGACGGACGACCGGATCATGATGTGCGGCTGGCACAGCCCCGGCCCCCGCGTCTGGACTGTGCGTACTGCCGGAGGTGATCGTCACGCGCCCTCCGACCTCACATCACGGACTCGTTCGCCCGTTCCCCCGTGGTGATCAGTCTTGGGTCCACCGCGGCGCTTCCCGGTTTTGTTGACGCCCCCCTGATGCGCCACCAGGCCTTCTTGACGAAGGCTTGACGGATGGCCACGAGGGGCTGTCAGGGGGTCGTAAATTCCCTGCTGCGAAGGTGATTTGGCGAGGTGCGGACCGCTAGCTTCCTCTCCGCACGGCCGCGCTCCGTGGCCGCTCCCCCACCAGAAAGTCACCTTCACCGATGCTTCCCGCCGCCCCGCAGCAGGCTCCCCAGGCGCCCGAGAGCCAGTCGTCCGGGCGCAGTCCCGAGAGCCGTCCCGGCCGTCGGCGCGTCCGCCCCGGCGGCCTCGTCGATCCCGTGCAGGTCCTGAAGTCGTTCCCCGACGCACTGCACAAGCTGCGCCCGCGCGCGCTGGTCAAGAACCCCGTGCTGTTCGTGGTGGGCTGCGGCGCGGTGATCACGACGGGGACCGCGGTGTTCGACCCGTCGGTGTTCTCGTGGATCATCAGTGTCTGGCTGTGGCTGACCCTCGTCTTCGCGAACCTCGCGGAGGCGGTGGCGGAGGGCCGGGGCAAGGCGCAGGCGCTCGCGCTGCGCAAGGCGCGCACGGACACGGTCGCCCTGCGGCTGCGGCACAACTGGCGGGTGGGCACGGATCTGCGGGACGCGGAGACGGAGGCGGTGGCCGCGACCGAGCTGCGGCCCTTCGACTTCGTCCTGGTCGAGGCGGGCGAGCTGATCCCGGCGGACGGCGATGTGGTCGACGGGGTCGCGGCGGTCGACGAGTCCGCGGTCACGGGTGAGTCGGCACCGGTCATCCGCGAGTCGGGCGGCGACCGCAGCGGCGTCACGGGCGGTACGACGGTGCTGTCCGACCGGATCGTCGTGCGGGTGACGTCGCGCTCCGGCCACTCCTTCCTGGACCGGATGATCTCCCTAGTCGAGGGCGCGTCACGACAGAAGACGCCGAACGAGATAGCCCTCAACATCCTGCTCGCGGCGCTCACCATCGTGTTCGTGCTGGTCGTCGTGAGCCTGCAGTCGATGGCTTCGTACGCGAACGCGGCGCAGCCCACGACCGTGCTCGTCGCGCTCCTCGTGACACTGATCCCGACGACGATCGGCGCGCTCCTCTCCGCCATCGGCATCGCGGGCATGGACCGGCTCGTGCAGCGCAACGTGCTCGCCATGTCGGGCCGGGCCGTCGAGGCCGCGGGCGATGTGAACACGCTGCTGCTCGACAAGACCGGCACCATCACGCTCGGCAACCGCGAGGCGGACGCCTTCATGCCGCTGCCCGGTGTCGACGAACTGCACCTGGCGGACGCCGCCCAGCTGTCGTCGCTGGCCGACGACACGCCCGAGGGCCGCTCCATCGTCGTGCACGCCAAGAACAAGTACGGGCTGCGCGCACCGGCGCAGGGCGAGCTGGCCAACGCGCAGTTCGTGGAGTTCACCGCCCAGACCCGGATGAGCGGCATCGACCTGCGCTGGGACAACGGCGCCGCCTGCACCATCCGCAAGGGCGCGGCCAGCCAGGTCATCACCTGGGTGGAGCTGCGCGGCGGCCAGGTACCGCCGCAGGCCCGGATGTTCGCCGACTCCGTCGCCGCGGCCGGCGGGACTCCGCTCCTTGTCGCCGTGCACGACTGGGACGGGCCGCGCGTCCTCGGCGTGGTGCAGCTCAGGGACGTGGTGAAGAACGGCATCCGGGAGCGGTTCGCCGAGCTGCGCCGCATGGGCATCCGCACCGTCATGATCACGGGTGACAACGCGCTCACGGCGCGCGCCATCGCCCGGGAGGCGGGCGTGGACGACTTCCTCGCGGAGGCCACGCCCGAGGACAAGCTCGCCCTGATCAAGCAGGAGCAGGAGGGCGGCAAGCTGGTCGCGATGACGGGTGACGGCACGAATGACGCGCCCGCGCTCGCGCAGGCCGACGTCGGCGTGGCCATGAACACCGGTACCTCGGCCGCCAAGGAGGCCGGGAACATGGTGGACCTGGACTCCAACCCGACCAAGCTCATCGAGATCGTGGAGATCGGCAAGCAGTTGCTGATCACCCGCGGCGCCCTGACCACCTTCTCGATCACCAATGACGTCGCGAAGTACTTCGCGATCATCCCGGCGATGTTCGCGGGGGCCTATCCGGGCCTGGAGTCCCTGAACATCATGGGGCTGCACAGTCCGAAGTCCGCGATCACCTCGGCGATCATCTTCAACGCCCTGATCATCGTCGCGCTGATCCCGCTCGCCCTGCGCGGCGTGCGCTACACCCCCGCGTCCGCGCACGACCTGCTGCGGCGCAACCTGGCGGTCTACGGACTCGGTGGGCTCGTGCTGCCCTTCCTCGGCATCAAGCTGATCGACCTGGTGGTGTCGACGATCCCGGGACTCAGCTGACGCCCGTTTCCCGAGACCGGTTCCCGGACATCTTCCCGGACGTCTTTCCCGACCGCCCCTGCCAGACGCACCTCCCGGAGGTCCGTCCCGGACATCCGTCCCGGACGCCTCCGCGGGGCCCCGCATCAGGGCCCCGTCAAAGCCCGTGAGCAGCGCTTGAAGCGCAGCTCACGGGCCAGTTAGATGGTCGACGTGAACTGCTTCGTGCGCCATGACGACCGGCCGCCTCATACGGCGGTGCCGGTCTCGCGCCCTGTTCACAGCACGGTGCGCTGACGCCGCACCGCACCCTCCTCCGCCGTGACCGGCGCTCCTGAAGAGCGCGCACGGCCATTTCGTATCGCATGCCGCGAGCCCTCACCGGGGGCTGCCCCGGCATGCCTCCACCACAGGATCAGACATGTCTTCTGCCTCTCTGTCCGGGCGCACCGCGCTCGTCACCGGAGCCACCTCCGGCATCGGCTACGAGACCGCGCGTCTCCTCGCCGAGCGCGGCGTCACCGTGCTCGTGCACGGCCGCACCGCCGACGATGCCCAGGCCGCCGTCGACAAGCTCATCGCCATGGCCGGCGTCGACGCGTCGAAGCTGCGTGCCTTCGCCGCCGACTTCACCCATCTGGAGGAAGTCGAGCGGCTCGCCGAGCGGGTCGTCGCCGAACACCCGCACCTGGACGTCCTGGTGAACAACGCGGGCATGGCCGCGCCGGAGCGCCACACCATCACCGCCGACGGCAACGAGATCGCCTTCCAGGTGAACTTCCTCGCCCACTTCCTCCTGACGGGCCTCCTCGAGCCGTCCCTGACCAGCGAGCCCGGCGGCCGCGTCGTCAACGTCTCCTCGTCGCTGCACCGCACCGCGTCCATCCAGTGGAGCGACCCGAACCGCGCCCGCCGCTACTCCCGCCTCGCCGCCTACGCCCAGTCGCAGCTCGCGCTCACCGTCTTCGCCGCCGACCCGCGCGTGACCGCCGTGTCCGTGCACCCCGGCGTGTGCGACACCGCGCTCCTGCCGCTGTACGCCCACGAGGGCACGTCGGCCGCCGAGGGCGCGGAACACGTGGTGCGCCTGTGCGACCCGGCCACCGAGATCGTCAACGGCGCGTACTACGACCGCTCCGAGCGGGTCGAGCCCGCCGCGGCCGCCCGGGAGGACCGCACCGTCAAGCGCCTGAACAAGCTCGCCGCCCTGCTGGTCGGCCACAACTCTTGAAGGGGGAGAACGCCTAGATGTCCAAGCGCGCACGCAAGAAGAGGGCCCGCCGCAAGAAGAAGTCCAACCACGGCGGCAAGGCGGGTCAGGGCTAATCTGCCGCCACACGGCCAGCGGTGCGGTCCTCCCGATCCGGAGGACGCACCGCTGTCTCGTGGCAACACCGCTCGATCACATGGCAGCACCGCTGCACTCGTGGCAGCCCGGCACCGCCCCCGCCCCACGCACCTCCCGCCCACCCCACGCACCTCCCGCCCGCGCCGCGCCCCGGCCGACCCCCGCACCACCCAGCCCCCCCCCGGCACCCCTGCCCCGCCCACCCCACCAGAGCCCCCGGAGGACCGCCCCGTGATCCCGCTCCCGCGGCACCGACTTCCCGCCCTCACCGACTGGTTCGCCGCCGGGGCCCCCGGAACGGCCGCGCTGCCCGAGCACGTCCGCACGCACGGCACCGGCCAGTGGTGGGCCGACCGCACCGACGCGCCGCGCGCCCTCGCGGTGTCCTGCGCCGGTCACGTCCTGCTCGGGGGCGACCCGCGTGCCGTCTCCCCGGACGGCCTCGCGCAGTTCAGCGCGAGCCATGTCGTGGCCTCGGCGCGGTTCCTGCCCGTGCTCGGCGCCGCCTTCGACCGCCTCGTGCCCGACGAGCGCATGGTGTACGTCCACCGGGAGCGCGTCGCCGCGCCCCGGCCGCCGCGCGGGGTGCGGGTGCGCCGGGTGACGGGCGACGACGCGCTCGCGCTGGCGGCGCTGTGGCCGGACGCCGACTGGATCCACGCCAGTTGGGGCGGCCCCTCGGCGCTCGCCGCCTCCGGGCACGCCGTCGCCGCCTTCGACCGCGGCGACCGGGTCGTGGCCGTGGCGTGCTCCTACTTCGCGGGCGACGCGTATGAGGACGTGGCCGTGGCCACCGCGCCCGAGCACCGCCGCAAGGGCCTCGCGCACGCCTGCGTCGCCGCCCTCACCGCGGACATTTCGGCCCGCGGCCGCACCGCGAGCTGGTCCTGCGCCCGCGACAACCGGCCCAGTCGCCTGCTCGCCTGGACGGCTGGATTCCGCTTGCACCGCGAGTACACCCATTACGTCACCGCCGACGCTCCTCGCGGCACCGGCGCCGTCGTCCGCGAAAACGCCGTACAGGGGTTGGTCCCGGCCCAGGCCACGCCGCGAATGTCGGCGAAAACCCCTGCTTGAGGGCGTGCGGCGGACAGATACGACCCCTATGAAACCCCTATATATTACCCACTGGTAATAACTTGCGGGCCGTCCGAGTTCAAGACTGACGGGGAGAGTGCAAGGTCACAGCGGTGCCCCGGCACCGGGCCCTGATTGAGCCCTAGCATCGGAACATGACGGTCCTGCCTGACGACGGGCTTTCCCTGGCCGCCGAGTTCCCTGATGCGACCCATGAGCAGTGGCAGCGCCTGGTGGAGGGCGTACTGCGGAAGTCGGGTAAGGACGTATCGGGGGCGGCGGCGGAGGAAGCGCTGTCCACCGCGCTCGAGGACGGGCTCAGCACCCGCCCCCTGTACACCGCCCGTGACGCCGTGGCCGATGTCGGCCATCCGGGTTTCGCCCCGTTCGTACGCGGCGGGCGCGCCGCGGGCGGTGCCGCGACCGGCTGGGACGTACGGCAGCGGCACGCGACAGGCGACCCGGCCCGCACGAACGAATCAGTCCTCGCCGACCTCGAGAACGGCGTGACGTCGCTGTGGCTCACCCTCGGCCCGGACGCGCTGCCCGTCTCCGGTCTGGAGCGGGCGCTCGACGGCGTCTATCTGGACCTGGCCCCCGTCGTGCTCGACGCCGGAGCCGATGTCGAGGCCGCAGCCGGTGAGTTGCTGCGCCTGATCGAGGCCGCGGGCGTCGCCAAGGACGCGGCGCGCGGCAACCTCGGCGCGGACCCGCTGGCGTACGAGGCGCGCACGGGCACGGAGTTGGGCACGGACGCGTCGGTCGAGCTGGCGCGGCTGTGCGGCCGAGAGTACGGCGGCCTGCGCGCGCTCACGGTGGACGCGCTGCCGTACCACGAGGCGGGCGGCTCGGCCGCGCAGGAGCTGGGCGCGTCCCTGGCGACGGGCGTGGCCTATCTGCGCCTGCTCACCGGCGCGGGCCTCACCCTGCAAGAGGCCTGCGCGCAGCTGGAGTTCCGGTACGCGGCCACGGCCGACCAGTTCCTCACCATCGCCAAGCTCCGCGCGGCCCGGCGCCTCTGGGCGCGCGTGGCGGAGGCGAGCGGCGACGTCGACGCGGGCGCGCAGCGTCAGCACGTGGTGACCTCGCCGGTGATGATGGCGCGCCGCGACCCGTGGGTGAACATGCTGCGCACGACCGTGGCCTGCCTGAGCGCGGGCGCGGGCGGCGCCGACGCGGTCACGGTGCTGCCGTTCGACCACTCCCTGGGCCTGCCGGACGCGTTCGCGCGCCGCATCGCCCGCAACACCTCGACGATCCTCCTGGAGGAGTCGCACCTGGCGCGGGTCATCGACCCGGCGGGCGGCTCGTACTACGTGGAGCGGCTCACCGACGAACTGGCGCACGCCGCCTGGGACTTCTTCCAGGAGATCGAGCGCGCGGGCGGCCAGGCGGCGGCCCTGCGCTCCGGCATGCTCGGTGACCGCCTGGCGGCGACCTGGGCGGAGCGCGGCAGGAAGCTCGCCAAGCGCCGCGAACCCATCACGGGCGTCAGCGAGTTCCCGAACCTCGCCGAGAAGCCCGTGGCGCGCGAGAGCGCACCCGCCGGGCCGACGGGCGGCCTGCCGCGGGTGCGGCGCGACGAGGCGTACGAAGCCCTGCGCGCCCGCTCCGACGCCCACCTCGCCGGGACCGGCGCCCGCCCCAAGGTGTTCCTGGCCGCGCTCGGCCCGGCCGCCGCGCACACCGCCCGCGCCACGTTCGCCTCGAACCTCTTCCAGGCGGGCGGCGTCGAGGCCGTGCACGACCCGGTCTCGGTGGACGCCACGAGCGCCGCCGACGCCTTCCGGGCCAGCGGCGCGCGCGTCGCCTGCCTGTGCTCCAGCGACGCCCTGTACGCGGAGGAGGCGGACGCGGTCGCCGCCGCGCTGAAGTCGGCGGGCGCTGAGCGGGTATTCCTCGCTGGACGGCCCGGTGAGTTCGGGGACGTCGACGCCTATGTCTTCGCCGGCTGCGACGCCGTGGCCGTGCTCACCTCCACCCTCGACCTCATGGGAGTGGCGCCATGACGATCCCCGACTTCTCCGGCATCGGCCTGGAGCCGGACGCGGCCCCGCGGGGCTCCGCCGAGCAGTGGCGCGCCGCGGTCGAGTCGACCACCGGCAAGGACGCCGACGACCTGCTGTGGGAGACCCCGGAGGGCATCGCGGTCCAGCCGCTGTACACGGGCGCCGACCTGGAGGGCCTGGACTTCCTGGGCACCTACCCGGGCGTCGCGCCGTATCTGCGCGGCCCGTACCCGACGATGTACGTCAACCAGCCCTGGACGATCCGGCAGTACGCGGGCTTCTCCACGGCGCAGGAGTCCAACGCCTTCTACCGCCGCAACCTCGCGGCGGGCCAGAAGGGCCTGTCCGTCGCCTTCGACCTGCCGACCCACCGCGGCTACGACAGCGACCACCCGCGGGTGACCGGTGACGTCGGCATGGCGGGCGTGGCGATCGACTCGATCTACGACATGCGGCAGCTCTTCGACGGCATTCCGCTGGACAAGATGACCGTGTCGATGACGATGAACGGCGCCGTGCTGCCCGTCCTTGCGCTGTACATCGTCGCCGCCGAGGAACAGGGCGTGCCGCCGGAGAAGCTGGCGGGGACCATTCAGAACGACATCCTCAAGGAGTTCATGGTCCGCAACACCTACATCTATCCGCCGAAGCCCTCGATGCGGATCATCTCCGACATCTTCTCGTTCACCTCGCAGAAGATGCCGCGCTACAACTCCATCTCGATCTCCGGCTATCACATCCAGGAGGCCGGTGCGACGGCCGACCTGGAACTGGCCTACACGCTCGCCGACGGCGTGGAGTACCTGCGGGCGGGGCGCGAGGCGGGCCTGGACGTGGACGCGTTCGCGCCGCGCCTGTCGTTCTTCTGGGCGATCGGGATGAACTTCTTCATGGAGGTCGCCAAGCTGCGCGCGGCGCGCCTGCTGTGGGCGAAGCTGGTCAAGCAGTTCGACCCGAAGAACGCCAAGTCCCTTTCGCTGCGCACCCATTCGCAGACCTCGGGCTGGTCACTGACCGCCCAGGACGTCTTCAACAACGTGACGCGCACCTGTGTGGAGGCGATGGCGGCGACGCAGGGCCACACCCAGTCCCTGCACACCAACGCCCTCGACGAGGCCCTGGCCCTGCCCACGGACTTCTCGGCGCGCATCGCCCGCAACACCCAGCTCCTGCTCCAGCAGGAGTCGGGCACCTGCCGGGTCATCGACCCGTGGGGCGGCAGCGCGTACGTGGAGAAGCTGACGTACGACCTGGCGCGCCGTGCCTGGCAGCACATCCAGGAGGTCGAGGCCGCGGGCGGCATGGCGCAGGCCATCGACGCGGGCATCCCGAAGCTGCGCGTCGAGGAGGCTGCCGCGCGCACGCAGGCCCGCATCGACTCCGGGCGGCAGCCCGTGATCGGCGTGAACAAGTACCGCGTGGACAGCGACGAGCAGATCGAGGTCCTGAAGGTCGACAACTCATCGGTGCGCTCCCAGCAGATCGAGAAGCTGCGGCGGCTGCGCGAGGAGCGCGACGAGGCCGTCTGCCAGGACGCGCTGCGCAAGCTGACCGCGTCGGCCGAGCGCGGCTCGGGCCCCGGCCTCGAGGGCAACCTCCTCGCGCTCGCGGTCGACGCGGCCCGCGCGAAGGCCACGGTCGGCGAGATCTCCGACGCCCTGGAGAAGGCGTACGGGCGGCACGCGGGCCAGATCCGTACGATCTCCGGTGTGTACCGCACCGAAGCAGGCCCGTCGCCGTCCGTGGAGCGCACTCGCGCGCTGGTGAAGTCCTTCGAGGAGGCCGAGGGCCGCCGTCCGCGCATCCTGGTCGCCAAGATGGGCCAGGACGGTCACGACCGCGGCCAGAAAGTCATCGCGACCGCCTTCGCCGACCTGGGCTTCGACGTCGACGTCGGCCCGCTGTTCCAGACGCCCGCGGAGGTGGCGCGGCAGGCCGTCGAGGCGGACGTGCACATCGTCGGCGTCTCCTCGCTCGCGGCGGGGCACCTGACGCTGGTTCCGGCGCTGCGCGCGGAGCTGGCCGAGGAGGGCCGCGAGGACATCATGATCGTCGTGGGCGGCGTGATTCCCCCGCAGGACGTCGAGGCACTGCACGAGGCGGGCGCGGCGGCGGTGTTCCCGCCCGGCACGGTCATCCCGGACGCGGCGTACGACCTGGTGCGGCGGCTCGCCGCCGGGCTCGGCCACGAACTGCCCGGCGAGGCCGCTTCCGGCAGTGCCGAGCTGTGAGCCGCTGAGCCCATGGCACCGAGGATCGATCTCGACACTTATGTGAAGGGCGTACTCGACGGCAAGCGCGCGCACATCGCGCGGGCGATCACGCTCGTGGAGTCCACCAGGGCCGAACACCGCGTGCTCGCCCAGCAGTTGCTGACGCAGTTGCTCCCGCACTCGGGGCGGGCGCGGCGCATCGGCATCAGCGGCGTTCCGGGGGTCGGCAAGTCGACGTTCATCGACGCGCTCGGCACGATGCTGACGTCCCTCGGCCATCGCGTCGCGGTGCTCGCCGTCGACCCCTCCTCGTCGCGGACGGGCGGCTCCATCCTGGGCGACAAGACCCGGATGGAACGCCTGGCGGTGGACCCGATGGCGTTCGTGCGGCCCTCGCCCACGGCGGGCACGCTCGGCGGCGTCGCGAAGGCGACCCGCGAGTCCGTCGTGGTGATGGAGGCGGCCGGGTACGACGTGGTGCTCGTGGAGACCGTCGGCGTCGGCCAGTCCGAGACGGCCGTGGCGAACATGGTCGACACGTTCCTGCTGCTCACCCTCGCCCGCACCGGCGACCAGCTGCAGGGCATCAAGAAGGGCGTCCTCGAGCTGGCCGACGTGATCGCGGTCAACAAGGCGGACGGGCCGCACGAGCGGGACGCGCGCTCGGCGGCGCGTGAGCTGGCGGGCGCCCTGCGGCTCATGCACCCGTCGGACGCCGCCTGGACGCCGCCCGTGCTCAGCTGTAGCGCCCGCGAGTCGAAGGGCCTCGACACCCTCTGGGACCGGCTCGAACAACATCGCGCGCTCCTGGACTCCACCGGCCGCCTCGCCGCGAAACGCCGCGACCAGCAGGTCGACTGGACGTGGACGATGGTCCGCGACGAGCTCCTCGGCCGCCTGCACGCGCACCCCGACGTGCGGCGCCTCGCGCCCGACCTGGAGCAGCGCGTACGGGAGGGGACGCTGACGGCGACGACGGCGGCGGAACGGATCCTGGACGCGTTCCAGGGGCCGAGCGGCGGCGACGAGAGCGGCGACGCCGGCACGAGCGACACCGGCACGAGCGACACCGGCGGCAAGAGCCCCGGCAACGGCAGCGGCGGCAACAAGGAGGACTCGGCTCAGTGAGTGTCGACGCACCGCCGGTGCTGACGCGGGTCGAGGGCCGCGCGGGCCGTATCGTCCTGAACCGTCCGCGCGCCCTGAACGCGCTCGACCACCCGATGGTCCGCCTCATCGACGAGGCGCTCACGGCGTGGGAGCACGACGACGCGGTCCGCACGGTGGTCGTGACGGGCGCAGGTGAGCGCGGTCTGTGCGCGGGCGGTGACATCCGGGCCGTGCGCGACGACATCCTCGCGGGCGGCGGCGCGGCGTCGGCGGCGTTCTGGCACGACGAGTACCTGCTCAACGCACGGATCGCGCGCTACCACAAGCCGTATGTGGCGGTGATGGACGGCTATGTCATGGGCGGCGGTGTCGGGGTCTCGGCGCACGGCGACGTGCGCGTCGTCACCGAGCGGTCCCAGGTCGCCATGCCCGAGACGATCATCGGCTTCGTCCTCGACGTCGGCGCCACGCATCTGCTGACGCGGGCGCCGGGCGAGCTCGGTACGCATCTGGCGCTGACCGGCACGTCGGTGGGCGCGGGCGACGCGCTGCTGTGCGGCCTCGCCGACCACTACGTACCGTCGGAGCGCCTCGCGGACTTCACGGCGGCACTCGCGGACACCGACGTGCCGGACGCCGTGCGGGCGTACGCGGATACCGCCCCGGAGGGCGAACTCGCCGCGCGCCGCGGGTGGATCGACTCCTGCTACGCCGCCGACTCGGTGGAGGAGATCGTCGACCGCCTCCAGTCCTGCGGCGAGCGGGCGGCGAAGGAGACCGCCGAGATCCTGCTGTCGCGCTCCCCCACCGCGCTGAAGGTCACGTTGGCCGCGCTGCGCCGGGCACGTGCCCTCGGGTCCCTGGAGGAGGCGCTCGACCAGGAGTACCGGGTGTCGTGCGCCTGTCTGACGGCGCCCGACTTCCCCGAAGGGGTGCGGGCCCAGGTCGTCGACAAGGACCGCGCTCCGCAGTGGGCGCCCGCCGAGCTGGCGTCGGTCACCGAAGCGGACGTGGAGCGGTTCTTCGGGCCGGGCGTGTACGGGGAGTTGGGGCTCGGCTCCTGAACGTCGGAGCTCGGCTCCTGAACGTTGAGGCTCGGCTCCTCAACGGAGACGGCCACGTCGCCCGGAAGACGGCCCCGTGCTCCGGACGGCCCGCGCCCGCCCGCCGCGCGCTACGGCGGGTCGACCTCCGTGATCACGGCGAGGAGCTGGACCGCCAGGCGCTCGCCCCAGCGGGCGACGCCCAGGGCTATCCACTGCCCGTCGGCCCGCCACAGGTGGACGTCGGGGACGGACTCGCTGAGCGTGGCCCATGGGTCGGGGACCGACGCGCCCACGCCGTCGGCCTCCTGGGCCATGACGCGGATGAGGACACTGGTCAGGCCGAAGTCCCGCGGCTCGCCCCAGCGCTCGGCGAGGAGCACCCTCAGGGCGTCGCGCTCGGACTCGCACCGCGCCTCCGTCTCCTCGTGCGCCGTGCCGTCGTCGTCCCACAGCTGGTCGTACGTCGACAACTCCGCGACGTGGAAGCCGGGTCCGCCGTAGCCGTGCTCCGACCTGCCGGGCGCCTCGGGGAAGTCCCGGGCGCGCAGCAGGTCGATCGCGGCGAGGTGGTCTGCGCTGCTCATGGCATCCAGTAAAGCCGTTGCCACCGACAATTGGTCGTCCGTCAGGCATCGGACGGCTGACGAGGACTCAGCGGCCCGCGCCCGCGCCCTCGTAGCGCCTCATCACCCCGTCCCGCCTTCTCACGCGTCCCGCCTCCGCACCGCCCACCACCCGGCCGCCAGCGACGCCGCCGCCCACAGCGCCGTCACCCCGAGTCCCGGCCAGGGACCGAGCATCCCGTCCGGGGCCTCGTGCAGGATCTGCTGCCCGGCCCGGTCGGGCAGGAACTGGGCCGCGCCGCCCGCCATGTCACCGATCACGAACGGGACGATCAGGGTGAACGGGATCAGCACGCTGAGCACGGCCACACCGCTGCGCAGCACCGCCGCGAGGCCCGCCGCGAACAGTGCCATCAACGCGAGGTAGACCCCTCCCCCGACGCACGCGCGCACCGCCCCGGGGTGGCCGAGCCCGATGGAGTACTCCCCGAGGAAGGCCTGGCCGCCGAGGAAGGTGGTGAAGCTGGTGACGAGCCCCACCAGGAGCGCCGCCGCACCCAGGACGGCGGTCTTCGCGCCGTAGAACAGACCGCGGCGCGGCACGGCGGCCAGCGAGACGCGCAGTGCGCCGTTCACGTACTCGGAGCTGACGGCCGTGGCCCCGAAGCTGATGGCGGCGACCTGCCCGAAGTTGAAGGCGTAGAAGGCGTCGAAGAG
This sequence comes from Streptomyces sp. NPDC041205, assembly GCF_055591765.1. Lineage (NCBI taxonomy): Bacteria > Bacillati > Actinomycetota > Actinomycetes > Kitasatosporales > Streptomycetaceae > Streptomyces > Streptomyces sp. NPDC041205. Next base: position 137,226 of record NZ_JBVIZH010000003.1, on the reverse strand, counting down.
GGGTTCGGCGTCGGCGTTGTCGGCCTCCGCGCGGCCGACGGTGGCGAAGACGAGGACCGTGATGGCGACGGTCGCCACGAACACCGCGAGGAGCGAACCGACGCTCCCCCGCAGCGACTTGATCTTGATCCATTCGGAGTGCAGCACGGCGGACGTGGACACGGTCAGGCCTCCTGGAGAGGTGTGGGAGCCGCGGCGGACGCGGAGAACTCCGTCTCGGCGGCGGTGAGCGCGAGGTAGGCCTCCTCCAAGGAAGCTTCCTCGTCGGCGAGTTCGAGGATCGGCACGCCCGCGTCGGCGGCGAGCCTGCCGATCTCCTCGGCCCGGACGCCGTCGACCGTCCAGCGGCCGTCGCCCGCCGCGGTCAGCTCGTGCCCCGCGCGGGCGAGGGCCGCGCGCAGCCGGGCCGGGTCGGAGGTGCGCGCCCGGACCCTGGGCCGGCTGCGGGCCGCGATGAACTCCCGCATCGGGGTGTCCGCGAGCAGCCTGCCGCGGCCGAGGACCACCAGGTGGTCGGCGAACGTCGCGGTCTCGTTCATGAGGTGGCTGGACACCAGGACGGTGCGGCCCTCCCGGGCCAGACCGCGCATCAGCTCACGGATCCAGATGATCCCTTCGGGGTCGAGCCCGTTGGACGGCTCGTCCAGGAGCACCACGGCGGGGTCCCCGAGCAGCGCGGCGGCGATCCCGAGGCGCTGCCGCATGCCCAGGGAGTACGTCTTCACGCGGCGCCCCGCGACGGCCGTCAGGCCGGTCTCCTCCAGGACCTCGTCCACGCGCCGCGGGGCGATCCGGTTGCTCGCGGCGAGCGCGAGCAGGTGGTTGCGGGCGGTGCGGGACCCGTGGGCGGCCTGCGCGTCGAGCAGGGCGCCGACCTGGCGGAGCGGTTCGTCGTACGTCGCGTACGGGCGTCCGCCGACGGTCGCGGTGCCGGACGTGGGCCGGTCGAGGCCGAGCAAGAGGCGCAACGTGGTGGACTTTCCGGCGCCGTTGGGGCCGAGGAAGCCGGTGACCTGGCCGGGGCGGACGCTGAACGTCACGTCGTCCACCGCGCGGGTGGTGCCGTACTCCTTGGTGAGCTGTTGGACGTCGATGCTGGTCATGGGGACAGCGTCGCGGTGCGGGCGGCCCTGTGGCTTCCCCCGCCCGAGGAGATCGTCTCCCCCGTGCGGGGGAGCCGGGCCCTGCGCGGGTGCTGGCACGATGACGGCATGCCCCGCTTCCTGCGACCGCTCACCCGCGCGGTCACGTACACCCGCTGGCTGCACGTGCTCGTCGGCTGTGTCGCCGGTTTGACGTGCGCGTCGGTCTACGGGATGTCGGACGCGAAGGTCCTCGACGTGTTCGTGGGGTTCTTCGTGCTGCCGGTCCCCCTGGGGGTCGCGGCCGGTCTGGTGCCGGCGATGCGCCGGGCCGAGGGCCTGCAGGCCCGGCTGATGCTGTTCCCCGGCGCCCACGCGCGCGGGGCGGCCGGTCCGCACGACGCGGCGCCCACCGGCTCCGGTGTCTCCGTCATGCCGTCGGCCTCCTGGAACGAGCGCTGCCGCACGGCGCTCTGGCTCGGTCTGCGGATCGAGGCGGGCTCCGCGATGGCCTTCGTGACCTGGTTCTTCATGGGGCAGACACTGGCGTTGATCGGCGCGACGGCGCAGGAGCGCACGGCGGATCCGGCGCTGGTCCTGCCCGCGCTCGCCGACGGCCCCTGGTGGACGGACGCGCTGCTCGTTCCCGTGCCGTTGCTGATCCTGCTGGGCTTCGTGGTGGCGGTGGGGCACTTCATGACAGCCGTCGCCGGGCGCCTCCTCGGCCCCTCCCCCGCCCAGCGCCTCGCCGCCCTGGAGGAGCGCACCGAGCAGCTCCTGGAACGCAACCGCATCGCCCGCGAACTGCACGACTCCATCGGGCACGCCCTGACCGTCGCGGTGGTGCAGGCGGGTGCCGCGCGGGCCGCCGCCGACCCGGCGTTCACCGAGCGCGCCCTGGAGGCCATCGAGGACACCGGCCGGCACGCCCTGGAGGACCTGGAGCGGGTGCTCCGGGTGCTGCGGGAGGACGGACAGCCCGGGCGGCAGCGGCCGACGCTCGTGGACGCCGACCGGCTCCTGGACTCCGCGCGCACGTCGGGCGTGAAGGTCGAGGCCGAGGTGACGGGTCCGGTGGACCAGCTGCCGGGGCCGGTGTCGCGCGAGGGCTACCGCATGCTCCAGGAGTCCCTGACCAACGTCCTGCGGCACGCGGGCCCGGTGCCGGTACGCGTCCGGGTCACCGCCGACGACAGCCTGCTCACCCTCGACGTGCGCAACGCCCTGTCGGGGCCCGCGACGTCCACCGGGCGCGGCGGCAGCGGCCTGCGCGGGATTCGCGAGCGGGCGACGCTGCTCGGCGGCCAGGCGCACACGGGACCGCACGACGGCGACTGGCGGGTCCGCGTCGAACTGCCCCTGACGTGAGGGCACGCGGCCTCTGGCATGAGGGCAGTGGGCCTCTGACGTGACGGCACGGTCTACGTAGAGGCCGACTTCCTACGTAGACACCCACTTTCTCGGAGAGGCCCACTTCGGCTTCTGCGTACAGGCGCACTTCGACACTCCACGGCGTACGGAAAGAGCTCGTGATCTACGCTGACCGGATGCCGGTCACCGTCCTGCTCGTCGACGACGAGCCCCTCGTCCGCGCGGGTCTGCGCGCCGTCCTTGAGGCGCAGCCCGACATCGAGGTCGTCGGCGAGGCGGCGGACGGCGCCGCCGTGATCCCCCTGGTCCGGGAGCTGCGGCCGGACGTGGTGGCCATGGACGTGCGCATGCCGCTGCTCGACGGCATCGAGGCCACCCGCGCGGTCCTGCGCACGGTCACCGACCCGCCCAAGATCGTCGTCATCACGACCTTCGAGAACGACGAGTACGTGTACGAGGCGCTGCGGGCGGGCGCCGACGGCTTCCTCCTGAAGCGCGCCAGGCCCGCGGAGATCGTGCACGCGGTGCGCCTCGTCGCCGAGGGCGAGTCGCTGCTGTTCCCGGCGGCGGTGCGGGAGCTCGCGGGCTCCCACGGGCGGCAGCGGGGCAATCCGGACGCCCGGGCGGCCCTGGAGCGGGCCGCGCTGACAGGGCGCGAGGAGGAGGTGCTGCGGCTGATGGCGCGCGGTCTGTCGAACGCGGAGATCGCGGCGCGCCTCGTCGTCGGCACCGAGACCGTGAAGTCGCATGTGAGCTCGCTGCTCGCGAAGCTCGGGGCGCGCGACCGGACCCAGGCCGTGATCACGGCGTACGAATCCGGTTTCGTCGCGCCGGGCTGAACCCGCCTCCTTCCGGGCGGCCTGATCGGCACTCGCCCCGATCGGTGGCTTCCGAGTACTCTTCGCCCATCATGCGCATGGGATGGAAGGACGGACGTTGGGGCGGCTGACCGGCGGAGATCCTTCTCTGCTACGGCGGATCAACTCCGCGGTCGTGCTGCACGCGCTGCGTGCGGCGGATTTCGCGACACTCACCGAGATCACCCGGGTGACGGGGCTTTCCCGGCCCACCGTCGAGGGCGTGGTCGAAGGGCTCAGTGAGGCCGGGCTCGTCGTGGAGACGGACGCGGACGAGGGGGGCGCCCGGCGGCAGGGTCGACCGGCGCGGAAATTCCGGTTCCGGGCGGAGGCGGGACATCTGCTCGGTCTGGAGATCGGTCCGCACCGCGTCGCCGCCGTACTGTCCGACCTCGACGGCAAGATCCTCGGGACGGCGGCGAAGGACGTGTCCGAGACCGCGTCCGCCGACGAGCGCCTGGAGCGGGTGCGTGGCTCCGTCGCCGACCTGCTGCGCCGCGCGGGCGTCTCACGCGGCTCGCTGCGCGCCGTCGGCGTCGGGAGCCCGGGGATCGTGGAGGCCGATGGGTCGGTCCGGCTGAGCACGGCGCTGCCGGGCTGGACGGGCCTGCCGTTGGGCGAGCGGCTCCGGCGCTCCTTCAAGTGCCCGGTCCTGGTGGAGAACGACGCGAACGCGGCGGCGGTCGCCGAGCACTGGAAGGGCGCGGCGACGGAGTCGGACGACGTGGTGTTCGTCCTGGCCGGGCTGAGCCCCGGTGCTGGTTCGCTGATCGGCGGGCGGCTGCACCGGGGGTACGGCGGGGCGGCGGGCGAGATCGGCGCGCTGCATCTGCTGGGCCGCGAGGTGACGCCGGAGACGCTGCTCTCGACCACGGACGAGCCGCTGCACCCGCTGGACGAGCAGGCGGTCGCGGAGGTCTTCGCGCACGCACGCGAGGGCGACGAGCGGGCGCTGGCCGCGGTCGACCGCTTCATCCGCCGTCTGGTGCACGACGTGGCCGCGCTGGTCCTCGCGCTCGACCCGGAGCTGGTCGTGGTGGGTGGCTGGGCGGCGGGCCTGGACGGCGTCCTGGAGCCGCTCCACCAGGAGCTGGCCCGCTACTGCCTCAGGCCGCCCCGGGTGACGCTGTCGATGCTCGGCGAGGCTGCGGTGGCCACGGGCGCGCTGCGGCTCGCGCTGGACCACGTGGAGGAGGAACTGTTCGCGGTGGAGGGCACGGTGACCGCGCGGCAGTAGGGCACGGCGGCCGCCGTCAGGTGCCGCCGCCAGACGTCCGACAGCGCCGGAGGGCGTTCGAAGACGGGCTCTCGGACAGTCCCGGAACGGGCTCTCGGACAGTGTTCGAAGGCGGGGCCTTCCTCTCGACGGATCGAGAGGAAGGCCCCGCCTTCGAAGTGTCCGGTCGCTTCCTGGTGCTCAGGAAGCCCGCTGCTCCGGCCCGTGGTGGATCTCGACCGCGCCCTGGTCGCCGAAGGTGAGGCGGCAGGTGTCCGCGCGGTACGTCGCCATGGAGAGCGCCGCCGTGCGCCCGCCGACGAGGAAGCGCGTGGTGACGACCAGGACCGGGGCGCCGGGCAGGCGGTCCAAGGCCTTGGCGTCGTCCGCGCGGGCGGAGCCGAGCTCGACGGAGCGGTCCTGGCCCTCCAGGGCGAGGCGGCCGAGCTCGCGCAACACCGCACGCGCGCGTGCCGCGCCCGCGGGGGCGTCGATCGCGGAGAGGTCGGGGACCGATCCCGCCGGGACGTACAGCAGCTCGGCGGCCACGGGCTGGCCGTGGGAGACGCGGGTGCGGCGGACCGTGTGCACCGGCTCGTCCGGGTCGATGTCCAGGGCGCGGGCCACCTCGGCGGGCGCGGGCGCCAGCTCGCTGTCCGCGGGCTGCCAGGCGTCCCCGGCCGCGCCGGGCCAGGTGCCCTGGGCGGAGCCGACGGCCACGCCCATGCGGGGCGGGGCGACGGTCGTGCCGACACCGCGGCGGCGCTGCAGGCGTCCTTCCAGTTCGAGCTGTTCCAGTGCCTGGCGGAGCGTCGCGCGGGCGACGCCGAACCGGGCCGCGAGGTCGCGCTCGTTGGGCAGGATCTCGCCCACGGCGAACTCGGAGTCCAGTGCTTCGCTGAGCACGGTCTTGAGGTGCCAGTACTTCGGCTCCGGCACCGATTCCAGCTGCGTGGTCCCCACCCTGTCCTCCGCAATCGCCGTGCGCAGGCGGCTTTTTCGCGCCTTGTTTATTAAAGGTTCCTGCACTATCTCAGCGACGATAGAGCCGCGCTCACCCTTGGTCAAGACCAATCCTGAGTCCGTTACAGCCCGCAGTGAAGTGGTGCCACAGAGCATTCACGTGCTGTTCGCGCGTGGTCGACACCTGACGTGCGGGCGTGACGCAATCCGATACGTCCCCACCGGGCGCGCACACGGCACAGCCCCCGCCCGGTGCACGGGCGGGGGCTGATTCGCGCGGGTCGGGGGCGCTAGGCGCCGAGCCCCACGAGCTTGTCCGGATTCCGCACGATGTACACGCGCCGGATGTGTCCGTCGGAGATCTCCAGCTGGATGACGCTGTCGGGCTTGCCGTCGGCGACGAACAGGACGGACTGGACGCCGTTGATCTCCAGGTGGCGGATCTCGAACTCGGCGTGCTCCGCGAGGCCCTTGCGTGCCGCGCCCACGATGAAGCGGCCCACCTTGTCGGCGGACTCCACGACCCGCAGGGGCGCCCTGGCCTTGCCGCCGCTGTCGCCCACCAGGTCGACGTCGGGCGCGAGCACGGACATCAGCCCGTCCAGGTCGCCGTCCACTGCTGCGGCGAGGAAGCGCTCGGTGAGGTCGCGGCGCTCGGCCGGGTCGACCTCGAAGCGGGGGCGCCCCTCCTCCACGTGCTTGCGGGCGCGCCCGGCGAGCTGGCGCACGGCGGCCTCGCTGCGGTCGAGCGTCTCGGCGATCTCCGCGAACGGGAACCCGAAGGCCTCGCGCAGCACGAACACCGCGCGCTCCAGCGGCGACAGGGACTCAAGGACGACGAGCACGGCGAGCGACACGGAGTCGGCGAGCACGGCCTTCTCGGCCGTGTCGGGCACGGTCGGCCCGAAGTCGGTGACGAGCGGCTCGGGCAGCCAGGGCCCGACGTACGACTCGCGGCGCGACTGGGCGTGGCGCAGCCGGTCGATGGCGAGGCGGGTGGTGATCCGCACCAGGTAGGCGCGCGGTTCGCGCACGTCCTCGCGTTCGCCCGCGGACCAGCGCAGCCAGGCGTCCTGGACGACGTCCTCGGCGTCGGCCACCCGCCCGAGCATGCGGTAGGCGACGCCCATGAGGACAGGCCGGTGCTCTTCGAAGACGTCGGTCGCGATGTCGGTAGCCACGACACCATCCCAACCGACGGATCTGCTCATGTCCACCTCCGTCGGGCAAGCGGACGAGGATCACACCGGGCTCGGGGCGGGCCCGCCCCCGGACGCGGCCTCAAGTCGGCGACGTCGCACTCTTGAAGTCCTCGCTACTGGGCGGTAATTGTTGCTGACAAGGTGTCTAAGTCAGGAGCAGTCATGGCCGCACGGATGGCAGGGGCAGCAGAGGCCGCAGAGGTGTCGTTCACCGTCGAGTCGCCCCGCGGGCCGCGCTCGGTGACGGTCTCCTACCAGCGCTCGGGCACCGGGGCGCCGCTGCTCCTGCTGCACGGCATCGGCCACCACCGCCAGGCCTGGGACCCCGTCATCGGCGTTCTCGCGGCCGAGCGGGACGTGATCGCCGTGGACCTGCCCGGCTTCGGCGCCTCCCCGGCGCTGCCGGACGGACTCGCGTACGACCTCTCGACGGTGGTGCCGACGCTGCACGCCCTGTGCGGGGCCCTGGGCGTCGAACGGCCGCATGTGGCGGGCAACTCGCTGGGCGGGCTGCTCGCGCTCGAACTCGGCCGGGAGAAACTCGTACGGTCCGTCACCGCGCTGTCCCCCGCCGGGTTCTGGAGCGAGGCTGAGCGGCGGTACGCGTTCACGACGCTGCGCGCGATGCACGGGATCGCGCGCCGCATCCCCCTGCCGACGGTCGAGCGATTGTCCCGGAGCGCGGTCGGCCGGACCGCGCTCACCAGCACCATCTACGCCCACCCCGGCCACCGTTCCCCGGAGGCGGTGGTCGCGGAGACGCTGGCGCTGCGCAACGCCACCGGCTTCCACGAGACGCTGGCCGCGGGGCGGGACGTGCGCTTCCGTGACGACGTGCCGGAGCTGCCGGTCACCGTCGCCTGGGGCACCCGCGACCGGCTGCTGCTGCGCCGCCAGGGCCTCCGCGCCAAGCACGCCATCCCCGGGGCCCGGCTCGTCCGGCTGCCCGGATGCGGGCACGTCCCGATGCACGACGACCCGGCACGGGTGGCCCGCGTCATCCTCGACACCAGCCGCTGACGTCCACAGGCCGAGCGCGGGCCGTCGACCCCAGGAGACTCAGGGACTCCCGGAGTCGGCCCACGCGCGCGTGCTGAACACCGCGGAGGCCGCCGGGGCCAGGACAAGTCGCGGGATTCGACCCACGCGCGTGCTGAACACCGGGCGACGACCGTCCGGAACATCGTCGTCTCCGTAGATCTCCGTCTACGGAGAGCCGTCTCCACACAGCGGTCTACGTAGACGACGATGACGATCAGACCCTCCTCCGTGCGCCGGGGCTCGGCGCGAGTCGGTGTCCGGCGCGGCGGTTCCCTTGGCCCCATGGGCGGTTGTTCACTTGTGGTTCGCGTGGGCGCCGTGGCGCAGCAGTACACGTGGCACTGCACATCCGACCGATTCGCCGTCCCTGGAGGCGTCTTCATGTCACACCGTCCGTCGAGCCCGTCCCCGCGCCGCCGCAGCCTGCTGCGCGGTTCGCTCGTCGTGCCCGCGGCGCTCGCCGTGCCCGCGCTGTCCGGCGGGGCCCCGGCGCTCGCCCTGCGGGGCCGTCCGAGCGCCGACTGGGGAGTGCAGGCCGGTGACGTGGGCGCGCACTCGGGGCTCGTGTGGGTGCGCTCCGACCGGCCCGCCCGCATGATCGTGGAGACGTCCGCCACGGAGTCGTTCCGGCGGCCGACCCGCTGGCACGGCCCGCTGCTCGGCCCCCGCACCGACTTCACCGGCACCACGCGGCTGCGCGGGCTGCCCTCCGGTGAGCAGATCCACTACCGCGTGCTCCTGGCCGACCCCGACGACCCGCGCCGCACGGGGAAACCGGTGACCGGCACGTTCCGCACGACCTCGCTCAGACGCCGGGACGACGTGCGCTTCCTGTGGTCGGGGGACATCGCGGGCCAGGGCTGGGGCATCAACCCGGAGCTCGGCGGCTGGCGGGTGTACGAGGAGATGCGCGGCCGCAACCCCGACTTCTTCCTGTGCAGCGGCGACAACATCTACGCCGACGGCCCCATCCAGGCGACCGTCAAGCTGCCCGACGGCCGGGTGTGGAAGAACATCACCACGCCGGAGAAGTCGAAGGTCGCCGAGACCCTCGCGGAGTTCCGCGGCAACTTCCGGTACAACCTGCTCGACGAGCACCTGCGCCGGTTCAACGCCCAGGTGCCGTCCATCGTGCAGTGGGACGACCACGAGGTGCGCAACAACTGGTACCCGGGGCAGATCCTGGAGGACGCGCGCTACACGGAGAAGGACGTGGACGTCCTGGCGGGGCGTTCGCTGCGGGCGTTCAGCGAGTACTACCCGATCTCCACGCAGCGCCCCGGCGACCGCGACGGGCGGGTGTACCGGGTGCTCCGGCACGGCCCGCTCCTGGACGTGTTCGTGCTCGACATGCGCACGTACCGCAACGCCAACTCGCCGAACCGGCAGCCCGAGGACGCCACCGGCATCCTGGGCGCCGAACAGCTCGCCTGGCTGAAGCGGGAGCTGTCGCGCTCGCGCGCGGTGTGGAAGGTCATCGCGTCCGACATGCCGCTGGGCCTGGTGGTCGGGGACGGCCAGACGAACTTCGAGGCCGTCGCGCAGGGCGACCCGGGCGCGCCGCTCGGCCGTGAGCTGCAGATCGTCGAGCTGCTGCGGCACATCAAGCACCGCCGGATCACGGGCACGGTGTGGCTGACGGCCGACGTGCACTACACCTCGGCGCAGCACTACGACCCCTCGCGCGCCGCCTTCAAGGACTTCGCGCCGTTCTGGGAATTCGTGTCCGGGCCGCTCGCCGCGGGCGGTTTCCCGGCCGTGAAACTCGATGGAACCTTCGGCCCGGACCAGTCGTTCGTCAAGGCGCCGGACCGAGCCAACACATCGCCGGCGGAGACACCGCCCTACTACGGAGAGGTGGACATCGACGGCGATAGCGGCGAGTTGACGGTGCGACTGCGGCAGCAGGGCGGAGGCGTGCTCTTCACCAAGGTGCTGCAGCCGGGACGCGTGGGCCAGTGACGACCCGCGCGGGTGCGGACCGGCCGCGTCCGGTCCGCACCCGCGCGGACCGTTGCGGGCATACGGGGGACAGCAACGGACAACCGGGGTGAGCAAAGAGTAATGAAACGGACAGAACCGCTCTTAACCCATCAGTCACAAACCGTTCGTGATCACGCAACACCCTTCGGCCAGAGTGACTGCATGAGTGCTGACATGTCTGATGTGACGCGCAAGAGGCACGGCAGGCCGGTGCACCACTGGCGCCGGGATGTCGTCGAACTCGCCGCCCTGTTCACGGCCGTGGCCGTGGCGGACGCGGTGGCCAATCTCGTGGGGCACGGCCCGAACGGGCCCGAGCTGCTCCTCGTGTCGGCCGTGATCCTGGCGGCCACGGCCGGGTTCCACACATGGTGGGCACGGCGCCACACGCATGCGCCGCCAGGCGCGGAGAGCCCGGATACGGGCGCCCTGCCGCTCCCGGTCCAGGACGGAGCCGGGGCCACCACCGACACCACGACCGCCGGGGCGACGCCGACCACGTCCGCCCCGACCACACCGCATGCCGCCGACGCGACGGCCGACCCTCGGCCCGAGCCGACGACCCTGTGGCGCATGCGCACGACCGTGCGCGACGCCCCCGGCTCGCTCGCCGTGCTGTGCACGGCGCTGGCGCGGGACAGCGTCGACATCCTGAGCCTGCAGACCCACCCGCTGGCCGACGGCACGGTCGACGAGTTCCTGCTGCGGGCCCCGGCGGCACTGCCCGCGGCGGACCTCACGCGCACGGTCTCCCGCGCGGGGGGATCGAGCACCTGGATCGAGCGGGCCGACGCCCACGACCTGGTGGACGCGCCGACGCGGATCCTGGGCCTGGCCACGCGCACGGCCCTGGACGCGGCGGAACTGCCGCTCGCGCTGCGCCAGTTGCTGGGCCGGTGCACCATCCGCTCCCTGCCCGCGGGGCCGGGGCAGGCGGAGCGCGCACTGGAGGAAGCGGCGCCCGTCGAGGGCGTACTGGACGGGACCGTGCTGCGGCTGCGGGCCCCCGAAGGCGGAGTGATCACGGTCGAGCGCCCGTATCTCCCGTTCACCCCCACGGAGTTCGCCCGCGCGCGGGCGCTCGTGGAGCTGGACACCCGGCTCGGCCCGCGCATCCCGCGCGGCCAGGACGTGCTCACGCTCCCCGAGGGCAGCGACATCACGGTGAGCCGCGCCGACACGGGCGACCTCAAGGCCGCGAAGGACATGCACGAGCGCTGCTCGAAGCGCACCCTGGGCATGCGCTACCACGGCCCGGTCAACGACGCCGACCGCTATCTCAACCACCTCCTGAGCCCGCGCTTCGGCCGTACGCTCGCGGCGCGCACCGCGTCCGGCCGTGTCGTCGGCCTCGGCCATCTGCTGTGGGACGGCGACGAGACGGAGATCGCGCTGCTCGTCGAGGACGACTGGCAGCGTCGCGGCATCGGCGGCGAACTGCTCAGCCGTCTGGTCTCGATGGCGATCGAGGCGGGCTGCGAGAGCGTGTACGCGGTCACGCAGTCGTCCAACACCGGCATGGTCGCCGCGATGCGCGGTCTGAACCTCCCGCTGGACTTCCAGATCGAGGAGGGCACGCTGGTCATCACCGCCCGCCTCGACGCCACACCGGCCCGGTCGCAACTGCCGTACGACAGCCACCAGTAGCGTCCAGGACCGCCGACGCGGTCCAGCCGCGACGGAGGCCCGCGCCCTCGCGCGAGGGTGCGGGCCTCCGTCGCGCGGAGCCCGTCAGACCTCCGCGCCCGGGTTCCGCCCCGCGCCGGTCCGGGCCACGAGGTACGAGGCGGCCATGTCCTTGTCACCGTGCCCGGCGTCGGCCGCGCGCCGGAACCGGGCGAGCCCGGCGGCGCCGACATCGGCCGCCACCCCGGCCGACTCCGCCGCCGCCACGACGAGTTCCGCGTCCTTGACGGAGTTGCTCACGGAGAAGCTGGCCACGTAGTCGCCCGCGCGGATCGCGGCGGCCTTGGCCTGGAAGAACGGGCTGTCCAGGGGGCCGCCCGCGACCGCGTCGACGACGAGCGCCGGGTCCACGCCCAGCGCCTCGGCCAGGGCGAGGCTTTCGGCGGTGCCGTGCGTGAGGGCGAACACGAGGCTGTTCAGGGCGAGCTTGAGGCGGCTGGCCGCGCCGGGCTCGTCGGAGACCCAGACCGTGCGCGTGCCGATCGCGTCGAACACCAGGCGCGCGAGCTCCAGCGGCTCCCCGGCGGCCCGCGGCCCCGAGGCCAGGACCACCAACGCGCCGTTCTCCGCGGGCTGCTTGGTGCCCTGCACCGGCGCGTCGTACAGCACGAGCCCGTACGCGTCCGCGAGCCGCGCGAGCCCGTCGATCTCCTGCGCGCCGACCGTGCTCAGCTGCACCCACACCGCGCCCCGGGCCAGCGCGGGGGCGGCCGCGGCCAGCGTCTCGCGCACGGCGGGCCCGTCCTTGAGGACGGTCACCACGACGTCGGCGCCCGCGACCGCCTCGGCCGGGGTGCCGCACACCTCGACTCCCTCGTACACGGCGAGGGGCTCCGCCCTGGCGTGGGTCCTGTTCCAGACGCGCACCGCGAAGTGCGCCCGCAGATGGCGCGCCACGGGCGCGCCGATGATCCCGGCGCCGAGTACGGCGACCTTCTTCTGCGCCATGTGCGTCCTCCTCGAAGAGACTGTCATAATTGACTGATCGTTCTGTTATTGAGGCGTGAGAATCCGCCGCCCGGGACAAGACGCGCCGGGGCGGGCAGAGTCGGGTCCGGTGAACGCCTACGCCAGCAGCGCCAGCGCCTGTCGCGCCGCCGCCCGCACGCGGGCCTCGCCGCCGGAGACCTTGCCGACCACCCGCATGCCCTGGAGCAGCACGAGCAGCAAGCGGGCGAGGGCGTGCGGATCGCGGTCCTCGGGGATCTCCCCCTGAGCCCGCGCGCGGGTGAGCGCGGCGTGCAGCAGGGTCTCGATCTGCTCCCAGTTCAGCTCGACCCTGCGGTCGGCCGCGGGGTCGTGCGGGGCCAGTTCCGCCGCCGTGTTGGTGACGAAGCAGCCCGCGAGCCGGGTGTCCGGCGCGGACGACTCGGCCACGAAACGGTCCAGCAGGGCGCGGATGCCCGGCAGTGCGGGGCCGGGCCGGGAGAGCTCGTCGAGCAGCAGCGGGTCGTTCAGTTCCGTATAGCGGTCCATCGCCTTCAGATACAGCTCGTGCTTGTTGCCGAAGGTCGCGTAGATGCTGGCGCGGCCGATGCCCAGATGCTCGACGAGGTCCGCCATGGACGTCGCCTCGTAGCCACGGCTCCAGAACAGGTCGAGCGCGGCCCTGAGCGCGACGTCGGGGTCGAATTCCTTGGTCCTCGCCATACGGCGGACGCTAGCCCCAACTGGAACGGTCAGTCAACTAAAGGACGGATGATCGCCGCCGCACCTGGTGCGGCGCCCACGCGCCCGTGACGTGCGGCCCTGTCCCGTACCAGGATGTCCGCATGTCAGACACGAACATCACCCCCACGGCCGCGGGCTCAGGACCGCTGCCCCGCGAGGTCGCCGACACCTACGTCGACGAGCTCATCGCCCTTGACCCCGTCACCGGCACCTACCTCGGCGTCAAGGAGAGCAACAGCAAACTCCCCGACCTCTCCCCCGCGGGTCTTGACGCCCTCGCGGCGCTCGCGCGCACGACGCTGGCGCGGCTCGACGAGGCGGAGGCGCGCCCGGGCGCCGACACCGACGTGGAGCGGCGCTGCGCGCGGCTGCTGCGCGAGCGGCTCACGGCGGAGCTGGCCGTGCACGAGGCCGACGAGGGCCTGCGCGCCGTCGGCAATCTGCACACCGCGCCGCACGCGGTCCGCGAGATCTTCACGGTGACCCCGATGGACACGGACGAGGACTGGGCGGCGATCGCGGAGCGGCTGCGGGCGGTGCCCGGCGCGTACGAGGGCTACCGCGCCTCCCTCGAACTCGGCCTGGAGCGCAAGCTGTTCGCCGCGCCCCGGCCGACGGCGACGTTCATCGAGCAGCTGACGCAGTGGGCGGGGGCCGAGGGCGGGCCCGGCTGGTACGAGGAGTTCGCGGCGGACGGCCCGCAGGCGCTGCGGACCGAGCTCGACACGGCGGCGAAGGCGGCGACCGGCGCGGTGGTGGCGCTGCGCGACTGGATGCGGGACGTGTACGCGCCCGCGATCGAGGGCGCGCCGGAGGTCGTGGGCCGCGAGCGCTACGCCCGCCTCTCGCGCCACTTCAACGGCACGGACCTGGATCTGGACGAGGCGTACGCGTACGGCTGGGCCGAGTACCACCGGCTGCTCGGCGAGATGCGGACCGAGGCCGAGAAGATCCTGCCGGGCGCGGCCACGCCGTGGGTGGCCCTTGCGCACGTCGACGAGCACGGCGCGCACATCGACGGGGTCGACGAGGTCCGGCAGTGGCTGCAGGACCTCATGGACGAGGCGATCGAGGCGCTGGACGGCACCCACTTCGAACTCGCCGAGCGGGTGCGGAAGGTGGAGTCGCGGATCGCCCCGCCCGGCGGCGCCGCCGCCCCGTACTACACCGGACCCTCCGAGGACTTCTCGCGGCCCGGCCGGACCTGGCTGCCCACCATGGGCGAGACCCGCTTCCCCGTGTACGACCTGGTGTCCACCTGGTACCACGAGGGCGTGCCCGGCCACCATCTGCAGCTCGCGCAGTGGGCGCACGTCGCCGAGAACCTGTCCCGCTACCAGGCGACCGTGGGCATCGTCAGCGCCAACGCCGAGGGCTGGGCCCTGTACGCGGAGCGCCTGATGGACGAGTTGGGCTTCCTCACCGACCCCGAGCGGCGCCTCGGCTACCTGGACGCGCAGATGATGCGCGCCCTGCGGGTCATCGTCGACATCGGCATGCACCTGGAGCTGGAGATCCCCGCGGACTCCCCGTTCCACCCCGGCGAGCGCTGGACCCCCGATCTCGCCCAGGAGTTCTACGGGGCGCACTGCAGTCGGCCCGCGGACTTCGTCGAGAGCGAGATGACCCGCTATCTGACGATCCCCGGCCAGGCCATCGGCTACAAGCTCGGCGAGCGCGCCTGGCTGCTCGGCCGCGAGAACGCGCGGCGGCGGCACGGGGACGCGTTCGACGCGAAGGCGTGGCACATGGCGGCGCTGTCGCAGGGGTCGCTGGGGCTCGACGACCTGGTGGACGAGCTCTCGGCGCTGTGAGGCGGGCGGGGCGGGCGCCTTCACGGCTCCCCGCCCCGTCCCACCCCCTCAGCGCCGGCGTCTGGCCCGCCGTCAGCGCCGGAAGCCGCCCTCCGAGTCGATGACCTGCCCCGTGATCCACTCGGCCTCGTCCGTCGCGAGCCACGCGATGAGTCGGGCCGGGTCGTCGGGCATTCCCCAGCGGCCCGCGGGGAAGAGCGCGGCGATGTCGTCGTACGCCTCGCCCGTGAGGTAATCCGTGTCCACGGGGCCGGGGTTGACGGTGTTCACGGTGACGGCGAGGTCGGCGAGCGCGGTGGCGAGCGAGCGGGTCGCCGAGGCGAGGGCGCCCTTCTGCAGGCCGTACGCGATCTCGCCCGGCATGCCGCCCGCGATGTCCTGGCCGGACGTCATCATCATGACGCGGTCGCCGGGCGTGCGCGGCGCGAGACCGGCGCGCAGCCTCGCGAACGCCTGCACGAGCAGGATCACCGAGCGGGTGTCGACCGCCCAGTGCGCGTCGAGCATGGACGCGTCGATCTCGTCGAGGGTGCCGTCCCGGCCGCTGCGGGCGTGGTTGACGACGAGGACGTCCAGGCGCCCGCCGAGCGCGTCGGCCGCCCTGGCGACGAGTTCGGCGGGCGCGGCGGCGTCGGCGAGGTCGGCGGGGCCGTGACGGACGCGGGCGTCCGGGTCGGCCTGCGCCGCGCGCACGGAGGCGGCGACGTCATCCGGCCGGTCGGCGCCCCAGGGCATCTCGGCGTCGTGCGGCACGTGGTGGTGCAGATAGACGCTCGCCCCGTACGCGGCGAGTCGGCGGGCGACGGCGTGGCCGATGCCCCCGCGACGGCTCGCGCCGGTGACGAGGGCGGTGCGCCCCCGCAACGGCAGCGGGTCGCGGCGGAGTTCGACGGCGGTGGGCTGGGGAAGCTGGGGCATGGCAGATCAGGATGCGGCTCACTGCGCGCGGACGCACGTGATTAACGCGGGCACTTGATTAACGCGGGCACGTGATGATCCAAGGTGGCGGGACCTGCCACGGCGCGAGGGCCCAACCGAGCGTGGGCGAACGCCCGTTGTCAGTGGCTGCTGCCACGATTTTCGTCATGACACCTACGGAGATCGTCACGGCGTTGTGGGACCGCATGGAGGCACGGGACTGGGCGGGGGTGGGGGCGCTGCTGGCCGAGGACGTCGTCGTCGAGTGGCCGGTCAGTGCCGAGCGCATCGTCGGCAGGAACAACTACCTGCGCGTGAACGCGAAGTATCCGGAAGGCTGGTCGATCCGCCTGCTGCGGATCGTCGCGGACGGCGACACGGTGGTCTCCGAGGTGGAGGTGCCGCACGAGACCATGGGGATACACCGCGTGGCCTCGTTCTGGACCGTGTGGGACGGACGGATCGTGGCGGGCCGCGAGTACTGGAGCGAGGTCGGCGCCGACCCGTCGCCCCCGTGGCGGGCGGACTTCGTGCAGCCGATGTGAGCCGGGCCCCGCCCTGCGCACGCTCAGCAGCCGCAGTCCTCCCCGTCGGCGGGAGCCGTCAGCGGGTCGGCGGCGCGCCGCTCGGGGCCCTCCCAGTTCTCGTACGCGAAGCCCTCCCTGACCCAGTACTCGAAGCCGCCGAGCATCTCCTTGACCTGGAAGCCCAACCGGGCCAGGGCCAGGGCGGCGCGGGTCGCGCCGTTGCAGCCGGGGCCCCAGCAGTACGTGACGACCGGGACCGACTTGTCCAGGATCTGCTCGGCCTGGGTCGGGATGAGCGCGGTGGGCAGGTGCACGGCGCCGGGGACGTGGCCCTGGTCCCAGGACGCGGTGGAGCGGGAGTCGAGGACGACGAAGCCGAGGTCGCCGCCGTCGGCGAGCGCAGAGGCGACGTCGGACACGTCCGCGTGGAAGGCGAGGCTCGCGCCGAAGTAGGCGGCTGCCGCGGCGGGGGCGGCCGCCGGGACGCGCAGGACGGCGTTCGTGACGGCGGAGTTCGCAGCGTTCGTGCTGGTCGCGGCGTTCGTGAGGCTTGCGGAAGTGGTGTGGTTCATGGCCAAAAATCTATGGCCAAGGGCCGCTGCCCTGAAGGGGCGATTCCCTGTCCACCTCTTGATCAGCCGGGGTTTTCCCTGTTTCCTCTCGGACATGACCGCTTATTCCACGGACGCCACCGACTGGCGCATCCTCGACGTCCTCCAACGGCAGGGCCGGGCCAGTTACGCCGAGCTCGCGCGCGCCGTCTCCATGTCCCCGAGCGCGGTCACCGAACGCGTGCGGCGCCTGGAGGAAGCCGGTGTGATCCAGGGCTACGCGGCCGTGGTCGACCCGGAGCGCCTCGGCCTGCCGGTGCTCGCGTTCGTACGGCTCCGCTATCCGAACGGCAACTACAAACCGTTCCACGACCTGGTCGACGCGACGCCGGAGATCCTGGAGGCGCACCACGTCACCGGCGACGACTGCTTCGTCATCAAGGTCACCGCGCGCTCGATGCGACACCTGGAGGAGGTGTCCGGCAAGATCGGCGCCCTCGGCTCGGTGACGACGAGCGTCGTCTACTCCTCTCCGCTGACCAGGCGGCCCCTGGGGCAGTGAGGCGGCACCCCCTGTTTGACGTGCAGGCTCCTGCTTGCATGATGGAGGGGTGAGAACCGACATGGACAAGGTCTTCAAGGCCTTGGCCGACCCCACCCGCCGTCTCCTGCTCGACCGGCTGCACGAGAACAACGGCCAGAGCCTGGGCGAGCTGTGCGAGGACGTGCGGATGTCCCGCCAGGCGGCCACCCAGCACCTCGGGCTGCTGGAGGCGGCCAATCTGATCAGCACGGTCCGGCGCGGCCGCGAGAAGCTGCACTACCTCAATCCGATCCCGCTCCAGGAGATGCAGGAGCGGTGGATCGACAAGTTCGAGCGGCCCCGCCTGCGCGGGCTGAGCGCACTGAAGCAGAAGGCCGAGACCGCCATGAGCAGCAAGCCCGACTTCGTCTACACGATCTACATCGAGGCCACCCCGGACAAGGTGTGGGAGTGCCTGACCGACGAGGAGGCGACGGCCGCCTACTGGGGCCATCGCAACGTCTCCGACTGGCAGCCGGGGTCCGCGTGGGAGCACCGGCGCCTCGACGGCTCCGGCGTCGCGGACGTCGTCGGGACCGTCGTGGAGTCGACCCCGCCGCGGCGCCTGGTCGTGACCTGGGCACCTCCGGGCGAGGAGCGCCCCGGCGGCCCCTCACAGGTCACCTTCGACCTCACGCCGCACGGCGACACCGTCCGGCTCACCGTCACCCATGAGAACCTGCGCGACGACACCGAGCGCCGCCGCGCCGCGGGCGGCTGGTCGATGGTCCTGTCGAACCTGAAGACGTACGCCGAGACGGGCGAGCCGCTGCCGGTGTCCCTGTGGTCCGGCGGCGACCGGAACTGACCGCCGCACCTCGGGCCTCGGCCCTCGCCCCTCAGGCCCCGCCCCGCTGCCGCACCACCGACCCCGCCCTGCCCTTCACGACCTCGAGCTGCGCGTGCACCCGGCGCCGCAGGTCCGCGACGTGGCTGACGATGCCCACGCTGCGGTCCCGCTCGCGCAGGGCGTCCAGGACGTCGAGGACCTCGTCGAGCGTCTGGTCGTCCAGGGAACCGAAGCCCTCGTCGACGAAGAGGGTGTCCAGGCGCACGCCGCCCGCCTCGTCCGTGACGACGTCCGCGAGGCCGAGGGCGAGGGCGAGGGAGGCGAAGAACGTCTCGCCGCCGGAGAGGGTGCTCGCGTCGCGCTCGCGGCCCGTCCACGCGTCGACCACGTGCAGGCCGAGGCCCGAACGGCCGCGGCCGGTGCGGTCGTCGGAGTGGACGAGGGTGTAGCGGCCCGACGACATGCGGTGCAGGCGCGCCGTCGCGGCGGCGGCGACCTGCTCCAGGCGGGCCGCGAGGACGTACGACTCCAGGCGCATCCGGCGTTCGTTGTCGGCGGAGGTGCCCGCGGCCAGCGTGGCGAGGCGCGCCACGCGGTCGTGCGTCTCGCGCAGCGGGGCGAGGCGCCGGGCGGCGGCGGCCGAGCGGGCGGAGAGCCGGTCGAGTTCGGAGCGGCGGCGGGCGGCGGCGTCGCACGCGGACGCGACGGTGCGCACGCGTGCGGCGGCCGTGGCTGCGGCGGACTCGGCGGCGGCGAGCGGCGCGGGGGGCCGCTGCGCCGCGGCGGCCGCGTCGGGCTCGGCGAGCAGCGCGCGGACGGCGGCCTGTTCGTTCTGCCAGGCGTCGATGCGGTGCTGGAGCTCGCGGTGGCCGGAGTCGTCGAGGAGGGCGGCCGACGCGGCGGCCGGGGTGTCGAACCCGGCGCGGTAGGCGGCGTCGGCGAGCCGGGCGTCGGCGTCCTTGAGGCGCTGGGCGGACTCGTCGGCGGCGCGCGCGGCATCGGCGGCCGCGGTGAGGAGGGCGGCCTGGCGCTCCAGTTGCGCGGCGCGCTGGGCGACGCTCGCGGCGGTGCCGCGCGCACGGGCCAACTCCTGCTCCAGTCCCGCCTGTTCGGCGGCGATGGCGTCCCGGAGGGCGGCGCGGGAGTCGACGCGGCGGGCGGCCTCCTGCTGCGCGGTGACGCGGCGGTCGTGCTCGCGCTCGGCCTGGGCCAGCTCCTCGCGGGCCGCGTGCAGCCGCGACGCGCGGCCGCGGGCCTCGGTGTGGGCGTGCCGCAACTCCTCGACGGCCGCGGCGAGTTCGGCGACCGGTGTGCCGGATGCGGCCGCGGTGGCGGCGGCGAGCGACTCCCGTACGGCGGCGAGGTCCCGCTCGGCCGTGCCGCGCGCCTCGTCCGCGCGCTGGTGGGCGGCGAGGGCGGCCTCTTCGGCGGCGCGGTCGACGTGGCCCGCGGACTTCCGCGCGGGGGCGGGGTGTTCGGTGCCGCCGCAGACCGCGCAGGGCGCGCCGGGTTCGAGATGCGCGGCGAGTTCGGCGGCGATGTCCGCGAGGCGCGCCTCCTTGAGGCCGAGCCAGTGCTCGCGGGCCGATCCGGCGTGCTCGCGGGCGGCGAGGGCGCGTTCCTGGGCGGCGTCGGCCTCCTGGGCGAGGCGGTCGCGGCTGCGGGCGGCGTCGAGCTTCTCCTGCGCGGGCTGGAGCCGTCCCGCCAGGTGTTCGGTGCGGGCGGTGGCGTCCTGGGCGTCCTCGACGGCCTCGCGCAGCCGGGTCCTGCGGGCGTCCCAGTCGGCGAGCCAGCCCCCCGCGTCGGCGAGGAGTTCGTCGTCGGCCCGCTCCTGCTGGTCCAGGTCGGCGCGCTGAGCGGTCAGTTCGGCGAGGCGCGGCTCGGCGCGGCGGGCGGAGGCGAGGCCGCCGAGATCCTCGCTGACCCGGCGCGCGGCGCTCGCGAGGCCGGCGGCGCCCTCGTCGGCGTACGTGGCGGGGAGGTACGCACGCGCGCGTGCCTCCTCGGCCGTGGCGCGCCGGTGCTCCTCGTCGGCCTCGGCGCGCAGGGCGAGGGCCGGGGCGACGGTCTCGGCCTTGCGGGCCCGCTCCATACGGGCGGTGAGCTGCCGGTGGTCGTCGGCGCGCGCCTCCAGCCGGGCCGCACGCTCCGTGGCGTCGGCGAACCGCCGTTGGAGCCGCGCCAGTTCGCGTACGTCGTCGAGCTCGGCGGTCGCCGCCGCGTGCGCGGACTCGGCGTGGGCCAGGGCGCTGCGGGCGACGTCGAGGCGCTCGCGGGCGCCCGCGCGGGCCACGGCGGCCCAGGCGAGCACGGCGTCCGCGAGCCCCGGGTCACCGGGGGCGGCGTCCGGCAGCGGCAGCTCGGCACCCGCGCCCCCTGCCTCCGTCGCCTGCTGCATGCGGTGCGCGTCCGCGAGCAGTTCCGCGTCGCCCGCGCGCACCCGCGCCTCCGCCGCGCGCCGCTGCTCGGCGAGCCGCGCCTCGACGGCGGCGAACCGGCGGGTGTCGAAGAGCCTGCCGAGGAGCTTGCCGCGGGCCTCGGCGTCCGCGCGCAGGAAACGGGAGAAGTCGCCCTGCGGCAGCAGGACGACCTGGCAGAACTGCTCCTTGCTCATGCCGAGGAGCTGGCTGATCTCCTCGCCGATCTCCTGGTGGGAGCGGCTGAGGTCCTTCCAGCCGCTCGCGCCGCCGGAACCGGCGGAGGTGCCGCCCACGCTGGAAGCCCCGTCGACACCCGAAGGCCCATCGGCGCCCGAAGCCCCGTCGGAGCCCACGCCGGAGGCCGCACCGGCACCCGCGCCGGAAGCCCGCTCGGCCCCCGCCACACCCCCGTACTCCCGCAGCCAGCTCTGCGCCTTGTCCGTCGTCGTGCCCGTGCCGCGCTTCTTCGGGCGCTCCCAGGGCGGCTGCCGGGTGATCTCCAACCGGCGTCCGGCGACGGTCAGTTCGAGGCGCACCTCCGTGCGGGTGTCGGGGCTCGCGTGGTCGCTGCGCAGCGTCGCGCCCTGGCCGCCGCCCTGGCGCGGCCCGGGGACGGAGCCGTACAGGGCGTAGCAGACGGCGTCGAGGACGGAGGTCTTTCCGGCACCCGTCGGGCCGTGCAGCAGGAAGAGCCCGGCGGCCGATAGCTCGTCGAAGTCGATGTCCTGAGTGGTGCCGAACGGCCCGAAGGCGGTGATCCGCAGCCGGTGCAGCCTCATCGGGCCACCTCGCGGAGCACGTCGTCGGCGCGGACGGCGTCGAAGGCGTCCCGCAGCACGTCCCGCTCGCCCGCGTCGGGGCCCGCGCCGCGCACATGCGTCACGAAGTCCTCCGCGATCTGCTGGTCGTCGCGGCCCTTGAGCCGCTGGGCGTACGACACGTCGGGGTCCTCGGGGGCGCGGTCCGGGTCGAAGGCGAGGCTGAGGGCGTGCGGGAAGCGCTCGCAGAGGCGGGCCATGGGGTCGTCGGGGCGCACCGGGTCGGTGAGCGTCGCCTCGACCCAGGCCTCCTCGTGGCGGGCGAGGTCCGGGTCGGCGAGCAGCGTCTCGATGTCGCCCCGGATCCGGGCGAGGGGCCGCGGCACCGGGCAGTCGATGCGCTCGGCCTCGATCTCCCCCGCCGCTCCGAGGTCGATGAGCCACATGCTCTTGCGGTGGGCGGACTCCGAGAAGGAGTACGGCAGCGGGGAGCCGCTGTAGCGCACGCGCTCGCTGATGGTCTGGCTGCCGTGCAGGTGGCCGAGCGCCACATAGTCGACGCCGTCGAAGACTCCGGAGGGCACGGCGGCCACACCGCCGACCGTGATGTCCCGCTCGCTGTCGCTGGCCTCGCCGCCGGTCACGAAGGCGTGGGCGAGGACGACGGCCCTGGTGCCCGGCGTCCGGGCGGCCAGGTCGGCGCGCACCCGCTCCATGGCGGCGCCGAGCACGGCCTCGTGGCCCGCTCTGCGCACCCCGAACTCGTCCTTGACCAGTGCCGGTTCGAGGTACGGCAGGCCGTAGAAGGCCACGTCCCCATGGGCGTCGGTCAGCACCACGGGCTGCCCGCAGTTCGCGGGGTCCGTCCGCAGGTGGATGCCCGCGCGGCCGATGAGCCCGGCGCCGACGCCGAGGCGGCGCGCCGAGTCGTGGTTCCCGGAGATCATCACCGTCGGCACGCCGAGGTCGGCGAGCCGGTGCAGCGCGTCGTCGAACAGCTCGACGGCGGCGAGCGGCGGCACCGCCCTGTCGTACACGTCTCCCGACACGACGACGGCGTCCACCTCGCGCGCACGGGCCGTGGCGACGAGGTGGCCGATGAACTCGGCCTGGGCGCCGAGCATGTTCACGCGGTGGAACGCCCGGCCCAGATGCCAGTCGGACGTGTGCAGAATTCTCAAGACGCCGCTCCGGCCCGCATGCTCGCTTTCCCCTCCTGTGCCCCGGATCGAGGACCGTCCCAGCACGGGCCTCGCCGACAGCACCCACCACGCTAGCGCCTCTCGGCACCTGCTCGATCACGAACCTCCATACGCCCCTGGCGACGGCGGCGATTCCGGGGAGCGGTACTCGGGCGACCGCTCCTGCTCCGCGGACGGCGAGGAGGACGCAGACGAGGCGGACGATGCGGACGGCGAGGACGGCTCGCCGGAGGACGGGGAGGGTGACGGCGAGGAGGACGAGGGCGAGGGGGACATGGACAGGGACGCGGACGGGGACGGCTGGTTCACCGGCGGCTCCGTCTCCTTGTCGCCGGCGCCCGTGTCGCCCTTGTCACGCTCGAACCACTTGCCGCTCTTCGGGTCGTACATGACGAACACGTTCACGACATGGGCGGCGGGCGCCACGAACACGACGTCCGACGAGCGGTACCCGGGCCAGGCGTCGCCCGTCCGCTTCGGGGTGCCCTGCTGCGCGACGGGGGGCAGCAGCGGGTTGCCGCAGGCGCAGCGCACCCGCGGCACCCCCCGGTCGTCGACGAGTACGGCGGTGCCGGCCTGGAGGACCGCCTGGTAGGCGGTGGGGGCGCCGTCGCGGTAGCCGTGGTTGGTGACGCGGGTGTCCATGCGCAGTTGTGCGGGCGTGAGCGCCCGCAGGTAGGCGGGGACGGCGGCCGCGTCGATGTCGAGGACCGAGGCGAACGCCTTGTTCTTCGCCGGGGCCTTCCCGAGGACGTCGACCTGCTTCTCCACGTCGCAGGCCCCGACCTTGCGCGTCCCGCCGTAGAGGCCGGGGGCGGAACCGTCGACGCCGCGCGTCACGTTCGCCGACGCCGAGGTACTGGCCACGGGCGTCGGGGACGGCGGGGTGTCGTCGTCCCGGGCCGTCGACTCGGTGAAGGGATCCGGGCCCGACTTCCCCGCGGCCTGGAGGAGGACCTCGCCGCGGGACTCCTTGGTGCCCTCGGGCCGGGTGAGGACGACGGTCAGCACCACGGCGGCCACGACGGCGAGGCCGATCATCGCCACGCGCGGCGCCGACTTCCACCAGGGGCGGTCCGGCTCCGGGCCACCGCCGGGACCCTCGGGCGGCTCGTGCGATCCCCCGCCCCCGTCCCCGCCCCGGCCCCCGCCCGGTCCCTGGCCGCCCGGCGGGCCCGAAGGCCGATCCCCGCCGGGCGGCGGCGTCGAACCGGGCGGGCCCGCGCCCGGGGTGCCGCTCTGCTGGGTGGCGCCCGGCTGCGAGGGGCCCGAGAGCGGGCCGGAGGGGGGTCCTGTGGGACGACCTGACGACGGCGGCTCGACGCTCACGAAGACTTCTCCCCTGCGTAGGGTGCGACGAACGGATCTGGTCACGCTTTCCACTGTTTTATGCGACTTATTCCGTCAGGCGTCCATTGTGCGTACCGATTCCTGAGGACCCACAGGCCGACGCGGGGGCCCACAAGCCGACGCGGTCGGCCCTCCCGAGGGGCGCCCCGGCGCGGGGCTGCTTAGCGTGACAACGTGAGTCACCAGACGCCGCCCGGCCGGGCAGGCACGCAGCGCGCGCCGCAGAGCCGACGGGACCCCCACGGCTGGCCGCACGCCCTCCTCGCCGTGGTCGCCGCCCTGGTGGCCATGACCGTCGTCGCCGCGCTCGGACTGTGGGCCGCGGGAGCCGGGGACCTGCCCGACGGCGCGTTCCTCTCCGTGGTCGCCGCGGTCGTCGTCATGGCGGGCGGCGGCTCCGTCGGGCTTTCCGGCGGCGCCGGGGGGATCGCCGACACGGACGCGGGACTCTCCGTGGTTCCGCTCTCGGTCTCCCTCGTGGGCGCGCTGGTGATCGCCGCCGGATTCCTCAGGCCGCTGCGGCACCGGGCCGTCGCCGACGCCAAGGAGCTGGTCGGCTGGGCCGCCCGGATCGCGCTGTTGTGGGTCCTGCTCCTCGTGGGCCTCGGCCTGCTGGCCCGCCACCGGTTCACCATCGAGCTCGGGGAGGGGACCGCGGCCGACATCGGTGACCTCCTCGGCGCCTCGCCCAAGGTCGGGTTCGAGACGGATGTGCCGCCGACCCTCGTGTTCGGCCTGCTGTGGCTGGCGGGTGTGTTCGCCATGGCGCTGCTGGTCTCGCGCGGAGCGCCGCTCCCCGCCCGCCTGGTGCGCTTCCAGGAGTCGGTGCGCCCCGCGGCGTACGCCATGGTGGTCCTGCTGCTCGCGTACGTCGCCCTGGGGCTCGTCATCGGCGTGGGCGTGGCGGCGACGCAAGGGCACACCGCCGAGACCCTCGCGGTGCTGCTGCTGGGCCTTCCCAACCTCCTCTGGCTCGCCTTCACCCTCGGGCTCGGCGCGTCCTGGGAAGGCCGGGTGGACGGGCCGTTCGGGTTGCCCATGCCGCGCGTCCTCGACCAGGTCCTGCGGACACCGAGCGACTCCACGCTCAGCCTGCGGACGCTTTCCGACCACGACGACCGGGTGTGGTGGCTGCTGGTCGTCGCGGCGGTGATGGTGCTGGGGGCCGCGTTCCTGATGGCGGCGCGCTCGCCCGCCCGGATGCGGGCCTGGCAGCACGCCGTGCACATGGCGGTGGCGCTGGCCCTCACGGTGCTCACCGTCTGTCTGCTGGCCGGGGTCTCCGCCCACGCCGGTCTTTCGCTCCTCGGCATCGGGGACCTCGGCGGCGGCCTGACCGGCCTCGTGAAGCTGCGGCCGCACCTGGGGACCGCGCTGCTGCTCGCGGTGGCCTGGGGCATGGTCGCGGGGTTCATCGGCGGGCTGCTGGCGCGGCGGGTCCACCGGCGCGGCGAGGTGGGGCAGGCCAACGCAGACCGACGCTGAGGGGCACTGACGGTCCTACCCGGGCAGCCGCCGGAAGACCGGCCGGGCCCAGATCGGCGGTTCCGGAGGCGCCCCCGGATCGGCCGGTGCCCCCACGACCTGAAGGTCGACCTGCGTCGGCGGGTGCCCCTGGGCGCTGCTGCCCGTGACCGCGGCGCGCAGCGCGGCCACGAACTCCAGGCAGGAGCCGTACCGCTCGTCGGGGCTCTTGGCCAGCGCCTTCGCGAGGACCCCGTCGAGGGCTCCGGGGCTGCCGGGGCGCTGCTCGGTCAGGCGCGGCGGCTGGTCGTACTGATGGGCCCAGAGCAGCGCCATGTCGTCGTCGCGCTGGAAGGGCGGCCCGCCGGCCAGGCTCTCGTGGACGACGCAGGCGAGGCTGTAGACGTCGCACCTGCCGTCCACGGGGCGGCCCGAGATCTGCTCCGGCGCGACGTAGTCGAGCGTTCCGACGAACTGGCCCACGGACGTGAACCCGGTCAGCGAAAGCGACTTCTTCGTCAGGCCGAAGTCGGTGAGGTAGACGTGCTCCGGGTGGTCGCTGTCCGTGCCCTTGGCCACGAGGATGTTGCCGGGTTTGACGTCGCGGTGGACGAGTCCGTGGTCGTGGGCCGCGTCGAGCGCGGACGCGACCTGCGCGGCGATGCGCAGGGCCGTGCCGACGGGGAGCGGACCCGAACGGTCGAGCAGATGGCGCAGGTCGAGCCCGGGGACGTAGCGCATGGCGATGTAGAGCACACCGTCGGTCTCGCCCGCCTCGAAGACCGGCACGATGTGCGGATGCTCGATCGCTGCGGCCACGCGCGACTCGTGCGTGAAGCGCTGCCGGAACGTGTCGTTGCGGGCCAGCTCGGGGGCGAGCAGCTTCAGGGCGACGGTCCGGTCGAGCCGCAGGTCCTTGGCCCGATAGACGACGGCCATCCCGCCGCGCCCGATCTCGCTCTCGACCCGGTAGCCCGCGATCTGCTTCCCGACCAGGTCGGAGGGGCGCCCGGAGTGCGGACCGCGGCCCGTCTGCGCGTCGCGCGGCGCGGTCCCCATCAGGCGTCACCGGGCCGGTCGGGCGGGTCGGGATCAACCGTGACGGGCGGGATGCGCCGGGTGGGGTCTTCTCCGTACGGGTCGGGGGTGCCGCCTTCACCGTACGGAGCCTGCGCCGGACCCGCATCGGCGTCCGATACGGCCTCGACCACCTGCGTCGGCTCCGGGCCCCCGGCCTGCCCGCCGTCCGCCGGGGCCCCGCCCGCCCCGTCGCCGTGCGCGCTCGGCACCTGCCCCGCCGCGTACGTGCTGAGCCGTGTCCCGTCGCAGAAGACCCACCGCTCGTGCTCGGCGTCGTAGAGCCACATCGACTCGCCGTCCACGATCATGCCGACCCGCAGTCCACGGGTCCGGCGGTTGAAGGACTCGCCGTCCGCCGTGCCGCTCGCCAGTTCCTCCGCCGCCCGCCGGTAGCGGGCCATGGCGTCCTCGGCGCGGGCCAGGAGCGGGCGCGGGTCCGCCGTGCGGGTCAGGGGGTGGCCCGCGGCCGGTGGATCGTGGGGCACGGCGACCAGGAGGCGGCCGTCGACCCAGGCCGACCAGCCGTTGGCGCAGACGATCCGGCCCCAGTCGCCGAGCCGGTCGACGAGTTGCACGGGCAGCAGCGCGTCGAGCGGCGTCGTCGGCCGGTTCGCGTCCGGCGCCTCCCAGGCGGGCAGCCCGTCCTGGGGGACGACGTGTGTGGGCCGGAAGTCCGCAGTGGTCATCTCGTCCGCTCCCGCTCCTGTTCTCCGTGCCGCTCCCGCGCTGTCCTTGCTCGCCGTTCGCTACTTCCGCATGATCGCGGGTTCGTGCCGCCGCAGCAGCCGGGCGACCGCGTATCCGAAGACGACTGAGAGGGCCACCAGCGCGCCCATGTTCAGCAGCCAGACTCCCGCGGAGTGCCGGAACAGCGGATCGGCCGTCAGCTCCCCCGGGACGATCCTGCCGAGGCCGATGGTCCCGGCCATCGCGCCCAGCGCCCACCGCGAGGGCACGAGCCACGCCAGTTGCTCGACACCGGGCACGCCGTGGAGCTTCAGGAGCGCGCCGCAGAACACCACTTGGACGATGGCGAGGAGGACGAGCAACGGCATCGTCACCTCTTCCTTGCGCACCAGGGCCGAGACGAGAAGGCCGAGCATCATGGCCGTGAAGGCGAGGAGGGCCACCGCCAAGGTGATCTCGACCAGCGGAGGCATCAGGACCCCCTCGCCCGCGGGCGCGTTGAGGTCGACGCCGAGGAGGGCGACCAGGGTCAGGACGACGGCCTGCAGCACGGTGATGGTGCCGAGCACGACGACCTTGGACATCAGGTACGCCGATCTGGAGAGCCCCACGGCTCGTTCGCGCTGGTAGATCACGCGCTCCTTGACCAGCTCCCGCACGGCGTTCGCGGCGCCGGTCAGGACTCCGCCCACGCACAGGATGAGCAGCGCGTTCATCGCCGTCTCCTGCGTCAGCCTGCTCCCGGCGAGGGCGCGGGCCATGGCGCCCATCACGAACGGCAGCGCGATCATGATGGCGAGGAACGTCCGGTCCGCGCCGAGGGCGGCCGCGTACCGCCGCACCAGCGTGCGCAGTTGGGAGCCCCAGCTCTGCGCCTTCGGCGGCGGCGCGAAGGCGACGGCCGCACCCGCGCCGTCCCGGCCCGTGCCGCCCTGCGGCGGGAGATACGGCTGTGCGGAGGAGTTGACGATGTACTGCTGGTGGAGCGGCGACTGCCGGTAGTCCCCCGCCCAGTCCCGGTCGTGGTCCCCCTCGAAGGCCTCGAACGCCTCGGGCCACTGCTCGTAGCCGAAGAACGGGAGTGCGTCCTGGGGCGGCCCGTAGTAGGCGATCCTGCCGCCCGCCGCGAGCACGAGGAGCCGGTCGCACACGTCGAGGCTGAGCACGCTGTGCGTGACGACGATGACGGTCCGGCCGTCGTCGGCGAGGCCGCGCAGCATGTGCATCACCGAGCGGTCCATGCCGGGGTCGAGCCCGGACGTGGGCTCGTCGAGGAAGAGCAGCGACGGCTTGGTGAGCAGTTCGAGGGCGACGCTCACGCGCTTGCGCTGGCCGCCGGAGAGGCTGTGGATGGGCTGGTCGACGCGCTGTTCGAGGCCGAGTTCGCGGATGACCTCGTCGACCCTGGCCCGGCGTTCCGCCTTCTCGGTGTCCTGGGGGAAGCGCAGTTCGGCGGCGTATCCGAGGGCCCTGCGCACGGTGAGCTGGGTGTGCAGGATGTCGTCCTGCGGTACGAGACCGATGCGCTGGCGGAGTTCGGCGTAGTCGCGGTAGAGGTCGCGGCCGTCGTAGAGGACGGTGCCGCCGTCGGCGGGCCGCAGGCCCGTGAGGGCGTTGAGGAGGGTGGACTTCCCCGCGCCGCTGGGTCCGACGACGGCGAGCAGGCACTTCTCGCCGACGGGGAAGGAGATCCGGTCGAGGAGCGTCCTGCGGCCCCGGTCGACGGCGACGGTCAGCTCCTGCACGTCGAGCGACACCTCGCCGGTGTCGACGTACTCCTGCAGTTGGTCCCCGACGAGGCAGTACGCGCGGTGGCCGACGCCGACGACGTCCCCGGGCAGGACCGGGGCGCGGGCGACCGGCTGGCCGTTGAGGTAGGTGCCGTTGTGGCTGCCGAGGTCCACGATCTCGTACGTGCCGTCGGCGAGGTGGCGCAGCTCCGCGTGGCGGCGGGAGACGACGAGGTCGTCGATGACCACGTCGTTGTCGTCGGCGCGGCCGATGCGGACGGTGCGGGTGGGCAGCGGGCGCACGGTCGTCGGCTGCCGGAAGGTGCCGGTGGCCGAGGGCGTGCGGACGGCGGAGGGGCGCTCGGGGGTGGCGGGCGGGGGCGGCTCCCGGCCGACGAGCACCGCGCGCGGGCCGTCCGTGGCGTTGCCGAAGCGCAGGACGCTGCCGGGGCCGACGCTCCACTCCTGGACGCGGTGTCCGTCGGCGTACGTGCCGTTCGTGCTGTGCTCGTCGGCGATCGTCCAGTGGTCCAGCTCGGCGTGCAGGACCGCGTGGTGCCAGGAGACGCGGGCGTCGTCGATGACGACGTCGCTGAGGGGGTCACGGCCGACGTGATAGTCCCGGCTCGGACTCATCAGCGTGGAGCCGGTGTCGGTCTCGAGGACGAGTTCGGGCGCAGTCGGCGTCACAGGCCGCTTCCCCATGCCCGAATTCTACCTATTCACACATGTTCGCGCCCGGTCCCGGGCCCGAGGCCGGGCGCCCCTGGGATCAGACCTCGTCCCGGCCACGCCCCGGGGCGGCCCCGTCAGGCGTCCCCGTACGCCTCGCCCCCGAGCTCGAACGCCGCGCTGCCCGCCGTGGCGTCCGCGAGCCACGCCTTGAAGGCCTCGACGTCGGCGTCGGGAAGGCCGATCTCGATGGTCACCACGTCCCCGTACCGCACGTCGCGCACCTCGCGCCCCGCCGACCGCAGATCGTTCTGGATCTTGCCCGCGCGCTGGTGGTCGACCGTGACGGTGGCGAGCCGGAAGCGCCTGCGGGTCAGGGTGCCGAGCGCGTCGAGCGCCTCGCCGACGGCTCCGCCATAGGCGCGGATCAGGCCGCCCGCGCCGAGCTTGACGCCTCCGTAGTAGCGGGTCACGACGGCGACGACGTACCGCATGTCGCGGCGGAGCAGCATCTGGAGCATGGGGACGCCCGCGGTGCCGCCCGGTTCGCCGTCGTCGCTCGCCTTCTGTACGGAGGCGTCGGCGCCGATGACGTACGCGAAGCAGTTGTGCGTGGCCGTCGGGTGTTCCTTGCGGACGCGGGCGACGAAGTCCTGGGCCTCCTGTTCGGTGGCGGCGGGCGCGAGCGCGCACAGGAAGCGCGAGCGGTTGATCTCGGTCTCGTGCACGCCCTCGCGGGCCACGGTGCGGTACTCGTCCTGCATCAGGCCACCCTATGCGCTCGCCCCGCGGGCCCCCCGCGCACCGGTCGCCGGGCCCGACGCGGAAATCCCGGACCGCGCCGCGCGGGCCGCCGGTACAGTGATCGACTGTGACGTCACCCTCGAAGTCCACCGGCGAAGTAACCGACGAGACCGGCATATTGGGCGCCCTCCTCGCAGAGGAGCCCGTCGTCGTGGTCGAGACCCGCGAGGACCCGGCCGACGCCGTCCTGTTCCCCGAGGAGGTCGCGTACGTGGCGAAGGCGGTGCCGAAGCGGCAGCGCGAGTTCACCACCGCGCGGCACTGCGCCCGCACCGCGCTCGCCCGGATCGACGTGCCGCCCGGGCCCATCCTGCGCGGCGACAAGGGCGCCCCGGTGTGGCCCGACGGCGTCGTCGGCAGCATGACGCACTGCCTGGGCTACCGCGCCGCGGTCGTCGCCCGCGCCGGCGCCGTCACCTCGGTCGGCGTCGACGCCGAACCGGCCGAGCCGCTGTCCGACCCCGGCGTCCTGGAACTGGTCAGCGACGAGAAGGAGCGCGCCGCACTGGCCGCGCTCGCCGTCACGGAGCCCTCCGTCCCCTGGGACCGGCTGCTGTTCAGCGCCAAGGAGTCGGTCTACAAGGCGTGGTTCCCGCTCGCCGGGCGCTGGCTCGGCTTCGAGGACGCGCACCTGGACATCCGCGCGGACGGCACGTTCACCGCCGAGCTCCTGGTGGAGGGTCCTGTGGTCGCGGGCTCGCGCCTGACGGGGTTCTCCGGCACGTGGCTGGTGCGGGACGGGGTCGTCGTGACGGCCATCGTGATGCGGGCGGAGCAGGCGGGCTAGGACAGGCCCCGGGGCCCGTGGGCAGGGATCGGCGAGGTCGCCCCCGCGCTTGCGCGCACCCGGGCGCCCTCACGCGAGTTCTGCCAGCGTCCCCCAGAACATCTCCTCGTAGTCCTGGAGCAGCCGCCCCTGCCGCAGTGCCGTCGCGGGCGTGAGGCGCCCCAGGTCGATGCCCTCCTGGAGCGCGGCGAGGGTCGCGCGGTCGAGGTCGGGCGCGGGTCCGGCGAAGAAGTCGAAGAAGCCGCAGGCCTCGTCGGAGAAGCCGTAGTGCCCGCGCAGCGCGTCCGCGAGCGCGCCGCAATACCCGCCCCACGCCGCGAAGTTGGCGGTCAGGCCGAGCACGGCGTCGGCCGGTTCGGCGTTCAGGGCGAGCCAGGCCACGTACGCGGGATAGGCCTGGCAGCCCGCCGTCGGGACGTACGCCGCCGCCTGGTCCGCGTCCACCCCGCAGGCGGTGAGCAGCGGGCCGAGCCGGTCGAGGGCCACCGCCTCGCCCTCGGCGAGCCCCGCGAAGAAGGCCGCGCAGGCAGGCAGGCCCGCGTCGGCGGAGCGGGCCGCCAGGTGCAGGAAGGAGCGGCGGTCGGCCGGGATGACCCGGCACTGCTCCAGGGCGAGGGCGGCGAGCGCGCGCCGGTCGGCGCCGCCGTCCGCGACGAGGGGCACCAGCGGATTCGCGTGCGGCTTCGGGGCCAGTTCCGCCGTGGCGGCGTCCAGGAGTTCGCGTGCCGTGCCGTGCGGGAGCTCGCGGGGCGTCGGTGTCATCGGGCGGCCTTCCCATGCGTACGGAACTTACGGAACCCATGAAACACAAGGGACGTACATGACTCACACGACCAACCGCACTTTT
Source organism: Streptomyces sp. NPDC041205 (assembly GCF_055591765.1). Lineage (NCBI taxonomy): Bacteria > Bacillati > Actinomycetota > Actinomycetes > Kitasatosporales > Streptomycetaceae > Streptomyces > Streptomyces sp. NPDC041205. Next base: position 105,170 of record NZ_JBVIZH010000003.1, on the reverse strand, counting down.
CGGTACGGCTGCCGCGGATGCTAACTTCTACAGTGCTGTAGAAATTAGCTGGCCACAACCGCCGGCACCAACTGATGGAGTTTTTCCATGGCCCTGTGGGACCGCTTGAAGGAATCCGCGTCGACGATGCAGGCGCAGCTGACGGCGAAGAAGAACGACCTCACGAGCGGGGCCTTCCGCGACTCCAGCATGGCGATGTGCGCGCTGGTCGCCGCCGCCGACGGCACCGTGGACGCCGCCGAGCGCCAGCGCGTCGCGCAGCTGATCGCCACCAACGAGGTGCTGCAGAACTTCGCCGCGGACGACCTGCGGCGCCGCTTCGACGCGTACGTGGACAAGCTCACGGCCGACTTCGCGTTCGGCAAGGTGAGCGTGTTGCAGGAGGTCGCCAAGGCCAAGAAGAAGCCCGCCGAGGCGCGTGCCGTCATCCAGATCGGCATCGTCATCGGCGGCGCCGACGGCGACTTCGACAAGGACGAGCAGGCCGTGGTGCGCGAGGCCTGCTTCGCCCTCGACCTGCCGCCGCACGAGTTCGACCTCTGACGGGCCCTCAGGACCGCGCGTCCAGACCCGCGGGACCCACGCGTCACAGCGGCGTGGCGGCCCGCAGGACGAGCACCATCGTCACGGCCGCGTTCGCCGAGGACATCGCGGACACGGCGGTGCCGCACGCGGCGCCCCAGAGCGCGAGGCCCATCGCCGTGAACAGCGAGGGCCGGGTGCGGGCCGCGGGCGCCGGGCCGAGCAGGGCGGCGACGCGCCGCGGCACCGGGCCCGCCGCGGCAAGGCCCGCGAGTCCCGCGAGGGCGGGCCCGGCCGTGCGGGGGCGCGCGAGCGCGGCCTTGCCGATGGCGCGCGCCACCACACGCCGATCCCGTACGACCGCCGCGGCCTCCTCGTCGGCCCACCGCTCGGCGGTGTACGCGGTGGCCGTGCGCAGCGGCCGCAGGAACGGGTTGGCGCGCGCCGCCAACTGCGTCACCAGCAGGAACCGGTGGTGGCGCGCGGCGAGATGGGCTCGCTCGTGGGCGAACAGGGCGCGCCGTTCGGCGGGTTGGAGCCGGTCGAGCAGCGCGCGGCTGACGACGACGCGCCCGTACGGCGCGCTCCGCCCACGCGGCGCACGGCCCCCGGGCCGACGTCGACGCGGCCAATGCCCCCCGGCCCGCCGCCCCTTCCCGGGCAGCGCGTAGGCGTACGCCTCGGTCGCGTCCGGCAGCACGGCCACCGACGTTCCGGGCAGCCCCGCGAGCGCCCGCCGGCCCCGGCGTCGTACCGTCACATGCCGCCACAGCGTGCGCGCCAGCGCCGCGCAGACGATCGTCAGCGCCGGGATCGCGGCCCGGCCCGCGACCTCGTCGTAGGGCAGCGCGGCGCGGACCTCCGGGTCCGACCAGCCGTCGGGCAGCGGGTTGCCGGGGAGTTGGGCGGTGCCGACGACCATGAGCAGGGCCAGGCAGAGCGTGCTGCACAGGGCCATCACGGCGGCCAGCGCGGTCAGCAGGCGGGTGGCGGTGCGCGGGTGCAGATGCTGGGCGGCGAGCCGGGCGACCGGCCAGGCGCTCAGCGGCAGCACGAGCGGCAGGAAGACGAAGAGCCCCATGCGTCCGGTCAGTCCTCCGCGGTGGCGGCGCCGCCCGCCTCGCCGAGCAGATCGCGCAGCAGCCGCTCGTCGTCGGCGGACAGGGTGGTGACGAAGCTGGCGAGCACCGCCTCCCGGTCGCTCTCGCCGTCGAGGACCTTGCGCATGCGCAGCGCGGCGAGACCGGCCTCGTCGGCGGTGGACCGCCACACGAAGGAGCGGCCCGCGCGTTCACGTGTCACCACGTTCTTGGCGAGCAGGCGCGTGAGGATCGTCATGACCGTCGTGTACGCGAGGTCGCCGCCGATGCGCTCCTGCACCCAGGCCGCGCTCACCGGCCCGCGCGCGCCGTGCAGCGCCGCGAGCACCTGGGCCTCCAGCTCGCCCTGCCCGCGCCTGCGCGGACGCGGCTCCCGCGACCCGTCTGCGTGCTGCGTCATGCCGTGCCCTCGCCTCCCTTCGCGGTGTGCCGCGCCTGCCGCCGCCGCGCGTGCTTCCGTCGTCTCGCGCTCCCTTGCACCACATACATCACGTATGTCGCGTACGTCTCATAGGGAGCGCCACATCGTAACGGCCGGAAGGGGCTGTACCCCCTTCGAACGCTTCTACACTCATGTAGATTCTAAGTCCCGGTCCTGACCACGGCCGGGAGCGAATCTCGGTAGCGGACCACAGGAGGACACGTGGGAGTTTCCCTCTCCAAGGGCGGCAATGTCTCGCTGAGCAAGGAGGCGCCCGGCCTCACGGCCGTGCTGATCGGCCTGGGCTGGGACGTGCGGACCACCACCGGCACGGACTACGACCTCGACGCCAGCGCGCTGCTCTGCGACGACTCCGGCAAGGTCGTCTCCGACCAGCACTTCATCTTCTACAACAACCTCACGAGCCCCGACGGCTCCGTGGAGCACACGGGCGACAACCTCACCGGTGAGGGCGAGGGCGACGACGAGGCCGTGAAGGTCAACCTCGCCGGGGTGCCCCCGCAGATCACGAAGATCGTGTTCCCGGTGTCGATCCACGACGCGGAGAACCGCGGCCAGAGCTTCGGCCAGGTCCGCAACGCCTTCATCCGCGTGGTGAACCAGGCGGACAACCAGGAGATCGCCCGCTACGACCTCTCCGAGGACGCGTCGACGGAGACCGCGATGGTCTTCGGCGAGCTCTACCGCCACGGCGCCGAGTGGAAGTTCCGCGCCGTCGGCCAGGGCTACGCCAGCGGCCTGCGCGGCATCGCATCGGACTTCGGCGTCAACGTCTGACGCCCGCCCGGCGGCGCCGCGGACACGACGGCCGACTGCCCGGACCCGACGGCGGCGCGGCCCGGGAATCCCCCGGCCCGCGCCGCCGTTGGCGTAGTGAGACCGACGACACCCCTGGAGGCCCGACATGTACGGCGACCCCGCCACCGTCCGCAGGATCCTCACCGGACCCGGTGACACCTGGGCCGTCGTCGGCCTGTCGAACAACGAGCGGCGCGCCGCTCACGGCGTCGCCGAGGTGCTGCAGCGCTACGGCAAGCGCATCGTGCCGGTCCACCCGAAGGCGGAGACGGTGCACGGCGAGAAGGGGTACGCCTCGCTGGCCGAGATCCCCTTCGACGTCGACGTCGTGGACGTGTTCGTGAACAGCGACCTCGCGGGCGCCGTCGCCGACGAAGCCGTCGCCATCGGCGCGAAGGCCGTGTGGTTCCAGCTCGACGTCATCGACGAGGCGGCGTACGAACGCACGCGCGCCGCGGGCCTCGACATGGTCATGGACCGGTGCCCCGCCATCGAGATACCGCGGCTCGGACCGGCGGCGTAGGCAGAGTGCCGTAGGCGTAGCGCCGTCGGCGTAGGCGGAGTGCCGTCCGCGCGGCGTCAGAACGGTCGCTGCGGCCAGTCCAGCAGGCGCGCCCCGATCACGGCCGTCTGGAGTGTGTAGCGGTGCAGGGGGTCGGCCGGGTTGGTGCCGGTGAGGCGGTGGATGCGGTCCAGGCGGTACGTCAGGGCGCGCACGCTGAGGTTCAGGCGGCGGGCCGCCTGGGCCGCGACGCAGCCGGTGTCGAAGTAGGCCGACAGGGTCTCGATGAGGGGCTCGGCGCCGCCCCGGGTCCCCCGCAGCGGGCCGAGGGTGTTCAGGACCAGGTCGGCCATGGCCTGCCGGTCGCGGGTCAGGACCGGGTAGACGAGGAGGTCGGCGGCGCGCAGGACGGGCGCGGCCAGCCCCAGCCGCGCGGCGAGGTCCAGGGCGCCCAGCGCCTCCTCGTACGACTGGACGACGCCGCCCGGGCCGGGCTGCGGGCGGCCGATCGCGACGCGGCCGCCCTCGGTGGCGGCGTGCGCCTGCTCCGCGAAGAAGTCGAGGACGTCGTCCTGGTCGCCGGGGGCCACGCACACCAGGCGGCCGTCCTTGGTGGTGACCAGGACGCTGCGGTCGCCGAAGCGGGCCGCGAGCGCCTGCTCGACGGTGCGGGGCGCCCTGTCGCCCTCCTCGTAGGCGCCCTCGCCCTGCGCGACGGCCACGGCGTGGGCCAGGGACAGACGTAAACCGAAGCGTTCGGCGCGCTCGGCGAGCAGGCCGAGGTCACTGCGTCCGTGCAGCAGGTCGTCGATGAACTCGCGTCGCGCGGTCTCCTCCTGACGGATCGCCAGGCGCTGGGCGCGTTCGTACCCCTCCGCGAAGGCGTCCACCGCCTGCTCCACGGCGGCGAGCAGGGACTCGGCGGACACCGGCGCGGCGGGGCCCGTCCCGTACGCCCGCGTCGCCGCGAGGTGCGCGCCGACCAGGGCCCGCAGTCCGTACCCGGCGTCGGCCGCCCGCTCGCCGAGCGCGCGCCGCGACTCCAACTCCTCGCGGGTCAGTCCGCGACCGGCCGCGGACGCGTCGGCGAGTATCCGCGCATAGCCGTCCAGGTAGTCACCCGGTATGTCATGGCTCCCCACCAGCAACCCCCGCACCCCGATCAGTTCCTGACGCCTTTTTAACGCATGGCGGGTGGAGGGAATGGGCGGGGGTGGAGCGCTGATGGGCGTCGGGCCGTCAGGAGCGGCGAGCCTCGGCACCTCGCCGCCCGCGGTCACCGCCCGGCCGCCAAGGGGCGGGCGCGGGCGCGTCGTCATGCGCAGTCGGCGTGCGGCCAGGGCTCGTCCGCGGGGCCGGAGTCCACGGGGCCGGCGGGCGGGGCCTCGGCGGCGCGGGCGGGGCGGGGGCGGGCCCGGCCCGGGGTGAGCGCCACCGAGCAGGGCACCGCCCAGAAGAACCCGCCGGTGGCGTCGTACGCGTGCAGCAGGGCGCTGCTGCCCACCGCCAGCGGCTCCCCCGGCGCGGACGGGTCCTGCCGGACCTCGACGACGGCCACGGTCCCGTCCGGGGCCGCCACTTCCGCGCGGCCCGACTCCAGATCGACCCAGCCGGTGCGGACCGTGCACACGGAGCCGACGAAGTCCCGCGGCGACGGGTCGGCGCGGCCACTCGGGACCCGCGTCAGCGCGTGGACGAGCGCACGCGTCACCCCGTACGCGACGAGCGCGGCCACCACGAGCAGCCCCACGTCCCCCGTCGCGTGCGCGAGCCCCGTCCAACCGGTCCGCGCGAGCGCGACGGTGCCCGCGAGGCTCGCCACCCACCCCGTGCCCACCAGCAGCGACACGGCCACGGACACCGGCACGCCGCCGAGCCCGACGGCGCCCAGGTCGGCGTCCTCGTCGAAGCTGTCGGCCCGGCCCGGGCCCACCGCGACGAGCAGCCAGAAGCACACCACCACCGCCAGCGCGGAGGTGAAGGCCACTCCTGGAAACCCCACCGCCGCGTCGATCAACTCCCCCATGCCCCGCCCCCCTTGACCGGTCACGCACGGGAGCCGCACGCACCCGGGTGCCGGATCTCGTTTCCGTGATCCGGCACCCGGGCCCTCGCCCCCCGTCCCTGCACCCCCATCCTGACGCGACCATGCCCTTCGGCGCACTGCCATTTTCCGGCAATTTTTACGCGCTCTTGATGCCGCACGGGCGCGCGGCTGCCAGCCGTGAGGCAACGGGGCAGGCGGGACGGGCGCGGCAGCCAGCGGGCGGGAAGCGTGCGCAGGGGGTGGGGGCGCGCGAAGTGGGCGGCGGGCGCGGGTGGCACGGGATGCCCCGAGTGGGGGGTTGGCGCCCCTGACGTGCGGGGCGTCGAGCCGGGGCATCCCGTGCCGGTCTCGTATCGCGCGCCGCGCGCGGCCCTGCACGGCCCGCGGCGTCGCCGGAAGACGGAACGCGCCGTGGACGCGGAAATCGTTGTCAGGCAGACTGCCGCTTCCGGCACGCGACTTCGGCGTTCATGACAACCGCATCCATGACAGGCATGACCGTACCGGGGTCCGTGCCCGTGGGAGCGTCGGAGTTCCGCCACTGTCGGCATTCCGACGCCCAGGACAGGGAAGACGGTGGCATGGACGCGACACCGGAGCAGACCCCGCCACCCCCGCCACCCCCGCACGCCCCGGTGCTCACCGGGCTCGGCGTCGACCCCGGCGACGAGCGCGTGTACCGCGCGCTCCTCGCGGCCCCCGGCTCGACGCTCACCGCGCTCGCTGCGGCCACCGGCCTTTCCGAGGAGTCGGTGCGCGGGCATGTGCGTTCGCTGGCCGAGCTGGGGCTCCTGACGGGTGCCGCGGACGGTACGGAGCGGCTCACCCCGGCCCCGCCCGACGTGGCGCTCGAAGTCCTCGCGCTGCGCCGCCAGGAGGAGATCGCGCACGCGCGCCTCGCCGCGGCCGGGCTCGCCGAGGAGTTCCGGGCCGGGCGGCTGCGCGGCGAGGGCTCGCCGGTGCAGGTGCTGCGCGGGCGTGAGGCCATCGCCCAGCAGTTCTTCCAGACCCAGCAGATGGCCAAGAGCGAGATGCTGATCCTGGACAAACCGCCCTATGTGGTGGAGCCGTTGCGGCGTCAGGACACCGTGCAGCGCGAGCGCCTGGACAAGGGCCTGCGCTATCGCGCGATCTACGACCAGGCGGGCCTCGACGGCCCCGGCCGTGTGGAGGCCACCCGGGAGCTCGCCGAGCGCGGCGAGGAGAGCCGGGTCCTCGCGGACGTACCGCTGAAGCTGGTCGTCGCCGACCGCAAAGTGGCGCTGGTGCCGTTCGTGCTGCCCAGCGAGGAGGAGATCCTGGTCCTCCAGCAGTCCGCGCTGCTCGAAGGGCTGATCGCCCTCTTCGAACTCCTCTGGCAACGCGCCACACCCCTGTGGCCCCCGGCCCCGGCCGCCCACGCCGGGCTCTCCCCCGACGACGAACTGCTGCTCGCCCATCTGCGCGCCGGGCTCACCGACAGCGCCATCGCCCGCCGCCTCGGCGTGGCCCAGCGCACGGTGGAGCGCCGGATGAGCCGGATCATGGCGGTGCTCGGGGTGCGGACGCGGTTCCAGGCGGGGGTCCGCACGACCGCGCTGTACGGCCACGGCGACGACGGCCGCCCGGGGCAGGGTCTTACGGAACGGTGACGCGGGGCCCCGGCGCGGGCCCGGCGGGCCGTTCGCTGCCTAGCGTGGGCGGCATGCGGGTACTGGTCACCGGCGGAGCCGGGTTCATCGGAACACACATCGTCGACGCGCTGCTCGCGCGCGGCCACGACGTCGTCTCGTACGACGCGGTGCTCGCCTCCGCGCACAGCGGACCGCCGCGCGCGGCCCGGCCCGGGGAGCGGCTCGTCGTCGGGGACGTGCGCGACCCCGACGGCGTGGAGTCGGCGCTGGCCGGTGTCGACGCGGTGTGCCACCAGGCGGCGATGGTGGGGCTCGGCAAGGACTTCGCGGACGCGCCCGCGTACGTCGGCTGCAACGACCTGGGCACGGCGGTGCTGCTCGCCGCGATGGCGCGGGCCGGACTGCGGGACCTCGTGCTCGCCGGGTCGATGGTCGTCTACGGAGAGGGGCGGTACGTGTGCGCGCGGCACGGCGTGGTGCGGCCCGGGCCGCGCGCCGAGAAGGACCTGGTGGCCGGGCGGTTCGAGCCGCGCTGCCCGTCCTGCGGCGCGGAGTTGGCGCCCGGCCTGGTGACCGAGGACGCGCCCGTCGACCCGCGCAACGTGTACGCCACGACGAAGCTGGCGCAGGAGCACCTGAGCGCCGCGTGGGCCCGCTCGACCGACGGCCGCGCGGTGTCGCTGCGCTACCACAACGTGTACGGCCCCGGCATGCCGCGCGACACTCCCTACGCCGGGGTGGCCGCCCTGTTCCGCTCGGCACTCGCCCGCGGTGAGGCGCCGCGCGTCTTCGAGGACGGCGGCCAGCGGCGGGACTTCGTGCACGTACGGGACGTGGCGGCGGCCGCGGCGACGGCTCTGGAGTCCGTGCGGGACGCGGCGGCGGCCGGGACGTTCACCGCGTACAACACGGGCAGCGGCGACCCGCACACCGTCGGCGAGCTGGCCCGCGCCCTCGCCGCCGCCCACGGCGGCCCCGCGCCCGTGGTCACCGGGGAGTACCGGCTCGGCGACGTGCGCCATGTGACGGCGGACTCGGCGCGGCTGCGGGCGGCGCTCGGATGGCGGCCGGAGGTCGGCTTCGCGGCGGGGATGCGGGAGTTCGCGGGGGCGGGGGTGCGGTGAGGGGGCCTGCGCGGCGGGCGTCATGGCGCGGGGCGCCTGCGCGGCGGACGCTGCGGCGCCGGATGCCTGCGCGGCGGACGCTGCGGCGCCGGATGCCTGCGCGGCGGACGCTGCGGTGGGGCACCTGCGCGGGGCTCGCGGTGAGGGCGCGCCGGGCGGCGGTGCGCTCGGCGTGGCCCGGGGCCGGTCCGGCGGGTCGGCAGGAGCCCGCGCCGGTCTGGCGGCCCTACGCCGGTCCGGCCGGTGGCAGGACCACCTCGAAGCGGCAGCCTCCGGAGACGTTGCGTACCGCCGCGCGGCCCGCGTGGGCCTCGACGATGCCGCGGACGATGGCGAGGCCGAGGCCCGCGCCCGCCGGGGGCGTACGGGCGTGGGTGCCGCGCCAGCCCGTGTCGAAGACCCGGCCCAGGTCCTCCTCGGGGATGCCGCCGCAGCCGTCCGTCACCGACAGCACGACGCCGTCGTCCGAGGACTCCGCCGCGACGGCGACCGTACCGTCGGCCGGAGTTCGCCGGATCGCGTTGACCAGCAGGTTCCCCAGGACCCTGCTCATCTCCTTGCTGTCGACCTCGATCGGCACCGCGTCGATGCGCCGCCCCACGAGCCGCACGCCGTGCTCCCGCGCCAACGGGTCCGCCCCGGCGAGCGCGTCACCCACGAGGTCGTACACGGAGATCCGCGACGGCGACAGGGCGAGCGCGCCCGCGTGGATGCGGGAGAGTTCGAAGAGGTCGCCGACCATGCCGTTCAGGCGCTCCACCTCCGTGCGCATCTGTCGCAGATAACGGTCGGGTTCCGCCGCCACGCCGTCCTCCAAGGCCTCCGCCATGGCCCGCAGGCCCGCGAGCGGCGTCCGCAGGTCGTGCGAGATCCAGGCGACCAGCTCGCGGCGGGAGCTCTCCAGGGCCCGTTCGCGCTCCCGGGACTCGGCGAGCCGCGCGCTGGTCGACTCCAGTTCCCGGGTGAGGGCGGCGAGTTCGGCGGTCGCGGGCTCGTCCGGCGCGGCGAAGCTGCCGCCCGTGCCAAAGTGACGGGCCGCGAGCGTCAGCGCCTTGCTGCGGGCCACCACCCACCGGCCGAGCAGCAGCGCGGTGGCCAGCGACACCGCGGCGGCCATGGCGACGACCACGGTGACCACGGTCAGGTCGTGCCGGGACAGGAACATCTGCCAGGCCACGGCCAGCGTCCCGGCGAGCATCGCGGTCACGGCCACGGCGACGACGACGGTCAGCGACACGACGAGGGAGCGGTGCCGCAGCAGGCGCAGGGCGAGGGCGCCGAGCAGTCCGGCGGCGACGGCGCCGAGGAAGGCGTAGACGGCGATGAGGAGGATGTCGTTCATGGGCGGGGGTGGCTCCCGCCGGGCTGGGTGTGCGGGGCCGCGACCGCGTGGGCCGGGTCTGCGGCCGTCTGCGGGGCCGCGACCGCGCCTGCCCGGTCCGCAGCCGCCTTCGAATCCGTGGCCACGTCCGCCCGGTCCGCAGCCGCCTTCGAGTCCGCGCCCGCAACCGGCTGCGGAGCCGTGCCCGAGCCCCTCTCCGAGGCCGAATCCGCACCCGGCCCCGAGGCCGCATCCGCACCCGGATCCGCCTCCGCACCCCGCTCCGGATCCGCGCCGTCGAGGCGGTACCCGACCCCCCACACCGTCTGGATCAGCCGCGGCGCCGCCGGGTCGTCCTCCACCTTTCCGCGCAGCCTGCGCACATGGACCGTCACCGTGGACAGGTCGCCGAAGTCCCAGCCCCACACCTCGCGCATCAGCTCCTCCCGCCCGAAGGCCCGCCCGGGGTGGCGCAGGAAGAACGCGAGAAGGTCAAACTCCCTTACGGTCAGGGCGAGTTCGGAGCCACCCTTGGTGGCGCGGCGGCCCTCCGGGTCGAGGCTGAGGCCCGCCGCGCGAAGCAGCGAGCCGCCGGGGCGCGGGCGGGGCGCGGACGCCTGGCTGCGGCGCAGCACCGACTCCACCCGCAGCACCAGCTCGCGCGGGCTGAACGGCTTGGTGACGTAGTCGTCGGCGCCTATCTCGAGGCCCAGGATCCGGTCGTCCTCGTCGCCCCGCGCCGTCAGCATGATCACGGGCACGGGCCCCCGCGCCCGGAGCCTGCGGCAGACCTCAAGGCCGTCCATGCCGGGCAGCATCAGGTCGAGTACGACGAGGTCGGGCCAGCGGCCGGCGGCGCGCTCGAGGGCGGCCGGGCCGTCCTCCGCCTGTTCCACCTCGTACCCGGCGCGGACCAGATAGCCGGTGACGACCTCGGCGACGGTGCGGTCGTCGTCCACGACGAGGACATGGGCGCCGGGGCCGGTACCGGTGCCCACGCCAGAGCCGGGCCCGGCGCCAGGGCCGGGGATGGCTCCGGGTCCGCTGCCGGGGATCGCGGGCTCGCGGGCGCCGGGACCCGAGGGTGCTGTGTCCATGCGACAAGCCTCGCACCACACCCCCGCGCGCGAGGACCGGAAGCCGCCGCGGCCTGCGGCCGTCCTCGTTTCGTAAGGACTGGCGGCCGCTCGCGAGCAGGGGCGGACAGCGTCCGCGAGGGCCCGGCGCCGCCCCGGTTCCACGCGGATCCGACGTCCGTGTTTCGTAAGGAAGCGGCGCCCGTTTTGCCCCTTTTCGCTCCGTAGGGTGAATGCCGTGAACCACTCCTCCCCCGCCACCCGCGGCCCTCTCGGCACCTCCGTGTCCCCGGCCCCGACCGCCCCGCCTCCACCCACGCGGGCCGACATCGTCCTCCCCTGCCTCAATGAGGCCGCCGCGCTGCCGTGGGTGCTCGCGCACGTCCCCGTGGGCTGGCGCGCCATCGTCGTGGACAACGGTTCCACGGACGGCTCCGCGGAGTTGGCGCGCTCCCTCGGGGCGACCGTCGTGCGGGAGCCGCGGCGCGGATTCGGCGCCGCCTGCCACGCGGGGCTCGCCGCGGCGGAGGCGGACGTGGTCTGCTTCTGCGACTGCGACGCGTCCATGGATCCGCGTGAGCTCGAACCGTTCGTACGCGAGGTGGCCGCGGGCCGCGCCGATCTCGTCCTCGGCCGTCGGCGCCCCCAGGCACGCGGCGCCTGGCCACCTCACGCACGCGCGGGCAACCTCGCGCTGGCCCGGATGCTGCGCCGCCGCACCGGCCTGCGCCTGCACGACCTCGGCCCGCTGCGGGCGGCTCGTCGCGCGGACCTGCTGGCCCTGGACCTCACGGACCGGCGCAGCGGCTATCCGCTCCAGATGGTGGTGCGGGCCGCGGACGCGGGCTGGCGGGTCGAGGAGCGGGACGTGCCTTATCTGCCGCGCACCGGCACGTCGAAGGTCACCGGTACGTGGCGGGGCACCTGGCAGGCGGTAAGGGACATGCGCGCCGTGCTCGCCGAACCTCCGGGCACGGGGGCGCGACCGACGCGGGAGGACTCGACGCGATGACCTCCGACCTCACCCTCCTGATCATCGCCAAGGCCCCCGTCCCCGGCCGCGTGAAGACCCGGCTCACCCCGCCCTACACGCCCGAGGAAGCCGCTCGGCTCGCCGAGGCCGCGCTCGTCGACACCCTGTGCGCCATGCTCGCCGTGCCCGCGCGACGGCGTGTGCTGGTGCTCGACGGGGCGCCGGGACGCTGGCTCCCGGACGGCGTCGACGTGAGGCCGCAGTGTGCGGGCGGGTTGGACGAGCGGCTCGCCGGGGCGTTCGGTGCCTGCGCGGGGCCGACGCTGCTCGTCGGCATGGATACCCCGCAGGTCACCCCGGCACTGCTCGCGCCCGCGCTCGCCGCGGATGCCCGGCGCGGCGTCGACGCCTGGTTCGGCCCGGCGGCGGACGGCGGGTTCTGGGCGCTGGGCCTGGCCGCGCCCGATCCGGGGCTGCTGCGGGGCGTGCCGATGTCCACGCAGACGACGGGGGCCGTCCAACGCGCCCGCCTCACCGCCGCGGGGCTGCGCGTGCGGGACCTGCCGGTGTTGCGGGACGTCGACACGGCGGCCGACGCGGCGGCGGTCGCGGCGGCCGCGCCGGACACCCGGTTCGCGACGGAACTCGCCCGCCTGGCCGGGGCCGGGCGCCGATGAGCACGGTCGTGCCGCCCCCGGACGCGATCCCCTCGTGGTGCTCGGGGCCGTACGCGGACGCCCTGCGCGCCGGGCGCGGCCCGCTGTTCCTGCGCCGTACCGACGGCTGGCTGCTGCCGCTGGACGTGGAGCGCTGGTGCGCGGCGCCCGACCCGGCCGACCTGTCGGCGCTGCGCCGCTGCACGGGGCCCGTCCTCGACATCGGCTGCGGCCCGGGCCGCCTGGTGGCCGCGCTCGCCGCCCTCGGCCGGCGCGCACTCGGCGTCGACGTGAGCGAGGCGGCGGTCCGGCACACGCTGGGGCTCGGCGGGACGGCGCTGCGCCGGTCGGTGTTCGAGACGCTGCCGGGTAAGGGGCGTTGGGGCACCGCGCTGCTCATGGACGGCAACATCGGCATCGGGGGCGACCCCGCCGCCCTGCTCGCGCGGGTGGCCGAACTCCTGGCGCCGCGCGGTCTTTTGATCGCCGAGACCGCGCCCGTCGACATCGACGAGCGGGTGCGCGTACACCTCGACGACGGCCGGGGGCAGGCCGATCCCGGCGAGGTGTTCCCATGGGCCAGGATCGGCACGCCCGCGCTGCTCGGTCACGCCCGCGCGGCGGGCTGGCAGGTCGCCGATCAGTGGTCGGCGGACGGCCGCCGCTTCGTGGCGCTGCGCCGCCGGGACCCGCGCGAGGGAGCCGACGGGCGCGCGGCGCGGGGCGCACCGGACACGCGCCGCGCGAGCGCCGCACACACCCTCCGCACCGCGCACAGCCCCACCGCACGTCAGCCCCGCCCCGGGCCCGCCTCCCGCCCCGTGCCCGCCTCGCGCCCGGCCCCCGCCTCCCGCCCCGACCGCGACGCCGACCACACGCGCAGCGCGCACCACAGCGCGGACCCGGCGAACAGCGCCGCCGTCACGAGCAGCCAGCGCGTCAGGAACACGTCGGCGGGCAGGGTCGTCGACCTTTCGTAGCGCGGGACCTGACGGGTGATCAGCGGGTACCAGACCAGCAGGAGCAGCAGCGAGAGCGCCGCCGGGGCGCGGACGTACATCGTCCGCGCCCGGCGCCCGCCACCGCGCCCGCCGACCAGCGCCGTCACCGCGCGGTCGGCGGCCGCGTACACCGGCACCAGGACCAGGTCGTGCAGCAGCGCCGCGCCCACGAACCACACCGTGACCATGAGCCAGTCGTCGGCGAGCAGCCGCACGCCCGCGTAGAGCGCGAGCGCGAACGAGGCGAGGAGCAGCAGAAGGTGGAGCGGGCCCTCCCCGTACCAGCGCCGCAGCAGGGAGGGCACCTGCTTCATCACAGTTCTCCGAAGGTCAGCCGGGACACCCATTTGGTGTTCAGGACGCCGGGTGCGGCGGGCACGATGACGCGGGCCGGGTAGCCGTGGTCCGGCGTCAGGTCGGCGCCGTTGACGCGCAGCGCGAGCAGGGAGCGGGCGTCGCGCACCTGGTTGTCGCGCAGGGCGGCCTTGCGGAAGGAGCCCCGGAGTTGGAGGGACTCGACGAGGACGCCGGGTGCGTCGGCGGCGTTCCCGTCGTATCCGGCGAGCGCCGCGAGGTCCCGCAGCCGCACGCCGCTCCACGCCTGGTCGGACGTGGACCAGCCCTCGACGCAGGCGATGGGCAGGTCGGCGGTGTGCTGGGCGAGGTCGAGGAGGTCGGCGCGGGTCAGGCGCAGGGTGCGGCCGGGTCCCGTGACGACGAGCCGCCAGGACTCGCCGGTGCGGTCCGGTCCGACTCCCACGGACCGGGCGGTCTTGTTGATCTGGAAGGCGCCGGGCCCCCGGCCGGGGTCGCCGCCACCGTGCGGGGCGAACAGCGCCGTGGCGCGCGGCCATCCGTCGAAGCTCTGCCCCGCCGTCGTGGCGAACAGCAGCAGCGAGCCCCCGCCGACGAGGCCGAGCGCGCCGCGCCGGGACACGGTGGGCTCGGCGGGCCGGGGTGCGGCAAGCCCGTCCCCGCCCTCGGCACCGGGCCCGGAACCGCCGTCCGCCTCGCGCCCGGCACCCCCGTCCGCCCCACGTCCCTCCCGCGTACGCAGCCGCTCCCGCAGCCCGCCCGCGCGCAGCACCCGCACCGTCAGCGGCAGTTTGATCGCCGCGTGCGCGACGAAGGCGGCGAAGAACACCCACGCGCCGTAGAAGTGCAGCGGGTAGAAGGACCCCGGGAAGACGTACTCCAGTTGGACGTTGAGGACGCCGGTGGCGAACACGAAGAGGGCGCCGCCCACGAGCAGCAGCAGCGAGAGCCGTTCCAGGGCGTGGCCGAGGGACCGCGCGGGCGGCAGCGCGAAGAGCTTGGGCAGCACCGACCACAGCTTGGCGAGGAGCACCGGGATCAGCGTGATCCCGACGGTGACGTGGAGGCCCTGGGTGAGCCGGTACAGCCAGTGCGGGTCGGTGGGCCAGGCGAAGAGGTAGAAGCCGAGCAGGCCCTTGTCGGGTGTCTTGTCGTTGACCGGCGCGAGGCCGGGGTTGTACGCGGCGTACGACAGCAGGCCGGTGACGAACAGGAGGGTCGTCCCGAACAGGAGCACCGTGCCGAGCACGGCGGTGAACCACGTCCCGCGCAGCGGGCTGCGCCAGAAGCCGGGCGCCGACGGTGTGTGGTCCTTGAGTCTCGTCGGCTTCGTCGACGCTTCGCGGAACGAGGTCCGACGAGGGGTCCTGCGGGAAGGTGGGGGTGCGTCGCGCATGCTGCGTCCTCGGCGGTCCACGCGACGTGGGTCCGTCGCCCTGTCCCGACCGTAAGCCGCGCGACCTGCGGTTCGGCGTCCGCGACAGATGACGAAACGCTGACGGGGCGCCCCGGATCCACAAGATCTGACGGTCCGGTGACGCGGCCCCGCGCGCACACCGTCCGAGGCCCCCGGCGGCCTACCGTGCCAAGCGTGAACCACCCCGAACCACGCCCGTTCGCACCGCACCCGTCCAGGTCACGCCGACAAGGCCCCCGCCGCGACCTCGTAGCCGCCGTCCTCGCCGTCCTCCTCGTCACCGCGGCCGTCGTCGTCGGCCGGTACCTGGAGGACCACGACGGCAGCCTGCACGTCAACTGGCCTCCCCTGTACGCCAAGTGGGACCCGCACCTCGGCCCGGGCACCCCGGCCGCGCTCGCCGTGGCCACGGCCGTCGTCGCGTACGGGCCCGCGCTCGCCGCACGCCTGCCCTGGCGGGCGCTGCTTGCGGGCGCGTGGGCGGCCGCCACCGCGTGGATCTGGTCCCTCGCCCTGGTCGACGGCTGGCACCGCGGCGTCGCCGAGCGCCTCACCACGAAGTACGAGTACTTGCGGGTGATCGACCGGTTCGACGACATCCCGGCGGCGCTGCGGGAGTTCACACGGCACATCGTGCAGGTGCCCGGCGAGTACCACTGGCCCGCGCACACCGCGGGCCATCCCCCGGCCGCTCCCCTGACGTTCGTCCTCCTGGACCGGATCGGCCTGGGCGGCGGCGGATGGGCGGGCGCGTTCGTCATCACGGCGGGCGGCACGGCGGTGCTCGCCGTGCTCCTCACGGTGCGGGCCCTCGCGGACGAGGCGACGGCCCGCCGCGCGGCGCCGTTCCTGGTGCTCGCGCCCGCCGCCGTGTGGACGGGGGCGTCGGCGGACGGCTACTTCGCCGCGGTCACGGCCTGGATGACGGCGCTGCTCGCCCTGGCGGCGACGCGCACGACCCGCCACCCCGCCCTCGCCGCCACCGGTGCCGGCCTGCTGTTCGGTCTGGCCTGCTACCTGTCGTACGGTCTGACGCTCTTCGCCCTGATCGCCGCCGGTGTCGTGCTCATCGCCCGGACACCACGCCCGCTGCCGTACTTCGTGGCGGGCGCGGCGGTGGTGCCGCTGGTGTTCACGGCGTTCGGCTTCAACTGGTGGGAGGCGTACCACCTGTTGGTGGACCGCTACTACCAGGGTGCGGCGGGCGTGCGGCCCTACTGGTACTGGGTGTGGGCCAATCCGGCCTGCACGGTGTTCGTCGTCGGGCTCGCGACGGTGGCCGGGCTGCGGCGGACGCTCACGGCGGCGCCCGGCGCGGCGCGCCGCTGGCGCACCCGGGACACCACGGCGGCCGACCGCCTCGTGGGCCTGGTCCTGGTGTCCCTCCTCGCGGTCGCCGCCGCGGACCTGTCCGGCATGAGCAAGGCGGAGACGGAACGCATCTGGCTGCCGTTCGCGCTCTTCCTGCTGCCCGCGGCCGCGCTGCTGCCCCGCCCGTCCGCGCGGACGTGGCTGACGACGCAGGCGGTGCTCGCCCTCGCCGTCAACCACCTCCTGTTCACCGGCTGGTGAGCCGGGCCGGGACCGAAGCCGGGGTCAGACGCGGTCGGTGATCCGCTCCAGCGGTACGTACTTGAAGTTCTGGTTGCCGCTGGAGCCGGGTGCGCCGTTGGAGCCGTCCTGGCAGATGAACACGCCCTTGGGGAAGGCGGAGCCGAGGCCCGTGGCGGTGGCGTCGATGCCGTCGGTGTCCTCGCAGTCGTCGGCGGCGGTGCCGGACGCGACGCCGAAGCGGCCGAGGTAGGCGCCGCTGCGCCGGTCGTACACGGTGAAGTCGTTGCTGCCCTGCGAGGAGACGAACAGACGGTTCCCGGCGGCGGCGATGCCTTCGGTGTCGGCGGTGAGGTGGCCGCCGGAGCCGGTGGAGTCGAGCTTGGTGCGGGCGGTCCCGGCGCCCGGCTCGGCGCCGTACACCCACACGCCGACGTCCTCCTCGCCGAGGTAGAGCTTGCCGGTGCTCTCGTCCGCGTAGCAGCCCTCGACGGCGGACCCGGCGTCGAAGAGCCGCACGGAGGTCGCCGTCACCGTGTCGCCGCTGACGGCGAGTTCCCACTGCTCGACGCGGCCCGAGGTGGAGTTCGGGTAGGCGTAGAGCTTCCCCGACTCCGGGGAGCTGTACAGGCAGACGCCGTGCGCGGTGACCTCGGTCGGGACGTCCTTGAGGTGCTTCAGGCGCCGCGTCGCCGGGTCGATCCGGTACACGTGCAGCGCGCCGTCGCCGCCCGCGGCCTCGTCGTCCGCGGACACGACGATGTTGCCGCGCACGTCGACGTTGTTGCCGTGGTCCCCGTCGATCCGCTGGACGCGGGCGCCCTTGAGGTCGTACACCTCCAGCGCGCCCTTCTTGTCCGTGCCCACCACGACGGACTTCGCCGGGTCGTCCGGGTGCACCCAGATCGCCGGGTCGTCGGCGGCGTCCCCGCTGTGCGACACCGGCGCGGTCTCCACCGTCGCGGTCACGTCGAAGTCCGCGGCGGCCCGCGCGGGCAGCGCGGCCTGGAGGACGAGCGCGGCGGCGCCGGCCACGGCACTCGCGGAGAGCAGGGAGGTACGGAGCTTTCGGGTGACAGGCACCGGTGGTCCTCTTTCGCAGGGGGTGGGATGAGCGGGACGAGCGTGCCAGCGGCGCGCGAGCGCCCCGTGAACACGAGTTGAACGTACGCGGTCACACGCCGTGGCCGCGGGCCCGCCTCAGCCGTGCGCCCCCGCCGACGCCGCGCCCTCCCCCGCGCACACCGCCGCCCACGCCCGCGCCGCGAGCACCTTGCGGTCGTGCCCGTGCAGCGGCTCGTGCGCGGTGACCCGCACCGCGAGCCCCCGCGCGACCGCCACCCGCCGCAGCGACCCCCCGAACCCCTCGTCCGCGAGGAACGCCGCCGCCGTACTGGCCGCACCGCCCTGCCGGTACGCCACCGTCACGGGCCGCACCGGCACGCCCGCGTCCACCGCGGCCTGGAACGCGGCCCGCCGGAACCTCCCGGAGCCGACCGAGCACCACGTGGTGGCCTGCGGGAACACGAGCACCGACCGCCCGGACGCCAGCGTCTTGGCCAACTCGCCGACCATCAGGGGAAGTTCCCGCCGACCGCCCTCACGGTCGATGAACTGCGTGCCCATGCGGCGCGCGAGCGTACCGACCACGGGCCACCGGCCGATCTCCTTCTTGGCCACGAAGGACACCGGCTCGACCGCGAGCAGCGCGACGACGTCCAGCCACGAGATGTGGTTGGCGACGATCAGGGTGCCGGTGTCGGTGCCCGGCACGCTCAGCGGCGCGAGGGCCGCCTCCAGGTCGACACCGAGCGCCCGCAGGACCCGCCGCGCCTGGACGCGCGGCGCCGTGTCCCCCGCGAGGCGTTCGCCCAGGAGCAGGCTGCGCCCGAGCTCCCGGGCGACGGCCGCGTACCGCAGCGCCTCCTCGGCGGGCCCGACCCGGGTCACGGGCCGTACCGCGCAGGCGCGCGGACAGCCCGCGTCCACGGCCCAGGGGTTCACGCCCTCCTCCCCGACGCGGCGGGGCCACGCTCGGCGTCGCCGAGGAAGAACCGGCGGTGCCGGTCGCTCAGCCGCTCGGTGTCGAGCAGCACGAAGAAGTCGGCGGAGTCGAACTCCGGGTCGTGCGCGGGCGCCCCGCACATCCAGGCGCCGAGGCGCAGATAGCCGCGCAGGAGCGGCGGCAGGTCGGCGTAGGTCGGCCGGTGTCCGGCCGGGTCGCCGGGCGTCCACGGGCGGTGCGGGTGCACGCGCAGCTCGGGCGGCGAGACGTGCTTGGCGGTGCCGAGCAGCCAGGCACCGGCGGCCGCGGTGCCGCCGTCGGCGAGCGGCACGGAGGCGCAGCCCGCCAGGTAGCGGTGGCCGGAGAGCAGCACGTAGCGGGCGAGGGCCGACCACATCAGGTTGATCACGGCGCCGGAGCGGTGGTCGGGGTGCACGCAGGAACGCCCGGCCTCGACGGTGGCGGAGCGCAGCGGAAGCAGGGCCGAGAGGTCGAACTCGCCGTCGGAGTAGAGGCGTTCGGTGCGGCCGGGCGGGATCAGGCGGTAGGTGCCGACGACGTCGCCGCTGGTGGTGTCGGTAATGATCAGGTGGTCCGCGAGCGCGTCGAACGCGTCGATGTCGTGCCCGGGTACGGAGGTGTCGAGCGTGGCGCCCATCTCCTCGCCGAAGACCCGGAAGCGGAGCCGCTGGGCGGCCCGGATCTGCTCCTCGGAGTCGGCGATGGAGGGGACGTAGCGGGGGGTGTCGGGGGCGGCCGGGGTGGAGGGCGCGGGGGCGGTGGACGGGGGGACCGGGGCGGCGGGTGCGGCCTGGGCCGCGGGGGCGGGTGCGAGAGCAGGCGTGAGGGGTGTCGCGGGCATGACACGTTCTCCGTTCGATGGGGACGGACGGGGGTCCGCTGAAACCGACGGGCTGGAGTGACAGGAGCGGGGAGGGGGAAGCGGGGCGACACGGGGAAGCGAAGGGAGTGCGGCGATGCGGTGGTGCGGGTGAGCGTGCGGCCGACTGCGGGAAAGGCGCCTGTTCAGCACGGTGACCGCCCTGGCTGAACTGCGCACAAGGTGCGCGAGACCGATCGTGCCGACCCTCGTGAGCATCAGGTGAACGGCGGTGGTCGCGCCCCGGCCCGCGCCCCCGGGTACGGTCGTCGCACGCCGGCGGGCGACCCCGTCCGGCGCGGCCACGGGAGGGGCGTACCGCATGATGGGCAGCAAGCAGCTGAAGATCGGCCTGCGGGTCAAGGATCTCCAGGTCTCCGGCGACCTCTACCTGAAGCTCGGTTTCCGCGAGCTGCCGAACGACGAGCAGCCGCACCTGCGCTATCTCACCTTCGGCCACACCTGGCTGATCCTGACGGCCCGGGAGGCGCACGGGTACTACGACGAGGAGCGCGGCGCGGCGGCCCGCCGGGGCCCGCTCGGCCTCGGCTTCACGCTGGCCGTGCCGACGCCCGACCTCGACGCGGCCCACGCCCTGTGGCGCGCCGAGGGACTGCCGGTGCTCACGGAGCCCGAGGACACGGACTGGGCGCGGATCTTCGTGGGCCTGGACCCGGACGGCTACGAGGTGTCGTTCGAGCAGTTCCACGAGGAGTACCGCGGGACGAGGGGCTGAGGGGCCGTGCCGCACCCCCTGCCGCTCACCGGCATCACGGTTCTCAGCCTGGAGCAGGCCGTCGCCGCGCCCTTCGCGACCCGCCAGCTCGCCGACCTCGGCGCCCGGGTGATCAAGGTGGAGCGCCCCGGCGGGGGCGACTTCGCACGGCGCTACGACACCACCGTGCACGGCGAGGCCAGCTATTTCGTGTGGCTGAACCGCTCCAAGGAATCGCTCACGCTGGATGTGAAGTCGGCGGCCGGGCAGGAGGTCCTGCGCGAACTCCTCGCGGGCGCCGACGTGTTCGTGCAGAACCTCGCGCCGGGCGCGGCGGACCGCCTCGGTCTGGGGGCGGCGGACCTCCAGGCCCGCCACCCGTCCCTGATCACCTGCACGGTCA
Organism: Streptomyces sp. NPDC041205; assembly: GCF_055591765.1. Taxonomy (NCBI): domain Bacteria; kingdom Bacillati; phylum Actinomycetota; class Actinomycetes; order Kitasatosporales; family Streptomycetaceae; genus Streptomyces; species Streptomyces sp. NPDC041205. The sequence goes on along the minus strand of NZ_JBVIZH010000003.1, from coordinate 84,709 downwards.
GCGGCTACGGCACCAGCGGCTCCTGGGCGGACCGCAAGGCGTACGACATGTTGGTGCAGTGCCAGACCGGTCTGCTCTCGCTCACGGGCACACCCGAGGAGGCGGTGCGGGTCGGGATCTCGGTGGCCGACATAGCGGCGGGGATGTACGCCTACAGCGGCATCCTGTCGGCGCTGTTCACGCGCGCGACGACGGGCCGGGCGCCCGCCGTCGAGGTGTCCCTCTTCGACGCGCTGGCCGAGTGGATGAGCCAGCCCGCGTACTACACGCGGTACGGCGGCACGCAGCCCCCGCGCGTCGGCGCCCGGCACGCGACGGTGGCGCCGTACGGCGTGTTCACCGCGGCCGACGGCAAGGAGGTGCTGCTCTCCGTGCAGAACGAGCCGGAGTGGGCGGCGCTCTGCGAGGACTTCCTGGGGCGGCCCGAGCTGGTGGCCGACCCGCGCTTCGCCGACGGTTCCGCGCGGGTGGCGCACCGCGAAGAGCTGGACGCGGCGATCCAGGCCCGGTTCGCGGAGCTGGACGGCGCGGCGGCGACGGCGCTGCTCGACGCCGCGAACATCGCCAACGCGGGCGTCAACACCGTCCCGGACTTCCTCGACCACCCGGCCCTCACCGAGCGCGGCCGCTGGCGCGACGTGGGCCTGCCGGGAGCGGCGCCCGGCATCCAGGCCCTCGTTCCGCCCGCCGACCTGTCCGGGGTGAGTCCGCGCATGGACCCGGTGCCGGGCGTGGGCGAGCACACGGAGCGCATCCTGGCGGAGCTGGGCCGGGAGGTGGCGGACATCGAGCGGCTGCGGGCGGAGGGCGTCATCTCCTAGGGCCCGAAGGGGCGTTGGCTCCCGCCCCCGCGGAGGTCAGGACGCCTGCCCCGGCCCGCGCGCCCCGCCCGGTCAGACGCCGAGCCCTTCGATGACCGTCGCGTTCGGCAGCCCCGCGAACGCCTTGCCCGGCACGATCAGCTTGCCGCGTCGGCTGCCGCTGCCGATCAGGACGTACGGCAGGTCCACCACCGCGGCGTCGACAAGGAGCGGCCAGGCGTCGGGCAGGCCGATGGGGGTGATGCCGCCGTACTCCATGCCGGTCTCGCCGACCGCGGTGTCCATCGGCGCGAACGACGCCTTGCGGGCGCCGAGTTGGCGGCGTACGACGCCGTTGACGTCGACGCGCGCCGCCGACAGGACCAGGCACGCGGCGAGCGTCGTCTCACCCCCGCGCTTGCCCGCGACGACGACGCAGTTCGCGGACCGGGCGAGCAGTTCGGGGCCGTAGTGCTCCACGAACGTGGCGGTGTCGGCCCACTGCGGGTCGGTGTCGACATGGATCAACTCGTCGGCGGGGACGGCCCCGCTCCAGCCGCGGACGGCGGCGGCGACGGGGGCGACAAGGAGGTCGAGGGCTTCGGGGGCGGGGCGGACTACGTCGAAGTCACCGAGAGGAGCACGCATGGCGGCACGGTAACTCAGTACGCTCCCGCGTGAGCGGGCGGGACCGACACGGCCATCGTCATCTCGACCGGCTCCGCACCCTTGTTGTGATATCCGTGCGCCACATTGGCCTCGAACGACGCCGCCGACCCGGCCACCACGAGGTGCTCCTCGCCGTCCACGACCAGTGTCAGCTCGCCGGTCCGCACGTGCAGCAACTCCATCGTCCCCGGCGGGTGCGCGTCGGAGTCACTGCCGTCGCCCGGCATCAACTGCCACGTCCACAGCTCGAAGGGGCCCCTCGACTCGGTCCCGACCAGGAGCGTCGTGCCGCTGCCCGCCTCCGTGGACCACATCCGCACGGCCTGCTCGGGCGGCACAAGGCGCACGTGCGGCCCCTGTTCGTAGTCGAGCAGGGTGGTGATGCTGACGCCGAGCGCGTCCGCGAGCTTGACCGTGATGCCCACGCTGGGGTTCGTACGGGCCTGCTCGATCTGGATGATCATGCCGCGGCTGACGCCCGCGCGGGCCGCGAGCGCGTCGAGCGTGAAGTTCCGTTCGGTGCGCCAGCGCTTGAGGTTGCGCGCGAGCGACTGAGTCAGCTGGTCGAGGTCCGACACATTCCGTCCAATATTTTGGATGACAGAGTTCACTGTACTGAACTACGGTGTGGTGCACCTGATGGTTCCCGAAGGTTCACCACACTGTACTGCGAGGCTTCCCATGACGGGACTGACAGCACTGTTCGCCCTGGCCACCAGCTTGCTGTGGGGCCTCGCCGACTTCGGCGGCGGACTGCTGACCCGGCGCATCCCGGCGCTCACGGTGGTCGTCGCCTCCCAGTGCGTCGCGGTGATCGTCCTCGGCGTGATCGTGGCCTCCACCGGCGCCTGGAGCGAGTGGGGCCCGCAGCTGTGGTTCGCGGTCGGCGCGGGACTCGTCGGCCCGGTCGCGATGCTCGCCTTCTACAAGGCCCTCGCGCTCGGCCCCATGGGCGTCGTCTCACCGCTCGGCTCGCTCGGCGTGGCCGTGCCGGTGGGCGTCGGGCTCATGCTGGGCGAGCGGCCGGGCATCGGGCAGTTCGCGGGCATCGCGGTGGCCGTCGCGGGCATCGTCCTCGCGGGCGGTCCGGAGCTGCGCGGCGCACCGGTGCAGCGGCAGGCGGTGCTCCTGACCCTCCTCGCCGCCTTCGGCTTCGGCGCGGTCATGGCCCTCATCGCGGAGGCGTCGAGCAGCGTCACCGGCCTGTTCCTGGCGCTGTTCGTCCAGCGCGTGACCAACGTGCTCGCGGGCGGCACGGCGCTGTACGTCTCCGTGCGGCGGGGCGCCGTCGCGCTCCCCGAAGGCCAGGGAATGGGCGTCATCTGGAGCGCGCTGCCCGCGCTCGCCTTCGTGGGACTCGCGGACGTCGCCGCCAACGGGACGTACGCGATGGCGGCCCAGCGCGGTCCCGTCACCGTCGCCGCCGTGCTCGCCTCGCTCTACCCGATCGTGACGGCGCTGGCGGCGCGCGGCCTCCTCAAGGAACGGCTGCGCGGGGTGCAAGCCGCGGGGGCGGGCCTTGCGCTGGTGGGCACGGTGCTGCTGGCGACGGGCTGAGCCACGGCAGCGCGCCGCTGGATGTGCCACACCGGGCCGTCGTGCGCCCGCGGGTCCGTCGTGGCTGGTCGCGCCCACGCGGCGGAGCCGCAGATCGACACAGCCCCGCGCCCCTTCAGAGTGCCACCGGAACCGCTCAGACGTTCCCCTCGACCTCGGCCAGCCGCGCCACTTCCAGGTCGGTCAACTCGCCCAGCGCGAGGAGCTGTTCCGGCGTGATCCCCTCGGGTATCGGAACCGGCGCCGGAGTCCGCAGCGGCGGCTCCCAGCCCCGCTCCGCGCACCACGTCCGCACGACCCGGGCGGGCGCCCCGGCCACCACCGCGTGGTCGGGCACCTCGCCCCGCACCACCGCGCCGGCGGCCACCACCACGTTGCGGCCGATCCGGGCCCCGGGCAGGATCACGGCGCCGGTGCCGACCCAGCAGCCGGGCCCGATCTCGACGGGCTCCATCCGCGGCCACTGCTTGCCGATCGGCGTATGGGGGTCGTCGTACGAATGGTTCGTCGAGGTCACGTACACGTACGGACCGAAGTAGCAGTCGTCGCCGATGGTCACCGTCGTGTCCGCGATGACATGGCTGCCGCGGCCGAGCACGACGCCGTCGCCGATGCGCAGGATCGGGTCGGGGCCGAGGTCGAGGTCGGGCATCAACCCGGCGGTCAGCGTGACCTGTTCGCCGACGATGCAGTGCGCGCCGAGCCGGATCCAGGGCGCTCCGAAGACCGTGCCCTGCGGGAAGGCGAGGCGCGTGCCCTCGCCGATCGCGCCGAACCGCAGCCGTCCGGGCCGCCGCGCGGTGACGGCGCCGGTGCGCTGCACCCAGTCCCACCCGGCGTGGACGGCGCGCTGCGCCATACCGCGCCGCCAGGCGGCCAGCGATGAGAACACGTTCTTGTTCCTGGGCACCCGCTCACGTTACTCAGCCGGGCGCGCGCCGAGCACACCGACGACCTGTGATCTTCACCCCACACGGCGGCGGCCGCCCCGCCGTCCCGTACGGTTCGCTCAGGCGCGGCACGGGGACGACGACGCGATGCCGCCACCCGCGGCACGGGAAGCACGGAAAGCACGGGAAAGCACGGGAAAGAGGGAGCGAGCCGATGAGCCAGCAGGCACTCGTCATGGGCTTGGCCGGCAAGGAGCCGAAGGTCGACCAGGATGCCTTCACCGCACCCACGTCGGTGGTGATCGGCGAGGTGACGCTGAGCGCGGGCGCGAGCACCTGGTACGGCGCGGTGCTGCGCGCCGACTGCGGGCCCATCGAGATCGGGGCCGACAGCAACATCCAGGACAACTGCACCCTGCACGTCGACCCGGGCTTCCCGATGTTCATCGGCGAACGCGTCTCGGTGGGCCACAACGCGGTCCTGCACGGCTGCACCGTCGAGGACGACTGCCTCATCGGCATGGGTGCCACGGTCCTCAACGGCGCGGTGATCGGCGCCGGTTCCCTCGTCGCCGCGCAGGCGCTGGTGCCGCAGGGGATGCGGGTGCCGCCCGGCTCGCTGGTCGCGGGCGTCCCCGCGAAGGTCAAGCGCGAGCTGACCGAGGAGGAGCGCGCGGGCATCTCCCTCAACGGCACGCTGTACGTGGAGCTGGCCAAGGCCCACCGCGAGGCGAACGCGGCCCGGGAGGGTTAGGGCCTGTGCCGCCGCCCGCCGGGACCGAGCGGTCCGGCGGACGGCGGGTGTATCAGCCGTCCTGCTTCACGCAGGTCAGGTCCTTGCCCGGCAGCTTGCCGGTGGCCAGGTAGGAGTTGACCCGCGCGTCCACGCACGCGTTGCCGTAATAGCCGTAGATCCCGTGCCGGTTGGCGCCCTTCAGGGTGATCAGCTTGGAGCTGGGCAGCATGCCGTGCAGCGCCACGGTGCCCTGGTAGTCGCTGCGCGGGTCACCGGTCGCGCCCACGAGCAGCGCCGGGGCGTCGTGCCGGACCTGGGTGGGCTGCTCGCGGGGACGGTCCCAGAAGGCGCACGGGTTGATGTTGTTGACCAACGGTCCCATCACCGGGTGCGCGGCGCGGCTGTGCCGGATGTCCCGCCAGTAGCGCTCCGGGTCGCGCGGGGCCGCCGCGTCGCCGCACAGGATGGCCGTCTGCACACTGCCGTAGTGCGAGTCCTTGCCGGTGATGTAGGACCGCAGGGCGCCGGTGAACTCCGGGGAGAGCCGGGTCGGTTGCCCCTTGGCCGCCTTGACCAGCACGGACACCTGCTCGCCGAGGGCCGCGCGGGCGGCGTCGGTGTCGTCGGCGATGCCCATGACCAGCAGGGTCGGCACGATGGTGTCGTCGAGCCGGAAGGTGTCGGGCGCGGTGCCGACGGTCAGGCCGCGCGCGGACGCCTCGATGGTGCGGTCGACGGCGGCGAGCACCTGGGCGCGGGTGCGGCCGAGGCCGTACGTGTCGTGCCGCCGCGCCGCCCACCGCGCCCAGTCGGACAGCGCCTGCTCGTTCTCGGCCTCCGTGCCGCGCAGCAGCCGGGGGGTGTAGCGGCGCGGGTCGAGCGCCCCGTCGAGGACGACGCGGTCGTAGCGGCCGGGGAACATCTGGGTGTAGACGGTGCCGAGGTAGGTGCCGTACGAGTAGCCCAGGTAGGAGATCTTCCGCTCGCCGAGGGCGGCCCGGATGACGTCCATGTCGCGGGCGGTGTCGCGCGTGGTGACGAACGGCAGCACGGACTTGTCGGTGGCGCGGCACTTGGCGGCCAGGTCCTTGTGCAGGGCGACCTGCCGGTCGAAGCCCGCGCGGCCGACCCCGGCGGAGAAGATCGCACTGGAGACGGGCCACTCGCAGTCCAGTGGGGTGCTGCGGCCGACGAAGCGCGGGTCGACGCCGACGATGTCGTAGCGCGCGCCGACGTCCTTCATCGCCTTGCGGATGTCCGGGGCGTCACCGAGCGAAGTGCCCCCGGGGCCACCGCCGTTCAACAGGATCGGGCCGACGCGGTGGCGGGTGTCGGTGGCCTTGATCCGCGATATGGCGACGGTCATGGTACGGCCGCCGGGGTCGGAGTAGTCGATGGGGACGGTGACGTCCGCGCAGCGGGCACCCGCCTTCTCCAGGGCGTGGCCCGTCTCGTCGTCCGGTCCGAGGACGCAGCTGCGCCAGTCGAGGCGCTGGTCGTGGAAGCGGCCGAGACCGGCGGCGGGAGCCGTCGTGCCCGCGCCGCGTTCCGCAGCGGGGTTCGTGATCGCCGAGGCCAGGGGCGGCGTGGCGGTGAGGCAGGCGGCGAGGGCGAGGCCCACGGCCGAGGTGCGGCGCACTGCGGCGCTGGTGCGTGTCACGGGTTCTCCTTGAGGCGCGAGGTGCGGTCGGGCGGACACAGGGCGCTGTCGACGACGGCCCGGAAGTCCTGTTCGGCGTGTTCGGTGGCGGGCACCTGGTTGAGGGCGAGGGCGACGGTGCGGCCGCCGGGGCCGACCGCGCCGAGGGCCCGGTGCCCGCCGGGAACCGTGCCGCCGTGTCCCCACCAGCGGCCGCCGCACGCCAGCGGCGAGGAGATCAGGCCGAGGCCGTACCGGGCGCCGGGCCACAGCCGGTCCGGGTCGGCGGGGACGGTGCGCTTCATCTCGGCGAGCCAGCGCGCGGGCAGCAGCTTCCCGCCGAACAGCGCGCCGAAGAAGCGGTTGACGTCGGCGGGCGTCGAGACCAGGGCACCGCCGACGCCGCCGAAGGTCATGTTCCACTCGGTGCCGTCGACGCGGGTGGGTGGGGCGGCGTCCCGCTCGCCATCGGGGGCGGGGTCGGGGAAGTAACTGCGTGAGTGCGGCCCCCGCATACGAGTGGCGTCGCCCGGCCAGTAGGTGTCCCGCAGCCCGAGCTTCCGGATGACGCGGCGGTTCACCTCCGTCTCGACGCGGTGCCCGGTGACCTTCTCGACGATGAGCCCGGCGACGACGGTGTTGGTCGTCGCGTAGTGCCACTTCTTGTCCGGACGCGGCATCGTGAGGGCGGTGGCGATCTGCTCACGGGGCTCGAAGTGCCGGAAGCGCCACTCGTTCACGGGTCGCTCGGCGAGGGCTTCGACATAGTCGGGAAGTCCGCTGGTGTGCTGGAGGAGTTGGCGCACGGTGATCTCGCGGCCGTCGTATCCGTTGCCCCGGATCAGGCCCGGCAGATAGCGCTCGACGGGCACGTCGAGGCCGATCCGGCCCTCCGCGGCGAGTTGCACGACGACGGTGACGGTGAACGTCTTGCTGACGCTGCCGATCCGCAGCCGGTCCCCCGCGTCCATCCGGCGGCCGCTGCCCAGATCGGCGACGCCCCGTGCGACGGACCAGCGCCCGCAGCTCCGGTCGACCACTTCGGCGGCGGCGCCGGGGATGCCGTGGCGGTCGACGAGGGGTCCCAGGGAGACCTTGACCGCGCCGCGCGCCGCGTCACAGCCGGGCGGCGGAGTGGGAGTCGGAGCCGCAGGACGGGACCCGGTGCCGGGGCGGGCCGCCGCGTCCGCCACGGGGACGAGCAGCGTCAACGCCGCCGTCACCACGGCCAACACGGTCGCCCGCCCGGCACGACGGCGCCCGGGCAAGGACGGTAAGGACGCTCTTTCCTCGGTGTGCTCTACACATGTCATGTCGACCGACGCTAGGGACCTGGCAGCCCGCGCTCACTGGAGCCTGCCCCCGGAAGCGGACGGGGGCAGACCCCCCGGGACCCGAGGAAGAGCAGGCCACACCCCCTGGCGGAGTCGTGGGCTGACCTGGACGGCGCCGGGCGCGCGGAGGCAGGGGCGGGGGCAACGGCGGGCGGGGGGCGCCGGGCGCACATGCGCGTACCCGCTCGCGCGCGACGCACGAGCGGGTACGAAAGGGGGTGCGGGAGTGCGGGCCGGTCCGCGGCGGACCCGGCGCGGCTCAGCCTCCTGCGGAACTCCGGGTGACCGCGAGCGCCACCTCGTCCTCGGCGGCGACCCCGTCGGACTTCGCAGCGGCCGCGCCCTCCGTCAGGCCGACCCCATCGGCCTTCGCGACAGCCCCATCGGCCTCCGCCTGCGCGGGCACCTCGGCCCCGGCCAGCGCCGCGTGCTCCTCTGCCGCCTTCTTGGCCCGCCGCTTCACCAACAGCATCGAGCCGATGCCGATGAGGACGGCGATGCCGAGGCCGACGTACGAGAAGCGCTTGAGCCAGTCCTCCGCGACCACGCCGATGTAGTAGATGACGGCGGTGGTGCCGCCCGCCCACACGATGCCGCCGAGAACGTTGGCGATGGCGAACTTCCAGTACGGCATGCGCAGCACACCGGCGAGCGGTCCGGCGAAGATCCGCAGCAGCGCCACGAAGCGGCCGAAAAAGACCGCCCACATGCCCCACTTCTGGAACGATCGCTCGGCGCTGCCGACGTTCGCCTCACTGAAGTGCTTGGGGAACTTCCGCCCCAGCCAGGCGAGGAGTGGCCGGCCGCCCTTGCGTCCGATCGCGTAGCCGATGGAGTCGCCGATCACCGCGCCCGCGACGGCGCAGGCGCCGAGGATCACCGGGTTCACGTCGCCGTGCTGGGACGAGAGCAGCGCGGCGGAGACGAGGACGATCTCGCCGGGCAGCGGGATGCCCAGTGACTCCAGGCCGATCACGAGGCCCACGAGCAGGTAGACGCTGACGGCCGGTACGTTCTCCAGCCACTCCTGGACGTGCAACCCCGGTTCCTTCCGCTGTGCTGGTGACTCCCCCGGCGTGCGCGTCCTTGTCGATCACGCACGACGGGGAAGCCTACCTGCTCAGCGAGGTGCGGCCGCGTCCCGCAGATCGCGGTGGCGCGCCCGGCGCACGGCCGTGTCGATCATGGTGCCGCTCGCTGATCCGGTACGCGGGGATCGGGTGACGCCGGGGTGAGTCCGCTGGTCGGGAGCCGGCGGAGCGCCGTCCGAACGGGCCACTCCGGAGTGGATGGAGGAGGCTCGGTGCGCGGTCATCTGCCGGGCCAGGGCGCGCTGTTCGGCGTTCAGGGGCGAGCGGAGGCCGAAATGTTGGAACAGATATTGCACTTCGTTTACGTGCGTCGCACCGTTCAGCACCGGCACCTTCACCACCCCGTCGCCTTCACCGCCCCGTACCCGCGCACTCATCACTGCCGCCCCCGCTGCGGCACCCCACTTGCCCCTGCCAGGTGGACGCGGGCGCGGGCCGCTCGCGCTCCCGCTCCTGCTTCCGGTCCGGGTACGCCGGGCCGCAGAGCACCGCCGCGGCGATCAGCACCGCCATGAACCCCTGACTCCACGCGGTCGCCACGGCACGCTTCCGGCAGGCGGCGGCAGCGGCCAGGACGGCGAAGAGCCCGACCGCCCCGGCGGCGATGAGGTAGCCGTCGAGGCGGTCGGGCTCGGCTTCGGTGCCGCCCGCGGGGAAGAAGGAGACCCCCGACAGGAGCCACGCCCCGAACACCACGACGAGGACGGCCCCTTCGAGCAGGAAGAGGCCGACGGCGGCGGTGATGTCGGCGCGCCGGTCGGCGCCGGTGTCGTCGGAGGCGTCGAAGGCGGGCGGCGCGCTCGGCAGGCTCATGCCGCCCATGCTCGACGCCGGGCCCCGCCCGTGCCTGAGTACGGATACTCAGGCGGTCGGCAGGACACGGCCACCGGGCCGTCCGCCCGGGCTACTTCGGGTCGTTGGGGCGCAGCGTCCAGACCACGGTCATCTCGCCGGTCACGGCGCCGTCCTCACGCGTGATGGCGATCGCGACCGGGAACTCCGGCCGCTGCCCCGCGTCCAGTTCGGCGACCACGTCGGCGACCGGGCGACCGAGCGTGGCGGTGGCCGTGACCGTCCCCATCGCGAGCTTCTTGTACGCGATGTCGGCGCGCACCGCGAGCGGCACGGCCCGGGAGAGGTGCGCCCCGAAGGCGGCGAGCACGATGGCGCCGCTCGCGGACTCGCCCAGCGTGAACATGGCTCCGGCGTGCGGTCCGCCCACGTGGTTGTGGTACTCGCTCTGGTCCGGCAGCACGACCACGGCCCGCTCGGGCGTGGTCTCGCCGAACTGGAGGTTCAGGGTCTTGGCCATCGGCACGGTGGCGGCGAGCATCTCGCCGATCGACATCTGGTCTGCGCTCATGCGGGGGATGTTACCCACGAGTAGCCTTCCTTGGCCAGGGGTTCACCGGGCGGCGACCGGGACCACCCGGCACCCCGCCCCGCGCAGAGCCGCCATCCACCACCGCACCCAATCCCCCCGCATCCGGGGCACTCTCGGCAACAGCGAGGGCGCTCGCGGCCGCCGCCACCCCGCACCCGTATCGTGATCCGCCATGAGCCCGCAGGACCAGAACCCGTACCAGCAGCCCGGATACCAGCAGCCCGGATACCAGCAGCCGAACCCCTATCAGCAGCCGGGGTATCAGCAGCCGCAGCAGCCGCCCCAGCAACCTGGTTACCCGCAGCCCGGCGCCTACCAGCAGCCTGCCGCCGCGCCCCAGGGACAGTGGACGGGCGCCCCGACGCACCCGGGCGCGCCGCAGCCGCAGGGCTCGGGCGGGAGCGGGAGCGGTGGCGGCGGGAACAGGACCAAGGTCATCGCGATCGTCGCGGCGGCCGCCGTGGTCGTGGCCGCGGGCGTCACCGGCTTCCTGATACTCGGCGGCGACGACGACAAGTCAGACAAGGCCGGCAAGGCCGACTCCTCGGAGCAGGCGACCGACAAACCGTCCTCGCCGTCGGACGGCGACGACAGCGACCGGGGCACGGACAGCGGCGGGCCGAAGGCGACCGTTCCGGGATGGAACGTCGTCGTGAACCCCAAGTGGGGCACCGCCTTCGACGTACCGCCGGACTGGCAGGTGGAGGGTCCGAACCGGGCCATCAACATGGAGGACCACAAGACGGGCGAGCCGGTGGCGACGATGGGCTCGCCCGCCGTCCTCAAGCCCAAGTGGTGCACCTCCGACGAGGACAAGGACGGCCGGTCCGAGGACACCGAGCTGGCCGCCGCGGGCACCAAGGGCGGGCGCGGCGGCAAGAACACCGACGAGGTCGCGATCAACACCGTCGGCTGGTGGATCTACGGCGGCTACACACAGCCGGACAAGAAGACGATGACGTACGACGAGAAGGCGAAGCCGTACACCACCAAGTCCGGGATCAAGGGCAGCATCGCGTGGGGCAAGTCGACGAACACGCCGCAGCGGGGCAAGTGCGCGTCGGACGGCAAGGCGATCACGTTCGGCTTCAAGAACTCCGAGGGCGAGTTCGTGTCCTGGAGCCTGTACGGCGCCCGGGGCGTCAAGGAGGAGATCCCGGACTCGACGATCATGAAGATCCTCGCCACGGTGCGGCTGCACGGCAAGCCGACGGGCTGACGAAGGCGGCACCCCTGGTCGGCACGGGCATCCCACCCATCACCCACCCCACTTCCCACTTCGTCACTGCTTCGACCGTCCCCCTGACCCGGAGCCCGTCCGGCTGACTACCGGGCGTGGCACCGGGGCCCCGACCCATCTGTGGTTACCGGCCATGCGGCCAGAACAACAGTCGCCGGGGGGTGAGCAGACCCACAGGACCAGAGCGCCAACTCGTACCAGCAGTCGGCGGGAAGTGGCGGAGGCTACAGCAGGACCAAGGTCATAGCCGTCACGCCCGCAGCCGCAGGCTTCACCGGCTTCCAGCTGCTCGGCAGCGACGAGGTGAACAGGGGCGACAAGGCCGGCTCCTCGGAGCAGGCAGCCGACAAGCCGTCGGCCTCGTCGGACGGTGACGAGGCCGAGCACGGCAGGGGCGGCGGGCCGAAGCCGACCGTCCCGGGCTGGCAGGTCGTCGTGAACCCCAAGCGGGGCACAGCCTTCGACGCACCGCCCGACCGGCAGGTGTCGGACCAGGGACGGGCCATCAACATCGAAGACCAAAAGACGGGCGAGCCGATCGCGACAATGGGCCCCCGGCCCTCAAGCCGAAGTAGTACACCTCCGACGACGGCAGAGGCTCTCGAGCCCAGTGCGGGGCCTACGCTTCGAAGACCCCGCACCCAGATTTTCTGCCTACTTCGTTATGTAGTACCCCGCCTGTATGCCCGTGTCAGGCCTACCCTTCACCCAGATGCACTCATACGGGAAGCCGTGGTACTTATCAATGACCGCCTTGTGGCAGATATCCATGGTGCGGTAGGGGCCGCCGTAGTATTTGATGACCTTTGCATTCGCAGTACCAGCGAAGGCCGCACTAGCCATCACCACGGCTCCGAATACCCCAAGAGCCCTCAACTTAATTCCAGTCACGTACCCCTCCACGGCAGGTCGACAGCTCGCCCAGTGCGAACACACGTTCAATATAGCTGCTGTTGATCTAGGTGCCACCCCTCCCCGCACGCCGGTGAGCAAGTGCCTCACGAACGCGCCCCGTCGACACACGGGGATGTACTCGACCAAGCCACCCGTGTTGCAACGAGGTGGCTCGCTCCATGCCGCTCCATGCCGCTTCCTGCTGCGGGCCTCTGGTGGTCGCGTTACAGGTGGCAGCCATGGCACATCACCGGCCACGCCATCTATGGTTACTGGCCATGTGGCCAGAACAGCAGCCGCCCGGGGGCGAGCAGAACCCGCAGGACCAGGGTGCGAACCCGTATCAGCAGCCCGGGTACCAGCAGCCGAATCCGTACCAGCAGCCTGGATACCAGGAGCCCAACCCGTACCAGCAGCCGCCCACGGGTCAGCCTCTTGCGGGCCAGCCCGGCCAGCAAGCGGGTGGGCAGCCGCAGTGGGGCGCGCCCACGTTCCCCATGGGTACGCCCCAGACCAGCGGGCCCGACCCGAGCGGTGGCGGGAACGGCGGCGGCAACAAGACGAAGATCACAGCCATCGTCGCGGCCGCCGCCGTGGTGGTGGCTGCGGGCGTCACCGGCTTCCTGGTCCTCGGTGGTGACGGCGACGATATGGACGGCAAGTCCGACCAGGCTGGCTCCAAGCCGTCCAAATCCGTCTCCAAGGAGCCAAGCCCCAAGCCGTCGGACGACGACAACCCGCGTGGCACAGGAGGCGACCCCAAGCCGACCGTTCCTGGCTGGCAAGTCGTGGTTAATCCCAAGTGGGGCACCGCCTTCGACGTGCCACCTGATTGGCAGGTGAGGTCTCCTGACACGATCATCGGCTTCGAGGACCGCAAAGGCGACGGCGCCAAGTCGCTGATTGTCATGTCTGCCCCCGCCATCTTCAAAGAGAAGTGGTGCTCGTCCGACGACGACAAGGACGGGCGAATGGAGGACACCTCGCTCGCGGCCGTCGGCACCAAGGGCCAGAACGGCGCCAAGAACACCAAGGACGTCGCCCGCAACGACTCGGCGTGGTGGGTCTTCGGCGGCTACACCGGCCAGACGAAGGCCGACAGGAAGAAGATCAAGATCGGCAAGATCAAGTCGTACACCACCAAGTCCGGCATCAAGGGCAGCGTCGCGACGTCCACGACGTCTGGTGCCGCCGGTTCCGACAAGTGCGACTCAGAAGGCAAGGCGACGACCTTCGCGTTCAAGAACGCGTCGGGCGACTACGTGGCGTGGTCCATGTACGGCGCCAAGGGCGTGAAGGAGGAGGTCTCCGACGCCCAGGTGAAGAAGATCCTCTCGACGGTGCGGCTACAGGGCGACCCCGAGGACGCCTCCTGATCCCCGACTCCCGCCGCGCTGGGTTCTGACCCCTGCCGGGCCGCGTCCCGGCGCCCTCGGACCACGCCCCCTCCCGGGCCGGGCCTGACTCCTGAACCGATTCTCCGGTCGCCGTCACGGCGACCGGAGAATCGGTTTGTCAGGGTGGTGGTCCGCCGGGGATAGTCCCGTGGTGACCTCACCCACCGCCTCCCGCCGCCCCTCCTGGGCCGGTCGCAACTACACGCTCCTCACCGCCGCCGCGATCATCACCAACCTCGGTGGCCACGGCGCGCTCATCGCGGCGGCGTTCGCGGTGCTCGACGCCGGGGGCGACGGCGGTGACGTGGGTCTGGTCGCCGCGGCCCGCACGCTGCCGCTCGTGCTGTTCCTGCTCATCGGCGGCGCGGTGGCCGACCGGCTGCCGCGGCACCACGTCATGGTCGCGGCCAACACCCTCAACTGCGTCTCCCAGGCCGCGTTCGCCGCCGTCGTGCTCGCCGGTGACCCGCAGCTGTGGCAGATGATGCTGCTCACCGCGCTCGGCGGCACCGGCCAGGCGTTCTTCGGGCCCGCGTCCGAGGGCATGCTGCTGTCCTCCGTCAGCGGCGAGCAGGCCGGGCGCGCCTTCGCGCTGTACCGGATGGCCATGCAGGGCGCGGGCCTCGGCGGCGCCGCGCTCGGCGGCCTGCTGGTCGCGGTGATCGGGCCCGGCTGGGTGCTCGCCGTGGACGCGGTGGCGTTCGCCGCGGCCGGTGCGCTGCGCGCCTTCCTCGACGTCGGCCACATACCGCGGCGCGAGCCCGGCGGTGGCCTCCTCGCCGATCTGCGGGACGGCTGGCGGGAGGTCGTCGGGCGGCCCTGGCTGTGGTCGATCGTGGCGCAGTTCTCGGTGGTGGTGGCGGTGGTCGGCGCGGCCGAGTCCGTGTTCGGGCCGCTGGTGGCCGAGGACGAGCTGGGCGGCGCGGGGCCCTGGGGGCTCGCGCTCGGGGCGTTCGGCGCGGGCACGGTCGGCGGGGCGCTGCTGATGATGCGCTGGAAGCCGCGGCGGCTGCTGCTCGCCGGTACGTTGTGTGTCTTCCCGCTGGCCGCGCCGTCCGCCGCGCTCGCGGTGCCGCTGCCGGTGGCCGGGCTCGCGGTGGTGATGTTCGTGAGCGGTGTCGCCATCGAGGTGTTCGGCGTCTCGTGGATGACGGCCATGCACCAGGAGATCCCGGAGGACAAGCTGTCGCGCGTCTCGGCGTACGACTGGTTCGGCTCCGTGGCGATGGTGCCGCTGGCGACGGCGCTCGCGGGCCCCGCCGAGCAGACCTTCGGCCGGTCCGCCTCGCTGTGGGGGTGCGCGGTGCTCGTGGTCGTGGTGACGGCGGCGGTGCTGCTCGTTCCGGACGTACGGAACCTGACGCGGCGTACGAAGGCGGTGGTGGCCGCGGAGGGACCAGGGGCCCCGGCTCCGGACGCGGTGTCGTCGGAGAAGCCGCCCGCCTGAGCCGGGGCCGAGGACCGGAGCGGGCCCGACGGGACCGGGTCACGCCCGACACCCCCGCCGGCGTCCGCTCAGCCGACGCTGAACGCCCCGTCCGGCGGCTGCGGCGAGGCCTCGGCGTCCGCGTCCCGTACGACCCGCGCGTCCCCGATGAAGCTCCGCAGCGCCTCCCCCCGCACGACCCGCGCGGGGAACGCGTCCGCGGCGGTGCGCCGGACGAGGGCGTCCACGTCGACCGGTTCGCGGGAGGCAAGCAGCACGGCGTTGCCGAAGCGGCGGCCGCGCAGCACGGCGGGCTCGGCGATCAGCGCCAGCTCCTCGAAGACCGTGGCGAGGGTGGCCAGTTGGGAGCGGAGGAAGGCGAAGGGCGCGCCGTCGGCGAGGTTCGCGGCGTAGCAGCCGTCCACACGCAGCACGCGGCGCACGGCACGGGCGTACGCGTCCGACGTGAGGTGCGCGGGCACCCGGGAGCCGCCGAACACATCGCCCACGAGCACATCGGCGGCTCCCGCAGGCGCGGCCTCCACCCAGGCGCGGGCGTCCGCGCCGTGCACGGTGATCCCGGAGCCCGACGGCAGCGGCAGCTCCTCGACGACGAGTTCGAGCAGCCCCCGGTCCGCGTCCACGACGTCCTGGCGCGACCCCGGCCGGGTCGCGGCGACGTAGCGGGGCAGGGTGAGCGCGCCCCCGCCGAGGTGCACGACGTCGAGCGGGCGGCCCGGCGCGGCGACGATGTCCAGGACGTGCCCGAGCCTGCGGGCGTACTCGAACTCCAGGTACGTGGGCTCGTCCAGGTCGACGTAGGACTGCGGGGCCCCGTCGACGGTCAGGAGCCAGGCCCGTGCACGGTCCACGTCGGGGAGCAGTTTCGCGGTGCCGTGGTCGACGGCACGGGTGACAGGGACCGGCTCGGTCTCGGGGGGTGCGGGGGGCGACGCCTCGGGGGGCGCTTCGGGCGTCGTCCCGGCGGGCGCTTCGGGCGCCGCCTCGGCGAGCTCTGCGGGTATCGCCTCGGGGCCGGATCGCTCGGCGGGCTCGTTCACCGCTCCATTGTGCCCGTGCCCGTCCCTCCTTCCACGCCTCCGGCAGGGGTTGGGCCCGCCCCCCGACCGGAAGCGGGCCCAGCCCACCGCGACGCCCCGCCGCCGTCGGGCGGCGGGGCGTCGTCCCGGACGGGCCGGACGGCACGGCGTCAGCCGACCTCCGTGACCGTGCCCGCCCCCACGGTCCGCCCGCCCTCGCGGATCGCGAAGCCGAGCCCCGGCTCCAGGGGGATCTCGCGGCCCAGTTCGACGGTCATGGTGACCGTGTCGCCGGGCCGGGCGACGGCCGCCTCGCCGAGGTCGATGTCGCCGACCACGTCCGCGGTGCGGATGTAGAACTGCGGACGGTAGCCCGTGGACACCGGGGTGCTGCGGCCGCCCTCGCGGGTGGAGAGGACGTACACCTGCGCGGTGAAGCGGCGGCGCGGACTGAGGCTGCCGGGGGCCGCGACCACGTGGCCGCGGCGGACGCCGTCGCGTGGCATGCCGCGCAGGAGCAGAGCGACGTTGTCCCCGGCCTGCGCGGAGTCCATCGGCTTGCCGAAGGTCTCCAGGCCGGTGACGACCGTCTCCGTGTCACCGTCGGCGCCGAGCACCTGCACCCGGTCGCCGACGCGGACGGTGCCGCGCTCGACGGCGCCGGTGACGACGGTGCCCCTGCCGGTGATCGTGAGGACGTTCTCGACCGGGAGCAGGAAGGGCGCGTCGACGTACCGCTCCGGCATCGGGACGTAGGTGTCCACCGCGTCGAGCAGCGCCTCGATCGACGCCGTCCACCGCGGGTCCCCCGCCAGGGCCTTGAGCCCGGAGACCCGGACCACGGGCACGGCGTCCCCGCCGTACCCGTGCGCGGACAGCAGCTCGCGGACCTCCAGCTCGACGAGGTCGGTCAGCTCCGGGTCGCCCGCGTCCGCCTTGTTCAGGGCCACCACGATGTGGTCGACGCCGACCTGCCGGGCGAGCAGCACGTGCTCGGCGGTCTGCGGCATGACGCCGTCGAGCGCGGACACGACGAGGATCGCGCCGTCGAGCTGTGCGGCGCCCGTGACCATGTTCTTCACGTAGTCGGCGTGGCCGGGCATGTCGACGTGGGCGTAGTGCCGGGTGTCGGTCTCGTACTCGACGTGCGCGATGTTGATGGTGATGCCGCGCCGCGCCTCCTCCGGCGCCCGGTCGATGCGGTCGAAGGGCACGAACGTGCCGGTGCCGCGCTCGCTGAGGACCTTGGTGATGGCGGCGGTCAGGGTGGTCTTGCCGTGGTCGACGTGGCCCATCGTGCCGATGTTGAGGTGGGGCTTGGTGCGGACGTAAGCCGTCTTGGACATGGTGGTTCCTTCTCCGGAACTCGAAAGGTGTGGCCCGCGGCACGGACGGCCTGCGGACGGGGACCCCCGGGGGCCTGGCCGACCCTCCCCCTGCGGGGTCCGCCGGAATGTCCGGGGAGGGTCAGCTTCGGGCGCCGTCGGAAGGAAGCGCGGCGAGTACGGCCGGCGGTGCGGTGACCGCGGGGGCGAGCGGAGGGACGGCAGCCTCGACCGCGTCCGCGACTGCGGACGTGAGCGGGAAGGAGGCGTGCCGGAACATGTCGACGATCATCGCCGACGCACCAGTCCGCGTCGAATCATTTTCCGTGACACACCGGCCACACAGGGCAGTTGTGCCGCGTCAGCCCCCGATGTTCTTCAGCGCCTCACGCACGGACAGGGGCGCGAGGACCGCACGGCGGCGCGCGACGAAGTCCCGTACGGCGTCGGGGTCCGTCTTCGCGTACTCCCGCAGGCACCAGCCGATGGCCTTGCGGATGAAGAAGTCCGGGTGCCGTGCCTGCCGTTCGCAGTACGCGAAGAGGCGGTCGGTGTCCGTGGCGTCCTTGTAGCGCAGCTGGTGCAGCAGCGCGGTCCTGGCCGCCCACAGGTCCTCGTCCTCGATCCAGGCGTCCATGTCGGCCTTCAGCGCCGGGTCGGCGGCGACGAGGCCGCCCACGACGTGCGCGGCGAGCGCGTCGACGGTGTCCCACCAGGGGCGGGTCGTCACCAGATGCCGGACGACGGGCAGGAAGCCGGACGAGCACCGCCGCACGTACCGCCGCAGACAGTCGACGGCGAAGTACTGGTACTCGCGCTCCGGCAGCTCCCAGCAGCGCAGGGCGATCGCGGCGCAGTCCGCCTCGTCGGGGCGCGGCGTCCCGGCGAGGACGTCCCGGCTCAGTGCGCGTCGCACGGGCGAGGTGAGGCCGAGGAACGGCGCGATGTCCTTCATGTACGCCCGCATGTCCGCGGCCCGGACCGGATCGGCTGCCTCCGCATAGTGGGCGACGAGGCGTTCCAGAACGGTGTCGGCCAGGGAACTCGGCGGCACTGTGACGCTCATGAGACGCACCATACGGCGATCAGACACTTGAGCCGGTTAGTCTCTCCGGATGCTCGACACCGCCGCCGCCCCGACGCCGGGCCTCGCCGTGCGCTGCACCCGGGTGCTCCTGTCACCGTGGTCGCGGCTGTCCCTGCTCGTCCTGATGCTGGCCGCGGCCGGCACGGGCGTGCTGCTCTTCGAACCGCAGCGACTGCTGTCGGAGGGCTGGCCGCCGCAGCTGAACGGCGCCGCCGCGGTGTGCGCGTTCGCGGTGGCGTACGGCATGTGCACGGTCGCGTTCGTGCCCCGGCCGCTGCTCAATCTGGCGGCGGGCGCGCTGTTCGGCTCGCAGGCCGGGATTCCCGCGGCGATCGTGGGCACGGTCCTCGGGGCCGGGGTGTCCTTCGGGCTCGGCCGAGTGCTCGGGCAGGACGCGCTGCGGCCGCTGCTCCGGGGCCGCTGGCTGAAGGCGGCCGACGGCCAGCTGAGCAAGCACGGGTTCCGCTCGATGCTCGCGGTGCGGCTCTTCCCCGGCGTGCCGTTCGCCGCAGCCAACTACTGCGCCGCCGTGTCCCGCATGAGCTGGCTGCCGTTCCTGCTCGCCACCGCCCTGGGCTCGATCCCGAACACGGCGGCGTACGTCATAGCGGGCGCCCGCGCGTCGACGCCGACGTCGCCCGCGTTCCTGATCGCGATGGGGTTCATCGCGGTGACGGGTCTCGGGGGCGCGGTGGTTGCGTGGTGCAAGCGGCATCGGCTGCGGGGCGGGCACTGAGACGCCGCGGGCCCCGTCGGCCACCACCCGGACGCCCCGAGCGGCGGCCCTCGCACGTGTGCTTCATCTTGTGCCGCTACGCTGCCCCCGTCGAGGCACGTGATCGCCCTCCCGGCCCCTCGCGCGACCCCGCGCACGCCCGCGTCACGCCTCGCCGCCCCTGGTCCCCCGCCCACGCTTCTGACCGCCACCGCACGGGTCAGCACCCGATCAGTTACTGGACGGCGCAGTTTTCATGTCTTGGCTCGAATCGTTCATCCTCGGACTCGTCCAGGGACTGACCGAGTTCCTTCCGATCTCATCCAGCGCTCATCTGCGACTGACCGCGGCGTTCGCGGGCTGGCACGACCCGGGTGCCGCCTTCACCGCGATCACCCAGATCGGCACGGAGACCGCGGTCCTGATCTACTTCCGCAAGGACATCGGACGGATCATCAGCGCCTGGTTCGGCTCACTGATCGGCAAGGTGCCGCGCTCGGACCACGACGCGCAGATGGGCTGGCTGGTGATCGTCGGCTCGATCCCCATCGGCGTCCTCGGCATCACGCTCAAGGACCAGATCGAGGGGCCGTTCCGCGATCTGCGCCTCATCGCCACGACGCTGATCGTCATGGGCGTCGTCCTCGGCGTCGCCGACCGCCTCGCGGCCCGCGACGAGACCGGCGGCAAGCACCGTGCCGTACGCGAACGCAAGGGCCTCAAGGAACTGGGTGTCAGGGACGGCCTGATCTACGGCGTCTGCCAGGCCATGGCCCTCATCCCCGGCGTCTCCCGCTCCGGCGCGACGATCAGCGGCGGCCTCCTCATGGGCTACACCCGCGAGAGCGCGGCCCGCTACTCCTTCCTCCTCGCCATCCCCGCCGTCCTCGCCTCGGGCGCGTACGAACTCAAGGACGCGGGCGAGGGCCATGTCTCCTGGGGCCCGACGATCTTCGCCACGATCATCGCCTTCGTGGTCGGCTACGCGGTGATCGCGTGGTTCATGAAGTTCATCACCACCAAGAGCTTCATGCCGTTCGTCTACTACCGCATCCTGCTCGGCATCATCCTGTTCATCCTGGTGGGCGCGGGCACCCTGAGCCCGCACGCGGGCGAGTCGGCGGGCTAGCGGGAGCGGGCCTCTCGACGACCGTCAACTGGTCACCGTGTGTAGTCACTTTGGCCTCATGTGTCCCTCTGCTACCTAAAACGGCGATCTGGGCACGTTGTGTAGGCAAGGGGGGCGCTTTTTCCGCCCGATGGGTGCACGCTGGTCGTACGGGCGTATCCCCGAGCGGCCGCCGCCGGCTCGTCGGCGGGGGCGGCGGCCGCGAGGTGCGAGGACGTGGCGGCTCCCCCTCCGCCGTGCGTCCTCGCACCGCTGCCCTCTCCTCGGGGGTGGGCGGAAGCCTCCCCCGAGGAGAGGAGGAGCCGGGACCGCGGTGTCCGCTGCCTGGAGCGCGGCCCCGGCTGCCTCATCCCCTCTTTCGTGCGGCGTCCGTCAGGAACAGCCGCCCGTCAAGGACCGTCGGCCCGAGGGCAGCCGGTCGCCGGAGATCACCGCCCGACCGCGTCCCCCAGGGCAGGGAGAGCGGGTGCGGCCGCATGGCGAGTCCGGGGAAGTCCGTGACAAGTCCCGGGAATTCCATGAGCAGCCCGCGGGACCTCGTGGGAAGTCCGTGGGAGGTCCGTGGGAAATCCAAGGGGATGTTCCTGGGCGATGCCCATGCCTCGGTGGCCGCGTCCTGACCATGCCTGTACCCACGGTAGTCAAACCAGTCCACGCAGTGAAGACCGCTGCCGCAAACGGGAGGCGATTCCTCCGCGCACGGCCGCCCCACGCGGGTTTCTGTCTCCGGTGGCCTCAACTCCCCCAGGAGTCGGCCCGTCGGCGCCGCCGACGGCGAGGGTCTGCCCGCCGGTCCCGCACCTCAGCACATGGTGCTCGCCGCTCAGCACCGGCCCGGTCAGCGTGAGGAACCGGACGTCCACCGTGACGTCCAGGCCCCGCGCCCCCGCGGCATGGCGGCACGCACCCACTTCGTCGGTCGCGACCACCCACCGGGGCCGCCCCAGCGCCGTGACCGCCCGGACCGCACGGCGGACTCCGCCACCGCCGTCATCGTCGCCGTCCGCCTCGTCGGCCTCCAGGACGACCAGTTGACGGGGGGCCACCACGGGCGGCAGCGCCCGCGCGACCGGCCCCGCCTCCGACACCAGCGCCACCGGAGCCCCGTCCCGGACCACCAGGCCGACCAGTTCCACGTACGGACGCCCGCGCCGGGCCACCGCGAGGCGCCCCGTCCAGGCCCGGGCCAGCACCTCACGGCACTCGGCCTCCGTCATGCGGCGCACGGTCCCCACAGTCGACCTCCTTGTGCCGCCGCGGCCCGGGTGGGGCGCGGACGAACAGGGATGACACCCCCGAGAGGGGGCGAGCCGGGGTCCGGGGCACTGTCCGCCGTCGGCCCCCCTGCCCGGAGCGGGCGGGGCCTTGACGCTTTGGTTCCTCGTTCTCTTGGTTCCTCGTTCTCTCGGTTCCTCACTTCCCTTATACGCGGTCCGGCCCCGCTTGGACCCCGCCGGGAGAAGAACGGCGGAGATGTATACGGGCCCGCCGCCCGAAGGCGGCGGGCCCGTACCCAGGCGTACCGGGGTGTGGCGATCAGCAGCTCATGGCCCACGTGTGGGAGTCGCCTTTGTCGTTGGCCGCGTTGTTGGCGTGGACCTCCTGGCCCGGGGTGAGGCTTCCGGTCCCCAGGAGTGCCGCGGCCATGCCGAGGAGAGCCCGCCTGCGGGCCCTCGTCCTCGGGACGGACGCGGATCCCGGCACGGCTTCGAGGGCGGATGCGGCGGTGGCGGAGGCGGAGTGCTTCAGCGGGGCCGCGCGCAGAAGCGCCGACGCCGGGCGCGGACGCCGACGCGGGGGGCTGTCGAGACGATCGCGGGGGCCACGGCGGCGAGCAGGGCGGTGGACAGCGCGAGTCTGCGGAGCATGGCCACCTTCGAGTCGCTGATCGGGGCGCTCATCGGCGCGCTGATCGACGCGCTGATCGGGTCGCTGGGGAGCCCCCGCCCGTGGACCGGGAAGTGGGCACGGCGATGCTGCCCCCGCACGGATTCACGCATTCCGCCTCTCGCCCAAAGGTGGAGAAGTCGGTATCGCCCCTTACGCCACGCGCGGCGACCGGCCGTGCACCTGGCTGCCCCGCCGCCTGCCCCGGGCCGGATGGCGTCCCCGCCTGCTGCCCGCCGTCAGGGCGAGCGCGTCGAGATGGGCCTGGATGTACGGCACGGCCACATGCTCCAACTCGCCCTCGATGAAGGCGGGCTGGACGTTGACCTCGAAGACGACTCCGCCGTTCTCGATGGCCAGGTCGACCCCGGCGAAGGGCAGTCCGACCGACGCGGTGGCGGCGACGGCCAGTTCGGTGAGGCGGCGCGGCAGTTCGCGCGGGGCGATGAAGGTGGCGGTGGCCCCCTGGCAGGTGTTGCAGGGGGTGTCCATCGCGGCCTGTATGTGCTCGCGGGCGTGGATGACACGGCCGCCGAGGACGAACACGCGGAACTGGTGCCGGTGGCCGCCGGCGGTGATGTTCCCCGCGTCCCGCGAGAGCAGCCAGGCGCTGCGCCGACGCGCGTAGTACTCGGCCGCCTCGGCCAGTTGACCCTCGGAGGTGACGTGGAAGGTGTCGCTGCCGCCGGTGCCGACGACCGGCCTGGCCCAGGTGTCACGGCCGAGCTTGTCGAAGGCGGCGACCGCCTCGGGCGCGCTCGGCCGCTCCAGGACGACCGTGTCCATCTGCGCGATGCCGTCCCGCTGGAAGCGGGCAACCGTGCGGTCCTTCTCCGTGGCCGTCCGCCACGCCGTCACCCCGGCGCCGAGCGTCACCGCCCGGTGGTGGGCGAGGAGACGCTGGAACGCGGTGAGGGAGCGGCGCCGGTGCGGCGGGATCTCGTACAGCACGACCACGTCGGGCACCACCTCCAGGCCCTGGTCGGGCACGTCGAGGCGTAACCGGATCCCGTCGCGGTCACGGACCCGGCCGGTGCCGCACGGGGCGAAGTGGCGGGAGTCGATGCGGCAGGGCGGCGCGCCGGTGAGGAGTTCCACGGCGCGGGCCAGGTAGTCCCGGCAGCCCTCGGGGGACGTGGGGTCGGTGATCAGGGCGACGCACGGTCCGGACACGGCTGCCTCCAGCGGCTCTCGGCGCGCACTCGGTCCGCGCGCACGTCGTGGCGCGGGCCCGGGCGGAGGTCACGGCGGGACAGGGCCGGGTCCGCGGCAGCAGGTCGCCGGGTCCCGAACGGCGCCGTGTCCGCGCCCGCCGGCCGTCCCGGCGGTGGCGGGCCGGAGCGACGCCCGGCCGGGGGTTCTGGTGACCACGGGACGGGGCTGCGCCCTCCCCCGATACGTGCCGCGGGGCCGTGGCCCCGTGTGCCGTTTCCGTACTCGGTTCGGTATCCCTGCTCAGTACCGTACTCGGATTCCGTGCTCGGTACCGCAGCGCCATGGGCCCCACACTGTAGGCGCGGGCCGGACCCCCGGCCAGTGCGCAGGCGCGCCGGTCTCCCGCGCCCGGTCTGCGCCTCGTGCGCCCTGTGCGCGCCCCTCCCCGCGCGCGGTCCACGCGGGGCGGCGCACCCTCCTCGACGGTCCGGGCCCGAGCGGCCGCACGGCATCACATCGCCGAGCCTTACGAACCGCCCCCTCCGGTGGGACGCTCGCAGCGACCGCCGTGCGGGGCGTCCGGGCGCACGGCGACGGGACCGCACGTGTACTGGGGGGTTCTGCCATGGATCGTCTGCTCGCCGGTGAACAACTGGACGTCGGGGACGAATTGGCCTCGTCCAACGGTCGGATACGCCTCGTCATGCAGGGGGACGGCAACCTGGTCCTCTACCGCACGGACGACGGCGTCCCGCTGTGGGCCTCCGACACCTGGCAGCAGCCCGTCACCCACGCCGTGATGCAGCACGACGGCAACTTCGTCCTCTACTCGGACGAGGACAAGCCCTACTGGGCGACGAACACCGACGGCAACCCGGGCTCCCGGCTCGTCGCGCAGGACGACGGGAACCTCGTCCTGTACACCGACTCCGGGGCGGCGCTGTGGGCCTCGGACACCGTGCAGCGCTTCGGGCCCGTCGCCGTGCCGGGGTTCCTCCCCTCGACCAGGGCGCCGCTGTTCGGCAACAACCCGTGGCCGCCAGGGACCGCACTCCAGATCGCCGTGTACGGCCTCCCCGTGGCCTCCGTCGACGTCACCGGCATGGGGCTGTGCGGCGGCATGTCGTTCCTGGCCCGTGACATCTTCGAGAGCGGCACCCCGCAACTGCGCGGCCGGTCGTCGCAGGACGTCCCCGTCGAACTGGCCCAGCACATCCTCTCCCGGCTCCTCGACAGCTTCATGGGACCCGGCGTGGTCCAGCGCTGGCTGGGCGACACCCAGGGCCTCAGCCACGACACCCTCATCTGGGGGCACGGCCTCTTCCGCCGCACCCTCGCCCAAGTCCCCGCGATCCTCGACGACATCGACAACGGCGTCCTGAGCCCGCTCGGCCTCGTCCTGGTCCGCTCCTATGCGCCCTGGGACGTCTTCCAGAACCACGTGGTCCTGGCGTGGGGGTACGAGCGGCACGGCGATGTGCTGACGCTGCGTACGTACGACTGCAACCACCCCGGCGAGGACGACATCGTCATCCAGCTCGACATCGGCTCCCCCACCCCCGCCAAGACGATCACCACCAACGGAACCAGCGACGGTGCCACCCCCGGCGAGATCCGCGGCTTCTTCCGCATCCCCTACTCCCACGCCGACCCGGCCCCCGCCTACATCGACGGCGCCACCGTCGGCTCCACCGCGCACCCGCCGGCCCGGATGGCGCCGGGCACCACCGCCCAGGTGACGCTGACGGCGACGAACACCGGCTCGACCAGCTGGGCCGCGCGCGACTCCCACCGCCTCGGCAGCCAGGCCCCGCAGGACAACACCCTCTGGGGAACGGGCCGGGTGAACCTGCCGAAGGCCACGGTGGATCCCGGCGAGCGGGTCCAGTTCCGGTTCACCGCGACGGCTCCGGGCACGCCCGGCCGCTACGCGTTCTGCTGGCAGATGCTCCAGGAAGGGGTCACCTGGTTCGGCCAGGCCAGTCCCCGGATCACGGTGGCCGTCGGCGCGACGTCCGGGGTGTGCGAGCAGTTGCACGCGCGGTACGTGGACCTCGCCGAGCAACTCGACGACGTACGCGGGCAGATACGGCAGATCGACTGGAGCGATCCGTACGAGGCACGGCGGGAGCAGGGCAGGCTCGTCCGGCAGGCCGAGAGCCTGCGCAAGCATCTCGACACGGTGGAACGGGACGAGCGCACGAACGGGTGCGCCCCGAGCTGAGGCCGGGCCCCGCACCCGCGGGCCTCACCCCCGCGTGCCGCGCTGACCTCGTCGCTCACATCGGGAACGACAGCAGCCGCACCTCACCCACCGGCCACGGGGCCGCCTCGCGTCCCTCCCCCAACGGCGTCCACATCGTCCGCAGCGGCATGACCACCGGCCCGTCGGGCTGTTCCACGTGGACGTCGCCCGTCAAGGCCCGCCAGCCGAGCCGGTCGTAGAGGGCGACGAGGGGCGGGCGGCAGAAGAGGAGGGCGTGCCGGGGGCCCATGGTGCGGGCGTGGTCGAGCGCCGCCGTGAGGACGGTCCGCGCAAGGCCCCGGCCCCGCACGTCGGGCGCGACGGCCACACCGCCGACGCCGATCACCTCGGTGGCGCTCCCGTCGATCGCTATCGGCAGCCGCAACAGGCCCGCGTGGGCCACGAGTCGGCCCGCCGCCGACCTGACGCCGAAGTGCTCCTCCTTGGGCAGCCACGTCAGGCCGGTCTCCGCGACCCCGAACGGGTCGGCGCCGTCGCCGAGGATCTCGTTCTGGTCGGCCCGGGAGTACGCGGCGAGCCGGACCGCGGTCAGGTCCCCGAAATCATGATCAACCATCTCCGCATGATGCGTGGCGGGACGGCGTGTGGACAAGTACGGACAAGTGAAGAGCGTGACACGAGGCAACCCCGGTACGCGCGTTGTCATCCTCCAGGTCCGGGGCCCCGTGATCTCTCCAGGGATCCGGGGTGGCTGACGAACAGGATGAAACCGGAGGAATGTCTTGATCCATGTCCCGCGCTCGGTGACCGCCGCCGCGGCGGTCCTCGCGCTGGCGGTGGGGGTGCCGGGCCTCGCGCACGCGCAGCCGTCCGCCGACCGAATACCGCCCGCGTCACCAAGACCCGCCGCGCCGTCAGGCACCCCCGCGTCGCCGGGAGAGGCCGAGGACCAACTGCCCAAGGGGTGGCGGGTCGACGGGTCCGGCGCCCGCAAGGAGCTGGTCTGGCACGCCCCGGAGGAAGTGCCGATGGGCGACTCCCGGGTCGAGTTCTACTCCGGCGACCGCCTCCTCGGCGTCCCGGTGCCCCACGACGACCAGCGGACCTTCCGGCTGCGGCTCGACGACACCCATGTCGGACCGGCCGCGGAGCTGCGGGCGCAGGCCGGCGGCCGCCGTCTGGACGAGGGCGCGAAGGACACGTCCGCGCCGCGGATCTCGCCGCCCGCCGCCTCCGCCGAGGAGTCGGCCCCGCAGCCCGCGAACCGCGTCGACCCGGGCGTGCCGGGCAAGTACCGCACGGTGAGCGGTGAGTACACCCAGAAGTCGGTTCGCCTGCCCGGCTTCCCCGCGCCGGTGGAGATGCGCGGCACCGTGGTCGGACCGGTCGACGCCCCGGGCAAGCGGCCGCTCGCGCTGTTCCTGCACGGCCGCCACTACACCTGCTACAACGCCCGCGGCGACCAGGACGGCGGCTGGCCCTGCAAGGGCAGCATGAAGCCGGTGCCGAGCCACCAGGGCTATCTGCACGACCAGAAGCTCCTGGCCTCGCAGGGCTATGTGACGGTGTCGATCGCCGCCAACGGCATCAACGGCCAGGACGACGTGGCCGAGGACGGCGGTGCCGAGGCCCGTTCGTCGCTCGTACGTCAGCACCTCGGCCGCTGGGCGGACTGGGCCGCGGGCCGCGGCGACGTGCCGAAGGCCGTGCGCGCCACCGCGCCCGCCGACCTGTCCCGCGTGCTGCTCGTCGGCCACTCCCGGGGCGGCGAGGGCGTCAACCGCGCCGCGCTCGACAGTCTGGCGCCGCCGCCCGCCGCCGAGGACGGGGCTCCGGGCCCGGCGCGCTGGAACATCCGCGGCACCGTCCTGATCGGCCCCACGATCTTCGGCCAGAACCCGGTCCCCGACGTGCCGTCGATGACCGTCCTGCCCGGCTGCGACGGCGACGTGTCCGACCTCCAGGGCCAGATCTACGCCGACGGGACGCGCGGCGTCAGCCGCGGCACGGCCCTGCACAGCGCGGTCTACGTGGTCGGCGCCAACCACAACTTCTTCAACAGCGAGTGGACGCCGGGGCAGGCCAAGGCGCCGGCGGACGACGACTTCAGCTCCGGCAGCAGGCCCGACGCGGTGTGCGCCAAGGGCAAGGCAACGCGCCTCACCGCCAAGCAGCAGCAGAAGGCGGGCTCCACGTACATCGCGGCGGCGGCCCGCCTGTTCGTCGGAGGTGACGACCGGGTGCGCCCGCTGCTCGACGGCTCCGGCCGCCGCGCACCCTCGGCGAAGCCCGCGCGCGTGCTCACCCACGCCGTCGGCGGCAACCGCACCCCCGCGTTCGTGCCGAACTCCTCGCTCGCGGTGTCCGGCGGACGACTGTGCGCCCAGGTGGACCGCAAGGCGTCCCGCTCCTGCCTCGCCCCCGACGTGCGCGGCGCCTCGCCGCACTTCGCGGCCTGGGGCCCCTCGCCGGAGCCGGGCCGCCACGCGGTCGCGATGCGCTGGACGCAGGCCGGCACCCCGACGAAGCTCCGGCCGAAGAAGCCCGTCTCCCTCGCGGGCGCCGACAAGCTGGCCCTGCGCGTGATCGTGCCGCCCAACACCACCGGCACCCGCCTCGACGTCGCCGTCACCGACGCCTCGGGCAACCGGGCGAAGCTCGGCCAGGTCCGCGTGAACGGGCTGCCGGGCACTGAGATGACCGCGTCCTACTGGGGGCGCGAGGTACGCGTACCGCTGTCCGCCGCCGCCCGCGCCGGAGTCGACCTCAAGCAGGTCGCCTCGCTGGAGCTGACCCCGGGCAACCGGTCCGGGCGCGCCTGGCTGATGGACGCGTGGGGCTGGCGCCCGGGCACTCCGGACGCCGGGACGGCCGACCTCGCGCGGGTCGACATCGGCCGGCTCAAGGTCGACGAGGGCGACTCCGGGGTGCGCACGTACCAGGTGCCGGTCCAGGTCTCCGGGCACGGCACCGGCAAGGTCCGGCTGTTCGTGACCGACCCGCGTACGCACAAGACCACGAACCGGACCGTGACGGTGCGCCCGGGCGGCGCCGCCGTCGAGGTGCCCGTCACCGTGCGGGGCGACAAGCGCTACGGCACCGACGCCTCCCACGAGGTCATGGCCAAGGCGGTCAGCGGCGCGATGGTCGGCTCCCACCAGGGCGGGGTCCTCGTGCGCAACGACGACCCGATGCCCAAGGTCAGCGTGAAGCCCGTCGCGGACCGGGTCACCGAGGGCAAGCCCCTCAAGTGGCGCGTGACGCTGTCCGAGGCGGCCGACACCGACATCGAGGCCGGACTCGAGCTCCGCCGGGTCACCAGCGGCGCCGAACTGTCCACCAAGGACGTGAGCAGGCGCTGGCTGAAGGAGACCTTCGACCGGTCGCCGAACCCGGCACGCCGTCTGTCCAAGGTGTCGGAGATGCCGTACATCCCGGCGGGCATCGCCGCGGGCAAGCGCAGCGTCGAGGTGACCGTGCCCACCGTCAAGGACCGGGTGCGGGAGTCGAAGGAGACCGTGCGGCTGCGCCTTGTCACCTACGACCAGTCGTGGCAGCAGCACCGCGGCCCGACGGTCACCGGGACGGTGCGCGACCCGGCGTAGTCCGGCCGCGTGCCGCGTCCCAGGCGGCGGCGTCCGCGCCGCCGATGAAGTGCACGTCGTACCGGTCCTGTTCGGGCAGGAGGCTGTCGAAGGCGTCCAGGCCGTGCTGCACACGGCCCAGGGTGCGGAAGTAGCCGAACCGGTCGACACCCGGTGTCAGGACCGCGAGCAGCGCGGCGGTCGCACCGTCCGCCGCGCCGAACGCGTGCGGCATCCCGGGCGGGATGACGACGAGACCCCCACGGGTCACCGTCGTCATCCCGCCGTCCAGGGAGAACTCCACGGCTCCGTCGAGGACGTAGAACAGCTCCGTCGACCGCGCGTGGACGTGCGGCCTGGCTCCGTCCGCGCCCGCGCCGAGGGCCAGCCGGTTGGCCCCCAGGGCGCCGCCCGTGTCCGCGGCGTCGGCCAGCAGGTCGAAGCCGCCGCCGTGCGGAAGGGGTACGTGTTCGGCGGACCCGGCCCGCACCACGAGGGCGCCGGGCCGGTCCGGAACATGATCGGTATCCGAGGTGTACGGGATGTCCGGGGCATTGAGGGTGTCCTGGGCCTTCGGGATCGCTTGATTCGTCATGGTCCGCGTTCTCCCTGTTCTCTCTTCCGGTTTCCGGTTTCCGGTCCCGTCGCGCGCTGCGACCTTCTTCGTGGCTCCCATTCGATCCGGGGAAGAAGCCGCGAACCACCAGCAGTTGTTCCCTGCAGAAATCACCGATCGTGATGAATCGGCGCCGCAGGAGGAACCCGTGGAACTGCGCCAGCTCCAGTACTTCGCCGCCGTGGCCGACGAGGGCGGCTTCAGCCGGGCCGCCGAGCGGCTCGGCATCGTGCAGTCGGCGGTCAGCCAGCAGGTCCGCCGACTGGAACGCGAGCTGGGCGTCGCGCTGTTCGACCGTTCCACGCGGTACGTCCGCCTCTCCGCCGCGGGCGAGCGGCTGCTGCCCGAGGCCCGCGCCGTGCTCGCGGCGGCCCTGCGCACCCGGCAGGTCGCCGCCGACATCGCGTCCGGCGACGAGGGTCTGCTCCGCCTCGGCACCGTCCAGGGGCCGGGCGACCGGACGTACCGCCTCTTGGACGAGCTGCGGCGCACGGCTCCCCGGCTCCGGGTGCGGCTGCGTCGGCTGCCCCTCACCGAGCGGCTCGCGGCGGTGCGCTCCGGCGAGCTGGACGCGGCGCTGGTGCGGGCGGCGACGGCGGCGCCGGGGCTCGAACTCCTGCCGGTCCGGCGGGATCCGCTGTACGTGGCGCTGCCCGAGGACCACCCGGCGGCAGCCCCGCCCGACGACGTGCCGGAGTCCGCGTCCGGCCCCGCCCCGGCGAGCGCCCCGCCCGTGCGACTCGAACAACTGGCGGGCCTCCCGCTGCGCCTGGCCCCGCGCGAGCACAACCCGCCCTTTCACGACCTGGTGACCGGCGCGCTGCGGGCCGCCGGGGTGGAACCGCCGCCCGGGCCGCCGTTCACCAACCTCCAGGAGACCCTGACCGGCCTGGCCGAGCAGCGCGCGGACTCCCCGTCCTGGACGGTCTTCTACGAGGTGGCGGGGCTGCCGCCGGTGCCCCGCGTGGCCGTACGACGCCTTGCCGCGCCCGAACTCACCACGTCCCTGGCCGTGTTGCCCGGCCCGCCCGGCCCACCGCTGCGCCACCTGCTCCGGGCGCTGCGGGCCTGACCCTCAGCCGGTGCGTCCGCCCGGGCGCGGGTCGTCCTGGTGCCGCTGCTGGTAGTGGCCGCGCCAACGCGGTGTCGCGGCACCCTCCATGAGCACCATCACGACGTCGTGCGCGAGTGAGTCCGTCACCGGCAGATGCCCGAAGAGCACGCGGTGGTACGTGGTGGCGCCGAGCATGTCCAGGAGCAGGTCGATGTCGGCGTCGGGGCGGATGTCACCCCGCTCGATGCCCCGGCGCAGCGCCGCCTCGGTCGTGGCCCTGCGGGGCCGGAAGAGGGTTTCGGTGAAGACGCGGTCCAGCTCCGGGTCGTCGGCCAGTTCGGCCACGAGGGCGGGCAGCGTCCTGCGTCCCAGCGTCCCGCCGAACGCCTGGCTCAGGGTCTCGACGCCGAG
Organism: Streptomyces sp. NPDC041205; assembly: GCF_055591765.1. Classification (NCBI taxonomy): domain Bacteria; kingdom Bacillati; phylum Actinomycetota; class Actinomycetes; order Kitasatosporales; family Streptomycetaceae; genus Streptomyces; species Streptomyces sp. NPDC041205. The sequence goes on along the minus strand of NZ_JBVIZH010000003.1, from coordinate 53,443 downwards.
GATGAGGTCGCAGTGCGTGCAGCCGGTGTCGGGGGTGGGCGCGGTGCCCACGGTCTCCGCGAGCGCGGCGATGACCAGGTGCTGCCGGGAGGACCAGCGGCGGCGGATGGCCGGCTTGGTCGTACCGGCGCGGCGCGCGACGCCCTCCATCGTCAGGTTCGGGTAACCGGACTCCTCCAGGAGCGCCAGCGTCGCTTCCAGGATGGCCTCGTCGAGCCGCGCGTCGCGGGGCCGCCCCGTCCGGCCGGTCTCTGGGACGGAACGAGCGGCGTGGGCCACGGACTCGGGGGTTGCCATGACGGTCAGTATAGGTAGCATCTACTTTCATTCCGTTCCGGATCGAAACATAAAGAGGAGGGTCGACCTTGCCGTCCGAGCAGGAAACGACCACGCAGGAACCGCCCGCGCGGGAATCGGGTACGCAGGAATCGGGTGCGCGGCAGGCGCCCGCGCCGAGTGCCCGCCCCGAGAGCGCCTTCCGCGCCCCCTACTCCGCCCTCACCTGGGGCATCGTGCTCTCCGTCGGGCTCGTCGCCTTCGAGTCGATGGGGGTCGCCACCGTGCTGCCCGAGATCGCGGGCCGCCTCGGCGGACTCAACGCGTACGGCTGGGGCCTGTCCGCGCTGATGCTCGCGAACCTCATCGGCACCGTCGCCGCAGGCGTCGCCGCCGACCGCCACGGCCCGGCCCGCCCGTTCGCCCTCGGCCTCGCGGTCTTCGCCGTCGGCTGCGCGCTCGCCGGGGCCGCGCCGAACTGGCCCGTCTTCCTGGCCGGGCGGTTCCTGCAGGGGCTCGGGGTCGGAGCGGTCATGGCGCTGGCGTACACCGCCATCGCGCTGGCCTATCCGCAACGCCTGCGTGCGCGCGTGTTCGCCCTGGTCTCCGGCGCCTGGACCGTGCCGTCCCTGGTGGGTCCGAGCATCGCCGCCGTGATCTCCGACCAGGTGTCCTGGCGCGGCGTGTTCGTCCTGCTGCTGCCCCTGATCGCGGCCGCGGCGGCGCTCGCGCTGCCGCAGTTGCGCCGCCTCGGCCGCCCCGGCAGCCCGGGAGACCAGCAAGTCCCGAGCCCGGCCACCGCGGCGACCCGCTGGTGGTCCACCCCCGTCGCCCGCAGCGTCCTGCTGGCCGCCGGGACCGGCCTCCTCCTCGCGGGCCTCCAACTGCGCCAACTCGCCCTCCTGATCCCCCTGGCCGCCGTGGGCGCCGCCACGGCCGTGCTCGCACTGCGCCGGGTCACACCGGCGGGCACGCTGTCCGTGCGCCGCGGCGTTCCCACCGGTGTCGTCCTGCGCTTCCTGCTCTGCGGCGCCTACTTCGGCAGCGAGGCGTTCCTGCCCCTCGGGCTTGTCAGGCTGCGCGAACTGAGCGCCACGGAGGCCGGGTTGGGGCTCTCGGCGGGCGCCATCACATGGGTGCTCGGGGCGATGTGGCAGGGCCGGGCCGACAGCCGCTGGAGCGGGCGGTCGCGGGCCGTGCCGATCGCCGCCGGGTTCGCGGTCCTGCTCGTGGGGATCGCCGTGATGGCGCTCGGCGTCCTGGTCGACGCGGTGCCCGCCCTGACGGCCGTGGCGGGCTGGGCCATCGGCGGCGCGGGCATGGGCGTCGCCTTCAACGCGGCGACCACCGACGCCATGGAGCAGGCACCGGCCGACCGGCAGGGCGAGGCCAGCGGGTCGATGCAACTCGCGCAGACCCTCGCGGTGGCGGTACTCAGCGGCCTCGGCGGCGCCGCCGTCACCCTGTCCGCGACCCACGGCGGCTCGGTGTCCCTCGCCCTGACGGTGACCTTCGCCCTCACCGCGGCACTCGCGGCCGCCGGAGCCCTGACGGCGCGTCGCATCAGGCCCCGCGCCGCCTGACAGGCGCCGGACCCCGGTCCAGTGCCGGTGATGCCGCTGTCCGACGGCGGCATCACCGAACGCGGGCACCCGACGCCCCAAGCGACGTACGGAATCGTGCCGTCCATCACTGCCCGAGGCCGTCGCGCCGCGCCCCAACCGGCCCCAAGGGCCTCCCGCCGCCTCGCTGACCAGCGCGCCTGCCCCAACTCGCGCCGGACGCGCGCGCCTTGCGGCGCCCCGGCGCGATCACGTGCCGCAGGTGTGCGGTAGCTGACAGTTCCGATTGTCAGGGCTATCCCCTAGGCTTGACTTCATGCCCCTCACCCCTCAACCCCATGGTTCCGTGCGGTCGTCGGCCGAGTTGAACGAGCGGATACGCGGCCTGTGGCTGCGTGCGGGCGGCCGCCTCTCCGTCGAACAGCGGCGGGAGTACGAGCAGTTGGTGACCGAGTGGGCCGAGGCGGTACGCGCGGAGATCGTGCAGGCCGCGTAAGCGGCACACAACGGGGGCGACACGCACGCATCTTCCGCACGTGAGCCGTCCGTCGGCGTCACCGCACCGGAGGCCCGCCCTCCACCGAGGAATCCCTCACCGCGCGCGAGCGATCCGGACCCGCTCGCGCGCGCCCTCCCCACCCATCCGGACGAGCACATCGGGCCACCCCGGCCCCCGGCGGCACAACGACTCACGCCCGGCCTCTTGGCTCCGTACCCCCGGTGCCCAAGACTGATCCGATGACGCAGCGCGTGGAACTCGCCGCAGTCCTTGACCGGTTGGCCATCGACACCCTCATCACCGACTACGCCATCACCGTCGACGACGGCGACTGGGACGCCTACCGTCGGCTGTTCGCACCCGACGGACGCGCCGACTACCGCTCGGCCGGCGGCATCGAAGGACCCGCGTCCGAGGTCGCCGACTGGCTCACGGAGTCCCTGCGGATCTTCGCGGTACGCCAGCACCTCATCGTCAACCGCAGAATCCGCTTCGACGTCCGCGACCAGGACATCGGCGACACCGCCCGGATACAGGCCGACTACGCCAACCCCATGCGGTTCGCGGACAGGGCGGACAGCGCCGACAGCACGGGCGGGCCCGACGGCACGGGCGGCGCCGACCGGCGCGCGGGCACCGCGCCCGACTTCGAATGCGGCGGGCGCTACGCCTTCACCGCAGTCCGCGCCCACAACGGCTGGCGGCTGCGTCAGGTCGTCGTCCAGGAGAAGTGGCGCAGACAGAACTGGTCCGACCCGGTTACATGAACCAGGCGCCCCCTGTCCTAGATCGTCAGGGGCGCGCACACTGAACGTACGACGGCGGGGGGGGCACCGGCCGCGTCGGACGGATCGGGGCAGAAAGGCGCGCTGCATGGACGCACTCGGCAGCAAGCGGCGGCACCGATGGGTGCCGCGGTGGGCGGACGCGACAGCGTGGCGGCGCGGTGATCGCACCGCCCCGTGGCGGCACGTCGACCTGGCCTCGCCGTGGCAGCGCGGCGCCCTCGCCGCCCTGTGCGGCGCCCTGCCCGCCCTGGCGTTCCCCGCGCCCTCCTGGTGGTGGTTCGCGTACGTCGCGCTCGTGCCGTGGCTGCTCCTCGCCCGCTCGGCCCCGACGGGCCGCCGCGCGGCCCTGGACGGATGGCTCGGCGGGCTCGGCTTCATGGTCGCCGTGCACCACTGGCTGCTGCCGAGCCTGCATGTGTTCACGCTGGTCATCGCCGCGCTGCTCGGCCTGCTGTGGGCGCCGTGGGGCTGGCTCGTACGCCACCTCATCGGCGGCACGTCCTCCCCGGGGCGCGCCGCCGCCGCGCTGCTCGTCCTTCCGTCCGGGTGGCTGATGGTGGAACTGGTGCGGTCCTGGGAGGGGCTCGGCGGGCCCTGGGGTCTGCTCGGCTCCAGCCAGTGGCAGGTCGAGCCCGCGCTGCGACTCGCGTCGGTCGGCGGGGTCTGGCTGGCCAGCGCCCTGGTCGTGGCCGTGAACACGGGCGTCGCCGTGCTCGTCGCCCATCGCGGCGCCCGCGTCCCCGCCGTCGCCGGTCTCGTCGCCGTCGGCGCGGCCACCGCGGCGGCCTGGACCTGGTCCCCGCGCCCCGAGCCCGCGGGCCACATCCGCGTCGCCGTCGTCCAGCCCGGCGTCATGAACGGCATCGACAGCGGCGACCAGCGGTTCGCCCGCGAGGAGAGCCTGACCCGCACCCTGGCGGGCCGCGATCTGGACCTCGTGGTGTGGGGCGAGAGCAGCGTGGGCCACGACCTGACCGAGCGGCCCGATCTGGCCGGGCGGATCACCGCGCTGTCCCGGCAGGTCGGCGCCGACATCCTGGTGAACGTCGACGCGCGCCGCTCGGACCGGCCGGGCATCTTCAAGAGCTCGGTGCTCGTCGGTCCCCAGGGGCCGACGGGTGATCGCTACGACAAGATGCGCCTGGTCCCCTTCGGCGAGTACGTGCCCGCCCGCTCCCTGCTCGGCTGGGCGACCTCCGTCGGCAAGGCCGCGGGCGAGGACCGCAGGCGCGGGGACCGGCCCGTCGTCATGACCATCGGTCAAGGCCAAGGGCAGGGGCGGGGGCTGCGGGTCGGGCCGCTGGTGTGCTTCGAGTCGGCGTTCCCCGACATGAGCCGCCACCTCACGCGCGAGGGCGCGCAGTTGCTGCTCGCCCAGTCCGCCACGTCGTCGTTCCAGCACAGCTGGGCGCCCGAGCAGCACGCGTCGCTCGCGGCGGTGCGGGCCGCCGAGACCGGCCGCCCCATGGTGCACGCCACCCTCACCGGCGTCTCGGCCGTCTACGGCCCGAGCGGCGCACGCGTCGGCGCGCCGCTCGGCACGTCGGCGTCGAGCACCGCGGCGTACGAAGTGCCGCTGGCCACCGGCACCACCCCGTACGTGCGGTTCGGCGACTGGCCGGTGCACGCGGCCCTCGTCGTGCTCGCGCTGCTGTGCGCGGCGGAGGGCGCGCGGGCGTTCAGGAGGCCTGCTCCTGAACGGCCCGCACCACCCGCTCGCACAGCTCATGGCTCGCCAGCGCGTCCCGAGCACTGAGCACCTTGCCCGCGCGCACGGAGTCCAGGAAGGCGAGCACGACCTGCTCGATGCCGCGCTGCCGCGCCACCGGCACCCAGTCGCCGCGCCGCCGCACGGTGGGCTGGCCCTTGTGGTCGACGACGTCGGCGAGGTTCAGGACCTGCCGCTTGGTGTCCTGGCCCGAGACCTCCAGGATCTCCTCGGTGGACCCGCTCAGCCGGTTCATCACGCCGATCGCGGTGAACCCGGCGCCCCCGAGCTGCAGCACGACGTGTTCGAGCAGACCGTTCTCGACCCGGCCGCGCACGCTCACGTCGTCGATCTGGCCGGGCACGAGGAAGCGCAGGGTGTCGACGACGTGGATGAAGTCGTCGAGGACCATGGTGCGCGGGTCCTCCGGCAGTCCCACGCGGTTCTTCTGCATCAGGATGAGCTCGCGCGGGTGCTCGACGCACTGGGCGTAGCCGGGGGCGTAGCGGCGGTTGAAGCCGACGGCGAGGCTGACGCCCCGCTCCTCGGCCAGGTCCACGAGGCGCTCGGAGTCGGCGAGTTCGTAGGCGATGGGCTTGTCCACGTACGTCGCCACCCCGGCCTCGAGGAGGCGGCCGACGATCTCGGGGTGGACGGCGGTGGGCGCGTGCACGAAGGCCGCGTCCAGGCCCTGGGCGAGCAGGGAGTCCAGGTCGGTGTGGCGGCGCTCCCCGGGCACGTGGTGGACGGCGGCGACGCGCTCCAGGGTGGCGGGGGTGCGGGTCTGGAGGTGCAGTTCGACGCCGGGCTGTGCGGCGAGCACCGGGAGGTACGCCTTCTGCGCGATGTCGCCGAGTCCGATGCAGCCGACCTTCACCAGTGTCTCCCTATCGTCGTGCCGGTTCACGCTCCTGCGCCCCCGAGCCTGTTCCCGCAGCATACGGGGGCTGGGGCGGCCGCCAGTCGGCGATGGAGGCGAAGCCCCGCATGATCATGTCCGGGCCGAGCCCGGCCGCCGTGCGCACCAGGGAGTCGCGCACCGCCCGCAAGGGGCCGCTGGTGACGTGGTTGAGGCGGGCGGTGCGGGCGGCCTGGCGCACGATCGCCGTGGTCCGTGGCACGCGTACCGCGCTGTACGCGGCCAGGCCCGCGAAGAGGTCGGCGCGCGGTGCCGCGTGGTGGGCGAGCACGACGGCGTCCTCGATGGCCTGGTTGCCGCCCTGGCCGAGGGTGGGTGCCATGGCGTGCGCGGCGTCGCCGAGGAGGACGGTCCGGCCGCGGTGGTGGGCGGGCAGCGGGTCGATCAGGTGGCGCACGTCGTTGCGCAGGACGTCCTCGGGGCGGGCGGCGGCGATGATCCCGGGGATCGGGTCGTGCCAGTGCGCGAAGCGCCGCTCCAGTTCGGCCTTCTCGTTGTCGGGGGCGCGCCCGCCCTCGGGGACGAGCGCGGTGGCGTACGCGTACACCCGCCCGTCCTTGAGCGGCTGGGTGCCCCAGACTCCGCCGCGCCCCCAGGTCTCGTGCGGCGCGAAGGGGCGTTCGGGCGCGGGCACGATGAGCCGCCAGGCGGTGAAGCCGGTGTACGCGGGCGCGGGGTGCGCGGGGAACAGGGCCCCGCGGACGGCGGAGTTGATGCCGTCGGCGCCGACGACGAGGTCGGCCTCGATGTCGCCGTCGGGGGTCGTGACGACGGCCCTGCGGCCGGGGCCGCCGCAGTCGGTGAGGCGGGCGTCGACGCCTGTGCGCAGGCAGTGCGCGGGCAGTTCGGCGACGAGCAGGTCGACCAGTGTCGCGCGGTGCAGCAGCACCAGCGTGCCGCCGAACTCCCGCGTCGTCGCGGCCGCGCTGGTCCGCACGATCCAGCGTCCGTCCTGCGCGCGCACCCCGCCCACTCCCTGCCACGCTGCCAGGTCGCGCACCCGGTCGCCGAGGCCTAGCACGTCCAGGGCGCGCTGGGCGTTGGGGGCGAGGCCGATGCCGGAGCCGACGGGCTCCAGGGACGCGGCGCGTTCCAGGACCGTGACCCGCCAACCGGCCTTGTCCAGGCCGATCGCGGCGGTCAGCCCACCGATCCCACCACCTATGACGACGGCGTGGGGCTGGGGAGATTTCGCTGTTCCGGGCATGATCTCTCCTTGTCGCGCGCATACTTGGCAAAGGCGGAACCGTCGGCAACTACAGATGTAGTGCCCACGTCCAGACGCTACTACATCTGTAGTGAGAACGGTAGGCTGGGCCACATGCCTGTACGTGCCACGGGGACAGCCCGCACCGAACTCATCGCCGACACCGCCCTCTCGCTGCTCGCCGAGCGCGGCATGCGCGGCCTCACCCACCGGGCCGTCGACGAGGCGGCGGGGCTCCCTCCGGGGTCGACGTCGAACCACGCCCGCACCCGGCTCGCCCTCCTGGAGGCCGCGGTCCGCCGGCAGGCCGAGCGCGAGAACGACGTCCTCACCCCGAGCGAGCTGCCGGACCCGGCGGGCGACCGCGACACCCTGATCTCCGGCCTGGCCGTGGCCCTGCACCGCTTCCTCACCGGCGACGCCCACCGCGGCCTGCTCCTGTCCCGCTACGAACTCGCCCTGGAGGCGACCCGGCGGCCCGAACTGCGGTCGTACTACGACTCGGCGGGCGCCCAGTTCCGGGAGCCACTGCGCGAACTGATGGTCGCCGCGGGCTCCAAGGATCCGGAGCGGCACACGCTGTCCCTGGTGGCGTGGTGCGACGGCATGATGTTCTCGTGCGTCGCGGGTTCGTACCACGCGACGGCGCCGACGGTGGACGAACTGCGGGACGGCTTCGGGGAATTGCTGCGGGGGATGCTGGACGGGGAAGGGCGGGGAGGGGTGTAGGGCGGGAGCCGTCGCCCGGTGGCGCGCGCCGGTGTCACCCGTGCGGGGCATGCGGAGGCGTTCGGCGCCCGGGGACGCGCCGGGGCCAGCAGAGTGGCGCGGGTGCAGCGATCGACGACCACCTCGGTGACCACTTCGGTGCTCCTTGTGTCCACGTCCGTGGCCGTGCTGACTCTCTCCGGTTGCATGGGGGTGGAGCGGGCGGGCGGCCGGGGCGCGGTGTCGGCGGGCCCGGCGACACCCGCCCGGGCTCCTTGGAGTCGGCCGCCGCGGGCGGTGCAGGACCCGGCGCGTGACGCGCTGGAGCGCGGCGGCCCGGCGGACACGCCGTCCCGCACCGCGCCCCCGCGGGCGAAGGCCACCCCGTCCGACCGGCCCTCGGCCACGTCACCCGCGCCCACCGAAGGCGGCGCCGCTCGCGAGCGCGACGAGCACCGCGGGCGCTTGGCCCCGCCCCCGCGCCGCCACGACGGCCGCTCTCAGGATCCCGGTCGCGACGGCGGGGAGGCACCCCGCTCCGACGCGCCGCCGCACGTCCGCGCCGAGGTCGACCTGTGCGCACTCGGCCGCACGCACGGGGGCTGGGAGCCGGACAGCCCGGAAGCGACCATCTGCCGGGCGGCGTATGGGCATTGACGGGGGGCAGGCCCTCGGCGGAGCCTGCCCGGTCCCCCGCGCTGCCCGGCCTGGGCCTCGGCTGGCTCCGGCTGGCCCGACTGGGCCCAGCGGAGCCAATCACACCGACCAAGCCCCTACTCCTCCACCGCCCCCTCCCCCACCTGCGCCTCAAGGCGGTCCAGCGCCGCCCTGATGCCGTCCCCGTAACCGTCGTCGCCGAGCGCGCCCACCGCGCCGCGGGCCAGGCGCAGATGGCTGCGGGCCGCCTCGGGGCGGGCGAGCTTCACATAGTCCGCGGCCAGGTTGAGGTGCAGCGAGGGGTAGAACCCTCGCACCGCGAGGGACTGGTGGTGGGCGCCGACGCGTTCGTCCGACAGCTCCTGGGCCGCCGACAACGCCCTGAGGTCCCAGGCGAGTTCGTCCGCCGGGTCGTCCTGGGTGTCGGCCATGTAGTGCGCGAGGGTGCAGCGGTGCAGGGCGTCGCCCTCCTCGCCGATCTCCGACCAGAGCACGAGGAACCGCGTCCGCGCCTCCTCGCGGTCGCCCGCGTGCTGGAGCATGACCGCCTGCCCGATCCGGGTCATCATGGCGTCTTCGTCGTCCGTCGTCTGTTCCTGCCGCTCCGCCACCGCGTCGCCCTCCGCGTCCGCCGGACGTACCGCGGGCCGGGCGGGGCCCCGCGGCAGGTCCGACGTCAGTCCGTCGTCAGCTGTCAGTCGATCCGTCGGTCGTTCGTCAGCCGTGGGGCCGTCGGCCGGTGTCCGGCCACCGGCCCCACGAGTCGGTTCCGACGCTAGCGGCCACCACTGACAATCGCGGTCAGGCGCGGTGCGACGCGGGGCGCTCCCGCCTGCTCAGCCCAGGTCGGGGATGCGCCAGTCGATGGACTCGTGCCCCTGGGCCGCCACCGCCTCGTCGATCTGCGTGAAGGGCCGGGAGCCGAAGAACTTCTTCGCGGACAGCGGCGAGGGGTGCGCGCCCTTGACGACGACGTGCCGCTCCGTGTCGATGAGGGGCAGCTTCTTCTGGGCGTAGTTGCCCCACAGGACGAAGACCGCCGGATCCGGCCTCTCGGCCACCGCGCGGATCACCGCGTCGGTGAACTTCTCCCAGCCCTTGCCCTTGTGGGAGTTGGCCTCGCCGGAGCGGACCGTCAGGACCGCGTTCAGGAGCAGCACGCCCTGCTGGGCCCACGGCATCAGATAGCCGTTGTCCGGCACGGGGAGGCCGATGTCCTCCTTCATCTCCTTGTAGATGTTCCGGAGCGAGGGCGGGGTCTTCACTCCGGGGCGGACCGAGAAGCACAGGCCGTGGCCCTGGCCCTCGCCGTGATAGGGGTCCTGGCCGAGGACGAGGACCTTCACCCGGTCGAACGGTGTCGCGTCCAGCGCGGCGAACACCTCGTCGCGCGGCGGGAAGACCGGGCCCTTCGCACGCTCCTCCTCGACGAACTCGGTGAGCTCCTTGAAGTAGGGCTTCTGCAGTTCCTCGCCGAGGACTCCGCGCCAGGACGCGGGCAGCATGGCGATGTCGGTCACGTCAACAACCTCCGGGGTGCGTTCAGTTCTGCACCACAGAACCTACCGGCGGCCACTGACAATCCACCGCCCCCGGCCCCACCGGGCGGCCCCGCGCCCACGGGGAAGCCGCCACCTACCAGCTCGTCTTCCGCCCGAGCTCCCACATCATCATGATCGCCGAGGGGTCGAGGGCCCGCTCGGCGCCCGAGATCTCCTCGGTCGCCATCACGTACTGCTTGCCCTGCCACACCGGCAGCAGCCGCACGTCGTCGACGAGGATTCGCTGGGCGCGCTCGAACTGGTCCACGACATTGCTCCGGTCGGCCTCGCGGCGCGAGCGCGGCAGCAGCTCCTCGGTGAGTTCCCGCGACGGATAGGGCATGTTGTGGACGTTGCGCTCGCCCACGAAGGGCGCGATGAAGTTGTCCGCGTCCGGGAAGTCCGGGAACCAGCCGCGCCCGAAGACCGGGTACTCACCGCGCTTGTAGGCCGCGTCGAACTCCTTCCACGGCTGCCCCTTGACCGTGATCTTGAACAGGCCCGAGGCCTCCAGCTGCCGTTTGATCTCGGCGAACTCCGGCTCGGTGGCCGAGCCGTAGCGGTCGGTGGTGTACCAGAGGGTGAGCGGTACGCGCTCGGTGATGCCCGCCGCCGCCAGGATCCGCCGCGCCTTGGCCACGCTCGGATCGCCGTAGGCGTCGAAGAAGCTCGTGCCGTGCCCGGCGACACCGCGCGGGACCATCGAGTACAGCGGCTCCACGGTGCCCTTGTAGATCTTGTGTGCGATCGCGCCGCGGTCGATCACCTGGGCGAACGCCTTGCGCACGGCCGGCTTGCGCGCCCACCGGTCCTTCGGGTTGAACACCAGGTAGCGGATCTCGGTCCCGGCGCCCTCGACGAGCCGGATGTCGCTCTCCTTGTCCGGGCCCTGCTGCGCCACGATGTCCCGCGCCGCGAGACCGCGGAAGGTGACGTCGACGTCCTTGTCACGCAGTGCCTCGACCATGGAGTCGGAGTCACGGTAGTAGCGGATGGTCACGGCGTCGTTCTTGCGGTCGGCGGCGCCTTCATAATGGCTGTTCCTGGTGAGTTCGGCCCGGTCACCGGCCTGGTAGGACTCGAGGGTGTACGGCCCGGAGCCGCTGATCTCGTCGCCCTCGCGTATTTTGTCGGCCGGGTACTCGCGGGGGTCGACGATCGACATGGCGGGGGTGGCGAGGACGAAGGGGAACGTGGCGTCGGGCTCGCGCAGCCGGAACACCACGGTCCGGTCCCCCTTGGTCCGCACGGTCCGCAGCGCGCCCAGAAGTCCGGCCGGACCGCCCTTGACGTCGAGGCGCCGCATCCGGTCGATGGAGAACTTCACGGCCCGCGCGTCCAGCTCGTGGCCGTCGGAGAACTTCAGCCCCGCGCGCAACGTACACGTGTAGACCATGCTGCTGCCGTCGGTGAACCGGCAGCGCTCCGCCGCGTCGGGCTGGGGCTCGGTGGCGCCGGAGGGGAAGCTCAGGAGCGTCTGGAAGACGTTCCGGTACAGCTCCCACGAGCCGTCGTAGGCCGCGGCCGGATCGAGGGTGCTCGGCGCGCTCGTCGTACCGACGGTGATCGTGTCGCCGCCGTCCGAGCCCTCGGAGGACAGCACACCGCAGCCGGCGACGAGGGACAGGGACGCGAGCAGGGTGACCGGCCGCCGACCACGCGGGGGAACTCTTCTGAACACGTGCACGCTCCTCGGTCTGCCGTGCCATGGATCGGCAGACCATACCGCAGCGCCCCGCCGTGCCAACCAGGCTCACCGACGGGGCACTTCATGCGGGAGAACATCACGTACGCACGGGAATCCCGGCCTTCTTCACGGTTCCTCCGGTTCCGTCAGCCGATGCCCGGTTCCGTCAGCCGACGCCCGCGTTGAGGAACATGCCGCCGTCGACCTGGAGCGTCTGACCTGTGATCCAGTCGGACTGCTCGGAGGTGAGGAAGGCCGCCGCGCCGCCGATGTCGGACGGCACCCCGAGCCGACCGAGCGGGTAGGCCGCCGCGGCCTCCTCCTCGCGGCCCTCGTACAGCGCCTGCGCGAACTTGGTCTTGACCACGGCCGGGGCGATGGCGTTGACCCGCACCTTCGGCGCGAACTCGTGCGCCAGCTGCAGGGTCAGATTGACCATGGCGGCCTTGCTGATGCCGTACGCCCCGATGAACGGGGAGGGCGCGACGCCCGCGATGGAGGCGATGTTGACGATCGCGCCGCCGTGCTCGCTCTGCCAGGCCTTCCAGGTGAGCTGGGCGAAGCCGAGCGCGGAGATCACGTTGGTCTCGAAGACCTTGCGGGCCACGTTCAGGTCCATGTCGGCCATCGCCCCGAACACCGGGTTCGTACCGGCGTTGTTGATGAGGAAGTCGACGCGGCCGAACGCCTCCATGGCGCGCTCGACGGCGACCGCCTGGTGTGCCTCGTCGTGGGCCTTGCCCGGGACGCCGATGACGCGGTCGGCGCCGAGCTTCTCCACGGCCTCCTTGAGCGCGTCCTCGTTGCGCCCGGTGATGCACACCCGGTCGCCGCGGGCGACCAGTGCCTCCGCGATGCCGTAGCCGATGCCGCGGCTCGCTCCGGTGACGAGCGCCGCCTTGCCGCTGTCCTGCACTGCCATCTGTCCTGATCCTTTGCGCTTGGTCCGGTGCTTGTCGGGCGGGCCGCTAGTTGAGCGGTCCACCGGCCACGTACATGACCTGCCCGGACACAAAACCCGCCGCGTCGCCGGTGAAGAAGGCGATGGCGTTGGCGATGTCCTCCGGCCTGCCGACACGCTGCACCGGGATCTGGGTGGCGGCCGCGGCCTGGAAGTCCTCGAAGCCCATGCCGACGCGCTCGGCGGTGGCCTTGGTCATCTCGGTGACGATGAAGCCGGGCGCCACGGAGTTGGCGGTGACGCCGAACTTGCCGAGCTCCTTGGCGAGCGTCTTGGTGAGGCCCTGCATGCCCGCCTTGGCGGCCGCGTAGTTGGCCTGGCCGCGGTTGCCGAGCGCGGAGGAGCTGGAGAGGTTGACGATCCGGCCGAAGCCCGCGTCCACCATGTGCGCCTGACAGGCGCGGGACATCAGGAACGCGCCGCGCAGATGCACGTTCATGACCGTGTCCCAGTCGCTCGCGCTCATCTTGAACAACAGGTTGTCGCGCAGCACGCCCGCGTTGTTGACCAGGATCGTGGGCGCGCCGAGCTCCGCCGCGATCCGGGTGACGGCGGCCTCGACCTGGGCCTCGTCGGCCACGTCGCAGCCCACGGCGATCGCCTTGCCACCGGCGGCGGTGATCTGCTCGACGGTGTCCTTGCAGGCGGCCTCGTCGAGGTCGATCACGGCGACGGCGCGGCCCTCGGCGGCGAGCCGGACGGCGGTCGCCGCGCCGATGCCTCGCGCTGCTCCGGTCACGACCGCGACGCGCTGCTCAGTGGTGGACATGCTGGCTCTCCTCGCCCTTGGGGTGCGGCTCTCATGCCGTGCGGATCTTCTGGAGGTGCGGTGCCGCGGCACTCCCAAGTGAGCGACCGCTTAGTACCTTCAGCAGACGAGACGCTAGAAGCCCTGACACCCGGTGTCAACGGCCCCCCGGCCACTGTGACTCATTACGTCTCCCGCGGGCCCCGAACCGGTCGGACCACCCCAGGGCCTGCCCGATGGGCCGGCTGGCGCCCTAGCGCACCAGCAGCTCCACGAGGCGCTCCACCTCGGCCTCGGGGTCCGCGGTGAGGCCCGTGTGCACCGGCCCCGGCTGGACGACGGTGGAGCGCGGCGCGATCAGCCAGCGGAAGCGCCGCCCGGCGTCGTCGCCCGCCGCCTGCCCGGCCGCGGCGCCGCCCGCGCAGACGCCCTCGACGGCCGACAGCGCCGCGCGCACGCCCGCCGGGTCGGCCCCGGGGTCCAGGGCGCGCAGCTTCGCCTCGTCCAGATGCGTGCGGGCGGCCACGTAGGACTTGGCGCGGCAGTAGAGCACGACGCCCGCGTTGAACTGCTCGCCGCGCTCCACGCGCGGCACGACGCGCAGCAGCGCGTACTCGAAGACGTCCCGCGCGGGGGCGCTGTTCGGCTCGGCCGTGTCGGTCGTCTCGCCCGGTTCGGTCGGCTCAGTCGGTTCGCTCACTTCGCGGCGCCTTCCAGGGTGATGCGTTCGTGGATGCTCTCCGCGCGCGGGAGCAGCATCTCGGCGTACGCGCGCCGCACCTCGTCCGGCGTGTCGAAGCCCGGCTCGTCGGCCAGCCACGCGTCGGGCACGTCGGCGGTCACCTCGGCGAGCAGGTCCGCGGTGACCCGGGGGGCCAGCTCGGCGGCGGCCGCGGCGATGTCGGGGGCGTACCGCGCGAGGACGTGGTCCGCGGCGGCGTACGGCTTGGCGGCCGCGGCCGGGGCCGTCGGCCAGTTGTGGTGCCAGATCATGCTCGCGCCGTGGTCGATGAGCCAGACGTCGCCGTGCCACACCAGGAGGTTCGGGTTGCGCCAGGAGCGGTCCACGTTGTTGATCAGCGCGTCGAACCAGATGACGCGCCCGGCCTCCAGCGGGTCCACCTCGAAGGCCAGCGGGTCGAAGCCGAGGGCGCCCGGCAGGTAGTCCATGCCCAGGTTCAGCCCGCCGCTCGACTTCAGGAGCTGCTGCACCTCCTGGTCCGGTTCGCCGAGGCCGAGGACCGGGTCGAGCCGGATCGCCGCGAGTCCCGGCACGCGCAGCCCGAGGTGGTGGGCGAGGCGCCCGCAGATCACCTCGGCGACGAGCGTCTTGCGGCCCTGGCCCGCGCCCGTGAACTTCATGACGTACGTCTCGTAGGCGCCGCGGCCGTCGTCGGTCTCGACGAGTCCGGGCAGCGATCCGCCCTCACGCAGCGGCGTGACGTACCGGACGGCGGTGACTTCGGTGAGCATCGCCCCAGGTTACTGCCGAGGTCCGACACCCCGGCCGCTCCCCCGGAGCCCTCGCCCACCCCTGCCGAAACGCCTCCGTGGTGCCTACCGTCACCCCATGAACTCCCCTGACCTCCCGTCCCAGTTCGCCCGCACGCACCGCTTCGCGTTCGGGGTGCCGCGCGGCTTCGCCGTGTCGCGGGACGGCACCCGTGTGCTGTTCGTGCGCTCGACGGCGGGCGACGACCCGGTCAGCAGGCTGTGGCTGTACGAAGTCGGGGCCGATGCGGGGGAAGACGCCGAGGCTGGCGAACGCGCCGAGGGCGGGTTCGGTGGCGAGCGGATGCTCGCGGATCCACTCGCGTTGGGCGCCGCCGGGCCGGTGCCCGAGGCCGAACGCGTGCGCAGGGAACGCGCGCGGGAGGCCTCCCAAGGAGTGGTGTCCTTCGCCACCGACGACTACGCGCGCGTGGTCGCCTTCGCGGTGTCGGGCGCCCTGTGGACGGTCCGCACGGACGGCGGCGTGCCGCGCCGGATCGGCACCCCGGGTCCCGTCGTCGACCCGCGCCCCTCGCCCGACGGCTCGCTCATCGCGTACGTCACCGGGGGCGCCCTGCGCGTGGTCGGCGCCGACGGCACCGGCGACCGGGCCCTGGCCGAGCCCGAGGGCGACGAGGTGACGTACGGGCTCGCCGATCACGTCGCCGCCGAATCCATGGACAGGCACCGGGCGTTCTGGTGGTCGCCGGACAGCGATGCCCTGCTGGTCGCGCGCGTGGACACCGCGCGCGTTCAGCGCTGGTGGCTCTCCGACCCCGCGCACCCGGAGCGGCCGCCGCGCTCGGTGCCGTACCCGGCGGCGGGCACCGACAACGCGGAGACGACCCTGCACATCCTGCGGACGGACGGCTCGCGCGTCGCCGTCCGCACGCCGTCGGAGGCGTCGGAGGCGTCAGAGGCGTCAGAGGCGTCAGAGGCGTCAGAGCGAACCTCGGTGCGCTCACACGACTCCGAGCACGCCTCGGAGCGCTCACGAGACGGCCATGCGCCCGCATGGACGGACACCGCCTTCGACTACGTCCTGCGGGCGTCCTGGGACGCGCACGGCCCCCTCGTCACCCTCCAGACCCGCGACCAGCGCACGGCGTGCGTCCTGGAGGTCGCCCCGGAGAGCGGCGCGTGCCGCCTGGTCGACCAGCGGCACGAGAGCCCGTGGCTGGGCCTCGTCCCGGGCACCCCGGCCCGCCTCGCGGACGGCACGCCCCTGCTGCACCGGCTCGTCGACCCCGACACGGCGGGCCTGCGCGTGGGCAGCGCGGAGACGCCGCCGGGACTGCATGTGCGCGCCGTGCTCGCCATCGTGGGCGAGCGGGTGTGGCTGACGGCGTCGGACGAGCCCACGGAGGCGCACGTCTGGTCGTGGTCGGTGGCCGGTGCGGCGGACGGCCCGGTCCGCACCACCGCCCCGGTGCGCCTCAGCCAGGGCCCGGGCGTGCACACGGCAGCGGTCGGCGGGGACACCGTCGTCCTCGACAGCCGGACAGCGGACGGACACACGGTGACCGTGCTGCGCGGCGGGCGGCCCGCAGGACGGATAGCCGTGCACTCCGAAGAGCCCATAGTGAAGCCGAACCCCCGTCACCTCGCCCTCGGGGAACGTGCGGTGCGCGGCATGCTGTTCCTGCCGTCGTGGCACGAGCAGGGCTCCCGGAAACTACCGGTCCTGCTGTGTCCGTACTCGGGCCCCTCCGTCCAACTCGTGACGCAGGCGCGCGCGTGGTGGACGGTCGTCGCCCAGTGGTTCGCCGAGCAGGGCTTCGCGGTGCTGACCGCGGACGGGCGGGGCACGCCGGGGCGCGGGCGGGGCTGGGAACACGAGGTGTACGGCGATCAGTTGACGCCCGTCCTCGACGACCAGGTGGACGCGGTCCGGGGCGCGGCCGAGCTGTTTCCCGACCTCGACCTGGAGCGGGTGGGCATCCGGGGCTGGTCCTTCGGCGGCTATCTCGCGGCGGGCGCCGTGCTGCACCGGCCGGACGTCTTCCACGCGGCGGTGGCCGGGGCCGCGCCCTCCGACCTGCGGCTCTACGACACCCACTGGAAGGAGCGCTTCCTGGGGCACCCGGACGTACAGCCCGCGCACTACGAACGCTGCTCCCTGGTGGCGCACGCGCACCGCCTGTCGCGTCCGCTGATGCTGGTCCACGGCCTGTCCGACGACAACGTCCTGCCGGTGCACACGCTGCGCCTGTCGTCGGCCCTGCTCGCGGCGGGGCGGCCGCACACGGTCCTGCCGCTGCCCGGGGCGAGCCATCTGGTGGCCCAGAAGGACGTTGCGGCCAATCTGCTGAATCTGGAGCTCGACTTCCTGAAAAAGTCCTTGAACGCCTGAACAACCCGGCGCCGCCGTCCGTACCATCCGGCATGACTGCTTCCAGGGAAGACAGGGCCGACACCGCCGAGCCGCTCCTGCCGACGGCGGACAGCCCCACCACCCCCCTCTCCGCACGCCCCTCGGGCCTCTGCCTGAGCACCTCCTCGCACCCCGCCGGATCCCCGAGCCCCACCCGTCGCGCCGTCGTCGCCGCGGTGGGGGCCGCGGGCCTGGCCGCCGCGCTCGTCGCCTGCGGCTCGGACGACGGCAAGGACTCGTCGGAGCCCGCCGGTGAGGCCTCCGAGAAGGACGAGGGCGGCGGTGGCGGCGGTGCCGTGCTGGCCAAGACGGCGGACATCCCCGTGGGCGGCGGCAAGATCTTCAAGGACGAGAACGTCGTGGTCACCCAGCCGAAGAAGGGCGAGTTCAAGGCCTTCTCGAACCGCTGTACGCACAAGGGGTGCCCGGTGACGAGCGTCGAGGGCGGCACCATCAACTGCCCCTGTCACGGCAGCAAGTTCGACATCACCGATGGCAGCGTGAAGCAGAACCCGGCGCCGAAGCCGCTGCCCGCGACGAAGATCACCGTCGAGGGCGACTCGATCAAGCTGGCCTGACGCGGGCGCTCTCCGAGGTCGGCGGGGGCCGCGTCGCGCCGGGTGCTCACCCGGAGCGGCGCGGCCCCTGCCATGCGCCGAGGACCTCCTCCGTCGTGGTGACGGTGGCGACCAGGGCGAGGGTGTTCCTGACGACGGCGGGGGTGTACTCGGCGGGGACGCCCGCGATGGCGTCGGCGGGCACCACGGCGGTGTAGCCGAGGTTCACCGCGTCGAAGACGGCGTTCGGTATCGCCACGTTGGCCGAGACGCCGGTCACGACCAGGGTGCGGCAGCCCAGATTGCGCAGCAGCGCGTCGGCGTCGGTGCCCGCGATCGGCGACAGGCCGTGCAGGCGGCGTACGACGAAGTCCTCCTCGGCGACCTCGATCGGCGGCGCGATCCGCACGGCCGTCGTGCCGGACAGCTGCTGCACGGGCAGCCGTTCGGCGGCGCGGAAGAGCCGCGCGTTGCGGTTGGCTCCGCGTCCGTCGGGGCGGCGCTCGGCGACGGCGTGCAGGACCTGGACGCCGCCGAGGTGCGCGGCGTGCACCAGGCGGGCGACGTTGCCGAGCGCGCCGGACGAGCGGGCTTCCTTGGCGAGTTCGGGCAGCGCGCTGTCGGTCCCGACGACGCCCTGTTGGCACTCGACGGTCATCAGGACGGTGCTCGCGGGGTCGAGGATCTCCTTGAGCTGTGCGTACGACGGCATGCTTCCCCCTGTCGCGGACCACGGGCCGACCGGTGCCGCGCGCCTGCCGGGCAGGGGTGCCCCGCGGGCGGAGATCGCGGTGCGCGGGAGGCTAACCGGCATTGCGTCACGAAGGAAGACGCCTCATGCTTCTCTGACGCTCAGTCAGTTTTGCGGCCAGCCGTGCGGTCTGCCGCCCGGTCCGGCAGTCGCGTGGTCCGCTGCGCGGTCTGCCGCCCGGTTCGCAGTCGCGCGGTCCGCTGTCGGCCTGAGCGACGAGACGGGCTCATCGGCAAACGGGAGGACGACGCATGGCCACCACACAGCGGCGCGGTCGCCGGATCATGATGACTCCGGACGAGGTGGACGCCTTCCTCGCCGCCGAACGCACCTGCCGGGTCGCGACGGTGTCCGCCGACGGCGCCCCGCACGTCAGCGCGCTGTGGTTCGCGTGGGACGGCACGTCCCTGTGGCTGTACTCGATCACGCGCAGCAGGCGCTGGGCCGAGCTGCGCCGCGACCCGCGCGTCGCCGTGGTCGTCGACGCCGGTGAGCAGTACGGAGAGCTGCGCGGCGTGGAACTGACCGGCACCGCGGAGTTCGTCGGCGAGGCGCCGCGCACCGGGGAGCCGTGCCCGGAACTCGACCTGCCGGAGCGGCTGTTCGCCCGGAAGAACTTCGGCCTGGAGGAGATGGTGCACGACGGCCGGCACGCGTGGCTGCGGCTCACGCCGGACGCGATCGCCTCCTGGGACTTCCGGAAGCTGGCGCAGCTCTAGGGCCCCTGCGGCGGGTCGGCGTCGCGGCACCGACCCGCCGCACAGGCCCTTACGGTTGCCCCGGGTCGGCCTCAGACCGCCCTGGCCACTCTCAGGCTGCCCCGGCCACCCCTCACTCAGCCCAACCGCCCCTCGCCCAAAGGGCCGACGCCCCCTCACCCCAGCCCTGCCCCCGCCACCCGCAGCGCCTCCACGGCCGCCCGGATCGACGGCCGCCGGTCGGCGTCCGCGCGCCACACCACGTACACATGCCGCCGCACCCGGTGCCGCACCGGGACCGTGCGCACGCCCGTCGGCATCGGGTCGCGGCCGAGCCGCGGCGCCACGCAGACCCCGAGTCCCGCCGCGACCAGCGCGAGCTGGGTGTGGTGCTCCTCCGCGCGGTGCCCGATGCGCGGCTCGAAGCCCTTCGCGCGCAGCGTGAACATCAGCCACTCATGGCAGAACTCGCCCTCCGCCCACGTGATCCACTCGTCGTCCGCGAAGTCCTCCAGGTCCACCTCGGGGCGGTCGGCCATCGGGTGGGCGACCGGCATCGCGACGTCCGCCGGGTCGTCGATGAGCGGTGCCTTCATCAGGCCCTCGGGCACCGGCAGCGGCTTGTTGTACCAGTCGAGGACCACCGCCAGGTCCAGGTCGCCGCGCACCACGCCGTTCACCCCCTGCTGCGGCTCCAGCTCCTGGGCGCTGACGCGCAGCCCGGGGTGGCGCACGCGCAGGGACGACAGCGCGGCCGGCAGGAGCCCGCGCATCGCCGTCGGGAAGGCGGAGATCCGCAGCTCGCCGACCGCCTGGCCGCGCTGCCGCTCCAGGTCCGACTGGGCGAGCTCGACCTGGGAGAGGATGCGCGCGGCGTGCTCGGCGAGCAGCCGTCCGGCGTCGGTGAGGCGCACGCCCCGGCCGTTCTTGGCGAGCAGTTGCTGGCCCACCTCCCGCTCCAGCTTGGTCATCTGCTGGGACACGGCGGACGTCGTGACATGCAGGCCCGCCGCGGCACCGCTCACCGATCCGTGCCGGGCGAGGGCGTCGAGGGTCCGCAGGCGCTCCAAGTTCAACATGTAAGCGATGCTACGCGATACCGGGCAACAAATCTCGCTTGTACTAAGACGTCAGATACCCCATGGTGGCGTGCATGAGCACCTCCGCGGCCCCTTCCGCGCCGACGTCCACCCCCGAGCCGACCATCGCGTCGGACCCACACACCACACCCGGCACACGCGCCGCGTCCATCACGTCCAGGGAGTCGGCCAGACCCACGGAGTCCGCCGGGCCCACGTCGGCCGCCTCGGCCGCCGCGGATTCCGCCGGGCGGGAGTCCCGCCGGCGGGGGCCCCGGGCGCGGGCAGCCGGGCGCCGCGCCCTGGACTGGCGCGTCCGCTTCGCCGTCCTGTCCCTGATCTGGGGCTTCAGCTTCCTCCTGATCAAGGTCGGCACGGAGGGGTACGCACCGTTCCAGGTCACCTTCGGGCGGCTCTTCTTCGGCACGGCGGTGGTCGCCGCCGTCCTGGTCGTCAAGCGCGAGCGGCTGCCGCGCTCCCCGCGCACCTGGGCCCATCTGTCGGTGGCGGCCCTGCTGCTCAACGCCCTGCCGTTCTCCCTCTTCGCCTACGCCGAGCTGACGATCCCCTCGACGCTCGCGGGCATCTGCAACGCGACCTCACCGCTGTGGGGCATGGTCCTCTCGCTCGCCGCGCTCTCCGAGGACCGCCCGACGCGGCGCCGGGTCGCGGGGCTCGCGCTCGGCTTCATCGGGGTGCTCACGGTGCTCGGCGCCTGGCAGGGCTTCAGCGACCTGGAGCCGCGCGGCACGGCGATGGCTCTGCTCGCCTCGCTGAGCTATCCGATCGGCTGGATCTACGTCCGTCGCACGCTGGCGGGCTCCGGCCACTCGAACCTCGCCCTGACGGGCACGCAGCTGCTCCTGGCCACCCTCGAACTGGCCGTCGTGACGCCCCTGTTCACGTCCATGCCGAACCACCTCCCGGTGGTGCCGCTGCTCGCGATCGTCGCCCTGGGCGCGCTCGGCACGGGCATCGCGCTGCTGATCCAGTACGGCATCGTCGCCGAGGTCGGCCCGACGATGGCCCAGATGGTCACGTACTTCATCCCCGTCATCGCGACGGCGGCGGGCGTCGCGGTGCTCGGCGAGTCGCTGACGTGGACGACGCCCGTCGGAGCCGTTGTCATCCTGGCGGGCGCGGCACTCACCCAGTCGAGGCCGCGGGCTCGCGCACCCCAGGGGACGTAACGTGCGCCGAGGGGGCGCGTTGCGCCCAGAGGGGACGGCGGGCCCAGCGCCGTCCGAGCAGCACCCAAGGGCATGGCGCACCCCCGCCCCTCCATCACCCCTCAGCCATACGTCCACCCCCATCCCCCTCAGCCATACCTCCGCGCAGGCACCGGCCCGACAGCCGCCGCGACCGCGTCGGCCACCGCGACGATGTCGTCGCCGGACAACGGGGACACGGTGATCCGCACCCCGGGGGGCGAATCGAGGCGGTACCGGGCGCCGGGCGAGACCGCCCAGCCGGCGTGCAGCATGCTCGCGACCACACCGGTCTCGTCGGGCACCGGCACCCACACGTTCATCCCGCTGCGGCCGCGGGCCGCGACCCCGCGCGCGGCGAGCGCCTCGATCAGCGCGTCGCGTCTGCGCCCGTACGCCGCCGACACCTCCCGCGCGTCCACCGCCCCGCCCTCCCAGAGGCACACGACGGCCCGCTGGAGCACCTTGCTGACCCACCCGGGGCCCAGGCTGATCCGCCCCTGCACCCGGTCGACCGTCTCCGCGTCCCCGGTGAGCACGGCGAGCCGCAGATCCGGACCGTAGGCCTTCGCCGTGGAGCGAACGAAGGCCCACGCGCGCGTGGCGCCCGACAGCGTGTGCAACGGCAGGTCGACGATGCCGTGGCCGTGGTCGTCCTCGACGACGAGCGTGTCCTGGTGCGCGGCGAGGACCGCGCGCACGGCACGCGCGCGTGCGGCGCTGATGGCGGCCCCCGTCGGGTTCTGGGCGCGGCCGGTGACGACCAGGGCCCGCGCGCCGGACCGGAGCGCTCGCTCCACGTCGTCGGGCAGCGGCCCGTCGTCGTCCACCCGGACCGGGACCGGCCGGAGCCCGAGCCCGGACACGAGGTCGAGCACGCTCCCCCAGCCCGGGTCCTCGACGGCCACCGCGTCGCCCATCTTGAGGCGCACGGCGAGCACCCGCTCGATGGCGTCCAGCGCCCCGGACGTGAGGGCGACCGGCCCGTCCGGCACCCCGTCCGCGTCAAGGTCCGCACGCGCTCGGCGCTGGAACTCCGGCACCACCGGCGCTTCCCCGTACAGCGCGGGCGCCCGGTCCGACTGCGCCGCGGCTGCCGCGAACGCCC
This sequence comes from Streptomyces sp. NPDC041205, assembly GCF_055591765.1. Taxonomy (NCBI): domain Bacteria; kingdom Bacillati; phylum Actinomycetota; class Actinomycetes; order Kitasatosporales; family Streptomycetaceae; genus Streptomyces; species Streptomyces sp. NPDC041205. The sequence goes on along the minus strand of NZ_JBVIZH010000003.1, from coordinate 30,916 downwards.
CGGCGAGGGGCGGCAGCAGGGCCGTGTCGGGGTTTCCGCTCGACACGTCGCGCACGCCGGGCGGAACGTCGAGGCGGACGTAGTCGCGGGCCGTCGTGGCGGGCTTGCTGCGGACGCGGCTGCCGCGCCGACCAGCCGTCTCGATCACGCCGCGCTCGCGCAGCGTGCGGTACGCGGCCGCGACCGTATTGGGATTGACGCCCAGGTGAACCGCCAACTCCCGCATCGGAGGCAGCGATTGCCCCGGCTCCAGCACACCGCCGCTCACCGCGCGCTCGACGCTCGACGCGATCTCTGCTGCGCCGCGCCCTTCGATCGGATACTCTCCTAGCACAAAGCACATTATGCACTAGTGCAAAAGCGTCGGCAAGGCGCGGCAAGACGACCCCGAACCGCAGGATCCCGCGAAGCGATGGAGAAGGCCATGGAGACGACGACGCAGCCGGCCACGCCGGACAGCGCCCCCTACACCCCGACCGACCGCACCGTCCCCACGCGGTCCCGCGATCGCGCGGCGTACGACCGCGAGCTGGTGCACGCGATACTCGACGAGTCGTACGTCTGCCACCTCGGCTTCGTGCGCGACGGCGCCCCCGTGGTGCTGCCGACGCTGTACGGCCGGGTCGGCGAGCGTCTCTACGTGCACGGCTCGACGGGGTCACGGCCCCTGAGGATGGCGGGCGCCACGCCGGACAGCGAGGCGGACCCGGGCCTTCCGGTGTGCCTGACGGTCACCCATGTCGACGGTCTCGTCCTGGCCCGCTCGGCCTTCCACCACTCCATCAACTACCGCTCCGTGGTGGTGCACGGCATCGCGCGGCAGGTCACGGACCCCGAGGAGAAGCGCACCGCCCTGGACTCCCTCGTCGACCACGTGGTGCCCGGCCGCGCCGCCGACTCCCGTCCCGCCAACGCCAAGGAGCTGGCCGCGACCGCCGTGCTGTACCTGGACCTGGACGAGGTGTCGGCGAAGATGCGCACGGGCGCCCCGAACGACGAGCCGGAGGACATGGACCTGCCCTACTGGTCCGGTGTCGTCCCGCTGCGCAAGGGCTACGACCCCGTCATTCCGTCGGACGACCTCGCCCCCGGCATCGCCGTGCCCGACTATCTGCCCGAGGTCTGACATGGTGCTGCTCGTCCACCCCTGGGACGCGCCGGCCTCCGACACCGAGTGGCAACGATGGCTGGCCCAGCACGACTTCGGGCAGCTCGCCGTGAACGGCCTGCCCGGCGAGCCGCCACACATCCAGCCGACGCACTTCGTGTACGACGCCGACTCCGGCCCGCGCGGCCGCGTCCTGCTCCACCTGGCGCGCCCGAACCCACTGTGGGCCGCCCTTGAGGCCAACCCGGACGTCGTCTTGAGCATCGTGGACGACTACGTCTTCGTGCCGGGACCGTGGGGCGCCGCCCCGGACGTCCCGGCCGAACAGGGCGTGCCGACCAGCTTCTACTCCGCCGTCCAGCTGCATTGCACGGCCCGGATCGTGGACGACCCCGCCGAGAAGGCCGAGCTCCTGAACCACCAGGTCGGCCACTTCCAGCCCGACGGCGGCTCGGCGCGGACGGCCGTGGGCGAGGAGCCGTTCGGCAGGCTGCTCTCCGGCATCCGAGGGGTGTCCCTCGATGTCGTCGACGTACAGGCGAAGTTCAAGTACGCCCACCACAAGCCGCTGGAGGTGCAGGACCGCATAGCGGCGGGCCTGAAGGAGCGCGGCGGCCCGCGCGACGCGGCCGCGCTGGCCCACCAGTTGGGCGGGCGGTCGGCACAGTAGCCGGAGCCGGCGGGCGGGGCGCAGGCCGACAGGCGGCGCGCCCCGCCCCCGCTACGCCGTCACGCCCCTTCCTCGCGCCCTCGCGCGGCCCCCCGTGCCTCCGCACCCGCGAGCCCCGTGACCGCCGCGAGCATCAGCAGCGTGCCCGCGACGGTCGCCGTGTTGAGTTCCTCGCCGAGCAGCGCGACGGCGATGGCGGCCGCGCTCACCGGCTCCAGAAGCATGATCACGGAGACGGTCGCGGACCGGACGACAGCGGCCCCGGCGAAGTACAGCGCGTACGCGAGAGCCGTCGGCACGGCGGCGATGTAGAGCAAGCAGGCCAGCACGCGCGCGGGTTCGGCCGTGTGCGGCACGAGGCCCTCGGCGGCGGCGAGCGGCAGCAGGCACACCGACACGACGGCGAAGGCCCACAACGTCGTGCCGCCGGTGGAGTCCGCCCCGCCGTCGCGCCCCCACCACCGGGTCAGCAGCGTCATGACGGCGTACCCGGCCGCCGACACCAACGCGAAGGCGACACCCCAGGGGCGTACGGCCGCGTCCCCGCCGCCGACGAACAGCACGGCGAGTCCGGCGAGCGCTCCGCCCACGGCGCAGCTCCCGCCGAGCCCGAGCCGCTCCCCCAGGGTGAGACGGGCGCCGAGCGCGATGAGGACGGGCCCCGCGCCGAGCGTGACGACCGTGCCGACGGCGAGCCCGGTGGCCTCCACGGCGGCGAAGTAGGCGGTCTGGAAGACGGCGAGGACCACACCGATGGCGGTGACCCGCAGCGCCCGGCAGCGGCGCGGCAGACCGGCCCCGGAGCGCGCGCCCCGGCGCGGCCGCGCGAGCCGCGCGCCGAGCAGCAGCAGGAACCCTCCGGCGCAGCGCCAGAAGGAGAGGGCGACGGGCCCCATGTCGCTGTCCGAGAAGACCAGCGACGCGGCGGCTCCGGCGGTGCCCCAGGCGGCACCGGCGATGCCCAGATACAGGAGGCCGCGCCGGACGGAAAGACCGGACGCGGCAGTTGACTCGGTCGACGCGCTGGACGCGTTCGACATGCTTGACACGCTCGACACGTGGAATTCTCCGCAGAGGTTCAGGAGGAAGACCGCGTCACGGGCGCACCGGAGCGCAGGCACCCGTACAGAGCTGTGGGTGCGTGGACACGCTCGGGAGAAAGGCCCGGCGACGCAGGTCCAGGACTGGCGTCTGCGGGCAGCACCGTCCACCCGGCCGATGGCCGGGCGTGATCCGTGAGAGGCCCGCGCGCTAGGCGGCGGGAGGCGGAAGGACGAGCGCTCGTGCGTGCATGATCGCCAGCCTAGGCGGCGCTGCCGCTCGTCGACAACTCCTCTTCGGAGTCCGAGACGCGGACCACGGAACTCACCGGCTTCGCGGGGGTCGCCGACTGGGCGATGAACGCGCCCACCAGGACGATGGCGCCCCCGGCGAGTTGCGGCGCCGAGAGCTGTTCGCCGAGCATGACCCAGGCGAGCACGGTCGCTATGACCGCCTCCAGGCACGCCACGACGCCCGCGACCTGTGGCGAGAGCCGACGTACGGACACGACCCCGGTGACGTACGCGACGACGGTGGCGATCAGCACGATCCAGCCGATGAGGACCCAGGCGGGCACCGCCGAGCCGTCCATGTCGGCGCTCCGGGCGAGCACCTGCCAGTCCATGCCCCAGGGGCGCGCGATGACGGTGAGCACGGCCGTGCCGACCAGCAGCCCGTACGCGATGACGCCGAGCGGGTCCGGCGCCTTGTCACCCGCGTCGCTGCCCTGGTCGGACAGGACGAAGTAGCCGACCTGACAGCAGGCGGCGCCGAGCGCGAGCAGCAGCCCGACGGTGTCGAAGCTCAGGCCCGACCACACCTCGACGACGCAGGCGAGTCCGCCCACGGCGAGGATCACGCCGAACGCGGCGGCCTTGGTGACGGGCCTGCGCTGCACGAACCGGACCCAGCCGAGGACGAGGGCGGGCGCCAGATATTCGACGAGGAGGGCCACGCCGACGGGGATGCGGGAGACCGAGGCGAAGTAGCAGGCCTGCACACCGGCGACGGCGAGGAGCCCGAAGCCCGCGAGCAGCGCGGGCCGTTGCCGCACCAGCACGCGGTGGCGCCAGGCGATCGGCAGCATCACCAGGGCGGCGCCCGCCACCCGCAGCCACACCACGTGCAGCGGGTCGAGGCCCGCCTCGATCAACGGCTTGGCCGCGACGCCCGAGCCGCTGAACGCGAACGCCGAGAGGAGTGCGAGGCCGAGACCGAGCCCGCGCCCGCGCTCGGCACGCCCCTGCGGGTTCCCCTGCGACTTCTCCTCAGACCCAAGCACCGGCACATGATGACAGGCGACGTCATGACCGTCACCCTCTTTGACCACTGTCTCAACCGGCGGACAGCGGACGCCCGCGAGCGCTACGAGCACCTCGGGTGTCCGGGCACTCCCGCCCCATCCGGCGCTGGCGGCCACCAGCTCACCAGCCCGACTCGCACCCCGTCTCGCACCCGTTCTCGATCCGCAGCAGCAGCGCGTCCGCGTCCACACCCGCGCGGCGCAGCACCTCCGCGGCCCGGCACTCGGTGTCGGCGGCGAGGGCGGCGAGCAGGTCGACGCCCTCGGCCTCCGCTTCGCCGCGCAGGGTGGCACGGTCGGACGCGGCCTCCATGGCACCTGCGGCCGCGGGCGAGAGAACCGTTTCTTTGGCGGCTGACACCAACGGCACGGCTCCGGAGTCCTCGACGGTGCCCTGCCACTGCAGCCCGTAGCCGATGCTGCGCTGCACGAGATAGCCGAGCAGCCGGGCGACCTGCGGGCCGCCGTCGAAGACGGACCGTACCCGCGGCTCCTGTTCCAGGAGCGAGTGCAGCAGATGCGCGGTGTCGACCTGCCGGTCCCCGTCGCGCACGGCCCGTCGGCGCGCACCGGCCATCACCGAGGCCAGCGCCACGCTCAGGCTGGATTCGATGTCTGCTCGGTTCGGGCCGGGTTCGGCGCCCTGGGGGGTACGGCTTTGCACATCCCCCACCCCATCAGCCTCCGGGAGCCACGGCATCGGCGGCGGGAAGCATTTCCCCGTCCGACACAGGTTGGGGATGGCCGGATAGGTTGTCCTCCTTACGGATGACATCTGACCGTTTTCCCAGGTGGGGCGCGCGCCGCCTTGCTTCACGCCGGGTGCGCAACCGACGCGCACCGGCGCTCGTCTGTCAGAGGCATGGAGAGCAGGTGCTGGATGGTCGCCCTCCTGGCCATCGACGGCAGACAGTACGTGTACCGGGTGTACGCCCCCGCGGACGCGCTGCCCGCCGACTTGTTCTGGGACGCCTGGCACTGCCACGACGAGGGACCCTTCCCGCGCGCCCTGGACCTCTTCGACGCGGCGGTGATACAGCGGGTGGGCTGAGGGGGGCGCGGCGGCGGCACCCCGTACAGGTCGAGAGCCGCTACGGGAGCCCGCCCGGCCACGCGCGCCCGCTCCCCACCGCGCACGCCCGTGCCTGCTCCCCACCGCGCACGCCCGTGCCTGCTCCCCCACCCCCCACGCCTACACCCGCTCCCCCACCACCACAGTCGCGTACAGCTCCTCGTCCGTGACCACCCTCGGCACGAGCCCCGCCGCCCCGACGGCCTCGACCGCCGACGGCACCTGGCGCTCGCTCGTCTCGAACAGCAGCCGTCCGCCCGGCGCCAGCCACCGCCGCGCGTCCGCGGTCACCCGCCGCAGCACGTCGAGCCCGTCCACGCCCCCGTCGAGGGCCACCCGCGCCTCGTGCTCGCGCGCCTCGGCGGGCAGCAGGGCGACCTCGTCCGTCGGGACGTACGGAACGTTCGCGAGCAGGACGTCGACACGGCCCCGAAGTCGGCCGGGCAGCGCTTCGTAGAGGTCGCCCTCGTGGACGTGCCCTCGGGCGGCGGCGACGTTGCGGCGGGCGCAGGCCACGGCGGCCGGGTCGATGTCGGCGGCGTGCAGTTCGACGCGTCCGAGGGCGACGGCGAGCGCGGCGCCGAGCGCGCCCGAGCCGCAGCACAGGTCGACGACCACGGCGCCGGGCCCGGCGAGCGAGGCCGCCTCGCGGACCAGGAACTCGGTGCGGCGGCGCGGCACGAAGACGCCCGGGTCGACGGCGACCCGCAGCCCGGCGAACTCGGCCCACCCGACGACGTGTTCCAGCGGAAGGCCGCTCACCCGCCGCGCCACCATGGCGTCCAGTTGGTCGGGGCCGTCGGCGGCGGCGAGCAGCAGGTCCGCCTCGTCCTCGGCGAACACACAGCCCGCGGCACGCAGCCGCGCCACCACGGCGGGGTGGGCTGACCAGGGCATTGAGGGCCTTCCTGCGGTCCGGGCAAAGAACCCAACCCTACCCGGGCGGCCAGATCTGATGACCCATCAGTATTGAATGTTCCGGGGCCTGCGGATACGTTCCGCGACACCGTGGCTGCGCCCGGCGCAGCACCCGACGAGAAGGGGTGGTCGCATTGGCCGAAGTGAGCGCGGAGGCGCGCATCGAGGCACCGGCGGAGAAGGTCTGGGAGCAGCTCACGGACTTCACGTCGTACGCGCGGTGGAACTCCACGCACACCAGCTTCCCGAAGGGTGGCCCCGAGACCCTCGTAACGGGCGGCACCTTCACGGAGAACATGAAGCTGATGGGTTTTCCGGCCGAGGTCGCCTGGACGATCGTGGAGGTGGAGACGGCCCGCACCTTCGCGATCAAGGGCAAGGGCCCGATGGGCGTCGACGTCAGCACCCGCTACACGCTCGAAGCCGACGGCGAGGCCACGACGATCCGCGCGAACGGCGAGTTCTCCGGCGCCGCGGTGAGCCTCATGGCGGGCAAGCTCAAGGACTCGGCGACGGCGGCCATGAACGAGTCCCTCCGCAAGCTGGGCGCGCTGGTGAGCTGACCTTGGCACGCCGGGGGCACGACGACAGCGAGGCGCCCCGCGCGTGCCGCGCGGGGCGCCTCACCAGCGGTGCGGGCGGCGAGCCCGCTCCGCGTCAGTCCTCATCGGCGAGGATCAGGTACAGCTTCTTACGGGCGTCGTTGATGACCGTGAGCGCCTTCTCGCGCTGCTCCTTGGAGCCGGTCTTCCAGACCTGGCCGAACGCCTCCATCAGGCCGAACCCGGCCTGCCGGATCTCGGTGAGCGCCTCGAAGTCGACCCCGCGCCCGGCCTCTTCCCAGGGGGCGTCCGGGCCCTCGTCCGCCGCTTCGCGGCCGGAGTCGGTGAGCGCGAACAGCTTCTTGCCGCCCTCGCTCTCGCTGGCGATCAGGCCCTCGTCCTCCAGGAGCTGGAGGGTCGGGTAGACCGAGCCGGGGCTGGGCTTCCACGCGCCGCCGCTGCGCTCGGCGATCTCCTGGATCATCTCGTAACCGTGCATCGGCCGGTCCTTCAGGAGGGCCAGGATCGAGGCGCGCACATCACCGCGCCGCGCCCTGCCCCGGGGCCCGCCCCTGCCCCCGCGGCCACCGCCCCAAGGGCCGCCGAACCCGGGACCGAAGGGCCCGAAGGCGGCACGCCGCCCCTCGGAACCGCCCCGGCCCTCACGACCGGGTCCGTACGGGCCGCGCCCGCGTCCATGGCCGCCGTGCGTGTGCTCAAAACCGTGGGATCGCATATCGATCATCCCTTTCGTCTCATCGCCGCTCGCCTCATGACGAGCCTTCCGCGACATCGCGATCAGTGACATCGTTGATCAGTCGCGATGCTTCAACGATATATCGGAACTGTTCGGTCGGCAACCCCTTGTCACATCCGTGGATCCGGCGGTGTCTTCATGTCGAGCAGGCCACGAGGCCAACAGGCCAGCAGGCCACCGGACAGGGAGAACCTCATGACACCGCGCATTCCGAAGGCAGAGCTCCCCGCCGAGCTGGGCGAGAGCATGATCAAGCAGCTCGGCGCCGTGGCCGAGCCCGTCGAGGTGGTGTGGCACAACCCCAAGGTCGCCACGTCCAACTTGGAGTTCTCGGCCAGGCTGGCCGAGTGGGACGCGGCCGACGCGAGCCTCAAGTCGTTCGCGCACATGGCGGTCGCGGCACAGGTCGGCTGCGACTGGTGCCTCGACGTCGGCTACTTCCAGGCGCAGAACCAGAACCTGGACCTGACCAAGGCGAGCCAGGTGCCGCGCTGGCGGGAGTCGCAGGTGTTCACGCCGCTGGAGCGGGACGTCCTGGAGTACGCCGAGGCCATGTCGAGCACGCCGCCGACCGTCACCGACGAGTTGTACGCGGGCCTCCTCGACCGACTCGGCGCGGCGGCGATGGTCGAGCTCACCGCGTACATCGCCTTCGTGAACATGGCGACCAGGAACAACAACGCGAACGGGATCTCGTCGCAGGGCTTCTCCGACGCCTGCGGGATTCCGCTGGCCGCGGGCGCCCAGAGCTCCGGCGCGGCCCTGTCGTCGTGATGGCCGAGGATCCGTTCGTCGCCCATCGCAGCCTGCTGTTCACCGTCGCCTACGAGATGCTCGGGTCGGCGGCCGACGCGGAGGACGTGCTCCAGGAGTCCTGGCTGCGCTGGGCCGACGTCGACCACGCGCAGGTGCGCGACCCGCGGGGCTACCTCGTCAGAACCGTCACGCGGCAAGCGCTCAACCGCCTGCGGACGCTGTCGCGCAGCCGCGAGGACTACGTGGGCGAGTGGCTGCCGGAACCACTGCTCACCAGCCCCGATGTCGCCGACGACGTCGAACTCGCGGAGAGCGTCTCGATCGCGATGCTGACCGTGCTCGAAACGCTCGGGCCCACCGAGCGTGCGGTGTTCGTGCTCCGGGAGGTCTTCGAGATGCCGTACGCCGAGATCGCCGAGGCCATCGGCAAGTCCGCGGTCGCGGTGCGTCAGATCGGACGGCGGGCCCGCGCGCACGTGGCGGCCCGGCGGCCGCGGGCGCGGGTGAGCCGGTCGGAGCAGCAGGCCGTGATGGATCGGTTCCTTCTCGCTCTGCGCACGGGGCGGTTGCAGGAGCTGATGGAGGTCCTGGCGCCGGATGTGGTCATGATCGCCGACGGCGGCGGGCGCGCGGCGGCCGCGCTGGCTCCGCTCCACGGGTCCGAGTTGGTGGCGACGGTGCTCGCACGCGCGAACCAGCTGACGGCCGCGTTCGAAACGACCACCGTGTGGCTCAACGGCGCACCCGCGGGCCGGTTCGAGATCGACGGCGAGCCGACCGCGGTGAGCCTCGTGGTGGAGAACGGCCGGGTCACCCGGGTCTATCTGATGCGAAATCCGCAGAAGCTGACGCGCCTCGACGAACTGGCCCGACTCGCGCGGTAGGCCCGCTGCCACATCGGCATCGTGGGTGTTCCGGGTGGTGCGCCGCCCGGAACACCCACCGCCGCGCAGTGGCCGGAGTTCAGGTCCAGTCGAAGCGAATTGGCCTTGGCGGCCCGCATGATTGGCCTTCTAACGTCGTCCCATGACGACAGCACCGAGCACGCGGATCCGTATCGTCGACGCCTTCGCCGACCGCCCGTTCACCGGCAACCCCGCCGGGGTCGTACTCCTCGACGCGTTCAGGGACGACACCTGGCACCAGCACGTGGCCATGGAGGTCAATCACGCCGAGACGGCCTTCGCCCACCCCCTGCCCCCGGGCGGCGAGGCGGACTGGGCGCTGCGCTGGTTCACACCCGCCACCGAGGTCGACCTGTGCGGCCACGCCACGCTGGCCACGGCCCACGTCCTGCACGCCACGGGCGCCGCCACCGGCCCCGTGCGCTTCGCCACCCGCGCCGGCGTGCTCAGCGCCACCGTCCACGCCGACGGCACCCTCACGCTCGACTTCCCGACGGCCCCGCTCACCCCGGCCGAGCTGCCGGAGGCCGCGGTCGAGGCCCTGGGCGCGCGACCGCTCGCCGCGTACGACACGGGCCCGCACCTCGGCGACCTGCTGGTCGAGCTGGCCGACGAGAAGGCGGTCCGCGCGCTCACGCCGGACCACCGGAGCCTCGCCCGGCACTCCGAGCGCGGCGTCATCGCGACCGCGCCCGCCGAGGACCCCGGCCGAGGGTACGACTACGTCTCGCGCGGCTTCTTCCCGCGCGTCGGGATCGACGAGGACCCGGTGACGGGCAGCGCGCACACCGCGCTCGCCCCGTTCTGGAGCGAGCGCCTGGGCCGCACCGACCTGACCGGCCTGCAGGCCTCCCCCCGCTCCGGCCTCGTCCGCACCGCGGTGCGCGGCGACCGCACCCTCCTGACCGGCCGCGCGGTGACGGTCATCGAGGGCGATCTGCTGGCGTGACGACGGCTCATGGGCAGAACGGGGCGGCTCGCGCGCTCGCGGACGTGGCGCGCGCCGCCGCGCACCTCACGCCGTCGGCAGCCACCCCACCTTCCCCGCGAGCAGCGCGTAGCCCACGAACGCCCCGATGTCGAGGAGGGAGTGGGCCACGACCAGCGGCCCGACCCGGCCCCACCGCCGGTACAGGTACACGAACACCACACCCATCGCCATGTTCCCGATGAACCCGCCGATGCCCTGGTACAGGTGGTACGAGCCGCGCAGCACCGAACTCCCGATCATCGCCTTCGTCGGGCTCCAGCCCAACTGGTCCAGCCTGCGCAGCAGATACCCGACGACGATCACCTCCTCGAGGACGGAGTTCTGCAGCGCGGACAGCACGAGCACGGGGTACTTCCACCACACGTCGGGCAGGTCCTCCGGCACCACCGTGAGGTTGAAGCCGAGCCCGCGGGCGGCCAGATAGAACGCGATGCCGGTGGAACCGATGACGGCGGCCACCGCCGCACCCCGCCCGAGGTCCGGCCAGGGGCGGCTCCGGTCGAAGCCGATGGCCCGCAGCCCCGAGCCCTCGCGCAGCAGGAAGTGCGCGACCAGGGCCACCGGGACCAGGGCGGTCGTGATGCCGAACAGCTGCCAGGCGAGATCGAGCCATGGACGCCCCGGCGCGGCCGACGAGTTGAGGGTCGCCGCCTGATCCTTCAGGCCGCCCGGCCTTGTGACCGAGCCGACAAAGCTGATCAGCGCGGACACTCCGCTCGCGCCCAGTGAGAGCGCAAGGACGAGCACCGTCTCGTCCCGCAGGAACCGCCGCGAGGGCCCCGCCTCAGGAATAGAACCGGCCATTGGCCCCGGCTCCGCTTGCACTCCTGCCTCCAGTTGAGTAATCCCGCCTCATCCCCGCCCCCGTGCCGCTAGGGTCTCGAAAGAACTTACGAACCACGTGCGCGACAGGCCGAGGGGGACGGACGCCCACCGTGGCGCGCCGTCCCCCTCATCCTCGTTCATCCTTGATTGTTGCTTTTCATCGCTTCGTCGCAGCTTCATCGCACGGGGAGGGGAGCACCGCCATGGGACGTCACAGCTTGCCCGATGGGCGCAGGACTGCGGCATCCGACCCACGTCCACGGGGCCGCGGCCGCACCGTCGCCCTGGTCACGGCCCTCGTCCTGGTCGTCGCGGCGGGCGCGGCGGTGGCGGTCCGCGCCGGGTTCCTGCCGCTCGGCGACTCGTGTCGCGACGACGCGGTGCGCCTCGACGTCGTCGCCGCGCCCGCCGCGACGCCCGCCCTCAAGGACGCCGCCGACCACGTGCGCGACAAGGACATCACCTCGGACGGCCACTGCATGGACATCCGCGTCGCCGCACGCGAGCCGTACGAGGTCGCCGACGAGCTCCGCCGCGACAGCGCGAAGGCGGACTACGACGTGTGGGTGCCGGACTCCGGCGTGTGGGTGCAGCGCGCCGGGACCGGCGGCAGCCAGGAGCGGGTGTCCCCCGCGGGGAACATCGCCACCTCGCCGATCGGCGTCGGCATGCTGGAGCCCGCCGCGGAGGATCTGGGGTGGCCCCGGCAGACGTACACCTGGAGTCGGCTGGCGGGCGCGTCGGCGCGCGAGGACGCGCCGCGGCTCGGTACGGCGGATCCGGCGCGCAGCGCCAGCGGGCTGCTCGCGCTGACCCGACTCGGCGCCTCCGCGCGGGCGTCCGGCGCGAAGGACGCCGACACCCGGGCCGCCGCGACGGCCAAGGCCCTGGCGTCCCGCACGTCCGACAGCGACAGCAGGCTCCTGGACACCCTGGCCCGCGACTCCTCCGGCGCCGAGCGCGGCAACCCGCGCCGCAACGAGGCTCTGATCCTCTCCGAGCAGGCGTCGTTCGCGCACAACGCGTCCGCCGACGAGGAGCACGATCTGCGCCTCTTCTACCCCAAGGACGGCTCACCGGCCCTCGACTACCCGTACACGCTGATCCGCGAGAACGACCTCTCCACCGACCAGAGCCGGGCGGCGCTGCGCTTCATGACGTTCTTCGGCGAACAGGCGGGCCGACACATCCTCACGGAGCACGGCTTCCGCACGGACGGGGCACGGCCGTCGGCCGAGCTGGTCACGGCAGCGGGCGGCCGCACCCCGCAGCCGTACGCCCGCGAGCCGGGCGAGGCGCCCTCCGACAAGGAGGTGCAGGAGGCCCTCGGCATGTGGACCATCACGGTGCGGAGCGCGCGTTTCATCACCGTAGTCGACGCGTCGGACTCGATGCGCCAGCTCGTGCCGGGGCGCGGCGAGTCCCGTATGGACGTCACGAAGGCCGCCCTGCTCCAGGCGCTCACGGGTTTCACGGACAACGACGAGATCGGCCTGTGGGAGTTCGCCGCCCGCCTCGACGGCGCGCGCGACTACCGCGAGCTGGTGCCCACCGGACGCCTCGGCGACCGGAAGGACGACGGCACCCAGCGCGACCGCCTCACCAAGGCGTTCGGCGCGCTGCGCCCCGTCCCCGGCGGGGCCACCGGGCTTTACGACACGACGCTGGCCGCGTACGAGAAGGCCCGCGCGGGCTACGCGCCCGGCAAGTTCAACACGCTCGTCCTGCTCACCGACGGCGTCAACCAGGACCCGGACAGCATCTCGCGCGCCGGCCTCGTCTCCCGCCTGCGCGCCCTCGCCGACCCGGAGAAGCCGCTGCCGATCATCGCCATCGCGGTCGGCCCGGACGCCGACGAGCGGGAGGCCGACCAGATCGCCCGGGCCACGGGCGGCTCGGGCCACGAGGTCGACGACCCCGCCGAGATCCACTCGGTGATCCTCAAGGCGATCGTGCAGGCGGGCACACGGCAGTGAATCGTGCAGGCGGGCACACGGCAGTGAGACACGACCCCGGCCGATGGTGCGGCCGACCCGCCCCCTAGCCCAGCGGCAACGCCGGTTCCGGCAGCCCCACCGGCCACGTGTGCACCGGCTCGCCCGTGTGCATCAGCTCGCAGTAGCGCCGTGTGGTGGCCGCGAGCGCCGCGTCGCGCTCCAGGCCGCGCTCCAGGGCCCGGTGGTAGGTGGCGGACTGCCAGGAGGCCCCGTTGACCCGCCTGCGGCATCGCTCCTCGATCACACCGAGGTACAGGTCCCGGTCGGCCGCCTCCACACCCCACGCGTCGAGCCCGGCGGCGGCAAGGGGCAGCAACTCGTCGCGTACGAGATCGACGGCGGCCACCCGCGCCGTGCCGCCGTACCGCCCCCGGCGGGGCCACTCCAGGCGCGCCTCGATGCCGTAGCGGCAGGCGGTGTCGAAGTTGCGGGCCGCCGCCTCGAACGGCAGCCGCGACCACACCGGCCGCGTCTCCTCGGCCAGTGCCCGCACCACGCCGTAGTAGAAGGCGGCGTTGGCGATCACGTCGGTCACCGTGGGCCCCGCGGGCAGCACCCGGTTCTCCACGCGCAGATGCGGTACGCCGTCGGCGATGCCGTACACCGGACGGTTCCAGCGGTACACCGTGCCGTTGTGCAGGGCGAGTTCCGCCAGCTGCGGCACTCCTCCGGCGTCGAGCACGCGCAGCGGGTCCTCGCCCTCGCACAGCGGGATCAGCGCGGGGAAGTAGCGCAGGTTCTCCTCGAAGAGCTCGTACGCGCTGGAGATCCAGCGCTCGCCGAACCAGGTGCGCGGCCGCACCCCCTGCGCCTGGAGCTCGGGCGGCCGGGTGTCCGTGGACTGCAGGAACAGCGGCGGCCTCGACTCGCTCCACAGCTCGCGGCCGAACAGGAACGGGGCGTTGGCGCCCACCGCGACCTGCGCGGCGGCGACGGACTGCGCCGCGTTCCACACATCGGCGAACTTCCCCGGCGTGACCTGGAGGTGCAGTTGCACCGATGTGCAGGCCGCCTCCGGCGCGATCGACGCCGACGTACACGTCAGGCGCTCCACGCCCTCGATGTCGAGCGCGAAGCTCTCGCCGCGCGCCGCCACGATCTGGTCGTTGAGCAGCACGTAGCGGTCCACGTCGGAGAGGTTCGCGGAGACCAGGTCCTGGCGCGACAGCGTCGGCAGAATGCCGATCATCACGATGCCCGCGTCCACCTCGTTCGCTTTCCGGTGAGCATAGGCGAGGCCGGTGCGCAGCTCTTCGGCGAGCCGGTCGAGAACACGGCCGCCCAACCGGTGCGGGGCAATGTTCACTTCCAGATTGAACATTCCGAGCTCGGTCTGGAAATCGCGACTCGCGATGCGCTTGAGAACCTCCGCATTCATCATTCTCGGCATGCCGTCGGGTCCCGCCAGATTCAGCTCTATCTCCAGGCCCATCAGATTCTTGGGCCGGTCGAACCGCTGCTCCTCGAGGAGCCGGGCCAGCGCCGCGAGGCACTGCCGGAGCTTGATCCGGTACTGGTGACGATCGGACAGGTCGAACGTTCCTGCCACGACCTTCTCGCCCATCGAAGCGTCCCTCCTCGGACCGGCCGCCGGCGACCCGGCCGCTGTGTACGGGGGATGATGCCCAGCCGATGTGATCCATAACGCCCCGTGCGGGACCATGGACAAGTACCCTTGAGGGAGTTGCCGCGCGGCACATTCACCAGGCATGACGAAGTGCGCAGTCCGATCCTCACGTTGTGGTGAAGAAAACCAACGAGAATCGGCCGACCGCAGCCGCGGAGAATACCGAGGTCATCGCTCGGGAAGCGATCCGGAATCGGGAGAAAAGCCTCAGCAGGGCGACCGGATTGCGACTTGCCCGCGATATTCGGAGCGGTTAGACGAAACACTCCCTGAACACCCGTCGTATAAACTCCGCGGTTGAGGCAGAGAGTTGGCGCTCGCGGTCCCCCTGCCCCCGCCCCTCTGGCCCAGAGCTGACAGCGCCGTCCGCACCTGCCCCCGCTCCACTGTGCCTGTCGAATGAGAGAGGCGACCCACCATGCCCCTGTCTGTCCCCCCGGCTCCCGCGCCCGCCCTGCGCAGCGTCCTCGCGGCCCTCGGTTCTCCGACCGCCGTCCGCGGGGCCCGCACCCCGGTGCTGCGCGCCACCCAGGGCCCCACGAGCGCGGAACTGCCGCTGCCGGTCCACGAGCTGGTCCACGTCACGGCGCCGGGCACGTCACCGACCAAGCTCACCGGATGGCGCTTCCTGATCCGCTGCGGCGAGCGCGCGGTCGCCGCGGCCGACACGATGCTCACACCGGACGGCTGGGCCTTCTCGCACTTCTGCGAAGGCCCGTACATCGCCTCCGCCGAACTGGCCCTGCGGCACGCCGAGACCATGCCGAAGCCCTATCAGCCCCGGCTGCTCTCCGTGCCCGAGCTGTACATGCTCACCCTGTGGCTGCACGCCGACTGCACGGACGACGGCGCCAGCGGCCCGCTCGCCCCCACGGACCTCCTGGTGCCCCTCGCCCCGGCGCCCCCCGGCATCGCGGCCCACCGCCCACACCGCGCCGCCGACCTGCTCCCGGTGCTCACCCACCGCCTGACCCCGGCACCGCTCCTGGGCTCGCCCGCCTGACGCCGCCACCCCGGGTTCCGCCGTGCCCCGCCGCCCCGCCCGGGCCGCGGGGCACGGCTGCGAGCGGCCCGGTCGCCGCGGGTCAGCGCCTCGTCACCGCCCGTCCCGCCCCGCCCAACCGGACTAGCCCACTTCGGCTATCACGAACCACCCGAAGGGACAGGGGAGTTGGGCTGAACCGTCCGCGCGGGTGATACGTCATTAAGCAGTAGGAACCGCTGCAGCAAAATCCCTGCGGAATGACGCCCGTAGGGCAACACTGGACCGGACCGACAAAAAACGGGGGGCGGCGATGAACACCGCATCGAGCCGCAAGACAGACGTCACGACCATCACCACGCAGCGAAAGAACCCTTCCATGTGCCAGCACCAGCCACCGTGCCCGACAGCCGAATCCGCCGACCGGGAAGCCGCGTTCCTCGTGGCACATCACCCGGAGCAGGGATGGAGTCTGCTGTGCAACGGCGTCCTGCTCTTCGAGGACACCGGTGAGCTACTGCCGAACGGGGAGATCATCGCCCCGCATCGACCGCTGGCCACCAGCCAGGTGATGACGGCCGCCTGAGCCGTCCACCACGCACACAAGGGCCGGCCCGGACATCCTGTCCGAACCGGCCCTGACTCATGTGCGCCCGCGGATCCGCCGACGCCGCGCCTACGGCGCCGCGGTATCAGTCCTCGTACGCATCCAGCGGCGGGCAGGAGCAGACCAGGTTCCGGTCGCCGTACGCCTGGTCGATGCGGCGCACCGGCGGCCAGTACTTGTCCGCTGCCACCACTCCGGCCGGGAAGACGGCCTCCTCGCGGCTGTAGCCGTGCTCCCAGTCACCGCCGAGCGCGGCTGCGGTGTGCGGGGCGTTGCGCAGCGGGTTGTCGTCGGCGTTCCACTCGCCGCTCGCGACCTTCTCGATCTCACCGCGAATGGCGATCATCGCCGCGCAGAACCGGTCGAGCTCGTCCAGGTCCTCGCTCTCCGTCGGCTCGATCATCAGCGTGCCGGCGACCGGGAACGACATGGTCGGCGCGTGGAAGCCGTAGTCGATGAGCCGCTTGGCGATGTCGTCGACGCTGACGCCCGTGGACTTGCTCAGCGGACGCAGGTCGATGATGCACTCGTGCGCGACGAGCCCGCCGGGACCGGTGTAGAGCACCGGGAAGTGCGGCTCCAGGCGCTTGGCGATGTAGTTCGCGGAGAGCACGGCGACCTGCGTGGCGCGCTTGAGTCCCTCACCGCCCATGAGGCGCACGTACGCCCAGGAGATCGGCAGGATCCCGGCGGAGCCCCACGGCGCGGCCGAGATGGGCCCGACGCCCGTCTCGGGACCGGCGGCGGGCTGCAGCGGGTGGTTGGGCAGGTAAGGGGCGAGGTGCCCGCGCACGGCCACCGGGCCGACGCCGGGGCCGCCGCCGCCGTGCGGGATGCAGAACGTCTTGTGCAGGTTCAGGTGCGAGACGTCGCCGCCGAAGTGGCCGGGCTTGGCGAGGCCCACCAGGGCGTTGAGGTTGGCGCCGTCGACGTACACCTGGCCGCCCGCGTCGTGCACCTGCGCGCAGATGTCGGCGACGTGCTCCTCGAAGACACCGTGCGTGGACGGGTAGGTGATCATCAGGACGGCGAGCTGGTCGCGGTGCTGCTCGATCTTGGCCCGCAGGTCCTCGACGTCGATCTCGCCGTCGTCCGCGGTCTTCACCACGACGACCTTCATCCCGGCCATCACGGCGCTGGCGGCGTTGGTGCCGTGCGCGGAGGACGGGATCAGGCAGACGGTCCGCTGGTCGTCACCGTTGGCACGGTGGTAGCCGCGGACCGCGAGCAGTCCTGCGAGCTCTCCCTGCGAACCGGCGTTGGGCTGCAGCGACACCTTGTCGTACCCGGTGACCTCGGCGAGCCGCTCCTCGAGCTCCCGGATCAGCGTCAGATAGCCCTGCGCCTGCTGGGCGGGCGCGAAGGGGTGCAGTTGGCCGAACTCCGGCCAGGTGACCGGCTCCATCTCCGTGGTGGCGTTGAGCTTCATGGTGCAGGACCCCAGCGGGATCATGCCGCGGTCGAGCGCGTAGTCCCGGTCGGCGAGACGGCGCAGGTAGCGCAGCATCGCGGTCTCGGAGCGGTACTGGTGGAACACCGGGTGCGCCATGAACTCGTCGGAGCGCTGCAGCCCGGCGGGCAGCGTGTCGGCGACGGAGGCGTCCAGCGCCTCGATGTCGGCCTCGACGCCGAACGCGGTCCAGATCGCGGCGAGCTGCGTCCGCGTCGTGGTCTCGTCGCACGCGAACGACACCTGGTCGGCGTCCACGAAGTGGATGTTCACGCCGCCCTCGCGGGCCGCGGTCACGATGTCGGCGGCCTTGCCCGGCACGCGGACGGTCAGCGTGTCGAAGTACGCCTCGTGCACGACCTCGACACCCCCGGCCTTGAGGCCCGCGGCGAGGATCGTCGCGTACCGGTGGGTGCGCCGCGCGATCGCCTTGAGCCCCTCGGGCCCGTGGTAGACGGCGTACATCCCGGCCATGACGGCGAGCAGCACCTGGGCGGTACAGATGTTGCTGGTCGCCTTCTCCCGACGGATGTGCTGCTCACGGGTCTGCAGCGCGAGCCGGTAGGCCTTGTTGCCGTCGGCGTCGACGGACACGCCCACGAGGCGTCCGGGCAGGCTGCGGGCGAACTTCTCGCGCACCGCCATGTAGCCGGCGTGCGGGCCGCCGAAGCCCATCGGCACGCCGAAGCGCTGGGTGGTGCCGACGGCGATGTCCGCGCCGAGCTCGCCGGGCGAGGTGAGCAGCGTGAGCGCCAGCAGGTCGGCGGCCACAGAAACGATTGCGCCCAGGTCGTGGGCCTGGTCGATGAGGGCCTTGATGTCCCGTACGGCACCGGAGGCGCCCGGGTACTGGACCAGCACGCCGACCACGCCGCGCTCGGCGACGTCGGCCGGGATGCCGTCCGTCAGGTCCGCGACGACGACCTCGACGCCGGTCGGCTCGGCGCGGGTCTGGATCACGGCGACGGTCTGCGGCAGCACGTCGGCGTCGACGAGGAAGACGCCGTTCTTGACCTTGCCCAGGCGCCGGGAGAGCGCCATGGCCTCGGCGGCGGCGGTGCCCTCGTCGAGCAGCGAAGCACCGGAGGTGGGCAGTCCGGTCAGGTCGGCGACGACGGTCTGGAAGTTCAGCAGCGCCTCCAGGCGGCCCTGCGAGATCTCCGGCTGGTACGGCGTGTACGCCGTGTACCAAGCCGGGTTCTCCATCACGTTCCGCAGGATCACCGGCGGCGTGAACGTGCCGTAGTAGCCGAGCCCGATCATCGAGTCGAGCACCTGGTTACGGTCGGCGAGGGAGCGCAGCTCGGCCAGGACCTCGGCCTCGGTCCGCGCGCCGGGCAGTTCGAGGGCGTCGGCGTTCTTGATCACATCCGGCACCGCGGCGGCCGTCAGCTCGTCGAGGGAGCCGTACCCGACCTGGGCGAGCATCTTGGCGCGGGCTTCTGCATCGGGTCCGATGTGCCGCTGTTCGAAGGGGATTCCCTGCTCCAGCTGCGAGAGCGGAGTACGAGGAGTGGCGGTCATTGCGGAGGCCTCCTGGTCTGACACGACCTGCGAGGGGCACCACGGCGCGGGTACCCGGACGGCCTCCCCCTCTGTCATCTCAACCTGAGAGCTTCACAGCTCCGCCCGAGGGCAGCGCTGCTTTCACCGTCGGTGAGGAAGGGTTCCGAACGTGCCCGCCCGACGCCCGCCCTGCTTTCCAGAGTGACCTCGTCCGTGCGGTACATGGGCCTGAGAGATTCCGGGGAGGAGTTGCTCCTTCGGCGCCTCCGGTGCTGCCACCGAAGAGCTCTCCCGCACGGGGTCAACAGCCACTCGCCAGCCTACCAGCGAGGACCGTGGCCGATCCCTCGAGTGGCCGCCCGCCTCGATGTGCTCTTTCGTAGTGATGACGAGCGAATTCTGGACGAGTACGTACTAGCACGTACGAGCAGGTACGAGTACGCACAAGCAGGTACGAGCACGAACGACTCGCGACCAGTTGGAGGGCCCGTGCAGACCGATATCGATCCGCGCAACCTGATCGGCCGCAAGGCGTTCGACCGCGACGGGGCCAAGATCGGCACAGTCGACGAGGTCTATCTCGACGATGCCACCGGCGCGCCGGAGTGGGCGGCCATACGGACGGGGTTGTTCAGCAGGGACGCCTTCGTCCCCCTGGAGCCCAGCGAGCTGGTCGACGACGGCACTCTCCGGGTCCCTTTCGAACGCGCCCTGATCAAGGACGCCCCGGACTTCGGCGTCGGCCGCCATCTGTCCCCGGAACAGGAACTCCAGCTCTACCGCCACTACGGCCTGGACCTGGCTCCACCGCCGCCCCCGCCGGACGTGGACTTCGGCCAGACGTCCGCGTAACCCACGGCGCCGAGATTCCGCCACCGGCCCACACGGCCCGTCCCGGCCCGTCCCGGCCCACACGGCCTACGCGACTCACGCGGCCCACGCGGCTCGCCGTGGCCAGCTGCGGGCTGTCGTAGCCGTCTTCGACCGGTTGTGGACCGGTTGCGTCGTCAGGGCCCCTCAGAGCCCTCGACCCTCACGGCGCCTCCGACACCGTCGGCGTCCCGCCCACCCCCCGTCCACTCCCCGCGCCTGGCCACTCCCGGCTCCCCCGTGGCCACAGTGCCCCCAGCGGAACCCTCCTCCACAGCAGCCCGACCAACACCGACACACCCCGAAGCCACCACCCCCTCGACATCCCCGGCCCCCTCGCCCTCCGCCGCCTCGCCCATCCCCGCGCCCCCGACGGCCTCCCCCACCTCCATGCCCTCAGCCACCAACGGCAACGGATCCGACAGCTCCAGCTCCGGATCATCCGTCCGGAACGTCCGCACCCGCCCCGGCGCCGACCCCGGCGTCTCGAACCGCACCGTCACCCGCCCCAGGCCGCTCCCCTGCACCCACCCCGCCCCATGCGCCGTATGCCGCACGTCATGCCCGGCCGACCACCTGCGCTCAGCCAACGACACAGACTCCCCACCACCACCGCCGCCACCACCAAACCCGCCACCGCTGGAGACCCCACCACCAAGCCCAACACCCCCAATCACCGCACCACCAGCTCCCTCACCACCAGACTCACTCCCGCCCGCAGCCTCACCCCGCCCATCCCCGTCCCCATCCAGCACCTCACCGCCACCCCACTCCCCCACCCCAAGCTCCACCCCGCCCCGAACCTCCACACGCGCGCCCGCACTCACGCCCACCTCAGCCCCCACCACACCCTGAGAACCCGCCCCGGCCGCACCGGCTCCCACACCCGCCTCCGCCGCAGCATCGGCCTGCGCCTGTGCCTGAGCGAACAAGTCCTCCTGCGTGTAGTCCGCAAGCCCACTCACCCCGACCCCCAGCAACCGCACCCCACCCGTCGTGTCCACGGACTCGAGGAGCCGCGCGGCAGCCTCCCGCACCACCCCGGGGTCGTCCGTGGGGCCGCGCAGCGTCTCGGAGCGCGTCAGGGTCGAGAAGTCGAAGCGCCGCACCTTCAGCACGATGGTCCGCCCGGAGTGCCCGGCGTCCCGCAGCCGCTGCACGCACCGGTCGGCAAGGCGCGCCACCTCCATCCGGACCCGCACCCGGTCGTGGATGTCCACGTCGTACGTGTCCTCGACGCTGACCGACTTGGTGTCCCGCTCGGCCACCACGGGCCGCTCATCCCGCGCCAGCGCCATCGCGTACAGCGACCCGCCGTGGGCCTTCCCAAGGAGCCGTACCAGCTCGTCCTCCCCGGCTTCGGCCAGCTCCCCGACGGTGGTGATCCCGGCCCGTCGCAGGTGGTCGCCGGTGGCGGGCCCCACCCCGGGCAGCGTCCGCACGGTCATGGGCGCGAGCAGTTCCCGCTCCGTACCCGGCGATATCAGCACAAGCCCGTCCGGCTTGGCCTGCTCGGAGGCGATTTTCGCCAGCATCTTGGACACGGCTAGCCCCACGGACCCGGTCAGTCCCGTGACCCGCAGGATGTCCGCCCGCAGCCGCTCCCCGACGGCGCGCGCGGCCGCCTCGTCCGCCGCGACGCCCCCCGCTTCCAGGTCCACGAAGGCCTCATCCAAGCTCAGCGGTTCCACCAGCGGCGACAGCTCCCGCAGGAGCCGCATCACCTGGTCGCTGATCTCCCGGTAGAACGAGAACCGGGGCACGAGGTACGCGGCGTTCGGCGCGAGCCGCCGCGCCTGCCCCATGGGCATCGCCGAGTGCACCCCGAACCGACGCGCCTCGTAGGAGGCGGTGGCGACCACACCGCGCGGGCCCAGCCCGCCGACGACGACAGCCTTGCCCCGCAGGCTCGGCTTGGCAGCCTGCTCGGCGGACGCGTAGAAGGCGTCCATGTCGAGATGCAGAATCGTCGGCGCGGTCCTCACATCTCCGATGCTGCCCTAAGCCACTGACAATGCCCCTGAGCCACCAGGCACAACCGCCCCGTCAGGACCCGCCGCCGACCACCGCCGACCGCCTCACACGGCCCGGTTGCGCCGCCTCGCGAGCTCGTCCCCGGGGTGGTGCCCCATCAGGGTCTCCCCGGTGTCGATGCGCTCCCCGTGGAGCTGCGACAGCGCGGCCTCCACATCGCGCCACACGACGCCCACGGCGATCCCGAAGACGCCCTGCCCGCCCTGGAGCAGATCGTGCACCTCATTGGGCGAGGTGCATTCGTAGACCGTCGCCCCGTCGCTCATCAGCGTCGTGCGCTCCAGGTCCCGAAATCCGCTGTCGCGCAGATGCTGGACCGTGGTGCGGATGTTCTGCAGCGACACCCCGGTGTCGAGGAACCGCTTCACGATCTTCAGAACGACCACGTCACGGAAGCTGTAGAGCCGCTGGGTCCCGGAGCCACCGGCCGCGCGCACGCTGGGCTCGACGAGCCCGGTCCGCGCCCAGTAGTCCAACTGGCGGTATGTGATGCCCGCGGCGGCGCACGCCGTGGGCCCCCGATATCCGACCCGGTCCTGCTCGGGGCTCTCCCCCTGACCTTCCGGCCCGGAGGTGCCACCGTGCACTGCCACCGGGCGCTTCGGAGAGTGATCGGCCGAGCTGCTGTGATGCGGGTACGGACCGCCCACCGCTGTGCCGTCGCCGCTGCTTCTCACGCCGACCTCCGTCCTTGACCTGCCTCCTCGACGGTAGGCAGTCACCAGGGGCTCGTCAACGAACGCCACACTCGGCACGCCGGGTGATAATCACCCTGCGAGTGGTTTCCCCTCCCACGCTGCGGGGAAAGGCTAGCCGAATGATCCGGGGACGGCCTCCCGGAGGGGTCCTACGGGCTGACGAACGACGGCGCGCCGCCTGCCGCCGACCGCCCAACCGGGGCGCCGGATTCGCCGCCGAGCGCGGCTCACTGACTGTTGGTGCCGAAGTCCTCGGGCGAGATCTGATCGAGGAACTCGCGGAACTTCTCCACCTCGTCCTCCTGCTCGTCCGGAATGGCGATCCCGGCGTCGTCGAGCACCCCGTCACTGCCGAAGATCGGCGTCCCGGTGCGCAGCGCAAGCGCTATGGCGTCGGAGGGCCGCGCGCTCACCTCGACTCCGCTGGCGAAGACCAGCTCGGCGTAGAACACGCCTTCCCGCAGGTCGGTGATGCGCACTTCGGTGAGCTCCTGGCCGACAGCCTCCAGCACGTCCTTGAACAGGTCGTGCGTCAGCGGCCGTGCGGGCGCCATGCCCTGCTGTGCGAAGGCGATGGCGGTCGCCTCCCCTGGTCCGATCCAGATGGGGAGGTACCGGTCGCCTCCCACTTCACGCAGGAGCACGATCGGCTGGTTGGAGGGCATTTCGACCCGGACACCTACGACGTCGAGCTCGTTCACACAGCAACCCTAGGACGTGCCCGGCAGGTTTGGGTAGTCGGGCACCGATCGGGTCAGCGCACCCGGACACCGAGCGCACTGTGCACGAGCGCCGCGTGCAGCCTGCCAGTGAGCCCCGCGAGCTCCTTCGTACGGGCTTCCGCATGGGCCCTGGTCTGCGGATTGCGGTGCCTGCGCAGCGGCGCGACGACCTGGTCGACGAGGCCCGCCTCTCGATCTGCGGCCGCTTTCATGGCCCTCAGATGGCGGGGTTCGATACCGAATCGCCCGAGTTCGACGACCAGCGCGGCCACCGTCACGGCGTCCGCGTCGTAGCTGCCGTCGGGCAGGGGCGTGATCAGGCCGTACGTCTCCCACTCGGCGAGCTGGCGCTCATCGGCCTCGGCTGCGGCCAACAGGGTGTCCCGGCCCAGCCGTGCCGCCGTGCGCTCCGCGTCGGCCTCCGCGAGTTCGCTGTCGGCGGACTCGGGCGACTGCCCGGGCGCGGGGACGGCGGGGACCTCACCGCGCTCCGTGGCGTCCAACTGCTCGCGGATCACCTTGAGCGGCAGATAGTGGTCGCGCTGCATCCGCAGGACGTACCCGAGCCGCTCGACGTCCTCCGGGCTGAACTTGCGGTAGCCGGACGGCGTGCGCTGCGGCTCGATGAGCCCTTCGGACTCCAAGAACCTGATCTTGGAGATGGTGACCTCGGGAAATTCGTCACGCAGCGCGTTCAGCACCGTGCCGATGCTCATCAGCCGACGGTCCGCGGCGGCGGTGCCGTTTCCGGCACCGCCCCTCGTTGTGTGCAGCATGGACCTTCCCTGGGGATCCCCCCAGACGGAGTCTGGGGGAGGGTCAGATGCCCCGCTGGCTCGCGTAGAAGACCAGCCGGTACTTGCCGATCTGCACCTCGTCGCCGTTGGACAGCGCGACGGAGTCGATCCGCTCCCGGTTCACATACGTGCCGTTGAGGCTGCCCACGTCGGCGACGGTGAAGGAGCCGTCCGCGAGGCGACGGAACTCCACGTGGCGGCGCGACACGGTCACGTCGTCCAGGAAGATGTCGCTCTGCGGGTGGCGTCCCGCCGTCGTCAGCTCGCCGTCGAGGAGGAAGCGGCTGCCCGAGTTCGGACCGCGTCGCACCACGAGCAGCGCCGAGCCGAGCGGCAGCGCGTCCACGGCCGCCTGGGCCTCGGGCGACAGTGCCGGAGACGGCGTCTGCCCCGTGACCTCGGCGTCGTAGGCCTCGAGTCCGGAGATGGAGATCGTCGAAGTGGTCTCGGACGGACGCTCGGCGACCGCTCCGGCCCGCAGCGGCGCACCGCAGTTGGAACAGAACCGGCTCGCCTGCGCGTTGCGGTTCCCGCACCTCGTACACACCAGGGCCGACATGGACGGATCCTCCTGCCGCGGCTGCCCCCCAGGGGCATGGGACGCGTACGGGTCGGGGGTAAACCCTCCACCCGTACTTGAGGTTGACGGTTCCCCGAAACCTATGCGGCCGGAACTGGCAGGGTCAACAGACGACGCGCCCTGTCCGCCCGAATTGTCTCCGCCGACCTGGTCCCGGAACAGCGGGCGCTCGCCCACCTGCGTCTCCGGCACGTCTCCAGCGCGCGGCGCACGATGACGGGCGTCTTCACGTGCGCTCTTGCCGAACAACTTCGCAAACAACTTCACGGGCGATTCCCCTTGACCGAAACAGACCCGCCCGTGGGGCAGGACGAACCCTGATTGCACACACCGTCATACCGCGGCACCACGGACATCCTCACAACGTCCGGAGCCGCCAAACAGTTTCCACCACGCACCCCATCTGCGGTGCGCCGACCCCCCGCAACCTCATGCCCTGGACCAACGGCCCCCATGCGCCCCCGGCTCACTGGGAGGACGACCGAGCGTAGTCAGGCCGCTTCGCCGGTCGCAAGGCATCCACGACGATCTTCTCCGTACGTGCGACAGTCACCGTGGCCTGCTCCTTCTCCAGAGTCTGCACCACCCCGCCAGGGATGTTCAGCGCCGGCTCCAGGTCCTGCGGCTTGCCGATGACCTTGAAGCGGTAGGGCGCGGAGACCTTCCGGCCGTCCACCCGCACACCACCGCCCGTCGCGTCCGACAGATGCGTACTGGCGACCACCCTGACGTCATTGACCTGGATGGCCTCCGCACCGGCGGCGCGCAACTCCTGGATGGCGTCGAGCAGCATGTCAGCCTCAACCGTCCCCTTCTTGTCGTCGATCGTCAGCGTGATGCCGGGACCCTGCGCGGCCACGGTGCCCGCCAGAATGCCGAGCTGCCGTTCCCTCTCGGCGGTCTGCTTGCGGGCCTCCTCGGCCTGGTCCGAGCTGTTCTCGAGACCGGTGCGCTGTTCCTCCAGTCTCCGCTTCTCATCTTCCAGACGCTGAGTTCGGTCATCCAGTTCATCGAGAATACGTACGAGATCTTCCTGACGTGCCCCGCGCAGCGCACTGCTGTCGTTCGTGGACCGCACCTGGATGGCGAGCCCGAGGCCGAGGACGAACAGCAGCAGGGCCACGATGAGTTGCGCCCGCGTAAGGCGCGGAGGCCAGATCCCCTGTACGAGCCTCTGACGCCCGGTCAGGGACGGCCCCCCGCTCTGCTCGCCAGGCGGCCCGTCAGCGGCCGTGCGGGGCGTCACCGGGACCTCGGCGGGCAGTTCCCTGCGCCTGCCGTCCTGAGCCGGGTCGTCCATGTTCTCGGGGTTCTCGGGGTTCTCGGGGTCCGTGGGATTCATGGGACTCATCGGCGTCACGCCCGGAAGACGTGCCGACGGATCGCCGCGGCGTTGGAGAAGATGCGGATACCGAGGACCACGACGACACCGGTGGACAGCTGCGCGCCCACCCCCAGCTTGTCGCCCAGGAAGACGATCAGCGCGGCCACGACCACGTTCGACAGGAACGACACCACGAAGACCTTGTCGTCGAAGATGCCGTCGAGCATCGCGCGCAGACCGCCGAACACCGCGTCGAGCGCGGCCACCACGGCAATCGGAAGATACGGCTCGACCACCGCCGGAACCTCGGGCCGAACCAACAATCCGGCCACGACTCCCACGACGAGGCCCAGTACGGCGATCACGATGTGCCCTTTCCTGCCTTCGGCTCTGCTGTTCGTACGGTCACACTGGGCGCGGCCGGAAGCCGGATGTCGTCCACCGCGGAAATACTGGTCCGGACGCCGAAGTTCTCCTGCAGACCGTGCAGATACTGGCCGTCGACGCTGTTCTGGAACCTCGTGCTCAGCCGCTGCCCGTCACCCACCGCGAGCACCGTATACGGCGGCACGAGCGGCTTGTTGTCGACCAGTATCGCGTCACCGGCTGCCCTGATCGCCGACAGCGCGGTCAGCCGCTGATCGTTGATCGCGATGGCCTCTGCGCCCGACTCCCACAGACCGTTGACGACCCGCTGCATATCGCGGTCCCGCACCCGGCCGTTGTCGGAGAACCCGGAGCTCTCCCGCGGACCGCCGCCACCCTGGTCGGCTTCCTTCTTGTCGTCCACCACGAGCTTCACACCCGGCCCGTGCACTTCCGTCGCACCGGACAGCAGCGACACCAACTCGGCCCGGCCACCGCCGTGCTTCTCCAGCGCGGCCCGCTGACGCGCGCTCACATCGCCGCGCAGGTCGTCGACCTCGTCCTCGAGCTTGTCCGCGTCCGCGGTCGCCGACTCGACCCGTTCGATCAGCTCGGAGCGCTCCTTGGCCAGCTCCGGCGCCGCTATCCGCGCCTGCGCCGCACCCACGGTCACCACGAGCGCGGCGAGCACCAGACCGACCGCGAGCCCCAGCTTGGCCCGCAGCGTCTTGGGGACTCCGCCTGTGCCGGTTTCCCTCTTGCGGGCGGCGGCCTCCGCGTACCCCTCGTCCAGGCTGTGGTCCATGACGGTGGTGAGCAGCGACATGGAGGCGTCCGGGCGCCGGGGGCGCGAGACGGTGCTCCGAACGGGGGGCTGCTGCGGCATGCCGCACATCGTCGCACGTCGCGGGCACTACCTCCGAACGGCCCCACCGGCGTGCCGGACAGCGCCACTTACGGGTGCTGTCCGGCACATATGCGCCATCAGTGCCCGGCGCTGTCCACCACCGCGGCCCACTCGTCGAGCAGCGCCTGGGCGGACGCGTCGTCGGGCCCTTCGGCCCACAGGTGCGTGACGGCTTCCGCGGGGTCGGGCAGGACGAGCACCCAGCGTCCGTCGGCCTCCACGACCCGTACGCCGTCCGTCGTGTCCACGGACCGCTCGCCCGCGGCCTCCACTACATGCCGCATCACCAGGCCCTTGACGGCCCAGGGAGTGGCGAGGTCACGCCTCAGAACGTGCGCACGCGGGATCCTGGCGTCGATCTGGCTGAGCGTGAGCTGCGTACGCGCCACAAGCCCGATGAGCCGCACGAACGCCGCTGTGCCGTCGAAGACGCTGCTGAACTCGGGCACGATGAACCCACCGCGCCCGTCACCACCGAAGACCGTCGAATCGCCGCGTCCGACCCGGGTCAGATCGTCCGGTGACGTCGTCGTCCACTCCACCTGCGTGCCGTGGTACGCCGCGACCTGCTCGGCGATACGTGTCGTGGTCACCGGCAACGCGACCCGCCCACTGCGCCGCTCCGCGGCCACCAGGTCCAGCATCACCAACAGGGCCCGGTCGTCCTCGACGATCCGCCCCTTCTCGTCGACGAGCGAAAGCCGCTCGCCCACGGGGTCGAAGCGCACCCCGAAGGCCGCGCGGGCCGACGCCACGATCTCACCGAGCCGCATCAGACCGGACCGGCGCGCGTCGGCGGACTCGGTGGGCCGCGACTCGTCGAGCCCCGGATTGATCGTCAGCGCGTCGACACCGAGCTTCCCGAGAAGGCTGGGCAGAACGAGTCCGGCGCTGCCGTTGGACGCGTCCACGACGACCTTGAGCTCCGACTCGGCGATGCCCGTGGTGTCGACATTGCGCAGCAGCGACCCGGTGTAGGAGTCGAAGACACTGGCGGGGAAGTGCAGGTCCCCGATCTCGCCGGGGAACGCACGCCGGTACTCCTGGCGCGCGTACACGCGGTCCAGCTTGCGCTGACTGGCCTGCGAGAGGTCCGCCCCGCGCCCGTCGAAGAACATGATGTCGACGGAGTCCGGCACCCCCGTCGTCGTACGGATCATGATGCCGCCGGCACTGCCACGCGCCGTCTGCTGCCGCGCGACCGGCAGGGGCACGTTCTCCAGGTCGCGTACGTCGATGGCGCTGGCCTGGAGAGCGGAGATCACGGCCCGCTTCAGGGCCCGCGCGCCACGGGAGTGGTCACGCGCCGTGGTGACGGTGGAGCCCTTCTTGAGCGTCGTCGCGTACGCTCCGGCGAGCCGCACGGCGAGTTCCGGGGTGATCTCCACGTTCAGGATGCCGGAGACGCCTCGGGCCCCGAAGAGATGCGCCTGTCCGCGGGACTCCCAGATGACGGAGGTGTTGACGAACGCTCCGGCCTCGATCGTCTTGAACGGATAGACCCGCACATTGCCCTGGATGATCGATTCTTCGCCGACAAGGCACTCGTCGCCGATGACGGCGCCGTCCTCGATGCGGGAGGCCCGCATGATGTCGGTGTTCTTCCCGACGACGCAGCCTCTCAGATTGCTGTGCTGCCCGATGTAGACGTTGTCGTGCACGACCGCCTTGTGCAGGAAGGCTCCGCTCTTCACGACGACGTTCGAGCCGACGACTGTGTGCTCACGGATCTCGGCGTCCGCTTCGATCTTCGCGTAGTCACCGACGTACAGCGGGCCGCGGAGCACGGCGTCGGGATGCACTTCGGCGCCTTCGGCGACCCATACGCCGGGCGAGATCTCGAAGCCGTCGAGTTCCACGTCGACCTTGCCTTCAAGGACGTCCGCCTGGGCCTTCACATAGCTCTCGTGGGTGCCGACGTCCTCCCAGTAGCCCTCGGCGATGTAGCCGTAGATGGGCTTGCCTTCCTTCATGAGCTGCGGAAAGACGTCACCGGACCAGTCGACCGGCACATCCGCTTCGACGTAGTCGAAGACCTCGGGCTCCATCACGTAGATGCCCGTGTTCACCGTGTCGGAGAAAACCTGTCCCCAGGTCGGCTTCTCCAGGAAGCGCTCGACCTTGCCTTCTTCGTCGACGATGGTGATGCCGAATTCCAGCGGATTGGGGACGCGTGTCAGACAGACAGTGACAAGCGCGCCTTTCTCCTTGTGGAAGCGGATCAGATCGGTGAGGTCGAAGTCGGTCAGAGCGTCACCGGAGATGACGACAAAGGCATCGTCCTTCAGTGCCTCTTCAGCGTTCTTCACGCTGCCGGCAGTGCCGAGTGGCTTCTCCTCATTGGCATAGGTGAGCTCCATCCCGAGCTCTTCACCGTCGCCGAAGTAATTCTTGACGAGCGACGCCAGGAACTGGACAGTCACTACGGTCTCGGTGAGCCCATGCTTCTTCAGCAGGCGCAGCACATGCTCCATGATCGGCCGGTTGGCCACCGGCAGGAGCGGCTTGGGCATGCTCGAGGTCATGGGGCGCAGGCGGGTGCCTTCGCCTCCGGCCATCACGACGGCCTTCATGTCGGAAACGTCCTCCTTGATAGACGACGATCTAGCCGACTCAGCCTGCCAGGATTGGCCCGTTCACTCAGGTACGAGCCTTCCGGCCGCCCCACCCGTCATTTGACGGGCTCAATCGGCCATGGCATCCGTCTTGACAAGTCGGCGGACCTGAACCACGTAGAGGATCCCTGCCCACCAGTACAGCGTTGTACCCCATCCGGCGAACGCCCATCCGAAAATAGCAGCGAGTGTATGGATCCAGCCACTTCCGTCACTGAGCAGCAGCAGCGGAAAGGCGTACATCAGGTTGAAGGTCGCGGCCTTGCCGAGGAAGTTCACCTGCGGCGGCGGATAGCCGTGCCGCCGCAGGATCCAGACCATCACCAGCAGAACCAGTTCGCGCAGCAGTAGCAGCGCGGTCACCCACAGCGGAAGAATCTCCCGCCAGGTGAGGCCGACAAGCGTCGAGAGGATATACAGCCGATCGGCTGCCGGGTCGAGGAGCCGGCCCAGGTTGCTGATCTGGTTCCATCGCCGCGCCAGTTTGCCGTCGAGATAGTCGCTGACGCCGCTCAGCGCGAGCACCAGCAGCGCCCAGCCGTCACTGTTCGGCCCGCCGAACTCCGGCCTGAGGATCAGCCACAGGAAGAGGGGCACACCGACGAGACGCGCCATGCTGAGGATGTTCGGGATGGTGAGGACCCGGTCCGTCTGGACGCGAGTCTCCTGGACCTCCACCCGGGGGCCTCCTGTGGGGAACGAGCCAATGATGCCCCCTGACCTTACCGTCAGTTGTCAGACGGCCGTGCAGAGGGGTGGCGCGGCTCCAGGAAAGCTCGGAAGAGGTGCCAGAAAACAAAAAAGCCGTGGTTCCAGGACATATGTCCTGGAACCACGGCTTTATAAAGTTAAGTTCGGCGGCGTCCTACTCTCCCACAGGGTCCCCCCTGCAGTACCATCGGCGCTGTAAGGCTTAGCTTCCGGGTTCGGAATGTAACCGGGCGTT